>NZ_PYON01000009.1 GCF_003026355.1 Photobacterium kishitanii | reverse complement strand
GAGAGGCCCGAAGGTCCCCCTCTTTGCTCCGAAGAGATTATGCGGTATTAGCTATCGTTTCCAATAGTTATCCCCCACATCAGGGTATATTCCCAGGCATTACTCACCCGTCCGCCGCTCGTCAGCAAAAGAAGCAAGCTTCTTTTCTGTTACCGCTCGACTTGCATGTGTTAGGCCTGCCGCCAGCGTTCAATCTGAGCCATGATCAAACTCTTCAATTAAAGTTTTGTTGGTCTTTCGACCGGCTCAATAAATACTGACTTTAAATACCTTTTCTTTATAAATAAAGAATGTAAATTAAAGCTTTTTATCATTTAAAAAATGATAATTAAATAACTGTGCCAAAATAATCTTCTCTATAAATAGATTGGGCTATTTTGTATTGGTCACTCAGTTTATTGATAAATCTTTCGACTTAACTATTCAGTGAGTGCCCACACAGATTGCATGGTCAAATTGTTAAAGAACAATACTGACTTTCGGTAACCGCTTGCGCCGTCGTCCGTGTCAGTGAGGTCGCATTATAAGGAGATTTTATTGGCTGACAATAGTTTTTTAATAAAAAAAAACCGTTCGAACATTTTTTATTCAAAATGATTTGATTTGGATTAAATTATGTCTTTTTAGCGATGATAGCCGTCGTTTAATCAAATTCACTGTATTTAGAAATGGCGGTTTTGAGAGATACTGCCTGCGAGACGCCACGGCGATCCCTCCAACTGACAGTAACATTAATAATTCGTAGTGCATCAGATAGAGATAAAGTATCAGCATCACAAGTAAGCGTATAATTAGAGCCACTCACCATAGAGTGCAGACAATTAATTGGTGCGGCCATGCTTTCAAAAGCAATCAAACCAGTAGCACCACTAATATTACTGGCACGAGTTTGATAAAACTCCATCTGTGCTTCTGCTATATGAAGCGCATCTAAGGTCTTTAATGCATTTTCTGCTTTTACTTCCATATAAGCTTGCATCTTAACCAGCCCCAATACCCCAACAGCAAGCACACCAAGAGCAATCACCACCTCTAATAGACTAAAGCCTTTTTCTATTTTTATATTAGAAGTCATGCCAAGATCCTTGTTGCCAAGTTAATACATTTATATATTTTCCTGTTTTATCTGAATTATAGGCAGGAATAATAGAACCATTAATTCTAATTGTTTGATTAGGAGCATCAACGCCTATTCCTCCATCAATATTAATTGCAGCATATACATTAAATACATATTTATCATAGCCACCAGTTTCGGCGACTGATTTAGAAAGATCACCAGAAGAAACATTAATAGAACTCGCACTATTAAAAAGATCTAACCATCCATCCCTAATATTAAAACTAGGTGAGATATATTGATAAATTAATCCATCGATATAAGAAACACCATTAATATGAAATAAACCATTAAAAATAACCAACTGTATAGCTTCGTCATTTGCTAGTTCATTTTTACTTCCTAATATATTTCCCGTTATAGCACAACTACCATCAGCCCAAATTCGCCTTTTACCTGTAGCATAAGCATCTTTAATTTTCTTACTACAATCAACAATCCATCCTCCTGACGTTTTTCCTGTGATTACTATTCCTTTGGGATGATTCTTGAACTCCTCTCTCACGAGATCAGCCTCTGTAAGTTCTTTACCAAAGATATTTTTAAATACATTTACCTTTTGGTTTTCAACTATGTCTCCAAATTTCCCATGGCCTACAATATAGTTAGGTTTCTTACTTTCATCATACATATTAGATCGATACTCTGAATGGCAAGTAAAATCTACTGCCCCCAATGGCCCACCAGCATGAATGCTCACCGTAGAATCTGTTGTTAAAAAATGTAATTCACCGCCATCAACAGCAACATAGTTAACTTCACCACCAGCAACAATAGATTTGCATTTATACAATCCATCTTTTTTTGATGCGGTTGGATTAGGAACAAAATGTTGAGAACCACTTAATTCAACAGAACCACTCGTTTCTAACGTACTTGAAACGCCTATACCACCATAATTAATTAACTTAGAAACATCATGTTTTACCTCAGCCTTCGAATACCTACTAATTAGTTCATAGCTAGGTTGATCTATGGCTAATGGAAAATAGTCAATTGTAAGCTCTATTACAGATGCTAATTCTGTACATTTTTTACTAAAGGTAGGATCCGCAGGACGTATATTTTTTTGCTTTAACTCTGTAAAACCACACTCCAGCCCACCTTCAGCAGTCCAATGTGCTTGTCTGGCTAAGACTTCATTTTGAGTACGCTTAATCTGATAAAATAAGTTCTTATATGACGCCAATGAAAATAACAACGCTACAATTAATAACATGCTAGTAATTAATAATGTCGCCATCCCTGACTGCTGATGCTTATTCATTATTGCCAATTCCTTGTTTTAATCTGAATCGACTTCGCTGTACTCACTGCGATATCATTATTTAAATACGCAGCAAGAGTAATTTTAATTAATTGACTGGTTGCACTAGCAGAGCTAATCGGTTTATTTAAAATTCCAAATTCATTTACACTAATCTGCTTATCATAAATTAATGAATAAGATAGGGATCGAGATAAAGAGCATGCATTTAAAACTGTTATTTCATCATTCGACGAACGATAAACTAATTTTTTATCTTTATCGTTATAAATAAATTCATTATATTTGCGGCCATCAGTAGCATCATAAACATATGCTAAACAATTATTAGCGACATTTACATAAACGACATTATCTGCCCCTGATATTTTCAAACTAGAACGACCACCAGAGACATATCCGGCTCGTAGTACATCTTCTTTGATGAGTCGAAAGGCATCATTCACATCTTGTTGAAGTAATAATTCTAATGAACGCTTATTAGATGCTTGATAACCCGATAAAAAAACCGAACCTACAACAGCGATTGCAATTAAACCTACCGATGATGCAATGAGTAATTCAATTAAACTAAAACCTTGATTAGCATTTCTCATAACTGCTCAACTTTTCAGAGTCAGATTCTAAGCAGGTATAAATACGCCCAGTGATGGTATAGAGCGTTGTTTTAAGCTTATGGTCACCGCTGCTATAGCTATAACTACCATTTGCACTGGGTCTACCGTATATAGGATCAAAATAAAATCGATTGAGTTTGCTCGTGTTAGTTATCACTACACCAGAAAATGAACTTGATTCTATTAACGATAAAACAGTGGGTTCTGACTCTAATTTAGCACTAATAGTCCATGGTGCTATAGATCGAGTAAGTAGGCTTGTTGGTGCACTACTTTCAACATACACCTTAACCCCACGCATCACCGCTTCTGATTTGGCTTGCACCAATAACCACTCGATTTCTGTTGCTAACCGCTTGGCTTTATTCGATTCAATTAAACCATTAAAACGCGGGGCTGCCATTGCAATAATAATCCCCATGATCACTACGGTAAAAACCAATTCCAACAAAGTAAATCCTCGCTGACTGTCACCGGTATGATGTATGTAATGAAAGTGCGTGATAATTTCGCGAGCCATTCCCCAAATCCCTGTTAACGTTATTCTTCTTCACCAAGAACAACTTGATCGGGAGTTTATCATCACCGCAAAATAGCACCGTTAGGATATCAATCAGTTATCGAGTCAATTCGAATATTTAAGAGATTACGGAAGATGATTAAACAAAAAGGCGTGACGCTGATCGAAATGTTGATTGCAGTGGCTATCATTGGAGTCTTAACTGCGATTGCCTATCCTTCGTACCAATCTTATGTACTAAAAGGCCATCGTACTCAAGCAATGACAGATTTAATAATGATCCAGCTAGCAATGGAGAGTAAACGTACAGGAGGAGAAGATTATTCAGTTTTCGATGGTATTGATCATTCTCAAATCATTAGCTCATTATGTCCTGCTTGTGCCAATGATGAACGTTATGATTATGAGATTGAAGCGACAACGGTTAACTACACGATAAAAGCGCTACCAAAACTGGCGCAAACAAACGATGAGTGCTCAACTTTAGAACTTAATCAAACCAGTAAAGGTTCACCTGAAGGTTGTTGGTAATATTTTCACTGGCTTCTTTTATGCTCAAACGCGTGATAAGTAGATCACGGATAGCTCGTACCTCCCTTCCGAGACGACGGATAATAACCCGCATCATTCTCGTTTTGGTTTAGGAAATGACGATATTGAGCTACAAAAAAGCCGCTATTAGCATGTGCGAATAGCGGCTTTTATTTATTCTTTTTTGCGACGAATTAGTTGGTTAAATCGTCGAAAAACTTTTTTACGCCGTTAAAGAAACCTTCTGATTTTGGCTTGTGCTTACTCGCATCTTTACCGCCAAACGTTTCTTCTAGTTCTTGTAGCAACTCTTTTTGACGCTTGCTTAAATGTACTGGGGTTTCAACCACCAACTTACAGATAAGATCACCGCGTAAACCGCCACGAACAGAATCAACACCTTTGCCACGCATACGGAACATACGGCCCGTTTGCATTTCAGCAGGCACTTTCAAACTGACACGGCCATCAAGTGTTGGTACTTCAACTTCGCCACCCAATGCTGCCATTGTGAAACTTACTGGTACTTCACAATGTAGGTTATTACCTTCGCGCTGGAAAATGTGGTGTTCTTTAACATGCACTTGAACGTACAAGTCGCCTGCTGGTGCACCTTGTTCTCCAGCTTCGCCTTCGCCACTTAAGCGAATACGGTCACCGGTATCAACACCCGCAGGAATTTTAACTGATAGCGTTTTGGTTTCTTCTACACGGCCTTCGCCATGGCACTTATCACATGGATCTTTGATAATTTGACCACGACCATGACAGTGTGGACAAGTCTGTTGAACAGCAAAGAAGCCTTGACGCATCTGCACTTGACCAGCACCATGACAGGTACCACACGTTGTTGCAGATGAACCTTTTTTAGCGCCTGAACCATCACAGCTATCACAACCAACTAAAGTTGGAACACGGATTTCTTTCGAACAACCGCGAACAGCTTCTTCCAACGTCAGTTCCATGTTGTAGCGAAGATCTGAACCACGCTGCGCGCGTTGTTGACGACGGCCACCGCCACCACCAAAGATATCACCAAACACATCACCAAAGATGTCACTGAAGTCTGCACCGCCGCCAAAGCCGCCGCCGCCACCGCCCATACCACCTTGTTCAAAGGCTGCATGGCCGTATTGATCGTAAGCAGCGCGTTTTTGGTCGTCTGTTAGAATTTCATAAGCGTATTTCACTTCTTTGAATTTCTCAGCAGATTCCGCATCACCCTGGTTACGGTCGGGGTGGAACTTCATTGCTAAGCGCTTATAAGCTTTTTTAATGTCACGCTCACTTGCGTCACGAGCCACACTTAACACTTCGTATAAATCACGTTTCGACATAACTTGATTGTCACCTAGCTAGATATAGTTACGGGCGTTAGAGTAACCTCAAACGCCCGTAATTTAAACAAGATGTTAACTAATAATAGTTAACGTTCTTATTTGTTGTCTTTAACTTCTTCAAACTCAGCGTCAACAACATCGTCGTCTTGCTTAGCTTGTTGCTCACCAGCACCATCAGCTTGTTGTGCTTGTGCTTTCTGTTGAGCGATTTCCATTAGCTTTTGAGATGCAGCAACAACCGCTTGAACTTTCGCGTCGATTGCTTCTTTATCTTCGCCTTTGCGTGCTTCTTCTAGTTCAGCAACAGCAGCTTCGATTTTTGCTTTCTCATCAGCAGGAAGTGCATCACCAGCTTCTTCAATTTGCTTACGAGTACCGTGAACAAGTTGGTCAGCTTGGTTACGAGCAGTTACTAACTCTTCAAACTTCTTATCAGCTTCTTTGTTAGCTTCAGCTTCTTGAACCATCTTCTCGATGTCAGCATCGCTTAGACCGCCAGACGCTTGAATAGTGATCTTCTGCTCTTTACCAGTAGTCTTATCTTTAGCTGATACGTTTAGGATACCATCCGCATCAAGGTCAAAAGTAACTTCGATTTGTGGCATACCACGTGGTGCAGCTTGAATACCTTCTAGGTTGAACTGACCAAGAGACTTGTTGAAGCTCGCTTGCTTACGCTCACCTTGAATAACGTGGATTGTTACCGCGTTTTGGTTATCTTCAGCAGTAGAGAACACTTGGTTCGCTTTTGTTGGGATAGTTGTGTTCTTCTCGATAAGTTTAGTCATCACGCCACCCATGGTTTCAATACCAAGAGATAGTGGAGTAACGTCTAGAAGTAGAACGTCTTTAACATCACCAGCAAGTACACCACCTTGAACAGCAGCACCTACAGCTACAGCTTCATCAGGGTTAACGTCTTTACGTGGCTCTTTGCCGAAGAATTCAGTTACTTTAGCCTGAACCATTGGCATACGAGTCTGACCACCAACAAGGATGATGTCGTTGATGTCGCTAACAGAAAGACCAGCATCTGAGATAGCTACTTTTAGCGGCTCAAGAGTACGTTGAACTAGGTCTTCAACTAGAGATTCTAGTTTTGCACGAGTCACTTTGATGTTCATGTGCTTAGGACCAGTTGCATCAGCAGTGATGTAAGGTAGGTTCACATCAGTTTGCTGTGCAGAAGATAGTTCAATTTTAGCTTTTTCTGCTGCTTCTTTTAGACGCTGCATAGCTAGAGGATCTTTCTTAAGATCGATACCTTGATCTTTCTTAAACTCGTCTGCTAAGTAGTTGATTAGACGTGTATCAAAGTCTTCACCACCAAGGTGTGTATCACCATTAGTTGCTAGAACTTCAAATGTTTTCTCGCCTTCAACTTCATCAATTTCAATGATTGAGATATCAAAAGTACCGCCACCAAGGTCGTAAACAGCGATAGTGCGATCACCACCTTGCTTGTCTAGGCCGTAAGCTAGAGCTGCTGCTGTTGGTTCGTTGATGATACGTTTAACATCTAGACCTGCGATACGGCCAGCATCTTTAGTTGCTTGACGCTGTGCATCGTTAAAGTATGCAGGTACTGTGATAACTGCGCCAGTTACTGGTTCGCCCAGGAAGTCTTCAGCAGTTTTCTTCATTTTCTTAAGAATTTCAGCTGATACTTGAGGAGCTGCCATTTTTTGGCCTTTCGCTTCTACCCATGCATCACCGTTGTCAGCCTTAACAATTTTGTAAGGCATGATTTCGATATCACGCTGAACTTCTTCGTCTTCAAAACGACGACCGATTAAACGCTTGATAGCGAATAATGTGTTTTCAGGGTTTGTTACCGCCTGACGTTTTGCTGGTTGACCAACTAACGTTTCGCCATCTTGCGTGTATGCAACAACTGATGCTGTTGTACGCTCGCCTTCTGCATTCTCAATTACACGTGGCTTGTCGCCGTCAAGTACTGCTACACAAGAGTTAGTTGTACCTAAGTCAATACCAATGATCTTACCCATCAGACAATCTCCGAAATTCGTTATATGTTCTTAACTACACCCAAAATAACAAATGGGTTAGCGGTTCGGGATAACCCCGTGACAAATACATTTAATGTCTTATGACTACTAGATAAGGTCGCCAGACTGCTTTTCAAGGGGAGACCCCAAAAAAAATGCAAAAAAATAAAAAAACCCACCGAAGTGGGCTTTATTTTGCGACATCATCAAGTAAACCTTGAATCATTTGTTGCAAATTACGCTTGAGTATTCACATTACCCGCAGCAGCTTTTGATACCATCACCATTGCAGGACGGATCACACGGCCATTTAGCTCGTAACCTTTTTGCATTACAGCCATAACGGTATTTGGTGCAAATTCAGTGCTTTCTTGAATTGCCATCGCTTGGTGGAACTCAGGATTAAAAGTTTCACCTTGTGGGTCAATCACTTTTAGACCAAATTTAGCTACTGTGGATGTCATGGTCATCAATGTAAGCTCAACACCTTCCATCATTGCTTTAGTTGCTTCGTTATTCTTGTCTGCCATTTCAATAGCACGTTCAAGATTATCAATAACTGGCAATAACTCTTCAGCAAATTTGTTCAATGCGTATTTACGCGCTTTATCAATTTCTTGCTCAGAACGACGACGAACGTTTTCGCCTTCAGCGCGTGCACGTAATGCCGCATCTTTTACTTCATTAACTTCTGCATCTTTTGCTAATAGAGCTGCTTCTAGTTCAGCAATACGAGCTGCATATAATTCTTGCTCAGATTCAACAAACTCACCCTCGACAGCTTCAACTTCTACAGCTTCAACTGCGTCATTTAGCTGCTCATCCTGTACATTGTGGTTTTTGTTAGTCATGCGTTGGTTCTCCGCCAAGATAAAAGGGTATTTATTCACTTAGTAGCCTAATTGGATAAGCGCTACTTTTAGAACAGTCTTGAGCATATTATGGGGATGAAGTTCAATGATTCAAGCCAATATTGACAACAAACCACGACAAGTTGTTTTTTCTAAGGCTATACTGACCCACCATCATTTGTCGGAACAAGGACATGAAGCGTATTTTTGATACTATCGCGTTAATTGGCAAACCTCGTAATCCGGAGGCATTACAAACGCACTCTAGCCTTTACGAGTGGTTAACTGCACAAGGTTATAACGTGTTAGTCGATCATCGGTTAGTCAACGATATTGACGTACCTGAGCATTGTTTTTGTGATTTACTCACCATTGGTGATAAAGCAGATCTTGCCGTTGTTGTTGGCGGTGATGGCAATATGTTAGGTGCTGCTCGAGTATTATCTCGATTTGATATTTCTGTTATTGGTGTTAATCGTGGCAACCTTGGTTTCCTTACCGATCTTGATCCTGATGATTTTGAGCAACAATTACAGTTAGTGCTTGCGGGTGAGTTTATTAAAGAAGATCGGTTTCTGTTAGAAGCTGAGGTGCATCGCAATGGTCAAATTAAAAGCCGTAATGCGGCATTAAACGAAGCAGTATTACACCCAGATAAAATTGCTCACATGATTGAGTTTGAAGTCTATATTGATGACTGCTTTGCATTCTCACAACGTTCTGATGGATTAATCATAGCTACCCCTACAGGCTCAACAGCTTACTCTCTTTCTGGTGGCGGCCCAATTCTATCAACCAGTTTAAATGCTATTGCTTTAGTGCCGATGTTTCCTCACACCCTTTCATCTCGTCCACTGGTCGTAGATGGTGATCGCTGTATCAAACTGCTGGTTTCACCCAATAATGGCAGCACCTTAGAAGTAAGCTGTGATGGTCAAGTCTCACTGCCTGTAAGCCCTGGGGATGAAATTCACATCTATCAAAGCGAAGACCGTCTGCAATTAATTCATCCAAAAAATTACAGTTACTACAATGTACTACGTGGAAAACTAGGCTGGTCAAGCCGACTATTTTAAGCTGAACGGCAGTTATCACTCTAAAAACCAGCATATTTATCTGCTGGTTTTTTTATAACAGTGCAAAAAAGTTAATCTAAGTCACATTTTATCTGAATAATTATCACCCCAGTACTTTACTGGTTATAGATACAGTATATACTGTATGAAAAAACAGGTGTTGATTTAAACAGGTGAACACAATGCTCGCGCACATGACGATCTCTAACTTTGCTATTGTCAAAACTCTTCAATTTGAACTAAAACCGGGAATGACCACTATTACAGGTGAAACCGGTGCGGGTAAATCTATTGCGATTGATGCATTAGGTTTATGCTTAGGCGATCGCGCTGAAGCCTCAATGGTACGACCGAATGAAGATAAAGCTGAAATTTCAGCTGCCTTTTTATTGGCCAATAACCAAGCGGCTCGACGTTGGCTCGAAGATAATGAGCTCAGTGATGGTGAAGAATGTATTTTGCGCCGAGTGATCACCAAAGAAGGCCGTTCACGTGGCTTTATTAATGGCAGCCCTGTTCCTGCATCGCAACAAAAAGCCTTAGGCCAACTACTGATTAATATTCATGGTCAGCATGCTCATCAACAACTAATGCGCCCTGAATATCAACAGCATATGCTAGATCAATATGCTGGTCATCACTTACTGATTGATCGTACTCGCAGTGCTTACCAACGCTGGCGTCAAGCACATAATGAGCTAAAACGTTTAACTCAAAGCCGTGATGAAAACGAAGCCCAAAAACAATTATTGCAATACCAAGTAAAAGAGCTGGATGAATTAGCGTTAGGCGAAGAAGAATTCACTGAAATTGAAGAAGAACATAAACGTCTATCAAATTCAGGTGAACTGGCTATTTCAAGTCAAACTGCGCTGTCTGTTCTTTATGACAACGATGATGGTAATGCATTGCAATTACTGCAACTCGCTTGCCAGCAAGTTAACAATCTTGGGGAATACGACAGCAATTTAAGTGCTATTCCACAGATGCTTGAAGAAGCGATCATCCAAGTTCAAGAGGCTAGCCAAGAGTTACGTAGTTACCTTGATAACTTAGATATGGACCCGCATCGGTTAATTTATCTTGAAGAGCGTTTAGCTAAAATCATGTCAATGGCACGCAAGCACTACGTTATGCCAGCAGAGCTTTACCAAAAACATCATGATTTACTTAAAGAACTTGAAAATCTTGATTGCAGTGATGAACGTTTAGAAGATATGGCAGCTAATGTCGAATCTCTACGCCAGCAATGCATTGAAGCTGCCGAAAAACTAAGCAAAAGCCGTCAACGTTACGCCAAAGAATTAGATCAAAAAATCACTGAAAGCATGCACATGCTAAGTATGGAACACGGTGAGTTTGAAATCGCACTTACCAGTGATCCAGAACGGATGCTAAGTCCATTAGGCTATGACAGTATTAATTTCTTAGTATCAACTAACCCAGGCCAACCATTACAGCCATTAGGCAAAGTCGCTTCTGGTGGTGAACTTTCACGTATCTCACTCGCAATTCAAGTGATCACGGCTCAAAAAGTTGAAACTCCAAGTTTAATTTTCGATGAAGTTGATGTGGGTATCAGTGGTCCAACAGCGGCTATTGTTGGCAAAATGCTGCGAAAGCTGGGCAAATCAACGCAAGTAATGTGTGTAACTCACTTACCGCAAGTCGCTGGTTGTGGTCATCAACAAATGTTTGTTGCTAAGAAAACCACTGATGGTCAGACTGAAACTCAGATGCGTCCATTAAGTACCGATGATCGTATCGCAGAGCTAGCCCGTCTACTTGGTGGCAGTGAAATTACTGAACGCACACTCGCAAATGCCAAAGAACTACTGGTTGCGGCTTGATTTAATTTCGCATCTTGGGCAAATATGAAATAAACTAAAACATTGATGCAACTATTGCTGACAGTAGTAGTCGAATATCAAAATATATTACTTTTTTTCTTTACCGCTTTTTACTTCTGCCAAGAGCTTGTTTATCATCGCAGCAGTTAAAGCTAAAAAGCCAGGATGCTATGAGTTGGAAAAACATTGCAGCCCTAACCTTAGTGTTGGGCTTACTTAGCGGCTGTTCGGTCGCTGAACGTTTGGTTTATCGTATTGATATTGACCAAGGCAACTATGTAGAACAGAAAAGTGTTAATACCTTGCGTGTTGGCATGACGAAAACACAAGTTCAATATGTGCTGGGTACGCCTATGTTAGTCGACCCAAGTTACCCCAACACATGGAATTACATTTTCTACGAACAAAATGGTCATGATAAGCCGGTTCAAAAGAACTTGTTCTTAACTTTCAACCAACAGGCCCAGCTTGTTAGTATGAAAGGTGATTACAAGCAAGGTCCTAACTTCATGGATCCAATGAATTAATCAGACTTCATAGAAAATAGTTGTTTTCAAAAAATAAAAAAAGCTCGCTAATAAATGGCGAGCTTTTTATTGTCTGCTATAAAAAGAAGCGTTACTTTTCAGCGTCTTTTTTGGCTTGTTCTGCGCGTTTACGGCGGATCTCACGCGGATCTGCAATTAACGGACGATAAATCTCAATCCGATCCCCATCACGCGCTGTCGCATCTAATTTTACATTACGACTATATATGCCGACTTTATTGGTCTTGAGGTCAATCTCGGGGTACATAGTTAAAATACCCGATTGCTCAATAATCGCCTGAATGGGAGTCGCAGCAACAACAGCGAGCTTTAATACTCGCTGTACGTTAGGCAGTGCATAAACTACCTCAACATGAATTAAGGGTTGATCAGAATGCATAAACTTCTCTTGCTCGCTGTGTGAACGCTTGCACCATATTACTGGTCAGATCACGAAAAATTTTACCAAAGGCAACATCAATTAAGCCGCTAGTAAATTCAAATTCTAAATTTAATTCAATTTTACAAGCTGTTGCATCAAGTTCAGTGAATGTCCATCCGCCAACTAATTTTCGAAAAGGACCATCCACTAACTGCATTTGAATTTGATTAAAATCAACCAATTTATTATGCGTGACAAATGTTTTACGTATACCAGCTTTGGCTACATCAACTGAGGCCATCATATGGCTGGTCGAACTTTCAATGATTTTACTGCCCGCACAGCCGGGTAAAAACATTGGGTAAGATTCAACATCATTCACCAAGTTAAACATTTGTTGTGCACTAAAAGGCACCAGTGCCGAACGACTAATTTGTGGCATAGCTTCTCCTTCATCGAACACATCCTCACCCTGAAGATAAAATCTATTCGCTGCGTTTAGTCAATGATACCATTACTGAGCTATCGACCAAAATAACAGTTACCATCTAGCGGTATTATGGTAACGTCAATAGCTTATTCGACCAGAAAAATCACCGATATTAGATTTTGTTCTGGGACTGCAACAATGACTCTACGAGGTCAACATGGCTAAAAAACCAAAGCAAAGTAGCAATACTATTGCAAAAAATAAAAGCGCTCGTTTTGAATTTGCCATCGGCGACGAATACGAAGCTGGTATGGTATTACAGGGTTGGGAAGTAAAAGCCATCCGTGACGGTAAAGTAAATATGACCGAAAGTTATGTTTTCTTACGTAACGGTGAAGCCTTTATTTCAGGTTTAACCATTGCGCCATTAAATGCAGCATCAACTCACGTAGTCGCTGATCCAACCCGCGTACGTAAGCTATTGCTTAACCGTCGTGAACTGAGAAAGCTAGAAGATTCGGTTAACCGCGAAGGCGATACCATCGTCGCTTTAGTTATGTACTGGAGTACTTCATTTGTAAAAGTGAAAATCGGTACTGCTCGTGGTAAGAAATTGCATGATAAACGTGCGGATAGCAAAGCCAAAGATTGGCAACGTGATAAAGCTCGTATCATGAAAGGCAATAACCGTTAAGCAACCTATGCAACACGATGTTAGCATTTGAATAGTAATCAATCACTTGGTGAGTGAATTACAATATAGCTATTGACCTAGTTAAATATTCTGCTAACATCGAATGCATCTGGGGCTGATTCAGGATTCGACAGGATCACGAAGGCTTGTGGAGCATGTCGAGGTGCGGTTTGCCTCGTTAAACAGCCGCAAAAAAATAGTCGCAAACGACGAAAACTACGCACTAGCAGCTTAATACCCTGCTAAGAGCGCTCCTGCCCTAGCTTCCGCTTGTAAGACGGGGAATAACAGGGGTTCAAACCCAAACGAGATAGCGAGGGATTCTTTGACTAGAGAGATGAACCGCGAAATAGAATTCTGGTATGTATTAGCATAGCGTGTCAATTCGCAGTGACGATACGAGAATAAAGATTGACTAAACATGTAGCGCCATCTGTTAGACTGATTTTGGACGCGGGTTCAAATCCCGCCAGCTCCACCAAACGTTTGGAAAGGGCCACTTCTTAGGAAGTGGCCTTTTTTAATGCCTAAAATTCGATAAGATCATATATAAAAACAGCAGCAACAAAAAAGCGTTAGCAAAATCAATTCTGCTAACACCTTAAATAAAACACCATATTACGTATGACGAACATGTTTATGTTTAATGATTACGCTTAGTTTGACTCTTAATCAATATCGCAATCAGTACAGCTTTGTAATACGATTTCGTGTTCAAAAACAGCAGTATCACTACCGTTAGCTAATAGCTCTGCTATTTCATCTGCCACTTCTTGCTCATCTTCTGATTTAACTGGATTGGCTAATTCTTTTTCTGAATAACCATAGAAATTCAGCAATAAGTAATCACGAGCTTCGTCTTTAGTACAAGTAACGTTCACTGACAGTTCTTGCTCAACATTGCCTTGCGCAATAATCGCAGTGACTTGCGCGATAACATCATCTTTCATCGCAGCCGTTAACCAACCAAGATCAGCGCTTACTGTGTTTTTTTTACATTGAAAGCAAGGAAATTGATGAAAGTAATATTGGAAATTAGTCATGGTTCATTTCTTCTGTAAGTTTTGTATAGCACGATTATGATGCTTTTCTCGCAAAATACTATCTCAATAGGCATTGAAAATAGAAACTATCGCTTAATTAAAATCGCTATAAAATTGAATACTGCTATAAGATTTTATCTACATAGCAATGAGATACTTTTGAAAAACCTCAATCCAATTCTACAGTCAACCTTACCCACTATTGTCCGTTAATCATCGATATATTTAATAGGGTATTTATTATTGCTGATCAACAAAGTGGGATCATGACCGCATTCTTAGATAATACTTATGAGCTATTATCGATCCTCATATTGAGTCAAAATTAGCAT
Source organism: Photobacterium kishitanii (assembly GCF_003026355.1). GTDB lineage: Bacteria > Pseudomonadota > Gammaproteobacteria > Enterobacterales > Vibrionaceae > Photobacterium > Photobacterium kishitanii. Next base: position 160,246 of record NZ_PYON01000009.1, on the reverse strand, counting down.
ATACTATTAATATATTGTACTCATAAGTAAGTATTACGATGGCTGATATTCCAAAAGGGATCCATTATAAGATCACCCACCCAGCTCATAAACTATGGATGATTGCGTTAGTTGCCGCTGCAGGCTCCGCATTATGTATTGGTACCCTTGCCTTTTTCGATGGTGTAGCCAAAGGTGACTATTTATTAGTCGCTCCTTTTGGTGCCACAATGGTGTTGGTCTTTGGGTTACCACAAAGTCCTTTAGCCCACCCTAAAAATGTAGTATTCGGTCACCTAACGACTGCAATCACAGGCATTATATTTGCTAACCTTTTGCCTGTAACATTTTGGTCTCTAGGCTTGGCGGTTGGCGTTGGTATTTTTCTGATGATAATGCTCAATGTTACGCACCCACCTGCTGGGGGGAATCCGTTATTGATCATGTTAGGTGCTCATACCAGTATTCTCTTCGCGTTTTATCCAATTTTTGCAGGTAGCTGCATAATTGTTCTGATTGCACTTTTGTACCATGCTTTAGTCTCTCGCTTAGAATATGCATGGGTTAACAAACCTAAAGAAGGCAAAGATGTATAAAAAAGTATTGTATGCGCTAGATATCGATTCTAAACCTTATCTTCTCAAAGCGATTGCTTTAGCTGAGCAACTCAACGCAGAACTGTTTGTTGGTTATGCCACAAATATTGATGATCAACTATTTTCTGATGACGCCTATTTTGGACACCAACTAGGGGATGATCTTGTTAATACTGAAAAGGACGAGCTAGAAAATAAAATAAAGGATTTAATTACTGGCACCAGTTTAAATAAAGATCATGTTTATATTGTCAGCGGACCGGTGGGTATGGCTATCGAGCGATTGGCGACACATTTATCCGTTGATTTAGTTGTCATGGCAAATTCTCACCATTATTTTAGTTTTTTATCAAAAAATGGTTTTCTAATAAAGTTAGCAACTCGCCATGATTTTTTGAGCTTCTCTTGATTGTAAGAAGGTTAGAATATTTAAAAAGTCCTATTTTATTTTTACATAAAATAGGACTTTTTCTTTAATCAGGTTAGGCCCGAGGTGTAGTCAATCTAAATAGTTTCTCCAGTCTCACTGGTGATAAATCATCAACCAACCGCCCCATACACCAACAATAGGTTTTAGCTATTGAATGTATCGGCTGTAACGATTTCCTTAATATCCCCGGTTCGACAATAATAGCTTCAGAGATTTGATTTGCACTACAGCATAAAAAATTAAAATTATATTTAAAAGGATTCCATATTATGATCAACACTGAAATTAAACCATTTAGCGCTACAGCATTCAAAGAAGGCAACTTCGTAGAAATCACTGAAAAAGATGTTCTAGGTAAGTGGGCTGTATTCTTCTTCTACCCAGCTGACTTTACTTTCGTATGTCCTACAGAGCTTGGCGACCTTGCTGACCATTACGCAGAGCTTCAAGAGCGTGGCGTTGAAGTGTTCTCAGTATCAACTGATACTCACTTTACTCACAAAGCATGGCACGACAGCTCTGATACTATCGGTAAAATCAACTACTTCATGGTAGGCGACCAAACTGGTAACATCACAAATAACTTCAATGTTATGCGTGAAGGTCAAGGTCTTGCAGACCGCGCTACTTTCCTAATCGACCCACAAGGTGTTATCCAAGCAATGGAAATCACTGCTGAAGGTATCGGTCGTGAAGCTGAAGATCTAATGCGTAAAGTAAAAGCTGCACAATACGTTGCTGCTCACCCAGGTGAAGTTTGCCCAGCTAAATGGAAAGAAGGTGAAGCTACACTAACTCCTTCTCTAGACCTAGTTGGTAAGATCTAATCTTATTCACCTTTGATGACAATATGACATTTTGATCGCTATTCAAAACTCAATATTGTTCATCCTGCTTTTAAATAATTCGCTTATTTAAAGGTAATAAGGCATCAAACATAAACCTCATGTTTGGTGCCTTATCAATTATAAGACCTTCCAAACATATTTAAGCCTTTTTATATAGGCAATATGTCGTATTACAGTAGATCAGTTTTCATCATCTACTGTTAAGCCGTAAATAAATTAAAAAGGCAAGATTATGTTAGAACAAAACATGAAGCAGCAATTAAAAGCATATTTAGAAAATTTAAAAACCGACGTACAACTTGTATTAAGTTTAGATGATAGTGACACTGCACAAAAACTGCATGAGCTTGCTTATGAAATTGCAGAACTAAATAATAAAGTTAGTGTTATTGAAGATAACAATGCCAGCGTACGTAAACCAGTAATGCAAGTGGTTAACCCAACCAAACAGACCTCAATGAGCTTTGCTGGTCTGCCAATGGGACACGAATTCACTTCATTGGTATTAGCACTACTGCATAGCGGCGGTCACCCAATGAAACTAGAGCAAGCGGTTATTGACCAAATCGCCGCGCTTGATCAAGACATCGTTGTTGAAACATTTATTTCGTTATCTTGCCAGAACTGTCCTGATGTTGTGCAGGCTTTCAATATGATGGCAGCAATCAACCCTCGCATTAAAGCAAGCATGATTGATGGCGCAGCTTTCCAAGCTGAAGTAACTGAACGTAATATCATGGCGGTACCGACTGTTTATGTAAACGGCGAAGTATTTGGCCAAGGTCGTATGTCTTTAACTGAAATTCTAAACAAGTTAGATACAGGTGCTGCTAAAAAAGTAGCGGCAAGCCTAAACGATAAAGCCCCATTTGATGTATTAGTTGTTGGTGGTGGCCCAGCTGGCGCATCAGCTGCTATCTACTCGGCACGTAAAGGTATTCGTACCGGTGTTGTTGCTGAACGTTTTGGTGGCCAAGTAATGGATACTATGTCTATCGAGAACTTCATTTCTGTTCAAGAAACAACAGGCCCTCGTTTAGCGGCAAGCCTTGAAGAGCATGTAAAACAATACAACGTTGATATCATGAGCGAGCAACGTGTAAATAACATCGTTGAAGCCGCTGATACTGACGACGGTTATGCTCATATTTATCTAGAAAGTGGTGCAATCTTAAAATCACGCAGTGTGATCATCAGTACAGGTGCACGCTGGCGTGAAATGAACGTCCCTGGTGAGCAAGAGTACCGTAATAAAGGTGTCGCTTACTGTCCTCACTGTGATGGTCCATTATTCAAAGGCAAACGTACTGCTGTTATCGGTGGTGGTAACTCTGGTATTGAAGCGGCAATTGATCTAGCAGGTATTGTTGAACACGTTACTGTACTTGAATTTGCTGACACATTACGTGCTGACCAAGTATTGATTAATAAGGCTGAAAGCTTACCGAACATCGATATCATAAAAATGGCACAAACCACTGAAGTTGTCGGTGATGGCACTCGTGTTACAGGTATTAGCTACAAAGATCGTAACACTGATGAAATCAAGCACATTGAATTAGCGGGTATCTTTGTTCAAATTGGCTTGGTACCTAACACTGAGTGGCTAAAAGAGTCAACAGTAGCATTAACACCACGTGGTGAGATTGAAATTGGTGCTCATGGCAATACCAGTGCTAACGGTATCTTTGCTGCTGGTGACGTAACAACTGTACCTTATAAGCAAATCATTATTGCAATGGGTGAAGGTGCTAAAGCAAGTTTAGGGGCTTTTGATTACTTAATTCGTACTCCAGCCCCAGTTAATAAGTAATACCAATAAAATAGCAAAGGCCTACTCTCATTGAGAGTAGGCCTTTTTACGTATAACAGCATAAAAAATTATACTGGATGTAAGATAGAGCATTCGATTCCTTCCCTTCCCCACCTAGTTTCAATATAAGCTCAATATCAAGCCTGATAGCAAATTTAAATACCAAAAAAGCATTTAAACGTTATAAAGACAACAATCAAATAATGATTATTCTTAAAATCATCAAGACTAATATTAATACCCATGAAAACTATTTAATTTTATTATTGATTTTACGGTTACTAGCAGTTGTTGTTTTACAAATAAAACCAAAATTTACAAAAATAAAAAACAAATAACACCACATTACTTAACACTTTTGAGTTTACTTTTAAAGTATTAAAAATCATTAAGTTATAACTTTTAATTATTTTATTTGCCTAATATCTCAATTGACGTAATCATTAAGATTGCTTCCGCAAACGTTACCTTTATGGTCAAAACTTATTTCTTTCTGCGTATTTTGTTCCCTTTTTTACCCATCTTTCCTCTGGGGTATATTTCTTTAACCAAATCAATCCCACTTTTAAAGTAACAATGATTCCTTTTCTACACTTTTGAGTAATATGTTTTATAACTATTGAGAATGTCTATCTCATTCACACCCCCTATTTGAAGCAGGAAGCTAGTTACATGGAATATTTAGAAAGAATTAAGCGTTTGGCTAAAGTTCAAGGTATTAGTCAGAAGCAACTTGGTGAAGCATTAAGCCTTCAACAAGGTACAATGAGCCGTAAACTATCAGGTAAATACGGTATCGAAGTACGTGAACTAGAAAAGATTGCTGAGACCCTAAATACATCAATTGGTTATATCCTAACGGGTCAAATTGATACAGGCACCCAAGCAACAACGACAATCAGCACTGAACATGATAGCTCAGCAACCTGCACATATATTCCAGTGATCCACCGTAAAGATTTTTCGGCTTACAATTTAGGTGATTCTGTTGAGGTAATCAGCAAGCGTGCTATTCCCCAACACCTAGAGCGTGATGCATGCCTAGGTTTATTCATTGATAATGAAAATATCGCCCATTGTGCACCAGTAGGTAGTTACGCTTTAGCAACTAAAGAGGCCGTTTACCGTCCAAAGCAACCTGTATTTGCTTCTGTGCGTGGCAGTGAGCCTGATTTCTACCATATGACACAATTAGCTGATGGCGTTGTATTTTCAACCTCACAGCCAGATTTCCCTAATTTATTTGTAAATAACGGTGAGTTCCAAATTCACGGTTACATTATCCAATCAGACTGGGCTTACGACCGTTAATCACTACGGACTGCTCAATTAGGGATAAAGAAAAGCTCATCTTATTATTAGATGGGCTTTTTTATTAACTACAAATCACACTATAAATACGCTATTTTCAATACACTTATGAATATTTTTATTTTATGAATAGTTAATTATGCTAACCATTATTGTCGCGTCAACTAACCCAGCTAAAATCACCGCAGTAACCGATGCATTTAAGGCTGCTTTTCCACAACAATCATTCACTACAACAGGCGTTAATGCTATCAGTGGCGTACGTGATCAACCATTAACCAGTGAAGAAACATTATTAGGTGCTAACAATCGAGTCGCTCATTGCCATGAACGTTATCCTGATGCAGATTACATCGTTGGCTTAGAGGCTGGACTCGACGACAATTTTACATTTGCATGGATGGTAATTGAACATCAAGGCAAAAAATCGACAGCTCGCTCAGCATCATTACCATTACCGCCACTAGCATTAGCGAAAATAGCTCAAGGAATGGAGCTAGGAGATGTGATGGATGAGATGTTTGCTCAACAAAACATTAAACAAAAAGGGGGGGCTATTGCGATGCTAACCCACCATTTGTTGAGCCGTAGCAGTGTTTATCAACAAGCTTTAATTCTCGCGTTAATCCCTTTTTTACACCCTGAATTATATTAATAAATACAATTTAGTAGTAATAACTAACGCGCAAGATGTTAATGAAGCTCATAATAATTATTCTGATGCAGAAGGGACATTTTTTGCAAGAAAATCAGCTAACCATGCTTTTGTTGCATCATCTTGATGTTTTAGTTCATTTGAACCACGCGTAATAGTAGCAACACCGACACCAAGTAACTCACTGATTTTACGTTGGCTACGTTCACCATTTAGTAGCTCATGTACTATGTTCACTCGTGCGATTAATGCTTCTCTTTCATCGTGAGTTAATAATACTTTAAACAGTAATTGATCACGTTGTTCCGCAGAAGCTTGCTGGAGTAAATCTAGAATCTGTTGCCAATCAGTATACTTTGGTGAGTCTACAGCCATTTTCGTTTATCCCGTAAGGCATTATATACGCGGTGCAGTGTACCGCGATTCCTACATCAGACCAAGTAACGGTGCTATTTATAGCGCATAAAGAGATGAGTAAATCATCACTATCATTCCCCTATTCTATGCCAAAAATCATCATTATTATTTACAGAATTAAGAATGCTGATGAAATCAGAAAAAATAAAATAGCCATATACAGGATGATTGTTTTTTTGATAAAACAAACCGCCTATAAAAATATTTATTTTTTTAGTGTCAAAAAAAGCAAATACACATAATATATAGCAAAAGCAGTAAATGTTTTATAAAACAAACAATATGTAATACAAAATATTTATGATTTACCTGTTTGACATATTAACTACAAATGCAAACCTGACACAGAGATAACAGATCAAAATCATTAAGTTAGTTATACTTAAATATTCATAAGTGATACTGTTTAATTAATTGATATATAAAAAGTACGAACAAATATATTAGTGTTAATTATAAAACATACAAATAATATTTACAAGTTAGATAAATAACAGGCAGAGAACCTAGAATGGAAAGTTTACAATATCGATTATTTTCAGGAATAGTATCCAAACTACCGATAAAATTAAGATTACAACTGCTATTTTTTAGAAAATTTAAAAAATTCATTAATTATGCTAATCCACAAACATTTAATGAAAAAGTACAACTAAAAAAAATTCATGATCGCAGTGAATATCTAACTATTGGTGCAGATAAATTAGCAGCTAAAAAGTTCGTTAAAGAAATTGCCCCAGAACTGTACATTCCAGAAACGTTATGGGTTGCTAAGTACGTTGCTGATTTCGATACATTCCCATTTTCAGAAATGCCAAGTAATTATGTATTGAAGGCAAACCATACAAGTCAAACCATCGAATTTGTTCGTGATAACAACCACTTATCCGGACATGAAATGAAAAATTTCGCATCGCGTTGGTTTAAAAAAGATCAATCAGGGTCTCTAGGCGAATGGGGATATAAAAATATTCCACCACGTGTTTTTGTTGAAGAGTTTCTAGACTTTAATGGCACGGTTCCTGACGATTATAAACTGCATGTAATTGATGGAAAAGTAGAATTTATCCAATTAGATCAAGGTCGTTTTGAACAGCATTATCGAAATATGTTTGATCGAGATTGGAATGAACTTGGTTTTATCCTAAACAAAAAACCACGCTTAGTGCCAGTACCTGAAAAACCAGCGTTCATTGATCAAATGATTGAAATAGCAGAACGCATTGGTAAATATTATGACATGGTTCGTGTCGACCTTTATTTCCACAATAATCAAGTCACATTCAGCGAACTAACCATGTACCCTGCGGCTGGCTTCTCTATGTTTCCTGATGAATGGAACCATAAATTTGGTGAACGCTGGATATTAGATTATCCAACCTATTCTCAGAAAAAATAATCATACATTTTATATATCAAATTAAATTATTTTTCTCTTATTTATATAGCCACTACTGTCACATCTCTGCATAACAGTAGCGGCTTATTTTCTTATTAATTTATATATTTAATAAGTTTATTATATATATAATATCTAATTATTATTTAAATGGTTAATAACGGTCTTTTAGTTCTTGCGGGCTAAATAACACCCCTTTGTGACCCATCAGTTCATTGTAATAAATATCAAACATCAATACATTTTGAACATAACCACGGGTTTCATTAAATGGTATTTGTTCAATGAATGAATAAACATCTAATTTACCCGCTGTTATTTTTTTCCACTGTGCCACGCGACCAGGCCCCGCATTGTAAGATGCAAACGCATAAATACGATTATTATCATGACGCGCTAACATCATTTCCAAATAAGCACTGCCCAAACGAATATTAACACTTGGATCAAATAAACTTTGCTTTCCTAAGTATTTATAATCAAGTTTTTTAGCCGTTTCAGCAGCCGTTGCTGGCATTAACTGCATTAACCCACTTGCACCAACATGTGATCTTGCATGGATGTTCAAGGCACTTTCTTGACGCGCCAATGCCATCATGGTTGATGTCGGAATATTGCGTTTCTCGCTAAAGAAATCAAATAACCATTTGTGCGCCAATGGGAATCGTAATGTCATGTGATCCCATAACTTACCTGAAATAGTTGCTTGTACAGCAAGATAATGCCATTGGTGCTTTTCAGCATATACCGCAAGCTGACGCTTCGTTTGTACATTGGTTATTTTTGATAACAAAAACCCCCACTCACGATTAGCTGCCGCTATTTTATCAATTTTAATCAACTCGCCAACACGGGCTAAACTCTTTTTATACGGCTTTAATAGTGTTGTCGATGTAGGTGCCTTTGTTAGTGGGTATACAATGGGTTTATGTAATATCGTTGCCGCAGCAGCACTGTAAAAATCACGCTCACCTAATAATGAGGTATAGATTTTATCAGCTTGTTTTTTATTACCATTCTGCGCTAATAATTTTGCTTTCCAAAATGTCCACCGTGGCGTCTCTTGCGCTGCTTTTGGTAAGCGATTAATCCACAGCTGAGTTTGTTTCCAATTAGCGTCACGAATAGCATTACGCACTCGGCGCTCTAAAATGCTGGTGTTATGACTATGAGCTAATTTACTATCACGCCACTGCATTAATGCCGTATCTGTTGTCGACATTAATCGAGAAGCGACTGCATCAGCCAATGTTTGCTTCGTTTTAGCATCAAAGTGCTGCCCACGCATGACCTGATCATATTCAGCAACTGCTTGTTTAGTATCTGTACGCGCAAGTAATAAAAAAGCATTCTTAGTCAGTGCTTGATTAAAAGAGGTTACTTTACTTTTTTTAGCAAACTCACCCACATTTTGAGGCTGTTCATATAACGCTAATATAGTTTCTCCTGTCGCTTTAGCATCACCCGTTAGCAACTTATCAAGATAGCTTAATAAACTTTTATTTCCTTTTGAATAAGCCAATACCATGCGATCTAACACCATAGTATTAGTACGTTTACCTGCAGCATTCCAGCTATTTAATAAGTTATCACAAGCCGTTGGTAATGAACTGCCTGTTTGCCATAATTTTTCAGCGCCTTGCCAGGCTAATTTAGTGTTACCTGTTTTGTCTTTCGCATAATAAAATGCACACTGTAGATCGGTATTTCGAGGTACTGCTGGTTGCATCGTCAAAAAATCACGCCAACGCTCAGTCTTGACCAGCTGGTTTAAATAGCGTGTTTTAATTGTTTGGCTAAAAGGTAACATTTTATATTTATCAATAAATACCTTCACCTGGCTTGGATTTTTGGTCTCCAACTGCGCATTAAACTCTCGGTACTCTAAATAAGGGTATAATGAATAGCCCCCTAACTTAATTTTAGCTTGATGAAATGCGGCCATATCGTTAGCAGAAAAAGCATTTTGAGCTTGTTCATACCATGTTCGTTGCTGCTCTAAAGACGCAGCCTGAACGCTTACAGTGCTGGTTAATCCGACAGTCAACAAAGCAAGTGAAAAAACGCGAGAATAACTAAATAGACGTGTCACGATTGACTCCATATCTAAAAAAACACCAAAACTTATCTACGATCCTTGCTCAAGGATAGCAAAAAAATGCCACTCCAATGCGAAATAGCCCTTAATATCAGCGCTTACATAGATTGACGGATATATGATTACCATAGGGTATGATTGTGATAGTAACCATTACAATAAACAATCCCTTTTATTGTTAAAATACCTTACAGAGCCAAGTAATAAACAACAATTCGAGTGAACTTTTAAAGATTATAGGTACTATATAAGCTTCATTTTAGAGTAGAGATCACACACGGATATGGCTGATTACGTCTATACCATGTCGCGAGTGGGAAAAATCGTCCCACCTAAGCGTCAAATCTTAAAAGATATTTCATTGAGTTTCTTTCCTGGTGCCAAAATTGGTGTTCTAGGTCTTAACGGTTCAGGTAAATCAACCCTACTGCGTATTATGGCAGGCATTGATACTGATATTGAAGGTGAAGCACGTCCTCAAGCTGGACTTAAAGTCGGCTACTTGCCTCAAGAACCAGTATTAGATGAAACCAAAACGGTACGTGAAATAGTTGAAGAATCTGTTTCTGATGTTAAAGATGCCTTAATTCGTCTCGATCAGGTGTATGCAGCTTATGCTGAACCAGATGCTGATTTTGATGCTTTAGCTAAAGAACAAGGCGATCTTGAGTCATTAATTGAAACGAAAGACGGTCACAATTTAGGTATGCAACTTGAGCGTGCTGCAGATGCACTGCGTCTACCTGATTGGGATGCGCCTATCAAAAATTTATCCGGTGGTGAGCGTCGTCGTGTTGCTATTTGTCGTTTATTACTTGATAAACCAGACATGCTATTACTTGATGAACCAACTAACCACTTAGATGCTGAATCAGTGGCATGGCTTGAGCACTTCTTAGTGGATTACAGTGGTACTGTGGTTGCAATTACCCACGACCGTTACTTCCTCGATAATGCTGCTGGGTGGATTTTGGAACTTGACCGTGGTGAAGGTATTCCATGGCAAGGTAACTATACTTCATGGCTTGAGCAAAAAGACGCACGTCTAAAACAAGAATCATCTCAAGAACGTGCTTTGCAAAAAACCATTGAGAAAGAACTTGAATGGGTTCGGCAAAACCCTAAAGGTCGCCAAGCTAAATCAAAAGCACGTATGGCGCGCTTTGAAGAGCTTAATACAACCGATCACCAAAAGCGTAATGAAACCAATGAATTGTTCATTCCACCAGGTGAGCGTTTAGGCGACAAAGTTATTGAAGTAAAAAACCTGACTAAATCCTTTGGTGATCGTGTACTGATTGACGATTTATCATTCAGCATGCCAAAAGGAGCAATCGTCGGCATTATCGGTGCTAACGGTGCGGGTAAATCAACGCTATTTAAGATGTTAAGCGGTGATGAACAACCTGATTCGGGTACGATTGAATTAGGTGAAACAGTGAAGTTAGCCTCTGTGGATCAGTTCCGCGATAGCATGAACGATAACAACACTGTTTACCAAGAAATCTCAGAAGGTGCTGATATTCTTAAGATCAACAACTTTGAGATTCCTGCTCGTGCGTATGTATCACGCTTTAACTTTAAAGGCAGTGATCATCAAAAACGTATCGGTGATCTATCTGGTGGTGAACGTAACCGTGTTCACTTAGCTAAACTACTAAAATCGGGTGGTAACGTATTACTACTCGATGAACCAACCAACGACCTTGACGTAGAGACTTTACGTGCATTGGAAGAAGCGTTACTTGAGTTCCCTGGTTGCGCGATGGTTATTTCCCACGACCGTTGGTTCCTTGACCGCGTTGCTACCCATATTCTTGACTATCGAGATGAAGGTAAAGTGAGCTTCTTTGAAGGTAACTTTACTGAATATACTGAGTGGTTGAAGAAAACATTGGGAGCTGATGCTGCCGAACCGCATCGTATTAAATACAAACGTATTGCAAAATAATTAATTCAATAGTTTGTAATCAAAGAGCTGTGTGAGCAGCTCTTTTTTATCAAAAATAAAAATAGCCATTTAAATCAAATGCTTTTTATATAAAACCTTAGCAAGATACTGTATTGCCTCATTTATGTGACGTGATAACTAGCAATAATATAAGCGAAGACATAGACTGAGTAGCTAATTCCTTACTGTTAGTTGACACGATATTAAACACTGTAAACGTCTGTTCATCGCCGATCAGCTCTCACTAACTTATCAATCATAGCTATAGATTATGTCTCATTTAGAACCACCATTATCAGAGCCATCATTAGCCAATAAATCCCGACGTCCATTACAGCACTATTATCGTGCCGCCGTGATTATTGCTGTATGTGGTATGTTTAGCTATGGCGGCTATTCAATGTTTCACCTTTATCAAAACGCTAAAATTTCTCAGATCAAAGCCCAGAAATTAAGTGCCCAAGCATTAGCATTAAGTGCTTCACTTTCTGAAGAAACCGCAATGAATCAAGATCTCAATCAAGCATTAGCGGATAAGAACAAATCATTAGTCGCGCTTAATCAACGTATTGATGATATGGAAACTGTCCTCGGCATTGAACCCGCTGACGATAGCCAAACCATTACCCAGCGGGTTGATACTGCGGCAATTAACTCTGCCGTTAGAGCAACTTTATTTCAGCTAATTCCTAATGGTGCTCCAACCCCTAATGTACAATTAACTTCGGGCTTTGGCACTCGCATTCACCCGATCACTAAAAAACGCAAACGCCATGATGGTCTTGATTTTGCAGCTAAAATTGGTACCCCGATTTATGCTCCAGCTGACGCGGTTATTGAACGCGCTCGCAATAGTAACTACGGTTATGGTAATCAATTGACCTTAAACCATACCATGGGTTTTACTTCGACTTATTCACACATGAGTAAATTCAAAGTCAAACAAGGCGAATTTGTAAAAAAAGGGCAACTTATTGGCTGGACGGGTAATTCAGGATTATCAACCGGACCACATCTGCATTATGAAATTCGCTTTTTAGGTAAACCACTTAATCCTCGTCCATTCGTTAAATGGAACATTGAAAATTTCGATAGTTTGTTTAAACAAGAAAAGAATGTTCAATGGGCATCGTTATTAAATACCATCAATAGTATGGTTGCGATGCAAGTACAATTAACGGGTGATGAACACCACGATCTTGGTATCACTACCGTAAATCATACCCAATCAACAACCAACCAAGACGATTTTTAACAACCACACCGATTAAAAAGGCCAATCACATTATTGCGATTGGCCTTTTATTGAGAAAAATTTACTCAATGATAATTAGTTAATTAACTCAATTAATTCATGGATAGTTTTCACTGCCACAATTTTGGCACCCAGTCCTTCCATTGATTTATGGTAGTTACGATAAGGAATAAAAATCTCGGTAAATCCATGCTGAGCAGCTTCTTTTACTCGCGGTACACCGCTATCTATCGGACGCACGTCACCATTGAGACTTAACTCTCCCATAATGCAGGTTGTACGCGGTACCACAAATTCATTTAAGCTACTTAATAAGGCCGCGACGAGTGCCAAATCGATGCACGTCTCAGATTCATCAATTTTTAATCCTCCGACAATATTGAAAAAAGTATCATGGAAGATTTTGGTCTTAGCATGTTTTCGTAAAATACCGGTTAACATTTTAATTCGATTCATGTTTAACCCGACACAGACCCGTTGTGGAAACTCTCCTTCGGTCTCTGTGGTTAAACATTGAATTTCAAGTAAAATATTACGGTTACCTTTTCGAATACAGGTGATCGCTGAGCCAGAAGATTCCGTCGTTGATCCCGATAGAAATATTTCACTTGGGTTATCGACACTGAGCATGCCGCGCTCTGTCATACGGAAAATACCAACAGTATCAACATCACCAAAACGGTTTTTATTGGCACGTAATGTACGCACTTGACCATCATTGGTATCGATATGCAGTAAAGCATCGACAATATGTACCAATGTTTGTGGGCCTGCTATCTCGTTATTTTTATTAACATGCGCAATCAAAAACATCGTAACGTTATTTTGTTTACAGTATTGCGTTAGTGATTGAGCAGCCGTTTTTACTTGTGATGGTGAACCGGGGCTACCATTAGCTAACTCCGTTGATACCGCTTGAATTGAGTCGATAACTGCAAATTTAATCTGCTTCGCATCCAATTCGGCAATAATTGCTTCAACACTGGTTTCAGCCATTAAGTACAAGTTATCTTCGTTGCAGTCTAACTTTAAGCGATTAACTCGGTTTTTAAACTGGGATAACGATTCTTCCGCAGTACAGTACAACGATGGCATTAATTTCGACATTCGCGCCACTAAGTCTGACAATAATGTCGTTTTACCCGCACCAGGATCGCCTGAAATAATATTCACAGAACCTGTGGTTAATCCACCACATAATACTCGATCAAGCTCACCAATACCGGTTAGCATTTTCTGAGCATCAACCGCTTCAACCTCATGTAATTTTTTAGAGCCACCACCAGCAATGCCTGCATAGCCTGACAAACTTGAACGAGCTGAGGTTACTACGCCTGTTTTAGTATTCGGAATAGTAAATTCAGTGATCGTATTCCATGACTTACATCCTGAACATTGGCCTTGCCAGCGCGCAAAGTCCATTCCACAATCACTACATACATATGCTCGTTTTGCTGCTTTTGCCATTCTAAATCCTATATCAGTTATTGTTCACAATCGCTAATCACATTAGCGTCAAGAAACTATCGAATAACGACAAATATATGTCAGTTAAACCTAAATTTTTTACTCTACAGGTCGATAGTACAACTAGCCATTCATCAATATGACCAAATCATGCACCTCGACGATTATAAAGCACTGATTGAGCAATTATTGCCAATTTATAACAAACCCGATTTTGAGACCACGTTCAAGTTATTGACTGAACACGAAACGGGTCCTGTGCGGCTACAAATAAAAATGGAAATCAATCGCTTGATGACTCCTTGCAATAAAACTATTGATCTGCGAGGGCGGGTTAAAGGTCAATGTCGACAATATACATTTAATGGTCATAGTCATTGGTTGGACGATGTCGCTATTAATATTTATCATCACCGCAATGCAGTATTTGGCGGACAATATTGCTATGGGCTGTATGAAGAATTAATTAATACCCATAACAATTTTCGTATTATTCACCAACAACAAAAAGCACCACCAGTAGACACTGCTACAACAGATACCCAATCGAGCTTGTTCCAAGCGCGACTGATTCGATTTGGATACTACCTTAGCCGTGAAGAAAGTAGGCTCAGTATTGCGACACCGATGGCATTAACGTTAGCCAACAATCAACAAGTCTTAGCCACAACAGTCGATATTTCTCTTTCTGGGGCTAAGTGTAAAGTACCAGCAGCATTTGACTATCAACTAGGCCAAACCATCGCAGCTTCGTTTCCACAATTAGCGCAGCAATATCAAGATGCTCGTCTTAATCTAAGTCACCACTATCGTATTTTAGGCATTGATGAGATTCAAGATAACGACAGTGTAAAATGGTTACGATTATTGGCATTAACTGAAAATACGGCACTTCAGGCAATCATTAAGCATGATCAGCATCAGTCATTAAGTCGTAATAACCATGACGATAAAATTATTCAACTGCGCACGCAAGGTTTTGAGCATTGCTATTTAAAACATACGACAACGATGCCATTATTTTTTGCAGGAACACACCTTAAATACAGCCTGTTAACGGATCATAATCAACACCAATGGCAATATTGGCATGATGAGCGTAATCAGCCAGTGATTAATCATCTGTTATCAACAACACGCATGACTAACCTTGGATTAAGTCAGGTCTCACAAACCAGTACCTTAATTTATAGCTTCTTTCATGAGCATCAAGGTCAACGTTATTTTTATTCGGCGGCATTGTCTGAAATGACCCGCCAGCAACGGCTATTATTTTGGCAAGTAGGCGCTAAACGTAAAAGTTGGCGCGTGATGCAATTAACGCTATCCCCTTTGACGTCAACAGATGTGCAAACATTGGCAAAACTCACTCCAGAAATGATGCCTTGTTGTCAGGATTTATCACATATTGGTACCTTACAGGATTTAACTCACTCCCAAATACAATCTGATTATCTCTGCGGTGCTCCATCAACCTTAGTTGCCCAAGAGCTAAACCAATTTCGTCATCCTCGAAATCCAATCAGCCAAGCTGAAGCGATTCATTTTGATCCTAAACCACTGCGAAGTGAATCTCGGTTTAGCTATCAAACAACCATCACATTACACCAAGGTGATGACAATATTAGCGGCCATTCGATCGACTTTTCAAGTCGTGGACTTAATATTAATTTGGATCAACCATTACGGTGTAAACAAGGTGATACGGTAATAATTGGGTTCACTAAACTGGCCCGTAGCACTAAAAATGATATTTTAAAAAATATGCCTTATCAGATCGTTCGTACCAGTCCTAATGGTAAAAATATTCAGTTAACAACCATTGAAAATGAAGAAGGTTTATTAGGTGGGCAATTTCTACGTAATTTAATTGCATCTAACCTTGAAAAATTGCCACTTTGTAAAGAGCCCCAACCCTCTCCAGCAATGTTATTAGCGATGCATCAAATGTTACTAACGAGACTGCATAGCTTGCCTTATTTTGCGGAGAAGATTGATCATAAAATAAAAGTCAAAGCTGTCGGATCTAATTTACCATTATCACCACTGGCGAATATGCTCCAGCAACTGAATAATAATAATCGCTTCAATCTTGATGTTATTTTCAAACAACGCGTTAAAGAGTTGCTGGCAGATCCTATGCGGCCACGAGACAAGCAACAACCGCCTTTTATTCATGAGTTATATTTAGCGGTTGAGTTTCACGGTAATAAAATACATAAAGTTGAGACTAAACTACGGGAGGATTTTGATGATGTTGCTAGCCTACGTACTTATATTCACCAAGCACGCCAACAAGGCGATCTGTTTGCGTTGCGGATCACGGCATTACCATTATTAAATCCACTCACGGCATTAATTGGTGAAAAACTCAGTCAATTAGCACGCTTAACCCTCCATCGAGCACGCGCATTAGAGATAGAATTTACCTCATTAATGGGCTGCGGTGAAATCTCAGACATTACCGATGAAGTATTAATTCGGCTTGAAATTCACTAACCTTAGTTAACACATCGCACCTTTATTAGGTGCGATTTATTAAGCCGATAACGATACTATGCCAGCATCACCATGCTAAACGTTGCTCAGCTAGCGATGCTGATAAAATACAAATCACCGCGCCTAAGTCAGCATGACGAACAGCAACATTTGCCTGTTGCTCAACCATCGGCTTAGCATGATAAGCCACCCCTAATCCAGCAACTTCCATCATCAATAAATCATTAGCACCATCGCCAACAGCGACAGTATTATGTGGCTCGATATCAAACTCTTCGGCTAGTGCCAGTAATATTTCCGCTTTTGCTTTAGCGTCAACGACTTTGCCAATCACCTTACCCGTTAACTTACCGTCAATAATTTCAAGCGTGTTTGAGGTTGCTGATACCAAGTTAAATTGCTGCTGCAAGTGATCTGAAAAGTAGGTGAATCCTCCTGATGCAATCGCCACTTGCCATCCATAATGATGCAAAGTTGTGATTAATTGAGGTAATTCAGCCATCAAAGGTAATTTATCACGTACTTGAGTTAAAATCGTTTCGTCAGCACCGGCTAAGGTTGCCACTCGCTGGCGTAAACTCTGTTCAAAATCTAATTCACCAAGCATTGCTCGCTCAGTGACCGCAGCCACTTCTTCACCGACACCAGCTAGTTTTGCGATTTCATCAATACATTCAATCTCAATTGCAGTGGAGTCCATATCTAACACTACAATTCCAGGCATAGATAAATCAGGAATGTCACTGACATAAGCAAAATCTAACTGTTGTTCAAGCACCACCTGTTGTTGCTCTACCGTTAGCTCACTGGCAATTAAAATTGCATCATAGGCTCCCACTTTCCATGCCGCGACAATTTCAATAGCACTCAGTGCAACATCATTAATCGCATCAATATTATCAGTGGAAATTTGTTTACCATATACCAGCCAACTCGCTTGGCGCTTGCTGGTATTAGTGACAGAGAGTATTTCTGGAAAGCGTTTAAATAAGGTCGGGTGTTTATTGATTTTGAGTACGTTAGCAACGTCCATTACGTCATCCTTAACAATTTAGTTACTACAAACCTAACGATTGTATTCCAGAAGAGCAAGCCCAATTGAAAATTGACTGTTATATCACTAACAAAAAAATCAAATTAAAATCCATATAATTAGCAACTTACGCAATCAACTTACAACTAATCATTAATAACTATTATTTGTTAATAAAGTTTAACACTTCCCTGAAGGGGAAATAATCATCCATTATTTTTTTAGTGTAGAATAACTGTAACTAGGATAATCGAGTGATATTAATGATCCAATGGAATACCAAACGGTGGCAACGTCAGCGTCTGCATAAAACCGTTATATTGCTAATATGTTTATTAACATTTATCGGCATACTCCAATATGGTGCATTACTTAGCCAACAAAACTACCAACTGCTCAGTGAACAAACTCAAACCTTATCACAAATTATTGTGCGTCAAGCGGCTCAAAATGCAGCGGTAGATCTTGAAAATAAAGACCAAGATCAACTGCAATTATTGGTTCAAAATTTAACCACTGAACCATTGATCTTAGATGCTAGCATTTATAATCTTGAAGGGGTGGTATTAGCAAAAACTAAAGCTGCAATGCCACTAGAGCAGTTAACCGGACTTTCTACCCCATTAGCGATAGCAAGTATTGGCCGTCAACAAATTGCAGAGCCGGTATTACTTAACGGCCACATTATTGGATTTATGCGGATCACTCTTGAACACGATAAACTACTGGCGCATGCTTTTGCTCAAATGGCTTCTATGACTGCCATTATTCGAGGCCTAATCATTGCAGCATTGATCCTTGGTGGATTACTGATGCTAGTATTTAGCCGTCAGCATTATCAAGGTAACTTTCCTTTCCTACGCAATCATCGCCAATAGTACTAACTAATATCCATAAAAAAGCGGCAACAGCTGACACTGTTACCGCTTTTTTTATTCTGATGAGCACTCAATCAGAGTACCTTTTCAGTTCACGATTACTCAGCATCACCAAGTAATACTGATTCTAGCGCAATTTCAATCATCTCGTTGAACGTTAATTGACGCTCTTCTGATGTTGTTGCTTCGCCACGTAGAATATGATCAGAAACAGTACAAATAGTCAGTGCTTTAGCACCAAATTCTGCAGCTACGCCATAAATACCAGCAGCTTCCATTTCAACACCAACAATGCCGTATTTATCCATTGTTTTGAAGAAATCAAAATCAGGATTGTAGAACAAATCAGCTGAGAAGATATTACCCACTTTAACTGGAATACCTTTTGCTTTTGCTGCATCTACTGCATTTTGTACCATACCGAAATCAGCAATTGCTGCGAAGTCATGGCCACCAAAACGGATACGGTTTACTTTAGAATCTGTTGATGCGCCCATGCCGATAACAACATCACGCAATTTAACGTCATCACGTACAGCACCACAACTACCAACACGGATAATTTTCTTCACGCCAAAGTCTTTAATTAACTCTGTCGCATAGATAGAACAAGAAGGAATACCCATGCCGTGGCCCATAACAGAGATCTTACGACCTTTGTAAGTACCAGTGAAGCCAAGCATGCTACGTACATTACATACTTCAGTAACATTTTCTAGGAATGTCTCTGCAATGAACTTAGCACGTAGTGGATCACCAGGCATCAGCACGACATCTGCAAAATCACCCATTTCAGCATTAATATGTGGAGTAGCCATAGTTATATCCTTTTGTTAATTGAATCAGTTACCAGTGGCGGCCATATCTATTTAAAACACCCACCACCGATGACTAATAACCGCTTAATATCGTTCAGATAACGACAACAATCGCTACCGTACAAACATGCATACTTTTATACTAATCAAGGCGATTTATCCAATGATTCCTCGCCTTGATGATTAAGATAATGCCACTATATTAGGTTTATAGAAACGACTTACCATAAGCCATATCAGATGTACCAAAATGCTCGGCAAGACTTTGACCAATATCCGCAAATGTTTCGCGACGACCTAATGATCCTGCTTTAACTTTTGGTCCAGTTACAATCACAGGAATATGCTCACGTGTATGATCAGTACCTGGCCATGTTGGATCGCAACCATGATCAGCAGTAATAATTAGCACATCATCTTCTTTTAGCAATGCTAAAATTTCAGGTAAACGACGATCAAAATATTCTAACGCGGCAGCATAACCCGCTACATTACGACGGTGGCCATAAGCTGAGTCAAAATCAACGAAGTTAGTGAAGACGATACTGTTATCACCAGCAACTTCAATTTGTGCTAGCGTTGCATCAAATAAAGCGGGAATACCGGTTGCTTTTACTTTGCGAGAAATACCACAACCAGCATAGATATCAGAAATCTTACCGATAGAAATCACTTCGCCTTGCTTTTCTTCAACTAACTTTTGCAAAATAGTTGTTGCAGGTGGCTCAAGTGATAAGTCACGACGGTTACCCGTACGCTCAAATTGACCTTTGCCTGCGCCAATAAATGGACGCGCAATAACACGACCAATATTATAATCTTCTAGCTCTTCACGCACGATATGACAAAGTTCCATCAACTTATCAAGACCGTAAGTCTCTTCATGACATGCAATTTGGAATACAGAGTCAGCAGATGTATAGAAAATTGGTTTACCTGTTTGCATGTGCTCTTCACCCAAGTCATCCAGTACTTGTGTACCTGATGCATGGCAGTTACCTAAGTAACCATCGAGACCTGCACGCTCAAGGATGCGATCAGTTAGCTCTTTAGGAAAACTATTGGTTTTATCACTGAAATAGCCCCAATCAAACAATACCGGCACACCTGCAATTTCCCAGTGACCAGAAGGCGTATCTTTTCCTGATGAAATTTCTTTCGCATGGCCGTAGGCACCAACGATTTCAACATCAGCATCCATACCTTCAGGGAAACTACCGCATGACTCTTCACAGGCTTTTGCTAAACCAAGTTTAGTGAGGTTTGGTAAATGTAGAGCACCACTACGATCGCCATTATCAGCTTCACCGCGCGCACATGCTTCTGCAATGTGGCCAAGGGTATTTGCACCTACATCACCAAAATCAACCGCATCTTCAGTCGCGCCGATACCAAAAGAATCTAAAACTAAAATAATTGAACGTTTCATTTTTGCTCCGTTATACATCTTGCTTGCCAATGCGACGGTATACTTCAGGGGTTGCTTCTGACGGTGCTTCTGCAATAGTAATATTGGCACGTACAGCTTTAGCAGCTTCTTGCCACTGTGCCTCAGTACGTGCATGTACCATTGCTAATGGGGTATCAGCATACACTTCATCACCAAGACGAATCATATCAGATAAACCAACGGCATAATCGATGCTGTCGCTAGCGACACGACGACCACCGCCCATACCTACCACAGCCATGCCTAAACCACGAGTATCCATTGCACTCGCAAAACCGGTTGTTTCAGCAAATACAGGTTTAACGATTTCTGCTTTATCAAGATAGTTATCATAATTATCGATAAAATCAGTTGGACCACCAAGACCTGCAACCATTTTGCCAAAACGTTCTGCTGCTTGACCATTATCTAACACTGCTTGAAGTTTCGCACGTGCTTGCGGTAAATCTGATGCAAGTTTACTGATAACTAACATTTCAGCACACAATGCCATGGTAACTTCGTATAAACGTGGGTTACGGTATTCACCCGTTAGAAATTGTACCGCTTCACGTACTTCAAGCGCATTACCCGCTGTTGATGCCAACACTTGGTTCATATCAGTCAATAACGCTGAAGTACAAGTACCAGCACCATTAGCAACGGCAACAATAGATTTAGCAAGTTCTTCTGATGCTGCGTAAGTTGGCATAAATGCGCCAGAACCTACTTTAACGTCCATGACTAAGTAATCGAGACCAGCAGCTAATTTCTTAGACAGAATAGATGCAGTGATCAATGAAATATTATCAACGGTTGCAGTAACATCACGTGTCGCGTAAACACGTTTATCTGCAGGTGCTAAATCACCCGTTTGACCGATAATTGCCACACCCGCTTCTTTAGTAACTTTACCGAACACTTCATTGCTTGGCGTAATGTTATAACCTGGAATCGATTCCAGTTTATCTAACGTACCACCTGTATGACCAAGGCCACGACCAGAAATCATTGGTACATAGCCGCCACATGCGGCTACCATTGCGCCCAGCATTAAAGAGGTCACATCACCCACACCACCGGTTGAATGCTTATCAACAATCGGACCATCAAAATTCATATGGCCCCAATCAATCACCATTCCTGAATCACGCATTGCACAGGTTAATGCGACCCGCTCATCCATGGTCATATCATTAAAATAAACCGCCATTGCAAATGCAGCGATTTGACCTTCAGAGACAGTGTTTTTAGCAACACCTTGAATGAAAAAATTAATTTCATCGGCAGTCAAAGCAATGTTGTCGCGTTTTTTACGAATAATTTCTTGAGGTAAGTACATGACGATCCTCTTACTGATATGTTTTTCAATGGGGGGAATTAATTATCTATTGTAAAATTAAGCTATTATTTTGCTAAAATTTACGTGCACGAATCCATCCAGTGATGCCAATACATCATTGATAAATACGATAAAATAACCTAGATAATTGTCACTAATATAAAACAATTAGTGCTAAGAATAATAAGGTGGCATAACGCCACCTTATTCAAAGAAGCTTAGTAGCCGCCTTGTGCTGCTTGCTCGCCTTCACCTAACGTGTGAAGTAAATTAGCAAGTAGGCTTGATGCACCGAAACGGTAATGACGGCTATCTGCCCACTCATCACCAAGAATAGTGTTAGCCATTGCTAGGTATTGTTGTGCATCTTCAGCAGTACGCACGCCACCAGCAGGCTTAAAGCCAACTGTTTTTGCTACACCCATATCTTTAATCACATTAAGCATGATTTCAGCATATTCAGGTGTTGCGTTTACAGGCACTTTACCTGTAGATGTTTTAATAAAATCAGCACCAGCATTGATACAGATTTCAGAAGCTTGCTTAATAAGTGCTTCCGTTTTTAGCTCGCCAGTCTCGATGATAACTTTAAGTAATACGTTATCGCCACACGCTGCTTTACATTGCTTAACAAGCTCAAAGCCTACTTCTGCATTACCCGCCATTAGTGCGCGGTATGGGAATACTACGTCTACTTCGTCTGCGCCGTAAGCAACAGCGGCTTTAGTTTCAGCAACAGCGATCTCAATGTCATCGTTACCGTGTGGGAAGTTAGTAACAGTTGCAATACGTACATCTGGTGTACCTTGCTCACGTAACTGCTTCTTAGCTACTGGGATAAAACGAGGGTAAATACATACTGCAGCAGTGTTACCAACAACTGTTTTTGCATTCTTACATAGTGCGATCACTTTTTCATCAGTGTCGTCTTCATTTAATGTTGTAAGATCCATTAATTTTAATGCACGTAGTGCTGCAGCTTTTAAATCGCTCATGACTATCTCCAGTCGTAATGTTTGATCGCGGTAGTATTAATAGTACTACCTGAATACTCGGTATGAATTCAGCAGTGACCTAATCAATTTCACTGCAATGCAACGACATCTACTATCGCTGTCATCTATGAGCGGACGTTATTCCTTGAAGACCCTGCAACAAATTAATGTTGTCTTGGTTACTATCCCTATCACCGCGTGAGCTACCTAATCTTAGATAAAGTTACCCTAACCTGTTTAGGTTTTACTTACTTATAATATCAACTCAACCACGACTCGACTATTAAACTCGTGTTTCCTGTGGTGGATAATATGTTTACTGAAATAAAAAGTGTAATCGTAACTAATGCGACTTGATCAAAAAAAAATAGCTCTTTTTGCATAACTGTTATTTATCATGCAAATAACGGCAATAATTTATTAACCGCAACTACTGAATTGTTTCTACAAGCGAATAATAACAGAGTGAGAATTTAGAAAGGGGAACGCAATCGATTTTATTACATTAAATATCACCCACCCAATCAAATTAATTTGCCCCTACTCCTATTCCAACAAACTACCCGATTAAAACAGCTCGTTAAAACAAAAAAGCGCCACAGTATTCACTGTGACGCTTTTTCTTTTATCGTTTGAGGCTAGTTATTACGATGCAGCAAGAGTAATAAATAGACCAGCAATGGTTGCAGACATTAGGTTAGATAACGTACCAGCCGCAACAGCCTTCATACCAAAGCGAGCGATTTCAGCACGACGAGTTGGTGCAAGACTACCAATACCACCCAGTAGGATAGCGACTGAAGATAAGTTAGCGAAACCACACAATGCGAATGAAATGATTGCTTTCGTCTTATCAGACATTACCGCACCAGTCTCTGCTACTAACATACCGCCGTCAGCCACATCTTTTAAGTAAGGGGCAAAGTTTAGGTAAGCTACGAATTCGTTAACAACAATCTTTTGACCGATGAATGAACCAGCAAGTTGTGCTTCGCCCCATGGCACACCAATTAGGAATGCTAATGGTGAGAAGATGTAACCTAGAATTAATTCTAGCGTTAACTGAGGCATACCGAACCAACCGCCGATACCACCTAACATACCGTTTACTAGTGCAATTAAACCAATGAACGCTAGTAGCATTGCGCCAACGTTTAATGCTAGTTGCATACCTGATGATGCACCTGCAGCTGCAGCATCAAAAATGTTTGCTGGTTTTTCTTCAGCTTCATCAACATTGTCACCTAGCTGCTCAATTGGCTGCTCAGTTTCTGGCTTGATGATTTTTGCGAATAATAGACCACCTGGTGCTGCCATAAATGACGCCGCAATCAAGTACTCTAGTGGTACACCCATTTGTGCATAACCTGCTAGTACACCACCAGCAACTGATGCCAAACCACCACACATTACTGCAAATAGCTCAGATTGAGTCATCTTAGGTACGAATGGACGAATAACTAAAGGTGCTTCTGTTTGACCAACAAAGATATTCGCTGTTGCAGACATTGATTCTGCATGTGATGTACCCAGTACTTTACGTAGACCGCCACCAAGAATATTGATTACAACCTGCATGATACCTAAGTAGTACAACACACTAATAAGAGCAGAGAAGAACACGATAACTGGCAGAACACGCAAGGCGAAAACGAAACCGCCACCACCGAACACTTCAAACATCTTGTTTGAGGTTAGGCCGCCGAACAAGAAGTTAATACCGTCATTACCGTAAGCAATAACGTTAGCAACTGCTTGTGACATACCATACAGCACATCACGGCCTACAGGTACATAGAGTACAAATGCACCAACAGGAATTGGATAGCAAATGCGCCACCAACAGTACGTAGATTGATCGCTTTACGGTTATCAGAAAGTAGTACAGCAATTAGTAGCAGTACCACCATCCCAACAAGGCTCATTAGCAGGCTCATGATTTATGGAATCCTATAGTTAAGTTTTGGCGTCTTGACAGTTCGGCTCTTTAAGAGTTGGCGCATTATACTCATGGAGTTGGTGATGATGTAATGCCAAGATCACAGTTTATGAGGAAACTTGATGTATTAGAATTCGCTATTGTGATCGGAATCACACATAAGAGGTATGATGATGTAAACGGTTAGCGCAAACGTTTGGCTTTGGCAGCAGAATCACAGCTTTATTTGAAATAATTCAGCCGTTGTTAAGGTTGTGACCTGTGCGACTTGTGCATAATCCTCAGCTCTAATTTCAGCCAGTACCATCGCAATATCGACTAACCGCTCAGGTCGATTCGGTTGACCTTGATAACCTGCAACAGGCATATCAGGTGCATCGGTTTCCAACAATAATGCTGATAACGGCAATTTTGCGACTGTTGCCCGCGTTTTTTTAGCTCGACTATAGGTAATTGTGCCACCAACTCCAATTTTGATACCAAGATCAACAAGCTGAGTAGCTTGCTGGTAACTGCCACTAAAACCATGATAAACCCCTCCCGCCATGGGTGGATGTTGGCGAAGTAACTGCACCAATTCAGGAAAAGCTTTACGGCAATGCAAAATCACAGGTAGCTTATAGCTATTGGCTAATAGCAATTGTGCTCGTAACCATTCAAGCTGTAGCTCTCGCTGAGCGCCAGCTACTGCAAAATCTAACCCACACTCTCCCACCGCCACACAACGATCATCTTCTTTTGCTTCAGCAAGCCGTGCTGTTAACTCAGCAACAACCTCAGAACTATGTTGGTGGTTAAAAAAAGGATGAATACCCAACCCATAATATAAGCCTGAGAGTTGCTGACATAAGGCAGAAACTGTCTGCCAATTACTGCGACCAACCGTCGGAATAACCATCGCTTTAACGCCAGCTTGCTGTGCTTGTGTCCACGCTTGGTGCGGATTTTCTGCAAACGGAGCGAAATCAAAATGGCAATGGCTATCTATTATGACTGAATGATTAGTTACTACGGACATACTTTGAGTCTCTATTAGGGCAAGTATTATGGTTAATATTACTCAAATTAACCGTCAAACACGTCATTCTTTATCTTTGTTGGTAATTCTCACTGCGGCTAGATTGAGTCTAAGGGTAAAATCAGCGACAATAGCGGATAATGCACTCCATTCAAAAAGAACATGCTAATGTCGCTAACACAGTTTCAGGGCGAAGTATCTAAACGTCGTACTTTCGCTATTATCTCCCACCCCGATGCGGGTAAAACCACCATTACTGAAAAAGTATTGTTGTTCGGAAACGCGATCCAAAAAGCTGGTACAGTAAAAGGTCGTGGTTCTAACCAGCATGCAAAATCTGACTGGATGGAGATGGAAAAAGAACGTGGTATCTCGGTAACCACATCGGTTATGCAGTTTCCTTACAACAATTGTTTGGTTAACTTACTTGATACTCCAGGACACGAAGACTTCTCTGAAGATACTTACCGTACCCTAACAGCCGTTGACTCCTGTCTAATGGTTATCGATGCCGCTAAAGGTGTCGAGGATCGTACTCGTAAGCTAATGGAAGTTACTCGCCTACGTGACACACCTATCGTTACCTTCATGAACAAATTGGACCGCGAAACACGTGATCCAATGGAATTGCTTGATGAAGTTGAAGTTGAACTAGGTATGGCATGTGCACCTATCTCATGGCCTATTGGTTGTGGTAAAGAGTTCAAAGGTGTTTACCATATTCACCGTGATGAAACGCTTCTTTACAGCACAGGTCAAGGCCATACTATTCAAGAACAACGCATCATTAAAGGCTTAGATAACCCAGAGCTTGATGTGGCTATTGGTAGCGATTTAGCAGCAAACTTACGCGAAGAACTAGAATTAGTGATTGGCGCATCAAATGAGTTTGATCTTGAGCTATTTTTAGCCGGTGAGCTAACGCCTGTTTTCTTTGGTACTGCACTGGGTAACTTTGGTGTTGACCATATGCTTGATGGCTTAACTCAATGGGCTCCAGCACCATTACCTCGTCAAGCAAATACCCGTGAAGTAGAAGCGACCGAAGAGAAATTTTCAGGCTTCGTGTTTAAAATCCAAGCGAACATGGATCCAAAGCACCGTGACCGTATTGCATTTATGCGTATAGTTTCAGGTACTTACAACCAAGGTATGAAGATGAACCATGTTCGTACTGGTAAGAGCGTAAGTATTTCTGATGCGGTAACCTTCATGGCGGGTGACCGTTCACGCGCTGAAGTTGCTTATGCGGGTGATATTATTGGTTTACATAACCACGGCACAATTCAAATTGGTGATACCTTTACTCAAGGTGAGAACCTTAAGTTTGCTGGTATTCCAAACTTTGCTCCTGAACTATTCCGTCGAATTCGTCTAAAAGATCCACTTAAGCAAAAGCAATTGCTAAAAGGCTTAGTACAACTTTCAGAAGAAGGTGCGGTACAGGTATTCCGTCCGCTACAAAACAACGATTTAATCGTTGGTGCGGTGGGTGTACTTCAGTTTGATGTGGTTGTTGCACGTCTTAAAGCTGAATACAACGTTGAAGCGATTTATGAAGGCGTTAACGTTGCAACAGCGCGTTGGGTTGAATGTGACGATGCTAAGAAACTTGAAGAATTCAAGCGTAAGAACCAATCACACCTAGCATTAGACGGCGGTGATAATTTATCTTACATCGCCCCAACAATGGTTAATCTAAACCTTGCTAAAGAACGTTTCCCTGAAGGTGATTTCCGCGCAACGCGTGAGCACTAATCTACTTTCTAGTTATTAATACAAAAAAGGCCGTATTCATCTGAATACGGCCTTTTTATTGGTATTTTTATAGCTTAATCAGCCAAAAGGCATAAACATATAGGCCATGATCAACGCATCTTCGCGACCATCAACCGCTGGGTAATAGCCTACGCGACGATTGGTTTCATTAAATCCAGTCGCTTCATACAATTTATAAGCACCTAAGTTGCTTTCTCGTACTTCAAGCCAAATTTCTTCCGCTTGTTTCGCTTCTAGTGCATCAATAAAACCATTAAGTAACAACTTCCCGTAACCCTTACGTTGCTGAGCAGGATCAATAGCGATATTAAGTAATGTGCCTTCACCTGCGACCAATTGTCCAAAACAATAACCAACAACCTGTTCGTCAACCACTAACACATAGTTAGCCGCTATGCGATTCGGTTCCTTACGGATCATTGACTCTGCCCATGGAAAAGTATTAGCGGCTTGTTCTATACGCCAAACATCATCAGTATGGTGTGCTTCTAACGGAATAATTTTATGAGTCATAACTACAAATCTGTTGCCATAACGCCTTCTTAGATGAAGGATCATTATGCATTAGTTTTAATGAGGCCGAATTCAGTACCTGACAGCCACTAGGGTGCGCCCCTTGGCAACCCGCAAACCAACACCAATCTAAATGGTGCTCTGCGATTTGATCAAGCGCCGATAACGGCAATGATAAAGCTTGAGATGGTGCTAATTTCATACTAGATAAAATCCGTCCAAACAACCAAGCATCATGCTCATCCAATTCCTCTGCTGTAATAAAAAGCAGCTTACACTCAGCGGGTAGATTGATCACAGGCAGCACTTGGTTAGGAAAAAGCTCTGGCTTTCGTACTTGCCAATAGGTGATCCCCATTTCCTGTAACACCTGAATATCGCGTTGCTTCATACCCTACCTGCTATGGAATATAAATGGAGGCCGATCCTAACAAATCCACGTCAGTTTGTACTCATAAACTATAACCATCTGTATTCCACTGCCTAAAAACAACAATGCCGACAGCAAGTCGGCATTGTTTATTATTCAGTGATCATCAAGCTTAAGCATTAATCATGGTAACGTTGAGCTAATGCATCTGCGGCAACCATTGCTTGGTAAACACGCTCTGCATTCACTTTAACGGGCATATTGCCCATGGTATCACCTTCAGCACAAGCAATTTCAGCGACTTGACGCCAATCAGCTTCAACCATTTCTTCAATGCCAAAATCGGCAAGTGTTAATGGTAGACCTGCTGTTTTCATTACATAAATAACGTTTTCAATCTCTTCTGCGTCAGCTTTTTCTAATACCAATTGGGTTAGTAAACCAAAAGCGACTTTTTCACCATGTTGAATATGATGTAGTTGCGGTAGTGATGACATACCGTTGCTGATCGCATGTGCAGCAGCTAAACCACCAGACTCAGCACCAACCCCGCTTAAGTAAATAGTCGCTTCAACCATTTCTTCTAATGCTGGAGTAACGACATGACGGCGTGCTGCGTCCATAGCCATTTCAACATTTTCAACAATCAGTTCATAACACATTAGTGCCATACCTAAACCAGTACGTGATACTCGTTTTTGGACTAAGTTTAGTCCATCGGCATAACAACAAGCACGTGCTTCAAAGAAAGTAGCAAGAGCATCACCAATACCAGCAGCAAAAAACTTCGTTGGAGCAGCAGCAATGATACCGGTATCAGCTATAACCGCATCTGGATTTTGAGGTAAGAACAAGTAACGATCAAACTCACCATCGTCTTTATATATCACTGATAATGCAGTACAAGGCGCATCCGTTGAAGCGATGGTTGGAAAAATAATCACTGGAATTTTAGCAAAATGCGCCACCGCTTTGGCAACATCCATAGTTTTACCACCACCGATACCCACTACAACATTTGCGCCGTGGTGTTTTACTATCTCATGAATACGACCAATTTCAGTATCAGTACATTCATATTGAAATTGTTCTGCATGAGCGGTAATGCTCGCTTGCTGTAAAGAGGGTAATGCTTCAGCTTGTACTTTATTAAGAATAAATTCATCACAAATCAATAAAGCATTATTACCAAAATCTTTAATAAACCCATCCAGTTGCGGTAACAGGTTTTGGCCAATAATAAATTTTTTAGGTGAGGTAATACTACGTGGGATCATCGATGCTATTCCTTAAGAATTATTTCTTAGCGACAAAATACCACCACTAAATATTAAGCTAAATGACAAATAAAGAATTCTTAATTCTCAATATTAACCTTGTTGCACCAATCTATGAATAGGTTGTTAATAAAAACCAAAAAGCCACACCATTATTAACGTGTTGTCGTTAATGTCCAGTGTGGCTTTTTATTTTGGCTATTAACCACATGATTAGGCTAACGCATTAAACTCTTCACAATATTCAACCAAACCTTGATATTGTTTAACACTACCAGGCACAACTTCTAACACCATGAAAGCCTCTTCAGTGCCGGGCCAACTGCATGTTAAACCATACTTAAGTGCCGGTTGATAACCCGCTTGCTGATAATAATTAGGATCACCTAATACCACCACTGTCGGATAATCAAAATCGGCTAACGTTGCTTGCGCTTCCGCTAATAATGCTAGACCAACCCCTTGATGGCGATGATCCTCACGCACAGCTAAAGGAGCAAGACCTTGCCAATTCGTTTCTTGTCCAGCGACCGTTACCGGACTAAAAAAAGCATGCCCAATCACTTCACCATCATCTGTACAAGCAACTAATGACAATGTACGACAGCCATTTTCACGTAAACGCATCACCAAATTAGCTTCGGCGTCAGTCTCAAAAACTGATTTTAACAATGCATCAATTAATAGAATATCAGCAGGCGCTTCAGATCTAATGAGCATGTATAACCTCTTTCTCAATCACGTTAGTCTGCATTCCCTGATGAATAAAATCAGCTGATTGCTGTAACACAAATTTTACCAGAGCAGGTAAAGAATCAAGATCAATACTATCCATCAAATTCTTTACTTCCAGCCCCAGTTCAGTATCCCCTTCTATACGAAGACGACGTTGGAAGAACAGTGTATCAGGATCTTCTTTGCGTGCCGCAATTAATACTAAGTCATTACACTCACCACTAAAGCTTACATCATGCTGGTCGCATTGCTCAGCAACAACCAACTGCTGATCTTGATAACTAATAAACCACTGTAACCCTAAATCACGCACTTCAACTTTTAGCCAACGATCTTCAAGAAACTCAAAATCACCGTCCTCTAAAGCTTCTTTAAAAACCATCGCCAAGCCATCAAGCATCATTTTCTTTTGAATAGCGAACGGGGTTAGCTTTGCAGGGACACGTAAGAATGCCGGGCCGCGTTGAACCAATTTTCGTCTAAGTTGAGCAATCACTATTTGTATTCCTGTTTAAAATCGAACGCTAAAAATGAATTGTATGGCAATCTTAGCCATTTGTTTTATGCCTTGAGTCAAAAAAAAGCAACTGCTCTAGAAAAACTCACTATTATTTTGTTAATAAACATTATATTTACCCTCACTAACATTTACACTAACTATGATTTAGCACCAACTTATTATTAACATTCAAATATAACGCTAAGGATTAGACATTCATGCAAATAGAGCAACTTGACTATTGGTTTCCATTACTGACAAATAATAGTCCTTTCCTATTTGCGATTCTTAACGACCAACACCACTATCATAGTGTTAATAATCGTTATAGTGATATCAGTGGTAAACCACAACACGAACTCATTGGTAGTAATGATATTGACACTCTTGGTAGCTACTACTATCAATGCTTAAAACCTTATTACGAACGTGCATTTAATGGCGAAGTTATTGAAGCTGAAATTATTATCAATGACACTGATCATCACACCAGTTTGCACATTAGCTTGGCACCGTTAACGAATGTCGACGGTAAAATTGATCATATTATTTTACATTCCGTAGATACTTCAGAACGCCATGTATTAATCAACTCATTGCAAGAATCAGAGCATCAACTGACCCAACTTCAAAACCTGATGACTGATGGTATCTGTGTGATTGAAAAAAATATCATCATGAATGCCAATCAACGCGCCGTTGAACTATTGGGTATGACCTCAAAAAATGCCTTACTCGGACAAGCACTTGATCATGTGTTACTCGATAATAAGAAACAACCTTGTCACAGTAAAACATTCGCTCAAGCAACCCATAACAATAATCGCCATTATTATTCTGCTCATAATGATGCTCACTCGCCATTGATGGTAACGACAACGGCTATTACCATGATGGGGGAAGCGGCATTACTAATAAAGCTCACTCCCGACACCAGCACTGATGAACAACAGCATAAAATTGAGCAATTAACTCAACTGGATCCTTTAACGGGCCTTTATAATCGCTATGGCTTTAGTCGCCAACTTGAACTGCTAATGAAAGCCAATACACCGCTATTTATGCTATATATCGACATTGATAACTTTAAAAACATCAATGACTCATTAGGGCATCATATTGGTGATAAAGTCCTGCAAGAAATTGCGCTGCGATTGCAACAACTGTTACCTAAAAATGCGCTTATTGGTCATTTAAGTGGTGATGAATTTGCCGTTTTACTGGCACACCCTGAACATGAAAATAGCGGTGAAATAATTGCAGAACAAATCATTGCGTTAGTTAACCAACCCTTTGATCTGCGTTATTTTAGTAAGCACCTTGCCTGCTCAATTGGGATGGTTAAATCGCCGGGTAATGGCCATGATGCGCGCATGATGTTGCAAAATGCCGACACTGCAATGTATGAAGCCAAAAATCGCGGTAGAAATCGGTTAGTGGTTTTCAGTGATGCAATGAGTAAAGAAGCTCGAATGCGATTATGGCTGGAAATAGAACTACAAAAAGCACTGCAAAATAATGGCTTAGAAGTATGGTATCAACCTAAAGTTAACGCCAAAAATTTTGAAATTGACGGTGCAGAAGCATTAGTTCGTTGGAAGCACCCCGTTGAGGGCTACATTAGCCCAGCCCAATTTATTCCTGTTGCTGAACGATCTGGTCTCATCGAGCAACTAGGCCGTGTGGTGATGCGAGAGGTATTTACTACCGTTAAGCAATGGAAAAAACAACAGCTCTTAAAAGGGCGAGTAGCAATCAACTTATCATCACAACAATTTGAAAATCCTAAATTAATTAGTTTTGTCGATAAACTACGTCAATCAACAGGAATCAATGCGGCAGATTTTACCTTTGAGCTTACCGAAAGTTCAGTAATGAGCGACGGTGAACATACCATCCAAATGCTCAATGCCATTAAGCAACAAGGGTTTGCATTATCTATTGATGACTTTGGTACCGGATATTCATCATTGTCTTATTTAGCGAGGTTTCCGCTAGATGAACTCAAAATTGATCGCGCTTTTATTAAAGATATTGATACCATTCCGAGACAAATTACCCTCATCGAAAATATCATCAATTTAGGTAAATCACTCAACATGAGTGTAGTGGCAGAAGGCATTGAAACTCGCCAACAAGCAACTTTACTATCAAACCTTAATTGCGACTATATTCAAGGATTTCATTTTCACCGCCCAATGCCAAAGCAAGAACTTGAAGACTTGTTATTAAAGGAAAAAGTTTATCTTAATGGCTGATATGAACCTCAAAACACGATCATTTAGTAACAATTTTATTGTTTAATATCAACCAAACCTGCCTAACATCAAGATCTGCCGCCATAAACACTTTTACTATGATGGCATCGCTTTTATGCAAAGATTGGATAATAAATAACATGGAGCTTCTTTGCCCCGCTGGTAATCTTCCAGCATTAAAAACAGCTATCGATAACGGTGCAGATGCAGTTTATATCGGTTTTAAGGACGATACTAACGCCCGCCACTTTGCTGGTTTAAACTTCACCGATCGCAAGCTTGAAAAAGCCGTACAATATGTAAAAGATCACGATCGTAAATTACATGTGGCTTTAAATACCTTTGCTCACCCAGATGGCTTTAGTCGCTGGACTAAAGCGGTTGATAACGCAGCGGCAATGGGCGTTGATGCTCTGATCGTGGCTGATATTGGCGTACTTGAATATGCCGCAACCACTTACCCTGATTTAGAGTTACATCTCTCAGTGCAGGCATCAGCAACTAACACCGCTGCAATCGATTATTACCAGCAAAATTTCAATATCAAACGCGTCGTGTTACCGCGGGTACTTTCTATCCATCAAGTTAAGCAATTAGCCCGTAATACTGATATGCAATTAGAAGTTTTTGCTTTTGGTAGTTTATGTATTATGTCTGAAGGACGCTGCTATTTATCATCTTACATGACAGGCGAATCCCCCAATACGGTTGGTGCTTGTTCTCCAGCAAAGTATGTTCGCTGGCAAGAAACACCACAAGGATTAGAATCGCGCTTAAATGAAATTTTAATTGATCGCTATACTCAAGGTGAAAATGCTGGTTATCCCACGCTATGTAAAGGCCGATTTGATATTAATATCGACGGTGAAAACAAGCGCTATCACGCACTAGAAGAGCCAACTAGCCTTAATACCCTAGAAATTTTACCTGAGCTATTTAAGGCTAATATTGCATCAGTTAAAATTGAAGGTCGCCAACGCAGCCCTGCTTATGTTGAGCAAGTAACCCGTACTTGGCGTGCAGCAATTGACCACTATTTAGCAAATCCTGAAGGCTACAGTGTTAATCCAGCATGGAATGCATGTCTGGGTAACCTGTCTGAAGGTAAGCAAACGACGTTAGGTGCATACCACCGCAAATGGCAATAAGGGATCATTAATGAAATACTCACTAGGGCCATTATTATACTTTTGGCCTCAGCATGATGTTGAAACCTTTTATCAGCAAGCAAAGCACAGTAATGTTGATATTATTTATTTAGGTGAGACGGTGTGCTCTAAACGTCGTGCCCTAAAACCAGCTCAATGGATAGATATTGCGAAAGAACTTGCCACCAATGGTAAGCAAGTCGTGCTATCAACCATGGCATTGCTAGAAGCGCCTAGCGAAGTTAACATCATGAAAAAATATATCGATAACGGCGACTTTATTGTTGAAGCTAACGATGTATCTGCGATTCAACTTGCATCACAAAGCAAGGTGCCGTTTGTGGTTGGTCCTGCGGTTAACTGCTATAACGCCCAAACCCTCAAACTATTTGTTAAACAAGGCATGACCCGTTGGTGTATGCCGGTTGAACTGTCTCGTGATTGGTTAGCTAACACACTTACCGAATGTGAGGCTTTAGGTATCCGTCAACAATTCGAAACCGAAGTCTTTAGCTATGGTTATTTACCTCTTGCCTATTCAGCCCGCTGCTTTACTGCTCGAGCTGAAAATAAAGCTAAAGATGATTGTGAGACTTGTTGTATCAAGTATCCACAAGGGATCACTGTGAACAGTCAAGAAGATCAAAAAATCTTCACCCTCAATGGCATTCAAACCCAATCAGGCTACTGCTATAACTTGATCAACGATTTGAAAGGCATGAAAGATATGGTCGATGTAGTCAGGTTAAGCCCTATGGGACTTGATACCCTCACCTTAATCGATGATTTCCGTGCTAATGAGCAAAGTACGATTCGTCATCCTCTGGCTGATGGTCATCAATGTAATGGCTATTGGCATAATCTTGCAGGATTAGATATTCGTTAGAGGTTCGAGGTTCGAGATTCGATTAAAATAAAAAAATAGCCGCTTTTCATAGCGGCTATTTTTATAGAAAATCATGATGACTATGCGTTTGGAGGAACTGGTTCCACTGGTGCTGCATTTTGCTCAGCGGTTAAAATACGATCCAATTCAAGTAAAGACAGTCGATGTTCAACAAACTCATACACATTACCCGCTAGTGCAAGTTTATACAGCATAACTGCAGTCGAATAATCTTGTTGATTTTGATAGCGCTGCGCTAAATAAAAATAGCCTTCAGTTAATCGCAAAGCCAACTGTTGATTATCTTTACTCTGCTCGGCAATCTCAGTTAAAAATTGCGCTTCACTAATATCACCAAGATACATACGCACAATCTGCCAGCCCCAATCTTGTTTATCACTCGCCGCATAACGTTGTTGAAGTAATGTTTGAGCTTGCTCTGGCACAAATTTCAAATCATTAATGTAGAGCCAAATTACTCGATAAGGATCATTAATATCCAGCTGGTAATGCGGCAATAAATCATCATTCGCTAAATCGTAACGCTCACCATAATAAAGCGCGATACCTCGATTACGGTGTGCATAAGGATGCTCTGGAGCGAGATCCAAGGTCGAATCAAACGCTTCATAAGCTAAATCAAACAACCCCATTTGAGTGAAAATAACCCCGGCAACATTATATAAATCAGGCTGGTTAGGGTTTAACGTTAACGATTTATTAAAATCAAGTCGTGCTAAATCACGTAAACCTAAACTGTCATGCAGTAAACCGCGATCATAATAAATGGTCGCTAATGTTGTTTGAGGAATATTGGGTTGCTGTAATATTTGCTCAATTCGTGCCAACTGGATTTGC
Organism: Photobacterium kishitanii; assembly: GCF_003026355.1. Taxonomy (GTDB): domain Bacteria; phylum Pseudomonadota; class Gammaproteobacteria; order Enterobacterales; family Vibrionaceae; genus Photobacterium; species Photobacterium kishitanii. The sequence goes on along the minus strand of NZ_PYON01000009.1, from coordinate 123,753 downwards.
TGCTGCAAACTAGGTTGATAAGGAATCGCCATTGGCGGATGGGTCCATGTTGTTGGCATTGCTGAACAACCACTCAACATCAGCACTGACGCAATTACAACATATTGAAGATGGCGTATTATCAACTCATTTCTCCCTGTGACATCAATGACGATCCAGCGTCTATGATAATATTTGGATCAAAAAAAGGGGCTATTAAGCCCCTTTATATCATGATATTAGCAAAACGTTTAGCCTTGTGGCTGCTCGTCTTGTGCAGGAGCTGCGGCTGGCGCTTCTACTGCTTCTTTCATGCTTAGACGGATACGGCCTTGACGGTCGATTTCAAGTACTTTAACTTGAACTTCTTGACCCATCTGTAGGTAATCAGACACTTTCTCTACACGATCTTGTGAGATTTGAGAAATGTGAACTAGACCTTCTTTAGCACCGATCACTGATACAAATGCACCGAAATCAACGATACGCATTACTTTACCAGTGTAAACACGGCCAACTTCAACGTCAGCTGTGATTTCTTCGATACGACGGATTGCTTCTTGTGCAGCAGTCCCTTCAGTCGCAGCGATCTTCACTGTACCATCGTCTTCGATTTCGATTGTAGTACCAGTTTCTTCAGTAAGTGCACGGATAACTGCACCACCTTTACCGATAACATCTTTGATCTTCTCAGGGTTGATCTTCATCATGTGAATGCGAGGAGCAAACTGAGAGATATCTTCACGAGGAGAGTTAATTGCGTTATCCATTACGCTAAGGATGTGCTTACGCGCGCCTTTAGCTTGGTTAAGTGCAATTTCCATGATCTCTTTAGTGATACCTTCAATCTTGATATCCATCTGAAGTGCTGTGATACCGTCGTCAGTACCCGCTACTTTAAAGTCCATGTCACCTAGGTGATCTTCATCACCAAGAATGTCAGAAAGAACAACGAAATCATCGCCTTCTTTCACAAGACCCATTGCGATACCCGCAACAGATGCTTTGATTGGCACACCAGCGTCCATAAGAGCAAGTGAAGTACCACATACAGAAGCCATTGAAGATGAACCGTTAGATTCAGTGATTTCTGATACTACACGCACTGTGTACGGGAACTCGTCAACAGAAGGCATAACAGCTTGAATACCACGCTTCGCCAACTTACCGTGACCAATTTCACGACGCTTAGGCGAACCAACGAAACCAGTTTCACCTACACAGTATGGAGGGAAGTTGTAGTGAAGAAGGAAGTGATCTTTCTTCTCACCCATGATGCTATCAATGATTTGAGCATCACGTTGTGTACCCAATGTTGCAGTAACAAGTGCTTGCGTTTCACCACGTGTAAATAGTGAAGAACCGTGAGTACGTGGAAGTACACCAGTACGTACGTCTAGCGCACGAACCATGTCCTTTTCACGACCATCGATACGTGGAAGACCTGCAATGATACGGCCACGTACAACTGTCTTCTCTAGATCGTGGAAGATAGTGTGGATTTCTTTCGCGTTTGCATCAACATCTTCAGCAAGAATTGCGTCATTTACTTCAGCAGCAATCTCATGAATACGGTCGTAACGCGCCATTTTCTCTGTGATTTGGTAAGCTTCAACAAGCTTAGCTTCAGCAAGTTCAGCGATCTTAGTTTTAAGTGCTGTGTTCTCTGCAGGAGCAGTCCAATCCCAAGCTGGTGTTGCAACTTCAGCTGCAAACTCATTGATTGCATTGATAACAACTTGCTGTTGGTCGTGACCGAACACTACTGCTTGTAGCATTTGCTCTTCAGATAGGCGATCAGCTTCTGATTCAACCATTAGAACAGCATCTTTAGTACCAGCAACAACAAGATCTAGACGGCTTTCTTCTAGTTCTACATTGCTTGGGTTAAGAACGAATTGATCGTTAATGTAACCTACACGTGCAGCACCGATAGGACCATTGAATGGAATACCAGAAATAGCTAATGCCGCTGATGTACCAATCATTGTTACCATATCAGGGTTAACTGCAGGATTTACAGAAACCACAGTGGCAATAACTTGTACTTCGTTTTTAAAATCGTCAGGGAATAGCGGACGGATTGGACGGTCAATTAGACGTGCAGTCAGTGTTTCGCCTTCTGAAGGGCGACCTTCACGCTTGAAGAAACCACCAGGGATCTTACCTGCAGCGTAAGTACGCTCTTGGTAGTTCACTGTTAGCGGGAAGAAGTCTTGGCCTTCTACTGCTGTTTTCTTACCAACAACAGAAACGAACACTGAAGTGTCGTCCATGCTAACCATTACTGCAGCAGTCGCTTGACGTGCTATAACACCAGTCTCAAGAGTAACCGTGTGGTTACCGTACTGGAAAGTCTTTACGATAGGATTCACGTGAATTTCCTTAAATATATTCCGCTTTCTATTTGCTGGTCAATTATAACCAACACAAACATAAGCGTCATGTAATGATGTCCACTTTTGTAGTGATTTCACGTATCGCGACTAATGAAAGTTCTTAGCCATGAAAAAACTCTCATTAGCCGCGACCTGAAGGTCGACGAAAACGACTCGCGAAGTCATAACAAGTGGATGTGTACAGTTATTTACTCGACACCTATCATATCTTTGCATAAGCATTCATACAACAAACTTGAGCTTAACTCCGGTACAGATAGTAGACGAAATTGCGAAAGATGACAGGGGAACGAATCAATAATAGCGGTATCAATAATAAAAAGAGCAGATAAAAAGAAAGGAGCCTAGGGCTCCTTTCTTAAAGCAATCTTAGCGACGTAGGCCTAGACGCTTGATCAAGTCTTGGTAACGATCTAGGTTTTTACCTTTAAGGTAATCTAGAAGCTTACGACGACGAGAAACCATGCGTAGTAAACCGCGACGGCTGTGGTGGTCATGCTTGTGGTTAGCAAAGTGACCTTGAAGGTGGTTGATTTGCGCTGTTAAAAGTGCAACCTGAACTTCAGGAGAACCAGTATCATTTTCACATTGTGCGTAATCTGCAACGATTGCTGCTTTAGTTTCTGCATTCAGAGACATAACTCATTCCTAATACAAGATGTTTTAATTTGTGCCGCCAATCTCTGATTCAGCCGACACCCAAGCCGCGGATTATACTGATCAGCGGTACTAACTACAAGCGAATAATTAACCAGTGTTATTTTTAATCTCAAACGACTTATTCCCGATAATCAAGATGATTCGCGGTTCACAATCAGTTGCGATTTTCTGGTGTCATTATTATTCTTGTTCGTTTGCCATTACTCGCTTTGGTGCCAACATGCCTTTCGCATCAATGGTACCAACACCAATAAATTCAGCTGCTTCACCGACGGTAATACGCACTAATGTGCCTTCAGCAGGGACAACTTCCGCACTGACAGGATTACCATGCAGCACATGAACAGCTAATTCAGCACTGATGTTCACTTCTGGTAAATCTTGCACCGCAGTATCAGTTGGCAATAATAACGCATCTAACACTGTACCCGGTTCAATCTCATCCGCTTTAGCTTGATCAAGCATTGCTTGTAATTGCTCAATAGTAACCATTCGTTCATACGGAAAGTTAGATACTCCTGTACGACGTAAATAAGTCACGTGAGCGCCACAACCTAGCATTTCGCCTAAATCATCCACAATCGTACGAATATATGTGCCTTTTGACACATGTAATTCCATTTCAACTTCATTGTTATCAAAGCGTAGTAACTCAACCGAATACACCGTAATCTTACGTGACTCGCGAGGAATTGAAATTCCTTCGCGCGCGTATTCATACAATTTACGGCCTTGGTACTTTAATGCAGAGTACATTGATGGAATTTGATCTGTCGTGCCACGAAAGCTATCGATACAAGCTTCAAGTTGATCACGTTCAACATTAACAGCACGGGTTTCAACCACTTCACCATCAGAATCAGACGTATCAGTACGTTCACCTAACTTAGCAACCACACGATAACGCTTATCTGAATCTAATAAAAATTGTGAAAACTTGGTCGCTTCACCAAAACAAAGCGGTAACATGCCCGTCGCTAAAGGATCAAGCGCACCAGTATGGCCCGCTTTTTGTGCAAAAAAGATACGTTTCACTTTTTGCAGCGTATCGTTAGAACTAATGCCGGTTGGTTTATCAACCAAGATCACACCGTTAATTGGACGACCTTTACGACGACGTGCCATGTTTACTCCTCGCCTTTTTCTACTTCGTCTTCATCACCACGACGATCTTCATCGTCACGTACCGCTTTTGATACTAGGTTTGAAATACGCATACCTTCAGTCAACGACTGATCAAAGATAAAGTTTAATTCTGGCGTCACACGCAAGCGAATTTCTTTACCTAATAGTGAACGAATGTAAGGTGCCATTTCACGTAACGCAGCCAAGCTACCTTCTGCCGTTTGCTCACCAATAGTGAAAAACGTTACATAGATCTTGGCGTAGTTCATGTCACGCGAAACATCAACACTTGAAATTGTTGTCATTGCGATCGCTGGATCTTTGATTTCACGTTGTAAAATCACAGCCAATTCTTTTTGTAGCTGTTGAGCTACACGTTGGGTACGGCTAAATTCTTTTGCCATTGTCTTGCTCTCTCTAAGAATAATGCTCTTGAAAGAATGGGGAGCCGAAGCTCCCCATTATCATTATCATGTTGAAAAACAACTATCTACACTGATTATTAATCAAGTGTACGTTGGATTTCAATAATTTCGAATACTTCGATCTGGTCACCAACGCGAACGTCGTTGTAGTTCTTAACGCCGATACCACACTCGTAACCGTTCTTAACTTCAGCAACGTCATCTTTAAAGCGACGTAGTGACTCAAGCTCACCTTCGTAAATAACTACGTTTTCACGTAGAACACGAATAGGGTTATTACGCTTAATAGTACCTTCAGTTACCATACAACCAGCGATTGCGCCGATCTTAGGTGACTTAAATACGTCACGTACTTCAGCAAGACCAATGATCTCTTGCTTGAACTCAGGAGCCAACATACCACCCATCGCCGCTTTAACTTCGTCGATTAGTTGGTAGATGATTGAGTAGTAACGTAGGTCTAGGTTTTCATTTTCGATTGTTTGACGCGCAGACGCATCAGCACGAACGTTGAAACCAAGAACGATAGCGTTAGAAGCTGCTGCAAGTACTGCATCAGTTTCAGTGATTGCACCAACACCTGAACCTACAATGTTCACTTTCACTTCGTCAGTTGAAAGTTTACGTAGTGAGTCAGCAATTGCTTCAACAGAACCTTGAACGTCAGCTTTTAGTACTACGTTTAGCTCAGCAACTTCGCCAGCTTCCATGTTAGCAAACATGTTTTCTAGCTTAGATTTTTGTTGACGTGCTAGTTTAATATCACAGAATTTACCTTGACGGTAAAGTGCAACTTCACGTGCTTTACGCTCATCACGTACAACAGTTGCTTCATCACCAGATGATGGCACACCAGAAAGACCAAGGATCTCAACAGGAATAGAAGGACCTGCTGATTCAATTTCTTGACCTTGTTCGTTGCGCATTGCACGGATACGACCATGCATTAGACCACAAAGAACGATATCGCCCTTACGCAATGTACCTTCTTGAACAAGTACAGTTGCTACAGGACCACGGCCTTTATCAAGACGTGATTCGATAACCACACCTGACGCCATGCCTTCTTCAACTGCTGTAAGTTCAAGAATTTCTGACTGAAGTAAGATAGCTTCTAGTAAACCATCGATATTAGTACCTTGTTTCGCAGAGATGTGAACAAACATGTTCTCACCGCCCCACTCTTCAGGCATAACGTCGTATTGAGCTAACTCATTCTTCACGTTGTCTGGGTTTGCATCTTCTTTATCGATCTTGTTTACCGCAACGATCAAAGGTACACCAGCTGCTTTCGCATGCTGAATCGCTTCGATTGTTTGTGGCATAACACCATCGTCTGCTGCAACTACAAGTACAACGATATCTGTCGCTTGAGCACCACGAGCACGCATAGCTGTAAACGCTGCGTGTCCTGGAGTATCAAGGAAAGTGATCATACCATTGTCAGTTTCAACGTGGTAAGCACCAATGTGCTGTGTAATACCACCTGCTTCGCCTGAAGCAACGTGTGCTTTACGAATGTAGTCAAGTGTTGATGTTTTACCGTGGTCAACGTGACCCATGATAGTAACAACTGGCGCACGAGATACTTTGATTAAATCTAGCTCGTTACGATTAGAAAGAATCGCTTCTTCCAATTCGTTTTCTTTACGTAGAATAACCTTGTGGCCCATTTCTTCAGCAACAAGAGATGCTGTTTCTTGGTCGATAACTTGGTTGATAGTCGCCATTGCGCCCATCTTCATCATTACCTTGATAACTTCAACGCCTTTAACAGACATTTTGTTAGCCAATTCAGAAACAACAATCGTTTCGCCAATAATAACATCTTGCTTAGCGACTAGTGCTGTCTTATCGAAGCCATGTTGCATTGATGCTGGTTTGTTCATTTGTGGCTTACCGCGACCACGTTGGTTACGACCGCCACGGCCACCACGTTCGTCTTGCTTAGCCGCTGGTTTTTTCTTTTTACGACGGCGAGAAGTTTCTTCTTTGCGGTCTTGTTCATCTTCTGCAGCACGAGCATATGTAGATGTCGTTGTATGGTAATCAGATTTTTCCATACTTACTGCTTGCTCAGGTTTTACCCCGTTTTTCTCGTTCTGTTCTGCCATTTTGCGAGCCTCTTCTAGCTGACGCTGACTTTCTTCTTCGGCTTTTCGCTTGGCTTCCTGTTCCAGACGACGCTGTAGTACTTCAGCATCTAACTTAGCCTGTTTGTCAGCGACGGTGCGCTTAGCTTTTTGATCAGCTTTACGCTTATCCTCTTCGGTACGATTCGCTTTATCCTCAGCGTCTCGCTTTAATTTCTCTTCTGCTTCACGCTTGGCAGTTTCTTCTGCTTTACGCTGCTCTTCAGCTTGACGTGTGGCAGCTTCCTCTGCGCTACGTTTTGCTGCTTCTTCTGCGGCTTGGCTAGCAATCATGTCAGCTTCACGTTGCGCTTTTGCTTCCGCTTCACGCTTAACAGCATCTTCTGCTGCACGTTGTTCATCTTCAAGTGCTGAACGTTTCACGTAGGTGCGCTTTTTGCGCACTTCTACTTGAACATTTTTGCTCTTGCCACCACTGCCAGACACACTTAGTGTACTACGTGTCTTGCGCTGCAGAGTCAGACGAGTCGGAGCGCCGTCAGTATTGCCGTCACTACCATGCTCCTTTTGGAGATGGTTAAGTAACGCCTGTTTTTCGGTTTGGCTTACATTTGCATCAACATTCTTAGCGATCCCAGCATCTGAAAACTGTTGAAGTAAACGGTCAATTGGCGTACCAATTTCTTCCGCCAATGTTTTAACGGTAACCTCTGACATAATGCTCCTCCCTTGCTTTATTTTTTGATTACGCTTCGTCGCTGAACCAGCAAATATTACGCGCAGCCATAATTAGCTCACCCGCTCTTGCTTCGTCCACGCCTTCAATGTCGGTCAAGTCATCAGTTCCTTGATCAGCAAGATCTTCAAGCGTACAAATACCTTTTGCTGCAAACTTAAACGCTAATTCACGCTCAAGACCTTCCAGACTTAATAAATCTTCAGCTGGTTCTACACCATCAAGCGTTTCTTCTTTAGCAAGCGCTAGAGTAGTCAATGCTGCTTTTGCACGGCTACGTAGGTTATCAATCGTCTCTTCATCAAGACCATCAATATCCATTAACTCACTTAATGGAACGTAAGCAATTTCTTCTAGTGTAGTAAAGCCTTCTTCTACCAATACTGTGGCAAAATCTTCATCAATATCAAGGTACTTAGTGAACACTTCAATTGATGCTTGTGCTTCTGCTTGGTGTTTTTTCTGTAGATCTTCAACTGTCATTACGTTCAGTTCCCAGCCAGTAAGCTGTGATGCTAGACGTACGTTTTGACCGTTGCGACCGATCGCTTGTGCCAGATTATCTTTCTGTACAGCGATATCCATCGTGTGGTTGTCTTCATCAACAATAATTGAATCAACTTCCGCAGGTGCCATTGCATTAATAACGTATTGTGCAGCATTTTCATCCCACAATACGATATCAATACGCTCGCCGCCAAGCTCACTAGAAACAGCTTGAACACGCGCGCCGCGCATACCAACACACGCACCAACTGGATCAATACGCTTATCGTTAGTTTTTACTGCGATTTTCGCACGAGAGCCAGCATCACGTGCTGCGCCCATTAGTTCAATGAGTTCTTCGCCCATTTCAGGCACTTCAATGCGGAATAGCTCAGATAACATTTCTGGCTTAGAACGCGTCATGAATAACTGGAAACCACGTGCTTCAGGTGCAACTTTGTACAGTAGACCACGAACGCGATCGCCTGGACGGAAGTTTTCACGCGGAAGTTGATCATCACGCTGGATAACGGCTTCTGCGTTGCTACCCAAATCAATAATCACTGCGTCACGATTTACTTTCTTAACAATACCAGTGATTAACTCACCTTCATTATCAATAAATTGTGCCACAATTTGCTCACGCTCAGCTTCACGTACTTTTTGTACGATAACTTGCTTTGCAGTTTGCGTAGTAATACGGTCGAATGTTACTGATTGAATATCATCTTCAACATAATCGCCTAGTGCAACTGTTGGATCTTCAAATTGTGCCGCTTCTAACGTAATTTCAAGTGTAGGTTGCGTAACCTCATCTACTGCTTTCCAACGACGGAAAGTTTCGAATTCACCCGTTTTACGATCGATAACAACACGAACTTCGATTTCTGCTTCGTGTTTCTTTTTAGTTGCTGTTGCTAATGCAATCTCAAGCGCTTCAAAAATACGCTCGCGAGGAACAGCTTTTTCGTTGGATACCGCTTCTACGACAGCCAAGATTTCTTTGTTCATTTCTAATGCCCCAATTTAGCGGTTAGAATTTTGGAACTAGGTTGGCCTTGGAGATATTGCTCAGTGCAAAGGACTCGTCATTGCCATCTACGTTAAGTGTGATCAGTTCGCCTTCAACAGCGACAATGTCACCTTTCCACTTACGACGGTTTCCCATCGCCATTTTTAATACTAAGCTAACTTCATGACCAATAAATTGTTGATAATGTGCTGCTTTGAAGAGTGGTCTTTCCAATCCAGGGGAAGACACTTCTAGGTGGTAAGCAACAGTAATTGGATCTTCAACATCCATTACTGCACTAATCTGGCGGCTAACCTCTGCACAACCGTCTACATTAATACCATTTTCATGGTCAATAAACACGCGAAGTGTGGAGTGCTCACCAGCACGGATGAACTCTAAACCAACAAGTTCAAAGCCAATAGCTTGAACTGAAGGCTCAAGTAAGTCGGTTAATTGTGTCTCTAAAGCTGTCAAGACAACCCCCCGGAAACAAAAAAAGGGCATAAAGCCCAGTAAATACCTGAATGGTCATGTTTCAGATAATAAAAAACCCCGAATACGGGGTTTTTTATTACTGGACCCTGATTACTAAAACCATGCAAGCAAGTGTTTTAGTAAGAAAACAAACATTCAAAATTAAGAATAGTCTATTTTCAGGAAAGTGGTTGCGGGGGCCGGATTTGAACCAACGACCTTCGGGTTATGAGCCCGACGAGCTACCAAGCTGCTCCACCCCGCGTCCGATTCTGAACAGAGTATACCGTTCAGATGTTACTATTACAAGTAACCAGTATAATGGTGCCGAGAAGGGGACTTGAACCCCTACACCTTGCGGCACTAGCACCTCATGCTAGCGTGTCTACCAATTTCACCATCTCGGCTAAATCTTTACTTACTGAGATTTTTCACTTGTTGCTGGTGTTGTTTCAGCAGTGTTCTCAGTCGTTTTTTCTGCTGTAATTACTTTATCAGCGGTTACAGTCTTTTGTTTTTCAACAGCTTGTGTTGTAGCAGGTGCTGAAAGGTTATCCCAGCCACTTGTCTCTGCTGCTTGCTTGGTACTAATGTTGCCAAGAACAAGACTGATTGCAAAGAAAACAATTGCACAAAGTGTTGTCATTCGAGTTAGAAAATTTCCTGAGCCGCTAGAGCCGAACAAAGTTCCTGAAGCACCAGCCCCGAATGAAGCTCCCATATCTGCGCCTTTACCTTGCTGAACCATTACTAGGCCAATTACACCAAGCGCAGCGACAAGATAAATCACAAGTAGAATTTCGTACATGGGTTCCACCTATGGATAAATTGCTATACCGGCTTTGCTTTAGCAGTGCCAGCGCATTCCTCTTATCTAGAGAGCAAATGAATACTAGCGAAACCCTGTAACAGTGACAAGTAATATTTACCTAAAAAGTGAATATTCCAAACCACTTGCACAACATTTAGCCAAAAACAAAGTCATTGAAATAAAAAGGCTGACCATATTTTATTAGCCAGCCTCCACCTTATTGAGTAATGCTTAAAAAAATAAACAGTTACCAACAATCATTACATTAGCAGTTTTCTTTCACTGCTTTTGCAATTTCTAATGCATATTGCTTAACATCAGCTGCATTTTGGCCTTCAACCATAACACGAATCAATGGCTCAGTGCCTGATTTACGTAATAATACGCGACCATTATCACCTAATTTTTGCTCAACCGCTTCAGTTGCTGCAAGAACCGCTGCTGATTGTAGAGGATCACTATCGCCTTTAAAGCGTACATTTTCCAATACTTGCGGGAACATTGTCATTCCATCACTAAGCTCTTTTAAGCTCATCTTACTTGCAACAATAGAAGCCATCACTTGCAAACCAGCGACAATACCGTCACCAGTTGTTACTTTATCAAGTAAAATAACATGGCCTGAATTTTCAGCACCAATTAGCCAATTATTCTTTATTAGCTCTTCCATTACATAACGGTCACCCACTTTTGCTCGTACAAAAGGAATGCCTAAATTTTTAAGTGCAACTTCCATGCCCATGTTAGTCATTAATGTACCAACGACACCACCTTTGAGCTCACCACAACGTAATGCATCACGAGCGATGATATAAGCAATTTGGTCACCATCAACTTTATTACCTAACTCATCAACCATAATAATACGGTCGCCATCGCCATCAAGGGCAATACCAAAATTAGCTTTTTCTGCTAAAACTTTAGCCTGTAGTGCAGCAACATCAGTTGCACCTACTTTGTCATTAATATTGATACCGTTTGGCTCGCAACCAATAGTAATAACATCAGCACCTAATTCAGAAAACACTTTAGGCGCAATGTGGTAAGTCGCGCCATGGGCACAATCAACAACAATTTTATAACCTTCAAGGCTTAAATGGTTAGGGAAAGTACCCTTACAAAATTCAATATAACGCCCTGCTGCATCATCAATACGGTAAGCCTTACCCAATAATGCCGATTCAACACACGTTAATGGTTTTTCCATTTCAGCTTCAATCGCCAATTCAACCTCATCAGGTAATTTCGTACCCTGTGCTGAAAAGAACTTAATGCCATTATCGTGATATGGGTTATGTGATGCAGAAATAACAATCCCTGCTTCAGCACGAAATGTACGAGTTAAATAGGCAACAGCAGGAGTTGGCATTGGACCTGTAAAAGCCGCTTTTAAGCCAGCCGCAGCTAAACCCGCTTCTAAAGCAGACTCCAACATATAACCTGAAATACGGGTATCTTTACCGATTAGGACTTTTTTAGTTCCTGTTTGCGATAATACGCGTCCAGCCGCCCAGCCTAATTTCATTACAAATTCAGGTGTAATAGGGCCTTCACCAACAAGACCACGAATACCATCAGTACCAAAGAACTTACGTTCAGCCATTTTATGCTCCTAGCTCTATTTACTAAGTATATCGACTGTAATTAGCTTACAATCTTCCACTGTTATGAAATGACATCTAAACTATTTAGAATAATTTGCGACCATATTACAGATTTTAACAACATCAATTGTTTCTTTAACGTCATGAACACGAATTATTTGTGCCCCTTTCATTGCTGCAATCGTCGCACACGCTAAACTGCCAGCTAAACAATCACTGGGAGGGGTATTTAACAATTGCGATATCATCGATTTACGTGACATTCCTGCTAATAACGGCAATCCAAACTGATGAAATTGTTCAAGTTGCGCTAACAGCTGATAATTATGCGCCATTGTTTTACCAAATCCGAACCCCGGATCGAGTACTAACTGTTGCCGTGCAATACCATATTGCTCACAAGCTTGAATACGCTCGTGCAGAAATTGATTCACATCCGTGATCAGGTCGACATAATTCGGATCGGATTGCATTGTACGCGGTTGACCTTGCATATGCATCAAGCAGATAGGAACATTTGCTTTTGCTGCTGCTTCTAATGCTCCTGCTTCTTGTAATGCTCGCACATCATTAATTAAATCCGCTCCGGCATTAACAGCCTCCGTCATCACTTGTGCTTTACTGGTATCAATCGAAATCCAACAATCAAATCGCTGTCTAATTGCTTCTATTACTGGAATAACTCGAGCGAGCTCCATATCAAGATTAACATCAGCAGCGCCTGGACGAGTCGATTCACCACCAATATCAATCATCGCCGTACCCGCTGCGATCATTGACTCAACATGACGTAACGCACTCTCTAATTGATTATATTTACCACCATCAGAAAATGAGTCGGGTGTAATATTAACAATCCCCATCACTTGAGGCGTTGTAAGATCCAGTGTCTTACTTTTACTAATTAACATCATGTTATGGCTCCACAAATTTCAACAAAAAAAAACCCCGACCTAAGTCAGGGTTTTCTATTCACTTAGCAATTATGCTTGAGGCTTGCTATCTGTATCGTCTTTCTCAGATAGAGCATCAATACCATCGCCTACAGGCTCATCAGGAGCAAGTTCAGTTTCAGGTGCATTGCGTAGCGTATCACCATCGTCGATCCAACCTTTCGGTGGACGGATTTCAGATTTACGTTCCATCAAGTCATCAATCTGACCAGCATCAATGGTTTCATATTTCATCAATGCATCTTTCATAGCATGCATAATATCCATATTATCAACCAAAATTTGACGGGCACGTTGGTAGTTACGATCAATTAAAATACGTACTTCAGTATCAATCAACTTCGCTGTGTCATCCGACATATGCTTGCTTTGTGTTACTGAACGACCAAGGAATACTTCACCTTCGTCTTCTGCGTACAATAATGGGCCTAGCTTGTCAGAGAAACCCCACTGAGTCACCATCTTACGTGCAATATCAGTTGCACGTTCAATATCGTTCGATGCACCAGTTGATACTTTCTCACGACCATAGATAAGTTCTTCAGCAAGACGGCCACCGTAAAGACTTGAAATCATAGATTCTAAGAATTCACGCGAATGACTTACACGATCTTGCTCTGGTAAGTACATAGTCACACCAAGTGCACGACCACGTGGAATAATTGATACTTTGTACACTGGATCGTGATCCGGTACTAAACGACCAATAATTGCGTGACCAGCTTCATGGTATGCCGTTGATGCTTTTTGCTCTTCAGACATCACCATTGATTTACGCTCTGCGCCCATCATGATTTTGTCTTTTGCTAGTTCAAATTCAACCATTGATACTGTGCGTTTATCACCACGAGCTGCAAATAATGCTGCTTCGTTAACAAGGTTGGCTAAATCAGCGCCAGAGAAACCAGGTGTACCACGAGCAATCAATGATGGATTAACATCACCATCTAGCGGCACTTTACGCATGTGAACTTTAAGAATCTGCTCACGACCACGTACATCTGGAAGACCAACAACGACTTGACGGTCAAAACGGCCAGGACGAAGTAAGGCTGGGTCAAGTACATCAGGACGGTTAGTTGCGGCAATAACGATAATACCTTCATTACCTTCAAAACCATCCATTTCAACTAGCATCTGGTTTAGTGTTTGTTCACGTTCATCATGACCCCCACCAACACCAGCACCACGTTGACGACCTACCGCATCGATTTCATCGATAAAGATAATACAAGGCGCTGCTTTTTTCGCTTGTTCAAACATATCACGGACACGGGATGCACCCACACCGACAAACATTTCAACAAAGTCAGAGCCAGAAATAGTAAAGAACGGTACTTTTGCTTCACCAGCAATCGCTTTTGCCAGTAAGGTTTTACCCGTACCAGGAGGACCAACCATCAACACACCTGTTGGGATTTTACCACCTAGTTTCTGGAAGCGGCTTGGATCACGTAAGTAATCAACCAACTCTTTAACGTCTTCTTTGGCTTCATCACAACCCGCTACATCAGCAAACGTTGTTTTGATTTGGTCTTCACCCATCATGCGCGCTTTAGATTTGCCGAACGACATGGCACCTTTGCCACCACCGCCCTGCATTTGACGCATAAAGAAAATCCAAACACCAATAAGCAATAGCATTGGGAACCACGAAATGAAGATTGAAGCTAAAAGGCTTGGCTCTTCTGGTGGTGTACCTTGTACTTGTACGTTAGCGTTAATAAGATCGTCTAACAGCTTAGGATCATTTGCGACAGGTAAGTATGTTACATAGCTCGCATTATCACGTTTGGTTACAGTGATTTCACGATCATTGAATCGTACTTCCTTTATCTGATCCTGACCGATTTGACGGACAAATGTCGTATAATCGACTTGGCCCTTGGCACTATTACTGTTGGTTCCGAAACTCTGGAATACAGACATAAGAACAACTGCAATGACCAGCCATAAAATCAAGTTTTTTGCCATGTCACTCAAGGTGTTAACCTCGCGATAACTAAAAGATGAATGTAGATTACTACAGTTTGTAACCTGTAGCCACAATATAGACTTCACGCGAACGATCTCGCGAGGAATCTGGTTTACGAATTTTGACCACTTTAAACATGCTACGAATATCAGCGAGATATTGGTCGAAGCCTTCGCCTTGGAAAACTTTTACCGCAAAACTGCCATTCGGTGCAAGTACTTGTCGACACATATCTAATGCAAGTTCAACAAGGTACATAGCTCGAGGTTGGTCGGATGCAAGGTTACCACTCATATTAGGTGCCATATCAGACATTACCACATCAACCATATCTGGTTGAATGCGTGTTAATAAAGCCTCTAATACTGCTTCTTCACGGAAATCACCTTGAAGGAAATTAACCCCTGGTAGTGAATCCATCGGCAAAATATCACAAGCGATGACCTGTCCCTCATCACCTACAATTTCTGCCGCATACTGTGACCAACCGCCTGGTGCAGCACCAAGGTCAACCACTGTCATGCCTGGTTTTAATAATTTATCTTTATTTTGAATTTCTTCAATTTTAAAGAAAGCTCGCGAACGGTAACCCCGTTTTTGTGCTTCTTGTACATATTTATCGTCAAAATGTTCTTTTAACCACCGGCCTGAGCTAGCGGATTGTTTTTTTCTACTCATGATAAACCTAATGAGTTGCCATACTTAGTAAGTATACGTCGGCTAAAGACTTTATCGCACCTAATTCATTAGATTGCGCCCTAAAAATGTGCAGTGCAACATAATCACTGTAAATTTTCCGACTCTCATCTATTAAACAAATTAGTCTTCTAGAGTAGATGGCGGTAGAATGTCGCGTTTTCAACCCTTGTAACTAAAAAAATAGAGTCATAATGAATCTAAGCACAAAACAAAAGCAGTTCTTAAAAGGCCTAGCTCACAACTTAAAACCTGTGGTTCTAATGGGCGCTAACGGCCTTACTGAAGCTGTATTAGCTGAAATCGATTTAGCTTTAAATCACCATGAGCTTATTAAAGTAAAAGTAGCTTCTGAAGATCGTGAAACTAAATTGTTAATCGTCGACGCTATTATTCGCGAAACTAAAGCAGAAAAAGTACAGGTGATTGGTAAAACATTAGTGCTTTACCGTCAAACTGAAGATCGTAAAATCGAACTTCCTCGCAAATAAAAAAGGCCGCCTAGCGGCCTTTTTTATAGCCGTCGTTGGCAATAAACTGTTTTTTGCTAACGACAAACATTACCGTTACTAATTAAGGTAAGGCTTATTTGTCAAACATAGTCTATATTTTTGCTAACGACAAACTGCAATTAATCATTAAATGTATTGTACATCCATGATTTCAAATTCTTTTAAGCCACCTGGTGTTGTAATCTGTACTTCATCACCTGTTAACTTACCAATTAAACCACGCGCAATCGGTGAATTAACTGAAATTAAGTTTTGCTTAATATCGGCTTCATCATCACCCACAATGCAATAAGTCATTTCTTTATCACTATCTAAATCGAGTAATTTGATAGTCGTACCAAAAATAACTTTACCTGTATTGGCTAATGTTGTGACATCAATTACTTGTGCTACTGATAACTTATATTCGATATCACGAATTTGAGCTTCACAAATACCTTGTTCTTCACGCGCAGCATGGTATTCAGCGTTTTCTTTTAAGTCACCAAGTTCACGAGCTTCAGCAATAGCTTGAGAAATAAGCGGACGACGCTTCAACAATACCTCAAGTTCTTTGAGCAGCTTTTGTTCGCCGCGAACAGTCATTGGTACTTTTTCCATAAATAAATAACCTCTGTAACCTGATAGCGCTCGCCAATTTCAGGTAAATAGCGTCAGCCTAGCCCATAGCTAGTCTGACAGAATAAAAATGATTTGGTTTATTTTAAACAAAGATGACCAAGAGATCATCATTGATAAATGATAATCCGCATTTAACTGTTATTTATCTGCTAATTATTTTGTTACATCACTGACTCAAAAGCTCCAGTATTGCCATTAACGATAATATAAAATGAATCGCGCTTTATGTTAGCACTTACTCACCATTGTGACATTGGCGCTAACAACATCAAAACAGTTACAATTCAATCAAAATCAAAAAGCGCGTCAAATCACACTCTTACAAATAAAAACGTCATTTTTAAATATAAAAAAAACAATATTTTCTAAATAGAACTAAAATATAAAAAATAATTAGAACTTTTACTTATTTATATAACACACTGATAATAAACATTATAAAAGCAATAAAAAATCTAAAAAAGACCTATTTAAACTATTTTTCAGTTTTTTTTACTAACATATTACCAATGACACAAGTAAAAAGAACGCCATAGCATTTGGCATCAAAATGCAAACTATAAAAAAATCATATAAAGGATTCGGCAATGAACAAGAACCTAATTGCTCTAGCAGTAGCAGCAGCGACTTTCTCTGGCGCAGCATCAGCAGCAACAGTTTATTCAGACGACACTTCTAGCCTAGCTATTGGCGGCCGTGTAGAAGCTCGTGCTCTTTCTTCTGAGAATGGTACAACACAAGTATCAAAAGATCAGTTCAAGACTTATAAAGAATACAATCAAGCACTTGTTAATCAACATACAAGCAACGATGTAACTGATATCTCACGTGTACGTGTAAACATTGATGCTAAAACTCAAATCGCTGATGGCGTGCAGGGTATTGGTTACTTTGAGCGTGAGTTCACAGCAAATACTAATAACGATGAGAACCGTTACATCTATGCTGGTGTAAACAGTGATAAGTATGGCCAAATCGTTTACGGTAAAGCTGACGGCTCACTAGGTATGCTAACTGATTTCACTGATATCATGGCATACGCAGGTTCTGTTGTTGGTAGTTCTAAGCTAGCAGTAGCTGACCGTACATCAAATAACCTAGCTTACGCAGGTACATTCAACAACCTGACTTTCAAAGCGAACTACGTATTTGATGGTGCAGCGTACAATTCGACTACAGGTCAAAAAACAAACCAAAGCGGTTTCTCTACTGCTGCTAAATACGCTGTAGGTAATACAGGTCTTGCTCTTGGTGTGGGTTATGCTCAACAAAAAGATCAAACTGCAATCAATCAACCTGTAAACCAAACATCTAAGCAAACTTTCGCAGTAGCATCGTACACTGTAGGCGACCTATACTTCGGTGGTCTATACAAGTACGGTCACCGTGATGCAACTAACCTAGTGAATGGCGATGTAACTGATTCTCAAGGTTATGAATTCGCAGCAGCATACACTATGGGCAAAGCAGTATTTACTACTACTTACGGCTTCATGAAAGATGAGCGCAACACTAGCGGTGCTTACGATGAGTTAGCAAACGCACTATCTGTTGATGGTACTTACTACTTCAACAGCAACTTCCGTACTTACGCTTCTTACACATTCAACATGCTTGATAAGAACAAAGTAGGTAAAGTTGCAGCATCTGACCAAATTGTTCTTGGTGCTCGTTACGACTTCTAATCCTTACGATTAAAAGCGTACCCCAAAAAGCGTCGACCTTGGTCGGCGCTTTTTAGTATCTGATATTTGCTATAACGATATAATGGTGAGCTTTTTACTCAACCAATAAAAAAAGCTATTATTAGCGCTCATTTTATTTATACAAATATACCTAAAAATGCTTAAACGACTTATTTGTTCCGCCTTGCTGCTAACAAGCATGCCATCATTTGCAGCGTTTGCGCCTCAGCAAGCCCTCAAGCAATTGCCAACGGGTAGTGACGCCTCACTCCTCGTTGTTAACCCTGCGACTAACAAGATTATCTACCAGCACCAAGCAAGCCATCTGCAAGCCCCTGCAAGTACTCAAAAATTACTCACTGCACTCGCGGCTAAATTATATTTAGGTAATGACTTCCGTTTTAGCACCAACCTTGAAACTCAAGGTAATAATGTTATTTTAGATTTTAATGGTGATCCCACCTTAGAAAGCAGTGATATCGCCAACCTATTACGCCAACTCAAACAGCAAGGTACTAGTACTATCAAAGGTAACCTTTACCTTAACGGTGGTCATTTTACCGGGTTTGAGCATGCGGTGGGTTCACCGTGGGACATGCTAACACAATGCTATAGTGCACCATCAAGCAGCATTACTTTGGAACATAACTGCTTTGAAGGCGCGTTATATTCAAACATGGCTTTCGGTGCTAAAACACGCTTACATATTCCTAATCACCAGCCAGTCACAGCCACTAATGATGCGATTGTAGTAACTAAAGCGCAGCAAAAAGACCAATATTGTGAGCTATTACTACAAGCAAATGATAACAACAGCTATCATATAACGGGTTGTATTCAACCCAAAAAAGATCCATTAGCACTACGATTTGCCGTTCAGAATACCACGCTGTACTCTACTGCTATTATTAAGCGGGAATTAAAACGCGCAGGTATCCGTTTAGAGGGCAAGATTTTACGTAATGACACTATCAGCGGTAAGATTATTGCAACCCACCAGTCAGCACCATTAACGACGCTGCTATATATCATGCTTAAACGTTCTGATAATTTATTTGCCGATAACCTTGCTAAAACCATGGGTGCTAAATACTTTAATCAAGCGGGCAACTATGCTAATGGTGTCGCAGCCATCAAAGCTATTCTAAAACAAAAAGCCAACATTGATTTATCTAATACCATCATGGTTGATGGCTCAGGGCTTTCGCGTAATAACCGCTTAAACACTCATGATTTAATGGAAGTGCTTACTTATATTTATCATCATCCTAAACTCGGCTTAATTACCGATTTACCCGTAGCGGGTAAAAGTGGCACCCTTCAATACCGTAAAAGTGTTCTAAATGCGCCGTTAAAAGATCATATGATTGCTAAAACTGGCTCACTATTTGGCACCTATAACCTTGCTGGTATTCTGAAAACCAAATCGGGTGAACCATTATTATTTGTACAGTTAGTTACCAACTATTACCCAACTAAGGCTGAATTAAACGCCGATCCATTACCGCCAATCAATCAATTTGAAAAGCAGTACTATACTTCACTGTATAATAACTACTGATTGAAATTAGCGTGTTAATTGGCTAATAACCAAATGCAAAAAGCCCCATTTATCTGTCATCACTTAACGTGACAACCCGTAAATGGGGCTTTTCTATAACGGTATCAAATGTTTTATACTAACAACGACAACATTTAATGGCCTAAGCCAAGAATCCAATTAATAGTGCTAAAATAAATGACCATGCCAGTGATATCGACCATTGAAGCTAATACTGGGCTTACCAACACTGCCGGATCTAAGTTAAGTGCCCGCGCAACTAATGGTAATAGACCTCCGGCACTGGTTGATATAACGACTTGAATCGAAATAGCGACCCCAATCGCCAACGCCACCATATGTAATGTAATTCCAGCAGGTAACGCTACATGACCACTAAAGAATACCACTCGTCCAACGATCACCGCCGCTAACCCAAGCGCAATCACTAACGATACTCGAAACTCTTTCCATAATACTGCCAGCCAATCCCGAGCGCGGATTTCTTCCATTGCCAGTGCTCGTACGACTAATGTTGCTGCTTGTGAACCAGTATTACCACCAGCAGCGGCAATAACTGGCATATAAATAGCTAATAGTACCAATTGGCTTAATGTATTTTGATAATGCGAGATAATTAATCCAGAAATAATCCCCATTAAAGCTAAACCGACAATCCAACCAATACGCTCACGAACATGGTTAAAAACACTATTTTGTAAGTAGTGACCGACAGGCTCTACTTCAGAACAAATCAAGCCTAAGCCATTCGCTAATTGACGAACTTTAACGTCTTCTTTTAACTCATCAAGACGATCAAGCAATAATTGGACATGGCGCAAAGGGCATTCATGAAGCACCACTAACGCTTCAAGTAAGGGCATTTTTGCTAATAAATGTGCTTGCTCATCTAAATCATATTTTAGAAAAGCATTACGCACAGCCAATGCATCACGTTGGTCTAAATGAGCACTTGTTGCTGCAGCATAAGCTGCAAAATTCATTACTGTCATGGCGGTTTTCCCGGTTAACTGATACTCAAAAAAGAGTAATAAGTAGCGACCGTCACAATTTAAATTTTAATACCATCCCCTCGCAGGCATAACATTAGCCCTACTGATAATAGCAGCCATTAAAAACTGATACTGATAGCATTAATAATAAAAATTGCACTTAAATATAAACGGGAAAATCGAGGAAAAATGTCGTGGATAAATGATTACACTAAAAAGAAAGACATATTATTCCGAGCCTGGCAGCACGGAAACGTAACGCATACCGTTGCTAGACTTGATTTTCCACCATCATACTCGGGGGCTGGTCGGTATCGTTCACTTATGTCTCCAAAAATATATCGCTTACTGCGACGCCTGCATTGTACGCTATTGATGTATCGCTGCAACCCAATCAAACCTTATATAAAGCAAAAATTTAATTGCACCTACGATCAAATAGTAACTGCTACGTCATGATGTAATATAGCTATAATTAAAAAGGCCAAGCACTTTCATGCTCGGCCTTTATCACAATCAAAAGTAGTATCGAAATACGCTTACTTAATCATGGCATGCAGTTCTTGAATCGAGGTTACAGTATTACGGTCATCTGCAGTATGTGCCAAACAAGTCGCAAAACCAGCATTCAAGGTAGTGGTGTAATTCACTTTCTCAGCCAAAGCACTGCGACGAAGTATTTTAGAATCCTCAATCGCTTGACGACCTTCAGCAGTGTTAACAATGTAGGTATATTCATTATTCTTAATACGGTCAAGAATATGAGGACGACCTTCGTGAACTTTATTTACCAAGCGTGGATTAATACCCGCTTCACCAAGAATCACCGCAGTACCGTGAGTTGCATCTAGCTGGTAGCCAAGTTTAATCAACTTAGACGCTAAATCAACCACGCGCTTCTTATCACCTTCGCGAACAGAAAGTAGTGCACGTCCTGATGATGGGTACTCTTTACCACAGCCTAGTTCAGCCTTAGCAAATGCTTCAGCAAACGTATTACCAATTCCCATTACTTCACCTGTTGAGCGCATTTCAGGGCCTAACAGTGGGTCAACACCTGGGAACTTGTTAAACGGTAATACCACTTCTTTCACTGAATAGTATGGTGGAATGATTTCTTTAGTAAAACCTTGCGACTCAAGTGATTGACCAGCCATTACACGAGCTGCGATTTTTGCAACCGCCACACCTGTTGCTTTTGATACAAATGGTACTGTACGCGCGGCACGAGGGTTAACTTCAATTAAGTAAACTTCGTTATCTTTAACTGCGAACTGAGTATTCATCAAACCACGAACACCTAATTCAAACGCCAAATTCTTCACTTGTTCACGCATGACATCTTGAATGTCTTTGCTTAGCGTATAAGCTGGCAATGAACATGCTGAGTCACCAGAGTGAACACCGGCTTGCTCAATGTGCTCCATGATGCCAGCAATAACCACTTGCTCACCATCACAAATCGCATCGACATCAACTTCAATCGCATCATCAAGGAAACGGTCAAGCAATACTGGTGATTCGTTGGAAACACTCACTGCTTCGTTAAAGTAACGACGTAAGTCTTGCTCATCGTACACAATTTCCATCGCACGACCACCTAGTACATAGGATGGGCGCACAACTAATGGGAAACCGATGATTTTTGACTTCTCAATCGCCTGTTCCATCGTGGTCACTGTTGCGTTTTCTGGTTGTAGCAAACCTAAGCGGTCAACAGCTTGTTGAAAACGCTCACGGTCTTCAGCACGGTCAATCGCATCAGGGCTAGTACCAATAATTGGCACACCAGCAGCTTCAAGTGCACGTGCTAATTTAAGTGGTGTTTGACCACCGTATTGAACGATAACACCTTTAGGCTTTTCAACACGAGCAATCGCAAGTACATCTTCCAGTGTTACTGGTTCAAAGTACAAACGGTCAGAGGTATCGTAATCTGTTGATACAGTCTCTGGGTTACAGTTAACCATAATGGTTTCGTAACCGTCTTCACGTAATGCTAATGATGCATGTACACAACAGTAATCAAATTCAATTCCCTGACCAATACGGTTAGGACCGCCACCTAGAATCATGATTTTGTCTTTGGTGGTTGGGTTCGCTTCACATTCTTCATCATATGATGAGTACATGTAAGCGGTGTCTGATGAGAACTCAGCCGCACAGGTATCAACACGCTTGTATACAGGATGAATATCGAATTGGTCACGCAATTTGCGAATTTCGCTTTCAGCAACCCCAACCAATTTAGCTAACCGAGCATCACCAAAACCTTTACGCTTTAATGCGCGCAGTGATTGCTCATTAAGACCTGCAAAACCAGCAGCTTTAACACGTGCTTCATCTTTAATGATATCTTCGATTTGAACCAAGAACCAACGGTCAATATTGGTTAGGTTAAAGATACCGTCAACTGACATACCAGCACGGAAAGCATCACCGATATACCAAATACGATCAGCACCCGCGACTTTTAATTCATAACGAATTTTGCTCATTGCATCAGGTTCATCAAGATCAACCATCTCGTCAAAACCATTAGCGCCAACTTCTAGGCCACGTAGTGCTTTATGCAATGACTCTTGTTGGTTACGACCAATCGCCATCACTTCGCCGACCGACTTCATCTGGGTAGTTAGACGGTCATTTGCACCCGCAAACTTTTCAAAGTTAAAGCGCGGGATCTTAGTTACAACATAATCGATAGTCGGTTCAAATGAGGCTGGTGTTGCGCCACCAGTGATATCATTCATTAATTCATCAAGAGTGAAGCCAATCGCTAATTTCGCCGCAATTTTAGCAATTGGGAAACCCGTTGCTTTTGACGCTAGCGCTGATGAGCGTGATACACGTGGGTTCATCTCGATGATAACCATACGGCCATCTTCAGGGTTAATACCAAACTGAACGTTTGAACCACCCGTTTCAACACCAATTTCACGTAATACTGCTAACGATGCATTACGCATTAGCTGGTATTCTTTATCTGTTAGTGTTTGCGCTGGTGCTACTGTGATTGAGTCACCAGTATGAATGCCCATTGGATCAAAGTTTTCAATCGCACACACGATGATGCAGTTATCGTTCTTATCACGAACAACTTCCATCTCGTATTCTTTCCAGCCAATCAAAGATTCATCAATCAACAATTCACTGGTTGGTGATAAATCTAAGCCGCGCGAACAGATCTCTTCAAATTCTTCTTTATTGTATGCAATACCGCCACCGGTACCACCCATCGTAAATGACGGACGAATAATACAAGGAAAACCAACCATATCGAGCACTTTATAGGCTTCTTCCATGGTGGTTGCAGTATCTGCGCGTGGACATTCAAGGCCAATCGCTTTCATTGCTTTATCGAAACGTGAACGGTTTTCAGCTTTATCAATTGCGTCAGCTGTTGCGCCAATCATTTCGACATTAAATTCTTTTAATACGCCATACTTTTCAAGATCTAACGCACAGTTAAGCGCAGTTTGGCCACCCATCGTAGGTAATACTGCATCAGGACGTTCTTTTTCAATGATCTTGCGTACCACTTCCCAGTGAATAGGCTCAATGTATGTTGCATCCGCCATATCAGGATCGGTCATGATAGTTGCTGGATTCGAGTTTACCAGAATAACGCGGTAACCCTCTTCACGTAGCGCTTTACATGCTTGTGCACCTGAGTAGTCAAATTCACACGCTTGACCGATAACAATCGGACCAGCACCTAAGATTAATACACTTTTAATGTCAGTACGTTTTGGCATTTTTTACTACTCCCGGCTTAGGCGCTGTGTTTCTTGATTAATTCGATGAAATGATCAAATAGTGGTGCTGCATCGTGTGGACCAGGGCTTGCTTCTGGGTGGCCTTGGAAACTAAATGCAGGCTTGTCGGTACGATGGATACCTTGTAGAGAGCCATCAAACAGGGATTTATGCGTTGCGCGTAGGTTATCAGGTAATGTTGCTTCATCAGCGGCAAAACCGTGGTTCTGACTAGTAATCATTACCACATCACGCTCAAGATCTTTTACTGGGTGGTTAGCACCATGGTGACCGAATTTCATTTTCACTGTTTGAGCACCACTAGCTAATGCTAGGATTTGATGACCAAGACAGATACCAAAAATCGGTAAGCCTTTTTCTAAAAATACTTTGGTCGCTTCAATTGCGTAAGTACATGGCGCTGGATCACCAGGACCATTAGATAAGAAGATACCATTAGGGTTAAGCGCTAGTACTTCTTCTGCTGTTGTTTGTGCAGGTACGACCGTTAAACGACAACCGCGGTCAACAAGCATGCGCAGAATATTACGTTTAGCACCGAAATCATAAGCCACAACATGATACGGTAACTCACTGTCATCTTTCGCAGCGGGTAAACCGCCGGTTAATGTCCATGAACCTTGCTTCCAGCTATACGTTTCAGCTGTGGTCACTTCTTTGGCTAAATCCATACCTTTAAGGCCAGGAAATGCTTGGGCTTGGGCTAATGCAGCCGCTTCATCAAGGTTGTTACCAGCAATAACACAACCGTTTTGAGCACCTTTCTCACGTAAAATACGAGTTAACTTACGGGTATCAATGTCAGCGATGCCAACGATATTTTGTGATTTAAGATAGTCAGAAAGGGATTGTTCACTGCGGAAGTTGGAAGCGATAAGAGGAAGATCACGAATTACTAAGCCTTGGGCATGAATTGCTGTTGATTCTTCGTCTTCGGTATTAGTACCAGTGTTGCCAATATGAGGATAAGTAAGAGTAACGATCTGTTGCGAGTAAGAGGGGTCAGTGAGGATTTCCTGGTACCCCGTCATCGAGGTATTAAAAACAACTTCACCAACAGCCGAACCATCTGCCCCAATGGACACGCCGCGGAACACTGTCCCATCTTCAAGGACTAACAGCGCAGATTTGCTCAAGACAACCTCCAAAAAATAAAAATGCAATTAAAACAGATAAAGTTGCAACTACCCATTCCATTTAACGCCAAAAACCATTCACTACTGATTTTTGACAAATTGCGCAAATTCTATGGATCAGTTAGCAATCTGTCAACATTTAACCGTAATTAAATTTTAAATATCACGATCAAACACCACTTTTTCACTCAAACACTGTAAACAACAACTTTAATTACATCTTTAGGACTATTGAATAACGTTAGCCAAAATGTAATCGATTGCCTTGGTTACATTATCGTTAACAAAAATTAAAATCCAACGCAAACGATAAAACAACCCAACTTTATCGTTAAAAACAAAGGCAGCCAACACAAAAACGATCAAAGACCTTATAACCAACAACAAAACACACCTTTTTACAATGTTTTATCACTATTAACCAACGCCACAATAATCATCTTAATTTATGCACAACATACCCAAAAATTTGCATACAACAGGGTTATCAACACTATCTTTAGACATAAAAAAACCTGCCATAAAGGCAGGTTTCACTCATTCTTAGTTGATTTTATAACCGATCCAGATCGAGAACATCAGTCATGGTATAAAACCCTGAAGGCTTGCTATTTAACCATGCCGCAGCTCGTACTGCACCATTGGCAAATGTCATTCTATCAGTGGCTTTATGAGTAATTTCAACCCGCTCGCCAATATCAGCAAACATTGCCGTATGCTCACCAACAATATCGCCAGCTCGAATGGTTGCAAAACCGATCTCATCACGACTGCGCTCGCCAGTAATACCTTCACGCGTATATACAGCAACATCACTGAGCTTATTACCCATTGCTCCAGCAATTGCTTCGCCCATACCAATAGCAGTACCTGATGGCGCATCAACTTTATGACGATGGTGAGCTTCGATGATCTCAACATCACAATAATCGCCCATCACTTTCGCTGCTTTTTCCAGTAGTTTAAACACCAAATTAACCCCAACACTATAGTTAGGCGCCATCACCACTGCAATCTGCTCAGCGGCAGTATCAATTAATTGTCGCTGTTGTTCACTAAATCCGGTGGTGCCAATGACAATTTTTTTATGGTATTGCTGACATAATTCTAGATTAGCGAGCGTAACCGCAGGGGCAGTAAAATCAATTAAGACATCAAAGTCATCAATCGCTTGACTAAGATCGTCAATCACAACCACATTTGCTAAACCAATCCCGGCTAACTCTCCGGCATCTGCGCCAACTAAACTTGAACCTGTACGCTCAGTTGCCACCGTTAATATCGTCGAATTTGATAATGCAGTGGCTTTAATTAACTGACGTCCCATTCGTCCGGCAGCGCCGGCTATCGCAATTCTGACCATTAGCGTGCATCTCCTACACTATTCATAATAATATTTATCCACTGTAGCTTGTTGACTATGATAAAAAAAGCCCCAGTTTTCACTGAGGCTCTTAGAAATTAACAAAACAGCATTAGATATTCTTTACTTGTAATTCTCGTGGTACTTCAAAGAACATATTTTCTTCACGACCCGATAATTCTTCGACATCTGTGGCATTAGTAAGTTGCTTAATACGCGCAATAATTTGATTCACTAACTCTTCAGGTGCTGACGCGCCAGCGGTGACACCGACTAACTTTTTACCTTCAAGCCATTGCGGATCAATATCTTCAGCACTATCGGTCAAATAACCAGGTGTACCTAATTTAACCGCAAGCTCGCGCAGGCGATTAGAGTTTGAGGAGTTTTTAGAGCCAACAACAATCATCACATCAACCGTTGCTGCCATTTCGCGCACGGCATCTTGACGATTTTGAGTCGCATAACAGATATCGTCTTTACGTGGACCTTTAATATCAGGGAACACTTGACGTAAACGATCGATCACATCAGCAGTTTCATCTACCGATAAAGTAGTTTGGCTAACAAAATGTAAGTTTGACGGATCTTTTACCACCAAAGTATCAACATCTTCTGGCTTCTCAACCAAATACATACCACCTTCATGATTGGCATATTGCCCCATCGTACCTTCAACTTCAGGATGACCAGCATGGCCAATTAACACCACTTCCATCGCTTTACGACTAGCACGAGCAACTTCCATGTGAACTTTGGTCACTAATGGGCAAGTAGCATCAAATACCGTTAACTGTCGCGCTTTAGCTTCATTTCTAACCGCTTGTGATACACCATGAGCAGAGAAAATAACGATATTATCATCAGGTACTTCACTTAATTCTTCGACAAAAATAGCACCACGCTGTTTTAGGCCTTCCACCACAAAGCGGTTATGCACTACTTCATGACGCACATAAATAGGCGGCTGATACATTTCTAATGCACGCTCGACAATGCTAATAGCACGATCAACACCAGCACAAAAACCACGTGGATTTGCGAGTAATATTTTCATCAATAATGGCTCTTAACGTTCAATGGAGACAACTTCAACCTCAAAGGTGACTGTCTTACCTGCTAATGGGTGATTAAAATCAACGGTTACTGAATCACCCACTACTTGTGTAATTATACCGGGAATATCATGCCCATCAGATCCAGTAAAGGCAATAATACGACCAACTTCAGCTGGTGTATCAGCGCTAAACTTACTCAGATCGACATAGTGAATATTATTTGGATTGGAAGGGCCAAAAGCATCTTCAGGGGCTAAATCAAACTGTTTCTTCTGTCCTGCCGCTAAGCCTAATAAACATTTTTCAAAATTCTCGGTGAGGCTACCATCACCCATTCGAAATATCACCGGCTTAGCATTAGCAAATGTCGACTCAGCCACAGACCCATCAGCTAATTTAATTGCAAAATGCATTAACACTTCACTATTATCCTTGATCACCGACATATATTATTCCCTATTATTGGTTACTACTATTTAACAACAAAGTGCCGCGGGTATCAACGTATGCTCACTAGGGTTTTTACGCAAGCAAATAACCATCGGCATGATTTTTATTATCCGCGAGACTTATTAACACTACTTAATATATATAACATTGCCCCGCAACAAATCGCGACATCGGCAATATTAAAAATAGCAAAGTGGTGATTTTTATAATAAAAATCTAAAAAATCAACAACAAACCCATAATTTATGCGATCAAAAAGATTCCCTAACGCACCACCAATGATCAACGCACAGCCAATATTATGCGCCGTTTTTGTAATCGAAGCTTGACGCATTTGATAGCTTAAAAAACCACACACTACCACTGCTATTAGGGTAAATAACCATCGCTGCCATCCGCCTTCTGCGCTTAAAAAACTAAAAGCAGCACCAGTATTATGAACATAATATAGGTTCATAAAGGGTAATACCGCTATTGCCGTTGAACCATTAGCAGTCATTGTTCCCATGATGATTATTTTACTCAAATAATCGACCATGAAAATTATCACAGCCAACCACAACCAACGTAGACCTGAACGTTGCTCAAATTTTGAATTTAGGGCTACTTTTGCCATTTGATAATTACTCCTCAATCACACCATTAACCACCGAGTATAACTGTCATCACGACGATTTTAGTCTTACTGAGGTTAAACATACATTACGCCAAATAATAACTAAAAAAAAACGCCACCTGTAAACAGGCAGCGTTTTATTTTAATAACATATCAATGCTTAGTGAGCTTTAGTCGCTTTATCTGCTCTAAAACCATCAAGAATCAACAATGCAGCACCTAAACAAATGGCTGAATCAGCAATGTTGAATGCGGGCCAATGATAACTACCGTAATAGAAATCAAGAAAATCGACCACAAAACCATGGTATAGGCGATCAAATAAATTACCTAATGCGCCACCAATAATAAGGGCATATGCAATGTTAGCCATTTTATTGGTCGCTGGTGTACGACGCATCCACAATGCTAATAGGCCACAAACACCAAATGCAATCGCTGCAAATAACCATCGCTGCCAACCACCCGCTTCACTTAAAAAACTAAATGCAGCACCAGTATTGTGCACATACAGCAAATTAAAGAATGGGGTGATCTCAATCCGGTTTGGCCAACCATAGCCCATCGTGTCCATCACCAATAGCTTAGAGCCATTGTCGATAATAAATACCAGAATCGCTAACCATAGCCAGCGAATTCCTGATTGTTTAAGCGTCAGCGGCTGCTGAGGTGCTGAATTAGTCATTAGGCAAATTTACGCTCTTCGCCGTCGCCATCGATGTTAGTTACACAACGACCACACACTTCTTCGTGTCCAGCAATTGTGCCTACATCAGCAACATGGTGCCAACAACGCTCACATTTTGCAGCTTCAGAGGCATTCACTGTTACAAATAATCCTTCGATATCTGTTTCTTGTGCGCCTTCTGGTTTGCTATCAGCAACCACAACCTGTGCTTTTGATGTTAGCAATACAAAACGTAATTCATCTTCAAGTTTATTTAGCTTAGCGGCAAGTTCTGCGTTCGCAGTCAGCGTGATCTCAGCTTGTAATGAACCACCAATCACTTTTTCGCTACGTGCTGTTTCTAGTAACTTGTTCACAGCACCACGAACTTGTTGAATCTCAGCCCAGAACTCGTTGTTTAGTTCTTCGTTTTCAGCAAGACCAAATAAGCCATCGAACCACTCACCAGTAAACACGAATTGATCACGCTTACCTGGCATTTCATTCCAGATTTCATCAGCAGTGAATGACATAATAGGTGCCATCCAACGAACAAGTGCCTCTACGATGTAGTAAAGCGCCGTTTGGCAGCTACGTTGTGCATGACCACCACGTTTTGCTGTGTACTGACGATCTTTAATTACGTCTAAGTAGAATGAACCCATTTCTACTGAACAGAATTGCATTAAACGCTGCGTCACTGTGTGTAGATTGTAGTCTTCGTATGCTTTAACGATCTCAGCTTGAGCCGCCATAGCACGACCTACAGCCCAACGATCTAACGCAACCATTTCTTCAACAGGCACACAATCAGTTTCAGGATTGAAGCCATTAAGGTTAGCGAGGAAGAAACGTGCTGTGTTACGAATACGACGATAAGCATCAGCTGAACGCTTCAGAATTTCATCAGAAACCGCAACTTCACCAGTGTAATCTGTTGATGCAACCCATAGACGTAGAATGTCAGCACCAAGCTTGTTGGTCACATCTTTTGGTGCAACGACGTTACCCACTGATTTCGACATTTTACGGCCTTGACCGTCAACCACGAAGCCGTGTGTTAACACTTGCTTATACGGGGCTTTGTCTTTCATCGCTACCGATGAAATCAATGATGATTGGAACCAACCACGGTGTTGATCAGAACCTTCTAGGTAAAGATCTGCTGAATGGCCATTAAACTCAGGACGGCTATCAACGACAGAGAAGTGTGTTACACCAGAGTCAAACCATACATCAAGGGTATCTAATACTTTCTCGTAAATTGCAGCATCTTCAGCGCTCATTACATCTGT
The DNA here is from genome assembly GCF_003026355.1 of Photobacterium kishitanii. Taxonomy (GTDB): domain Bacteria; phylum Pseudomonadota; class Gammaproteobacteria; order Enterobacterales; family Vibrionaceae; genus Photobacterium; species Photobacterium kishitanii. The sequence goes on along the minus strand of NZ_PYON01000009.1, from coordinate 92,587 downwards.
TAGTTCTAGATCCCACCAAGCTTGGATACCCTTTTGCTCAACTAACTGGGCTACTTTTTCAATTAGCTCAGATGTTTGCGGGTGAAGCTCTTGGGTTTCTTTATGGATAAACAGTGCAATTGGCACACCCCAAGTACGTTGACGAGAGATACACCACTCAGGGCGACCTTCAACCATACCTTCGATACGGCTCTGGCCCCACTCAGGCATCCATTGTACGTTCTTGATTTCTTCTAGTGCTTTTGTACGCAGACCAGCTTTATCCATAGAGATAAACCACTGTGGCGTTGCACGGAAGATGATTGGCGTTTTGTGACGCCAGCAATGTGGGTAGCTGTGGGTGATTTTTGAGAAGTGTAACAATGAACCATGTTCACGTAATACTTCAACAACAGCTTCGTTTGCTTTAAGTACATGTTGACCAGCAAAGATCTCAGTATCAGGCAAGTAGACACCGTTGCTACCAACAGGGTTTGCAATTTCAAGGTTGTATTTTTGACCTACCACGAAGTCTTCTTGACCGTGGCCAGGTGCGGTATGTACACAACCAGTACCCGATTCAGTCGTAACGTGATCAGCAAGAACAACTGGCACATCAAAGCTGTAGAATGGGTGATTAAAGCGCATTAGCTCTAATGCATCACCTTTACAGAAACCAAGAATTTCTGATTCTTCAAAGCCAACACGTGCCATTACTTCTTTCACTAGCTCAGCGGCAACGATTAAACGTTGTGGTTGAGAGTGGGTGTCAGTTACAGGTGTTTGTACCAATGCATATTCAAGATCAGCACTTACAGCGACTGCGCGGTTAGCTGGCATAGTCCATGGTGTTGTTGTCCAGATAACAATCGACACATCACCTTGGCCTTGATCGGCAACACAACCAAACTTAGCTAAAACTGCCGCTTCATCTACCGCTTTAAATTTAACATCGATAGATAGTGATACTTTATCTTGATATTCCACTTCAGCTTCAGCCAATGCTGAACCACAATCAGTACACCAGTGAACAGGCTTAAAACCTTTAAGTAGGTGATCTTTGTCTGCAATTTTACCTAACGCACGAATGATATTCGCTTCAGTGCCAAAATCCATTGTACGGTATGGCTTATTCCACTCACCTAGTACACCTAGACGCATGAAACTTTCTTTTTGACCTTCAACTTGGCCAGCTGCATATGCGCGACATTTTTCACGGAATTCAGCAGCTGTCAATTTCTGACCAGGCTTACCAAATTTCTTTTCTACCATTAATTCAATCGGTAGACCGTGGCAATCCCAACCTGGAATATACGGTGAATCAAAGCCAGAAAGAGTCTTTGATTTAATAATAATATCTTTAAGAATCTTGTTTAACGCGTGACCGATGTGAATATCACCGTTAGCGTAAGGAGGGCCATCGTGTAATACGAAAGATTTTTTACCTTTCTTAGCTTTACGAATTTCACCGTAAAGATCTTCATCATACCAACGCTTAAGCATTACTGGCTCACGTTGAGCTAGGTTGCCTCGCATCGGAAACCCTGTTTCAGGCAGGTTCAGGGTATCTTTATAGTCACTCATGGATTCTAGATTCCGTTACTTGGGCGAAATTGGACACTATTACGCTCAGACAGCCACACCCGTGCTGCTTGAGCATCTCGTTCGATTTGTAATTTCAGCGCATCGAATGATTCAAATTTTGTTTCGTCACGCAACTTATGGCGCAACACGACTTCAAGCTGACGACCATAAAGATCTGCTTGATAATCAAAGAGGTGAACTTCAAGCTGTTGTCGTACACCTTGTACAGTGGGTCGATGGCCAACGTTAGCAACACCCATAATAGGATCTGCTGTAATACCAAGAACTTCTACAGCATATACGCCTGTAACAGGCGAAACACGTCGTTTTAGTGGGATATTAGCTGTTGGAAAGCCGATAGTACGACCTAATTTTCTTCCATGTGAGACACGACCACGAATACTGTACGGTCGACCAAGCATTTGTGCTACTTGATCTAATTCATTATTAGCTAAGGCATGACGAATTGCGGTACTGCTTACTCGCTGCTCAGAAACACAAAAACTTGCAGTGCTTATGACTTCAAATCCATATTTCTTGCCAGCAGCCACCAGCATAGCAAAATCACCACGTCGCCCTTGACCAAAACGAAAGTCATCACCAATAACCAGAAATTTAACACCCAATTGCTTTACCAACAAGCATTCGACGAAATATTCAGCAGTCATGGCTGCAAAATGATGATTAAAATTAACACATAGCAATCGATCGATACCGACTTTTTCAAATTCTATGTATTTTTCACGAAAACGGGTTAACCTTGCCGGTGCTTTACCTCCCGCAAAAAGCTCTTGCGGTTGCGGTTCAAACATCATTACCGTAGCAGCGAGTCCCAGCGAATGTGCCTTTTCTATCACCTGCTTAAGTAACGTTTGATGACCAAGATGCACTCCGTCAAAATTACCGATTGTCAGCACGCAACCATGATGGTGTGGCTTAATATGGGGTATACCTCGAATTAATTCCATAGGTGATTTAACTATGTCAGTACTCATAAGGCTATTCACTCATCCTACAATCAGATTAGTTGTTTATATGATGACCAATAACAGCCAAAAAAATTAATAACAACGGTAACTAAGTCACCACCATTGCTGCTGAAAATATCTTTCTTAGCGCAAAGCTAACGGATTATATACTACTCGGCAGTTTCAATCAGCTCCCCGCACGCAGATGACGCGGGCGAACGCCTAAAATAATTGCACATAGTAAATAAATACCGCTACCACCTAAAATCAAACCCAATAGCCACAGCATGCGTTCAAGTAAATGAAATGCTAGCCACTGTTCGGTCGTTGGGCTAAACCATAATAATCCACTCACCATCACTACCCCAGCAATCACTAATCGCAACACAAACAGTAATGTCTGGCGACTAATGCGGTAAATATTACCTTGGTGTAAACCTCGGTATAGCAATGCAGCATTCAGAAATGCTGATAGTACACTCGCAATCGATAAACCCACATAACCATAAAATGGGGCAAAGATAGCGTTAAAAACCATATTACTGACCATAGCAATAATACCAATTTTCACTGGCGTTTTGGTATCCTGACGAGCGTAATAACCTGGAGCAAATACTTTAATCAACATGTAATTAAGTAGGCCAGCTGATACAACCCACAGTGACATTGCGGTTTGGTTAACATCGTACAGGTCAAATTCACCACGCATGAACATCACCATCAACATCGGCTTAGCTAAGGTGATCATGCCGAGCATCGCAGGAATGCCTAAAATCAACACCATCCGCACGCCCCAATCCATCGTATGAGCAAATTGTTCTGGTGATTTATCAACGTGCTTACGCGATAAAGCCGGTAATATCACTGTCGCAATCGCAATCCCAAACAGCCCTAATGGAAATTCTAATAACCGATCTGAATAATATAACCAACTGATTGAACCCGTCATCAAAAAACTAGCAATCAAAGTATCGAGCAGTAAGTTGATTTGAGTAACTGAAACACCAAACAGTGCTGGCAGCATTAGTTTACGTATCTTCGTCACTCCAGGGTCGTTCCAGCCCCATTGTGGACGCACTAAATAGCCTTCACGATACAAAAATGGTAATTGAAAACCAAATTGCACTAAGCCACCAACAAATACTCCGATCGCGAGTCCAATTTCCGGCTTGGCTAAATGGGGCGCAACAAATACTGCACAACCAATAATCGCAATATTAAGAAACACTGGCGTAAACGATGAAATCGCAAATTTACCCAAGGTATTTAAGATTGCGCCAGATAACGCCACAAAGGTGACAAACCACAAATAAGGAAACGTGATTTTAAGTAACAAACTGGCTAATTCGAATTTTTCAGCACCAGGGGCAGTCCCGTGTACCCAATCCCAAAACCAACCAAAACCAAACAATGCTGTGACAACACCAGATCCTAACACCCCGACTAAGGTGACAATGGTGACGATACCACCCAACGTACCTGCGGCACGAGCAATCAATAATCGAGTTTTATCTACGTCACCAGCAGCATGATACTCAGTTAATACTGGTACAAAGGCTTGCGAAAAAGCCCCTTCCGCAAAAAGACGACGTAAAAAGTTGGGAATTTTGTTGGCAAAGAAAAAAACATCGGCCGCAGCCCCTGCTCCCATAAGGTTAGCCACCACCACATCTCGGACTAAACCGAGCACGCGAGACACTAAAGTCATGGCGCTAACTATCATTCCAGAGCGTAAAAGACGCTTACTCACAAAAAAACCTCATAAAAGATGTTCAGAAAGGTGACTTCTGAATCGAAATACTGGTAAAATCTGTCGCCATATTAACCGTGTTAATCCGCAAGTGCCAACTAGATTGGTATGGCGGTTATTTGCACGAATCATTTGACAATGATTAAGATTAAGGGCATAGTCCTCGGCCTTAAATTGTCACCATACCAAGATTTGGGAGTTACACCCTTGGCAAATATCAAATCTGCTAAGAAACGTGCACTAACTTCAGAAAAACGTCGTCAGCATAACGCTAGCCGTCGTTCTATGATGCGCACTTTCTTCAAGAAAGTAATTATCGCTATTGAAGCTGGTAATAAAGAAGCTGCAACACAAGCTTTCGCTGAAATGCAACCTGTTATGGATCGCATGGCTACTAAAGGCCTGATTCATAAGAACAAAGCTGCACGTCACAAAGCTCGTCTAACAGCGAAAATCAAAGCTCTTTAATTTTAATTAATGAGTTTAGATTAAAAAAAACCGACCTCTGGGTCGGTTTTTTTATGTCTCTTCATTAGCCATCGTCTATAAAACTAGCACTTCAATCGTAAATGTTGCTAACTTTATAGTTGAATTTATTTCACATCTTCGAGCATAAAATGAAAAAAACGCTATTACGCGGCTTGTTCAACGTTCTGCCGCTAGTATTAAGTATTTGGTTATTCTGGTCACTTTTTGAGTCATTAGATGAAGTAGGCAGTTTTTTATTTGGCCTTGTTCATATCACTGAACTCTTCAAAGGTGCTGGTTTTTTACTCATTCTAATCTTATTGTTCATTGCTGGACTGCTTTTTTCTGTTAGCCCTATCGCATGGCTCTATGATTTTGTTATCCGCCAATTGATGCGATTCCCGTTTTTTAAAACGGTTTACAGCAGCATTAATGATATTGCCTCACTAATGAGCAGTGACAATAAAAATAAAAGCCAGCAAACAGTGCTGGTACATCAGGCGAATGATACCTATGTGGTTGGCTTTATTATGTCTAACGACACTCCTGAGCCGCTAACAAACGCATTACCAGAGGGTGATTGGGTACCGGTGCTATTTCCCCTAAGCTATCAAATAGCAGGGATCACAACCTTAGTGAAACGCGAAGACTTAACGGTAGTTGATTGGTCGTTTGAAGATGCTATGCGCTATAACTTAACCGCAGGCATTTCAATTTCAGCCAAAGATAAAGAAGAGAAAGAGAAAAAAACACCAGACAACCTGCCGCAATAATATAACGATTAACGCCTTAGGATCCTAAGGCGTTAATTTAGCAACAGTAGGCCAACTAAAATAAAGTACTAAAATCAGCAGCACAAATACGTTTTACCGCCGGATGCATGATCATTCGCTCAGCAAAAATAACAAAATACTCATCACAAATATCAGTTACTCGCTTTACTTCATAAACACGGCTATTCGTTGTTAGCTCATCAGCATAAATAGATGGCGCGATAAACATCGACTTATGATAAAAAGAAAACGCTTTCATCAAAGCAGCATCATCAAACTCACCTAATATGTTGGGAGTGATCCCTTGCTGATCAAACCATTGATGTAATTTCCTTCCCATTGCAGAACGGCGGCTGGGGACTAATAATTTATAATCTTCAATACAGGCTGGAAAATCAGCATCGGATAAATCATCTGTACAGAAAAAACTCATTGCAGACTCACCGAGCTTTTTACTGTATAAACCCGGGTTTTGGGTCGAACTTACCGGACAATCAGATAAAATCATGTCTAATTTATGTTGTGATAACTGCTCTAACAACATTTCATGGGTCGATTCAAAACAACTCAATTGGATCCGTTGATCATCTGGAATCCCTTCTAGCAAGACTTGGCTTACTAACCTTTTTGATAAAGCGTCGGCAACCCCAACTTCAAACAATTGATTATCACGTTGAGTATAATTAATACGATCAAGCATTTGATAACTTAAATCAAACATCTTATCTGCATATTTAAATACTAATTGGCCGAGCTCTGTTGGTTCAATATTACGTCCAACGCGTTTGGTTAACTTGCCTTTCAAACGATCTTCTAATGAACGAATTTGGCCTGTCACTGTTTGTGGTGTCAAAAATAAAGCATCAGCAGCTTTAGTTACTGAGCCTTGTTTGCAGACCATCCAAAAATAATAAAGATGGTTATAATTTAAGTGAGACATTGCCGCTATTTTAAATAAAAAAACCCAGCGACAAAGCTTACGCTGTGCCACTGGGCTGTTCAATGTTTGACACTATAAATTATAGTAAAATCAAACCAAGATCGTGTTTGAATTGCAATTAACGTTGCTGTCGTTCTAAATTGCGCACTCGCTCACCACCGCGCTGTTCTAACGCTCGTTGACGAAATGAGCTTTCACGTACAGTAGTCGTCTTTACTATTGTCGCTTTAGCGTCATTGATCCCTTGTAAGTATGCTTGACATACCTCAGAACGATCGCCATTGGTACATTGCTGATAATCAGCAGCAATACTCGGTAGTGAAAATAAGCACGTAATAACGACTAACAACGTTTTCATATTACACCTCTGATTTAGGTAGTGTTTTACTCAACATTATGTAACCAACAATCGCGGCAACCGTTGAACCAAATAAGATTCCAAGTCGTGAATAAGTTGCAAAACTCTCATCTGCACCAACAAACGCCAATGATGAGATGAAGATAGACATCGTAAAGCCGATACCACACAGCACAGAAACCGCAAAAATATGCTTGAAGTTAATCCCATCAGGCAATTTTGCAACGCCTGTTTTAACTGCAATGTAACATGCAGTAAATATGCCGACTGGCTTACCAATAAATAGTCCCGCTGCAATACCAACCGGTAACATAGCTGATAAACTCGCCAGGGATACGCCCGTTAGTGAAATACCAGCATTCGCAAACGCAAATAACGGCAAGATTAAGAAGGCAACATATGGATGTAGCGCATGTTCAATCGTTTTAAGTGGCGAATGAGTATCTGTACGGCCATCTTTACCTGCTAATGGCACTACAAAACCGAGTACCACACCAGCTAATGTTGCATGCACACCTGATTGAAGTACGCTGAACCATAAAATAGCACCGACAATCAAATATAATGGAATGCTAGTAACATTCTTCAGGTTCATAATAATTAAGGTGGCGGTAGCGACAAATGCCACTGTCAGCGCGATAGTCGATAAATCAGAGCTATAAAATAAAGCAATGATTACAATTACACCTAAGTCATCAATAATAGCCAAGGCTAATAAGAAAACTTTTAAGCTCACTGGAACACGGTTGCCAAGTAATGCCATCACACCAAGTGCAAAAGCAATATCTGTTGCCGCTGGAATTGCCCAGCCTTTAACCGCCATCGGATCGCCATAATTAAATGCGGTATAAATTAATGCCGGCGCAATCATACCGCCGACAGCAGCAATAGCCGGAAATATTGCTTTTTCCTTAGTATTAAGTGCACCCTCAATAAGTTCACGCTTAACTTCTAATCCAATTAAGAAAAAGAAAATCGCCATTAAGCCATCATTGATCCAATGCGCTACTGATAATCCTGCAATATAGCTATGCAAAGTGTCAGTATATACAGATGCTAATGGTGAATTAGCAATAACCATTGCAATTAATGCTGCGATTATAAGAATAATACCGCCAGCTGATTCTAATTTAAGAAACTTACGAATAGCATCGGTCATCGACCGTCACTCCTTTAACTATATTATCCACGCGATCCAAGCTGCTCTACCTAAGGTTAGCAACATACTTGGTCATCTCAATTAAATTTAGTGTAAACGTCATCCTGATAAACTGAAAAATCGTTTGTATAGATATAAATACTCGGTAAAACCGAAAGGTTTAAGTTTTATGGGTACTATATCCGCACTGTCAATTTCATCAGCATTCATTAGATTTATACTAAAACAAATAAATAGCAAAATTTCTAATTAAATAATTACTATTTTGTGATTTTTAACCCTAAAAGACATTTTCATTAAAAACCATTTAGAAACAATCTACTAGAGTGTATTAATGCAACCTGACATTGTGCAGTTTAATCGTTTGCGCTCTCATTCTGCTGACAAAGCTCTGACAAATATTCATTTATGACACTCAGTGTAATATTTCTGAAATATAACCAAACTACTATTCACGCAGATTTCAACAAAATGACACCAAAACGACATATTCCTGTCATGGAGAAATGATTATGACTACCCAAGCCACTACTGCTGCATCTAAGTTCAGCTCTATGCGTTGGGTCCGCTGGGCCAACCTAGCGTTCATGCTATATTTGTTACTCGTTGCTGTATCTATGGTCAGCGGCGGCTTTAAATGGTCTGTAGGCGAGCAAGCAAAAACATTATTTGAATTTGCCTCTCACCCTGTAGCAGGCTTAATGATTGGTTTAATTGCAACAGCACTTATTCAATCATCAAGTACTGTAACTTCAATTATCGTTGGTCTTGTGGCAGGTGGTTTACCTGTAGAAACAGCCATTCCAATGGTAATGGGTGCCAATATCGGTACTACATTAACAAATACATTAGTTAGTTTAGGTCATGCTCGTTGTAAAGAAGAATTCCGTCGTGCATTTGCAAGTGCTACGGTACATGATTTCTTTAACTTATTAGCCGTTGCCATTTTCCTACCATTGGAAATGATGTTTGGTCTGCTTGATAAGTTATCAGGTTGGTTAGTATCACCGTTCTTAAAAGCAGGTGATATGAGCATGGATGGCATGGATTTCATGAAGCCATTAACCCAACCTGCCGTTGATTTAGTAAAAGGTCCACTAGAAGCATTTGGTCACAACGGTGGTTTTGGTCTAATCATCCTAGGTATTGCGTTGATTTTCATCTCTATCACGCTAATGGGTCGCCTAATGCGAGGCCTAATGGTTGGTCGTGCACGTGATATTCTAAAGAGTGCAATCGGTCGTGGTCCATTACACGGGATTGCTTCAGGTACCGCTGTAACAGTGCTAGTACAATCATCATCAACAACAACCAGTTTGATGGTTCCACTAGTAGGTACAGGCGTATTAACGGTTCGTGAAGTTTACCCATTCACACTTGGCGCAAACATTGGTACTTGTATCACTGCACTACTAGCAGCAACCGCAGTCTCTGGTGAGCATGCTGTATTTGCACTACAGATTGCACTAGTACACTTATGCTTTAACGTACTAGCGACAGTATTAATTTACGGAGTACCGTTCTTACGTGAAATTCCGCTTAAGTGTGCTTTCTTCCTAAGCGACTTAGCAACGAAGAACAAAGCAGCTGTTGCTGGTTACCTTGGTCTAGTATTCATTGCTATCCCTGGTTCAATCCTAGCGTTTACTGCTTAATCATTACGCTCAGTTAAATAAAAAGCCCCGCACAAGTCATTGTGCGGGGCTTTTTGTTATCTCAATAATTTACAGCTAATAATTTATATTCATCTTACAACCAATAACGTCCTGACTCAGAAGCTAGCTGTCGTATTGTTATACCGAGAATGGGTACTGGATTGGGGCATGATGTTCATAACCCACCACTTCAAAATCATCTAGAGTTACCCAGGTTTCTAGATCTTCTAATGACGTTATCTTAGGGTTGATAATCAATTGTGGCGATGCAAATGGCGTTCGGGTTAATTGCTCATCACGCATTAACGGTAATTGATCTTCGTAAATATGAGCATTAATAATTTTATGGTAAGCCTGACCGGGTTTATTGCCGGTAATTTGCGCCATTAACGCCAGCAAGGTAAACACTTGTACTTGATTGAAATTAAGCCCTAACGGCACATCACAAGAGCGCTGAGCACTAGTAAGATACAAAGTATCCCCTAATAATGAAAACGTATGGGTATGCATACATGGACGTAAACAGCCCATATCAAACTCACCTGGATTATAAAACGTGAGAATTTCACCACGATCATCAACCCCTTTGGCTAAATCATCAACAATCTTCTTCAGCTGATCAATAACGGTACCATCCGCTTTTTGCCAGCGGCGACCTTGAACACCATACACTCGCCCCATATCATCCTCACCTTTACGGTACGGATTATCGAGCCATGCTTGGTTATCATTAGCATTGGCATTCCAAGTATTACAACCAATGGCACGAAATTGAGCAGCGTTATCATAGCCTCGTAAATAACCAAGTAATTCAGCAATAGCGGCTTTCCAAAAACTTTTTCGAGTAGTGATCAATGGAAATTGGTTATTGGCAACATCGTAGGTTAAATCTGCATTGATAACCGTTAGACAACGTTTCCCTGTACGCTCATTCTCAATCCACACACCATCATCAACAATTCGCTGACATAACGCTAAGTACTGTTTCATTGTCCTACCCGTTAAATTAATGACGCCCAGCAAAAGCCAGGCGTCTAAAGTCGTTACTTTTAATTCTATCAGAAGATAGCGAACTTAAAGCTAGTCAATATCAACTCATGAACATTTTAATACTGATAATCAACAGCAGTACGGCAAACATTTTTTTAAGGGTTGCGGTTGGCAACCGCGTAACCAGTGCGGCCCCATAACGAGTAGTGATCATTGATGTGGCGGCAATACCGACTAATGCCGGTAAATAAACATAACCGAGACTATAAGCAGGTAAATCTGCACTCCCTACACCAGCAAAAATAAATCCAATCATGCCAGAAACGGCAATAAGAAACCCGACTAACGATGCCGAGCCAATAGCGCGGCGCATTTCAACCCCAAAATAGCTTAAATATGGCACAGTTAACGAACCACCACCAATACCGGCTAAACTTGATAATAAGCCAATAATAGCGCCACCAATCGCTGATACCAATGGACTAGGTAATGGTCGAGATTTCGTCACTCGCAGCGATAACATCATTTGTAAGGCTAATAACAGCACAATCACCGCAAACACTTTCGGTAAATATTGTGGAGGCACTAATTCTGCTACCACACTACCACCAAGCCCACCGACAATGATCCCTGGAGCCAACACTTTAACCACTGAGAAATCAACATTTCCCAATCTAAAGTGATTGCGAGAAGAGGCCATTGACGTCATAACAATACTGGCTAATGATGTTGCTAAAGCAATATGCATTAACATCGTCGGTGCAATCCCAGCCTGTGGTAGCAACCATACTAATGCGGGCACGACCAGTAAACCGCCACCGATCCCTAATAAACCAGCAAATAAACCCACGACAGCACCTAAAATTAAGCACATCGAAAAAAGCCATATTACGCTTTCATGCATAATAACTACCTATTACCTTTACCAATACAGGTCGCCATTATTTATTACCTGCTCGAATAAATCCACCTAACTGATGTTGTTCAATAAATGCCGTCGTTAATTGACGTACATCATCAGCAACATCAACTTGCAGTACCTTATTTGCTAATAATTTCATATCAGATCCATTAATATGGCGTAAAATATATTTAATTTTAGCGACATTGCGTGCATTCATACTCAACGAACGATAGCCCATTCCAACGAGCAGTAATGCACCAACAGGATCACCCGCCAACTCCCCACAGACACACACTGGTAATTGATATTTTTCTGCACTATCAACAATATGCTTTAACGCATGCAACACTGCAGGATGCAACGCATCATAGACACTAGCCACTCGAGCATTATTACGATCAACAGCTAGTAAATATTGGGTTAAATCATTACTTCCTACCGAGATAAAATCCACTCGCCCTACTAGTGCATGAAGTTGATATAACATTGATGGAACTTCAATCATGATTCCTATTCGAGGCTTATGCAGTTGTTGCCCTGCCACTAATGCTATTTGAGCAACATCAGTATATGCACGTTCAATAATCGCTTTAGCATCATCAAGTTCATTTATGCCAGAAATCATTGGCAATAAAATATCCATATTCTTCAAACCAATACTTGCTCGTAACATCGCACGTACTTGGATCATAAATATTTCAGGATGATCAAGCGTAAATCGAATCCCACGCCAGCCAAGAAAAGGGTTATCTTCTTCAATCGATAGGTAAGGTAGTGGCTTATCACCACCAATATCTAAGGTACGCATTACCACAGGTTGTTGAGGGTAGGTTTGTAAAATAGTTCGATATTGGTTAATTTGTTCTTCTTCAGAAGGAAAGCTGCGCTGGAGCAAAAAGGGAACTTCAGTGCGATACAGGCCAACACCATCAATCCCTTTATTAAGTGCAAAATGAGAATCAGCACTTAATCCAGCATTAATATGTACCATAATGCGTTGCTGATCTTTCGTCACGGCATGTTGTTGTTGGTCACATTCGACAATCTTTTCAAGCTCATCATCTTCACGTAATAAACGCCGATATTCAGCAAGTACATGTCGATTAGGATTAACTAATAAATCACCACGATAACCATCAACTACCACCACATTGTTATGTACCGTATGCGGCGTAAAATCGACCCCCATAATGGCAGGAATACCCAGTGCTCGCGATAGAATAGCAGCGTGTGAATTAGCAGCACCATCTTGTGCAACCACAGCAGCAAGTTTTCCCACTGGTACCGTTGCTAACATTGCGGCTGTTAATTCACGCGTGAGCAGTACGATCGGCTCATCCCATTGCTGTTCATTAGGCTCATCATCACATAAAAAATACAATAACCGTTGCCCTAACTCACGAATATCACGTGCACGCTCTTTGAGGTATTGATCTTTCATATTCGCAAAACGATTAGAATAAGCTTCAACCACTTGCCTAACCGCCCACTCAGCTTGATCACCTCCATCAATACGGAGTTTTAGATCTTGGCGTAATAATGGATCATTAAGTAAATGGCTAAAGAGATCAAAAATAGCGAGGGTTTCTTTTTGTAAGTCGCTATCAAAACGCTTACGTAAACGACGAAACTCTTTACCTGCAGAATCAATCGCAATCGTGAGTCGCTCTTGCTCGGCATGGATGTCTAAACACGAAGCAGGCGCCACATGTTCTAATAATGGCTGAGTATCGTCCCACCATGCTTTCGCAACCGCGACCCCACTCGATGCCGCAGAACCGGTTAAATGAAGTCGATTACCTTTTTCAAACCACATCCCTTGCGCTTTAGCATGCGCTAGAATACCCGCTAATTGAGCGGCGAGCGTGACTAGAAAAGATTCTTCACTTTCAGTAAATTCACGTTGTTCGCGTTGTTGAACGACGATAACGCCGAGCACTTGGCGTTGATGTATAATCGGAGTACCAAAAAAGGATCGAAAAGATTCCTCTCCGATCCCTGGTAGGTGTTTGAAACTAGGATGTAGGCGGGCATCTGCAACATTTAATGGTTCTGCTCGTTGACCCACTAACCCCACTAACCCTTGATCAAAGCGTAAACTGATACGACGCCGCGATTTATTTAATCCCTGCGTGGCCATCAAGGTATAAACCTGACGCTGGTGATCAGCGATATACACTGAACAACAATCAGTCTTCATTACCAAAGTAGTGTTTGATACTAATTGATCCAATGCATCAATCAATGTGTGAGCGCTGACAACCTTGTCAACAATTTCTCTTAGCTGTGTCAGCATAACGAGCCTTTAATTGTTCCCTGTGAGCCAATAAACCTCTACTTGCTAGCTGCGCTTATTCTTAATGCGCTTAAATTTACGTTCTTTCCATTCTTTAAATGGCATTGCGACAGCGGCAAACTCTTTTAGTGCACGACGATAGACATCACGCTTAAAAGAGACAACCTGCCTTACTGGGTACCAATAACTTACCCAACGCCAACCATCAAACTCAGGTGTAGCACCACGCTGCATATTGACCTTGGACTCATCGCATTCCAAACTCAGCAAAAACCATTTTTGCTTTTGACCGATACAAACAGGTTTTGAATCCCACCGTACAAGACGTTTAGGTAATTTATAACGTAACCAATGACGGCTTGACGCAATAATCCTGACATCTTTTTTGGTTAATCCTACTTCTTCATACAATTCACGGTACATAGCTTGTTCAGGGGTTTCCCCCTCATCAATGCCACCTTGCGGAAATTGCCAAGAATGTTGTCCATATCGTCGAGCCCAAAATACCTGGCCATGGCCATTGCAGATAACGATCCCTACATTAGGGCGGTATCCATCGCCATCAATCACTGGACGACCTCAAGTATAAATATCTATTAATAGTGATTTTTTCATAGTAGACGGGATCGGTAAACAAACATTCATCAATATCGTTCAGTTTTACCTAATTTAAACTATATTCTGGATAACTTTGCATAATGACTACTTTACCAACAACCAAGTGAGACATACCCCACATTTATTCACTCTTTCTGTGGATAGATTTGTGCAGAAACCTAAAAAAAGCACATTTACGCAACTATTAAGATCTTATATATTTATTTTTCAAAATAGAAAATCAACAATATTTACCATAAAAAACAAACCGTTAATTAAAATATAGTTCTATAATAAATAAAGATAAATCCAACTTTCACATCACTAAAAAACGATCGGTTAAAGATCAACCAATAATGACGTTATCCACAAATTCACCTTCACCAATAAGAATAAAAGCTAACCATAACGCTTGTTATACCACCTTTATACTGTATAGATACTCAGTTGAGCTTAAAAAAAATATTTTCAAAAAAAAAGCTGTGGATATCTTTTTATTTTGATCTTAGGCTTAAATAACTATCACAAGTTACTCATCATTAGAACATCACAATATCTAACGTTCTGTAGTCAAGGAAAAAAGATCCCTCTTATATCCTTGATTATCTATCAAGATCAATACTGATCTTCAGATTCCGTCTTCACCGATATGATAGTATTATCGATAACCTAACATTCGTTCTTAGTCCCTATCACGCTACTTTATGAGCCGACAATCAATGCAACCAACGCCAAAAACAGAAACAGAATTACTCAATCGTGCCCACCAATTGGCTGGTATGACGCTGGGTGAATTAGCGGCGATTGCAGGGATGATTCCACCACCAGATCTTAAACGTGATAAAGGTTGGGTTGGTCAATTATTAGAGTGGCATTTAGGGGCGACAGCTGGCAGTAAACCTGTCCCTGATTTTATTGAACTGGGCATTGAGCTTAAAACGATCCCTATCAGCTACCAAGGTAAGCCGTTAGAAACTACTTTTGTCTGTGTTGCGCCCTTAATTGGCGTCCAAGGTTTGCAATGGCATAGTAGTCATATTCGACAAAAATTAGCACGAGTATTATGGGTACCGGTTGAAGGAGAACGTGATATTCCACTTGAGCAACGTCATGTAGGTTCAGCATTATTATGGAGTCCCAGCACAGAAGAAGAAGCGCAATTACAGCAAGACTGGGAAGAATTAATGGATATGATCGTATTAGGTCAAGTAGAAAATATTACAGCCCGTCATGGTGAAGTGCTGCAGTTACGCCCTAAAGCTGCTAACAGTAAAGCGCTAACAGAAGCTTATGGTGCTAATGGCCAGCCGATTAAAACGTTACCGCGAGGCTTCTACTTAAAAAAACAATTTACAGCGCAATTACTACAGCGACATTTTATTTAATAATCAAAACGCCAGCACCATGTCTTGGTCACAATCACATAATAGCCCATTATCAGAGAATTCATCATAGGGATCAATTAGTCGTAATGTCAGATGATTAATACCTATTTTTTTCAATACATTTTGTGCTTGTTCTATGGTTTTAAAATAAATAAGGTTGTTATTACTATCAGTTAATGGCTGTAACTGATGTTTATATTCAACTTCCATTAAATAATGACTATTGCCGGCATAACAGCTAAGTACACATAATGGTATTTTTTTAGGTACTGATTTTAACCACGGTTTAAGTTGCGCTAGCTTCATAAGTGATCCTAATCTTTATCAACAATGCTTTAAGCATGTGTCAGATCACCTTAACCAGCAAGGTTAGTTATAAAATAAACATTTATTGTTAACCTTATTTGTTATGAACTAAAAAATTAATTACTTATGCATGGCCTTGACGAAAACAACGTGGAGTCGGAACTAACTCATGCTTATTCAGCAAACGATACATCGTTGCTCTAGATACTCCCAATTCGCGCGCTGCAGCAGATATTTGGCCTTTATTATTTTCTAATACTGTTAATAATGCATTACGCTCAGACTCTTCACGCACCTTTTTTAAGCTTAATTTATCATCAACTAAACGAGGTATATCTAATTGATCTGCTTCAATACTCTTATTTTCAGCTAGCAACACTGCTCGTTTAATTTGGCAAATAAGTTCACGTACATTACCTGGCCACGGATATTGTAATAACATCGCTTGTGCTTGTTCTGATAAATATTTAGCGACGCTATTATACTGACGGGCGTACTTCAATAATAAAAATTCAGCCAATAAAATAATATCATCACTCCGTTCACGCAATGTAGGTACTGTTAGTGATACGACATTTAATCGAAAATATAACTCACGCCGTAGTGTTGTTAAGCTAACTAAATGTTCAAGAGAATGATTAGTGATTGAAATCACACGGATATCAATCGCGATAGCATTACCTTCGCTATCATAATAGCTTCCTTCCGCCAGCACTTGATATAATCCCAACTGACAAGCATCGGTTAAGGCGGTAAATTCTTCAAGAACCAACACGCCATGATTCGCCGCAGCAAAGACAGATTCAACACCATTATCAGTATCAACTGTCCAATCAGGCGTCATGGTTTCACAATTAACCCTTATTATTTGTCGCTTAGCACGTGCTGAAGCTTGGACAATAGCATCAGCCACTAATATTTTACCTGTGCCTATTTCACCACTGATTACTACTGAGACATCACTTAACGCGATACGCTTAACTTGATCACGCAATTTTTTCATAACAGCGGTGGAGCCTTGTAAACCTTGTTGACCAAAATTACCTAATTGAGGCCACACTTGACGCTCTAAATTAAGCATACCGATCTGATGACCAATCGTTTGTTGTAATCGAGCGGGAGGAACGGGAGTCGAAAAATAATCAAGGCAGAAATTAACGATAAATTGGCCAATCGCTTCATTGGTCAGCTGATCATCTCGTACAATGGCGATCCAGCGTACTTGTTTATTACGGTTCACCATCGCGGAAAAACTATGAATACTAAAGTCGTCATTGCTAAGATCAACCACACCAATACAAGGACCAATTTCTAAGAGTAATGTTTCTGCCGTCCGCAAATCATAGCAACGATGGCATAGCCAACCAGCAGTCTCCATTACAGGTAGCCACTCTTGATTACTACCACCAAAAACAACTAAGGTATTAGGAATAACTACCTTAGGTTTTTTCACTGTCCCGATTGTCATTCGTCCCTCCATTAATAAAGCAATTATCTCTCTTGTAATATTTAACAACAGCTTTATTGATGATATACGAACAAGTGCAACTTGTTTACTATAATGTTGTAGGACTCATATAAAATATTGACGTTACTTAAATTCTTATCTAATTAAGCCCATATTTGTCACTTTTTTGACTCTTTTTTTTAGGCAAAAAAAAACCACCGCCTAAGCGATGGTTTTTTTCATGATTCGATTAATTATTTGTTTGTGGGCGCATTGCCGGGAACAAAATAACATCACGAATTGTATGCGTGTTAGTAAACAACATTACTAAACGGTCAATACCAATACCTTGACCCGCTGTTGGTGGTAAACCATGCTCTAGCGCAGTAATGTAGTCTGCGTCATAGTACATTGCTTCATCATCACCAGCATCTTTAGCATTAACTTGAGCTTTAAAGCGCTGATCTTGATCTTGAGCATCGTTAAGCTCAGAGAAACCATTTGCTACTTCACGACCACCGATAAAGAATTCAAAACGATCGGTAATGAATGGATTTTCATCGTTACGGCGAGCAAGTGGTGAGATATCTGCCGGGTACTCAGTAATGAATGTTGGTTGCATTAGTTGAGGCTCAGCGGTTTCACCAAAGATCTCTTCTAATAACTGACCACAAGTCCAGAAGCTTTCAACATCAACATGCACAGATTTAGCAATCTTCACCATTAGCTCACGATCGGCAACGCCTTCGTAAGTTAGTGCTTGGATTTCTGCATGATCTGGGTTGTATTGCTTGATTGCATCTAACATGCTCATACGTGTGTATGGGCCTGCAAATTCAACTTCAAACTCACCGTAAGGCATTTTTGAAGAACCAAGAATATCAATCGCAATGCTGCTTAGCATTTCTTCCGTGATATCCATTAGATCATGGTAATCTGCATACGCCATGTAGAATTCCATCATAGTGAATTCTGGGTTATGACGAGGAGATAGACCTTCGTTACGGAAGTTACGGTTGATTTCGAACACACGCTCAAAACCACCTACCACTAGACGCTTAAGGTAAAGTTCAGGTGCAACACGTAGGTACATGTCGATATCAAGTGCATTATGATGAGTCACAAATGGACGTGCTGTTGCACCACCAGGGATCACATGCATCATTGGTGTTTCTACTTCCATAAAGCCTTTAGTTACCATAAAGCTACGGATTGCAGATACCACTTTTGAACGAATGATGAATGCACGACGAGAGTCGTCATTAACAATCAGATCAACATAACGCTGACGGTAACGCATTTCTTGGTCAGTCAAACCATGGAATTTTTCTGGTAATGGACGCAGTGCTTTAGTTAGCAGCTCGTAGTTATCCATCTCGATGTAAAGATCACCTTTACCAGATTTATGTAGCGCCCCTTTAACACCGATGATGTCACCGATATCTAGACCAGAATATTTTTCTTTTAGCTCTTTTTGAACATCTTTAGATGCATAAGCCTGAATACGGCCAGACACATCTTGGATTGCAAGAAAAGGACCACGCTTAGCCATAATACGACCAGCGATTGCATATACATGACCAGCTTGTTCAAGCTCTTCCTTGGTCATTTCACCGTATTTTGCTTCTAGATCCGCTGCTAAACTATCACGACGGAAATCATTTGGGTGGCCATTTGCTTTACAATTTTGGCGAATCATATCTAATTTCGCGCGACGCTCAGCAATCAGCTTATTTTCATCTTGTACTTGGTCAGTCATGGGGAAACCCTTAAAATTTTACTGAAATTCGGTTAAAGACCTGATTTCAAGCTTGCTTCAATAAAACGGTCTAAATCACCGTCCAGTACTGCTTGGGTGTTACGATTTTCCACGCCAGTACGTAAATCTTTTATGCGGGAGTCATCCAGTACATAAGAACGGATTTGACTACCCCAACCAATGTCTGATTTAGTATCTTCACTGGCTTGCTTTTCAGCATTTTGCTTCTGCATTTCATATTCAAACAATTTCGCTTTTAACTGCTTCATTGCTTGATCTTTGTTTTTATGCTGAGAGCGATCGTTCTGGCACTGTACAACAAGATTTGTTGGTAAGTGGGTAATACGCACCGCAGATTCAGTGGTGTTTACGTGTTGACCACCCGCACCTGATGCGCGGTATACGTCGATACGTAAATCAGAAGGATTGATATCAATAACGATATTGTCATCAATTTCTGGATACACAAATGCTGAAGCAAATGAGGTATGGCGACGGCCGCCTGAATCAAACGGTGATTTACGCACTAAACGGTGAACACCAGTTTCAGTACGTAACCAGCCATAAGCATATTCGCCGCTGATACGTACGGTTACAGATTTAAGACCGGCAACATCACCATCAGAGATTTCAATGATCTCAGTCTTAAACCCTTTGGCATCCGCCCAACGCAAATACATACGGAGCATCATTGATGTCCAATCTTGCGCTTCAGTACCACCAGAACCAGCTTGAAGGTCAAGATAGCAATCAGAACTATCATGGTCGCCAGCAAACATTCGACGAAATTCTAACTTAGCTAACTTAGCTTCAAGCTCAGCTAACTCAGGTTCAATCTCATCAAACGTTTCTTGATCGTCTTCTTCAACAGCTAACTCAAGTAAGCCCTCGACGTCTTCAACGCCTTGGTCTAATAGGTCAATTGTTTCTACTACCGCTTCCAATGCTGCACGTTCTTTACCTAACGCTTGAGCGCGTTCAGGTTCATTCCATACATTTGGTTGCTCTAGCTCTGCATTTACCTCTTCTAGACGCTCTTTTTTAGCATCATAGTCAAAGGTACCCCCTAAGGGTGTCAGTACGTACAGACACATCCTCAAGTCGGTTTTTAATAGGATTAATTTCGAACATCGCCACGCTTCATTACCGAAATAGATATAACCGCAAGATTCTATCGAATTGTAGATAGAATATACAGAGGGAGAGAAAGGTTATCAGAAAATTAATCTAAATATGGTGACAATCTAGGCTGTTAACGCCAAGATCCTCACCACTAACGGCTTACTTATCAGACTATCGTTATTTCGCAACTAAATGTTCAACCATCAGCTGCACACTGCGATTACCTCGAAACTCATTGACATCGAGACGATACACTAATTCAATTTGCTGTACTGAGGCATCAGGCCAACGTTTAAGGTCAACATTAAATGCAATTGCATCAATCACACTGCCACCAACCAAAGGCTCAACCATCATTTTAAGATGCTTTCCTGCCACTAATTTTTGGTGCAATAATCGAAACGTACCATCAAACGTCGGTTCAGGAAATTGCTGTCCCCACGGCCCACCAGCGCGCAACGTTTCAGCGGTTTCAAGTGTCAGTTCATTAGGCTGCAATTCACCATCGCTAAGTAGAACACCTTGCAATGCATCTTCATCTAAGACATTACGTACCACTGCATCAAATGCGACACTAAAGGCTTCTAATTGTGATTCAGGAATGGTTAATCCAGCCGCCATGGCATGACCGCCAAACTTTAAAATCATTCCAGGATGTTGGGTATCAACCACATCCAGTACATCTCGCATATGTAGTCCCACAACAGAACGACACGACCCTTTAATTTCACCATTACCCGCATCAGCAAAAGCGATAACTGGACGATGATATTTATCTTTAATACGAGAGGCTAAAATACCAATCACACCTTGATGCCAATCACGTTGAAACAGCACTAACCCATAAGGCATATCCTGCTGATTAAACTGTAATCGCTCACAAATCGCGAGACCTTCCTCTTTCATGCCTTGTTCAATTTCTTTACGGGTTTGATTTAGGGCATCGAGCTCTGAGGCCATCCGTCGAGCGGCTTGAATATTGTCACACAACAATAATTCAACCCCAAACGACATGTCATCTAATCGTCCCGCCGCATTAATACGTGGCCCTAATGCAAAGCCCAGATCACTAGCGACTAATCGAGCAGGATCGCGATTAGCAACTTCAATTAATGCTTGAATGCCAGGACGACATTTACCAGCACGAATACGTTGTAATCCTTGATGGACTAAAATACGGTTATTACCATCTAATGCCACCACATCGGCAACAGTGCCAAGTGCAACCAGATCAAGCAACTCAGCCAGATTCGGTACCGCGAGTGCTTGTTGCTCAAACCAACCGTTATCACGCAGTTCAGCTCGCAGTGCTAACATTAAATAAAATGCAACTCCGACACCACACAAAGCCTTTGATGGAAAACCACATTGATTAAGGTTTGGGTTTACCATCGCATCTGCAGCAGGTAAACAATCACCCGGTAAGTGATGATCAGTAACCAGTACTTGTACCCCTTGTGCTTTTGCTGCTGCAACACCAGTTATTGATGAAACGCCATTATCCACGGTCATGATTAACTCAGCGCCACGATCAATCGCTTGTTGCGCCACTTCAGGACTCAAACCATAACCATCATCAAACCGGTTGGGGACTAAATAATCAACATTACTACAGCCCAACATTTTTAAAGCCAGCACTGATAACGCTGAACTGGTGGCGCCATCTGCATCAAAATCACCCACAATAATAATTCGAGTATTATTAGCGAGTGCGGTAACTAACAACGCCACAGCATCAGCCATACCATAAAGTTGGTTATAGTTAAGTAATCCTTTGGCACCGCGTTCAAGTTCAGCATCATTAGTAATGCCACGGCTAGCATAGATACGCTGTAAAATAGCGGGGATCGCACTAGAGAAGCCTTGAGGATCGGCAACAGGACGACGTTTGATTTCTATCATAGTAACGGCTTCTTTAATGGAATGATTATCTTTTCATCTTAACCAAATCACTACTAACAAAAAAGCCTGATATTACTATCAGGCTTTTATATACAGTGACGCAGTCAATAAATGATCGAGGTTAGCTTTTCGCTTTGCTATCCAATAACTGCAGCAATGCTGCTGGCGGTTGGTAACCTGGGATCATAGTACCGTCTTCTAGCACGATAGCTGGAGTACCATTAACGCCCATCGCAACACCTAATTTATATTGCTCCATGACTAAATCAGGACGCGGAGTGATTTTTGATTCATCAAACGTACCACTCTTAGCATCATGCATCGCTTTAACACGATCTTTAGCGCCCCAAATTGCACTCATTTGGTTGAAGTTGCTTGAACGCTCACCACCACGTGGGAAAGCAAGGTAGCGTACCGTAATACCAGCATCGTTATACCCTTGCATGTCATTATGCAATTTACGGCAATAACCACAGCTAGTATCGGTAAAGACAGTCACAACATATTTTTCATTTTTAGCTGGATAAACAATCATGTCTTTATCCATACCTGCTAATTTCGCTTTATTTAACTGCGCCATTTTCTGCTCAGTTAAATTCACCGGCTCAACACCCGTGTTTTGGTATAAATGACCCGCTAAGAAATATTTTCCATCATCAGAGGTATAAACAACACCACGTTCTGTTACAACTTCATTGATACCCGCCATTGGTGACGCAGTAATTGAGCTTGGCGTTAAACCAATGTTTGATAGTTGCTTCGTGATGGCTGCTACGTCCGGCTTTGCGACCGCAGAGAAAGCGGTAAGTGCAACAGCTGTGGCTAGCACTGTGCGGCTAATAAAATGCATCTTGTTATCCCTTTAAAATGACGACAATCTCGATATAACTACAGACCGAGATCATTACTATATAGTTTCAATTACGCTACTATTTTTATCTGCGCAGCATAAATGAAGTATCCCTAAATACAAATATTATCGCTAATTTTAGCTAACAACATCTCATAATTATGCACGAGGATGATGGCTTTGGTGTAATTGTTTTAATCTTTCTGTCGCAACATGGGTATAAATTTGTGTTGTTGAAAGATCACTATGGCCAAGCAACATTTGTACCACTCGTAAATCGGCACCGTAATTAAGTAAATGGGTAGCAAAAGCATGGCGCATTACATGGGGTGATAAGGTATCAGCATCAATACCGGCTAACACCGCATAATATTTGATTCGATGCCAAAATGTTTGCCGAGTCATTTGCCGAGCACGTCGACTTGGAAACAACACATCCGAACTTTTCTCACCCAATAACACCGGCCGACCACTATCAATAAACTGCTCAATCCAATCAACCGCATTTTCACCCATTGGTACTAAGCGTTCTTTGTCTCCTTTACCAGTCACTCTCACAACACCTTGGCGTAAACTGACTTTATCCATGGTTAAGGTCACTAATTCAGTAACACGCAGTCCGGTGGCATATAACAATTCCAACATCGCTTTATCGCGCAATTGCAGTGGATCATTCACATCGGGCGCTTCTAATAATGCGTCGACTTGGGCTTCAGTTAAATCTTTTGGTAGCCGTTTGGGTAATTTAGGTGTCACCAGCATTGCACTCGGATCATCTATCCGTACTTTCTCACGGTACAAATATTGAAATAAACGTCGAATTGCTGACACCATTCGTGCGCGTGATGTTTGTTTATAGTTTTGGTCAAACAACCATAATTGATAACGTTGTAAATCATCGACAGAAGCATCAGACACCGCAATAGTTTGCTGTTGCATCCATTGTTGTAATTTTTTTAAGTCATTTCGATAAGAAGCAAGAGTATTTTCAGATAACCCTCTTTCCATCCACATCGCATCTAGAAAGCGTTCAATAATAACATCGTCAGTTACCATTTTTACCTCGTCATAAGCTGTGTCATAAGGCGGTTTAAATACATGGATAAAAACACAGTGATCAGCGCATGATAGGATATTTATCATCAAAAGTAACCTCGTTATACATTTATTCAGCCTAATATTATGACTTTCAATGCCAAGCTAACCTTGAGCTTCATGATCAATAACGAGTACACTTTGGCTAAAAATAAAAGCATAGGATACGCAGCATGAAAATTGGTTTGTTTTATGGCTCAACCACCTGCTATACCGAGATGGCAGCAGAAAAAATTCGTGACTGCCTTGGGGCTGACATCATTGAATTACACAATATTAAACACACGCCATTAGCTGAAATGAACCAGTATGATATGTTGATTTTAGGCATTTCAACCTGGGATTTTGGTGAGATCCAAGAAGACTGGGAAGCGGTGTGGCAACAACTTGATGGCTTACAATTGCAACAAAAAACCGTGGCACTGTTTGGCCTTGGCGATCAAGAAGGTTATACCGAGTGGTTTTTAGATGCGATGGGCATGTTGCACGATCAATTGTGTCCAACAGGGGTACAATTTATCGGTTATTGGCCTAATGACGATAGCTATCAATTTCAAGCATCAAAAGCACTAACGGCGGACGAACAGTTTTTTGTTGGACTCGCGTTAGATGAAGATAGCCAATATGAATTAAGTGATGCCCGTATTGAACAATGGTGTGAACAAATCATGCTTGAATACGCCCAACTACTATAATTGCTAGAAAACAAAAAAAGGGATGCTAATACAAGCATCCCTTTTTCATTTATAAGTAACCGCGTAATTACACGATAACAGTATGGTTATCACCATTATCTTGGTGCTTACTGCCGATAAAGCGCGTCACAACCAATGCAATCAGCGTTGGTAATACCCACGCCATGCCATAATTAAATAATGGCAATCCACTAAATACTGACATATCAATATTTAGATGCTTGGCAACATCAATCATACTGAAAATAAATGATACCAATAATACGACACGATAAGCTAAACGAGGATTAGGTAACCATTTACGTATCAAGGTCAATGCGACTAATGCGATAGCCACTGGATACAATGCAAACAATACTGGTATCGATAATGTAATCAGCGTATTTAAACCAACATTAGCCACTATCGCACACACGACAGCTAATAATACCGCCCACTTTTTATAAGAAAGAGAGGTTAATGTACTGAAGTAATCAGCACACGCACTGATTAAGCCAATCGCGGTGGTTAAACATGCTAGCAGTACAATCGCTGATAAAATAATTTGTCCTGTCGAGCCAAACAGCGCCATCACATACGTTGTTAAAATAGCGCCGCCATTACCAACACCGGCAGCAATACCTGCACTGGTTGCGCCAAGATAAAACAATGACACATAAACAAAAGCTAGACCCGCCGCTGCAATTAAACCAGCGTAGATAAGATAAGTACAAGTCGTCTTCTCATCCGTCACACCTTTGCTACGAATAACATCAACAATCAGCATACCAAACATCAGTGCCGCAAAAGTATCCATGGTGTTGTAACCTTCAAGGAAACCTTTAGTGAAGGCTTGAGTTACATACTCACCTTGAGCGGCAACGATCTCACCTTGCGGATTGATAAATACCGCAACCGCTAACACCGCTAACACCACAAATAAAGCTGGAGTTAAAAACTTGCCAATCATGTCGATCAATTTGCCACGTGACCAAGCAAAGAACAGCGCTACAGCAAAAAAGATGATAGAAAAAATAGTTAAGCTGACTTGGCTAGCATCGGTAATAAACGGTTTAACTGCCATTTCATAGGCAACAAGACCAGTACGAGGCGCAGCGAACGCAGGACCAATAATGATAAAAATCAGGACTGCCATTAAGGTCGCAACTTTTGATGGTAAATCACGGGTTAACCCTGTCCAACCACCACCAGCAATCGCTACTGCAATAATACCGATTAAAGGTAAACCTACAGCTGTAACCAAAAAGCCTGACATTGCAGATAACATGTTCTCACCAGCTAGCTGTCCTGCTAACGGCGGGAAAATGATGTTGCCTGCACCAAGGAAGAACGCAAAGGTCATAAAACCAAGCGCGATAATATCTGTTACTTTGAGTGTTTTTTTCAAACTGCACCTTCCACTCTCTAATGGGTTATATATTGTGTCTGCATTTTTTATAATAAGTAGCACGTACTATATATTGCTATGAATTTCGTGCCTTGTAGCATAATGACCAAAAAGAGTAACCTTAGCAATAGAGTAGATAAAAACACCACATAATACAGTTTTAAAGCAGATAAACTGAAATTAACAACCACAGAAAAACGATAAAACAGAATAAGACACCAATATAAATCATAAAAACCATACTTACAAAAAAGTCGTAACATCTGTTTAACACTATTGAGTCGAGTTTTATCAATGCGCTATTCTCAATGATCACTTTGATTATATAACCGACGTTTTATATGCTTTTGTGCATTTAACCAACCTAAACACAGCTTCAATGACCTAGGAAAACAATAATGAGTCGCAGCTTTAGCTTTAAAAAATTCACAATCAATGATCATGGCTGCGGCATGCCAATCAGTACTGATGGGGTATTATTAGGCGCGTGGGCAACGTTACCGCAGCAAGGGCATATTGTTGATATTGGTACAGGTAGTGGCTTATTAGCATTAATGGCTGCACAGCGTACACAAGCGACAACGATTACTGCCATTGAACTCGATTCAACAGCAGCAACCGCAGCGACAGCTAACTTCGAATCATCGCCTTGGCAGCCACGATTAGTGTGCATCGAAGATGATATTACGAATTGGTATCAGCGCATTCCACCCGCCAGCATTAATGGTATTATTTGTAACCCCCCCTACTTTAACGCTGGCCAACAAGCACAACAGCAACATCGCGCCACCGCACGCCATACAGATACTTTTAGTCACCAACAATTGCTCGCGACTATCAGTCATTTATTAACCGCAGATGGAAGTGCTAACATCATCTTACCGACTTACGAAGGCCTGCAACTAATTACTCAAGCACAAGCTTACGGGTTATACTGTCATCGCCGTTGTGATGTTCGTACGACTGAACATAAACCTATAATGCGCACATTGATCCAATTAACTAAAAATTGTTCTGTTACTGAACAACAACAACTTTGCATTCATACTGGCAATAGTTATTCCACTGATTTTATTGCACTTACTAAAGATTTTTACTTAAAAATGTAATCTGTAGCAGCATAAAACAAAGCCAAGTAACAATGAATATTGATCATTAACTGAAGTTTTTATGTTTTAATCGGTGTTACTTACGCTAAGAGTGGCTATAATGCCGCCCCTTAATATAAATACCCATGGTCTGGTTACGCCTAAACAGCACAGTGACGAGAGCATATTTAGCATTTGTCTTGGGAGAGATAACTGGTGAAAGACTTTTCCGAATTAGAGTTAGATAGCGAGCTATTACGAGCGATTGACGAGATCGGCTATAGCCGCCCAACCGTAGTTCAAGCGCAGGCTATCCCTCACGCCCTTGACGGTAAAGATGTCATGGCTTCTGCACCAACAGGGACCGGAAAAACAGCCGCGTTTTTACTGCCAATGATTCAACACTTGCAAGATTTCCCACGCAAAAAGCCAGGGCCTGCACGTGTACTAATCTTAACCCCTACCCGTGAATTAGCAATTCAAGTTGCTGAGCATGCGCGTGCACTTTCTAAGTACACTAACTTAAAAGTATTTACCATTACTGGTGGTATCTCTTACGATGAACACGCTGAGCTACTTGGCAAAACGCAAGATATCGTCGTTGCAACACCAGGTCGTTTAATGGAATACATTGAGTCTGAGAAATTTGATTGCCGTGCAATTGAATGTCTTATTCTTGACGAAGCAGACCGTATGTTGGATATGGGCTTTGGTAAAATCGTTGAGCGCATCAACCATGAATGTCGCTGGCGTCGTCAGAGTTTATTATTCTCTGCAACCTTAGAAGGCAAAGGCGTACGTGAGTTCTCAGAAACCATTCTGAATGAACCACTTGAAGTTAACGCTGATCCATCTCGTCGAGAACGTAAAAAGATTCAACAGATGTACCTTCGTTGTGACAACATGAATCACAAGCTTGCTCTGCTAGAAAACATCATTAAAGATCAAGCTGAACGCACAATTATCTTTGTAAAAACACGTGAGCGCCTAGGTACCCTTCGCGGCCAATTAGACGCAATGGGCATCCCTTGTAACTGGATTCAAGGTGAAATGGCACAGGCTGCACGTACTAATATGATCAACCGTTTTCGTGATGGTGTGGTAAACGTATTAATTGCCACAGACGTTGCGGCACGCGGTATTGATTTACCCGATGTAAGTCATGTTATTAACTTTGACCTACCACGTACAGCTGAAGTTTATGTGCACCGTATTGGTCGTACTGCTCGTGCTGGTAAGAAAGGGACAGCGATCGCATTAGTTGAAGCGCATGACCAAGGCATGATCGAACGTATTAGCCGTTACATGAAAGAAGAAGTGCAAGAGCGCTTTATTCATGGTCTTCGTCCACAGACTAAGAAGCCTAGTACTGCAAAGAAAAAGAAAAAAGTTGATAAGAAAGTAAAAGACGCGAAAGCGAAAAAGAAAATCAAACAAGCGGCTAAAAAAAGCCAAGCTAAGTCATAGTATTTTCTTTTAAAATATAGATAAACAACAAGGCCAACGTTGATACGTTGGCCTTTTTTTTAGAATAAAAATTATTATTGGTTAATTATTGCTGTTCGCGTTTAAACACTAATTCTGTCGCTGTTGATTCTGCAGCAACAAAATAATAGCCAGCACTATCAAACTGCTGTAATTGAGCAATCGTCGTTAATTGGTTATCGAGAATATAACGCGCCATCATTCCACGTGCTCTTTTGGCGTAGAAGCTAATAACTTTATAAGTTCCATTTTTACAATCTTTAAAAATAGGGGTAATTAATTGAGCTTGCAGTTGCTTGGGCTTAACCGCTTTAAAATATTCATTTGATGCTAAGTTGACCACAATATCATCGCCTTGCTCAGCAACCGCCGCATTGAGCTTATCGGTAACGATATCCCCCCAAAATTGATACAAATTGCTCCCTCTAGGGTTGGCTAATCGCGTCCCCATTTCTAACCGGTAAGGTTGCATCAGATCAAGTGGACGTAATACGCCATATAACCCAGACAGCATCCGTAAATGTTGCTGCGTATAAGCAAACTGAGCTTCAGTCATGGTCTCAGCCGCTAAACCAGTATAAACATCACCTTTAAATGCCAAAATTGCCTGACGAGCATTATCAACTGTAAATTCTGGCTGCCACTCGGCAAACCGAGCTGCATTTAATCCGGCAATTTTATCACTGACCTTCATTAAGCTCGCAATATCCATTGGTGTAAGCTCACGACAGACATCAATCAATTCTGCAGAATGCTGTGTAAGCTCAGGTAAAGTAAACGTTGTTGTCGCTAATGGCGATGTATAATCTAACGTTTTTGCTGGTGATACCACGATTAACATAAGGCTTTTTCCTTTAAAGTCTGACGGTTTTAGACTACCACTATCGCTAAAAAAAACCACGTACAACCACCGTGATTATTTCTATTTTATTAATAGGTATGATGACAACAACGTCATCTAGATGTCGTTGATGATTGATCCCAAATTCCGTCTTCAAGTTGAGCATGTAATTCAGGATAATCTTGACTATTAAATGTCGGTACCTTCCCTAATGCTAACTGCTGATTATAATCGAGTGCCAACTTAACCACAGTCCCCGAAAGCAAGACTATCGCGGATAAATTAATCATTGCCATCATGCCCATCGAAATATCGGCCATTGCCCACACCGTCGGTAAATCTGCCATCGCACCAAACATCACCATGCATAGCACCACCATTCGAAACACATTTAGTCCAACTTTATGGTTATGCTCGAGAAATATTAGATTCGTTTCAGCATAAGAGTAATTGGCTACTAACGAAGTAAATGAAAAGAAGAAAATAGCAACCGCTATAAAAATTGCTCCCCAATCACCAACTTGTGAACTTAATGCTTTTTGAGTTAATTCAATCCCAGTAATATTACTGTGTGGCTCATATTCGCCAGACATTAAAATAATCGCGACGGTCGCAGAACAAATAACAATGGTGTCCATAAACACCCCCAGCATTTGTACATAACCTTGTGAAGCAGGATGGGGTGGATAAGGCGTTGCTGATGCCGCTGCATTAGGTGCAGATCCCATACCGGCTTCATTAGAAAACAAACCACGCTTTAAGCCATTAATCATTCCTTGAGCAATGGTATAACCTAACGCGCCTGATGCCGCTTCTTCAAAGCCAAATGCACTGCGGAAAATAAGCATTAAAATATGTGGTAACTGTTCAATATTGCTCAGCATAATAAATAATGCTAATGCGAGATAACATAATGCCATCGTAGGTACCAATATTTCTGCCGTACGCGCAATCGTTCGCATACCACCAAAAATAATGACGCCCGTTAACAGCACTAATCCAAACCCAACATACAGAGGTTGCCACCCAAAAGCGACATGGGTCGCTTGAGTAATAGAATTTGCTTGTACTGCATTAAAGACTAACCCAAATGCAATGATCAGGAAGATAGAAAACATCACTCCCATCCAGCGCATACCTAAACCGCGCTCCATATAATAAGCGGGGCCACCACGATAATTACCATCATCATCACGGGTTTTATACAATTGCGCTAGTGCGCTTTCTGCAAAAGCGGTTGCCATACCCAACATGGCAATCAGCCACATCCAAAAAATAGCACCAGGACCACCAAGCGTTAATGCTACAGCGACCCCAGCCATATTACCGGTACCCACTCTGGCGGCAAGACTAGTACATAGTGCCTGAAAAGATGAAATACCAGATGGATCTGATTTACGGCTATTCTTCATAACCGAAAACATATGTCTAAAATGACGAAACTGAATAAAATTGAGGCGATAGGTAAAATAAATGCCAATACCAATCAGCAAATATATCAATATCGATCCCCACAACAAATCGTTAATAAAATTAATTTGACTGGTCACATTAGTACCTTCACAGATCGATAAATAATGATATAAAGCCCCTACTAGCAAGTAATTAGCAAAATAAAAAGAACGTCTACGCTCATACCGACAATACGCTATAGGTATTCATCATAAATTATATAAAAATCAGCGTATAACTTCGGCAACGAAGTATAAAACCTTTCTGAAAAGAACAATTATGTAATTCTCAGCATCTTTACAATGTGTTACATAATCTACAATCACAAATAATGACTGATTGTACCCCTTTAATAATTGATAATTTTTCTATTATTTAAAGGCTGTTAACAAAATAGTACGAACAAAACGACAAAATCACTATTTAACACTAAAAATGGCTTATTTTTCATCAATTCATCACCAGTTGTGATGTTATCCACATAAATATTTCATCTTTTAGTAACAAATGAGAAACAGTTCAATTTTATTATGAAGCATTCTATGGTATTAAATAATCAGCTCGCTTACATCAAGCGAAAAGTAGGAATAGGTGCTTTATGGATAGCTTTGCATTCGACGACATGATGACAACGGATACTGTTTCTCGCCGCTCTCGCGCAAAACCTGAAAAAAGAAAGTGGCGTGAAATTGAGGCGTTAAAAGATCGTCAAAGACTACGTCGAGAACTACAAGATATGGATATGTGTGGTAGTTTCAATAGTAATGACTTTGATTTTTAAAAAATACTAAAAAACGGCCAGCATTTTTGCTGGCCATTTTATACCTTCATTAGATATTGATAACAGAAATTATAATTGCCAATCAATCGGCGATTTATTCATTGCAGTCAATAAAGCATTGACCTCAGAAAAATGCTTGCATCCAAAGAAACCACGATAAGCAGACAATGGTGATGGATGTACAGACGTTAATACATGATGCCGTTCAAGATCTATTTTTTTACCTTTTTTCTGAGCATGTGCCCCCCAAAGTAAGAAAATCACCCCTTCAGTATTATCATTAATGTATTCAATAGCGCGATCGGTAAAGGTTTCCCAACCAATCTTAGCGTGAGAATGAGCATTACCTTGTTCAACCGTTAATACGGTATTAAGTAAGAGTACCCCTTGCTCCGCCCATGGCTGTAAATAACCATGATCAGGAATAGTAAATCCGTTGATATCAGTAGCCAATTCTTTATACATATTAGCCAAAGATGGTGGTGTTTTTACGCCGGGTAATACAGAAAAACTAAGCCCATGAGCTTGCTTAGGGCCATGATAAGGATCTTGGCCTAAGATCACCACTTTCGTCGCCGTTAATGGCGTGCTTGTAAATGCATTAAATACATCTTTTTGAGGAGGAAAAACGGTTTTACCTGCTGCGCGAGCAGCGACAACGGCTTGCTCTATCGCATCAAAATACGGTAGTTGCTGTTGCTGTTCGATAAAGGCTTGCCAGCTTGCTGTCATTTATTGTTCCTCTGGTGTAAAACTGCGTAACGTTGCTATTTCATGCTGCCAAATATCGGGATTAATGGTTTCTAATATCAAGGGGATATTATCAAAGCGATGATCTTGCATTAAAAACCGAAAACAATCCCAACCAATCGCCCCTTCTCCCAAGCTATGATGGCGATCTAAATGGCTACCTAAGCCACCTTTAGAATCATTTAAGTGCATCGCCCGCAAGTACTGCATTCCAACGATCTGATCAAATTCAGCAAAGCTAGATTCTGTCGCTTCCATCGTACGTAAATCATATCCAGCAGCAAAAGCATGGCAAGTATCAATACAAACACCAATACGTGATTTATCGTCAACTTGCGCAATAATTTCAGCCAAATGCTCAAAACGCCAACCTAAGTTAGATCCTTGACCGGCAGTATTCTCGATCACTGCAACGACATCATCAACTTGCTGATGCGCTAAATTAATTGATTCGGCAATCAGTTTTAAACACGCGGATTCTGAAATTTGCTTTAAGTGGCTACCGGGATGAAAATTTAATAAGTGTAATCCTAATTGCTGACAACGCTGCATCTCATCAATAAAAGCTAACCGTGATTTTTCTAATTTTTCCGTTTCCGGCGCACCTAAATTAATTAAATAAGAATCATGTGGCAAAATAGCACTCGCATCAAAACCTAGCTGCTGACAACGACTCTTAAATGCCGTAATGGTATCAGCATCTAATGGCTTTGCTTGCCATTGGCGTTGATTCTTTGTGAACAATGCGAATGCAGTTGCACCAATAGCCTTAGCATTGACAGGGGCATTGAACACGCCGCCTGCCGCTGACACGTGTGCACCAATTAATTTCATAATCACCCTCAAAAATAACTACCAAGCAACACATTAGCAACACTAATATTACTCGCATAATTTAACATAAAAACTCACCCATAGTGACAAAATATTCACTATAGGTATATATAGGTACTATAAAATGTTGTTATTTTACAACAAAATAACATTCAACTTAAATTTTAAATTTTATATTTTTAGTTGATTCCCCCGTCAAATGCAGTTAGATTGACCTAGCTCAATAAAACAGCCTTATTATATTTAAGGTTTTTTGTAGTAACTTGATCTACATCAATACACAAAAGTGCATTGAAGGTTATATAATAGGTAGCTCAATACAAAAACGAATAAATTAACAACAATTTTCTTGGAGAAAAGTTATGATTACTGGTATTCAAATTACTAAAGCAGCAAACGATGATCTACTAAACTCAATCTGGATCCTAGATAGCGAGTCTAATGAAGCGCGTTGTGTTTGTGCACCTGGCAGCTACGACGCTGACCAAATTATCGCACAAGCAGATCTTGGTGACATTGAGTACCGTGAACTAGCTATCGAAGCACCAGCTAAAATTGAAGGTGGTCAACACCTAAACGTTAACGTTCTTAAGCGTGAAACGCTACTAGATGCTGCTGCACACCCAGAGAAATACCCACAGCTAACAATCCGTGTATCAGGTTACGCTGTTCGTTTCAACTCACTAACAACAGAACAACAGCAAGACGTTATCGCTCGTACTTTCACTAGCAGCCTATAATTTTTGGCGCAGTGTAAGTGTCTTGATTTGAGCAAGATGCTGTAATAAAAAAAGGAGCCTATGGCTCCTTTTTTGTCATTAATGCTATGACGACACCTTATTTAGTCGGTTGCACCGAATATAAAATATCCTTAATCGTCGCAAAATCATTATTGGACTCTAATGACAATAACGGCATCGCATTGTGCTTAGCGAGTGGTGCTGGTAACGCAATATCAGTCGCTAAAATATCATCAACCACATCTTTAAACTTCGCAGGATGCGCGGTACACAAGAACAGCCCTGTCTCACCAGCGACTAATTGTTGCTCGAGTACATTGTAGGCAATTGCACCGTGCGGCTCACACAAATAACCATCAGCATACATTTGCTTTAATGTTACCGCCGTTTGCTGGTCATCAACAGCCCCATAGCCCAATTCGTTTAGTCCCCAGCCTTTCAGCTGGCATAATTCTTCAATACGTGGCCAGTTATTAGGTTGGCTAACATCCATCGCATTTGAAATAGTGGCAACAGTAGCCTTAGGTGTCCACTCACCGGTTTTCAGATAACGCGGAACAGTATCATTAACATTAGTTGCTGCAATAAAACGTTTAACA
The DNA here is from genome assembly GCF_003026355.1 of Photobacterium kishitanii. Taxonomy (GTDB): domain Bacteria; phylum Pseudomonadota; class Gammaproteobacteria; order Enterobacterales; family Vibrionaceae; genus Photobacterium; species Photobacterium kishitanii. The sequence goes on along the minus strand of NZ_PYON01000009.1, from coordinate 57,648 downwards.
GGTAAACCTAATGACTTAGCCAATAATCCCGCGGTTAAATTACCAAAATTACCACTTGGTACTGAAATCACTAATTGCTCACGCTCAGCTTTTGATAGTTGAGAAAACGCTTCAAAGTAATAACAGATTTGCGCCATTAAACGACTAATATTAATTGAGTTTGCTGAATTTAAGCCAATATCTTCTCGTAATTCAGCATCATCAAATGCTTGCTTAACTAATGCCTGACAATCATCAAAAGTGCCATTAACCGCCACGGTGGTAATATTTTTGCCTAATGTACAAAATAACTTTTCTTGTAATGGACTAATTTTACCTTTGGGGTACAAAATCACGACTTGAATATTGTCCATACCATAAAAAGCATGGGCGACAGCGGCGCCTGTATCACCAGAAGTTGCCGTTAAAATAGTAATTTTACCGTCATTATCAGTTACCGCGGCTAAAGATTGCGCCATAAAACGGCCACCAAAATCTTTAAAGGCTAATGTCGGCCCATGAAAAAGTTCCAACGCATATACGCCAGGTTTTACCGATTTAATCGGTGCTGGAAACTGAAATGCGCTATCAACCATTTGAGTCACAGTTTCATCGCTAAGCTCTTCACCAATAAATGCTGATAGAATCTTGCTACTACGGCTAACAAAATCCATCTCAAGTAACGCATCAATATCACCCAGTTGTGGTAATTGTGCGGGAAAAAACAACCCTTGCTGACGACCTAGACCTTGGCGTACTGCTTGACCAAATGAGACTTGTTGTTGGTGTTCTTTAAGATTATACAACTTCATGGTTATAACTCACTCCCTGTGACTTTTGCACCTTGTTTATCGAGCTGACAAACATGAACAAAACCTTGATCATTTTGGACATAATTAACCGTTAGCCATTTTGCTAACCGTTGTGCAACTTCAAGATTGGTACAGATGCTAAACATCGTTGGCCCCGAGCCAGAAATACCACTTGCAATAGCCCCTGCTTCTAAAGCATATTTTCGCGCTTGATTAAATTTAGGTAATAATTTCTCACGATAAGGTTCAGCGACAACATCCTGAATCATTTTAGCTGCCAGTAATGGCTGCTGAGAATAACAAGCATGAATAAATCCACCCAGATAACGCCCATGGGCAATCACATCTTGGCGACGATATTGAGCCGGTAAAATAGCTCGCGCTTCTGCGGTTGGGACTTTAATTCCCGGATAAGCCATCACCCAATACCAATCATCAAAACACGGCACTGATTGGCTAATAATATCCATTTCTTGCACCATAAATTGCAACCCACCTAAAAAACAAGGGGCAACATTATCGTAATGCACACTACCTGAGACTTCGCCTTCCATCTCTCCCATTAAGGTCAGCAATTCATTACTGGTTAACGGCTGTTGATGGTATTGATTCAAAGCATCGAGTGCAGCCACAATAGAACAAGCACTGGAACCTAAACCTGAACCAATCGGCATGTTTTTTTCCAACGTAACGGCAACTGGCAGTAATGTAATACCTTTACGGTCAAGTTCACGCGCAAAGACTTGCCAACAACGGTAAACAATATTTTCTTCCGTTTGTTGTGGCAACTTATCAACAAACGCACCTACGCATTGCAAACTAAATGCTGCTGTACCTGCGGCAACTTCTACTCGATCGCCCAATAAGGATCCATCAATAGGAGAAACCGCAGCGCCTAGAACATCAAAGCCAACACTCACATTACCAATTGAAGCTGGAGCATAAACAACAACACTCATGTTATATACCTCGCTTCCAACCTAATGTACGCATCAGATCAGCAAACACACCAGCAGCTGTCACTTCTGTACCTGCACCATAGCCACGTAACACTAATGGAATTGGCTGATAATAACGGCTATAGAAAGCCAGTGCATTTTCACCGTCTTTAATTTTAAACATTGGATCATCAGGGTTAACAGCCACAATTTTGACATTGCAACTACCATTATCAATTTCACCAACATAGCGTAATACTTTGCCTTCTTTTGTGGCTGCAGCAGCTAAGTCAGCGAAATATGCATCAGCTTGTGGCAACCGCGCCATAAACTCATCGACTGAACCCGATGCATCAAAACCAGGTGGTAATGCTTGTTCTACCACCACATCTTCAAGTTCTAATTCTAAACCGGCTTCACGAGCTAAAATCAGCAATTTACGTGCGACATCCATACCAGAAAGATCATCGCGCGCGTCAGGTTCAGTAAAGCCATTATTACGTGCAACAGTGGTCGCTTCACTGAAACTCATACCGTCATCTAACTTACCGAAAATATAAGAAAGAGATCCCGATAAAATACCAGAGAAACGCACTAACTCATCACCAGCGGCGAGTAAGTTTTGAAGATTTTCAATAACAGGTAGACCAGCACCAACGGTGGTGTCATACATGAATTTACGGTGACCAACCCGCGCAGCTTGGCGCAATTGTTGGTAATACGCCATGCTGGCAGTATTGGCTTTCTTATTGGGGGTAATAACATGGAAACCAGCTGCTAAGTAATCAGTATATTGCTCAGCGATGGCTTGATCAGAGGTACAATCAATAATAACAGGATTAATAATATGATTATGCCGTACTAATTCAACCATACGTTGTAATTGCAGCGGCTCACTCACCGCCCCCATCAGATCGCGCCAGCTATCAAGTGCAAAACCATTACTTTCAAGTAATAGCCCTTTGCTGTTCGCCATTCCACAGACACGAATCACAATCCCTTTTTGGGCAAGTTTTTGTTGTTGACGATGAATTTGATCAATCAACTCACCACCAACACCACCGACACCAACGACAAATACATCTAATGTATGCTGACTATTAAATAAATTTTCATGACAGGCTTTAACCGCTTCTGAGACTTTATTTTGTGGAATAACAGCTGAAATCGCACGCTCAGAAGAACCTTGTGCAATAGCTACAATATTGACATCAACCTCAGCTAAAGCAGTGAAGAAACGTGATGCCACTCCGTGTGAAGTTCGCATACCGTCACCGACTAAGGTCACAATCGATAAATCATTACTAAACTCAACGGGCTCAAGTAAGCCTTCTTTTAATTCCAATTCAAAACTAGCAATTAACGCTGCTTCTGCTGCGACTTTATCGACAGTTTCAATACAGAAACTAATGCTGTACTCCGATGATGATTGAGTGATCAATACCACAGATACACCCGCGGTAGACATTGCACCAAACACGCGTGCCGCCATGCCTACCATACCTTTCATTCCAGGGCCTGAAACATTGACCATGGTCAGATCTTTTAAGGTAGTAATACCTTTAATATCAAGCTGATCTTCGCCGGTATCTTGACCAATTAAGGTGCCAGCACCTTGAGGATTAAAGCTATTTTTAATTAAGCAAGGAATGTGAAATTGAGCAATGGGTGCAATCGTTTTTGGATGCAATACCGAAGCACCAAAATAAGAAAGCTCCATCGCTTCTTGATAGCTTAATGATTTGAGTAAGCGGGCATCGGGAACTAAACGCGGATCACAACTATAAACGCCGTCAACATCAGTCCAAATTTCACAACAATCAGCGCGTAAACAAGCCGCTAATACTGCTGCTGAATAATCAGAGCCATTGCGGCCTAAAGTCACTAACTCGCCTTGACGATTACCGGCAGTAAAACCCGGCATGATGCAAACATGTCCCACCGGTAAAGGGTTATTAAGAAAGTTTTGTGTTGAAATTTCAATATCGACATGTGCTTCTAGGTAATCACCCTCTGCATACAAATATTGTACAGGGTCAATCAAGCTTGCCGCTTGACCTTTAGCTTCTAATAACGATTGCATCGCCACAATCGATAAACGCTCACCTTTACTGATTATCTTGGCATAGACATTATCAGGACATAATCCTAATAATCGGATCCCATGTACATATTGTTGTAACTGCTCAATGGTTGACGCTAGCTTAGTCGTTAATGATTGCTGATCAAAAAGGGGTTCAAGCGTTTTAAGACCAGTAAAGAGATCATTAAATACCGTCTCTAATGTCGCTATTTGTTGAGTAGCAATGCCTGTTGCTACTGCATTATCGATCACTTCTACCAAATTATTCGTGACTTTACCGGGTGCTGATAACACCACGGCGACATCACCCTGCTTAGCATTACTGGCAATAATATCTGCTGCTCTTAAAAATCGTTCTGCATCTGCTAATGACGAACCGCCAAATTTAAATACTCGCATTCCCTACTCCCGAGTGACTATCCTGAACTACTTGCCGTAAGCAAATATTACTCAACACTAATGAATTTAAATTGAAAAAAAAGCCCGCAGCTCTTTATGAGTTGCGGGCTTGTTGTAATTCTTATGCATATCAGCCCGCACCAACACCGGTAATGTTAATGGTAATAATCATGGTTGTGGTGATAGTGATACGGGATATATTTGCCATTGTTGCAATTACTCTCTCACATGCTGTTACCTTACGATTACATGAATAGCAATATAGAGTCAATAAAGTTTTTACAATTATCACACAATGGATACCTTTCGTTGATATGCAACATTACTCACTTTGGCGCTTAAAAAAACAACAATAATATTTGCAGTCCTCTAGAGAGCATTGCATAGTAATAAATAGCAGGGATAAAATTATCATCATAAGGACAAACCGATGAGTGCAGCGATGGAGTCACTGATAGCACATACTATTTTACAAGGCTCTGATGCCATGTTTGGCCGCTTTCTTGACGTAACAGCCGAAGCACAGCAACGATTTGAACATCAACAATGGGCTCTGGTTCACCAAGCATTAAAAACGCGAATAAGTTTTTACGATCATCATGTTGAATTAGTCACCAATCAAATTCAAATTATGCTCGGTGGCCATTATGCTAATCAGATCTGCCTCACCGCAGTAAAACATGCTTATCAAAATTTATTGGTTGATTACCCGCGCTATGATATAGCAGAAAGTTTTTTTAACTCAGTGTATTGCCGTATTTTCAAACACCGTAATATTAACCGCGATAATATCTTTGTTCACAGCTCACAACAGCACCGTATTCCAACCTACCCCAGTACATTAACTCGCCATTATCGAGTGCAAACGACCATTGCAGCAATGATAGAAAGAATGCTTGATGATCAACCGTTTACATTAGATTGGAATGATAAAAAACGGGATGTGGAATTATTAGTAGCTCATTTACAGACTGAGCTCGGTGATAATCTTGATCAACAACTGACCTTAGAACAAATTCGCGAACCTTTTTATCGTAACAAAGCCGCTTATCTGGTCGGGAAACTTACCTTTTCAAATGGTAGATCCTTACCTTTAGTGCTACCAATCCTCAATCATAACGGCCAACTATTACTGGATGCGGGTATCTGTAACGTCAATGACGTCAGTGTTATTTTTGGATTTGCCCGCTCTTATTTTATGGTTTATAGCCCAGCACCAGCAGCCTTAGTGCGATTTTTAGCACAACTGTTACCAAATAAAAATTTTGCCGAACTCTATACTGCTATCGGTTGCCAAAAACACGGTAAAACAGAATTTTATCGTCAGTTTTTAGATCATTTAGAACACTCAGACGATAAATTCATTATTGCTCCAGGCATCAAAGGAATGGTGATGTCAGTATTTACATTACCTTCATATGATTTTGTTTTTAAAATTATTAAAGATAAATTCGCCCCTCAAAAAGATATCAGTCACCAAACGGTTAAACAAAAATATCAACTGGTAAAAGAACATGATCGGGTCGGTAGAATGGCTGATACCCAAGAATACCGCCACTTCAGTTTTCCACGGCAGCGCTTTAGCGATGAACTCATTAGTGAACTACTCACGATTGCCCCATCAATTGTCACTGTTACCGCCGATCAGGTGATTATTGAACATTTATATATGGAACGACGGATGATTCCGTTAAATATTTATATTGAGACAGCCACCGACACTGACTTACGCCACGCGGTTAACGAATATGGTAACGCCATTAAACAATTAGCTGCTGCCAATATATTTCCAGGAGACATGCTATTTAAGAACTTTGGGGTTACACGCCACAAACGGGTAGTATTTTATGATTATGATGAAATTAGCTATATGAGTGAAATGAATTTTCGTACCATCCCCGCTGCACGTTATCCTGAAGATGAAATGGCGGCAGAACCTTGGTATAGCGTTGGGGTTAATGATGTTTTTCCGGAAGAGTTTCGTACATTTTTACTGATTAATCCCAAGGTAAGAATATTATTTAATGAACTACATCAAGATCTGTTTGAGGCCAACTATTGGCAGCATTTACAAAACAATATTAGCCAAGAACTGTACCCAGATGTTTTTCCTTATCAATCTAGGTACCGATTACATCATAATACTAATAAAAAATAAGCGTATCGAAGCTTGCAATATATTGTAAGGTTAGTATTAAATTGCAGTAATGATCACCAAATATGCAATCAGGTTAATATTTATCATTTATAACACTTACTAACTACGCAATATGGCCTACTATTTAGAATGATATCGACATAATAGGGAGTAAGTATGATCAAATATTATTTAAGTATTGTAGGATTGCTTACTTTTTTAATCGCACCAACAATGACACAAGCAGCGGCAAGCATTGAGACAAATCTTACTTATAATGGTGGCAAGAAATTAACATCGGGATGGTTTTTATCATCGCAGTCACGGCAACAACAAAGTTTTGATGTGTGGCAAATAGACAGTGGTTACGCTTACTCTGTCACTGATAATACGCAACTTTATGTCAGCACCCATCTGACAAGCGGTACCGACACTCAATCAGCATCAAATGGCTTAACCTCTGGGGTCAAATATGCAGTATCACCACGAGTCAGTATTAATAGTGCCATTACTTCAGAAACTATGAATAGTCACACCACGCTAGGGCTAGAGTTCAGTAGTCAATATGATGTATCACAAAAAGTAAATGTACGCGCCACTGTCGACTACGCAGAACTAGAACAAATCATTGAACTTGGTTTAGGATTCAGTTTTTAATACGCTAAAATCTAATGCTGTACTAGATAAAATAACCCCATTTAAATCCGCATAAATATAATCATTTGGATAAACAAGGGTTTCTGCAATATTTAACACCACATTCTTTTCTCCCATTTGACGTTTATCGGTTTTAATCGGACACGCAGCCAATGCTTTTATACCTAATGGTAATTGTGCCAATGTTGCTACATCTCGAATAGCACCGTTAACGATAATACCCTGCCAATTATTTCTTACCGCTAATAAAGCCAGTTGATCGCCTAATAAGGCGCGTCGACAGCTACCATGACCGTCAATAAACAGTACTTTACCATCGCCTGCAGTTGATAATATATTGCGTACTAAACTGTTATCTTCAAAACAGCGTAATGTTACGATTTGCCCCCAAAATGGGGCATTATGACCATAATTAAATAAAGTTAACGGTAAAAAACGAATATCTTGTGCATAGTTATCACATAAATCTGGTAATAAATCCTTCATTAGCCTTTCCCTATCACGATAAAACAAACAAAAACAGACAGAATTGACCGTATTTCTTAACAATAATCACAATATTGATTTATGAAATCTTTTTTACTCAAATACATCATCCTTAATGAGTGCCAACCCTAACTGATACTGTTACAATCTTTAGATAAAGATGAACTATATGTTGTGTTTTTTATTATCATTAAGCTTAAATATTAGTCAATGGTATTGAGTTTTGTATATTATGATTACTATCATGACACTTTTTATCTACCCAGATATAAAAGTTAACTAAACTCGGAAACATAACAATTATTCTTCTCACTGTTTGATATAAATCAACAAATATATAAATAATCGGCATCAAATAAGCTCACCACATTGTTAGCGAGCTGTTAAGTGAATACAATTGTCGCATTATCAGGGAGATTGTAGCCAGCACCCCAAGTTTTATGGGGGATTTCAACACCAATAGGATGTTGAATGAAAGGATGGTGTACCACGTAGGTTGTAATAATAAAGTGTTTATTTCAAACATTTTGCCTATATGTGAATTTTTTTTATAGAATTTAACTATTCTGTGGTTAACCAGATTTAGTTTCTGATATTAGGTACTGCCAAAATGCAAACCCCTCACATTCTGATTGTAGAAGACGAGCACGTAACACGTAACACCCTGAAAAGTATTTTTGAAGCAGAGGGTTATACAGTATTCGAAGCAAATGATGGCGCAGAAATGCACCAGATGCTTTCTGAAAACCCTGTGCATCTAGTTATCATGGATATTAACCTTCCAGGTAAAAACGGCCTACTACTTGCTCGCGAACTTCGTGAACAAGGTGATATGGCACTGATGTTCTTAACTGGTCGTGATAACGAAGTTGATAAGATTTTAGGTCTTGAAATTGGTGCTGATGACTACATCACGAAACCATTCAATCCTCGTGAATTAACTATTCGCGCACGTAATCTATTAACTCGCGCGATGAACCAAGGTCTTCCAACTGAAGATAAGAAATTGGTTGAGCGTTACGAGTTCAATGGTTGGTCGTTAGAAATCAATAGCCGTTCTTTAGTAAGCCCAAGTGGCGAACAATTCAAACTACCACGTTCTGAATTCCGTGCGTTACTGCACTTCTGTGAGAACCCAGGTAAGATTCAAACTCGTGCTGATTTACTAAAGAAAATGACTGGCCGTGAACTTAAGCCACATGATCGTACAGTTGATGTAACTATCCGTCGCATCCGTAAGCATTTTGAATCAGTTGCAGATACTCCAGAGATCATCGCAACTATTCACGGTGAAGGTTATCGCTTTTGTGGTGACTTAGGCGAAGAGTAATTTCTTCTCCAATCAAACAGTGAACTAAAAAGGCGACCATGATGGTCGCCTTTTTATTACGCTTTATTGTTGCTTCAGCCACGTTTTGAGCACATTAATATCATTTTGGTAGCTATATTTAATTTCATCAACCCAATCATTAATATTTTCCCACCACGCAGGTAATTCTGGTGATTGGGCTTTTTGGGCAATTTGCTGAATATGTTTAAGACCAATAGATCCGGCAGCACCTTTTATTTTATGAGCTTCAAACTTAATTCCATCTTGATCCTTCGCTGTCATATTCGAGTCTAAAATAGCCAGATAATCAGGCATCATCTTCTCAAACATCTCAATGCTGGTATATACCGGTTCTGTCCCGACAATCTCAACATATGATGTCAGCATCTCTAAATCTAATAACGTATCAATAACATTACCATTCGCTATCTCAAGATTATCAATATCAACCAAGTCCGGCTGTTGTAGTTCATGACTGCAGCTTAAAACAAGATTATCGATAACACTGGTAATCGCTGCAACCGTCAACGGTTTATTCAATACTTCATCCATACCTTTATCAAAATACTCTGTTTTATCGTTAACCACATTTGCAGTTAGTGCGACTAAAGCAGGTAGATCTTGATACTGTTGACGTAACTGCTGAGCAATATCAAACCCTGTCATATCTGGTAGCTGAATATCCAATAACACTAAATCATAATCTTCAGGTTTAAACATGGCTAACGCTTGATCACCACGCATTGCCACCGTAACTTCATGCCCTAAACGCTCAAGTAATGATTTGGCGACGACAATATTAAGTTCAATATCTTCTACCATGAAAATACTTAAACCAGTAAGCTCAGGTTTCACCACCGTCACTATTTCGTCGTCGGCAATAATACCTTCGACTAGCGGCACACGAATTTTAACCGTAAAAGTACTCCCTTCGCCAACTTCAGAGTCGACAGTAATATTCCCACCCATCAATTGAATTAATTGTTGTGAAACCGCCAAACCAATTCCTGTTCCTACAGCATGTAAATTATCATTACCTTGTTGGACTTGATAATACATTGCAAAAATATTCTCTATTTCAGCTTTAGGAATGCCGATACCACTATCTTCAACTTCAAAAATAATATCTGCATCGTGGTCATGGATTTCACTACTAACAGATAACACCACTCCGCCTTGTTTGGTAAATTTGGTCGCATTGCCGATCAAATTCCATAACACTTGGCGCAGACGAGTACTATCGACTTCAATATTTTTCGGTAACTCTGTCAGGCACTCTAAATCAAACCGCAAGCCTTTTTGCTCAGCCATCAATTGTGAGATATTACCAATATCATCAATAAATTCATGTAAATCTAAAGGCTGAGGAAGTAACTCTAAACGACGACGATCTGATTTATCTAAGTCAATAATATCATTAAAAATATTACCTAACGTAATCGCACTAACATGAACAGTTCGTAGATAACCACGTTGCTCATCAGTGAGCTCTGTTTCTAATAACATTCGACTCAAGCCAACAATACCATTTAATGGTGTCCGTAATTCATGGCTAATAGTCGAAATAAATGCGGTTTTATCACTACTGGCTTTTTCTAGCGCATCTTCATATTTCTTACGTTCCGTAATATCGCGTCCAAAGCCCATTAACCCTAAACGTTTACCATTACGGTTATAAAGTGGCACTTTACGCAATTCAAATAATGCTTTTTTTCCATTTGGATAATCAAGCCACTGCTCATCAGTCATCGCTGTATTATCATCAAACAATTCTTGGTCAGTTTTGATAATCCGCTTGGCAACCTCTGCAGGATAAACATCCCATGGTGTTAACCCAACTAATTCTTTTTCACTTTTACCAACTAATTCAGCCATCGCAAGGTTACAACCTGAAAACTGATTACTCTCATTGCGATAGTAAATTAAATCGGGTGATGCATCTAAAAACGATTTTAATAACGCACTCTTTTCAGCAACAGCTAATTGAGCATTCTCACGCTGATAAACCTCATTTTCTAAATCTTGCATCGCTTCTTCCGCTTTTTCGCGCTCTTCAATTTCAGAATTTAAACGCGAGATATTCGCTTGTAACTGCTGATTTAACTCCATGTCACGGGCACGCATTTGCTCTAGTTTGGTGACTAACTTAGATAAGCGTTGGCGAGAGTCTTCTAATTGATCAACCACAACCGACAAGAAATACACCGCCCAAGGCGTAATAAATAAACCAAACGTGACTGAACGAATAATTTCAACATCACGCATTGACCCTTGCAATAAAAGGGTAACACTAATTTGTACCACTAAAGCTAACGCGACTAATGCGACTGCCAATAATAAGCTAAAACGGAAAATACCCAATTTAACTAAAAGATCGACATAAAATTGGGCTAAAATTTTGATTTGTTTCATCAATGAATACCAATAAAAAAAAATCTCGCCACCATGGCGAATACTACTGTTTATAATAATCGCTCTCGTGGCTAGTACCTAAACGAAAGCTGTAAAGTTTTATTGCGGCACACAAAAAAGCCTACTTAACGTAGGCTTCATTTAGGTATTCTTATGTAAGTTTGGTAATTGATAAACAAAGGGAACGCCTAACGCACTACCTTGCGATCCATATTTATCAAGTAAACGTCCAATCTCAGTCATAGCTAACCAACGATTCTCACACCACATCGGTGCTAACAGGGTTGGTCGACGCGCACTTGCAGCGACACGATGGTAAACCACCTCTGGCGGAGTTAAGCGGATCATCTCACTGGCAATATCCGTATAATTATCAAGACTAATAGGTTGTAATCGACCAGCCTTAAATGCTTGCCCCATTTTACTGCCTTCAACAATATGTAATGGATGCAATTTAATCCCATCCACACCAATCTCGACAACTTTGGTTAATGTCATCAAATTATCGGCTTTAGTATCACCCGGTAAACCGACGATTAAATGGGTGCAAACTTTAATTCCTAATGCCCGAGCTCGCTGAGTGATAGCAGCATAACAAGCAAAGTCATGACCGCGATTGATGCGTTTCAAGGTTTTATCATTAGCGGTTTGTAAACCTAATTCAAGCCAAATTTCATAGCCTTGTGCTACATATCCAGCAAGTAATTCTAATACCGCATCAGGCACGCAATCAGGGCGAGTACCAACACATAAGCCAACAATATCGACAGATGTTAGCGCCTGCTCATACATCTTTTTTAAACTTTGTACTTCAGCATAGGTACTAGTGTAAGCCTGAAAATAAGCTAAATAACGCTGAGCACGACGAACCTCGCCAGCACGAGCTGTTAATTGTTGTTTAATCGGCACGAACTGATTATTTTCGTCAGCAAATGACGCAACATTACAAAATGTGCAGCCACCACGACCAATAGTACCGTCGCGATTAGGACAACTAAAACCACCATGGAGGGTGAGTTTATGAACTTTTTCACCATAACGATGCTGAAGATCTTGTCCAAAAGTATTGACGAGTTGATGCAATTGCATGGTATTACCTAGCGTTTAAAACAATGAATAATCTACGTCAGCGCAGACCAATACGAAAAAGAGCCGCAACATATCATCAATCACCATCGTGAAGGTTGTGCTAAAACAAAAAACACTTCCTCTAGCGTTATTTGATATCGCTTTCAAAGGACTTAATTAAGACCGATCGCCGAATATCCATATGCTTCATTTATGCATCAAAAGTGTTAATTTTTATTGGTAATTAATGTATCAAAATTGTAGGATGGTTACACTTGTGTGCAATTTATAAACAAAAAAAGCCCTATTATTACGCTGCTTTTACGTGGTTTATATGGCTCTTTAGGCATAAATAACGTGCTTTATGACAATTAATAGTAATACAACAGAATTAAGTTTGTGTATGACATAATTTCGTCATCATAAACACACCATCAATGATGCAGGACAGGAGTCCATATCAATGCTCATTGATTGTGATAATAAATTAGGGATAACCAAGCCTTAGGAATATGGCTTGATGTAACTGGAAGGATGTATCTATGACAGCTCAAGAGCTTAACGCTCAGGGACTTTATGTGCCTGAATTAGAGCACGATGCCTGTGGTATCGGCTTTGTTGCCCACCTTAAAAACCGTAAATCTCACCAGATTGTCACTCAGGCCCTCGATATGCTGGCACGTATGGAGCACCGAGGTGGTCAAGGTTGTGATCCTAGCAGTGGTGATGGCGCTGGAATCTTACTACAAAAACCCCATGAATTTTTACTAGAAGAAACGGTTAAGCTAGGCATTAAACTGCCGACCTTTGCGCAATACGGTGTCGGCGTCGTTTTATTTCCAAAAGATGAACATAAACGTCAACAATGTCGTGATATTCTTGAGCGTAATGCCAAACGTCTCGATCTAGAAGTCATTGGCTACCGAGTACTTCCGGTAGATAACTCAATGCTAGGCGAAGATCCACTCAGCACAGAACCTCAATTTGAACATGTTTTCATTACCGGTGGTACCAATCTAGATCCTGCGGTATTAGAACGTAAACTTTACGTATTACGTAACTATACCGTCCGTGTCTGCTTAGAAAGCGTATCTAATATTGGTGATGATTTCTACATCAACTCATTGTCATATAAAACCCTAGTGTATAAAGGCCAGCTCACCACAGCCCAAGTACCACAGTACTTCCTTGATTTACAAAATCCAGCGATGGTAACCGCATTAGCATTAGTGCATTCACGTTTTTCAACCAATACCTTTCCCCGCTGGCGCTTAGCGCAACCTTTCCGTTATATTGCTCATAATGGTGAAATTAACACCGTCCGTGGCAACCTTAATTGGATGAAAGCCCGCGAAGCCATTCTTGAATCAGACTTATTCAGTCAACAAGAACTCGATATGTTATTGCCTATTTGTCAGGAAGGCAGTTCAGATTCGTCCAACTTTGATATGGCACTGGAATTATTAGTGCTATCTGGTCGTAGCTTACCGCATGCACTGATGATGCTGATCCCTGAAGCATGGCAAGAAAACACCAGCATGGATCCTAAACGACGGGCTTTTTATCAGTATCACGCCAATATCATGGAACCATGGGATGGTCCAGCATCAGTCTGTTTTACTGATGGGGTTCAAGTTGGTGCGACCCTTGACCGTAATGGTTTACGTCCATCACGTTATACGGTGACTAAAGATGATTTCCTGATCATGGCATCAGAATCAGGAGTGGTAAACATTGATCCGGCAAATATTCAGTTCCGTGGTCGTTTGCAACCTGGTCGTATTTTTGTTGCCGATCTCGAACAAGGCCGCATCATCTCTGATGAAGAAGTCAAAGACAGCATTGCAACGGCACAACCATACGAACAATGGCTCAAAGATAATCTACTGACACTTAAGACCTTGCCTGATGCTGATAACATGTACCATCAGCCAACACCTGAACGGCTGTTGCATCATCAACAAGCATTTGGTGTTAGTTCAGAAGAAGTTAACGATATTATCGTGCCATTAGCGAATACAGGTTATGAACCTCTTAGTGCTATGGGCGCAGACTGGCCATTAGCAGTACTGTCGCATCAATCACAACATTTATCGAATTACTTTAAGCAGCTATTTGCGCAGGTGACTAATCCACCCATCGATCCTATTCGTGAACGAATGGTGATGTCGCTTAATACTTATTTAGGTAAAGACCAAAACCTGCTAACTGAAACACCAGAGCATTGCCATAAAGTCGAGCTTGAATCACCAGTACTATCCAATGCTGAATTAGAAAAAATTCGCGCGATTGATAATGAGCATCTGCAATCAAAAACACTGGATATTGTATTCCGTGCCAGTGGCGAACAAGGCAAGCTTGATCGTGCTTTAAAGCGTATTTGTCAATATTCTGAAGATGCCGTTATTGATGGTTATTCGATCATTATTTTGACAGACCGTGCGGTGAACTCTAACCATGCCGCGATCCCTGCAATGTTAGCCGTTGGCGCTGTTCATCATCACTTGATCCGTAAAGGTCTACGGGCTAAATGTGACATCGTGGTTGAAACCGGTGATGCACGTGAAACTCATCACTTTGCCACTCTTATCGGTTATGGTGCTAATGCGATCAACCCTTATTTAGTCACTGAAACTCTGGTTGATCTTCAGTATAAACGTAAGCTCGATCCGGAGCTTCCTACCGATACTTTATTTGATAATTACCGTAAAGGCGTTAACGGCGGACTACTAAAGATTTTCTCTAAAATGGGAATTTCAACCTTACAGTCTTACCATGGCGCACAAATTTTTGAAGCTCTTGGTATTAGTAAAGCGGTGGTTGATAAATACTTCACAGGTACAGTGACTCGTATTCAGGGTCTAACTATTGATGACATCGCTCAAGAAGTACTGGTACGTCACCGTGTCGGTTACCCAACTCGTGAAATTCCAGTGCAAATTCTCGATGTCGGCGGCGTATATCAATGGAAACAACGTGGTGAAAAACACCTGTTTAACCCTGAAACTATTTCATTGTTACAGCAATCGACTCGCGAAAAAGATTATGCTCAATTTAAGCTATACGCCAAAGCGGTCGACGATCAAGGTGACAATGCAGCAACCCTGCGTAGCCAACTAGATTTTGTCAGCAATCCCGCGGGTTCAATTGCACTTGATGACGTCGAACCGATTGAAAACATTCTCAAGCGTTTCGCAACTGGTGCCATGAGTTTTGGTTCAATTTCTTATGAAGCCCACTCAACCTTAGCGGTCGCCATGAACCGTATCGGCGCTAAATCTAACTCCGGCGAAGGTGGTGAAGACCCAATTCGTTTTGATAAAAAAGATAATGGCGATTGGGAACGTTCGGCAATCAAGCAGGTTGCATCGGGTCGTTTTGGGGTAACCTCTTATTACCTAACCAATGCATCTGAATTGCAAATTAAAATGGCACAAGGTGCAAAACCTGGTGAAGGTGGTCAGTTACCTGGTGATAAAGTCGATGATTGGATTGGTGCAACCCGCCACTCAACGCCAGGGGTTGGCTTAATTTCGCCGCCACCTCACCATGATATTTACTCAATCGAAGATTTGGCGCAGCTGATCTACGATTTGAAAAACGCTAACCGCGCAGGTCGTGTTAACGTTAAATTAGTATCAGAAGCTGGTGTGGGTACCATTGCCTCTGGTGTTGCCAAAGCCAAAGCTGATGTAGTGTTAATTGCAGGCTTTGATGGCGGTACTGGTGCATCACCAATGTCATCGATTCGTCACACCGGTTTACCGTGGGAGCTTGGCTTAGCCGAAACGCATCAAACCCTGCTTAAAAATGGTTTGCGTAATCGTATTGTGGTGCAGTCTGATGGCCAAATGAAAACCCCGCGTGATCTTGCCATCGCGACCCTACTCGGCGCTGAAGAATGGGGCGTTGCAACAGCAGCTCTCGTGGTTGAAGGCTGTATCATGATGCGTAAGTGTCACAAAAACACTTGCCCTGTTGGTATCGCCACTCAAAACAAAACCCTGCGTGAACGTTTTGATGGTCGTGTAGAAGACGTCGTTACTTTCTTCCAATATATGGCTCAAGGTTTACGTGAAGTGATGGCTGAACTGGGTTTCCGTACCATTGATGAAATGGTTGGCCAAGCACATAAATTAAAGCTGCGTGATGATATTGGCCATTGGAAATACAAGAACCTCGATCTCAGTCCAGTGTTATATATTCAACCACCACGTGCTGAAGACGGTATTTATAACCAACGTCAGCAAGATCACGGTCTAGAAAACGTCCTTGACCGTACATTGATTAAACTGGCACAGCCTGCACTGACCAAGGGTGAAACTGTTACTGCACAACTGCCAATTATCAATACTGATCGCAGTGTCGGCACCATGTTATCAAATGAAATATCTAAGGTTTATAAAGACCAAGGTTTACCACAACCGATGACCATCAAGTTTAACGGTTCTGCTGGTCAAAGCTTTGGCGCATTTCTCGCTAAAGGGGTGCAATTTACCGTTGAAGGCGATGCCAATGACTACTGGGGAAAAGGACTCTCAGGCGGTACATTGGTACTCTATCCAGATCACCAATCCGACATTATTGCTGAAGATAATATTGTGGTCGGTAATGTGTGTTTCTATGGTGCAACCTCAGGTGAATCTTACATTCGTGGTCTTGCTGGTGAACGTTTCTGTGTCCGTAACTCTGGGGCAAAAGTTATTGTCGAAGGCATCGGTGATCACGGTTGTGAGTACATGACGGGGGGAATCGCGATAATTCTTGGTCAAACAGGACGTAACTTTGCCGCCGGTATGAGTGGTGGTGTCGCCTACGTGTGGGATCAATTTGGTGACTTTGAAACTAAACTCAATGCGGAATTAGTCGATCTTGACCCGATAGAAGCTGAAGATAAAGCACTGCTACTTGATATGCTAACCAAACATATTGAATTAACAGGTAGTACGGTTGCAGAACTGTTCTTATCTAACTTTGAGTCGAACCTCAACCAGATGAGAAAAGTGATGCCAAGGGATTACAAAGCCGTATTACAACAGCGTCAAGCTGCCGCTCAAAACAAGGAAACGTTGGAGGCCATCAATGGGTAAGCCTACGGGATTTTTAGAATTTGGTCGCGAACTGCCAAGTAAGCTAGATCCAAGTGTTCGTATTCAAGATAATAAAGAGTTTGTTCTTAATGATGAATTTGGTGAAAAAATTCAAGAACAATCATCACGTTGTATGGATTGTGGCGTACCGTTTTGTCATAACGCCTGCCCAATCGGTAACATCATTCCTGAATTTAATGATGCGGTTTATCGTGATAGCTGGGAAGAAGCGTGGAATATTTTAAGTTCAACCAATAACTTTCCAGAGTTCACCGGTAGAGTATGCCCAGCACCTTGTGAAAGTGGCTGTGTGCTCGGCATCAATCAAGATCCAATTACTATCTGTAACATTGAAAAAACCATTGTTGAAACCGCTTACCGTGAAGGTTACGCCAAACCAAAAATCCCACGTTCGCGCACTGGTAAAACCATTGCCATTATTGGCTCAGGCCCTGCTGGTTTATCAGCAGCCGAGCAGCTAAATAGTGCTGGTCATACTGTTACAGTGTTTGAACGCGATGAAAAAGTCGGTGGTTTACTACGATTTGGCATTCCTGATTTTAAACTCGGCATGGATATTATTGATCGTAAAATCGACTTAATGGCGCAAGCTGGCGTTAAATTTGAAGTCAATGCCCATATCGGAGTGGCTATTAACGCTCAGCAGTTGCGCCAAGAATTCGATGTTATTTTGCTAACGGGTGGCTCTACGGTACCGCGTAATTTACCGATTCCCGGTCGTGAGCTAAATGGGGTTCATTTTGCGATGGAGTTTTTAGCTCAAAATAACCGTCGCGCTAATAATATGGATCTCAAAACAGCAGAGGTGCATGCGCAAGATAAACATGTGGTAGTGATTGGTGGTGGCGATACAGGCTCTGACTGTGTCGGCACCTCAAACCGCCATGGTGCGGCAAGTATCACTCAAGTTGAAATCATGCCATTACCACCAGAACAACGCCCAGCCAATCAACCATGGCCGTCATATCCAATGATCATGAAAACATCGACTTCTCATGAAGAAGGTTGTGATCGTTATTGGAATATTCTTACTAAAGAATTTATTGATGATGGTAACGGTAATGTCAAAGGGCTACGTATCGCTGATATTGCTTGGCAGGATGCAAAACCCGGTGAAAGACCTCACTTTGAAGAAGTAGCAGGAACTGAGCGCATAATTGCGTGTGATCTGGCCTTTTTAGCGATGGGTTTTCTACACCCAGAACCAACCGGTGTATTAGCGCAGTTAAATATAAAACTTGATGATCGCGGCAATGTTGCCACGCAAGATTTTGCAACCAGTCAATCAGGTGTATTTGCTGCAGGTGATATGCGTACCGGACAATCGCTTGTGGTACGTTGTATTAACGAAGGCCGCGAATCAGCACGAGCGATTGATAGCTACCTGATGGGTAACTCTAACCTCGAAGCAAAAGCGGATTCACTGATGCTTTCGTAAACTTTATTGTTACTAGATTCTACTAAAATCAAAAGTCAGCTTATCGAAGCTGACTTTTTTATTGATTACAGTTCAGAAGATTACCCTCCACACAACTTTATAACATTAATGTCACCAACCACTACGTTTAGTACTATTTTCACTTCAGAACATAGCTGTAATGGCTTTATTATCACTACTGAAAAACTTATAGCTGTAACTAATATAGATTTATTTCAGGTATTTAAAGTTAATAAAAACCGCTTAACAGCCATAAATATCATTTGTTAGCAACATTTGACCTTTTTGTAAATTATAGTTAGTTTGAAATATCGTAGGAAGCAAAGTGAGAAATCTATATTGATTTTCATTTTGCAGTAAAACTGTTTACAACAAACAGGAGCAAGGGAGAATTGCAATGTCACTGTATAACCCATCACTAGAAAAAGATAACTGTGGCTTCGGTCTTATCGCCCACATTGAAGGCGAAACCAGCCATAAGCTTGTTCGTACCGCAATATCTGCCCTCGATCGTATGACCCACCGAGGAGGTATCGCCGCGGATGGAAAAACTGGCGATGGCTGTGGCTTATTAATTAAAAAACCCGATAATTTTTATCGTATTATCGCCACAGAAAAGCAGTGGAACTTATCGCGTGAATTTGCGGTAGGGATGATCTTTCTCAGTCAAGATCCGGTGCTGGCTCAGCAAGCACGTACAATTATCAATGAAGAATTGATCACTGAAACCTTATCTATTGCAGGTTGGCGTGAAGTACCAATTAACCCAAGTGTACTGGGCCCTATTGCTCAGCAATCGCTACCAACCATTGAACAAGTATTTATTAATGCCCCTGCCGGCTGGAAACCGCGTGATATTGAGCGTCGACTTTATATTGCTCGCCGCCGTATTGAAAAACGCATTACTGAAGATAAAGATTTCTATATTTGTAGCCTTTCAACCCAAGTTACAGTCTACAAAGGGCTATTTATGCCCGCTGATCTGCCTAAATTTTATCTAGATTTAGGGGACATTCGTTTAGAATCATCGATCTGTTTATTCCACCAACGCTTTTCAACTAATACTCAGCCACGATGGCCATTAGCACAACCTTTCCGTTATCTAGCCCATAATGGTGAAATAAATACCATTACTGGTAATCGTCAGTGGGCACGTGCGCGCGCCTATAAATTTAGCTCGCCACTGTTACCGGATTTAAAAACCGCAGCTCCTTTTGTTAATGAAACCGGTTCAGATTCATCAAGCCTTGATAATATGCTGGAGCTATTTTTAGCTGGCGGGATGGATTTATTCCGCGCAATGCGAATGTTAGTGCCACCAGCATGGCAAAATCATCCCGATATGGATCCCGCATTACGTGCCTTTTACGATTTCAACTCCAAACATATGGAGCCATGGGATGGCCCAGCAGGGATTGTGATGTCGGATGGTCGTTACGCAGCCTGTAACCTTGATCGTAATGGCTTGCGTCCAGCACGTTATGTGATCACCAAAGATAAACTGATCACCATCGCTTCTGAAGTTGGGATCTGGGATTACACCCCTGATGAAGTCGCAGAAAAAGGCCGTGTAGGTCCAGGTGAGCTATTAGTTATTGATACTAAATTTGCAAAAATTTGGCACTCACAAGATATCGATAATGAGTTAATGAGTCGCCATCCGTATAAGCAATGGATGGATAAACATGTACAACATTTAATCCCGTTTGAGCAGTTAGATGATGATCATATTGGTCAACGTAACTTAGACGATAATCAGCTTAATACCTATCACAAACAATTTAACGTCAGCCGAGAAGAACTCGATCAAGTGCTACGCGTGATTGGTGAAAATGGCCAAGAAGCAACAGGATCTATGGGTGATGATGCGCCAATGGCGGTATTATCATCACAACAGCGACCAATCACCGACTATTTCCGTCAAATGTTTGCTCAGGTGACCAACCCACCAATCGATCCTTTACGTGAAAAACATGTGATGTCGCTTGCCAGTTGTATTGGCCGTGAAATCAATGTGTTTTGCGAGACCGATAGCCATGCCCAACGGGTGGCATTTAAGTCACCAATATTGTTGTATTCTGATTTACAACAATTACTGGGGCTTGATCAACAATACTATGCCAGCAACCAGCTCGATATTAATTTTGATCCCCAACAGCAAGATCTTCAGCAAGCGATTATTAGTCTGTGTGATAAAGCACAACGATTAGTCGAGCAAGGTGCGGTGCTGATAGTGTTATCAGATCGTGCCATCACTAAAGATACCCTGCCGATTCCAGCAGCAATGGCTGTTGGTGCAGTCCAGCGCCGATTGGTAGATAACAACTTACGTTGTGATACCAATATTGTGGTTGAAACTGCAACGGCACGTGATCCGCATCAATTTGCGGTACTGTTTGGCTTTGGTGCTACCGCTGTTTATCCCTACCTTGCTTATGAGTCACTAGCAAAAATGGTTGATAACAAGGTCGTTGATAAGCCATACCGCGAAGTAATGACTAATTATCGCGATGGTATCAATAAAGGCCTATTTAAGATCATGTCCAAAATGGGCATCTCAACCATCTCATCTTACCGTTGTTCAATGTTATTTGAAGCGATTGGCTTAGGCGATGACATTATTGAGTTGTGTTTTAAAGGTGTGTCGAGCCGAATTGCAGGCGCCGACTTTAACGACATTCAACAAGACTTACATAACCTTAGTCATAAAGCATGGCTAAAACGTAAACCTATCGATCACGGTGGCTTACTCAAATATGTTCATGGCGGCGAGTTCCATGCGTATAATCCAGATGTAATTTCCACCTTACAAAAAGCTGTAAAATCAGGTGATTATCAAGATTACCTAGCCTTTGCTAAGCACGTTAATCATCGTCCTGTCGCCGCAATTCGTGACTTATTGACCCTAACCGATAACCACGATCCCATTGCGCTTGAAGAAGTAGAAGCGGCAACTGAATTGTATAAACGTTTTGACTCTGCAGCGATGTCGATTGGCGCCCTAAGCCCAGAAGCCCATGAAGCGTTAGCAATTGCCATGAACCGTTTAGGTGGTTGTTCTAACTCTGGAGAAGGTGGTGAAGATCCTCGCCGTTTTGGCAGCGAGCGTAACTCACGTATCAAGCAAGTCGCATCTGGCCGTTTTGGCGTAACACCACATTACTTAGTGAATGCCGATGTCATTCAAATTAAAGTCGCTCAAGGGGCAAAACCTGGCGAAGGTGGTCAACTTCCCGGCCATAAAGTCACTACTGAGATCGCTAAGTTACGTTTTGCTGTTCCTGGAGTAACCTTGATTTCTCCGCCGCCGCATCACGATATTTATTCGATTGAAGATCTAGCGCAGCTTATTTTCGATCTCAAACAAGTTAATCCCCAAGCATTAGTGTCAGTCAAGCTAGTATCCGAACCCGGCGTTGGCACTATTGCGACAGGTGTTGCCAAAGCCTATGCTGATTTAATCACTATTTCAGGTTATGACGGTGGTACGGGGGCCAGTCCTTTAACCTCGGTTAAATATGCCGGTAGCCCATGGGAACTTGGAC
This sequence comes from Photobacterium kishitanii, assembly GCF_003026355.1. GTDB lineage: Bacteria > Pseudomonadota > Gammaproteobacteria > Enterobacterales > Vibrionaceae > Photobacterium > Photobacterium kishitanii. Next base: position 35,253 of record NZ_PYON01000009.1, on the reverse strand, counting down.
TTGCTGAAACGCAACAAGCTCTAGTCACCAATGGCTTACGTCATAAAATTCGTCTGCAAGTTGATGGGGGCTTAAAAACCGGCCTTGATGTTGTTAAGGCAACAATTTTAGGCGCGGAAAGCTTTGGCTTCGGTACAGCACCAATGGTTGCTTTGGGATGTAAGTATCTGCGTATTTGTCACTTAAATAACTGTGCGACTGGGGTTGCAACTCAAGATGAAAAACTACGTCGTGACTTCTTTAAAGGCTTGCCAGAGCAGGTAATGAATTACTTTATTGGTGTCGGCGAAGAAGTACGTCAATTATTAGCCCAGCTTGGGATTAAACAATTGACTGATTTAATCGGCCGTACCGATCTATTACAGCAACTTGATGGCTTTACCGCTAAACAATCAAAACTGGATTTAAGTCCATTATTGATTGCACCAACACCGCAACCAGGAAAAACGCTTTATTGCAGCGAAACTAATGCGCCATTTGATGATGCGCAATTAAGTCAGCAATTACTAGAGTGCACCCTGAGCGCAATAGAAAACCGCAGCGGTGGTGATTATCACTTCCCAATTTGCAACACAGATCGCTCAATTGGGGCGCGTTTATCTGGTGAAATTGCTAGTCGTTATGGTAATCAAGGTATGGCATCAGCACCGATCACGCTGCACTTTATCGGTACGGCTGGGCAATCATTTGGCGTCTGGAATGCTGGCGGACTTAATCTTAATTTAACCGGTGATGCTAACGACTACGTCGGTAAAGGTATGACTGGTGGCAAAATTGCCATTCGTCCTCCGCAAGGTTCAGCGTTTAAATCGAGTGATGCCACCATTATTGGTAATACCTGTTTATACGGTGCAACAGGAGGCAAACTGTTTGCCGCAGGTAAAGCTGGCGAACGTTTTGCGGTGCGAAACTCAGGCACCATTGCTGTTGTTGAAGGTGCTGGCGATAATGCTTGTGAATATATGACGGGCGGGATCGTGGCAATTTTAGGTAAAACAGGGGTCAACTTCGGTGCTGGCATGACCGGTGGCTTTGCTTATATTCTCGATGAAGACGGTGATTTTTCAGGTCGCGTCAACCCAGAACTGATTGAAGCCATTGCACTCGATCAATTAAAAATCCATCAAGAACATTTACGTGGCTTAATTGATCGTCATTGGCAAGAAACCGGATCAGATCATGCGAATGATATTCTGACTCACTTTGAACAATGGATTCCAAAATTCTATCTTGCTAAACCTAAATCAGCAGACATCAATACCCTGCTGGGTCACCAAAGCCGTTCAGCAGCTGAACTGCGCCTTCAGGCACAATAAGGGAGGGAAACCAAATGAGCCAGAATGTTTACCAATTTATTGATGTCGAACGTATCGACCCACCCAAAAAATCACTCCAAATTCGTAAAATTGAGTTTGTGGAAATTTATGAGCCTTTTACTAAGCAGCAAGCCGGCGCGCAGGCTGATCGTTGTCTTGATTGTGGTAATCCCTATTGTGAATGGAAATGCCCGGTACATAACTACATTCCACAATGGTTAAAGCTTGCCAATGAAGGTCGTATTATTGAGGCGGTAGAGTTATCCCACCAAACCAATACCTTACCTGAAGTCTGTGGTCGTGTGTGTCCGCAAGATCGCTTATGTGAAGGAGCTTGTACCCTTAATGACGATTTCGGCGCCGTCACTATCGGTAATGTTGAAAAATATATTACTGATAAAGCGTTTGAAATGGGGTGGAAGCCAGACATGTCCAACGTTGAGTGGACAGATAAAAAAGTAGCCATCATTGGCGCAGGTCCTGCGGGGCTTTCATGTGCTGATGTGTTAGTGCGTAACGGTGTGAAACCGGTCGTGTTTGACCGTTACCCTGAAATTGGTGGCTTACTGACCTTTGGTATTCCTTCTTTTAAATTAGAAAAAGATATCATGGTCAATCGTCGCCGAATCTTTACGGAGATGGGGGTTGAATTTCAACTTAATACCGAGATTGGTAAAGATATCAGTATCAACACGCTACTAGCAGATTATGATGCTGTTTTCTTAGGTGTTGGTACCTATAAAAATATGCGTGCTGGGCTAGAAAACGAAAATGCAACTGGCGTTTATGATGCGCTGCCATTTTTAGTCTCTAACACTTACCGTGTAATGGAACTTGAACAGCAACAGCCGTTTATTGATATGAAAGATAAACATGTTGTTGTCCTTGGTGGTGGTGATACCGCAATGGACTGTGTACGAACATCCATTCGTCAGGGAGCGGCAAAAGTCACCTGTGCTTACCGCCGTGATGAAGCCAACATGCCGGGCTCTAAACGTGAAGTAAAAAATGCGCATGAAGAAGGGGTTAACTTCGCCTTTAATTTACAACCATTAGCGATTGCCGTTGATGATAATGGCAATGTGATTGGTGTCGATGTCGTTAAAACAGCCCTTGGTGATGCGGATGCTGCTGGTCGTCGTCGTCCAGAGCCCGTTGCGGGTAGCGAGCATCGCTTAGCCGCTGATGCGGTTATCATGGCATTTGGTTTTCAGCCACACGCTATGCCTTGGTTAGCACCTTATGATGTTGAACTCGATCAATGGGGTCGTATTAAAGCAGCCCAAACGGAGTTCGCTTTCCAAACTTCTAACCCTAAAATCTTTGCTGGCGGTGATGCAGTACGAGGTTCAGATCTCGTCGTCACAGCGATTGATGAAGGCCGTAAAGCCGCCGATGGCATTCTCGATTATTTAGACGTATAAAGCGCTTAATTGATTAACTCTCATCATCAACACAGCAGTTGCACTTCGCACCTGCTGTGTATTTACAACGATTAAAGCCGTTGACACGAGAGTTTTGGAATAATGATTATGGCTCATGCTACAATCTTGGTCATATCAGCACTATCCGTGCCCTCATTAACAAGAGATACCATTCATGAAAATCGGCATTATTGGCGCGATGGAACAAGAAGTTGCCATCCTTAAAGATCAACTTACTGACTGTGAAACTCATAACAAAGCCGGTTGTACGATCTACACTGGCAAACTTAACGGTGCCGATGTAGCATTACTGCAATCCGGTATTGGTAAAGTATCTGCCGCAGTAGGTACAGCAGTTCTACTTGAAAGTTTTCAACCTGATGTTGTGATTAATACTGGTTCTGCTGGCGGTTTCGAATCAAGCTTAAACGTCGGTGATGTTGTTATTTCAACAGAAGTTCGTTACCACGATGCAGATGTGACTGCATTCGGTTACGAAATTGGTCAAATGGCACAACAACCAGCAGCTTTCCTATCTGATGAAAAATTAATGTCAGTTGCAGAGCAAGCACTTGCCGCGTTACCCCAACCACCACACGCAGTTCGTGGTTTGATCTGTACTGGTGATGCTTTTGTGTGTTCAGCTGAAAAGCAAAACTTTATTCGCACTCATTTTCCAACGGTGGTTGCGGTTGAGATGGAAGCGGCAGCGATTGCTCAAGCTTGTCACCAATTTAAAGTACCATTTGTGGTTGTACGCGCAATTTCTGATGTTGCCGACAAAGAATCACCAATGAGCTTTGATGAGTTCCTGCCACTTGCAGCACAAAGCTCTTCAATTATGGTCGCTAAAATGGTTGAATTGTTAAACTAAATTAAACTGATGAGATGATAACTACTGATGACAACTTCGGCATTTATCGCCTCATTGGTGACCAATAGCTCCCTGCTTGCTTTGTGGGGAGCCTTGTTATTACATTGGTTACTCCCTGTGCCGCATCAACTGCATCCATTACGTATCTGGCACCGTTTAGCGTTACTTATTGCCTCTCGTGTCAACCATCCTCATGAAAACCATTCACAGCGGTTACTAGCCGGTTACTTGGCTTGGGCATTAATGTGGTTAACAGCCTTAGTACTATTACTCGCGATCAGCCAATTGGTATGGTATCCAACGCTATTTCAACTAATACTCTTATGGCTTAGTCTTGATTGGCAACATAGTGCTAGCCTCAGTCAGCAATTTAATCACGCCTATAGCAATAATAATAAAGACCAGTGCCGACAACTACTTGATCCTCATATCAATCGTAATGCTGATGTACTTTCACTGCTAGGTTTAGGTAAAGCAGGCGCTGAAACCATTATTTTAAGCTACGGTCGTCATGTTGTTGGGGTATTATTTTGGTATGCTATTGGCGGTGGTATCGCAGCGGTATTATATCGTTTAGCCATTAGTCTTGCGCGAGCATGGTCACCAACACGCACCCAATATGTCGTCTTTGGTCGTCCAGCGATACGTATCGCGGCGGTACTTGATATCGTACCATTACGGTTATTTGCCTTATTGATTTGTTTAGGGCGAAATAGTCGCACTACCCTTCAAGGTTTACGTCAACAAGGTGAAAACTGGCATTTACCCGGTCCGGGCTGGCTATTAGTCGCTACTGGCCACAAATTAGCATTATCACTCGGAGGGCCTGCTATTTATAATAATGTCAAAATGGTGCGGCCACGCTTAGGTGGAAAAATAACCCCAGCAGCGCTACATATTGCACAAATACAACAATTAATGACGCAACGACTCTATGTATGGGTCACAATTGAAAGCTTATTGTTATACTTTTTCTGTGGAGTTTTATAGTGCGGTTATTGTTTTGGTTAGTAGTGATTATAACGTCTATTACTCCCGCTATCGCCTCCACTTTAGCGCAACAAACTCAACGCATTATCAGCTTATCACCCCACACCACTGAAATGGCTTATGCGGCAGGATTAGGTGATAAACTCATCGCAGCCAGTGCCTACAGTGACTATCCGCCAGCCGCCCAACAACTAGAACGGGTTGCTAATTATCGTGGCCTTAAAATGGAGCGTATTTTAGCTTTAAAACCTGATTTAATTTTAGCTTGGCAAGGTGGCAACCCGAGTCGTGAACTCGCTCGCTTACAACAGCTCGGTATCAAAATCATTTACTCCAATCCTAAAACATTAGCTGATATACCGAAAACATTAGCACAACTTAGTCAATATGCTGATTCACCTCAACCAGCACTACAAGCTGCAGCGGCATTTAAACACCAATTACAACAACTAAAACAAGCCAATCATAATAAGCCTAAAGTGCGTTATTTTTACCAACTTGGTTCAGCACCATTAATGACCGTTGCTGATAAAGGCTGGCCAAGTCAAATATTTCGCTTTTGTGGCGGTGAAAACATTTTTGCTAACAGTCGTGCCGCCTATCCACTGATTAACCAGGAGCAAGTTGTTGTCCGCCAACCTCAAGTGATATTCAGTCCACAACCCATCACGACGACTCAACAGCGATGGGCACCATGGCAGCATCAATTAATTGCCGTTAAACAGCACCATATTTATCAGCTTAACGCTAATTGGTTAAACCGACCTACACCACGGACTTTACTGGCAATTAAGCAAGTCTGCACGTTACTCGATCAAGTACGAGACGATCATTAATCACAATATTGTTATAAACCCTGTGAATAACTTCACAAAGCATTTAATTGCAGTTGTGCCTTGCGAATTTATTCGTACAATCTCAGCCGCTTTACTCAACTTCATTAATTCTTGTAGGTACAGAGATGCTCATTTATTTTCTCGATATGTTTGGCACTGCGATTTTTGCCGCATCTGGAGTACTCATGGCTGGACGGCTACGGATGGATCCTTTTGGTGTAGTCGTACTTGCAAGTGTTACTGCTATTGGTGGCGGCACTATTAGGGACATGGCATTAGGGGCAACACCCGTTTTTTGGATTCACGATACCAACTATTTATGGGTGATTTTTATTACCTGTATTATCACCATGCTTGCCACTCAGCGACCACGACGAATGCCAAGATATTTTCTACCTGTAGCCGATGCAATTGGACTCGCAGTCTTCGTTGCTATCGGGGTTGAAAAATCATTACGTTATGGCGCATCACCATTAGTTGCGGTCATTATGGGAGTTATCACTGGCTGTGGTGGTGGGGTTATTCGTGATGTATTAGGTCGAGAAGTACCGATGATCTTCCGTACCGAAGTTTATGCTACTGCTTGTATTATTGGTGGTGTCGTACATACCTTGAGTTTATCTCTCGGTGTATTACCTTCCATGGCTGCCATTATGGGCATTATCACCACCTTATCGATTCGTTTAGCCGCTATTCGTTGGAACCTTTCACTACCAACCTTTGCTCTACGTAATTAAATAGCCGCAAGTTAACGATTGATAATAAAAAACCGCCATGGCGATACTCTTTCGAGTTACAGCCATGGCGGTTTTTTTATCATAACTAAATCAAGCTATTATTTTTCAATCACAACACGGTTACGCTGAAAACGACGGTAAACCAACCATATTATCGCAACGACGATAACGGCAACCACCACCCAACATTGGGTTTGGTATTTATGGTAAAACGCTAAAATAGGTGCAACTTCATCACGCAAATAAGCGGGAGCGACACCAAAAACAAGTAACCATACTGTCACTGCTAAAAAGTTACCGGTAAAAAACAATTTTGCAGGCATGGCAGCAATACCACAGCCAATACACATAAATTGTTTAATACCTTCGACAAAACGACTAATAATCAGTCCTAGCATGCCATAACGATCAATAAAGCCATGCAGCTTGGTTAATGTTTTTGGTTTGATCCATTGTTTACGGGTCAACACATGGCCAAATTGGCGCCCAATAAAGTAACCAATGCTATTACCAATAAAGCTAGCGCTCCAGCCAACCATGAGTACCGCAGGTAGTGACATTTTTCCTGATGCCGCTAATAAGCTCGCTACCACTAATAATGACTGCCCTGGTGCGGGAATCCCCATGCCTTCAACCGCTATCGCAAGCGCTAAAATATAATAGCCATATTGCTGCAGCAATGGCGTGAGTTCAGTAATAATATGTTGAATCGATTCCATGGCCAGTCTATGTCAAAAAAATGAACATCAATTTGTGATGATAGACTGAATTTAGCAGAGACCCTAACGATCAAAGCTAAAAAGTAAGCTTTCCAAAATGAACTTATACAAAAAAAACCGCTCTCAGTAGATAAGAATATACTTTACAGCATGATTACCTCGGTTTAACCCTGCTGTAAAAATGACCTTTTTTGGTCGCCTCGACAAATTTTAAAAAAATAATCTTGAATATTTGGACTTCAATAGCTGCTTATATTGAAACCCATTACACTTAATATTATTTATTTTTTATTTAATACCGTCATGAATGGAAGCTCCTCACCTCGTATGCCAAGAATAAATAAAATACTGATCGGGATAATCGGTAGTGCGGTTATTGCCTTGATTGTGGCCCCTGAGATTTATGCAGAGCCACCAGCAACAACTGAGTCGACATACCAATTAGGCCAACATTACCCATTGGTTTTACCACCAATAGCAGCAACAACAACGGAGCTGGCACCATACTCGCAGTTAGCATGGAAAACTCACACCATCAAAAATGGTGAAAGTTTAGCTATCGCATTTAATAGTGTGGGTTTAGACAGCGGACTATTACACCAAGTCGTCACAACCAGTCATAAAACCAAGCAGCTGGCCTCACTACGTCCAGGGGATAATTTAAATTTTGGTTTTGATGCTTCAGGTAAACTAATCGAATTACATCAGCCATTAAATAATCTTGAAACTTTAGTTGTAAAACGAGATGCTGATGGCGATGATTTTAGCGCCAGTATCGATACGCAACAGATTGAAACTCAAACAAACTATGCTCAAGCAACTATTGATTCCAGTTTTTGGAATGCTGCCGATAAAGCAGGCTTAACCGCTAATCAAATAATGGAAATCGCGGCTTTGTTTGGATGGGATATTGATTTTGCACTCGATATTCGAGCTGGCGATAAATTTGAAGTGCTCTTTGAGCAACACTATCTCGATGGTGCTCCAATTGATCACGGCAATATTCTGGCAGCAACGTTTACCAATATGGGACAAACATTTACTGCCATACGTCATCAAGATGGTAAATATTACGACAAAAATGGTCAGGCGATGCGTAAAGCATTTTTACGCTCACCCATTAACTTTCGCTATGTCAGTTCAAACTTTAATCCGCGTCGCTTACACCCAGTAACCAAGCAAGTGAAAGCCCACCGTGGTACCGATTATGTTGCCCCAGTCGGTACGCCAATTTGGGCTGCTGGTGATGGGGTGGTAATGCAATCGGGTTATAACCAATTTAATGGCCACTATGTCTTCATTCGCCATAATGGTAACTATGTCACCAAATATCTTCATATGACTAAACGCATGGTGAAAAGCGGTCAACGGATTAAACAAGGACAAACCATTGGTACTTTAGGTGGAACCGGACGAGTTACCGGTCCTCATTTACATTATGAATTCTTGGTCAATGGTAAGCATCAAAATCCACGAACAGTAGATTTACCCCAAGCACATTCGCTGTCAGGCTCAGCTCAAACCGTGTTTAAACAACAAGCACAGCAACAGCTTGGACAAGTAAACAGCTACAGTCACTTAGTCGCTCAAAATGCAATGTTATTGCCTCAAGGCTAATATTTAACGACTGTTACAAACAAAAAAAGCCGTCAATAGACGGCTTTTTTAATGGCAGTGAAAGATCATCACATTAAACGCTAAATGATGCTCCACAACCACATGTTGTTGTTGCATTCGGGTTATTAACAAAGAAGCGTGAACCTTCTAAGCCTTCAGTATAATCAACAATGCCACCTACTAAGTATTGCAAGCTCATAGGATCAACAACGAGAGTCACACCATTGTTCTCAATGGTCATATCGCCATCATTAACTTTCTCGTCAAAGGTAAAGCCATATTGAAAACCACTACAACCACCACCGGTAATATATACCCGTAGTTTTAATTCTGGGTTCTCTTCTTCAGCGATAAGCGTCTTCACTTTATTCGCAGCCACATCAGAAAAAGTCAGCGGCAAATTAACATCGCTCATTACAAAACCTCTCAAATACTTCCATTAATTAAGGGTGATTATCTAATACCTGACTATTGTGTTCAAGTATTAGCCGTCTCAACCGGTGCATCATGCGGTGAATCGTGACCTAATTTTTCTTTTTTAATGGTACGGTGAAGCAATTGGGAGTAAATCGGCTGACCACCTAGCATTTGAGCCATCATGGTTGCACCCAATGTTGTTACCACTAATGGCAAAATAAGGTGATAATTATTGGTCATTTCGATTACCAATAAAATCCCTGTAATAGGTGCGCGTACTGTAGCTGCAAATAACGCTCCCATTCCAGCGATAGCAAACAGTCCAGGTGCTATTCCTAACTCAGGATAGATACCTTGTGCCACTGTACCAAAAAACGTACCGAACAAAGTACCCAATGCCAACATCGGAGCAAAGATACCGCCTGGAGCACCGGAGCCAAAACAGAGTAATGTTGTCACAACACGGGCAAAGAACAACAGCAATAGCATATTTAAACTATAATCGCCATTAGTCGCAGGTGGGATTAAGAAGACACCACCGCCCGTTAGCTCAGGGAAATAAAGTAACAATAAACCAAAACAGCCACCTAATAATCCACCAGTAATTAGATAACGAGTGCGATTATTATGGTGAATTTTAACAAACCAATCTAAAGTGAAAATAATTAAGCGGTTAAATACAACCCCGAAACCACCGAATAATACCCCCAGAACCAAGAATAACCATAAAGATGTCAATGCTGGAGCATCATATTGCGGCATGGTAATAACCGCACTTTGACCGGAAATGAAGCGGAAAACAATCGTCGACATCATCGCTGAAATCATGACGCATTTCACTGAGATCAAACTATAACGAAACTGTGGCCGCATCTCTTCAATAACAAACATAATCCCCGCCATTGGGGCATTAAATGCAGCAGCTAGACCACCGGCAGCACCAGCAGCAAGTAATGAGTGGCGACCTTCTTTATCTTTTAAACGGAAAATATCTGAAATCATACGACCGATATTACCGCCCATTTGTACTGTCGGACCTTCACGGCCCAATACCATACCTGAGCCTAACGCACCTAAACCACCAAAGAACTTAACGGGAATAACGCGCCACCAGCGAACAGGACGCATCTCATCCATCGCGCCTTCAATTTCAGGAATACCAGAACCACCCGCCTCAGGAGCAAAGCGACATACTAAAAAATAACCAATAAAGGCCAGTACGCCACTCACAAGAAAGGCTGCTAACCATAACGGTAATACACTGGTAATTTCATCTCGAAGCCAGACAGTACGCTGCTCACTAACCCACCGCACACCAATTTCAAATAGCGTACCTACTAAGCCGGCAAGAGTACCAACGAGAGCAGAAAGGAACAGAACAGAAACAGGTGTTTTATCTTGGGTCAAAAAACGCCTAACTAACCCACTAGATTGGAGGTGGAAAGGCATATGAAGACCGCGCGATTTTTCAGTCATTAGAGAGCCGTATTATATAAAGATGACGCCATTACAGCGCAGAAGATAAAGATCGATGAGCGTTACAGCCTAATCCAATGTGATTATGATTTACACCGCTAATGTTGAAAAATAGCTTTGCAACTGTGACTTGTTTCGCAAATCACAGCCATTTTGTTATAGATTCGCATTCATTTTAAACCGTAAAATGACTCTCTCTTCAGCGTCACTTTAGGTACAATAAGACAGTTTCACTCCCCACACTTCTCTTGCCTATGATTCATTAGGACAGATAATTCTGTGGATTGGATCAACGCCTTACTTTTTTATAGGATCTCATATGAGCAAAACAAGCAAGTCAGCTGATTTATTTGCTAAAGCACAACAAAAAATCCCTGGTGGCGTAAACTCACCTGTCCGTGCCTTTGCTGGCGTTGGCGGTTCCCCACTATTTATTGAACGTGCCGATGGTGCTTATATTTTTGATGCCGACGGTAATGCCTATATCGATTACGTCGGCTCATGGGGACCGATGATTTTGGGGCATAACCATGCCGCTATTCGTGATGCTGTTATTGAAGCAGCCCAGCAAGGTTTAAGCTTTGGCGCCCCAACAGCAATGGAAATAACCATGGCTGAATTAGTATCAGAACTCGTACCATCAATGGAAATGGTACGTATGGTAAGTTCAGGTACAGAAGCAACCATGAGTGCCATTCGTCTTGCTCGTGGTTTCACTGGTCGTGATAAAATTCTTAAATTTGAAGGCTGCTACCACGGCCATGCTGATTGCCTATTAGTAAAAGCAGGCTCAGGGGCATTAACACTGGGCCAACCAAGCTCACCTGGTGTACCGGCTGATTTTGCTAAACACACCCTAACCGCGACTTACAATGATTTGAATTCTGTTCGTGAAGCATTCATGGCTCAACCGGATCAAATCGCCTGTATTATCGTTGAGCCTGTTGCTGGCAACATGAACTGTATTCCACCAGTACCCGGCTTCCTTGAGGGCTTACGTGAAATTTGTGATGAATTTGGCGCGCTATTAATTTTAGATGAAGTAATGACTGGCTTCCGCGTCTCACAAGGCGGCGCCCAAGGTTATTACAACATCAAACCTGATATCACAACCTTAGGTAAAATTATTGGTGGTGGTATGCCTGTCGGCGCATTTGGTGGCCGTCGTGATGTAATGGAATTTGTGGCACCAACAGGTCCTGTTTATCAAGCGGGTACCCTATCAGGTAACCCTGTTGCTATGGCGGCAGGACATGCATGTTTAACGGTATTAACTGAAGAAGGCAATGAAAAGCGCCTTGCTAACACCACTAAACGTTTAGCTAAAGGCTTTAAAGCACTTGCTGACAAACATGGTATTCCATTAGCAGTCAACCAAGTTGGCGCAATGTTTGGCTTCTTCTTTATTGATCAAGATACTGTCACTTGCTATGACGACGTGACGAAATGTGACATTGAACGTTTTAAGCGTTTCTTTAATTTGATGCTCGATAAAGGGGTTTACCTAGCACCTTCAGCTTATGAAGCTTGCTTTACCTCACTTGCGCATAACGATAAAGAAATTGATGCCACCTTAGAAGCGGCTGATTTTGCATTTGCCACTCTTGCAGCTGAAGCGAAATAGCACCATTTACAATAAATAATATAATGTTGTTAAAAACATTATTTTATTAATGCTATTATGCAAAAAGGTCACTCATCGTGGCCTTTTTTTATGAGAGGTGTTTATCATTATGTTAATCAGATCTCACTAATAAAAAATGCATCATACTCGTTAAAATTTACTGCCAAAAATAAACCGCAAGTCCCGCGACAAGTACTAAGATAATTAGCACTAACGGCGGCTTCCGCTTTTTTTTGTCATCACAACCACAATTACAACATCCCATAAGCTATCTCCTCGGTAAGGGCTATAATCATCAAAAACAACAGTGATGATTATAATGATAATCTTTATCAATTACAGTGGGAATGACTGTTATCGGTCGATTTTAAAAGGATAAACATCGTGCCTAAACCCTTTAAGGTAGAACCTCGTCACTGGATGCTCATTGCGGCACTCATTGTCGCCGCCTATGCCAGTTATAAATTAATCGAACCTTATCTTGGTCCGATTGTATTAGCGTTTATCATTTCCCTATTGTTTTCCCCATTACATAAACGCTTATTAGCCAAGATGCCTGCGCGTGAAAATACCGCGGCAGTACTGTCATGCTTTATTCTGACCGTGATCATCGTTATTCCTATTTTAGTGGTATTTTCATCGATCGTGCACCAAGGAACCACGGTATCTAAAGAAAGTTATACTTGGTTAACAACTGGCGGCCCGAAAGAATTATTTGCACATCCTTATGCTCAAAGAGCATTAACCCTGATAGATAAGTACTCGCCATTTCATGATTTTGATCCTCAAGTGATCATTCAAAAGCTTGCAACTACAGCGTCACAAGTTGGCTCACAAGCTCTGAATATCAGTGCAAGAATATTAGGCGACGCGACTAATTTACTGGTTAATTTCATGATGATGTTATTTGTATTATTTTTCTTATTACGCGATAACGACAAAATGATCACCGCAGTACGCCATGTTATTCCACTGTCACGTAGTCAAGAAGATGCAATCATTAATGAAGTAGAGCAAGTCGCTAAATCAGCGGTCTTAGGTTCATTTCTAACCGCCCTTGCCCAAGGTTTTGCCGGTGGTTTTGCGATGTGGCTATGTGGTTTCCCTGGTATATTCTGGGGCTCAATGATGGCTTTTGCATCATTAATCCCCGTCGTTGGTACCGCCTTAATTTGGCTTCCAGCATCGTTATATTTACTGCTAATTGGTGATTGGCAGTGGGCACTATTCCTTGCCTGTTGGGGAGTCATTATTGTCGGTTCTATCGATAACATTGTGCGCCCATTACTAATGCAAGGTAGCTCTAGTATGAATACCTTATTGATCTTCTTTTCAATCATTGGTGGTATTCAATTATTTGGCTTAATTGGTATGATCTATGGCCCAATTATTTTTGGCGTGACTTTAGTTATTTTTAAAATGTATGAAGTTGAATTTCAATCATTCCTTGAGCAACAAGATAATAACTAACCCATAGTAACTACTCACTAGCTCGCCGTTATTATTAATAACAATAATGACGGCGGACTATGATTATAACTGTTCTACTGGCAGTGACTTTCCATCTGCCACTATTTATGGAACAATCCGCGCTCCTGAACCCTGATGTCTATTTTGAGGCCAGTTAAATGTCTTATTCCGCCGCGAGCCAAGTGGTTGCTCGTCAATCTGCGTTTTTTGAAAACCGTAAAGTCCTTATTGCCGGTGAACTAAACGATACCTTTGCCTCAGAATTATTATCAACGGCGCAGTCGGTAACAGTATTCACAACTAATTACGGCTACTTAGCTGATATTGAGCACCATCAAGCAATTGACTGTCATTTTGGCGCAGAACTTAATGCTGAACTAGATATTGATATGATTCTGCTGTACTGGCCAAAAGCAAAAGCTGAAGCTGACTATTTATTATCGATGCTACTAAGTAAGTTTGCTGCTGGAGTAGAGATTTGTATTGTTGGCGAAAATCGTAGTGGTGTCAGAAGCGCAGAAAAAATGTTTGCTCAATATGGCCCATTAACCAAATATGACTCAGCCCGTCGTTGCAGTTTTTACTGGGGACGTTGCGATACGCCTGCCGCTGGTTTTAATATTAATACCTGGTTCCGTAGCTACCCGATTAATATTGCAGGAGTCAGCCTTACTGTTCGTTCACTACCTGGCGTATTTAGCCATGGTGAATTTGATAAAGGCTCAGAACTACTACTGAATAATTTACCCGCCCTAAACGGCCGAGTTCTCGACTTTGGTTGTGGTGCAGGTGTTATTGGTGCGGTAATGAAAGCCAAATATCCGCAGATCGAACTAGACCTATGTGATATCAGTGCGCTAGCAATTGAATCAGCAAAAGAAACCTTTAAAGTTAATCAATTAACCGCAAATTTTATCGCAACCGATGTGTATAAAAACATCAATGGCCCTTACCAATATTTAATCAGTAACCCACCATTCCATGCTGGTTTAAAAACATTCTATACCGCTACTGAAACATTTATTAATCAAGCACCAAGTTATTTACATAATGGTGGGGAATTAGTGATCGTGGCTAACAGTTTTCTCCAATATCCACCATTAATTGAAGCAAGCCTTGGTCAATGTGATATCAGTACTCACACCAATAAATTTAATATTTATAACGCAAAAAAATGACCTGTTGCGGGCTGTAAGCAATCTTTGAATTTTATAAAGGGCAGTCAATACTGTCCTTTTTTATGACGTTAAATTTGTTAATTTTGTGTCTTTTGACACGAATCCATTCCTAGTGACTTGATTCATAATAAAAATATAGTATAAACGCTACAATTCATTACATTAAGTAAAGACGATAAAGGACAATCGTTAAAATCTTAATGGTCATTTTAACGTGGCTCGGGTTACCGTTAAAACCGTAAATACCAACATTTTATTCAGGCACCGGAATGCAGAATACTAAACGCTTCAAACGTCTTCAGCACACACTTATGCTGGCATTTTTAGTTCTCAGTATCACCCCATTGATATTGTCGGCACTCTATTTTCTTAATTCACATACTAAAGATTTAGCCGAGCAAAGTATTAGCCACCTAGCCTCTTTGCGTGATAATAAACAAAAACAACTCCAAAGTTTTTTTGCCGCCAAAGAGTCGGAAGTTAAGAGTTTTGCCCGCTCAGAATTATCCAATAATAGCGGTGGTCGCTTTTATGGCTTAGTCGGCGCCTTCCACCAACTCGGTAATATTGATTCACAATTAAATGCACAAGGCCGTGCTAATTATTTTAATTTAACTTTAACCACCAAAGGCAATCAAACCGTTAATAGCGGTTATATTGGTCATGAGCGTTATCGGTTAATGTTTAAACGCTATAATGCGGTTTATAACGAATACCTTAAACGCTCTGATTTTAAAGACATCATGTTGGTTGATATTTCAGGAGATGTAGTTTATTCCGTTAAGAATCATGACCTTTTCGGGGTAAACTTATTAGCTAAAAACACCTCATACTCGGCATTACAGCAAACATTTAAAGCTATCAAAACTAAAACTGAGCACAGTCAAAATAGTCCAGAGCAAGTACCAGTAGTGTTTACTGACTTTAGCGCTAACAGCCATAATACTGATACTACGGCTTGGTTTGCTGCGCCGATTATTCAACAAGGTTACTTACACAGCTATGTGTTTATGGAGCTGAGTAATAAAAAAGTTGCAGAGCTCATTAAAGACAATACTAAACACATTCAAACATTATTAGTCGGTAGCGATCATCAACTCCGTTTTGATGATAATGCACAATTACCGCCTCAACTCCAAAGCCAAAGCATTGATCAGGCATTAGCAGGCCAATCAGGGATTGGTAGCTTTATAAATTACGATAATATCCCCGTATTAGGTGCTTTTTCACCCCTCAATATTCTAGGACATCACTGGGCGTTAGTGGTTGAGTTTCCAGAAAAAGAAGCATTTGCACGTATCTTTGAGTTAGAGAAAATTTTTGCAGCTGCAATGGTAACCGCAATTATTTTAGTGATCATTACATCACACTGGTTATCTAACTCAATCACCGCCCCATTATTGCGTTTAACTTGGGCGGCTGAAAAAGCCTCTGGCGGAGATTTAGATCAAAAAATTGATGGTACCGAACGCCCTGATGAAATTGGTCGTTTAGCGATCAGTTTTGCCCGTATGCAACGCTCTATTCGTGAAAAAATTGGCCTTATTCGCCAGCAAAATAAAGAGTTAGAACATAGCCTTACTATTATTCGCCAACAAAACAATGAACTGCAAACCGCAGATAAAATGAAAGATGAGTTTCTGGCGACTACCTCGCATGAGTTACGCACCCCATTACACGGTATGGTGGGGATAGCTGAATCCTTATTAGCGGGTGCTAACGGCGCATTACATGAGCCGCAACGACGCCAATTAGAAATGATCATCAACAGTGGCCAACGCTTAACCACCCTGGTGGATGATCTGCTTGATTACCATAAGATGCGTTACGGCGATCTTGATATCAATCATCAAGCTGTTGATATGTCAGTAGCTATTCGATTGGTACTGGAATTATCTAGCCATTTACTTGGCAATAAACCTATTCGTATCATCAACCAAATTCCAGCAGATCTGCCGCTAGTCGATGCTGACGAACAACGGTTAGAACAAGTGCTATATAATCTCGTTGGTAACGCAATTAAATATACTTCAGAGGGTAAAATTATTTTATCCGCTACAGTATTAGAGCATCAATTACGAATTCAAGTCGTTGATACTGGGCAAGGAATCCCAAGTGACCAACTTGAACATATTTTTGAACCGTTAATCCAAGCTAACACTGGCTCTGCTAATTACCGTCAGGGCGCAGGGCTAGGACTTTCAATCAGTCGCCAACTAATCGAATTAATGGGCGGCCGCTTGTATGTCAGTAGCCAACAAATGGTTGGTACAACCTTTAGTTTCACCCTCAACTTAGCTAACGCCAATCAAATTGCGGCGATGGCAGCCAATCCAAATAATAATCACTTTAAAGCGCCATTATTGAATGCCGCTAGTTGTGATGGTTCTGATTTACCTGAAAACCCAGATGGTGAGTTACTCTTGGTTGTCGATGACGAGCCAGTAAATTTACAAATATTAACCAATTTCTTACGCCTTGCGGGTTACCGTGTTCAAACCGCTGAAAGTGGCCCTCAAGCATTAGCATTAATCGCGGAACAACAACCAGATCTGGTGTTGCTGGATATTATGATGCCAGAAATGAGCGGCTATGAAGTATGTACGACGCTACGTAAAGATCATTCAATGTTAGCGTTGCCAATCATTATGTTATCAGCCCTAGGACAGGTACAAGATCGCTTAAAAGGCTTTGAGTGCGGCGCCAATGACTACTTAACTAAACCATTTAATAAAGAAGAGTTGATTGCTCGTATTCGTGCTTATCTTCAAGCGGGAAAAACAGAAATTGAACGACAGAAAAACCATGCATTAGAGCAGGAGATTCACCGCCGTGAGCAGGTTGAAATTGGACTGATTGAAACCCAAAGCCGTCTACTAGGATTACTAGACTCAACCAGCGAAGCGATTATTTGCGTCCAACATGAAGGTCGAATCCGTTATGCAAATAATGCTGCAGGCAAACTATTCAAACGTACGCCTGAGTTGCTAGAACGCTATACCATTGATGATATTTTAGCGACACCACTTCCCATAACAATTAATGATAATCACCATTTTACTGGGTGTTTAAATTATTATATCGGTGATCAGCTGCAACAATTAACGACTGATGTCATCAATTTACCGATTGAATCTGGTCTTAAGCAAATGTTTGTGTTTGATAGCCAAGGACCATCAGCAGATCATCGAATTAATCTGCTCGAAAATGCCATTGATGTCTTATCTGAGTTTGCTTTTAATGGCGACAAAAATAACCTTCAACAATTACGCGAACTTGGCGGCGAGTTCACTCGTTTAGCCGATAAATTAGGCGATGGTGAACACAATAAAACGGAAATAATTCGCCAATTACTGGTCGATGCCATGAAAGCGACCCTGATATTTTGGGAAACAGAAGCACGTAAAAACAAATTTGAATTGGCAGAAGAAAGTGGGTTATGGCGAGTATATTTAGACCGTAGCACGCTTCAAACTCGTACCCTCGATAAGTACCTGCAACTTGAGACACTACCGAAAACACCACGTTGGCGTACCGTTATAAACACCATCGATTATGTATTAGAGCGATGCCCACAATCAAATGGCGCTCGCCAAGAGCTGGTCGTTATGCGTGATAAATTACATCGTATTATTAGCCAATAATAAGTCATTTAATTGATTGTAAAGGCCCGTTGTGGGCCTTTTTTATAGCCTCAGATTTAACCGTCACCGCTTAAAGCAACCTGCCGTCGCTATTGATATACCGCTACACAAGTAATAAATGGCCATGATTATTTATCAATACTAGTTAGCACTATAACTGATACCCATCACTTTTTTAGCACGTGAAATAATCACCTTTAAATCCGTATAAATGATTAAGTTCACACTCTGATTAGTGGTTAAAATTGAATCACTTTCATCAAAAAACATCATTTAAAGTGCGTAAAAATAAATACTTTTAGTTTATGAGAACCGAATCACAACAAACTCGTTTATTAAATTTTCCGTATGAAAATAAGCGCAAAAAACCACATGCGTTACATCACACCTATAAAAAAACAAAAAAAAACACCTATAAAACAATGAGAAAACCGATAGTAAGTACTAACAAAAATAATGTAACAACTAGATTCGTTTGTGACGTTAACCACGCTATTTACTGAACACTCAATCACGTAAAACAGTAAAATTAACGTTTTTGACGGCAACAATAACCTTTTTGACGTTTTTGACGGGCGACTGCGTTGACGATTAAGCCAATCCAGCCAATATTGATGTCACTGAGAACCTACAAGGCCATTCAATGGTTCAGCGTTACTCAGTTCCAATGAAGTAGGTTTGAGGCGCTCCAATGACGGAGCTAATTTTTATTTCCATTAGTGAAACAGAGCTAAGAGTAAGGAACAGCTATGCTTGCCAATATTAACAAAACTAAGTTAGCACTTGCAGTTGTTGCTGCAGCAACCGCTTTTACAGCACCCGTTGCTACTGCATCAGAAAAAAGCCAGCTAACAATCGTACCCGATTTTTACCCTACAATGGTACGTAACTTTAACCCATTCTTACAAACCAACCTTCGTACGACCACTGAGTTCGTTTATGAGCCATTGGTTATCTTTAACCAAATGCACGGTAACGAGCCTGTTATGCGTTTGGCGAAAGATTACTACATGTCTGATGACCTAATGAATGTTACGTTTGAAATTCGTGATGGCGTGAAATGGTCTGACGGTAAAGCGTTCACAGCTGAAGATGTTGTTTACTCTTTTAACCTGTTGAAAGACAAACCTGAACTTGACCAATACGGTATCAATAAGTGGGTTAAAGCAGTTAAGCAAGACGGTAACAAGGTTATCTTTGAACTAACAGCTGCTAACTCAAACGTTCCGTTTGAAATTTCTAAAGTATCAGTCGTTGCTAAGCATATTTGGAGCAAAGTTGAGAACCCAACAACTTTCACCAACGAGAACCCAGTAGGTACTGGTCCATTTACCGAGATCGAGACATTTACTCCTCAACTTTACGTTCAATGTCGTAACCCTAACTACTGGGATAACGCTAACTTAGAAGTTGACTGTTTACGTGTACCTCAAATCGCAAACAATGACCAACTACTGACTAAGATCATTAACTCAGAGTTAGATTGGACGTCATCGTTCATTCCAGATATCGACAGTACTTACGCTGCAGCAAATCCGAACCATAAATACTGGTACCCTGCTGCTGGTACTATGTCATTCATGTTGAACTATAAGTCGCCAAAAGCGGGTAACAACGAAGCAATCAATAATGTTGATTTCCGTCGTGCGTTCTCTATGGCAATTGACCGTCAAACTATCATCGACATCGCGTTCTACGGTGCAGGTACTCCGAACGATTACGCATCAGGTCTAGGTGATAGCTTCAAATCATGGTCTGACGAAGCAGTACATAATAAATACAAAGCTTACAACACTTACAACATCAAAGGCGCTAAAGAGCTACTTGCAAAAGCTGGCTTTAAAGACCTAGACGGCGACGGATTTGTTGAATCACCAAAAGGTGAGAAAATCGAGCTTGAAGTTCAGTCACCAAATGGTTGGACTGACTTTAACAACACTGTACAGCTAGGTGTTGAGCAGCTTCAAGAAGCAGGTATCAATGCGAAAGCACGTACTCCTGACTTTGCGGTTTACAACGAATCAATGTTAAACGGTACTTACGATGTAGCATTTACTAACTACTTCCACGGTGCCGATCCACACCTATACTGGGACAGTGCGTACAACTCACGTCTACAGCAAGGTGATGGTATGCCACGTTTCGCTATGCACTACTTCAAAAATGCACAGCTAGATACGCTTCTAGACAGCTTCTACAAAACCGCTGATAAGGGTGAGCAAATCAAGATTGCTCATGGTATTCAGAAAATCATTGCTGAGAATCAAATCACGATTCCTGTAATTTCTGGTGCTAACAACTTCCAATACAATGAAGGTCGCTTCACTGGTTGGTGGAACGAGAAGAACCCTAAAGGCCGTCCAATGGTATGGGCTGGCGTTCAAGAGCGTCTACTTCAAGTACTGGATCTAAAACCAAAAGCATAATTTCTGCTTAAATTTGCGGTGCACGCCTTGTGCACCGCCTCTTCCCTCTGTCCTTTTTGCAATCAAAGGTATGACGCTTGCGTCAGGGGGTTTTACGTCCTGAATTCAGCTCAGGAAGGCAAGCTGGATGTGTAAGGTGTGAGTTATGGGATTCTTTTTACGTCGTTTATCGTTTTATTTTATCGCGCTAATTTTCGCGGCAACGCTAAACTTTATTCTTCCGCGTGCGATGCCAGGTGACCCAGTTACCATGATGTTCGCAAACGCAACCGCGCAGGTAACTCCTGAGCGTATTGAAGCTATGAAAAAGCTACTAGGCTTTGTTGATGGTCCACTCTACGAGCAATACTTTTCGTATTTAGGCAACGTATTTACATGGAACCTCGGTACTTCAATTAAATTTTACCCATTATCAGTAAATGATTTACTCAGTGGTGCTATTGGCTGGTCACTATTCTTAGCTGGCTCTGCAGTAATTCTTTCATTCTGTCTCGGTTCGGTGTTTGGTATTTTCGCAGCATGGAAACGTGGCAGTAACTACGACACGTTTATCTCTCCAGGAATGCTGGTTATTCAAGCCGTTCCACCGGTTGTTATTGCGATGCTAGCGATGTTTACTTTTGCGATTGGCTTAAAATGGTTCCCAACAGGTAATGCATATACCGCTGGTGTTATTCCTGATTGGAGTAGCTTGGCATTCTATAAAGACGTGCTCTACCACGCCGCTCTACCTCTTTTCTGTGCCACGATCATTCAAATTGGCGGCTTTCTAATTGGCATGCGTAACAACATGATTAACCTACTCAATGAAGACTACATCACCATGGCAAAGGGAAAAGGCCTAAGTGAAAATCGTGTGGTATTCAACTATGCAGCCCGTAATGCAATGCTGCCAAGTGTAACGGCATTATCAATGGCGATGGGTATGGCTATCGGTGGTCAGTTAATTATCGAAATGATTTTCAACTACCCAGGTCTTGGTACGGTGATGTTAAATGCAATCCATTCACGAGATTACCAAGTACTACAAGGTCAGTTACTGATTATGACTATGTTTATGTTGTTCTTTAACTTTATGGCCGACATCCTAATCGTTGTGTTAGACCCTCGTCTACGTAAAGGAGGCAAATAATTATGAAAGCCTTATTTAAACTATTATCTGGCAACCCTAAAGCGATGTTCGGCTTAAGTATTATTACTCTTTTTCTGTTAGCTGCGATATTTGCACCACTGATCACCCAGTATGACCCACATAAGAGAACTGGAAATCCTCATGAATATCCAGCGTTCATTGTTAAAGCTGCACAAGACAATCCTGATGGCTGGATTGCTAAAAATTTGGCCACTAACAAGCGTACGTTATTGATGTCAAAAGATGCTGATCACGTATTAGGTACTTCTCGCATGGGGCGTGATATTTGGTCACAACTCGTCTATGGCGCACGTACTTCACTAGCGGTTGGCTTTGGTGCTGGCTTGATGGTGTGTTTCTTAGCAACAATCATTGGTATCTCAGCAGGTTATTTTGGCGGAAAAATTGATGAAATACTCACCGCTGGTATGAACATCATGCTGGTTATGCCTCAACTCCCAATCTTGTTCATTATTGCCGCCTTTATCGGTCAAGCAGGGCCGCTGACTATAGCGGTGGTTATCGCTGTCACCTCCTGGGCATGGGGTGCGCGTGTAGTACGAGCGCAAACCCTATCGATAAGAGAGAAAGAGTTTGTAAAAGCTGCTGAAGTATTAGGTGAATCATCAAGTCGTATTATTTTCATTGAGATTCTGCCAAACCTTATCTCTATCGTCGGCGCAAGTTTCATCGGTTCAGTAATGCTCGCTATTCAAGTAGAAGCCACCCTGTCTTTCTTAGGTCTTGGGGATCCAAATGGTATTAGCTGGGGAGTAATGCTGTACAACGTACAAACTTCATCATCAATGCTAGTCGGTGCTTGGTGGGAATTATTAGCCCCATGTGTCGCACTGATATTTATCGCTATTGGCCTTGCGATGCTGAACTTCGCTGTGGATGAAATTGCTAACCCACAATTACGTTCTCATAAAGGCATGCGTCGTTGGAAAAATCTTGCAAAAGAAAATGCAAAACAAGCACATCCGGTTGAAGCTATGCCTCAACCAGCACTAGAAGGCGGGACTAAATAATGACCGATCCACAAATCTCAATTCGTAATTTATGTGTTGATTACATTACTGATGCTGGCGATGTCCGTGCCGTTAATAATGTTAGCTTTGACATTGGTAAAGGTGAAATTTTTGGTCTTGCTGGTGAATCTGGCTGCGGTAAGTCGACCGTTGCTTTCTCACTCATGCGCTTACATAAGCCACCAGCATTCATTACCGGTGGTGAAGTGATCTTTGAAGGCCACGGTGACATCTTAAAGAAAACGGATATGGCAATGTCAGCTTTCCGTTGGAGTGAGATGTCAATGGTATTCCAAAGTGCGATGAACGCTTTGAACCCGGTATTAACCATGGAAGAGCAATTTTGTGATGTGATCATGCGTCACACCACCATGAACCGTAAGCAGGCTATTCGTCGTGCTGAAGGATTATTAGAAATTGTTGATATTCACCCAAGCCGCTTACGTGACTACCCGCACCAGTTCTCTGGCGGTATGCGTCAACGTCTAGTTATTGCGATTGCGCTGGCACTTAATCCCAAGATGATCATCATGGATGAGCCAACGACCGCATTGGACGTAGTCGTACAACGCGAAATTCTACAAAAGATTTATGCATTAAAAGAAGAGTTTGGCTTCTCAATTTTATTTATCACTCATGATTTATCTCTGATGGTCGAGTTCTCTGATCGTATCGGCATCATGTACTCAGGTGAGTTAATTGAAGTTGCACCATCAAAACAAATTCTTGAAACACCGTACCACCCATACACCGAAGGCTTGGGAAGTTCATTCCCACCGCTAACAGGCCCTAAAACACGCTTAACCGGCATTCCAGGTAATCCATTGAATTTACTTGAAATACCACAAGGTTGCCGCTTTCAAGCTCGCTGTGGAAAAACCCATCCAGCCTGCTTTAGCACTCCAACTCAGTTAAGCCAAATTGAACCAGGACGTTTATCAAACTGCCACCTATTTACCAATACGGGTAACTAGTAGCAACACACCGCATTCTATAGGCAGTATTTAGGAGACACTATGAGCAAGCCTGTCGGAACACCGATTATCGAAGGTAAAAATCTAATTAAAGATTTCTCGGTAAATAGTAATTCACTTAAAAAATCAAAGATGCGTGCGATTAACGATGTGTCTTTCAAAATGTACAAAAGCCGCGGCTTAGCTGTGGTTGGCGAATCAGGATCAGGTAAATCAACGACCGCTAAAATGATCGCGAAGATGTATGCTCCAAGTGGCGGTCAAATTGACTATTATGGTCGTGATATTCAAACAATCACTAGCCGTGATGACCTAATGGAGTACCGTCGCGGGGTACAAATGGTATGGCAAGATCCGTTTGGATCATTAAACCCTACTCATACTATTTTTCACCATATTGCGCGCCCATTACTGATCCACAATAAAGTATCAGCTGGCAATAAAAAAGAACTTGAAGAAACCGTTTACAGCTTATTAGAGCAAGTAGGTTTAATTCCACCTAAAGCGACAGCTGAAAAATTCCCTCATCAGCTTTCTGGTGGTCAACGCCAGCGTGTCAACTTAGCACGTAACATTGCGGTAGGTGCCGAAGTCGTATTGGCTGATGAACCAACGTCAATGCTGGATGTATCGATTCGCGCTGGTGTATTGAACTTGATGGAAGAGATGAAGTTTGAGCGCGAAATGGCGCTACTTTACATCACTCACGACATCGCAACTGCACGTTATATTGCGGAAGATCTCGCGGTTATGTATGTCGGCCATATGGTTGAGTGGGGCGATACTGAAGAGATCATTCATAACCCACAACACCCTTACACCCAACTCTTAGTATCAGCGGTACCGGATCCAAGTAAATCGATCCATACCAAACTAAAAGGCAATAAAGGCGAAATTCCATTATGGACACCTGACAGTTTTGGTTGCCCGTTTGCTGGTCGTTGTATGCAAGCAACAGACAAATGTCGCGAGAAATTACCAGCAGTAACACAGTTATCTGATAATCACTTTGTACGTTGTTACTTATACGAAAACTAAGCGACAAAGCTTAAGTTACACAATAAGCACTAATAACACTTTTACTTTTATATCCATGTTATTTGTCGCTCAAGCAATTTCGTGATGGTTCCGATAAGGAGCCATCACTTATTAGCGACATTGGAGGCCCTATGCAGCTGTTAATTAATCACCTTGGTTATGAGCGCTTTAATACAAAGCAGGCTTTACTACAAACAACATCCCAAACGCTCTCAGGCCATGCTGAACTAGTGTGCAATCAAACTAACCAAACTATTATGCAGCTACCATTAGTTGCGTGTGGTACCACCGCACAATGGCATACGGGCAATATTTACCAAGTCGACTTTTCGGCTTGCCAAGATGCTGGCGACTATCGCATTCGTTACGCCAACATTGAATCAACTGTTTTCAGCATTGCTGAAGGTTTATTAATGCGCCGTACCTTCAGTGATGTATTGCACTATTTCAAATCACAACGTTGCAGTGGTATTTATGACCAAGCTGACAACCAAGCTTTATTACTCAATAGTGATCTTCGCGTTGATGTTCGCGGTGGTTGGTACGATGCCTCGGGCGACGTCAGCAAATATTTAAGCCATCTTTCTTATGCTAATTATCTCAATCCTCAGCAAACACCGATGATTGTTTGGAACATGCTAAAAGCATATGAAATTGCCGAAGATCAAGCTGATATAGCTGATTTCACCCGCGTGCGATTGTTAGAAGAAGCGTTATTTGGCGCTGACTTTTTAGTACGTATGCAAAGTGATGACAGTTTCTTTTACATGACCGTATTTGATAAATGGAGCAAGTCGCCAGCACAACGTGATATCTGCGCTTATGCAACCCAAGACGGCATCAAAACTGATGATTATCAAGCTGGTTTCCGTCAAGGTGGTGGGGTAGCAATTGCCGCTTTAGCAGCCGCAGCTCGCATAACAACCTTGCCCTCTTGCTCACGCATTCCTCATTGTGACGCTCCGCAAAGCGAACTATACCTGCAAGCAGCTGAACGTGGTTATTGGCATTTAAAACAACATAATATCGCTTACCTCAACGATAACGCTGAAAATATTATTGATGAATACTGCGCCTTATTAGCCGCGGTAGAGCTATACCGCGCGACTCATCAAGATCGTTATTTAACTGAAATGCGAGATTGGGCGCAACGCTTAGCCGAGCGTCAAATGTCCGATGAAAATATTGACCATTACTGGTCAGCCACCACTGATGGTAGTCGTCCTTATTACCATGCAGCAGAAGCTGGTTTACCAGCAATTGCGCTGATGCAATATTTAGCAGCAGAGCCAGAATCGAAACAGCAACAACAACTGCAACCAACACTCATTAATGCACTTAATTTCGAATTAACACTGACGGCTGAAGTTAATAATCCGTTTGGTTATCCACGCCAATATACCAAAGCCATCGATGGCCACAAACAAACCGCTTTTTTTGTGGCACATAACAACGAGTCAGGCTATTGGTGGCAAGGTGAAAACGCTCGAATTGCTTCTCTCGCTAGCATGGCATTTATGGCGCAAGATCACCTAACCGACACCGCATTACAACAGCGACTTATGCAATATGGTCAGCAACTTATGAATTGGATCTTAGGTTTAAATCCATTTGATATGTGTATGCTAGATGGCCATGGCCACAATAATCCCGATTACCTTCCCCAGCTTGGTTTTAGTAATGCTAAAGGTGGTGTTTGTAATGGTATTACCTCCGGTTTTGATAATGAGCAAGACATTGCCTTTAATCCTGCAGGACAAAAAGATGACATGCTCCAAAACTGGCGTTGGGGCGAACAATGGATCCCACACGGTGGTTGGTACTTATTAGCGACCACACTGCAATTTAAGGAACGTCATCATGGTTGATTTTCCATTTGCTTACCTCGTCGGCGTTGATGGTGGCGGCACCTCGTGTCGCGCCCGTATTTGTGACTTATTCGGTAATATTTTAGGTGAAGCTAAAACCGGCAGCGCCAATATTTTACTGGGTGGTGAAATTGCGATGGCATCAATTCAACAAGCGATTGCCCTTGCCGCTCAACAGGCCCAATTAACGACGGCTGATTACCCAAACATGGCCGTCGGGCTTGCACTTGCAGGCGCTGAACAACAACAAGCATGGCATGCCTTCATGCAACAACCTCATCCATATGGCGCAATAACACTCAATACTGATGCCTACGGAGCTTGTTTAGGTGCTTGGGGTGGTAAAGATGGTGCAATTTTAATTTCAGGCACCGGCTCTTGCGGCATTTTACTGCTTGATGGTCAGCAACATGTAGTCGGTGGACGTGAATTTCCGATATCAGATCAAGGCAGTGGTGCCATTATGGGACTACGCCTGATTCAACAAGTACTACTCAGTGTTGATGGCATCGTGCCATCGACAGAATTAGCCCAACATGTATTAACTCATTTTGATAATGATATCGATGCCATTGTTAGCTGGTCAAAAACCGCTCGTCCTTGTGATTATGGTCAATTCTCTCCGGCTATTTTTACCTTTGCAACCCAAAATGACTCATTAGCAGTATCGCTGTTACAACAGACTGCCGCTGATATTGAAATGTGGATGCAAGCATTGATTTTACGTGGCGCAAGCAGTATTTGCCTGATGGGGGGTATTGGTGAACGCATTCAAGCATGGCTAACACCACCAATGCAACAACGTATAGCGATACCACAAGGTGATGCGATGGATGGTGCGATTGTAATGGCACGTGGCAACCACAACTTATTTGTACGCTAAGGAAATATAAATGACTTATCGTCTTGATTTTACAGTAATAGAAAAAGTAGATGGTTATTGCCGCTATGCGCTAAGTTTGCATAACTTAACCGATCAAACCCTGCATGGATGGTCACTGTATTTCTTCATTAGCCGTTGCATTGATCCTGCCAGTGTTTCTGTTGGCGCCATTAGTCAAATTGGCAGTTATAGCCATTTATCACAATTACCACCATTAATGGCTAATGGGCATTTTTATACTGAATTTACCATGAAGACAATGCCGTTCAATCTGCATGATGATGGTATTAATGAAGCATTTATTGCATTGGATAGCGACCAAGATTCGATTCAACCATTAAAAGTACACACGACCACTATTAATTTAGATCAAGATCCGATCGAGCGTTACTGTACCCCACTCCCAAGTGTTGGCTGTGACATTGCGTTAATTCCGCAACCAAACCATTTAACCCGCCTTCAAGGTGAGTTCATTTTTAACCAAGCGACCGCAATTGAAACCCCACCGCTCTTAGCACAAGGTGCGATTAATTGGTTAAGCGCTGAATTTAAAAAACATTTTAACGAAACTATGCCTATTCATCCGCAAGGGAATATTCATTATCGCGTTAGCAATGACATTGTCGAACATGGTTATCAATTACTGATCGAAACCGATAACATTTGGATTCAAGCCAGTTCAGCGACTGGTTTCGTACATGCAACATCAACGTTATTGCAGTTGCTACCCAATACTCCAAGTCATACCGCTGCGGGTGCTTATTGCTTACCAATGGTGGAAGTAATCGATCAGCCACATTATAACTACCGCGGCATGATGCTTGATTGCGGGCGTCACTTTCACCCCGTCGATCGAATTAAGCACCTACTTGATCATTTAGCACGTTATAAATTCAATACTTTCCATTGGCATCTAACTGATGATGAAGGCTGGCGAATTGAAATTGACGCCTACCCTCAATTAACTGAGATTGGTGCGTGGCGCGGCCCAAATGAAATTATCGCTCCACAATTTAGTCATATTGATCAACGCTATGGCGGATTTTATACCAAGCAAGATATTCGCGAGGTCATTGCCTACGCCAGTGATCGTGGCATTAGCATCATTCCTGAAATTGATATTCCGGGTCATAGTCGTGCGGCAATTTTATCACTGCCTGAACTGTTACAAGATCCAGCGGATCATTCGATCTATCGCAGTATTCAGAACTACCCTGACAATATTTTATCACCAGCATTAGCGGGAACTTACACCTTCATTAAAACCGTACTTGAAGAAGTATGTGAACTATTTCCTGCACCTTTTGTGCATATTGGTGCCGATGAAGTGCCTAAAGGCGTATGGACCGACAGTGCTGCGTGCCAACAATTAATGGCTGATAACAACTACCACGACCCGATGGAATTACAAGGTCACCTATTACGTTTTGCCGAACAAGTATTACAAGCGAAAGGCAAACGAATGATGGGCTGGGAAGAAGCAACCCATGGAAATAAAGTCAGTAAAGACACCGTAATATATTCATGGCTCAGTGAAGAAGCCGGCCTTGAATGCGTAAAAAATGGCTTTGATGTGGTAATGCAACCAGCACAAGCCACCTACCTCGATCTCGCGCAAGGTTACTCTGCTGACGAGGCTGGCGTCGATTGGGCAGGTAAATTAACACTGGATAATGTTTACAATTATCATCCACTTAGCATGCTACCGGAGCAAAATTCTGCGCGGCAGCACATTTTAGGCATTCAAACTGCACTTTGGTCAGAATTAATTAATAACCAAAGCAGATTTGAATATATGATTTATCCGCGCTTACTGGCGGTATCGGAGATCTGCTGGAGTAAACCACAACATCGCAACTGGGATGACTTTAAAGCACGCTTAAAAGGTCAACTTAACTATCTAGATAAGGCGGGTATTAATTACCGCCACTGTGAATAACCACGTACACAGAACAGTAAATATTTTAAGGATTAGAAATAATGAAATACGGTTATTTTGACAACGGCAATAAAGAGTATGTTATCACTCGACCTGATGTCCCAGCACCATGGACCAATTACCTTGGTACTGAAAAGTTCTGTACAGTGATTTCACAAAATGCCGGTGGTTACTCTTTCTATAAGTCACCAGAATACAATCGCGTTACTAAATTCCGTCCAAATGCGACATTTGATCGTCCAGGGCATTATGTTTACCTACGCGATGATGCGACAGGTGATTACTGGTCAATCTCATGGCAGCCAGTAGCAAAAAGTCTTGATGAAGCTAAATATGAAGTACGCCATGGCTTGTCATACTCAAAATTTGCTTGTGAATACAACGGTATTTCAGCTCAGAAAACCTTATTCGTACCCATTGGTGAAGATGCTGAAATCTGGGATGTGGTTCTAAAAAACACCACCGATGAAGTGCGTACTATCAGTGCGTTCTCATTTGTTGAATTCTCATTCAGCCACATTCAATCTGACAACCAAAATCATCAGATGAGCCTTTACTCAGCAGGCACATCTTACAATGATGGCGTAATTGAATACGACCTGTATTACAACACTAATGATAAAGAAGGTTACTACTACTTAGCATCAAGTTTCGAACCTGATAGCTATGATGGTCAACGTGATACTTTCATCGGTGCGTACCGTGATGAGTCCAACCCAATTGCAGTTGAAAAAGGCCGTTGTTCTAACCACGTCCAAACCTGTTACAACCATTGTGGTTCGCTACACAAGCAATTCACGCTACAACCCGGTGAAGAAGTTCGTTTTAACTACATTCTAGGTATTGGTAAAAACGAAGGCCAACGTCTACGTCAAAAATACCAAGACAGCGCTGCCGTTGATACTGCATTTGCGGAAATTAAACATCACTGGGAAAGCCGCTGTAACAAGTTTAAAGTAACATCGCCAAATGAAGGCCTTGATACAATGATCAACGCTTGGACACTATACCAAGCGGAAACTTGTGTTGTATGGTCACGCTTTGCTTCATTCATCGAAGTCGGTGGTCGTACCGGTCTTGGTTACCGTGATACCGCACAAGACGCTATCTCTGTGCCACACTCTAACCCAGTAATGACACGTAAGCGTTTAGTCGATTTACTTCGTGGTCAAGTGAAAGCCGGTTATGGTTTACACCTGTTTGATCCTGATTGGTTCGATCCAGACATGGCTGATGTTGAGCCATCAAAATCACCAACAGTAGTACCAACACCAAGTGATGCTGATAAGATCCATGGCATTGATGATACTTGTTCAGATGACCACCTATGGTTAGTCCCTACTATCTGTAAGTACGTCACAGAAACTGGCGAAGAAAGCTTCCTTGACGAAGTGATCCCATACGCTGACGGCGGCGATGCAACTGTTTATGATCACATGAAAGCAGCGCTTGATTTCTCTGCCGAATATGTTGGTCAAACCGGTATCTGTAAAGGTCTACGTGCCGATTGGAATGACTGCCTAAACTTAGGCGGCGGTGAATCAGCAATGGTATCGTTCCTGCACTTTTGGGCACTACAAGAATTTATTCAACTGGCTAAATACCAAGGTAAAGCAGCTGATGTTGAAAAATACACTGAAATGGCAGCCAATGTGCGTGAAGCCTGTGAAACCCATTTATGGGATGACGAAGGTGGCTGGTACATTCGTGGTTTAACCAAAAACGGCGACAAGATTGGTACTGCGCAACAAACTGAAGGCCGTATTCATTTAGAATCAAATACCCTTGCTGTTCTGTCTGGCATGGCATCACAAGATCGTGGTGAGCAAGCAATGGATGCTGTTGATGAAAACCTTTACTCAGACTATGGCTTACATCTTAATGCACCGTCATTCTCAACCCCTAACGATGACATTGGTTTTGTAACCCGTGTCTACCAAGGTGTTAAAGAGAATGGGGCAATCTTCTCGCATCCAAACCCATGGGCATGGGTAGCAGAAGCCAAACTAGGCCGTGGTGATCGTGCAATGAAGTTCTACGATGCACTTAACCCATACAACCAAAACGACATGATTGAAACACGTATGGCTGAACCTTACTCGTACGTGCAATTTATCATGGGTCGTGATCACCAAGATCATGGTCGAGCCAACCACCCATGGTTAACCGGTACTTCAGGTTGGGCTTACTTTGCGGTAACTAACTTTATTCTAGGTGTTCAAACTGGTTTTGATGGCTTAACAATTAATCCATGTATTCCAACTGAATGGCCAGGGTTTGAAGTAACGCGTGAATGGCGTGGTGCAACGTACAACATTAACGTCACTAACCCAGATCATGTTAGCAAAGGCATTAAATCTATCGTGCTTAACGGTCAGCCAGTCGATGGCGCAATTGCACCTCAAGCTGAAGGCTCTGTGAATACTGTTACTGTAGTAATGGGCTAACCACTTTCGGGGAGTAGCTTTACTCCCCATTTTATTTTGCGAGAGAAATAGGAGTTCCTCCATGATTCAATTTGGAACCGGTGGTTGGCGTGCTTTTATTGGCGAAGAGTTTACTCAAGCTAATGTACGTTTAGTCGCACAAGCTATTGCCAATATTATGATCACCGAATCAGTGACTGATAAAGGATTTATTATCGGTTATGACCGCCGCTTTTTATCAGATAAAGCCGCAACATGGTTTGCTGAAGTATTAGCTGGAAATAACATTAAATGTAGTTTTATCAATCGCTTTGTACCAACACCGATTGTAATGTTCAAAGCTAAACAAACTGGTGCAATCTACTCGGCATGTATTACCGCATCGCATAATCCAGCAGATTACAACGGCATTAAAGTCTTTATCGAAGGCGGCCGTGATGCTGATGAGATCATTACGCAAAAGATAGAACAACAAATTTCAGTATTAACTGAGGCTGATATTAAGCTGGTTGACTTTGAACAGGCACAACGTGATAAATTAATTGAAATCATCAATCCGATGAACGAATTCGTTGATTCTGTTATTGATTTACTTGATTTAGAAGCCATTAAAAAAGCCAACTTGCGCGTACTGATCGATCCAATGTTTGGCGTTGCAAAAAATGCATTACAAACGGTGTTGATCACCGGTCGCTGTGATGTTGATGTCATCAATGATGGTGAAAACCCAGGCTTTGGCGGTTTAATGCCATCACCTAGTGCGGCAACACTTTACCGTCTTAAACACTTAGTCGCTCAAGAAGGTTATGACATTGGTATTGGTACTGATGGCGATGCCGATCGTTTAGGTATCATTGATGAAAAAGGTAACTTTATTCATCCTAATGAAGTGCTATTACTACTGTATTACTACCTACTTGAATACAAAGGCTGGAAAGGTTCTGTGGTGCGTAATATTGCTACCACCCACCTACTTGATAAAGTCGCAGCTGCTTATGGTGAAAAATCATTTGAAGTTCCCGTCGGCTTTAAACACATCAGCTCGCAAATGGAAGCAGATGATTCATTACTCGGTGGTGAAAGTTCTGGTGGCCTAACCATTCGTGGTCATATTAAAGGTAAAGATGGCATCTTTGCATCGAGTTTATTAGTTGAAATGATCAGTTCAACCGGTAAGAAACTCTCGGAACTATTAGATGAAATCTATACCCGCTTTGGTTATGCCTATACCGCAGAAGGTGACTGTACCTTTAAAGCCGCTGAACGTGATCGTCTATATAATAAAATTTATATCGAAAAATCATTACCAGAATTTGCTTACGAAATCGAAAAAGTTAGCTACGCTGATGGCGCTAAAGTTTACTTTAAAAATGGTGGCTGGGCGATTGCACGCTTCTCCGGCACAGAGCCATTACTGCGCCTGTTTGTAGAAATGGAAGATCAAACTCAAGCAGAAGCCGTTTTATTACAATTTAAACAATTTCTTGCTGTATAAGTAGTTAATTATTTTCATTGCTAAGTCCTAGTAACACGCCTTATAGCTGTTACATTGTGCAGATCAGTTACTCTGATCTTTGCCATCGGGTAGTCGCTTGACTACCCTTTTCTTTATTATACCGCTTTGATTAATACCAGTAATAATAATCAATACTTGCTCACAAACTCTGATTTTTTACCTATCAATAAACTGAAAAACGCATTACTTCACATACAAACTCCTAATTTAAGTCCATGCTTATTTAATCGAAGCAACACGTTCTACGTAAGTAAGGAGTTGTTATGAAGAAGGGTATCATTGCTATCATTATGATTGCGCTCGCAATATTATTTAGCGAACATTTTCACTCATTCTCAGTTGGCTTTACACTGGCGATTGTCGCGGTAAGTTGCGGCTATTTAATTGCTTATCAAGCTATCCGTCGACCACAGTATGCTATGAGTTTTTTAGTTGTAGCAGCATTAGCTAAACTTGCCATTACTATTACAGGTGTGATTTGGGTCTTCTCAGCCGACATTATTCATTCTCCGCTAACATTTCTTGTCGCCTACGCCCTATTCTCTGTAATTATTACTTATGTTGTCTCACGCTACCGCGCTCATCGCCGTGATATTAGTGACCAACAACAACGCGAAATTTTTCACACCGGTCTCTATGAGGAATTGAAATAGTTTTCTACAGACGAAAAAACCTGAATCTTTTGATTCAGGTTTCTTCAATAATGTGAAGTGGACGGGACTTGCCATATCTAATATGACAACCAAAGCATCAGCGCGCCCTTTTTCTATCACATAATAACCGTGGCAGGCTGCTAAGCTTCTTAATCGAAACTAACTTATGGCTTAATCCTCTGCCGTCATTCCCTACAGTGAGGTTACGAACGAGATAGGGAATCAATTTTATCAGCACGTTGTAGAGTTATTGTTTTAACTGCTTTTTTATTGGTTTCTTTAATACTCAAACACGTGATGAGCAGATCACGGATAGCTCGTGCCTCCCTTCCGAGATGACGGATGATAGCCCACGCTATAATTACCATTTTCTACAGACGAAAAAAAACCTGAATCGTTAAATTCAGGTTTCTTCAATAATGGCGGAGTGGACGGGACTCGAACCCGCGACCCCCGGCGTGACAGGCCGGTATTCTAACCAACTGAACTACCACTCCGCAGTGTCTATTCAGCATTTAAGCAATTTGAAACTTAGCAATGACCTACTCTCACATGGGGAGACCCCACACTACCATCGGCGCTACAACGTTTCACTTCTGAGTTCGGTAAGGGATCAGGTGGTACCGTTGTGCTATGGTCGCTAAGTAAATTCGTGTCTATTACCGTTAAAAAACAATAATATAAATTTGAAGCCTGGCGATGTCCTACTCTCACATGGGGAGACCCCACACTACCATCGGCGCTATTACGTTTCACTACTGAGTTCGGCAAGGGATCAGGTGGGTCCATAACGCTATGGTCGCCAAGCAAATTCTGTTTTATTTACCGCCTTATGGCAATAAATAGCAATCTGGGAAAATCTAACTAGTTGTTCTCAACACGCATTCAAGCGTTTGCAGAGTCCGTCTCTTCTCTTTGGAGAAGAAAAACCCCTTGGGTGTTGTATGGTTAAGCCTCACGGGCAATTAGTATCAGTTAGCTCAATGCCTCGCAGCACTTACACACCTGACCTATCAACGTTGTAGTCTTCAACAACCCTTTAGAG
>NZ_PYON01000008.1 GCF_003026355.1 Photobacterium kishitanii | reverse complement strand
AATTTAAAGCATGGCTTAAAAGTCGCTTAATAGCTAGTTATTCAGCTACCATGACAGTTGTGGCTGTTTTTATAGTAGTTATTATGGCTACATGTTTTACATTGTTTTCTCCTTATTTTGCAAAAATACAGCTATCATCAAAAATAAATAATGTATCAAATGATTTAATCGATAATTATAGTTCTACTATAGGTGATTATCAGTCTTTTATAAAATCAGTAGTTAGTAATATTGACTTCGATTGTGGTGTAAATGATAAAACATATATAGAAAAAAAATCTTATAATAATTATTACATTCGAAATATTGATATTGCAACTAATAATAAAAAATATTGTTCAAGCTTTGACGGCAATCGGCATGAATATGAATCAGATTCTGTTTTTATAAAAAAAATAAATAAAAATCTTTCTTTATGGGCTATTTTGAATGATAAAAATGAACAATCAATACTCTCATTAGTATGGAAAGACGAAAGAGGTCAGGTATCTATTGATTTTGAACCAATAATTTCTGATGTCATACGCAATAAGTATTGTGATGACTGTATATTAAGTGTTGTTTCAACAGTAGGTAATGCCGATAAAAAAATATCATCTCATAATGATGTAAAGAATTTATCATCCTTGCCACCTCTAAATACAGAAGTATTTAATAATGGGTTAATATTAAGAAATTATGTCGATCCTCAGTTATTATCACTTATATCTATAGACTTAAAGCCATTATTATTTATTGTTGGTGTTTTTTTTGGATTAATTATTTTTTTGTTTATTAATCTTTATATTAAGCGTCAACTATCATTACATTCATTAATTGTTAAAGGTGTTATACGTAAAGAATTTATCCCTTACTATCAGCCTATTATTAATGTGAAAAATAATACAATGTATGGCTGTGAGGTGTTAGTCAGGTGGTGGTTCAATAAAAAAGAATTAATATCACCAGATGATTTTATACCTTATGCTGAAAATAGTGGTTTAATTATTGATATAACAGATGTTTTACTTGAAAAGACATTAACTCAATTAAGTTCATTAAATTGGCAAAAAAGCACAGCTGTTATCAGTATTAACTTAGTCCCTGAGCAATTAGAAAATAAACAACAGATACGTAAGTTTGTTGATATGATTATTAAATCATCTATTTCGCCAAAGCAAATCGCGTTTGAAATTACGGAGCGAATGTCTTTTACTGATCTAGATAAAGCAGCAATAGTGATTGATTATTTAAAAGCTCAAGGTATCAATGTGAAGTTAGATGATGCTGGTACTGGTTATGGAAGTTTTAGTTATATCCAACATTTGAATTTACAAAGTTTAAAAATTGATAAAATGTTCGTTGATACTATTGGTACCTATGATCATAAGTTATTTGTGTTGGATTCAATAATTGCTTTCGGTAAAAAAGCAGGGATGGAAATGATCGCTGAAGGAGTTGAAACAAAACAACAATCTGATTATTTATTACAAAGTGGAGTTTATTTACAGCAAGGCTTCTATTTTTCAGAGCCATTAAAATTTGAACAATTTCGTCACTATTTTCAACGGGATCAAGCAAAGATTTAACGGCACCTTACTCAACAAACAAAATGTAGAATAAGGCGCGGTTATGGGGAGAAGCAATTAATTAGTTTTGTTATTCCATTTATCAACTAAACCTGAAATAGTTTGTTGTGCTTGTTTCCATTCACGAGTTTGCATTAATACATTGAATTCAGGTGTTGGTTGCTTGAGTAGGGTATTGAGAATAGGCACTTGCGTTTGTGGTAATCCATCAAGTGCTTGTATAGCACCTGCACGATTATTACATAACATCACCATATCACAGCCTGATTGTTGAGCTGCTACTGCACGTTCACTGTAATTACCTAATACGTCAGCGCCTTTCATATTTAAATCATCAGAAAAGATAACGCCGTTGAAACCTAAATCCTGACGAAGTACTTGTTTAAGCCAATATTCAGAGCCACTTGCAGGACGTTCGTCATAAGCATCAAACACGACGTGGGCTGGCATGATCCCTTGTAACTTATTTTTGCTGATTAAATGACTGAATACAGTCATATCATACTGCTTGATATTATCGCGTGAATCATACGGTGTTTCTAGGTGGGAGTCGGCAATGACACCACCATGTCCAGGGAAATGTTTACCTGTTGCAGCCATGCCTGCTGTTGTCATTCCATCAATAAAGGCAGAGGCATAACGAATAACTTCTGCTGGGTTATCTGAAAAAGCGCGATCACCAATCGCTTTACAATCAAAGCCTAAATCTAAAACGGGTGCAAAGCTGATATCAATATCCATTGCTAATAATTCAGCTGCCATTAGCCATCCCCCCGTTGTTGCTAGTGCTAAACCATTATTTGATTCGGCAAATGCTCTGGCCGGGGGAAGTAGTGTAAATTGTTCTCTGAAACGCTGAACACGACCACCTTCTTGATCGACACCAATAATCAATGGACGCTTTGCTGTTTGGCGAATATCTTTTATCAACGCTCGTAGTTGATCACGATTATCATAGTTACGAGCAAAGAAAATAATGCCACCGACTGTTGGGTGTTGAATAATTTCACGTTCTTCTGCATCAAGTTCATAGCTTGAAACGTCAAGCATTAAAGGTCCCATGAAGACACTCCGTCAAACAAATAGAGCGAATAAATTATCACAGTTTGCTATAACCGCAATTTCTAATCTGGATTTTATTGTGTTTATGTAACTGTAACGATAAAAAAACAGTGTGATGAACGTCTCTTATAATAGTAACTAAGTGTAAGTTTATTTATCTATATGTGATCTAAATCGTTTTGAGTGCGACCTCGCTTCATATAGACTACGCATTGTTAAAAATTGACGTGGGATCAATAATGTCTTTGCTTATCGCTATTGCCTTAACTACTGGTATTCTTTCGGGGATCTGGGGGTGGGTTGCTGTTTCTCTTGGTTTACTTAGTTGGGGCGGCTTTTTGGGATGTACAACATATTTTGCTTTGCAACTAGATGGCATCAAAGGGGTTGGGCTAAGTATTGCGACTAATCTTAGTGGCGTATTTTGGGCTATGGTAATTATTAAATTGTCTTCAGTAATTAACCTCGAAATTGTTGGTTATATTATTACTGCGTTAGTGGCATTTATGATGTGTGCTCAAGCTAAAAAGCGGTGGTTAAGTTTTATTCCAGGAACATTCATTGGTTCGTGTGCAACATTTGCAGCAGCTGGTAACTGGCAGTTAGTTATTCCATCTCTTATTGTTGGTGTTATTTTTGGTTATTTAATGAAAACAACGGGTATATGGTTACATGCAAAAATGTCACCGCGTTATGAGTAAATAAGTAGTTAATAAGTATTGATAATAAAAACGCAGAGCATCGGCTCTGCGTTTTTGTTTAGGCATAGAGAAGCTGCGTGCTTTAAATTGGAACAAAAATACCATTATGATGAGTGCAATATT
The DNA here is from genome assembly GCF_003026355.1 of Photobacterium kishitanii. Classification (GTDB taxonomy): domain Bacteria; phylum Pseudomonadota; class Gammaproteobacteria; order Enterobacterales; family Vibrionaceae; genus Photobacterium; species Photobacterium kishitanii. The sequence continues at coordinate 219,584 of NZ_PYON01000008.1, read as the reverse complement.
TTTTAAGCCCTGGACGATGATTATCTTTAGTTGCTAGAACACAGACACGAATCCCTTGCTTTACAAGGCTTTCTGTTAGGGTTTGAATATTAGTGTAATTACAGCGCTCACGATCAGCATCACGTCGACATAAATCAACAAACACATCAGCAACATCGTCATGATAAAGAACATATTCTGATTGCTGCATCAATCGTAATGCTTTAAGCGTTAATAACTCGGGATCATGACCTGTTTCAATCAAATAAACACTACCACTGCAATTATGTTGCTTCGCTAATAGTTTCTGAAAAGCTGTTTCTAATTCTTCTTCAGTACGTGCAGTTTCTATGGCGGTTAAGCGAAAGAATTGCTCCCAAAATTTACGTCGTTCATCAACGGTTGTGAAATGTTGTTTAATGCGTTGACGTTGTTTTCCGGAGAATGCAGCAAGTAAGCTTAAATTTTGTGGTAAATAGGTCTCTAAACGTTCTCGTAAGTAACGCACTAAGACTGGCGATGCTCCGCCGCTTGAGATGGCAACTTGGATTGGTGTGCGATCAATCATCGAGGGCGTAATAAAATCGCAAAATGTTGGATCATCAACAACATTGGTCCAAATTTTTAATGCACTTGCATCATGGTAAATTTGATGATTCAGTGTTGATGAATCCGTTGTTGCCCATACTTGATCTGCACCTTCTAATTGTGATGATTGATAAGGCTGATTAATATGTACAATTAATTGTTGCGCAAGTAACATTTGTAAATGTGGGTGCAATTGCGGTGATACAACTGTAACGTTAGCATGTGCTTTTAGTAATAAGTCAACTTTTCGACAAGCAACTTCGCCACCACCAACAACTAAGATTTGTTTATGATTTACTTTTAGAAATATCGGAAAGAAATCCATTTAATAATATCCATTCTAAATATCAATGTAAGTCTATTATTACGTAATATAGTTTGATGGCAATATTGTATATATTATTATCCATAAATAGATAGTCACTCGTTAATATTTATCATACATCGATTCTTTTTCGAAATAAATAAATCACTATAAGCATAATGAAAGTTGTTAACGGTATACTTCCTGCTGTTGGAGAATGAGTGGATACTAATAATGACTTAATATCTTGGTCTTGAGGATAGTCATCAGCGAGGGTAAATGGATCGTACTTGTAACTTTGGGGAGAGTAGTGTAAAGAAAGCGAAAAAGTAGCTAAGTTGTCATATTGTTTAATATAAGATTCAAGCCAAGGGATTAAAGGGGCTAATTCTGTATATTGGCCATGAAGTTGCTGGTATTGACGAGTAGGATCATTTAAGCGATCTTCACATCGAGCCCCATTACTGGCAATTCCCAATACACGCAAACCAAAATCATCACTGGCAATATGTTGTGGATCTTGCCAAATTAAAGGCCCTCCAGAATCACCACTACAAACATCTTTAATAAGGCCATCTATATTAGAGTCTGCACAAATAATATGTGAATGATCTGCGAGTAAACCATTACAGCGATTATCAGGTATTCCCGCTAAAGTTATTAATTGTAATTGAGCAGGATAATCTATTACGGCATCAGTATTTGATTTTCCCCAACCAGATGCAATGAGATTTGCCTTTGAATTTTGATGTGTTACCCAATGATTAGCAAATATATTATTTGCTGTTTGTTGATCATTTATTGAAGCTATAAGTATCGGCTGAGCAACGTCTAATAAAGAACGATCTACACGAATAAGTGCAATATCATTAGCAAAATTTTTGGGTTCATAATTAGGATGGTTTATTTTATGAGTAATAGTAAATTTATATTTGGTATTTAGTCGCTGCGGAATGACAGATACACCCGCAATAACATGACGAATATAATCATGGTTGCAGTGGGCTGCTGTTATTAGCCAATATTCATTAATAATCACCGCACCACAGTAGACATCGGTAACAGTAGATGATGTTAATGCCGCTTGCCATGGTAATAATAATGGGGCATAGAGGGATGCAGGATTACTATTAATTGCTTTAGGAATTGCAGGAGCAGCATATACTTGAGAGTTAGCGTAGCTTGCGATGATGATAATTAATAACAGAAAATGACCCATGACGCTTCTTGGATGATATACCCGCATAATAATCCCTTATTGCTGTGTTACTACTCTTAAGGGTAGTTATTACATTGCTATTTAGCTGTTAAATTGTGATCAAGGTTGAATCAAAAATAAGAATGTTGATTAATTAGTGCTAATAATTGTTAACTTGATAACGGAAAATAGAAGAATTAGTCGTTATGATAACTTCATTTTTTGTTTATTTAGGGGTAAGTCTTGTTTAATCAATATGTTGGGTTTGGTGTCGCGGGTAATTTTTCAGGGCATTTAGAACAAGCTGGTGAAGCTGCAGACTTCATTGCTGTTGAAGTTAAAGAAACGGCTCAGCCTAAGGCTATTTTTCCTTTTTATTTACCTAATATTGAGACGGGGCCGCTAGCGGTATACCCGTTATCATCAGCCGTTATTATTCCACCTAACGACGCTGATAACCTTCAGATAGAGCCTGAAGTCGCTCTTATTTGTGATGTTATATATAGCACGAGTGCTGATGGTACGACTAAAATAGTAACAGCGTTGATTCCACGACAATTTGGTGCCTATAACGATTGTTCTATTCGTAAACCTCATGCAAAAAAGATCAGTGAAAAGAAAAATTGGGGCGTCAATAGTAAAGGAATAAGTGATCATCTTATTGCTATCGATAATTTTGCTCCAGGCGGTATTTTAGATAGTTATCGTATCGCGAGTTTTCATTGCCGAGACGGTGAAACTCATCGCTATGGGGAAGACAGTGCCGTTGTTGGTTATAGTTACTTTCATGACATATTGCTAGATTGGATCGTTGAGCGAATGAATCATCAGCAAGATATAGACCCTACAGAAAATATTGCTCAACTGCTAGAGCAAAGCCACTATCCAACCCAAGCCGTGATCAGTATTGGTGCTACGCGTTATACTCCTTATGGCGAAACACATTTTTTACAAGCTGGTGATAGCAGTATTGTTGTTGTTTATGATGGTCGTCGTTACAACGCCAGTGAAATTATGCAAATGGCAACGAACAATGATTTGACTGATGATGGTATGTCAGTATTAATTCAGCAAGTTAACGCATTGTAGTGTGTTATTAGCCATAAAGGATATGAATACGATGGTTGATATAATCTCTGATACAGCAGTCGTTATCGAAACTGATCTTATTCGAATGGATTGTTTACGGGCAGTGCGGGAGCTTAATCTTCCTGATTGGTTTATTGCTGCGGGTTTTGTACGTAATGCTATTTGGGATCACATACACGATTTACCGATGACGCCGCTTAATGATATTGATGTGGTGTATTTTGATCGTAATGACTGTTCATTAGCAACAGAAGCACATTATGCAGCATTATTATGCCAGCAATTTCCACAATTTAATTGGGAAGTGAAAAATCAAGCTCGAATGCACATTAAGCACCAACATCAGCCTTATCAAAATAGTGCAGATGCTATCTCACGCTGGGTGGAAGTTCCCACCTGCGTAGGAGTTCGGTTAACTGCGGATAATTGCTTAGTTTTTACTGCAGCATATGGGTTAGAGCATAACTGGTCATTACATGTTAGCATCAATCCTCATTACCCAAGACCTGCCGTTTATCAACAGCGTATTCGAGACAAAAAGTGGCAGGTATTGTGGCCAAAGTTAATGATTATGACTGCGGATTATTCCTAAGGACTGTTTCATGATATCGCCTGTTAATAATATCGTTTCTGCTGCATGGCTCCATCAACAATTATCTGATGCCATGTTATCTGCATCGATTGTCGTATTAGATGCCAGTGCATTTATGCCAGATGTTCCCCGTGATCCTCAACAAGAATTTATTGATATTCGTATACCTACAGCGCGCTTTTTCGATTTTAATCACCAAATAGCGGCTCCGAATACTGATTTACCTCATATGTTGCCATCTGCTGATTTATTCACTCGTGAAGTATCAAAATTAGGCGTGAATAATACAAGTCATGTGGTTATTTATGATAGCCAAGGGATGTTTTCAGCGCCGCGAGGGTGGTGGATGTTTAAAGCAATGGGACATGATAATGTGTCTGTGCTTGATGGTGGATTACCTGCTTGGTTAGCAGCGGGATATGCAACACAAACTGGATTGCCTACAGTGAATACCATAGGCGATTTTTGTGCGAAATACCGATCTGATTGGGTTATTGATGCGGATAGCTTGTGTCAAAAATTGGATGATAGCCATATTCAAATAATAGATGCACGTCCGACAGCGCGCTTTTTAGCTACAGTTAAAGAGCCACGTGTTGGATTGCGCAGCGGCCATATGCCAAATGCTAAAAGCTTGCCGTTTGGCGAGTTATTAACTGATGGTCATTTCCTACCTGTTGCTAAATTAAAGCAAAAGTTTGATGCATTAAGCAATAATGATCAAAGACTTATATTTAGTTGTGGTTCTGGTGTAACGGCATGTATTTTAGCATTAGCCGCACAAGTGAGTGGTCGTGACAACGTCACTGTTTATGATGGGTCATGGACAGAATGGGGCGCAAATGAAAAGTACCCTGTGGTTAAATAACGTTTCGAGTTATTTTAAAGAGTACTGATAATACAAGTTATGCAAATAGGCTTTTAGCAGGGTTACTTTACTAAAAGCCTTTATTTTATCTAATCATAATAACGTTATGATTGCTCTGCGATATAGCCATTATCATTAATGATTTTTTTTGCATCATCTGAGTTTAAAAATTTAATAAACTGTTCCGCATTCGCGGATAAGCCTTGTTTTTTATACATAATTAAAAATGGACGAGCGATTTTATACTCACCAGATCGAATGTTATTTAGGCTGGGAATGACGCCATCATAAGATAACGGTTTAATTGAATTATCAACTGATCCAAAAGATAAATAACCAATAGCTTGTTGGTTACGAGCAATAAGACTTTTGACCATCCCATTAGTACTGACCACCAGCACTTCAGGGTTTATGTCTGAGACCGTAAATCCCGATACATTTTTAGTCAGTTTCATAAAGTGTTCAAATGAAAAACGTGAACCAGAGGCGTTTTCTCGACTGACAACAGCGATTTTTTCATTATTACCGCCTATCTGCTGCCAATTCCTTGTGACACCATGATAAATGTTATCGACTTGTGAGCGAGTAATATTATTGACTGGATTGGTAGGATTAACGACTAGCGCAATACCGTCATGTGCTATGGGGACAATGGCATAGTTTTCATCAAGCTCATTAGCATTAATAATCCGCGAACTCATACCAATTTCAGCGGTGCCAGTTTGAAGCGCCACGATACCTGCTGATGAACTAATGCCTTGTACATTAATTTTACTATCAGGATGTTGTACTGAATAGTGTTCAGCGAGAATGTCCATAATATGGCTGACAGAGGTTGAACCGGCAACAGTGACGGTATCATTAGCGTGAGCGCTAAATGCAAGTGTTGTACATAGTGCCCATAAAGTAGTTGCCTTGGTTAGCATTGCTTTACTCCATTAATTGAATGATAAGCAAATATGTTATTACGTTTATATGACGTTAATGTGAAACTCAAACCGTGATTTTATGAGCTTAATGGTAAGCTAACTCATGTTTAGTGGTAGATTAAAAGATATTTTATATAAAGATAAAATACACAGGTTTATGATTTATAGATGATTATTTTTTATTTGTACTTGTATTAGTTTATTTATATGACAACAATGGATTTGATCGCCAAGATCACGTTAATCCCTTATTGTTAAAAAAGCGTATAAGATGTATCACTATATAAAATCGTGATATAACTGTAACAAAGCAGCAACGTGTTGGTGTGGTTTAACGTATTACAAGCAGTAGTGCGGTGCATCAATGTACGGTAGGAAATGAATTCAAGGTTGGATATATGCTTACAGTAGCAACAACAGCACCAAATAAAGCTATTTTATCAGAACGTATTCAAAAACTGATTAATGGGCTTTCTAGTGGCGTTTATGAACGTGAAGAAACGATTAAGTTATGTTTACTAGCCGCATTGGCGGGTGAAAGTGTATTCTTGTTAGGCCCTCCAGGTATTGCTAAAAGTTTAATTGCAAAGAGATTGATTCAAGCTTTTGACGACAGTCGATTCTTCGATTACTTAATGACCCGTTTTTCAACCCCTGAAGAAGTTTTTGGCCCACTTTCAATTCAAGAATTAAAAGATAACGGTAAATATGTTCGCTTAATTGATGGTTACTTACCGACAGCACAAGTGGTTTTTCTGGATGAGATTTGGAAAGCCGGTCCTGCAATATTGAATACCTTATTGACCGTGGTGAATGAACGCACCTTTAAAAATGGTCAAGATATTCTGCCAATACCAATGCGACTGTTGATTACTGCTTCCAATGAATTGCCGGATGCCGATAGTGGCTTAGATGCATTATATGACCGTATGTTAGTACGAGTGTTTGTTAATCGTATTCAAGAGAAGCGTAATTTTAAGTCGATGTTAATGGGAGACGGTATCGCACTCACAGCGATTGATCCTTCATTAACGATTAAGGATGATGAATATCAAAACTGGCAACTACTCATTGAAGATATAACATTAACTGAAACCCTTTTTGAAAAAATTTACCAGTTAAAATCAATGATAGAAGCACGTTCTGGGGAAGTTACTGAACAAGCGACGGAAAGCGAGCTTTATATTTCAGATCGTCGCTGGAAGAAGTCAGTGCGATTACTGAAAGCGAGTGCATTCTTTAATGGCCGCGATCAAATTAACCCGCTAGATTTATTACTATTGCAAGATTGTTTATGGCATAGCCCAGAATCACGCAATGTTATTGTAAGTATTATGAAGGAGTTTGCGACTAAACATGCCTTTAATCAACAAGATGCCATTGCGGATGCCAAAGAAGCATTGGTTATTATCGATAATATTAATCAAGATATTTGTACTCAGCTAGTGTTAACCTTTACTCGCGAAAGTACAATGCGTAAAGAATGGTTTAAATATAACTTTGCGACTGCAACACGATTTAATATTAATAATAACCCGCGCATGATTAAGTTAGTGATGCTACAACAAAATACCTCGGTGTCAGAGCAAGAGCTCGGTGATAGTCGTTGGGTTTACATTGATGGTGATGAGTTTGATAAAAAAATTCGGACTGGGAAATGTGATATTTATGGTTTCGTGAATAAAAATACCCATTTATGTCGATTACAGTTTGAAATAAATGCTGAAAACCAATTGGTGATTAAAGATATTGCGAACCGTCCAGTATTAGTTGGTGTAACGGGTAACAAGGGTTTAACGACCTCGCAGCAACAACAGTGGCAACAGCATGTTGATCAAGCAATGGCTAAAATCACAGACTCTGAACATAATATAATTAAAGCGCGAACCTCGTTTCATGGCGCACTACCACATAATTTTATCAGTGGTGACTTTCCTACATTGATAGAGCAAAGCCTTAGTGATTGCGTTGATGAAGTCGCAGAATTGAAGCAAGTAGCTGAAAGAAGTGCTTTTAGAATTACTCATATGGATGAATATTTTTCGCAACAGTGATTTTAGATAACCAGTAATATTGTTATGTGTAATGAAAAATAAAGTAAAGGATAGATGCCTATGCCAGTATCTGAAGGGTTAAATTTTGCTTTGATGCTTGCAGAGTCAGGTATTATTGATTCAGCTGTACATGAAGTTATGGTAAGACCGCAGTTATTAATGGCAGCAGAAGCTAGCCCTGGTGTAAAAACGTCCATGAAAAACCAAATCATGAAATGGCGCGGCCAGATGCTAAAAAGGACTGCCAAAGGTACGGTCGTTGAACAATTTAGTGATGAAATTAATTTGTATCAACAAGTTTGTACATGGAATCAACAATACTTTTTTGCTCATTCAGAACAGATTGTTCAGCAACTTGAAGGACAATCTGCATTTTATTTCAAAGCTAAAAGTTTATTAGCAAAAGAGCAAAGCAAACATAACCCAATGTTTCAGCGTTTTTTTTGTGATAAATGGTATGACTATCTTGCTCATGCATTACGTGAGGCACAAGAGTCTGAAGTGGAAGAGCAAAAAGATCAACTGCTAACCGATCTCTACCAACGCATTGAAACCATGAAAAAAATGGCGACAGTGACTGACGCTGGTGATGCCAGTAAAGCTGGACGATTGTGGGATATGGCACAAGCGAAATTGACTAAAACTGATGTCGATGTGATGAAGAAAATAGCGGCATTCTTAAAAAAGAATAACGGCCTTCAAGACATTGCAGAAAAATTAGGTCGAATGGCGAATGAAGTTGATGATCCAAATAAAGAGCGCGTAAAAGCTGAACAAATGAAGCTGGTGGAAGAGATAAGTGACAATGTAACTGATGATATTGTTGGCATTCATGAAAGTGATGATCTAACCAAATTATTGCCTAATGAAGCGATGTTTTTAGCTTACCCTGAGCTCGAAGTGATCTTTTACAAGCATTTAGCTGATAAACGTTTAATGAATTATTGTATGCAGGGCACACAACGAAAGTTGCGAAAAGTAAAAGCATTTCAGCGACAAACCAAGCAGGTAGATCAACCGAAAGGGCCATTTATTGTTTGTATCGATGCTTCTGGTTCAATGTCAGGTTATCCTGAGAATTGTGCTAAAGCATTAGCATATGGATTAATGCAGATAGCGCTGGTTGAAGAACGTGACTGTTTTGTGATTATGTTCTCTACCCAACAAATTACCTACGAACTGACTAAACAAGATGGTTTACATGAAGTCGTTAACTTTTTGTCGTATTCATTTCATGGTGGCACAGATCTAGGACCTGTACTTGATCAGTCAATTGATTTAATGGTTGACGGTAAATATAAAAATGCCGATCTAGTCGTATTGTCGGATTTTATTGCACCTAGCCAGCCTGAGGCAATGCAAGTACGAGTACAAAAGTTAAAACAACAAAAAAATCGTTTTCATGCAGTGAACTTATCTAAATATGGTAACCCAGAGTTACTGGAGTTATTTGATCATTGTTGGTCTTATCACCCATCAACGTTAACTCAACTAGGACGGTTGTTTAAATTGCGTTAGCAGGTTACTTTTAAATCATCAAGGGGCACATTAGTGCTCCTTTTTGTTTTAATAATATTGTTACTCTTTGATTCTAAAGTATTCAGTCAGTGCTTTTTTCCATTGGTTACTTTTACGAAATTGTAATAGCTCTCGATTAATTTCTTCATCATAAGGGCTGTTTTCTCCAAGCACGATACCGTAATTTTGCTTTTCAAATTGATAAGGAAGAACCTGTAATTGTTGATAATCACCTTGGCTTTTCGCCATTTTTATCTGATATCTTAAAATAGCGTCGTCATCGACCACCGCATTGATTTCGCCTTTATCTAAAGCAATCAACATTGCCGCAACGGTTGGATAGGTCTTATGGGTAATACTATGGTTGGTCAAAAATTCTGATGAGGTTGATGATTGTTTCGCACCAGTGATGACATTATCTAAATCATTAGGACTTTTAATGTCACTATCGATTAAGCCCAATGTGAATGAGCTGGCAAGAACAGCAGTGATACTAGCGATAAATAATGTCGTAAAAACGGCTAATAGAACAGTGATCACCCGCCCAGTTAATGTTTTAAATTCATAATAATTAAAAGGACCTTTAGTTATAAACAATAACCCTAAGATAAATCCTTCTACTAACTGCGCAGATCGTGACTTCATTGAATATAATTTACGGTTAACGCGGTGCTCAAGTATGTAATAAATCCCACCCACAATAGCGGCAACTATTGAGATAATCGACAAGATCTGTAAGAGTTTTTTATTCAATATAATATTGATGAAGGTTTCCCAATGACTTTTTTGTTTAATCGCAATTGCTAGATTGGTTTCATAAAATGAATGTGAAAAATCTAATATTTCTTCACGTTCTGGGGTGATAGAAATACAGGATAAACCAATATCGAGTTTACCACTGGCTACTGCTGCAAGTAGATCTTTGAGCGGTAGGACTTGAACCGTATATTTGAGGTTGAGTTTAGTTGCTATATTATTCCACAGTAAAAATGTTAGTCCTTGATAATCATTTGACTCATCAATCATGACAAAAGGTGGGCAAGAATAGGTGCCTATCTGTAGTGTTTTATTGTTAATTGATTCTTCAGCTTGAATATTAGAGGAATAAAAAATAACGAATACGCAAAAAGCCATCATCCATAATAATGAGTAAAAAAATGAGAGGGAAGGCTGAGATGGTGGGGAGGGAATTGGCATAATATCACTCCTAACAAGGTAGGGTTATGTTTAAGTATAAGTACTTCTTTAATAATAATAGACATTACCACTAGCGGCTTGTTGCTAGGATTAACGAGATTTAAAACTAAGGAGGTTATATTTTTATGGCGTATTTTGTTCTTAATCGTAAATTTAACTATAAAGAGAGCAATTGTTAGGCGCAATTGAGTGTTTTTTGTGCATTTGGTTGTTAAGGTGCTAAGGTTATTAGGGTTTAGCATGTACAATGCAGCGCTTAATTGTATTTGATTCCTGCGAGTAGCAAAGATGACCCAAAAGAAAGCCGCACAGCCTAAGCAAGGCCTACATCCACGTAACCCACACCGTGCGCGTTATGATTTTGCGACATTAACTCAGGCGACACCTGAACTAGCGCAATACGTTAGTGAAAATGCTTATGGTGATCTTTCCGTAAACTTCTCTGATCCACTCGCAGTTAAGACGTTGAATAAAGCGTTATTAAAGCATTTCTACCATGTCGATTATTGGGATATTCCTGCAGGTTTTCTGTGTCCACCAATCCCTGGTCGTGCTGATTACATTCACTACATTGCAGATTTATTGGCACAGTCTAATGGCGGTGCTATCCCTGAAGGTAAAGGTGTGCGCGGTTTAGATATCGGTATTGGTGCAAACTGTGTTTATCCTATTATTGGTCATCGTGTTTATGGCTGGCAATTTGTGGGTTCGGAGATTGATTCTTTAGCGGTTAAATCAGCTAAATTCATTGCTGCTAATAATCCACGTCTAAAAGGTGCAATTCAAATTCGTCTTCAAAATCATGCCGATAATATCTTTACTGATGTGATTAATGATGAAGAAGTATTTGATTTCACTATGTGTAATCCACCATTCCACGGTTCAGAAGCTGAAGCTATGGCAGGTTCTGAGCGTAAAGTGCGCAACCTTGCGACTAACTCAAATAAGAAGCGCCAAGCACATGGTCGTACTAATAAGCTTTCGGCATTTAATGCGAAATCTGAGTCAGCGGCGCCAGTGCTTAATTTTGGCGGTCAAAAAGCTGAATTGTGGTGCACAGGTGGTGAAGTTGGCTTCATTAAAAAGATGATCAACCAAAGTGCAACCAAAGCGACACAGTGTTTCTGGTTCACAACACTTGTTTCTAAGAAAGAAAACCTTGGCGTTATTTATAAGCAACTTGAAAAAGTAAGCGCATTCCAAGTCAAAACCATTGAAATGTCACAAGGGCAGAAAATCTCTCGTGTTGTAGCATGGACGTTCCTCAATGAAGAACAGCAAGCTGAGTGGCAAGCTGAGCGTTGGGCATAAAGGCTACCTTGTAACCTACAATCATTATTGAATATTATAAAAGCGACCGTCACGGTCGCTTTTTTTATGGCTACTATTTGGCGTCATTATTTATTGATAAACACATTACAAAGTTGTACAGAAAAAAAATTTGTACAACTATGATTTATTCGCTACATTTATTGTACAGCTTTTAACAATTGTACAACCTTGATGTAAGGTTTGGAGGCGGCATGGGGATTCCTGTTGGTATTAGTGCTTGCGTATTAGGGCAGAAAGTTCGGTTTGACGGCGGGCATAAACGAAATCGTTTTGCAGATGAAGAATTGAGTGAATACTTTGACTTTAAACCTGTGTGTCCTGAAGTCGGTATTGGTATGACGGTGCCGCGTCCAACTATTCGTTTACAAGATAATGGTGATCGTATTGCGTTAGTTGGCACTAAAGATCATAACCTTGATTATACCGATAAAATGATAGCGTTTGCAGATAACCAATTACCTAGCTTTGAAGCTCTACGAGGTTATATTGTCTGTGCTAAATCGCCAACCTGCGGTATGGAACGCGTTAAATTATATTTAGATAATGGTAATTCTGTACCCGGTGGTTCTGTCGGTATTTTTACACAACGATTAATGGAAAAAATGCCGTGGTTACCGATTGAAGAAGATGGACGTTTACAAGATCCTGTATTACGCGAGAACTTTATTTTCCGTATTTATGCATTAGATGACCTATACCGATCTATTGCTGATGGCGTAACCCGCGATAGTATTATCAAATTTCACTCACGTTATAAGTTGTGTCTGATGGCACATGATCCACAAGCATATCGTGCATTAGGGCGCTTTGTTTCTGGTATTCATCAATGGGATGACTTGGGTGCTTTTTTTATTGAATACCGTCAATTATTTATGGACGCATTAAAGCAAAGAGCTAGCCGTAAAAATAATACCAATGTGTTAATGCATATTCAGGGGTATTTTAAGCGTGATTTAGACAAACCTCAAAAAGCGGAACTTCGTGATGTCATTATGCGCTATCGTGAAGGTAACTTGCCGCTAATTGCACCATTAACCCTCATTAATCACCATTTAGCTGTTCATCCTGATAGCTATTTGGCTGACCAAACATATTTAGACCTTTACCCTGAAAACTTGAAGTTACGTTATGCGTTATAAGAGGTTGGTCATTTTATATTTAATCATTATTTTACAGAGGTCTTATGAGCGCTCTTATTGAAACTAAATTGTTTGCAATCAGTGAGGTTTCTGAGATTACCGGAGTTAACTCGGTCACATTAAGAGCATGGCAGCGTCGTTATGGACTATTAATTCCTCAACGGACACCTAAAGGTCATCGCTTATATACTGAAGCTGATATTGCAAAGATTAAAGTGATCCTTGATTGGTTAGCAAAAGGTGTTTCTATTGGTAAAGTGAAGCCACTATTAGCGGGTGATTGCGTTCCGGTAGTGGAACAACAACAAACCTTAGATGTTGCCGTTGAAATCATTAACGCAGTCCAAGCATTAAATGGGTTTAAATTAGAACGGCTGATTAATGAAGCATTGAAAATTTATCCGTATGAAGTGATTCAGCAACGATTATTGCCCGAAGTGAGTGCTGTTATTGAACATCAAGATAATCCTTTAATTACAGTACAAAGAAGCTTGTGGTCATCGGTTTTAACGGTTTGTTTTATTAACGTTATAACCAAAATTAATAACGAAAAAAAACTAACATGTTTATTGATAAGTTTTGATCAGCATATTAGTCATAGTATTTGGCAGCAAGGACTTGCGTGGTGTTACAAAGGTGACGGTGTCACTATCATGACTCACTTATCTGGTCGTTTAACCGGTATTTCTGCTTGTATTCGTGAGCGTAATATTAAAAATTTAGTCGTGGTCGGTGAGACAAAACTAAGTCGTCGTCAATTAGATGATATTGAAATGATAGAGCAAGAAACTGGGGTCAAATTACATTTTGTCGGTAGCGTAAAAATGATCCATGGGTACTAATCAGCTATTTGAAATAAGCGCTCAATAGGAGATCGCGATGAATTCTAAGTCACAATCAACTATTTCTGCGGTTAACCATGCTCTGTTATGGTTACGGGCTGATTTACGCGTTACTGATAATACCGCTCTAAATTACGCAATAGCATCTGGTTTACCCGTAATTGCGGTCTATATTGTGACACCAATGCAGTGGTACCAACACCATATATCAGGACGGCAGATTGACTTAATAGAACGGCGGCTACACGTTGTTAAACAACAGTTAAACGATATCAATATTCCTCTATTAGTTGTTGAATGTCATGATTTTTCAACGGTGCCAGCCACAATAGCGACCTTATGTCAGCAGCATCAAATTAGTGCTGTTTATTGTAATCGGCAGCATCCGTGGAACGAAAAGCAACGCGATTTTGCTGTAGAACAAGCATTAATAGCACAAGATAGACAGTGGCACTGTGTTGATGATTATTGTGTTTTGCCGCCTGGCAGTGTGCTAACACAGCAGCAAAAAATGTATAAAGTATTTACTCCTTACCGTAATGCGTGGCTAAAACAGTTTTTAAGCTATAACTATCAGCCTGTTACAAATAGTGACAAGGTAACTTTTAGTCAGCATTGTTTGAATTTACTTGAAGGTAAGTCTAAAGTTAACGGCGATATTCAAACGTTTAATTACAGCAAACAAGACAGTTTACTATGGCCCGTTGATGAGAGTGCTATTCAACAACGGTTACAGATGTTTTGTGAAACAAAAGCTGAATATTATCAACAACAGCGCGACTTTCCTGCCATTGATGGTACTAGTTGTCTTTCTCCTTATTTAGCTATTGGGGCATTGTCTGCTCGTCAGTGTTTAGCTGCATTAATGGAAGCTCTGCCGCAGTGTGTCGAAATAAACAAACAAAATGGCGCTTTTGTATGGCTCAGTGAAGTGATTTGGCGTGAGTTTTATAATCATCTACTTGATAGCTATGGTCGTCTAAGTAAACACCAACCATTTCAGTTATATACCCATCATGTTCGCTGGTTAGAAAATAGTGATCATCTACATGCTTGGCAGCAAGGAAAGACAGGTTTTCCGATTGTGGATGCTGCAATGCGACAGCTTGCCACAACGGGCTGGATGCATAATCGATTACGGATGATCAGTGCGAGTTTTTTAGTTAAAGACATGCTGTGTGATTGGCGTATTGGTGAGCAGTGGTTTATGCAGCAGCTTATTGATGGTGAATTAGCATCTAACAATGGTGGTTGGCAGTGGGCTGCATCAACGGGTACTGATGCTCAACCGTATTTTCGAGTGTTTAATCCCACAACTCAAAGTGAACGCTTTGATCCAAACGGGGTGTTTATTCGCCAATGGATACCTGAGCTTCAACATGTGCCTGATAAATATATTCATTCGCCTTCGTTATGGTCTGGCTTTGGAGGTGTGGATTATCCATTACCGATTGTTGATCATAAACAGATGCGCTTATTAGTTATCGACAGTTATAAACAAGCTAAAACGTGTTATGACAGTCAGCGTGAGGCATAAGCAAATACAATAATAAGGACATTATTATGGTTACGACCAATAACATGGTAATTAATACGTTTATTGAGGTTTATTGCCAGCTTAATAAAGATAACTTATTGCTGCTCGATGATGTTTATCACTCTGATATTGTGTTTGAAGATCCCGCACATAAAATCATTGGTCTTGCTGCACTGCATCAGTATTTCGGAACACTTTATCGCAATATTAATGAATGTACTTTTGTTATTAATCAGGCGGTAGTTGAAGATAACCACGCTTTTTTACAATGGACGATGCGTTTTTCACATCCACGCTTACAACAAGGAAAGCAACGAACATTAGAAGGGTGTACCCAGTTAACCATTGAGCAGCAACGTATTATTTATCATCGTGATTTTTTTGATTTAGGTGCGATGTTATATGAAGGGCTGCCTATCATTGGTGGTGTTATCAAGCACATTAAAGCGAGATTAGGCCAATGAAACAGGTACTCATTACAGGAGCAAGCTCTGGTATCGGTCTGCAACTGGCAACTGATTATGCTAATGATGGTTGGGATGTTTATGCTTGCGGGCAAAATCAGCAACGTCTTCAACAGTTAGTGATGTCTCTCGCTGAGACTACTGCAGGGAAAATCACCCCCTTGGTATTTGATGTAACTAATTTAGAGCAAACCCAACAAGCATTATCGCAACTTGAAACAATCCCAACGCTTATTATTTTAAATGCTGGTACTTGTGAATATATAGATGATGGTGTGATTGATAGTAAATTGTTTAAACGTGTATTTGAGGTCAATTTCTTTGGCATCATTCATTGTTTAGAGGCTATGCAAACAGGATTTAGTGCGGCAACTCATTTGGTGTTTATTAGTTCATCAGCGGCTTATACAGCCTTACCTCGTGCAGAAGCTTATGGGGCATCAAAAGCGGCTTTGTCTTATCTTAGTAATGGGTTAGCAATTGATTTAAAAAATAAAGTTAATACAGTTACCTTAGTTAATCCAGGGTTTGTTACAACGCCACTCACGAATAAAAATGATTTTCCAATGCCTATGATTGTGAGCTGCGAGTATGCATCGCTCAAAATACGTCAAGGTATTCGTAACCAACAAGCAGAAATACATTTTCCAGTTAAGTTTACCTTATTACTTAAAATGATTGCCTTCTTTCCTGTGTCGATGCAAAGAGCAATTATTTACCGAATGACAAGGAAAGCAGTATGAAAATAGCAGTTATAGGATCAGGCATTTCGGGGTTAACAGCGGCGTGGTATTTACGTCACCAACATGATATTACGTTATTTGAAGCAAATGATTATGCTGGTGGGCATACGGCAACCGTTGATGTTGAAGTCGAGAGTGGTCAATATGCGATTGATACTGGTTTTATTGTGTTTAACGAACGTACATACCCTAATTTTGAACAGTTATTAACTGAGCTAGATATTCAAGGTCAAGCCAGTGAGATGAGTTTTAGTGTTCATAATGATAATAATGGCTTGGAATATAATGGTCATGATTTAAGATCGTTATTTGCTCAAAAGAAAAACTTATTCAAGCCACAGTTCTATCGTTTTTTATATGAAATCACTAAGTTTAATCGTCTTGCCAAGCAAACGGCTTATGAAGAGATTGAACAACAACAAACATTAGGTGATTTTCTTCAACAGCATGATCTTAGTGAGTATTTTACTGAGAATTATATTCTACCTATGGGGGCTGCGATTTGGTCATCATCATTAGCGGATATGCGAAAAATACCGTTAGATTTCTTCTTACGCTTTTTCCTTAACCATGGTTTGCTTGATGTTGTTAATCGCCCGCAGTGGTATGTGATTCCTGGTGGATCACGTGAATATGTAAAACGAATGCTTGTGGAAATGGAAACGTTAATTCGATTAAATTCTCCTGTACAACAAGTTAGTCGCTTGAATGAACAGGTTTATATTACCGTTAATGATACCGTTGATGTTTTTGATCATGTTATTTTTGCGTGTCACAGCGATCAAGCATTAGCATTATTAGCGGATAGCACCCCTAATGAGCAACAAATATTATCAGCGATGACCTACCAAGATAACGAAGTGGTTTTACATATCGATGAAGGTATTTTACCTGATGCTAAAGGTGCGTGGGCTTCGTGGAATTACCATTTACCGTTGAATAAGGACGGCTCGCAACAGCAACTGCCTGCTTTGACTTATAACATGAATATTTTACAAGGCATTGATGCACCAGAAACTTTCTGTGTGACTTTAAATCAAACTCAAGATATCGATCCTAGTAAGATATTACGTCAATTTACCTATGCCCACCCTGTATTTAATCGCAACAGTATTAAGGCTCAGCAACAGCGATACTTGATTAATGGCATAGAAAACACATGGTTCTGTGGTGCTTATTGGTATAACGGCTTTCACGAAGATGGTGTAAGAAGTGCGCTTGATGTTATTGACGCAATTACTCACACCGATCCAGTTAGTTATGTATCAGCGGCTGATACAACGGATTTTGAAGCCGCGAGTACGACAGCTAATAGTAGTCAAAATTATGCGCATCAATAATAGTGGTATTTATAGTGGCCATGTTCGGCATCGTCGCTTTACTCCGATACTACATCGTTTTCGTTATTCAATGTTTATGGTGTATCTCGATGTGGATGAAATTGATGCATTGTGTGACAAGGTAACGGGGTTTGGGCGGGCATGGTTTCATTTTGCCCGTTTTCGTCGCCAAGATTATATTGGTGGTACAGATGATATTAACCAAGCGGTTGAAGATAAAATTTATGCGCTTACTGGTGAACGTATTCATGGCAAGGTGAGTATGTTATGTCATTTACGTTATGGCGGTTTGTACTTTAGCCCATTGAATTTGTATTACATTTTTGATCAGCAGGGGGATTGGCAATATGTGCTAGCAGAAGTCAGTAATACCCCTTGGAATCAACGTCATTATTATGCGATTCCGGCAAGGCAGTATTGGCAGCATGAGCGTTTTATTGATGATAAAGGGTTTCATGTCTCGCCGTTTAATCCAATGAATCAAGATTATGTATGGCAGCTTTCTTGCCCTGATAGCATTGTAAGGGTTCATTTAGAAGTTCACTCAAAAAAAGATGGCTTTCGTCGAGGGGGTAAAATAAAGGAAATTAAAAATAGCAATCATAATGAGGGTGTCGCAACGAAAGTCTTTGATGCCACGTTAGCTATGCAGAAACAACCATTTACAACCACAACCTTATTACGACACTTGTTAGTTACACCAATTATGACGATCAAAGTCGTAGTAGGAATATATTGGCAAGCCTTTAAATTGTGGAGAAAAGGTGCCCCGATTTACGATCATCCTAATCATCATAATGAATGAATAGTAAAGGGAATAAACTATGCTTAGAAGTGAGATAGAGCCAGTAACATCAATACGTTTATTGAATCCTGAACGGTCACGGAAATTGATATTCACAATATTACATCAGTTGTCCGATGTAGGCCTAACATTGTCAGAGCAAGACGGAGATACCCATTTTTTTGGTGATAAGCAAGCCAGTTTACAAGCGAATCTAACTGTTATTAATCCTCATTTTTATAAACGCTTATTAACTGATGGCAGTATTGGTGCTGGTGAAGCCTATATTGATGGCTGGTGGGATAGCCCTGACTTAACCAATGTGGTGCGTATTCTGGCTCGAAATTTGGCGACGCTGGATAAGATTGAAGCTAAAGTGAGTTGGATAACACGATTAGTGAAACAACTTAGTCACTTTTCACGTAGAAATAATATTCAAAACGCCAAGGATAATATTTCAGCGCACTATGACCTCGGTAATGATTTATATCGACACTTTCTTGATGACAAAATGTTGTATTCCGCAGGGATGTATTTATCCGATTCAGATACCCTCGCTCAAGCACAAATAAACAAAATGGCGCGCTTGTGTGAACAATTACAACTGACAGAGCACGATCATCTGTTAGAAATAGGCACTGGTTGGGGAGGCATGGCAATTTACGCTGCTCAACATTATGGTTGCCATGTCACAACCACCACCATTTCAGAGCAACAATATCTATTGGCTCAAGAAAGCGTTAAACAAGCAGGCTTAGAGGATAAGATCACATTGCTGCTTGAAGATTATCGCGATTTAGACGGCCAATATGACAAACTGGTTTCCATTGAAATGATTGAAGCAGTCGGTAAGCAGTATTTATCAACCTACATCAAAAAATGCCAGTCATTATTGAAACCTAATGGTTTATTAGCCATTCAAGCGATAACTATTGCCGATCAACGCTACGAAAGCTATAGCAAGGATGTTGATTTTATTCAGAAACATATCTTCCCTGGTGGGTTCTTGCCTTCAATTAGCCTATTACAATCACAGCTAACGGCTTATAGCGATTTTGTTACCCGTGATATTAAAGATATTGGCTTAGATTACGCGAAAACATTAGCCGATTGGCACGTTGCGTTTAATCGTAATAGTGAAGCATTAACGCAATACGGCTATGACGAACGTTTTATGCGCATGTGGCGCTATTATTTTTGTTATTGCGAGGGGGGATTCTTAGAACGTAGCATTAGTACTATTCAGTTACTTGCTAGCCGTCCACAGTGGCGGTAACCATGAAATATATTGTGATAGGGCTGGGTTTTAATCTGTTTTGGCTGTTAGCAGTATGGGGTCAATATCAGTATGTCGGTATATTAATATCACTCCTCATTGGCTGTTGGTTATTCTATCACCGTAGCTTGCCGTTTGCTGTAATAGCGAGTGTTATTGGTGTTGGTGGCGATTATGTATTATTTCATTTAGGGGTAATGCAATTTCCGTTACCAACCAACCCCTTATTTGCTCCTTTTAGCTCTTTTATACCATTGTGGCTAATCTTACTGTGGTTAGGCTTTACCTCTATGGTATGGATCATGCGAACTCAAGTGCTAAGACTACCGTTATGGGGGGTGATTATCGGTGGCAGCTTTGGAGGAGGATTAAGTTATTGGATTGGATTAACTTTAGAGGCGGTTACATGGCCTTACGGTGAAGGGATTACCGTTATTGGTATTGGTGTTGTATGGGGCTTCTACAGTATTTATTTAAGGTGGTTATTACAGGTGATGACTAAAAGGAAAACAGCATGAAAGCGTACTTAGCATTATTAGTGTTTGTTTTTATTTTGGCTAGCTCACAAGTACATGCCTCCTCATGGTTTACTTGGCCGACTGTTGGAGAATCAACCTTAAAATGGGGCTGGTGGAAAATATATACTGCACAACTTAAAACACCTACTGGTAAGTATATTGCGAGTGATCCTAATCTTGCTCTGATTATTCGTTATTTGCGTGATATAGATAAGAATGATCTTCTGTTAGCAACAGATAAGCAATGGCAGCAGTTAGGTATTTCTGCACAACAACGCCAACAATGGTTAAATCAGCTGGCACAGCAATGGCCGAATGTTAAACAAGGCGATAGATTGGTGTTTGTGAAAACGGTGACAGAAGGACGGTTTTATCAGAATGGCAAACCGTTAGGCAAACCGCTTTCTGTGCCATTAAGTAATGCGTTTATTGCTATTTGGTTATCAACCGACACTGAATATCCAAAACTACGGTTAAAGTTAATAGGACAATAATTTTCGTCATCGATTAACGCTGATTATTAATCTCAAAAGCTAAAGAGGAACATAGTATGTATTCTCATCGCAGTTATCGCATCAAGCATACAGATCAATCAATATTACATTGGCTGTGTGTATTTTGGTTGGCATTGCTATTAAATGGTTGTACGACGTCTATTGATGACTATGAACATACAGAGCCTAAGTTTGAGTTGTTTCAATTTTTTGAAGGGAGTACTCAAGCTTGGGGAATGGTTCAAGATTATAAAGGACAACAAGTACGTCGATTTGATGTCAAACTCAATGGGGTTATAACTGGTGATCAACTCGTTCTTACTGAAGATTTCGTCTTTGATGATAACGAAACCCAGCAACGTATATGGACTATCACCAAACAAGCTAATGGACGTTATCTAGGCATTGCTGATGATGTAATTGGTGAAGCTGTGGGGTATGAAAAAGGGAATGCGTTGTATTGGCAATATGCACTAGCAATGGAAATTAATGGTTCGACATACCATATTAATTTTGAGGATTGGATGTTTTATCAAAATAATAACAAGTTGTTTAACCAGGCTAAAATGAAGAAATGGGGAATTACAGTTGGTACTGTGACATTGTTTTTTCAAAAGTAATGTATAGCTCAAAGCGATTGTCATAATGAACGAGATAAATGTTTTTCTTTATACATACACATGTCTGCTTGATTAATCATAGAATCAATACTCACATCTTGAATCTTACTTGCATGAATACAATATGAGCCAATTGATGCTGTAATAAGAACGCCATCTATTTCTATTTTATCTAATTCAGACAGAATGGAGTTTTTTTTGATATTTGCTTCAATCAAAGAATTAACTTCACAATAAACAATAAATTCATCCCCACCTAGACGTGCAGCTCCCGTTTTTTCATTATTAAATTGTTTTAATTTTGATGCGTATTTTTTTAAAACTCGATCACCGAACCGATGGCCGTGTTGGTCATTAATCATTTTGAATTTATCTATATCAACATAGAAAATAATAATATATTTGTTTTTAAATTTTATGTCTTTAATTGATTTGTTGATTTGTCGATAAAAAGCGCGACGGTTCCAAATGTTAGTCAAACAATCATAAGATGCAATATAGTTAAGTTCTTGTTCTTTGATATTCTTTTCAATCGATATTGAACAAATTGTCGCTGCCATCTCAAGTAGCTCATATTCATTATCTGTCATTAATGAGTTTTGAGAGCAGTGAGAATAAATAATACCTAATATTTTGTTTCTTGAAGATAAGATAGGAAGCCCATAACAAGAACTTACAGAATTGATAGTTTTAAGGCTGTAATACTTCCGATACTCATTGTTTGTAGTTATATGTTCAGAGATGATTATTTTCTCTTTTTCACAGATGCTTTCAAAATGTATTTTATTTGGATTGACCATAAATCTTTCACGACACAGTTGATGACGATTTTTATTCGTGAAAGGTGTGAATTTTTTTGTGTTTTTATCAAAAAGTAAGATCGATGTCTGTCGGTAATTAAACGTTTTTTCTGTTAGTTCAATAACACGTAATAGTATTTCAGGCAGAGATTCCTCTACTGGTAAATGTTTTAAAATGTTATTAAACGAACGGTATGCTGTAATTAATGCACCGGACATATTGTATTCCTAATATATGGGTAAAACGGTGGAGCTAGATTGTTTTGTTCCATATTCTATACTAATTATTATTATCAATAGAAGTGTTCATGTGCTGTTATTGTTTTTAATGCGTGATCTGTAATGAATTTTTTACATTATTTTTATTTTTATGATTTTATTTATTCATTCAAATTATGCCTCTTGCCATTATTATCACTCGCTTTAACACCCAGCGAATTAATAGTGGCATTTTGTCTGATTCTGATTCTGATTCTTGGGTATATTTTACAATAGCGAGTGCAATATCAGGTTTTGCATGTTTTTTTAAAGCTCGATAAATAATTTTTCGAATTGGCATTTGGTCGTTTTCTGAAATATTAGCGAGTTGACGAAATAATGGTTCGTAGCCTTTTTTAAATAGGAAGTGTTCAATGTCTTTGGCTGGCAGTACAGTTAAGCGTTCGCGCTCACTATCAATATTTAATAATGACCTGACTTTATCAGCGTATTTTCTACCAGCAGGATCACCATCAGCCACAAGATGCCATTCAATACCTAATAATCGGGCAAGTTTAATCAGTGGTTTTAATCCACTTTGTGCAAACTCAATCACATGGATACCTTCTGCTGCAAGGTTATAGCCAGTAAGCTGGGCCATTTCATTGAATAGCCATACTTCAGTTTCTCCTTCTACTAAAAGCCAAACACGTGCATAGAAAGCACTAGGGCGATGCATTCGCACATGAAAAGTGACTTTACGAATATCATCCTTATTGAGTTCGCCGTTATTAATGCTATGTACAACTGTTTTTTGTGGTGTTCTTTGTAAGCGCTTAATTGCGGTAAGCGGAACGACACTGAGTAATTCTGGACTATTGGTTGTTAATAATTTCTGCATCGGCATATTTTGTATAAACGCCCATGCTTGATGAAGCATAATGGGGTGTAGACGTCCTTCTGGATCTTCTAAGATCATGATAGGTCGTGAAATCCGTTTAAGATCTACCGGTCCTCGAGCTCGAATATATGCATTGAGTAGACCCATTAAAATAAGCTTGGCTTGCTTGGTCATTTTAGGCTGTACAAGTTGATCAAAAGGATTAAGACATTGATCGTCATGCTGATTTTGTAGAGGGAAATAAGAATGAGGTTGTACTTTACTGCGTTTATGTGGTGTAAAAGCAAAATAATGATCGACCAGCGAGCGTAATGTGTTAATACTACTTTTTATCTCGGCGGCGCTAACATGGCCTGGCTGGGTCATTAAACGTCGACAGGTATTATCAAGCCGGCGTTGAATACGATCTGATTCGCGATTCTTTGCTGGTGGCATTGTTGACGTATTATATGTCGTGGCCGGTGTATTATTATCATATTCTAAATGGCGAGCATCCCGAATTCTAACGATTGGGTGTAACACCATCAGCTGACGTAAAAACTTATCTGTATCGGGGTGTTTAATAATGTGACCGTCGGCATGTAAAAAGTGACGATGAGTAATGATCTTATCGTTTTCGATGTGGCTATCTATTTGAATATAAAGATGCTTAAGGTTATTTTGCTCAACCCAAAATGGATCAAAAGCACGATAGCGTCGCGCACGGTATTCACCTTGATAATCTTCATGCCAACGTAACACTATTTGTATAGAAGAGGCGCGTTCATGACCCATGGCATGGTCTATATGAAAATCAGAAAATTTCATTTCGTAAAACTCAGCACTTGGGCATAGCGTTAAACTTAATGCGTCAAGCAGTGATGATTTTCCCCATGCGTTTTCTCCAATAAGCACAGTTAATTCATTAAATGACAGTGATAGCCGTTTAATTCCTCGAAATCCAGCAATTTCAATTCGTTCTAAATGCATGTTTTTTCCTTATTCTTTCTTTACAACATAGCGCAGAGGTTATAGAAAAGGGATCGTTTTGCTCACATTATTGATACAATCTTCAAATTAAAAAAGCTAATATATCGAGTCTGAATTTTTAACGAAAACAATTATAAAGGATGATCCTATGGCTAAAATGATTCACGCAATGATTCGTGTTATTGACCTTGATGCGTCATTAACATTTTATAAGCAAGCGTTAGATTTGGAGATTGCAGAGCGACTTGATTTTGATGGTTTTAGTTTGGTGTATCTACGTAATCACGAAAATGATATGGAACTTGAATTAACATGGAATGAGGGCACAACGGAACCTTATACTCATGGTACGGGTTACGGGCATATTGCGGTTGCTGTTGATGATCTTGAAGCTGAACATCAAAAGTTGGCTGAACTAAAATATAATCCAGCAGAGATTAAAGAGTTTTTTAGAGAGGGTGTATTACTGGCTAAATTTTTCTTTGTTCAAGATCCTGATGGTTACAAGATTGAATTCTTACAACGTCATGGCCGTTACCAATAATTATTGATTGTATTATTGTCGCTGAGTGAATAAAGATTGTCGTTAAGATATTCACTCAGCGATTTTATTCGAAAAATAGTATATTTTAGTAAAGATCTCATTTTTATGTCGTTTAATGTAATCTGTTTTCTTATTTAGTGACGATCTTTATTTTTGTAATGCTGTGAGCGTTATAAATCAGTTGTTAGTTGATACCGATGGTTCTGGAGGAACTGAAATTATTATGACTGTTAATCACGCAGCAACAATCACTTTTGCTCATATCAATGATACTCACTCTAACTTTGAGCCTTCTGCGATTTCTCTATCACTATCGCCTGATGTATTAAATACCGAAACATCTGTCTATGCTAGTTGTGGTGGTTTTTCTCGTATTTATTCTGCTGTCACTGAAGTTAAACAAGATGCTTTTCTTCATCAACGTGAATTTATGTTTGTTCATGCGGGCGATTGTTTTCAAGGTACTTTGTATTTTTCGCTCTATAAAGGCATGGCAAATGCGGTATTACTTAATGCTATTGGCGTCGAGGCAATGGCATTAGGTAATCATGAACTTGATATTGGTAATGATGTTGTCGCTGACTTTTTAGATAATACGACATTTCCATTATTAGCTGGAAATTGGGACTTATCACAAGAAGATCAAACTAAACGTAATCCTTTACGTAATAAGCGTAATGTTTATGCGTACGATAATGCCTCCCAATCAGCTCGATATTTGATTAAAGATGTTCATGGCGAGCCTGTCGCTATTTTTGGTCTAGCGATTGAAAATATGGCTGGTATATCAAGTCCTGATCCTGATACTTCTTTTCATAATGTTGCCACCGTAGCTAAAAATACTATTGCATGTTTAAAAGCTAAAGGTATTAATAAAGTCGTTATTTTAAGTCATTTAGGTTATGACCGAGATTTATCGCTAGCACAAGAAGTGGATGGTATTGGTGCTATTATTGGAGGCCATACACATACTATGCAAGGCGACTTTACTAATATTGGGTATGGAAAAACAGATACTTATGCATTGATGGTTAATAATACTTGTGTAGTACAAGCTGGCTGTAATGCATTAGCACTTGGTCAGTTAACATTGGTGTTTAATGCTGATGGTAGTGTTGAAAGCGCCTCTGGATGTAATCAATTATTACTTGGACGTAAATTTACTATCGATGCTGGACGAATGCAGCATCTTGATCATGATAATCATAATAAAGTGCGGGATTATTTACAGAGTCAGAAAAACATTCGTTTTGTGGTAAAAGATCCACGTGTCGAGAACATTCTCAATGAACATTACCGGCCTGCAGTACGAGCATTACAAACAGAGAAAATAGCCCGTGTTAATGAACCGTTGCGTCATATTCGTGTACCTGATGCTAAAGGACCTAGCGATATTGCTCCATGGGTTGTAAAAAGTTTTGTTTGGCAAGCTAGAGAATTAGGTCATCATATTGATTTTGGTATTCATAATGCTGGTGGAGTAAGGTGTTCACTCAATCCTGGAGAAATTACTCCAGCAGATATAGCTGGTCGATTATTGCCATTTGCGATTGGCATTATGATGTACAGCGTAAAAGGATTGCGAATTCGTCAAGCGCTTGAAGGTGCTATTGATAATGCGATTAATAATGATATTGAGGGAACAGGAGATGGTAGTTTTCCTTATGTTGCTGATCTTCGTTATGTATATCGTTGTGGAGCACCCAGTGGCCAGCGAATCGAAACTTTAGAGTATTACACTAATGGAGAATGGGTAGCGGTTGAAGATAATGATGTTTATACATCAGTTTCATCAGGCTATACCGCTACGGGCAAAGAGGGTTATGCACCGTTACTTGATTATGTGAAAGAGCCTCAGGCACTTAATGTGACTATGGCTGATGCTTTTGAAGCTTTTGCGAAACAGCAAGGTGAATTTAATAAGCCGAGTGAAAATTTAACCGTATTTATTCCTTGTGATAATCATAATAACTAATTCATTTAGGATGTTATTTTATTGACTAAAAAGCGTATTAATCGCTATTAATATGGTCACTGTATCGATAGTAGTTAGATATTCTGTCATGGCACGCACTATTTGAGTTTAGTATCTAGGATTAGATTATCTAATCCTAGTTGCTAAATAATGTCATTGTTCAATCTCTTTAACGTTACGTTATTATGCTGCCAATCCCATTTGTAACGGCTTAATTCGAGAGGCATCATGGCACAGGTATTTGATTTTGATTCTATTCCAGCACCAGTAATGAATGATCAAAAAACGTATTCATTGACGTTTAAAGGCCTGTTAGTTCATGCCCGTGACATTCTATTCAGTCGTTCGGTTTCGGTACCAAAAACGCGTAATATCTCTGATTTGCCGCTACATATCCAAAAAGATATTGGTCTTTATCGTTAATGTGATACTACAAATAAACATATAATTGCATCGATAAGATAAGAAACCAGCCTATGTGCTGGTTTTTTTACATCTGTAATAAATAGTTATATGAGATGATATTGATATTTTTGATATTAAAGTAGCTTATCGATATGTTGTTATGATATTGAAGAAAGTGACTCACAATAGTGAGTTTTGTTAATAAATAAGATGAGGTAGTAATGGGCTTATTCTCGTGGTTGTTTAGCACTAAAAAAACGACAGAAACAGTAGTAATCGAACCGATTGAATATAATGGTTACTTGATTTATCCCGATCCACAAAAGGAAGGTGGGCAATTTCGTATTGCTGGACGAATCTGCAAAAAAATTGATGACACAACCCAAACACATCACTTTATTCGTTCTGATCTCTTGCCTTCAAAATCGGATGCAGAAGCATTTATGATCAAAAAGGCGCAGATGTTTATCGATCAGACAGGGGATCGGATGTTTAAATAAATGTCACATATACAACATATTTCATTGCAATCATGTTGTTTGCTGGGTATCTTGTTTTCAACGACTAAAAACAGCAGTGAAATGTTGCATTTTAGTTAAAATTGAATTGTTTTAAATTAGTTTGAAGCAATATCAATGAAAAGATCAACTGAGTGGTTTTTTTAGCTTGGTTGATGTAGCTAACATTTTGTAATACAAGTTTTTTAACCTCTTTGTCACGGATGAAAAGGTGCTTATATTTCAGTGTTAAATGACGGCAATGTTGTCTTTTAATGAAATTTGTGTGATTTTTTGATTTTAACTGTAAAAAGCTTGCTATTGCTTTTAAGGTTGGATACAAAATATTTATCTATAGCCAATGTTCAGGGAATAATAATGCAGATTGGTGTACCAAAAGAGGTCCTCGCGAATGAAACGCGAGTTGCTGCCACACCTAAAACGGTTGAGCAGTTATTAAAAATGGGGTTCAGCGTTGTTGTTGAACATGGAGCGGGTGCATTAGCAAGTTTTGATGATGCAGCTTTTGAAGCCGCTGGCGCAGAACTAGCCTCTACTGAAAAAGTATGGCAAGCCGATCTCATTTTAAAAGTGAATGCTCCTCAGGTTGATCCTGCTACGGGTATTGATGAGTTTGAACTAATAAAAGAAGGTGCGAGTTTAGTTAGCTTTATTTGGCCAGCACAGCATCCTGAGTTATTAGAAAAATTAGCGACAAAAAATATTAATGTGATGGCGATGGACTCTGTTCCTCGTATTTCACGCGCGCAAGCGTTAGATGCACTTAGCTCGATGGCGAATATTGCTGGTTATCGTGCTGTGGTTGAAGCTGCACATGAGTTTGGACGTTTCTTTACCGGCCAAATTACTGCTGCAGGTAAGGTACCACCAGCAAAAGTTCTCGTTGCAGGAGCAGGTGTCGCAGGTCTTGCTGCTATCGGTGCTGCGGGTAGTTTAGGTGCTATCGTTCGTTCGTTTGATGTTCGCCCTGAGGTGAAAGAGCAAGTCGAATCAATGGGTGCTGAATTCCTTGAGGTCGATTTTAAAGAAGATACTTCAACGGGTGATGGTTACGCCAAAGAAATGTCAGATGAGTTCAACAAAGCGGCTGAGCGTTTATATGCAGAGCAAGCAAAAGATGTTGATATTATCATCACAACAGCTCTGATTCCGGGACGTCCTGCGCCTAAATTGATCACCAAAGAAATGGTCGACTCAATGAAGTCGGGTAGTGTGATTGTGGATTTAGCGGCGGCTAATGGCGGTAACTGTGCTTATACAGAAGCTAATAAAGTCATTACAACGGCTAATGGTGTCAAAATTATTGGTTATACCGATATGGTTGGTCGTTTACCAACACAAGCTTCGCAGCTTTACGGTACTAACTTAGTTAATTTATTAAAATTACTATGTAAAGAAAAAGACGGCAACATTGATATTAATTTTGATGATGAAGTTTTACGTGGCTTAACGGTGATTAAAGCGGGTGAAGTTACATGGCCAGCACCACCAATTAAAGTATCGGCAGCTTCTCAACAACCAAAAGCGGTAGAAAAAGTACAGCCTAAAAAAGCTGAACCAATGTCTCCAGTTAAGAAATACGGCATGATGGCGGCAGGCATTGCATTGTTTGCATGGGTAGGTCATTACTCTCCGCCAGATTTTCTTGCTCACTTTACGGTTTTTGTTCTAGCGTGTGTTGTTGGTTACTACGTCGTATGGAATGTTAGTCATTCTTTGCATACACCACTTATGTCTGTAACTAATGCTATTTCAGGCATCATTATTGTGGGTGCATTACTCCAAATAGGACAAGGCTCCGGAATTGTTTCTGTGTTGGCTTTTGTTGCTGTTCTCATTGCTAGTATCAATATTTTTGGTGGCTTTACCGTTACCAAACGGATGCTAGAAATGTTTCGTAAAGATAAATAAGGAGTAATACATGTCTGCAGGAATCGTACAAGCGGCATACATTGTTGCTGCCGTATTGTTTATCATGTCACTTGCTGGGTTATCCAAGCAAGAAACCGCACGAAAAGGCAACTATTTCGGTATGGCGGGTATGGCTATCGCGTTGATCGCTACTATCTTTGGTCCAGACTCTGAAGCTACAGTTTGGATCATTTTAGCGATGATCATCGGTGGTGCTATCGGTATTTTCTATGCGAAAAAAGTAGAAATGACTGAAATGCCAGAGTTGGTTGCTATGCTACACAGTTTTGTGGGTATGGCGGCAGTACTGGTTGGTTTTAATACATTTTTACATCACGGCGACCTTAGTGGCGTTAAATTGAATATACATTTGGTAGAAGTCTTCCTTGGTGTATTCATCGGTGCTGTGACCTTTACTGGTTCGTTGGTAGCCTTCGCTAAATTACGTGGTTTAGTTTCATCTTCAGCATTAATGCTTCCACATCGTCACAAGCTTAACCTTGTAGCGCTGATTGCATCAGTATTATTGTTGGTTTGGTTTGTTAACGCTGAAGGCTCAATGGTTGCATTGATTCTAGTGACACTGATTGCCTTTGCATTTGGTTATCACTTGGTTGCATCTATTGGTGGTGCAGATATGCCAGTTGTGGTATCGATGCTTAACTCATACTCAGGTTGGGCAGCAGCGGCAGCAGGCTTTATGCTAGCAAATGATCTACTGATTGTTACTGGTGCATTAGTTGGTTCTTCTGGTGCTATTCTGTCTTACATCATGTGTAAAGCAATGAACCGCTCATTTGTCAGTGTTATTGCAGGTGGATTTGGTTCAGATGGTGCAGCATCGACAGCTGATGAAGAGTATGGCGAATACCGTGAAACGACTGCGGAAGACGTTGCTGAATTATTGAAAGATGCAAGATCAGTGATTATTACTCCTGGATACGGTATGGCTGTTGCTCAAGCACAATATCCTGTTCATGAGATCACCGATAAACTACGTGCTCAAGGCGTAGAGGTGCGTTTTGGTATTCACCCAGTAGCTGGTCGTTTACCTGGACATATGAACGTATTACTTGCTGAAGCAAAAGTACCGTACGATATTGTATTAGAAATGGATGAAATCAATGATGACTTCCCTAAAACTGATGTGGTATTAGTTATTGGTGCAAATGACACTGTAAACCCAGCAGCAATGGAAGATCCAAATAGTCCGATTGCTGGTATGCCTGTTCTTGAAGTGTGGAATGCAAGTAACGTGATTGTGTTTAAGCGCTCAATGAATACTGGTTATGCAGGGGTACAAAACCCATTGTTCTTTAAAGACAATAGCCAAATGTTGTTTGGCGATGCGAAAGATACATGTTTGAAGATTCTTGAGCATCTTTAATAGATTTTAGTTAAATAAAAAGGACTTCTTCGGAAGTCCTTTTTTATTTTATACGGTGAAGTACTGAATTTCTAAAGCTTTAAAATCGAACTCGGCCATAGCCTCACTGAGTATTTTTAACTCATTCACAAGTAAGCCAAGTGAAGCGAGTGCTCGATGTAAGTTTAATGCTTCCTCTAGAGAGATATCACCTTCAATCTCCACTTGACGATCAATCAAATGAATTCGACGGTGGACGTCGTTATATAAAGATAACATTTCTTGCTCTAATACAAGCAAGTTTTGATAACCATCGGTATGCTCTAAAGCCGCTGCAATGCGTAATATACTGTCTTTTACCATGGATTGCGCTAGGTCGTCTTTAGTGTTTAAACGCCATTTCGCATAACCATCTTTGAGTGAGTTAATCCGCAGAACTAACAGATACAAACGTTGAATAATTACTTGTGCTTGATCTTCGCTTACTTCAGGGAAATTCTTCCATTTAATCGCTTTTGCTGCATTATCTGCACCCATAACTAACTTAATGGGACGAATATTATACAACAATCCAACAATAGGTACCCACCAACGGCGACGTTCTTGTATTGTTGCCACTGCGTATCGTAACTGCCATGCCAACACATTTCTCAATATTTGCAAACGTCGTAACATAACCCGTTCAGGCTGAGCTGAAAATGGAAAATCATTAAAGAAAATAATTAGCAATAAACCAATGGAAAGGGACACTAAAATAGATATGGCTAATTTGGGATCATAAACGGGTGTTAAGCACATAACTGACTTCGTACTAATGATTAGAATCATTGTTCCCATTACACGTGAAACTAAGTATTGTGGGCCTGAAAATTTAAACCAAATAAAAAAGGTACTAAAAAAATAAAATAACGCAATTTGATACGGCTGATCTAAGAACGGAATAATAAATATGTATTCAAGTAGAACAAAGCCACTCCATCCTACAATATAAGCCAAGATAGTTTTCATGTTCGCGAAAGGGAGACCAATAAACGTTAAACCAAAAATGGTCCCAAGTGCGATCATCAATGATCCGCCAGGTGGATTATAGTAATACCAAATGAGCACTAAGCTCGAAACGATCAACATGATTTTGAATGAAGCAATTAAACGTTCAGTGTCTAATGACCAACGCTTTACCGGTTTAGGTAACGATTGTTCATCGCGATACCAACGATCTCCTGAATAAGCCGAATAAAATGCTAAGACCAATTCGTCACTTAACTTCGCCATGTTGTTCAATTGACGTTCTAATAGCAACAAAGCGCCTTGTGTATGCATATCTGTTTCTGGATGCAAACCCAGTTTCATATATTGAAAGCAGGTTATTTGTCTCTTATTAGGGGCTTTTCCCGTTTTAACTATAGATTCACATTGTTGAAAGTTATGTAATAAATACATAAAAATAGAGTCAATTTTTGATTTTTCAGCCTCCAAGTTAGCTTCTTTTAATAAATCAATTGCTTCAGTTAAATGACCAATAGCAATTGCCCATTGATCACCTATTTCGATAATATATTGCCATGATTTTTTTTCACGTAAAATATTGTAGCTATCAGCTTCTGCGGCATACAGCAGATCTTGTAAGCGCATAACCAATTTCAAACCTTCACCTAATGCCGGTTGTGTTACGGTATGTTGATCGCTTTTAATTAATTGGTGACGGCGGTTTATTAAGTTCGTTTGTTGTTGCTTTAATAGATCCAGTACAGCATCTTCAAAAACGGGTCGACTTGATTGTGGCCACAGGATACTAAACACTACAATATGGCAAATAAAACCCAATAAGGTTTCTTCTAAACGTAAAGTGGCTAGATTAAAGTCATTGATTGGAGTCATGTCCCCCATAACCAGAATGAGAGAGCAGACGGTGGTAGTAATGGCCCATATATAACCATAACGAGGATTAAAAATCATATAGCCACTAATACCCACCAGCAAGGTGAATAAGGCCATCATAATTCCTACATCTTGTGCAAAAAAAGCCAACAAGAAGAAGGCACAGGCTGTACCGCAAAATGTACCAACTAAACGCCATTTACCTTTACGTAAAGAATGACCACTGGTTTCCATCATTGACATCACAGTCACAGCCAAACCAGCCCAATAAGGGCGATCCCAACCTAGCCAGATAGCAATCATCATTGCGATGCTTAACGTTAAAGCAACCTTAATGGGCAGTTTAGCGCGTTCATATAAGACTGATATATTCACTGTTGTGACTCATGCTGCTTAATAATAACAGAAGCGGAAGTACCAACACGTAACACGACATTTTTCGGGAGTGTGTCTAAATGGATACGAACAGGAAGACGTTGTGCTAAACGAATCCACTCAAATGTTGGGTTAACGTTTTGCAATAAGTTATCGTTGTAGGTTGGGTTTTCAGGGTTAATACCAAAACCAATACTGGTTACAGTGCCATTTATAGGGCTATTTGGGTAACCCATTAAGGTTACCACTGCATGCGATCCTGGATGAATGTGCTGAACGTCAGTTTCTTTGAAGAAAGCTTGAATCCAAAATGTTTTGTTATCAATTAAAGCAACAACCGGTTTATTCGCCACTACCTGTGTACCTAGTTGTACTTTTAAATTGGTAATGTAGCCGCTAACAGGGGCTTTAACTTGCGTGAAATTCACATTGAGTTGAGCTTGATCTACTTTGGCTTGTGCTTGCTGTTCCTCTGCTTCTGCTGAGCTAAGGTTATTTTGTAAACTAATAATTTTTAACTTTGACACAGCACCAGGGTCTACTCGATTCATTGCAAATGAGCGATTAAATTGCTCACTAGCTTCAGATACCGAAACTTTAGCCTGGGTTAATGATGCCTTAGCTTGGGCTAGGGCGACTTTATAAGTACTTGAATCTATATTGAATAAAGACTGCCCAACGGTCACTTTTTCATTATCACTGATGTTTAAAGCCACAATTGGCCCCGTTACACGTGGTGCTATTGTTATAACTTGTGCCTGAACTTGCGCATCGCGTGTCCAAGGATTCATCAAATACTGCTGATATTTCCAAATAATGGCGGCAATCGCTAATAATACCAATACTACAGTAAAACCAATTCGTCTAATTAAATTCATGAGTCAAACAACTTTAAGGTTAAGAAGGAATAACAAACGTGCCAATCAACACGGTGTAAATAATTGTTAACGACAGCTCAACCAAAGGTGGTGACACAAAAAAACGGTGCCATCGTACCTTATTCAAAATACGTATGGTGATGGAGGTGCAAGCTAATGCTAACAATCCCGACACCAATAATGGCGGCAAGCTGAATCCTCCAAGGACTATTTGATGCGGGGAAAACAAAGTAACCATACTTTTCTCTGTAGTTATTATTAGGTGTTAAAAATAGAGCGATCATTTATAACGGGAGAGTATTCACCATGGGAATATTATTTCGGCATTTTATTCGCTACTATGAAGAACATAAACACTCAAATAACACTTAATCTCGAAACTGACAGTTTCTAATTTTTTGGACTAAAGTCACAAAGTGAATAGTTATGGATAGATTTACCAGTATGTTAGTCTTTGTTCAGGCTGTAGAATTAGGGTCATTTTCTGCTGTTGCAGAAGAACAACAAATGAGCCCACAAATGGTTGGAAAACACGTTCGCCATTTAGAACAACGCTTAGGGGCAAAATTACTTAATAAATCAACAAGACAGCAAAGTCTTACTCAACTAGGGCAGCAATACTATCAACGCTGTAAAACAGTATTAGCTGAACTTAAAGCAGCAGAAGATGAAGCTTCTCGTTTTTTAAATGCACCAAGAGGCCTAATTAAGATCGCTTCGTCAATTACCGTTGGGTACATACTTACGCCAGTTATCGCGAAATTTATGCACGATTACCATGAGATCGATATTGAATTAGTACTTACAAATCGTAGTGTTGATCTGATTAATGAAGGTTTTGATGCGGTTATTCGTCTTGGTGAGATTGAAAACAGTCGATTAATTGCTCGAAAATTGATCAGTTATAAAAATATCCCCTGTGCTTCGCCACTTTATTTACAGCAGCATGGAATTCCAAACCATCCACTAGATCTCAATAATCATCAATGTCTGCATAGTCATCTATCAGAAAGTAAAAAAATGTGGCGTTTTCATGGCAATGACGGTGATTTTATGGTGAACCTACATTCACGATTGATTATTGATAATGGTCAAGCACAATTGCTTGCGGCAATTCAAGGGCTAGGTATTACATTACAACCTTATCCGATGGTTGCTCATGCACTAGATACAGGAAAACTTATTCGAGTATTGGATCAATACCAAGCTTCAGATATTGATATCCATATTGTCTACCCAGTAAGCCAGCGGTTAACGCCTAAGTTTACGGCTTTTTTAGAATATTTATTAACCACTTTGCCTTTGACTAAAATGAATCCTATTGTTTCTCCTCATCCTAATCAGGTGTTAAATGAATCGAACTGATGATTATAAAGTTGAAATTTCATATTAAGGGAGAGGTTGCTTTAGTCATAATAACTAATCAGTTAAATTATGCTGTTTAGCAAAACATGATGTAGATCTTAAAACGAGAAAAATAAGATATTCACATGTTTATAATACAAAGTATAGTTTATCATTATACTTTGGTTTTTTTGTGTTTTTATTCAGTTGGTTATAGTTGTTGTGTGATTATAAATAGAGGCTGCTAATCTGTACCTTAGAGCTAACTCACTCATGAGGTATTAATGTTATTTGAATCATTATATTGTAGTGTGCGCATATAGTGTTTGGCATGATGAAAACATCATGTTTATCTATTCTTGTACATCTATAAAAATATCCGTAGTATGAATAAAACTACTCAAGGTTGAGTAGCTTTTTTTATTAATAAACAAAAGAATGCGTTTCGAGTCAATTTTTGGAAGTTAAAAAGCAATAGGTTTAAGTGGTTATTGCTCTGACATTTTTTTGACAAAACACTGTTCTATAATGTTAAACTAAAAGCATGAAAACGTATGTATTAGTCTTTTCTTTATTCTTTTCTGCAGCGTCACTTGCAGAAGCTCAAACATTTCCAGAACGGTTAAATGCGGTTCGTTCTGATATATTGAAACGTAAGCCTTTAGCAACATACGATTTTCGTAAACTTCAGAGCTTATATCCAGGGCCATTATTGGTGCCTGAAACACTACTACCGCAAACGAGTGAATATCCACTGAATGCACTGCGTCAGTTGTATCATAATTCGTTAACTTGTAAGGGACCATGGCCATTATCGCCATTAGTTACTCAACCTGTTGTATTTACTCGTGCTATTTGTTTTAAAACACAATTACCATCGAGTTGGTTTGTACGTTCAGGGTATATTCATCCCGGTGGTGGTAGTTATGCATATCGCTATATTCAGCAACATCCGGATATGGCGATCAAGTACAGCAAATATTTACATATAAAAGAACGTCCAATCGCAGCAGCAACAACGATTCTAGGACGATTGCAGCGAATGAATAATGATGAGATCCATGCATTTATTTCTGGCGCACAATTTTTTATATCTAATGGCGAACTTTGGGTTCGCAATGACAATGAATACCGTGTTTTTGATCAAGTAACATGGTCTAAAATGCTTAATCGCTACCAATTGCACTTTAAACGCTTGGATCAAAATGATTTTTGTCTAGCGAAAAACGGCAATATTTGTTGGCGTGAAGATAATAAGTCACATGTAACCTATTATTTGTTGATAGGCTTACTTGTGATGAATGCTGGATTATTATTGAGTTGGGGTATTTACCGATTCAGAATCCGCCGCCGAACGATGGAAGAGCGGATGTTAGTATTACAAATATTAACACATGAATTACGTACTCCAATTGCGAGCTTAGCAATGACTGTTGAAGGTTTTCGACGTCATTTTGATGAGTTGCCAGAAGGTTTATATGACGAATTCCGCCGTTTAACTGAAGATTCTCGACGATTACGTCAATTAGCTGAAGCGAGTAAAGACTACCTTCAAGCTAATCAACAGCAGTTAAGTGTTCAAGAAATTGAATCACTGAATGAATGGCTAAGTTATGTTGCTGAAAAATATGATGTTATACTTAAATTAGGCGAGGATAGAAGCGTTCTTGTTAATATTTATTGGCTAGGGACTTGTCTTGATAACTTATTGTCTAATGCTCATAAATATGGTGTAGCACCAGTTAGTTTATCGTCATCGTATAAAAATGGGATTTTGAAACTGGTTGTTCAAGATGAAGGGCAATTAGGCGCAAAAGATTGGTCTCGTTTAAGAAAACCGTTTGTTAGCTCTAAAGGCTTAGGTCTTGGCTTAACAATTGTTGAATCGATGATTAATAGAATGGGAGGCCGAATGAAACTCATTGGTCCACCTACAACGTTTATTTTGGAGATACCGTGTGAATCAAACTCTGCTACTGGTTGAGGATGACCGTAACCTTGCTGATGGTTTACTCGATTGCCTAAGGCAAGCTGGATACAATTGCTTATATGCAGATTGTGCCACTAAAGTCGATGCATTATGGAAAGATGCTGATCTTGTTGTACTTGATCGTCAATTACCGGAAGGTGATTCACTCGACTATTTATCAGGTTGGCTAAAAAAGAAACATGTTCCTGTTATCTTACTAACAGCAATGGTTTCAATTAACGATAAAGTAATCGGGTTAGATTCAGGTGCAAAAGACTATTTAACTAAGCCATTTGCTGAAGAAGAATTGCTAGCACGCGTTCGAGTACATCTTCGTGGTGAAGATGGCGATATGGCAGCCATTAATATTATTTCTGTGGGTAATATTCGCATTAATCAAGAAAGCCGTGAAGTTTTTCATGGAAGTGAAAGTGTGACTTTGACACGTACTGAATTTGAGCTGTTAGTATTCTTAGCTAAGAATGCAGGCCGTGTGTTTACTCGTGATGAATTATTAGATCAAGTTTGGGGTTACAACCATTACCCAACAACACGTACCGTTGATACTCATATTTTGCAATTACGTCAAAAATTGCCTGATATTGAGATTGAAACACTACGTGGTGTCGGATACCGAATGAAACCATAAGGTTTAGGTCCGTATTCCATGAGAATTAAAAAGCCCAAACGCTGGCTTATGGGATTATTGTTAATGCACTCGATGTTGTTTTCATCGAGTGCATTTGCATCGTCTGATTGGTTTATCTCCAAAGATCTTTATACGATGGCACATAAAGAATTACTTGAAGATAATACCGCCGCCGTTTTTCAAACGATTATCCAAGCATGGCAGCAATCGCCAAATAGTGTTAAAGCTAATAATCTCGATCAGTTGCTTAATCTTGCTATTAGTGAAGATTGTGGACATAGCCTTGAGCGTAAGGTTTTACCGACATGGTTATCGAAATTATCGATTGAACGCCAAGTTGAGCAGAACCTAAATCAACAATTATTGAAAATTTCTGTTGTTGGTCTTACACGCAGTGATATTACTAATATTAGTCTGACTAAATGGCCAAATAAGACCTTATTGCAAGGCGCACCATTTATCGATGATGGCGGATATTTTTCTGTTGAAACACAACGTTTAGATGAACCTGTATCAGCAGGTTTATACAAGCTATCTATTACCGCTGAAAATAAGCCACCATGGATTGGATGGATTGTTCTAACTGCACCAGCTGATAAACAACAAATTAGTTGGAAAGACAGTAAAACATGGCGAATTGATAATATCGAAAAAAATAATGGTAATTGTCCATCGCCTACTTTAAACATTAAATTGTATGATCTTAATGATACAACATGGCATGCAATTTGGAGTCAAGAGTCTGATTCAAATTGGCCTACATCATTGCCGAAATTGAGTCTTCCTGAAGGTCGTTATTGGCTTAGTGTTGGTGTCGTGAAAACACGTTGGCAGGGTGAAATTTCGATATTAGATATTCAACGAATCACTCGTCCCGTTGACTATGTCGGCGAAGATGATTAAGCATATTCAAAGCTAAATAGCTATTACAGTCATGTAGTAGCTATTTTTTTGTTTTAAATTCAGACAAATAAAAGTAAACAGTGAAAAAGTAGAAATATCACTGCAAACATGTATAATTTATGCATGTTTACAGTGAGGTAGTATGATGCAAATTATTGACCGGGCAAAAGAAGAAAAAATCCCCCCTATATTTAGGCTCGCATTTCGTCCGTTTTTTATAGGGGCTGCAGTTTATGCTGTCGTTTCAATAGCATTATGGGGCTTATTTTGGTCGGGTAATACTCATATTAGTCAGTTGATGTATGGTAATCCATTATGGTGGCATAGCCATGAAATGTTATTTGGCTTTGCTGGTGCAGTCATTGTTGGCTTTTTATTGACGGCAGTGCAGACGTGGACTGGACAAACGGGGGTAAAAGGCGCCAAGTTAGCATTTTTATTTAGTTTATGGCTAATTGCGCGCTTAGGGTTAATTTTTTCAACGCCGAGTTATTTATGGATGATCGTTGATTGTGCTTGGATTGTCGTCGCAACTATTTTTTTAGCTATACCAATTATTCGAGTCAAGCAGTGGCGCAATGTATTTTTTATACCTGTTCTAATGATGTTTACTTTATTAAATGTAAAATATCACTTGATGGTACTTAAGGTTATCCCTGATGATTTAAAAGCAACTGCATTAGCAACGTTAACGATTATTGCGGCTGTGGTGCTAGTTGTTGGAGGGAGAGTTATTCCATTTTTCACATCGCGAGGAACAAAAACCGCAACGATCACAAGAATTTCAGTAATAGAATATGCAGCGCTAATTCCCATTTGGATATTGTTGATAGTTACTATTTATCCAGGTGACGTTCCATCGAGTTTATTGGCAATAGTGTATATTATTGCTGCTGTGACTAATTTAGTGCGTTTTTGTCGTTGGCGTAGTATCAAAACCATGAGAGTGCCTTTGTTATGGTCATTACATGGTGCTTATTTATCATTGATTCTCGGCTTAGCGTGGCTTGGTGGGAGCTACCTAAATAGTAATATGAGCCCGACAATAGGTATTCATTTGATCGCTATTGGTGGTATTGGGGCAATGATACTTGCGATGATGGCGCGTGTTTCATTAGGACATACAGGACGTAAATTACAGGTAGGGCGCTGGATGACTATTGCGTTTATTAGCTTATTCTGTTCACTGTTAACGCGAACGTTATTGGTGGTATTAATGCCGATTTCTGTATTAGATGCGTATGTTATTTCTGCTATTTTATGGGTAATTTCTTTTACTATTTTTACTGTGATTTATTTTCCTGTACTCACTAGAGCTCGTGTTGATGGTCATCCTGGTTAATCTGATATCAGCGAGGATAAACAGTGACATTGTTTCACTTTACTTCTAAAATACTCATCCGATTACGAAGTTAAGAAGAATGATATGTATAATCACACGCCGACATTAACGCATGCAGAACAACAAGTAGCTGCTGAGCGTATTCATGATCTTATGGCTAAAGGTATCAGCAGCGGTGAAGCTATCATGATTGTCGCTCACGAAATTCGTGAGGCTGA
Source organism: Photobacterium kishitanii (assembly GCF_003026355.1). Classification (GTDB taxonomy): domain Bacteria; phylum Pseudomonadota; class Gammaproteobacteria; order Enterobacterales; family Vibrionaceae; genus Photobacterium; species Photobacterium kishitanii. The sequence goes on along the minus strand of NZ_PYON01000008.1, from coordinate 179,036 downwards.
CATGAAGCGCCGTCAGGCCGCAGGTGAACTTCCGGCTGATGAAGAAGAGTAACATTAAGATATCATTCGTAACTATCTAATAAATAAAAAGAGTCGAGAGGCTCTTTTTATTTTTGGATCATTTCATTTCAAATAAACGACTAGCATCAAGGTATGTTTTACTTCTACAATGACGCATTAAAATAAAAAAGTCCCGAGGAAGCATTGATGGATAGTCGTTATTTAGTTGCACAAGCATTTGCAAAAAGTCGTCATGGAGATCAGAGATATGGTGAGTTTCCATATACCGTTCACCTTAATGCGGTTGCAAAACTAGCTCAACCATTTGGTTTAGATGCAATGATTGTAGCTCAACTGCATGATATAATTGAAGATACTGACACAAGTTTTGATGAGTTAGCTGATCGTTTTGGTTTTACTATTGCAGACGCTGTTAACTATGTTACAGATGTTAAATTAGAAGATCGTGCCAAGCGAAAATTAGAAATTAATCAACGATTAGCAGCTTTAAATGTTAAAGAAGATGCTGCGCGTTTAGCATTAATTGTGAAGGTTTGTGATCGTTTAGCGAATGTACGCTCAAGCAGTCAAAGCTCGCCGCGCCATTACAAAATGTATCAACATGAACATCCTGCTTTCAAAGAAGCAGTATACCGTCCTGGTCTTTGCGATGATTTATGGGTAGAACTCAATGCACTCATTATTGGTCAACCTGAAACAATATTATGTAAATAAATTATTGGTTCCTAAAAAAGAGGCCTAACATAATGTTAGGCCTTTTATTTACCACTAAATTAATCGATGTCGTAAATGGTTGGGATTGGCTGACGCTTGTGTTGAGTAACACGATAGATACTAATCAGACGATCACGAACAAAGTCATCAACAGGTTTACCTTCAAGGAAGTCATCAATTTGGTCATAAGTAACTAATAATGCATCTTCATCTGCTTTTTGTGGTGCCAATTCTTCTAAATCAGCGGTAGGTACTTTACCGACAAGATGGTCAGGTGCACCTAATGTTGCTGCAATACTGCGAATCTGGCGTTTATTTAAACCAAAAAGAGGGGCCAGATCACAAGCACCATCTCCAAATTTAGTATAAAACCCCGTAATATTTTCGGCTGAATGATCCGTACCGATAACGAGCCCACCAACTAAGCCAGCAATTTCATATTGCGCAATCATACGTGCGCGTGCTTTAACATTACCTTTTACAAAATCAACTTTAGCAGGATCTGCTGGGATTAAAGTTGTACCTTCTAATCCAAATAAAGTGCTGGCATGTAGCCCATCAACCCCTGATTTTATATTTACGCATACAGATTGGCTTGGCTGAATAAACTGTAAAGCATGCTGTGCTTCATCCTCATCTTGTTGCTCACCATAAGGCAGGCGAACAGCAATAAACTGATACTCATTACTTGCAGTGGTAGCATTTAAGTCATTGATAGCAAGTTGTGCTAAACGGCCACAAGTCGTTGAATCAACACCTCCGCTAATTCCGAGTACTAGAGATTTACAACCAGACTGCTTGAGTTTTTTCTGGATGAAAGCAATACGGCGCTGAATTTCAAATTCAACATCGATAACTGGTAGTACACGCATCTCTTCACGGATAAGTTGTTCCATGGGTCATGAATCCTTAAGGCTTTTGCCCAAATATTAATCACTTAAAACGATATAATGGAAAAATGAGAACTTAGCCATTACACCTTTATCAAAATCATGCGATAACTCTAACTAAGGATCAATCCTCAATCGTAAATATATTTGAAATAATGTGGTTTTAGCACAAAAACAGCACCATATTAATAAATTAGACCAAATAAGATCGTCTTAAGATAATTTTTCATAAAGAGGTTAGCTAATTGAAATATGAAACATACACTGGCAGTTTTTGGTAGTGCATTTAATCCTCCAAGTTTAGGCCACCGTTCAGTGTTAGAGCGCTTAGGCCAATTTGATAAGGTATTACTACTTCCTAGCTATCAGCATGCGTGGGGGAAAGTTATGCTTGATTATAGTGCTCGATGTGATCTTGTACGTGCATTTATCTGTGATATTGGTCAATCTAATCTAGAATTATCTACATTAGAACAAAAAATCGCCATTGGAGATAATGCTGTTACAACATTTGCTGTGCTTGAAGCTCTGCAATTAGATTATCCTGATAGTGATATAACGTTTGTTATAGGGCCGGATAATTTTTTAAGCTTTCAACGTTTTTATAAAGCAGAAGACATTCTAAAACGATGGCAGGTTATGGCATGCCCTGAAACAGTACCTGTTCGAAGTACGTTGATACGAGAGGCGTTGTTAAATAAAACTGATATTAGTGATTATACAACACCAACAGTGCATAAAATGTTAGTTAATGACCACAGATATCAGTTTAATAGTTAGTTTAAAGGACGTTAATATTTGCGCATAAATAAAGTAAAACTATGTATGCTTGTCTTAGTAGGTAATTTATTTTATTCGTCTTCAGCGTCTGCTTTTTCTTGTGAGTTTATTCCAACTAAAATATCCCCAATAGATAATGATTTTTTTCAATATGATCGGTCGTTATGCGGTCCCGGTGATGAATACTCTGGTATTCCATTATTATATAAAAAGAATAATTCTAGTGGGCAGGCTCAACAACGGTTCCGTGATTGGAAGCAAGACCATGGCTACAATACCAGCGAGTTTTGGAATAAATGGAGTGACGATTTCGCTGATCATCCTATTTTCACTGAACATAATGATTCAATGTACTATGGTTTAGGTTTTTGGTTACCAAAAAAATATGATCAAGAAGAAGTTGAAGATATTGTGGATGCTGAGCAGTGGGTATTAAATCATGGTGTCCAAATGAGTGTGGGGTTTGGCGATCCTGGAAGCGATAGCACTCATGTACGCTTAGATTATCGTTGGCATACCAAAAGTAGTGTTGATGACGGAATATCGTTACAAATTCACGTACCATTTAATTAATGAATCGTTAAAAGAATGCCCTGAATGTGAATGGGCACTCTTTTAATAGAAAAATCTTTATTGTTAAAAAGGTTTTCCTAAAATAGGCATGGCAAGTGCTTCAAGTAACACTTCAGATGTATTCAACTGCGCGGCAATTTGCGGTAACTTCCTTCCAGAACGGACTAATTTAACCGCCTCACGTATGGTAATACAGGACTCAAATTCTTTTAAGGTCATACCCAATACGGGTTCAATATTTTGAGTCGCCGATTGTTCGGTAATTTTGTTGCCATTAAGTAATAGCGCAAGTGCATTATGATATTGTTTATTAATCGCAGGTGACAACGATTGTGTTGAAGCTGATAAGCTTGATACTTGATCCGCTATAACTTTAAGTAGGCGTCCTTCAGTGCCATTCCAGTCATGTTTTTCTATAGGTTGCTTTTCAAGTTCAACCAATAAAGCATCAAGTAATGGGCTAACTACAAAGAACCCTGCATCACGACATAGTGGCTGTCGTAAACGGATTGAAAAAGCGACTTTAAAAAAACGAGTACCGGGTAAAACTGTTAATGCATGTAAACAATCAAAAGGCACCCAAAAACCATGTCCTTGGGATACGAGGTGCTCGTGTTTACCTAAGCGTATTAATATGCAGCCGCTAGCAACAACGATAAAGTAGGCGTTGTGGCTTTTTCGGCGAGAACCAACAAAAAGAAAAGGGTGCTCGTTTTTGGAAAACTCAATGGCTTGTTTCATAATGTCTCTCTAACTCGATATCTTGCACATATTCGGCTGTTTTTGTTACATCGTCAACATTGCATAGGCGACAATAATCAAAATCAGTGTATGATTGGTCGTTTTTGCATTAGAACGCACTTTTTATGATTAATAGTGGTTGAAAATTCAACGACTAGACGTGGTTCGGTCTCCAACCATACTCCTTATTGATTTAGGTTATTTGGTAAAATAGAATTTATCAGTAAAATAACCAAGTTTTTTCAAGATGAAGCCTTATTGTGTGTATAGATAACGATATTTATAAAGAAATCCGCCCTTACAATGATAACGAAGTTAAAGGGGCTATCCAGCGTCTTATTGATGATAAAGATTTCATCAATGCGATTTTAAAATACCGCTTTCCTCATGCTTCCGGTATGTTTGGCTGGTTGCTAATTCCGTTAATAAAACGTTTTCTTGTTAAAAAATGGTCGAATGTGACCAGTGTTAAAGATGTGCAAGATTATATTGCAAGGTATATGCAAGCAACTATCGATCATTCATGTGACGGTGTAACAACAACCGGTTTAGATAAACTCGACCCAAATAAAGCTTATTTATTTGTTTCGAATCATCGTGATATTGCTATGGATCCGGCAATGGTGAACTGGTGTTTGTTCCATGAGAACTTCAATACTGTCCGCATTGCGATTGGTGATAATTTACTAAAAAAACCATGTGCTACTGAATTGATGCGTTTGAACAAGAGTTTTATTGTAAAGCGTTCATCAAAAGGTCCTCGTGAGTTAATGAAGTCATTAGGCTTACTTTCTAGCTATATTTCTCATTCTTTAATGACCGGCAATAATATTTGGATAGCACAAAAAGAAGGGCGAGCAAAAGACGGTAACGATAAAACTGATCCAGCTATTTTAAAAATGTTCTTTATGGAAGGACGTAAGCAAAAATTACCGTTTGCTGAGTTTATGAGTGGGCTTAATATTGTTCCTGTCGCTATTTCATATGAAAACGATCCTTGTGATTTGGCAAAAGCACAAGAGTTGTACCAAAAAGCGACCACAGGTACTTATGAAAAATCTGAATTTGAAGATATAGAAAGTATTGTACAAGGTATTGTGGGTCAGAAACGACGAATCCATATCAGCTTTGGTGATGTGATCACTGATGCACCTGATACTCCAGATGAACTTGCTGCTATTATTGATAAACAAATAACTGAAAATTATCATTTATTCCCATCAAATTACATCGCAGCAGATATTGAGTCTGACCAAATTACAGCCAAAGAACAGCAGTTATTTGCACAGAAATTAGCAGATCAACCACAAGGCGTACAAGATATCTTACGTCGTATGTATGCTTTACCTGCGCAGAAGAAGCAGCATCTAGAGTAAATGCTGCTACTGTAAAAGTAACAACGCGGTGATATATGGCCGCGTTGTAGCTTTTGTTTATTAGTGTATAAATAAAGTTCTATTACTCATCGGCTATTGCATTGGCCTCGGCGTTTTATAAGGTGCCTGCGCCATACGTTCAGCCATGAAATCAATGAAACAACGTACTTTTGGTGCTAAGTATTTTCTGCGAGGGTAAACTGCATAAATTGGCAAATCAACCGTCGTTTTCCATTCTGGAAGTAACTGAATGAGTTTATTGCTTTCGATTTCATTAGTCATTAAATAGGTCGATAAGTAAGCAATACCTAAGCCACTGACAGCGGCATCCAATACCGCAGGTGCGTTATCTATACGGTAGTTACCTCTAACTCGAATTGATTGCTGTACACCATCACGAGAAAAAGCCCAATTAACATATTTACGTTCACGACTTTGATAAGTTATACAATTGTGGCGGCGTAAATCGCCAGGGGTTTCTGGTTTTCCATGTAACGCAATATAATCAGGTGATGCAACTACCACAAATTCGCAGTTAGCTAATTTCCGCGCAACCATGCCTTCAGGTGGATGTTCATGAATGGCTATCCAACAATCAAATCCTTCCTCTAATAAATTTGGTCGATGATCAAATAAGCTTATTTCTAATTCTAATTCTGGATTGCTTTTTTGAAACTCAGCCAAAGCTGATGTTATATGAATATTGCCAAAAGATTGTGCAATGCCAATTCGTAGCACGCCCTTTATTTCATTACGATATCCTGCCACCATCGCTTCAGCTTCATTAACAGTATCAACCAGTTGCTGACCGTAATCGGCATATTGTAAACCGATTTCCGTTAAGGCCACTGTACGTGTACTACGTTGAACGAGCTGGCAGCCTAAACGTTCCTCTAAATAACGAATTTGTTTACTTACTTGAGATTTAGAGATGCCTAATCTATCTGCCGCACGGGTAAAATTTTGTTCATGGCCAATTGCAGCCAGGATAACCATTTGTTGAAGATTTTCTAACATAAGCATCGACTCTTTGAAGAGCAAGCAAAGCAGGGTAGTTTGCTTGTTATTACACAGAAAAACATGATTTGTATAATAAAGGATTATAATCGCCATGAAAATGACATGGTACAACAAAGCTTGCTTTCATCGATTACAATAATGATATGTATCTGTACAAACGATTTCAGTAATAGATAAACAACCGTTAAAATAGTTACTTCACTATAGGAGATGTGATTGATGTTAACGGTTTTTTGGCAGTTTTTAGTGCTAGGTTTATGTAGTTTTGGTGGACCTGCAGCACATATAGGCTATTTTCAACAAGCGTTTGTAGTTAAAAATAAATGGCTCAGTGATGAGGATTTTACACAGGCGATTGCGCTATGTCAGTTTTTACCTGGCCCTGCAAGTAGCCAGCTTGGGATGTATATCGGTTATAAAAAGGCGGGTTATTTTGGTTCTATTGCTGCGTTTATCGGTTTTACCTTACCTTCCTTTATTTTATTAACATTTCTAGCTGTTGCTAATAACCAATTTAGTGGCTCTGTTACTGTCGAATACATCATTACTGCAGCTAAACTACTGGCGGTTGTTGTGGTTACTGATGCTTTATGGGGTATGGTGAAGAAGAATTTAATCTCAATAGCTACTATTTCGACAGCATTATTAACGATGATCTGGGTGACGTTCAGTAGTGGTTTATTTGGCCAAATTTTACCGATTATTGTAGCAAGTATTGCAGGTTTTTTATGGTCATTCAAAACCCAGCCAATAGTCGATAAGCATTTGATTAAACCTATTCGGCCACATATTGGCTTAGTCGTTATTTTCTCAGGATTATTAATTTTATTACCATTAATTGCTGCTACGAATGAGAACATTAAATTATTTTCTATCTTTTATCAGGCGGGGAGCTTCGTATTCGGTGGTGGGCATGTTGTATTACCGCTATTACAGCCCATGCTTGATGGTATGGTAACGGATAACACCTTTTTGAGTGCTTATGCTTCTGCTCAACTGGTTCCTGGACCTATGTTTACTATGGCGAGTTATTTGGGGGCTTCAGCAATACCTCAAATGCCAATTATGGGGAGTATTATTGCAACGATAGCTGTTTTTTTTCCTGGTAGTTTGCTTCTATTCGCATTTTTACCTGCTTGGAAGGCATTATTTAGTCATCCACGTTTAATTCAAGCAATTGTGTTGATTAATGCATGTGTTGTTGGTTTATTAGCGAGCGCATTAATTAATCCTGTAATTACGAGTTCAATTAAATCGATTGGAGATATTATTGCCGTTATTATCGGTTACATATTAATCAAGAAGTACAATTGCCCTGTATGGTTATTAGCAATATTTCTAATAGTATATACATTCGTTATTAATTTATAAGAAAGTCAGAGCCGCTAGGCTCTGTCTTTTTTATTACTAATGCACTATAACTTTATGTCTTTATGTAAAAGGTTTTATACTTACAAGTTTATACTTATGTAAGCTTAAATTCAGTAATGCTTGATAGACTGATAAGTTACTTATTAATCATACTGAATGTTTAAGATGGATCAAAACCAAAGAGTGCGTTCAAATATCACTAACTATGATGTTTTACGTGCAGTGAAAACTGAAATTAAACAAAGTGAAGCGCGTATTATTCGACGAATATATACTGTCGCTATATTATCTGTTGCTACTATTATTTTTGTATTAATGCTAATTATTACGAGTCAAACCCCTACAACAAGAGATTATGCTGCAGAGGCTATGAAACGATCTTTTGAGGCGGAAAGGGCTGTAAAGATGATTGATGATGCAGCTGGTACACATTTTTTAGAGCAATCAAAATTTAGTCAATAAAAAGCCCTTATACAAAGAGCTTTTTATCTTAATAACTATTTATTACCAATCTAAAACTAATTTATGATTTTCAATAACTAATTCAGGTTTGGTTTTTTTCAAGAGAGCTTGCTCTAATTCATTGTCATTTAGCTTATAAACAGGTTTTGTTGATAATACTTGGCTTAAAAAAGAAACAATCGGAGTAATAACAGGTTTCGTCAATACATTATTTAACCGTTCAGGTGTGACTGCTAATGATTCAATGCTAAGATCTTTTAAATAAATAGCACCTTGCTCTTGGTTGTAATAAGGGATTGCACTAAAGTTAGCTTTAATTGCGATATTTTGAGTTGGTTGTCCCATTAATTCTAAATCAGCAGTTGCTGTAGCTGCTACATTGACTTTATTTTTAGCTATACGCCCGATACCAACTTTAATATTATCGAATTTACCCGTTGCGTAAGCTATACCTTGAATACCAACCGAATGATTAAATTGAGTTTCTTTATTTAGGTAAGATTGCATTTCATTTTCAGTTACACCGTAACTAGCACACCCTGAAAAAAATAATATCGAACCCGCAATTAATAATGATTTTAAATGCATAACAAACCTTAACTATAACGAAAAAGGAGCACATTAAGTGCTCCTTTAAATAATAGCAAACAATCTATCATGCAGTGTCAGCAAATAGTATTGAGATATCGTAATTATCACGTTGAAGGTAATTACGAAGTTTTTTCAATGAAATAACTTGTAGTTGACGAATTCGTTCTCGTGTCAATCCAACTTCATCGGCAACTTCTTGGAGTGTTTGTGATTCATGACCAAGCAGGCCAAATCGACGACAAATAATCTCTTTATCCCTTGGAGATAGAGAATCTAAAATAGAAGATGTGATGTGTTTTATATCTAGTTCATCTAAATGACTATCTGGTTTAACTGCTTTATCATCTGTTAAAAACACAGCAAGTGATTGTGAATTAGCATCATCATTGATGGTCTGATCGTAGGATATAATAGGGGCATCGTAAGATAAGAGGGTAGAAATATCATCAACACTACGATCTAATTTTTGTGCAACATCTTCATTTTTAGGTTCTTTATTTTGAGTATTCAGTAGATGTTTATGTGTCCGCACAATGGTATTAATTTCTTTTGATACATGGACGGGTAACCGAATAGTGCGACTTTGATTGTGAATAGCACGCTCTATGGTTTGCTTAATCCACCATGTCGCGTAAGTTGAAAATCGAAAGCCTCTTTCAGGATCAAATTTATCTACCGCAGTAATAAGTCCGATATTCCCTTCATCAATGAGATCACTTAATTGAATAGAGCTACCACGGTACCGTTTAGCAATGTTAACGACTAAACGTAAATTACTTTCAATCATTATATTTTTTGCACTGACATCTCCTGTTAATACTTTACGACTATAAAGAACCTCTTCATTTTTTGTTAATAGTGGTTTCATAGAAATATCACGAAGATATAATTGAATTACATCGGTCTCAAAAGCTAGTGTTTTATTACTTACTTCGGCTTCCATACTACATCCTTTTTTTCAACATCCATTTTGCTATCATAATTAAAGCGGTGATGTATTCATTAACAATCATACTTATTATTAATGGTTAATCTTATAGAATTACAAAATCAACCTATATTAAATAGGTATTAACACCTAAGCCAAAAATATGTTAAAGACATACAAGTCATTACCGATGACAATATCGATTTTTATAAAAAGATTAAACACTCTTATGCATATTATTGAAAAGGGATCACATTTTTTCGATATAAGTAACATTATATATACTAAAAGTGATAAAGTTCGTATTCGAATTCTAAATAGCGATAGGTAAATAGCTACTACCTATTAATGACTTTGTTTTCATAAGTGAAATGTAAGCAATCATGTTTGCACTCTAAATGATATTGATTCTCATTTGCAAATTACGTAAAGTAGACTCATGACAAAGGAGTCACTTATGAATAAAGCAGTTATCGCACTTGAAATGCAGCCAACCCCATTTAGCTTAAAACTGAAAAAGAAACTACTTTTATTAGGCCCTGCATTTATTGCTGCTATTGGTTACATTGATCCAGGCAACTTTGCTACAAATATTGAATCAGGTTCTGCCTTTGGTTACCAACTTTTATGGGTGGTACTATGGGCGAATTTAATGGCAATGTTAATTCAATATTTATCCGCTAAATTAGGCATAGTTACAGGAAAAAATTTGCCTGAGCACTTACGTGATCATCTTCCAAAATGGGCAATAATGCCATATTGGATACAGGCTGAAATAATAGCAATGGCAACGGATCTTGCAGAGTTTATTGGTGCAGCTGTTGGTTTTCAATTACTATTTAATATCAGCTTAATGGAAGGTGCTGTTATTACAGCCATAGCAACAGTTATGATATTAATGCTTAATAATAAGAGTCAAAAACCATTAGAAGTTATTATTGGTGCATTATTACTACTAGTTGCTGTTATTTATATTTTTGAATTATTTATTGCTCCTCCTGCATCACATGAATTAATAAAAGGTTTAGTTGTACCGACACTAAATAGTCCTCATCAAATTTATTTAGCAGCAGGTATTCTTGGTGCAACTGTAATGCCTCATGTTATTTATTTACATTCAGCATTATTTAAAAATACGTATGGTGAGAAAGTATCAACACGCTTGCGCTCAACAAAATATGACGTATTAATAGCAATGGTTATTGCCGGCTTTGTTAATATAGCTATCGTAGCGATGGCTGCGGCTGTATTCCATTACTCTGGTAATCAAGATATTGCAGAAATAGAAACAGCATATAAAACATTAACTCCCTTAGTCGGTAAAGCTGCTTCAATTTTATTTGGTATCTCGTTAGTTGCATCAGGCCTATCATCTACAGTCGTTGGTACAATGGCCGGACAAGTAGTGATGCAAGGCTTTGTTAATTTTACAATTCCTATGTGGTTACGTCGTTCTATTACGATGATTCCATCTTTTATTGTTATTGCACTAGCTGTCAATACCACTGAAATATTAGTAATGAGCCAAGTGGTTTTAAGCTTTGGTATTGCATTAGCAATTATTCCATTACTTTATTTCACTAACAGTAAAAAAATCATGGGTAAATACAAAAATAGTAAAATAGTATCAACTCTAGGCTTAATTATTGTTGCTATTGTTTTAGCTCTAAACTTATATCTAAGTTACACATTATTAGCTTAAACCTATAAAGTAAAACTCCTTGTCTGTACCTCGATAATATAAGTTAATTATCGAGGTGCTTTTTTATGACATTGCTTTTGCTTATACAATTTTTTCAATGCCTGATATTCGTTTTTTAAGTTAGACTTTCCCTTTTTTGATGCATTAGATAACATCATAGTTAATCTTTTTTCAAAGCTATTAATTTTAGTTTCTAGGCCTGTACAAGGAAGTAAACTGTATTTATTTCCATATTGATTAACAGTTAAAGCTGAACTCGAAGTATGAAAACAAGCTAAAGTAATCAGCAAAAATACACGGAAAAACATCAAAATAAAAACTCCATTTATTATTTTATATACGATAGCATTTCCATGAAATTATAAAATAATATAGCAGGATAATCCTACTTACATTACATGTTGCATGACAAGTATTGAAACTATTGTTGTATAGTGTGATCTGTTATCGACCTGGAGTAACACCTTGTAATTCATCATCAGTTCGACGATCATAACGTTGAGTTGTCGTAATACTGCTATGTCCCATAAATTTACTCACTAATAATAAATCATATCCTGAGCGTAATAGGTTAGTCGCGACAGAGTGACGAAAGTCATGAGGTGATATTCGTCGTGAAAAACCAAGTTGATGAATATGTTTACAAAGATCATTTAATGTTTGAGTCGTTAAACGTTGTGCTGTGAGTTGCTGATAACGATTAACACCACAGAAAAAGCTCGATATATTTTGGGAATGTTGTAGACGAATCGTTAGCCATTGTTCAATAGCTGAATAAAGGTCACTGCTTTTCGAAAATGGTACATGGCGTTCTTTGTTACCTTTACCCATGACTCGAATTTTGCATAAATAAAGGTCAATATCACCGATATCAAGTCCAATAACCTCTGCACGACGTAAGCCTGACTCATACATTAACCAAAATATAGCATTATCTCTTAATGCTTTTATTTTATTTGATTGTGCCAAAGTTAGCGCCGATATTTGGTCAACGTCAGTATAGCTTAAGTAACGACCACTTGATTGTCGTGAACCCCGAGGTAATTTTATTGCCTTAATCCGTTGCAGTGTTTCAACTGAAATCGACTCAGATAACCATGCATGATGGGCTACACCTCGTAGCATTCTTAACAAATTATCGGCTGTAGCAGGGGCATAATCTTGCTTTCTATCGCTACTTTTCATTGTTAAACGTGAAGATAAAAATGATTGCATCGAGGTTTGTAGAACGGGAGCATAAAGAACACTATGCCAATCCATTCTTTCAATACAAGGCCTTAAACAATAACAACTAAATGCTTCTAGCATAACTTGAGCTTGAGATGTTAATTCGATTGTTAATGTTTGTTCAATTGCAATAGGTGCGAGCCAACCTGGATCTAATTCATGTTGTGTTTGGTTCTGAACTGAAAATTTCTCGATTGAATCTTGCCAATCAGTTAACTGTGATGATGAAATTTGTTGTTGCTGATAGTAATAATCTCCAATGAGTAAAAGTGCTTTTTTTAGTGGATTAATATGTAAATTTTTTAATGACCGCGATGGATCATAAAATAAACCTTTCATCTTTGCTTTAGTTTTGGCTCGATGAATTAAAAAAGCGGCCATTGCTTTTTCAATAAGGGTAGGGCTTGTTAACAACATTAACCAATCAATTCGATCAAATGTAGATCCCAATAAAAATCGACTAAAGCGCTCTAAAGTATAACGTGCATTCGCTTGACCACCGGTTGTATCAGTTGCAGCAAGGGAATAGATATAAGCTAATGCTGGATTTGATACAAAATGATCACGTTGACGAAGTTGTTGGCTTATTACTGTTTGTTGACGCAAAGATCCAGGTCTAAGCGTGACGTCGTTATGTATTAAAGCGTTTGAAGGGTCGATCGACATTGTTATTAGTCTTCATTCTTGATCTGCTATAAGAGATATTATATAAGACTGATAAATTAAATCCATATAATTCATGCATTTATAAGAAATAAAAGATCTAGCAAGAGATCGAATAAAATAGCTAAAGATAGAGAGGTTAATATAATTGGCCTTTAAAATAGGAGGCCATATTCTTCTTTTTGTGTGTAATATCTGGTTAAACACCATTAAATTAAAATGTTACAATGTCACTTATTTTCGGTATTCAACTATCTTATTAGTAATACAGGCTATTATTAATATAGGATCATTAGTGGAGATCATTAATTATGACTGAAAAAGTATCGTTTATGGCTCAGCCATCAATTTCTATTGCTGAATCGATTATTGATTATGTACAAGGGCACGAACACCTGTTTTCAACTATGTTGTATTCAAAACATGATGTGAAAGATTCTAGGTTTCAATTTGCAACAGCATCATTACGAGTTGATATGGTAGAGTTTGACGACGATCATCAATCAGGTTTAGCACATGTAAGTTATGGTATTCACTTCTTTTGGCCATGTAATAACCAGGATGAAATTGATACTTTTCAAGAAAAACTGCCATTTGAGATTAACAATAACCAAATCATTTTTACGCTAAAAGTGCACCAACCTTGGATTGTTTTATAAAAAAAGAGAGCAATAAGCTCTCTTTATCATTAAAGGTATATAAGATCATCGTTAGTGAATTAACCGTTTCCATGCGCCTTTATGTTGCTTGAGCAAAATACTATGAATCATTAAAGAAACAATAATAATGATTCCGTACACTAACCGCGTCCAGAATCCGGCTAGGCCTGCACTAATGATACCAGCTTCTAAAATACCGATAATACACGCCCCAAAAAATGTACCTAATAGTGTGCCGCGTCCGCCCAGTACTGATGTACCACCAATAAAAACAGAAGCAAAAACGAGTAACATATAACCTTGTCCCTGATTCGGCCACCAGCTGCTCATTTCAAGACTAACAAAAACGCCCACAACCGCAGACATTAATCCCATTAAAACGAATAATAACAATCGAGTACGGGCAACTGGTACCCCCATCATCTCTGCAGCTTTCGGGTTATCGCCAATAAAATTAATATTATCTCCGAATACATGGCGCGATAATATCAACCATAAAACGGCTAAAATAACCAGACACCATACTGCTTGTGCTGGGATCACATCAGCTATTCGGCCAACCATCATAGTATGGAACCAGCTATCACGTACTTCAGGTAAACTTAATGCTAATCCATCAGCAATAACGGTAGTTAAACCGCCAATAAAAAATTGACTGCCAATTGTTGCAATAATTGAAGGTATATTAAAGCACACGACTAACAGGCCATTAAGTATGCCGCATAAAATACCAACGATAGCCGCAGCAATAAAAGCAAGTAGGGGTGATTGTGTAGTTTGAAATGTTGCCGCAAAAACGTAGCCGCCCAGCGCAATAACCGATGGAAAACTCATGTCTATTTCACGAGCGATAACCAATAATGTTAAGCAAAAAGCTAACATCGCGGTAAATGGGATCGTTGACATGAACGAGGTATAAATACGCATATGGCTAAAGGTTTGCGGACTATATATCGTAAACAACAACCATAAGCTTACCAACATTAAACTAGTAATGATCGGTGCGCGATGACGTCCAAAAAATGAATTCATGCAGCACCTCGACCAACAGCAGTAAGCAGTGCATGTTGTAATGATTGTTGATCCATGTCGGCTTTATTATATTCAGCAACAATAGTGCCTCGATCCATTACCACGAAACGATCAGCAACACGGTAAGCATCGTTCATATTATGAGTAATGAGTAAGCAAGCTCGGTGTTGTGCTTTTAATGTTTCGATAAAGTGCAATACTTTTTCAACTTCACCTAAAGATAATGCTGTTGTTGGCTCATCAAGTATGACTAATTTTGCATTAAATAACATCGCACGACCAATAGCTAACCCTTGTCGTTCACCACCTGAAAGTTGTGAAATACAACTATCAATATTTGCTCCAATACCTCGAAAATCAAGTTTTTGCAGTAACTGCTGTGCTTGTTGACGTTCTTGTTTTTGATCTATAAATCCTAGTCGTGTTCGAATATGACGACCTAAAAATAAATTACGCCATACTGATTGCTGTTCACCGAGTGACCCTGATTGATAAACGGTTTCAATTCCGAGTTTACGGGCAGTTTTTACGTTATAGCCTTGTTTATCAATACTTTTATTCTGAATAGTAATATGACCAGAATCAAATGATTCAATTCCTGCAATAAGTTTGATCAACGTTGATTTTCCTGCACCATTGTCACCAAGTAATGCAACTACTTCACCCCCATTAATACTTAAGTTAATGTTACGCAACGCATGAATCGGACCAAACCACTTATTAATATCAGTAAGCACTAATGCCTTAGAACACATTAACGAATACCTTTTGTAGCTAATGGCGCAATAAAATCAATATTATTGAGATCAACAAATCCTGCACCAGTATCAATATTTAGACCAGAGAAACCATAACGTTTACTTAAAACTGTTTGTACAACAGACAAATACCCCATGAGGTAAGGTTGGCTATCCGCGACTAATTGAACATATTCACTACGAATAGCATCTGCTGTTGCAGGGGATAAGCTAAATCCAGCAACAAAAAGCTCTTTAGGTCTTACGCCCGCATTACGTAAAAAATTAGCCATTTGTGATGTAAGTGATCCATGATCGACTAATATCAGTTTTGTACTCATCTGACTGGCAAGGTATGAAGTAATCGCTGAAGTACCTAATGATGGATCTTTATCTGTTTCTGGAGATATTTGAAGAAAATCAACGGTTAATCCAGCTTGCTCCAAGGTTTTGATCATTCCTCTAGTTGATTTACTTCGTTCTGCAATATCTTTAATTCCCCAGACTAATGCACGATCACCAGCTTTAAATTGACCGCGACGTAAAGCTTCGGTTGCCAATTTTATACCGCGTTTTGCATTGCTTACACCTACATAGCCAAAGCCCTTATTTTGCATTGCATTCATACTCGCAGGTAAAGCGGTATCAATAGACGTAACATTAATACCTTTGGTTTCTGCTTCAGTGACTAAAGGTTGATAAGCACTGTCACCAGGATGCCCCATAATAATTATTCCTGACGGGCTAGCGGCTACAGCTTGTTTAAAGTTCTCAATCATCTTTTGTGGTTGCCAATCTGAATAAACGACCCGTAAATTAGCCCCAAGATCTTCAGCTGCTTGTTTCGCTCCATTTTGGACAACAGTTGCATAAGGGCCACCAACAGGACCACCTACATCAATCCAAATTGACATATTTGCGCCAGAAGATGTTGCGCAGACATTAGTAGAGACTAAGGCAAGACTTGCGAGAACTACAGTCGAGAACTTCCTAGAAAAAGGTTTCATTTATTCACCAGCATTTTGAATTATATGATATTTAGTGAAGCATTTTATCGTTATTTATAAAAAACGCTAACTATTAAAAAGATAATCTACTAATAGAATATTCTCGTGGCTATGGTAAGAAAATATGGAAAACAATTGCATAATAGTGATGGCAGGACTGATTTAATACATAATAAAAATTTATCATAAACTCATGATATTAAATATCTTGCAGTATCATAACATTGACTTGATGTGAAATTTACAACATATATGCTATAAATAGCTTCCATAATATAAATAGGATTGAGGGGTAATGAAGAAATTAATTACAATATCAATACTTGGAGCTTCTTTATTTTATAATTGCTTAGCACATGCAAACGTTGAGGTAAAAACAGCACATGAATTGGCTATTTTTCGTTTAGGGTATATTCATTCAATTACTCCCTTTGATCTCAAAGAGCCAACCGATGATTTGCAGACAATTGCGAATATGTATGCGTTAACTTATGCAATAAAAGACCTACCTGCAGAGATAGAAGAAAAATATTATAAATTACCATGTACAACACAAGAAGATATTGCGTTTGAATATTGTAAAGCTTACAGCACTCCGCATAATATCAAAGTTGGAGTGTTAGATATGCTAGAAAATATTCTATCTGTATATTAAGTGATGTGTTTTATGCTTTAATATAATCAACACGATATCCGCAAACACACAAAATAATGTTTTTTCCTACAAGATATTCAGATTTACCACATTTTGGACATACAAAAGTCGCCATAAAATCGAACATAATCACACCAGTTAACTTAAAATATTATTAATATATAATACTGTTGCTCTATTAAGTCAGAATAGTTTCAATGACATGCGATAAAAACCACAAAATAAAAAAGCGTTACGTATTTTTTCATTAAATAATCGCTTGTGTCTCCAAATATATTATTAATCAAAGTAGCAGAAAACAAAATTTCTAAAAAAACTCTCACAAATAATTATAAGAGTTTTTATATAATAAGGTATTCGTTAATAATTACTTATCAACTTCAAAGCCAAATGTTTTATTTTGGATATATACCATGTCACAATCAGTTGTATATACTACGCTATGAATGCGATTAGCTTTGATATAACCTGTTTGACCCGCGGTTAAGATCATTGGTTCGCCATCTTTAACCAACTCACCATCGACACGAAGGTGAAATTGAATCGCGATTTCACCAGTAACTATAATAGACATATCATCATGTGGGTGATGATGTGGATCTTCTACGGTACCAGCCTCCCAGCGTTCAAGTAGTGCAGTTACACAATTCGCATTACTTTCATCAGTATCGCGAAAACTAAAACCAGGAAACTCGGGATCAGCAGTAAAATCAGACCAAATATCTTTTGAAATAAACGTGCTCATAATAAAGCTCACCAATAACTAATAATGATATTATTATAAGCATTTATCAGTAGCATCATCAGTATTAAATTAGCAAGCTCAATATGCAATTATAACGTACTACATATCGTAACTTGGCTGCTCTAGCCAGTCCTCAGCTTCATCAAACATTGCTTCAAGTTGTAATTCAACTTGCTGCTTATCTTCCTTTATACCACCCAATACACTTAATTCATTTGCACCACCTAAACGTACTCGCACTAAAGCATCGGGCCAAGAAATAGCCATACGCCGAGTAAATTCACGTTCAACTTGGTGAAATGTATCTTCAGGTACATTATTTTTATTAACCATTAATTCAATACGCATATAAGTCCATTCATTACACTGGATAAAATAATACTGATTATATATACAGTTATATAATAAAGGCAATTTAATCTATTTATGGTCTTGAGTGGTAATGCTTATTAAGTGTGAGTTATTCAAATTTACACGTAATAGAAGTAATAGGTGTACTTGATGTAGAAAAACAAGCGTAGGCTGTTTGAGGTTTATGGCGACGTAATTGAATGTAACCTGAGTCAGTAGCATCATCTGAGAATTTTATAAGATGTGATTGTGTTGTAGTCATATCGGCATATGTGACTTCAAATTCATCATGCATAGCATTAACAACTTTATTTAATGTATGTGCCGTTTGAAAAGTAATACTGGCACAACGCATAGGAGGTTGATGATGTATTTCTGCAGTTTGACTTTCCTCATCATACTTAGCGGCCTCTATGGTTGGTTCAATATTAATTGCTTGAAAAGAAGTTACAGTACACGTTGGTTGAGCAATCACAAAGGGCGAGAATAAACTTGGAAGTAAGAGTAGGGGCATCAATTTCATCTAATAATCATCCTTATGGTATTTTGAAGTTAATTTGTATCACATCTGGCAACGTTTAAAGTCAAAAAATTCAACAAAACACAATAAGGGTCACAATTACCATAATTAAATCAATAATTGACACTTAAAGGTGAATATTTGTGAGAAAAAACTCGTATAGTAACTCCATCGACAATAAATAAGAGCATATAACCATGTCTACATTTACAATGACAAGTAACAGTATTACTGAAGGCCAACACCACGAAAAGCGTTTTTCATTTAACAGCTTTGGTAACGATGGTGATAATATTTCTCCTCAACTAGCTTGGGAAAATGCACCTCAAGGTACGAAGAGTTTTGCTGTAACATGTTTTGATCCTGATGCACCTACTGATTGCGGTTTTTGGCACTGGCAGGTAATTAATATTCCAGCATCAACACATGAATTAGCTGAAGGCGCATCTGCAAATCTTACTGCAGGTTTAGAAATGCGTAATGACTACGGTTTTAATGGCTACGGCGGTGCATGTCCTCCTGAAGGTCATGGTGTTCACCGCTACGTATTCACAGTATGGGCATTACCTTGTGAAAAATTGGAAGTGCCTGATGATGCATCATGTGCATTGGTGAGCTTTATGCTTAATGGTACTGCATTAGCGAAATCGACTATTACTGCGCATTATCAACGTTAATAACGTCAATGTCAGTATTATAGAAAAGTCTCATCAATAGTTATCTATTATGAGACTTTCTTTGTTATAGCATCGATAAAGTCATCTCAAATTTAAAGGGGGATAGTATGTCAGCAATAGTTCAGTGTATTCATTATACCGGTCAAAAATCACAGCAATTACGCAATGTACCTTTTGTCTATCCATCCATTGTTTGGGTACAAACTGGCGTAAAAAAACTACAGTGGCAAAATGATTGGATTAATATCAATCCTAAAAACTGGTTACTAACGTCAGGACATTCACAACAAACTTTTATTAATCAACCATCGCAAGCAATATTTTCATCACTGCAACTATGTTTTTTAACTAAGCCAAACACCGAACTCATTAATCGTTCTCAGCGCCATGCAAGTTGTCATACAACACCTGATTATTTATTTGATCCCGCAGGCGAGTATCTCTTTATGAACTTGATTAATATGCCAAAATCATTACCACGTAACGTTCAAGAGTGCATGGTAAATGCGTTATTTGAGTATTTAGCTAATATGGGAAAGTTGCATCTACTTTTCAGTTCTCAAGATTTATCATGGCGTGACAAATTAGCTGCACTATTTAGACAACAGCCAAGCGAACATCATAGCATTGAATCAGTCTGTCAACATTTTGGGTTAAGTAAATCAACACTGATTCGTCGGTTACGTGAAGAATCAACCCAATTCAGGGAGGTTTTAGCTGAATTAAGAATGGGATATGCGTTGACCTTACTGCAAAAACAGCACTATACGCAACTTGATTTAGCACAGCTTTGTGGTTATCAGTCTGAAACACGATTCGCGCAACGTTTCAAAAAGCAATTTGGATTATCCCTAAAAGAATATCAACAAACTATTAACAGCTAAAAAGAAAGGCTGAATTTTTTATCTGTCCGTGGTGTGTCTGTAAACATTGCCCCTTGAATAGCCGCTGTAAATTTAATGCTATTATGAACAGCATTCCATTCCATAATTTCAAGCCAATCACTGGTATAACCAATATTAAATAGCTCACCAGAATTTAAATCAATACCGACACGAAGATGAGTTGATGATTTAACCAATTCATCAGAGCGTAAATCTGCACCACGAATATCAACCTTACCTTCAGGAGTTAACACAGTCGTTAAACGTATTGTTGCTCCTAGCTTAGGGAATATATGAGAAAAATCGCTCGGTATAAAAGATGGAATGGACTATAGTGCTCACGATAAAAAAGACTAAAAAATTGACTATACAGAGATATTTAATAACGGTTAAATGATAAGTCAGTCAACACATCGAAAATTAGAGTAAGCTTGCATTACCCAATGCGTTATCAAACAATAAATTCACTATTAGTAGCAATAAATTATTAAATAGATGCTTAAACAAGCAATTAAGTGTTTATTTTAATACATAATTTGATCTTCTCTATAAAATAGACTTTAAATAGCTCATAGATAACCAACTTGTGTTTTTCTGAGGGAATAGCCCATGAAGAAGTCAACTAAATCTGCACTAGCAGTGCTTAGCGCAATAGTAATATGCAGTTTAGCATTTACAATTATCAAAAGTGATCAAACGACAAGTAAAAACACTACGATTGAACAAACACAAAAAAATACAATCGTTGAATTGCCAGCAGCATCATTACCTAAAAATATAAATCCAGATTCAACGCCAACTATACAAGTTAAAGATCAACCTTATAAATGCAGTGATTTCGATCCGAAAACAGGTGGCTTAAAAGGTTGGACAGCAGATATGGGGGTAGGGCCAGCAATACCAGAGCAATTACTACCTAAAGACTGTCCAGCGCTTCAACACTAATATTAACGTTACTGTACTAATAAAGCCCTCAACCAGGAGGGCTCTTCCTATATATAACTAATGGGCTAAGGTTGGACAGAAATGGTAATATTTTTACTTTCCCAACTGTCTTTTTCCCATGCTCGACCATAATTTAATTTTAATTCACCAACACCATTAGCGACAGCTTCAAATGTGTACGATCTTAAACCACTACAACCCACCATACCTTTTTTACACTGTGCTGAGTTATGATAATCAACACTCAATAACATTAATGAATTAGGCATTGAGCGTAATGCCCACGATGCTCCTGTTGAAGGATTCGCAGGTAGATTCAATTGAATCGTTTGACCAAGCTTAATTTTTACTGCTTGCTTTTGATCTGTTGGCAAGCAAGTACGTTGAGGTTCTTTGCTAAAGTCTCCAGTAACAATACTCGTAAAGCCAGCCTCACACTCAGGTTGTAATGTCTTTTGTGGTTGCGGAGCGGCGAGAACACTCATACTTACGCAACCTAATGTCGTTGCTAATAGAATATGTTTCATTATTTTCATGCGGCTACCCTTAATATTTTCATTTCCCTGTAAGCCTAACAAATAATTCTAACTTAGAGCCATACAAAAATCCTTTTGATGATGTACAAAATAAGCATCTTTTAATATTCAGTTGCGTTTTTCTGTAAAAAAACAATAATACAGCCTGAAAAATTAATAATAAAAGAGTCAATATGTCAGGTACAAATCGTTCAAATATCTATATTGGTTTAAACGTAGAGATTGTCTTAAAGCAAGATCAACGCACAGGGAAACTCACGTCAGGTACAGTAGAAAAAATCCTCACTAATTCACCAACACATCCACACGGTATCAAAGTTCGTTTAACTACCGGAGATGTAGGGCGAGTGAAAGTAATCCTACCCGAATAAGCAGCATTATAAAACCACTTAATATTCATAGTATTAACTAAATATAAAACCAAAGCCACGCTGGTTTTGTCATATCAATTCGTCAGTAGATTCACACATTGATCGCACAATCTAAAAGAGAACATCGTGAACCCAACTAAAATTATTCTACTTAGTGTCGCACTATTACCGACTCTTGCATTAGCGCAAACGCCACAAGGTAACACTACCAACCAATCATTCAGCAAAGCGAAAAAGATCATGCAACAGCAGATCTATACTAACCCTGCAGATATGAAAACTATTTATTGTGGTGCTGATTTTAACAACAAAAAGTACATAACCTTACCTTCTGGTTTCACAACGGATGTTTATAAAAAGCGTACCAAGCGATGGGAGGCAGAGCACGTTGTTCCTGCCGAAAACTTTGGTCGCGCATTTAGTGAATGGCGTGATGGGGCAAAAGTATGTGTCGATAACAAAGGTAAGGCGTTTAAAGGCCGTAAATGTGCCGAGAAAGCGAATAAAGAATATCGCCTAATGCAGTCAGACCTCTACAACTTATATCCTGCTATTGGTGCTGTTAATGCTGCGCGTCAAAACTACAATTATGTAATGCTGCCTAAAACAGCCAGTAAAGATTATCGTTCATTTGGTAGTTGCGACATGATCATTGATAAAAAAGACCATGACGCACAACCACCAGAACGAGCGCGTGGTGTGATAGCGCGTACTTATATGTACTTTGATGCGGTATACCCTAGCTATAAAATGAGTCGTCAACAACGCCAATTAATGAGTGCATGGGACAAACAATACCCAGTATCAAAATGGGAATGTGAGCGTGCGGCTAAAATCCAAAAAATTCAAGGCAATGTTGATCCTATTCTAGCATCACGCTGTAAGAACATCGGTTAATCTCTGCATTACCTGAACCCTACAAATCCACATATAACAATGTGGATTTTTTAGGCTTTTCAGTGCGTAAAATTAACCTAGCATTGAAAGCTACGTATCAAATCGATAGTTAATAATACCCATAACTGATTTATTTTTGAGACTATAATTCTGTTCACCTAGTCCCCATAAATGATTATCTAATTGATTATATTCAATCCCTATAGCCCAGTTACTGGTACTTTGCCACTTCAATCCAAGCCCCCATGAATCAATTGCACCATCATCTCTCATACTGCCATTTGAATAAGTAATATCAGATTGAGCCCAGCCAAGACCTAATTTAAAGTACACGCTTAAACCATCATGGTAACGTATATAATTTTTCCCTAAATACTTAGGTGTTAGTGCAACAATACGATATGAGATCATAGGGGATATAATGAGTGAGGAATGATTGCTATCAAATTTTCCATATAATTGATTTTCAAAACGATCTAAGCTCAAATTTATGCCTAAGCTGATATTTTGATAGATATTATGTAACCAAGTAAACTCAAGCCCATAATCAACACCTGAACCGGATTTAGAGCCCTGATAGCTATTGAAATCAACGTTACTAATACCGACTTTAGCACCGACAAAAATATCATCTCTCTCTTGCGCAGAGACGTTTAAGCTAATCAATAGAAGAGAAGTAACTAAGCCATTTACTAATTTCATTTATCTAGTCCTTTAGCCAACAAATCTTGATCTAAATGTTCAAGAAAACCTGATCATATTTATTGATTAGCGTTGAATTCAGATTAAATGACATGATTAGTAAAAAACAGATCACCAATATCCGTTACAATAAACTGATATTGATAATCTTAAAATACATCTAATGTCGTCACACTGAAGACATCCTTGAGTACACAATTTTCTTTGACGTAAATTAACCTGTAGCCCTAGTGCTATTTTAAATGTAGATGTATAAGCCATATTTGTCATGGCAGGGGGGATTATTGTTTTTAATGCTGAGCTAATTTTTGCGCCCATTTACCATTATGAGTAGTGACACAGGCTTGTTCGCTATCAAACAAAACTTGTTTATCTACATTTTTTATTACCACATTAATATCAGCTAAATGTTGTTTAATTAATTGCCTTAACAGCCTGCCATAATCGCCTTGTCGTAAATTAGCTAATTGTTCATCAGTGTTAAAGACACAAATAATTTTGAGGCTGTTTGGAAAATTATCGTAATTCACACAGTGAGTTAACCATTGAAATCCCTCAAAGGAAAGTTGTGCATGATCACATACGAGGATTAAAGCATCACGGATCGCATTATCAATTTTCTTATCTGTTTTCCGCATTTGCGCTCCTGTTTTAATATCTAAATTAACAATAGTATTAATACAATAGCATTTAATGTTGAATTTTAAGACTACTTTTGTTTTATTTATGCTGGTTAATTGTTGATTTATTAATATATTTAAAACAAATTAGCCATTTGGGATTGTAAGTCTGTCGTTCAGATTATTCAGAATAATATATTTCCATAACTGAAATTTTTGAGCCTCCTGATGCATTGCATGTTTCTTTATCAGAGGTCTCGATGGTATATGATTGAGTTTCACAGACTAAAAGGGAGCTAAAATATGTCATCAAAACCAAGTATTAATACAATATATTGATCTTTCTGCATTTATAGCGCTATATACTACGTTGTAAATGTAACAAGTTATACGTACAATGAAAAAAACAACTAGGATTATGTAAGATCTGCCTGTTATCTGCTGCTATAGTCACATCATAGTCGCAATAGTAAGAAAATAAGGCATAATATAATGGCATATGAGTATTTACTTGAAGTGGCGCAACGAATTACGTCATTTTTTAATAAATTATATGCATCTTATGTGATTTTATAATAAGCTTATTGAGTAAATATCTTAACTTTTTTGGAGCATCATTTATTAATGAGTAGTAATCGCAAAAACCAGAATCAATTAGCAACACTTACAAAGAAGCTATCTAAGCTACAAACTATGTCTAAATCGACTAGAGATGGCGCAAGTAAGGCTCGTTACACTGCTGAAATTGCGAAAATTGAAGTAGAGCTTAGTAAGCTTCAACAAACGGCAGAATAGAATCTTTCTATCTACGACGTTTGACCTACTACTATTTCTACAATAGTAGTAGGTTAGTCAACCATGTCATTACAACTATTGTTACTCACACATACCCATCACAAGCGGCATTTTTCCTAAAATCCATACTGGCATTTCATCTTTATTATTCAACATAGATCAAAACCATCTTCATCATTGTTACTATTATTTATCCCCTTTAGCAGATAAATCGTAATTATCCTCTGTAAGGGATAGAGTATGGCCAAATGTAAAGTAACGAGAGTTAGCGTTAATAGCGACTTCCCATTCCAAAGCGATTCGACATATCATCATCTATGCGACCGCCTTTCCATCCACCTAACGCGAGTAGGTTAAGCACATCTTGTCCGGTGTAATCATTGCCGTCAAAGAAATCATGCGACACATCATGACGTATTGATTTTAGGGTTGGGGTTTGCTCGATATTCATATCTTGCGGATCAGCATACAAAGCCACAGCAATTTGATATTGCCGCGTACTAAACTCACTAGTACTAGCCTTAATTTGACCTAAAGAGAAAAAATCTCGGCTGCCATAGCCTTTTATCAACCTTGCTGAAAGCAACTTAATGACCTTTTTAATGCGGCGACGTTGAATAACTCTAAGCAAAGTGATCTCCTTCATAAAACCAATCAATGAGCTGTCATGTTACTGAAAATAGTATAGATCGTATAATCATTTCAGCACAGCATCTATAGTGACCCTGTAACAAATAGACCATCAATACCAGCAATATCTCAAAGCCAAATGTAGAGCAAAATAACACCTCTAGAAAATTATTCTCATAACAGTGAAATTTTTCTTTTAGTTCGATGTTCTATTACTTCAATAGTTGGCACATAGGGATCAATATGCTTAAAAATATCACAGTAGCTTTAGGGGCAGGATTTATTGGCAGTATTGCCAATGTAGTCGCTATTTATCTCATCAACCCATTACAAGGATTGTCTCAACCCGATCATATTTTTATCTATAAACAAGTCTTTTGGGGTGGGCTATGGGCACTGCTTTATTGTTTACCTTTTTTAAAACAGAAGTGGTTTATCAAAGGTATTGCAGTGGGCTTTATCGCAAGTTTATGTACTTTCTTTGTCTTTCAAACGATTCCTGTCACGCCAATTAATATCATAAAAGCGTTGATGGTTAATATTGTTGCATGGGGAGGATGCTCATCATTCTTTTTTTATAAAGCAACAATGTCAGACAATACGTTATAACCACATGATTTTGATAGGTATAAAAATGAAGAAAATTATCATCATTGGCGCGATTTCACTATTCGCATCATTTTTTGCAAATGCATCTGATGGTGTAGTCAAACATCAAAGTAAATACTCGGTCGAGGAAACCGCCAATCGTTTTGAGCAATTAGCCATCAATAAAGGAATGACCATCTTTACGAGGATCGACCATGCACAAAATGCGCGTAATATAAATTTAGAATTGCGACCAACAGAAGTCATTATCTTCGGTAACCCTAAAATTGGCACCCGTTTAATGCAATGTAGCCAGAATAGCGCCATCGATTTACCACAAAAGGTATTAATCAGTAAAGATGCGACTAACAAGGTCTGGCTATCATATAACGATCCTCATTATCTAATAAACCGTCATCACATACAGGGCTGTGATGGTGTTGCGAATAAAATCTCAACCGTGTTGAACACACTATCACAAGACGCGACATCAAATTAGACCATCTATTTCACATACAACGAGTTAATCCTAACAATGGTAGCCATCATGAATAAAACATTAATTCATACATCATTACTCTTATTATCTATATCTTCTAGTGCCTTTGCTCATGATTTAGAGTACCCAACTGAACCGACGTTTAAAATGACACCAAAAGGAAACCTTCTGGTTGGTAAAGACGATTTGGCGCTTTACACGTTTAAAAAAGACGTTAACTCACCCATTCCACCTAAATGTACCAGCATGAAAGATAAAGGCCCTCTAGGCTCATGTTTAGCGAGATGGCCAGCTGCAATCGTCACTATCAAAGAAATGAAAAACTTGATCTTACAAGATCCAAAATTTGGTGCGGTATACAATAATGAACTCAACAAGTTACAACTAACGTACTCAGGCCTTCCGACTTACTATTGGTTTAAAGATACCGAGAAAAACAATTTTACCGGTGATGGTGTCGGTAATGCTTGGTCATTAATCTTAAAAGACATGCCACCAACAATGTTTAATGGTTTAACGGCAAATACAACTGAATCTAACTAAGTAGAACCAATCTAAATACCGTCCATTGTGGCGGTATTTTTGTATTAGGTTAAGAGAGTAGGGAAGTCACGAATTTAGAATTTAACAAGGTTATGTTTTAAGACACCTAAGACGGTATTACAGTGGGATAAAGGTAAGACTATATATAGGCACTTAATGTAAATGCATGCTTGCGATATTTATCCCTTATAGCGGATAATTTGCAAATATCCCCTCTAAGGGATAATATTAAAATATCCCTTACGAAGGATAATTTAAGTGTGGTGATGAAATGCAAATAACATCGGCAAAAATGCTAGCGAATGCAGTAAGAGATCAACGTAAAGCACAAAACATAACTCAAAGTGATACCGCCAAATTAGTTGGTATAAAACAAACGACCGTATCAGCATTCGAAAATACGCCAGAAGGCACTAAACTTGATACGCTATTTAAATTATTGGCGGCATTAGATCTCGAATTGCATGTTCAGCCTCGTAATAGTACCGCAGAGACACAGAGTAGCAATCAACAGTGGAATGAGGAATGGTAACTATGGAAAGGTTATCCGTCGCAATGAATGGAATTTTAGTTGGTACATTATCAAAAGCATCATCAGGTGCCATATCCTTTCAATACCATTCAACATGGCTTACTCGTGCAGGATCACGGGCGATCTCACTTTCAATGCCATTACGTCATGACCCTTATCATGGCGACATCCCCTATAACTTTTTTGATAATTTATTGCCTGATAACGAAGAAATCCGCAGTCGTATTCAATCTCGTTTTAAAGCCATCACCAAACGTCCTTTTGATCTTCTGAGTAAAATTGGAGGCGATTGTGTTGGCGCAATTCAACTATATTCACCAGATGTAATATTAGAAGATGTAAGACAAGTACATGCAGAGCCATTAACTGATACCCGTATGGCACAAGTGTTACGAGGATATCAAAGTGACGCACCATTAGGTATGTTAGAAGATATGGATGATTTTCGAATCTCCATCGCCGGTGCGCAAGAGAAGACAGGCTTATTGTGGTATCAAAATCAATGGCATTTACCGCTAGGATCGACACCAACCAGCCATATACTTAAACTGCCAATAGGGATATTGCCACATAAAAATATCGATTTAAGTGATAGCTGCGAAAACGAATGGCTATGTTTAAAAATTGCGGCTGCTTATGGTTTTAGCGTTAATGAAGCTAACATTGTTTATGTCGAAGATATTAAAGCGCTAGCACTCAAACGTTTTGATCGCCGCTGGTCACAAGACGGCCATTGGCTCATGCGACTACCGCAAGAAGACATGTGCCAAGCATTAGGTGTTGCACCAGCATTAAAATATGAATCTGATGGTGGCCCAGGCATCTCTAACATCATGCAATTTCTACTGGGTTCTCGAACATCAAGCCATGATCGTGAAGTGTTTTTTAAAGCCCAAATTCTGTTTTGGCTTTTAGCTGCCATTGATGGCCATGGAAAAAACTTCAGCTTGTTCCTAGAGCCAGAAAGCCGTTACAGCATGACGCCATTATATGACATTATTTCAGCTTATCCTTTAATGGATTCAAAAAGCATCCCCAAACAAAAAGCAAAAATGGCGATGGCACTCATCGGCACTAAGAAATATTACAAATGGCAAGCTATTCAACCACGGCACTTTTTAAGCACGGCTAAAGCTATTGGGTTTTCAGAGCAACGCGCCAGTGAGTTAATGGCAGAAATGAAAAGCCAAACACCAACCGTCATCAATACAGTACGTCAGCAATTACCGAAAGACTTTCCTGATTATATTAGCGAATCGATATTTAATGGGGTGCTAAAGCAAGCTGGGCGTTTACCTGAATCGTCATAAAGTTGATTATGACGTCTAGAATCGGAACCTCATACCATAGATGTATGAGATATAAGATAATAATGATTAAAATAGTCGTTATAACCAGAATAAATATAAAAAACTTAGTATCATGCTGAAGTGTTTTATTACTTTTAACTAATGAAAAATAAATAGCTAACGCAGTGAGTAATAAAACACCACATCAATAACATATATTAAGTTGAGAGATAACATGACCGAATTCGAAAAGATGCTTGCAGGTAAAGACTTTGACTGCGGCTCAGACATTATTAACCATATTCGTCAAAATGCTTCGAACTTATTGCAGGCCATAAACCAAAGTACAGATGACTCTCAACGTATTGAGCTGTTTCAACAGTTGATGGAAAAGATGCCAGCTTCGAGTATCGTCCGTTCTCCATTTTATTGTGAGTTCGGTAAAACGATCTCAATTGGAGAAAAGACCTTCATCAATATGAACGTGACGATGTTGGATGGGGCTAAAATTATTATTGGTAATAACGTGATGATTGGTCCTAACACGCAGCTTTACTGTGCTAGCCATGACTTAAACTATCTCAACCGTCGTAACTGGGAAACCATTAACGATCCTATTATCATTGAGGATGATGTGTGGATTGGTGGCAATGTTGTGATCAACAAAGGTGTAACCATTGGTGCACGATCTGTGATTGCGGCTAACTCGGTTGTTAATACAGATGTCCCACCTGATTCACTATATGGCGGAACTCCTGCTAAGTTACTCAGAATTATTCATGAGAACCAATAAGCTGTTGGAATTTTCCAAAGAGCTTATGCAATAGCCACGTAACACAATAGGGTAGAAACATCTAATATCCATCCTATGTACTTCGATACCAAGACCGCCCTAATGGAAGGTCTTTTTCGTTATATAGCTAGCATATCCAATTGTGAATATTTTAACGATACATAAAGATCAACCAGATAAAACTGAAAATATAGGCAGACATAATGGACAAATTAAGTATCCAGAGTTACTAAGCTTACGCCTTGGTTTTACAGCCTTTTTAAGCCCTATCATTATATTTCCCTCAGTGCGCATTATGCTTGCCTTATGTTAAAGTTATTCCTACATATATTATTGATTTAATTGAATTATACCAAAATAACAAGCAAAAAAAAGCAATCACAAAACTTACCAAAATAAGCGGAATGTAATGTTATGAGAACCAACCTTACTCAGAACTATATTTTTCGTAAATTCGTCTGTGGATTATCCAAAGAAGACACCGCTGCACTTTGTTTCAAAAGTGTGACCACCATCACGCGATGGGATAAGGGAAATCCCATTCCGCCAGAGTGCAAAAGACTAATGCGTATATACAGAGGCATGGAACTAGCTACCATTAATCCTAAGTGGAAAGGATGGCGGATTGATCATGGGGAGCTAACTAACGAGGCAGGCATCTCACTCAAGCCAGAGCAGATACTAATGGGTTATGCGTTAATGGAGATTAATTCAGAGAATGAAAGGGTACTTAAAACGAAGATCATTCAGACGGCAAGGATGC
The DNA here is from genome assembly GCF_003026355.1 of Photobacterium kishitanii. Taxonomy (GTDB): domain Bacteria; phylum Pseudomonadota; class Gammaproteobacteria; order Enterobacterales; family Vibrionaceae; genus Photobacterium; species Photobacterium kishitanii. The sequence continues at coordinate 148,207 of NZ_PYON01000008.1, read as the reverse complement.
TGAAAAACTTACCATGAAAAAAGCCGACTGAATTAGTCGGCTTTTCAAATTCTATTTAAAAAACTTAAAAAATTTTATCATAGATGTATGCTTGATCCATTATCCCTTAGCTTGCTCTACTTGATTGAAAACAGTATTAAGCGCACTAATCCTTTTCTCTAACTCAGGCTCACGACCTTGAATAACAGTATTAATTTGATCAATTTCTCTCATATATTGTTCTCTAAGGGTTGAAAGATAGCTTTCAGTCATTTTTTCAGTAGAATTTTTTAATGCCAATTGAAGCGGAGCCATAGAATTATTATGTAATTGGATAATTGTATTTATTTGCTGCTTAAGTATTTCTGCCGTACTTTCTTTAGCTCTAGCTACCTCAAGTTCTTTAGATGCCCATAAATAACCTACGGTACCACCAATTAAACTCAATGAAGAAAAGAAAGTAAGGATAATTAACGTTTCCTTCAGAGGACGGTTATTTTTAGTACCGTTTTCTATTATTTTGTAACATAGAATGACTAAAATAGCCAAAAGACCTAAGTAACCAAATTTTAAAAACTCATAAAACATTTGTTTTCCTTTATGTATAAAAATATTATTGTGGTTGATATTAAATTATTTTTTATTAACACTATATTTATTTATAACGGCTGATATAAATTTTAAATGTGAAGCTGAAATAGAATATTCATCCTTGTATTTTTCACGAATAAGTACTGAAACTTTTAAAGCATTATTCAAGTCATCATTATTACATTTACGCACTCTGTCATATCGTGATCCAATAGCTCTAGCAAACTCAAATAATTGTTCGTTTTTCATTCCTTCCATAATATTTAAAGCTTCAAAAGAATCAATATGATTAAATAAATCTATGTTCATTTTATCAGATGAGATATGAACACCTTTACGAGACAAGTCCCAAATACCCATAGCTTCTTTTATTTTATTTTTCATTTTGATTTTATTATTGAGTTCAATTAAATAATCTCTAATTTCTGCACAAAACTTAAAACCGTCTATGCCATATTCAATATAATCAAACTCTACATACTCTAAAGTTTCAAACTCAAAAAGATAGTCTATATAACGAATTATCTTTCCCTTAAAGAGTTCACAATCAAATTTAAATGCTTCTCTATCTATATCAGCGCAAACCCGTTCTGAAAAAGCTAGTATATCGTTTGGATGTTTAATTTCCGTCTTCAAAAACATTAATTTAAATGCGTGTTTTCTTAAATTATCTGCTGTTTCGTTATCCTTGTACCAATGTTTAAATGTATCAAAATAGCTCAATAGATCATTGTCAATATTCCATAAATCAAATGAATATTTGAAATCATCAATGTCATAATAACCTTTTTTTACAATATTTTTTATGCTATTTACACATATGTAATCTTTGTTATGCAAGATAGCTAATAGAATTTCTTTCTGATTTTCCGAAAGAACACCTTCATCAAAATATCCCATTTGATTTAATAACATTGACGAATTACTTTCATGTTCGAAAAATAAATCTTTTTTCTCTTTATGAAAATCAGAGCCATGACTGATATGTACACAACAAAGTAAGACTTGATATAGATAAAAAGATAAAAGAAGATTTTTATCAAAAATTTCTTTATTGTTCACATAAATATAATTAAACAATACAAAAGAGATGAATATTATTCTTATGTTTTTTATCTCAGTTTTTTCAATACAATCCTTCAACCTATCCGTATCATTAATAAAAATATAATTAAGCGCTTTATTATCTTTATAGTCTAATAATATTTTACGATGTAATATATTATTAAAAATATCATCAACGTTATGATTAAACAAATAAACATGTCTTATAGTTTTTTGCATTGCATTATCTAATTCGTCTAAATATGAATTATTAACTCTTTTTTTTGCACATGCAATTATACATTTCGCTCTGTACTGCTCAACAAGTTTATTGATATAAGAAATGCAAATCTTTATATTTCCATCCCACCGCTCAAGATCATCAAAGAAAAATACAAATGACTTAGATATCTTTAATTTATTTCTTTTATCAATATCGAGCAAAGATTTAATTATAAATCCAGCACCACCAATTTTATATTCACCTAAAGAGATATTTAAAGAATTCAATATTTTTTCTAATGATTCAGATTTGTTATTATTTATCGATACGAAAGATTTTAGAATCTCATTCTCAATATCATTAATCGAAGATAAACCAAATAGTGATACATATATATATTTGCCTTCATATTTGGTATTCAAAAACTCTTTTATAGAATATGTTTTTCCTATTCCCCAATCGCCATCGAAAAGGATTGCATAATCTACACTTTCTAAAGAACAATATTGATCTAATGCTATCTTAGTATGATCTGTCATTTTTACCTTAAACCTAATAAAAACTTTTATTAAAACGGTCTTACAAATGCACAACAAAATAGAATCTATAGTTGAGATAGGTTCTGCAAATGTAACTTATCTGTTTGTTCATTATCAGGCATTCGCAAATACTCCAAGCGGCCATAACAGAACTGAATTCGATTAAGAGTAAACACATGACTTTCATGTTGATTCATCCAATCTCTAATACCATCTAATAACACCACATCTTTTGGACGTGGCGTTTTAAATTCGCCGTCACCAGTAAACACAACTAACGACTTAATTTGATCTGTCGGTACAAAATCGAATAGGGCTTGAATAGCTTTTATATGTTTGTAATTTTGGTGGATAGGGTTCTGAAACTGAGAGCGCTTTTTGAATAACACCTGCGTCCATTTCTTTTGTTTAGCATCACCATAAATCCAACCTTTATAGTGCTTGGTTTCAATGACAAACACACCTTTAGTACAAATCAAAACATGATCAATTTGGGTCGTACTACCATCAATGGATAAAGTAACGTTATTTACAACAATCCCCGTTACTTGCTCATGGAACAAATAGTCATTCAATTTCTTTGAAACCAAGGCCTCGCCAATATTTACTTTAGATTGCTGTTTCTCTTTTACTTTTCTCTCGACAAAAATGCCACCTAAAAGAAAACTAACAAGTAATCCAAAAACATATAGAAAAACAGACATAACCACCCCCTAAAATGGATGCGTGAATTTACCACTATGAAACAAGTTTTCAAAGGGGTTTGTGTCCAAATATTGATAAGATATCGATAACAAGGTCAGCAGGGGCTGAACGGTTGATTGAATCGTCAGTAAAAGCAAAAAGTCGCAATTACTATACACATAGAGAATTTAAGCGGGTGGTAATATTCGTTCTTTATCAAAGATATGAATAATACTAATAAAAAACGTCAAATTACTGATAATGAAATCTTCCGATTCTATACCTGTAACTTAACAGTTGAGATGACAGCAAAACTCTGTTTTAAGACTCCTAAGACCGTCTTGCAGTGGGATAAAGGCAAAACCATTCCACCTATATGTAAACGTCTAATGAGAATGTACGCTTATCGTGAATTATCACCACTTGATGATGATTGGCAAGGCTGGAAAATATGTAAAGGAAAACTAATTTCTCCTGATGGTTGGCCGTTAACTCCAAACAGGATCATCATGGGTAATGCTCTCATAGAAATAGGGGCGACTGATGAACTTCAATTTCAACGTGAAGTGTTAAGAACAGCTCGAATATTAAAAAGGCTAAAATAGAATTATAGAACCTGTTATTTATACAGGTTCTATGTTTAACAACACTGATTTTATGCTGTGCAACACCATGTAGTCAGATTTACAATATACTTATTTGAAACCAGTTCAAATTCGGTTATTAATGATTAATCCTGACAATAGATGATAATTTGATATACCAAATAAAAAGTAACGATTAGCTCACTTGCTTGTTTAAAAGTCTAAGTACCTAATCATAATTTATAGATTACAAATCGATTGAAAAATAACTACTTATAAATTTCAGGTAATACAAAGCTATTTACCATTAGGTCAAATAGTTCTTCATATCGACTTATCCCACCATTATTGATTGGTGTTCCATTAATAGATGTAATAACTTGCCCCTGAAATTGAATCAACTTCTTGCCATGAAAAATATTATACGCCATTATCTCCATGCTACCTGTAGTTCTCACCCTTGATGCATCCATTTTGTAACGTATCCAATAACCAGGTAAGTTTTCCAATGTTAGCTTGCCACTATCAAGATAGGTCGTATTTTCAGGTAAAAAACTTTGCATATCTTCTTGATTTAGAATTTCAGAAATATCACTTTCTGTAATTTTTTGCCCAGTATCTAGAGTCAGGATCATGAATAACTCAGATCCTTTACCGTTTTTACTAATAAACTTCTGCACAATATTAGGACGGTTAGCTTCCTTTGCTACCCAGCTTTTAGGCATTTCCATCATAAAAGCTATCCCTTTAGCTTTTCCATCTCCATTTGTAGAATACTTCTTTCGGAAACCATCAATAAACTCACGCTCTGGATTTTCCTGATAACCAGACTTAAACATAAGATAAGTCTCAATTACTGGCGAATCGATATTACCCTTTGCTCGTTCAAGGACTTGAGCTATAAACTGCTGAGCTTGATATTTAGAAATTTGATTTGCATTCGTGTTTTTTTCAATCTGTTCATCTAATCTTTTCTTAATTTGGTTCCATCTTTCAACATCGAAATTCTCCATCATCGCGCTCATACCATCAATCGATGAGCCGAATGCTAAAGAGAATTTCCTTCTAGCGATATCTGCCGCTGAGGCCATAGATGGATATTTATTTGATATAACATCTAGCGAATGTGTTTGCCCGACATAAAACCCGTAGCTTTGACCAATATCTTTAGCTAATGCATTAGTAAGCCTAATTTCAGCATGAGAACTTAAAGAAAAACTAATCAACAGAAACAATAGAAATATACGAATTATTTTGTGCATAAACAGATCCTTTTTATGCGCCACGAAGGAATACGACAAAACCAATTGCTGAACCAAATCCTAAGATTGTAGATAATAAAGTTGCTCCTAACATCCCAATTTTAGGTTGCAGTAAGTAATAAGAACCAAAAGTTACAGCCGCGCCGAGTAATCCGAAGAGTTTAGCTAAAATTCCCCCTATGATTACAGGTATAATCCAGCCCCAACGACTTACTTCTTTCACTTCATTTTGTTTATTACTTTTAGATTCCATATATACTCAAATTAATTATGAAATGTGTCATTTGTTTGATACAAAAACAGTATGTAACGAAATTAGAGTAACTGATGAACTTTGTACTCAACGAAATGTATATCGGACAACTGAATACGACAGGGTTAAAGTAAGATTACTTTAGCAAACTCTATAGTAAGCAACTTTAATTTTGTGTATCAAATCAAGTAAGGTTGTTGTAGAAAATCTAACCTCATTCTTTTAATTATTATTTATTTGCAGCTTTCAACAACACTGATGCTATATAGCCAGTACATATGCTAGGCACGATACCAATTAGGTCTTTAGGGTTATATTTTATGGTTTCTGTTAGTGAGTCGATTGTTTCAATAAAATAAAAAAATTGAATAAAACTCCCAAGAAACAAAAACAAACTACATACAAATAAAGCTGTGCTTTTTATCATTTTTATTCCTCTAGTATGACTTTAATAGTTTATGCTGGCACTTAACTCTTCCTGCCAATCATCAAACCTTGGTATGTTTTCGTTTATAAATAAGTATCTCTGCATGTTTAACTGAATGATACATCATGTTATCGCTATTGTTTCGTAATGCTTGTTTATTCTCACTTACAAATTTACGCCGCGAATAATAGCAATAAAGTGTTACTAATTATTTCTTTATTGTGTTTCAAAATATTTCAAAATCTATAGCGGCAAATTTCAGCTTTAAATACTAACCTTTAACCAAATCTGATTAAAGATAATGAATAAAAAAGGAAGAAAGAGTTATGCGAGATATATGTTAACTCATTGAAAATAATTAAAAATAAAGAAAAAATCGTCATATGGATAACAAAAAAGCGCGTTATCCACAATCCTAATGGAGTGGGGAACGCGCTTTTAGTTTTGGCCTCCGGCCATCAAAGTTTTCTTTTTTGTTTTTTAAAGCAAAAGCTAGATGATGCTGACCTTTATCAATACCGATAACTGATTATTGATCTCTCTGTCTGATGTCGAGCCAAAGAGCGAGCCTATTAGTGGTATGTCTTTTAGAATTGGTACTCCAGTATCGTTATTTCTGGATTCCTCACCAACCAAGCCACCAAGTATTATTGATTGGCCATCTTTGGCTTGAATCACTGTCTGTATCTGGCGATTGTTGGTAATGATGTCACTCGCTATATCACTATTACTGACACTACTTGATGTTTGGTTAATGTTCATTAATACCGTATCACCAATAATATGCGGTGTTACTCGTAGTGATACACCTACGTTTTGGCGTTCAATTTTCTGGATAGTATTACCGCCGTCCGTTACTTCAGTAGAAACCAAAAAGGGGACGTTCTGACCAACGGTGATATAACCTTGTTCACGGTCGGTGATCAGTAAATGCGGTTTACTCAGCAGCTTGGTTTTACTATTAGTCGATATCGCATTAATCAGGCCGTCTATGTCACCGCCTTTAAAAATGATACTGCCACCAGTGAGAATACTTTCTGCTGGTTTGGTGATCACCGAAAAACCAAAATCGCCCAACATAGCGTTAAGGTTTACACCAACTTCCTTACCATCATTAATCTGCGACTCAATCACTACCGCTTGAATGAATATCTGCTTTCGACGTACATCAATACGCTGTATCAGGTTATCTATCTGGACAATCTGCGATGGTGACCCTGTAACTATTAAGCTATTAGCATGGGGCAACGTGATAATGCTGTACGCTGTTTGCGTCTCACCAGTATTGGCGCTGTAGTTATCCAGTAAGGTCTGAATAATAGGGCTGACACTCTTATTGTCGATATACAGCAAATCATAAAACTTGGTCTTTGGTGGTACAACATTGATGTTTCTTACAGCAACTTCAGTTTGACCAGGCATTAATACATCTTGGCCTAATACTTGTGGTAATGGATCGCCCACGCGCAGCAACGATACTTTGTAAATGTTGCCGTTCTTCTCTAATCGAAAGCCATTACTAGCTAGAACAGTTTCAATAAAAGGGAAGAAGTCATTAGCATCAAGCGAGGGAGCAGAGAACGTCACCGCACCTTTGACACCTTCCGATAAAATCACGTTCTGATTTAATGAGGTACTGAACCATTGCACAAACTCAGTGATTGGCATGTTCTGCGCTTCAAAGGCATCGATCTTTTTAGCAGCGTAGGTATTGAAAGAAAAGGAGAGTAACAGAATAACAATAATAGCTTTCATAATCTTACCTACACTTGATTAACGATTCAGATTGCCCATTAGAGATCTTTAACGTGCAGGCATTAATGGCCGTCACATCAAACCCAATGTCTTTAAGTTGAAGGCTTGAAATGTTTGCACCGTCTGAATTTTGCAAAGAATAGGTATAAGGTTGATTTGGCATCTTGTAATAGCCCATGATCTTATAACCAGCATATTCAGTTGGGGATATTTTTACGGTTTCAATTTCTGCAGGGGCTGTGAACTCAAGCCATAGTAATGACAATAAGCAGCCGCCAGCAAAGCAGGTCACTTTCTTAAAACGTTTGAAATATATCTTAGTAATACGCATGATATTCCTAAAGTCATACGTTACACGGTAACGATAATGTGTATAGTAAGGTGGCAAGTATGAATAGACGCCATGATCGTAGTTACTGGTAAATATCTGTGAGGTGTTATAGGCGTTATAAAGGCTAGAACCAAAACACGTCCATTTATCTACCGTCATTGAATGGCGCTCTGTGCCGTACTTCACCACGCCGACATGCATCTTTGGTAACTTCAACCGTTGACCTGTGATCATGCGATACAGTGAGCCAATAAACGGGATTGTCATGCGATCAGTTCGACGACAATAAACCACATGTTCCGCAAACATCACTCGCGCTTGCTTATCTAACACTGATAAGTCTTGAACAATAAAGCCTATATCCCAGCCGCGTTTTCGAGCATGGATGATCCAATCAATCAGTTCCTTACGGCCTTTATCATTCCAATCGCGGCTATTGAACCAAGTACCACATTCATCAAGTAGTAACAGGCCATTACGTGATTCATCTTTAATACCACGCGCTATTAATGGATTACCCAAACCGATAGCATTCAAATCAAACACACTCGGTTTATCAGGAACGCGCATCACTCGACACTTTTTAGCTTGATGCCTTACCAGCCAGTGCAACTTCAAATCAATATTGGTAGCAACGATACGATCTTCATTAAGATAATCACGTACCTTAGAGACCGACATGATTGACTTACCGCCGCCTAATTTCCCTGTTATTACGTAAACAGCCATACCTATGATCCTATGCTTTAGCCGTGACTAATGGCATGAACAACCCATGCTTTCCATTCCCATACCCAGCGAATCAACCGCGCACTAAATAGCACTGAAGCACAGGCCGTAAAATTAGTAGGGGCTATAATGGCTAATCCAACAGAGACTTCTGGCGGTACAAAAAACTTAATAGTGAACAGCAGACTTTCAATAGCGGTGTAAGCCAATACCGCCGAGGCTGTGATCATAGATACAATCACCAAGTTCATAGCTACGCGGCGAGTAAAGAACTTAAGGAAGAACGTAAATATTGAGGTCGCAATCGAAAACAGCACCGCAACCAGTGCTGGAAATTTCGTGAACTTAGCAATTCCGCCAACGATAACGGGTAATAGTTGTAAGGCCATTAGTACGGCTTCCTTGCAGGGTTAGGCACAATGCCAGTAAACAAAATATCTATTAGAGTCAAAGCGGTATAGACGTAGATGAAAAAACCAAATATGTCTCTAAACTTCTGAAACTTTGAGCATTCAACCGTAAAGTAATCACCAAAGGAGAGGTTTTGGCAAGTTGACGAAATAGGGATCAATTCATTAGCGAATTCTTTAACCTTATCAAACAGAGCTTCTGTCATTGGTGTTTCATTCAAAGCTGTTGCTATTTTTCCCTCAATAAAGTTCTGGTATTCCTCAAGGTTGGCATCAACTAAAGAATCCGCAGAATTAGCCATAGCCGTAAGGTTGCCATAGGTTAAATCGTGCTTATTGGCATTACGTTCTAACTCATCTAATTTCTTTATAATGTCATCGTTATTATTCTTATTATCTTTGCTTAATGACCCTAGCATTTCAGATAATTCATTCGATGTAATCGAGCTTGAACTTGATATAGATTTATCAATATCCGCTAATAACTCATTGGTTTTATCAGTACTGGCATTAATACCGGTTAACAAATCATTGGAGGCTAATTGACTCTCGGTTATTTGTTCTTGTTGCGCTGTTTGTAATTTAAGTTCATCGGTATTCTTTATGATTTCATCAGCAATACGATCTGACTTAGTAGTAACGGTATTATTTAGTCCTTGAGTCAAATCAGCGATATTTGATAGGGCATCATTAGAAACATCAAGCGCAGCCACACCTTGACCCAATAGGCGATTAGACTCTAACGATTGAGAAACCTCATTGGCTGTCTTATTATTTAAGTCTCTGGTTAAATTAGCAATATTCGATAATGCGTCATTAGAAACATCAAGTGCAGCAATGCCGACACCCAGTAAACGATTAGATTCTACTGAGGTTGATAATGCTTTAGTTTGAACGTTTAAGAGGTCATTAACGGCAGGGCGACTATCAGTAATTGCCCCCGTAATACTTTTGTTATTATTGTTAATCGCATCAAGCAAACCACTTAAATCAATATCACCTGAGCCATCGCCATCTGTACCACCGCCAGAACCTCCACCGTCACCACCATCTCCGCCGCCACCTGAACCACCTCCGTCACCGCCGCCGCCAGTATCACCACACGAACCATCAGCATTAGGTTGTGAACCATCAGGACAAAGATCAGGTTCTGGTTTTGGAGGAGTCACACCGACTAAATCACACGAACTTTCTAAACGTTCAGCTTCACGATTACATTGGCCTGAGAACGTAGCCGTTTGAAATTCTGTTGTTTGAGATTCACAAGCATTTTTAGCCGCATCATAATCAATTTGGTACTGCATAGAATCACAATAATTAGTTTCTTTACATTCACCGTTAATCAATTCAGTACCAGCAGGACAAGAGCCAACTGGTCGAATCGTAAGCTGATCGTTTTTAATCCAACGCTGATAATGATCACTCCAATAGTCATGACGAACAGTACCCGAACCCACAGACCAATTGTGACTTTTATATTTAATTCGACTTGTATTGGCACCCTTAAAGCAAGCCTCCAACCCCTCTTTAGAATAAACGCCGGGACAATTGCCACGCCAACCAGTATCAACATTCCAAAGTTGATCAGCATTAGCTATAGAGCTAAAGAACAAACATAAAACAATTAATATTCTCATACATCACCATTAAAAAAGGCAGCACAAAGGCTGCCAATTAATTAAATAATACTTAATGGGATTAAATATTAAGAAGCAGCTTTCTTTGAAAACTTCTTGAACAGTGAAATACCGATAACAGCAACAGTTAGTGAAATAACGATAGGCCAAGCAGCTGCCTCATATGACGTTACTAATGAACCTACTTGTGTAAAAGCGGCAATGCCAAGAGGTGGTGTATCAGCAGCAAAAGCAGATGAAGAACAAACAGCAGAAGCAACTAATAAACCCGCTGCCATTTTTTTAGAAGCTAAAATGTTTTTAATGTTATTCATTTTTTGTAACTCCAGTTTATATTAATCATTTACAGAAACTTCTGTAAATCGTTTAAAGGCATATACGCCGTACCCAAGACACCAGCCCGCAAAAAAGCAAGCGCCATAGAATAGTAAAAAATCGTTCATCATCTTTGACTGCCGAATATTGCACCAAGCCCAAGACAAACTACGCCTAATCCCCAATACAAAGCCTCAGATATAAATTGAAGTTGTTCAGATGTTAGGTTTTCCATTGAATTAAGCCTTAGCTTCCAGTGTTGGAATGCCTAATAAATGGTAGCCACTGAATGACACGTGCTTGCCACCGTCACCAGCAAATGAACGCTCAACGTGTTGAATTTTAAACTCGACTTTCTTATCAATCAGTTTGACTAAATCACTGCCACCACCAAACGCATCCCATAACTCAGGGGATATACGGGCTTCAACCACTTCAGAGGGGTTAAATAGCTGTAATTTCACGATACCCGAATCACGACTTTCGCCCGTGTTGGTATTAATGTTGGTTTTCTTTTCAATATCGTCTTTGTCATTTATACGGGCTAATACAATCATTGGTTTTTCCTTATTTTCAAATTTCGACAGTTATTGACACAAGTCCAAGGATGAAGCGGACAGACCTCCGTCATGGGCTGCGCCCACGAACGAAGGCCATGCCGCTTCATCAAAAGCAAAAGCAGTTATCTCGTCTACACGTTGTAAATATTGTTGGTATTCATTGAATTGCGCATCAGCCAAACGGTGGTATTCATTTTCGCGTTCAAGAACATCGAATACATCAACCACACCAGACATAATGCGTTTAGTGCCACGTAGGAATTTTTCTTTGTTTTCTGTCTTCCAATTACGGACACGAGTTGCTAAGAACGCACCGCGAAACAACACACCAACAACACGCGCAATAGCAGCATCGCCATAACGGGTTGTCGCATTTCGTTCAGTGGTATGTTCTTCTCCCCATTCATCAACGAGCTTGCTCATGATTTGAGGGATGGAGTAAACAGGGGAAACAGTTTGATCTTTACGACGAACAAAGACACCGCCCATCGCATAGCAGAATGCTTGCCAATCAGATGCATCAGCAGCACGACGAACATTTTCTAATGCCATGTGTTCGCCTGTAGATAATGAAGCGATCAAAGGATCATCCTCTTTAATTTCATCACGAACACGGCGCATCTCACGCCATACCGTCACAGATGGACCACCAATAAATTGAAACTGGCGAATACGATTAACACGCGCCCAAGTAACAACACGTTCTGAAGCTTCAACGCCTGTTAAATCGGATGAAACATCATTATCAATGTGCTTACCGTCAATATTCTTAGATAGGTACTTAGCAACATAACCAACGGCTGAGCCTTTAGACCAATCAATAGTTTCAACGGTAAAACGATGTTTCTGCGCGCCTTTTTCTTCAGGCGAATCTTGCAACGCATAATTTTTGAAAAGATTGGTCACGTCTGAATGTTGGGTTTTGTCCATGAACATCAATAAATGCCAGTGTGGACAACCATCAGCATGAGGTTCAGCAACACGTAAGCCATAAATCTTGATGCCAGCTTTATCTAATGCTTTACGGAAACCCGCAAAAACAGCAGACAAATAGGCTTGAGCATCTTGCGTTGTTGGCTTGTCAGCATCTAACCATGCTTGATTAACATGCGACTTAGACACCGAGTGAAAACGGCTAGGGCAGGTAAGGGTATAGAACATCGCCACATGATCATTGTCTTGTGCAATGGCCTCAAATCCCTTTAAACGTACGAACATTTCAGCACGACGAACGACAGGATTTGATACAGATTTATCCGCTAAGTCCGATAATGTAAACCAGTTATCTTCGTTAACTTCATCATAAGCGACTGTATTTTCTAATATTGCTTTGTTATCCGTATCGCGTTCACGACGACGGCTAACTGAATAATTAGAGCAATATGCTTGTCCATATTTATGAACAATCGCTAAATCACGCGCCACACGTTCAACTTCAATGGCTGATAATTTACGTAAAGCTCTGCGCCACCAAAGTTCATTGGTGGCACGATTAACTAATGAACGCAGCTCGTTATTTTCTGATTTAGCCTTGATCACATCATCAGAAAAATACAAACCGTAGTCAGCTAGTATTGAAGATGCTACTTGAAACGCTTGAGCATCATCTTCAATAACAGCGACAGCTTTCATTACTGTATGGCTTTTAGCTTTAGCGAACGTGACTAACTGGTCGTCAGAAAACGTATAACGAAATTCGTTTTTAGTTAGGCGTTCGTTAGCAGCTACCAAAGAACTCATCGCATCAAGCTCACCAATTTTCTTTTTAAGGTTGATATAAGCGCGTGACATAACCGGCGCAAAAGCACGATGTGGACGAACTAAGTTCAATATATCCAAACAAGGCGCAGCAAAAGACGGCTGAATATTGTCAGAAGTATCAAAAGAATGAATAGGCGTGACTAATGCCTGACGTTTCAATAAGTCAGCCACATAGGAATTATTTGGGCGTGTATGATCAACATAACCTGATAACTTACGACCATTGTTAATGTCAGGTTTTGTGAATGATGAACATAGCGTTTGAGCGTGAAGAAAGTTCACGTATTCAAACTGATCTGTAGCTAAATCATGCACTAATATTCTTTTCATAATCACGTCCGAGTAACGATTTTTGGATACTCTAGTCCTGATATTTGCATACTTCAAGACGCGATTTTTGGGTACTTGTACGTTAGAATGATAAAAACAGGAGTGAATCATGTACGCAAATAAACTGTTAGACACATACAAACAAGTGAAAAACTATGTGCAAGATAAGCAAATTGCACATGATTTAGATATTAGTAAGCAGAAGATTAGCAATATTCGACGTGGAGAACGTTACCTTACTGATTCAGAAGCAATTTTTCTTGCTGAAAATTCAAATATTGATCCACACGAAGCATTGATATATTTAGCGGCGGATAAAGCAAAGACAGATAAGGCTCAAAAGATATGGGCGGACATAACGGCAAAATTAAGTAGCCAAGGGTTTGCGGGCTTAACCTTTGGTTTTACAGGATTTTTAGCCCTATCATTATATTTCCCTCAGTGCGCATTATGTACCTTATGTTAAATAGAGTATCAAGATATCGATACTTATAGATATTAAATTAACTCATTGATTTATTAGACCTACAAATACACTCTCTCGTTATTAGATTGAGTGTATTTAACAGTATTAGCTATTTACCATAAAGTACATAATTATCATTGTTTCGTAGAGTACCCTTGATACATTCTGTATCTGGATACTCTATGAAACATGTAATTATTAAACCTAGCTAGATAATCGTTGATACAAAATACCGATCATTATGCTTTCATGGTTATCGATATTCTTAAGTCAATCTTGATCTTAGAACCAAGAGTCATAACTCATCATAAAGGTTTGCTTTAAGCTTTCTGTGCGATCTTTATTTGCAGCGTAATACTTTTTTTTTTCTGCTGGCGCATAGTTACTTAACTTTGAATTGGTACTTGGAGTTATTAAACACAAGTTGCTAAAGCGATCAACATTACTAATTGACGACCATGCTTAAATCAACAGGTCAAATAGCATCACTACCCGTCTCTATTTTAAGAAAACTACCGCAGTAAAAAACGAAGCATCTTTCAACAACAAATACCCGTAATTAACCTTATATTTACATAGTAAATTGCTAATTTTTTGATCTTACTGTTTCTAAATTGATACACATATGTTTATGTTTAGTTGTTTACGTCACAACTTGTCATATTTTATACTGTAACATCTTGTATGAACTTTATTTCATATTAGAGGTGTCATTATGAAAAACAACTGTTTATTTCACATTATCACTCTTCCATTGTTAGCTTCTTTATCTCCATTCGTATTTGCTAACGAGGATCCGAATAAAACTGATATTGTTACTTCTAAATTAAATGGATACGAAGAAAGTAATGTTTTAAATAAATCTTCAACGATTAATTATTCTATTAATAATAATAATAACTTAGTTGAAATTTATCCTATCGAAGGACAAGATCTTATTCTTCCGAATAATTCAATGAATATTATTGTTTATATTCAAAATGGTCGATGGGCCCGGCATGTTTATCTTCCTAACAATGCAAATGTGGGTGCCACTGTAAGAATACAACGAAGCTCTGGGTGGAAAACTTATGCAAGATATCTAACTAAAGATCACTTAATTCCAAATAATAGTACATCGACCTTCGTTTGGGACGGTGATACATGGGTAAACACAAATATTAAAACTGGTTATCTGACTACTTTACAAAATAAGGGAATGCATGATGTAGCACTGCACAACACACAAATTCAAAATATTACATCATTAAATATAACCCCTACAGACATTACGAATACTGAAAAAACTGCTGTTTCTGACCTCAGAAATATGAACATAGATAGTGAAGGTATTTTCTTTAACAACACACCGTACACTATTAATGATATTTATATAGAGCGAGAAGGTGAAATTCGGCGTCTTAACTTCGAGACTTCCATTCCAGAATACACATCAGGGCTCATAGGTATTGAATGGGCCAATGCAAAAATAATCCACATGACTAGCATAGCAAACAACCGATTTGACTTATTAAATCAATTTCCACCTAGAGAAAACTCAAGAAATGCCAATGAAGAAGAGCGGAACTCGGTTGAACGACTACATATGTATGAAAAATATTGGCTAAATGCACCAAATACAATGTCAGAAATTATAGCGCAAGTAGCCTTAAAATGTGAAATTAATGACGGTTACTCTGAGTGTAAAAATTACGCAGAATCCAGTATGGATTACGCAACAGATATGTACTTCGCACAGTCTTTATCTGGAATGACTTCAACCTTTTGGATAGATCCTACAGTTTGGGGATTAGCCACCTCACCAGGAAAAGAGATGATTAAAAGTAATAAATCATCATACCAAACGCTCTGGATGAGCCCGAACTTAATGAAAAACATGTTAAGTAGTGATCAATGGAGTGCGGTAGACGCTGAACAAGCATTCGCACATGAGTATTATCATAACCTAGGTTTTTCTCACAACTCGGGTTGGGCATCTTACCAAGGGATTGATGATTTATTCGGAAATAAATCGTATTTTGACTACCGCCTTAATCTAGGAGATAAATACGTCGCTTCCAACCTTGTGGTCACGAAAGAAAAAATAAGCCCTCTTGAATTTGCTTTTGAAATTCATTCTGTTGGTGATATCAATAATCTCAAAGTTAGACTCTTATCTACTCAAAACATTACAGCAACCATTCGACAGACAGACTCAGATAAGGTATTCCTGAAGTTCAATGAAGTCCCAAATACAGATATATATGTCTCTTTCTATTCCAACGAATCAGACCAAATGGCAACAGTTGTATTAGATAGCTTCATTAAATCAGTATCAGGTCAGGGAGAGCTATCAAATTTACATAACGTCTTTGCTGATTTGGTTGATAAATACAGCAAAGTCTCGATACATACCGCCAATGGATCTTGGATGAGAGACTTCCATCTTCCGGAAAGCAACCAAGATGGCAAGGTAATTATCTTTGAATCTTGGGCCGGATGGAACTCGCATATTTTTTATAATGGAACAGAAGATATTTTAACTTACGGAAATCGTATTGAATATCATTACATGAATGGTCGATGGGTTCGCCAATAATTTATAACTTCAAAAGGTCGCTTTTGCGACCTTTTTTGTGAATATTTGAAAAGAAATCAAAGCTATCCATTAGCCGTATTCATGTAGCAATTCCTGACGAATTAGGGAAATTAATATAGGATTATCTTAATATGCTAATCCACTACATAGCTCATCTAAAAAGCTTTCACCTAAAGCGTTTTTTAACATTTTTTGCAGTGTTTCTCTGCAGCAAACAAATGTATGAGCCTGATACTGACCTTTCCAATTAGCTAAAACCATTACATTATCACCGGAATCTTCGCATAACCGACTAAGAAAATGATGAAGGTTATTCATACCTAAAACATCACAGTCATAAGATGCAATATTAAAACTGTCCTGATCTATTACCATGAAGTAAAGCTCAGAGTTTCCTTTAAAAACGGGTAGCTGATCTGTTTGATGAAATCGTAATTTTTTATTGTCTGCAAAATCGAAATTTAACATATTGGATTCTTTTAGTTTGAAGCTGAATTCACCTGATTATATCTGCTTATTCACAAAATCAAACATCGCTAACTAAATATAAATCAGTGACTCCTAATACTATATAGAACAAACTTCTTAATTAACTATTACTTTTACCCAAGAGCCGTCAGTACTCAACTTTCTCTCTAAACAGCAAAATATAGCCTCATTTTTGCTTTCTAAGACTCGCTAATTTAGCGAGTCTTATTGTTAAATAATCTTACGTCTTATTAGCTTTCGCTGCTGCCTCTTCACGTGCTATCACTTCAAATATGTACCTATCGAACATAGGCTCAGCTTTATGAATTTTACTATCATAAGCTTTTGCCTCTTTTGTTAGATCAGCTACAATTTCAGGGTATTTATCAGAAATATCCCATTGCTCTTTCGTATCGATATTAATATTGAACAAACGAATATTATTCTTTTCATAAGGTTGTGGATTTAAAAAGTTCACCGTATCAAAATGAAGTTTATAGCTCCCCTTACGATACGCTTTTAACTCCCCCTTAAAATAGTAAGCATTAAAATCACGACTTGTTTTCTCGCCATCAAGCAAAGTATTAGTTATATCAAATCCATGGTAATCGCGATCTTTTGATAACTCACCTCCAGCAAGGTTTATTACAGTAGGATAAATATCCATAGCATTACCAATGTCATAAACCACTTTACTTTCGATCTGGCCAGGCCAATTAAATATTGCTGGAACGCGTACTCCCCCTTCATAGGTTGACCCTTTAGAGCTATGGAAGAAACCATTATTCCCAGCTTTATCTTGATATGGTAACCAAGGACCGTTATCACTTAAGAAAATAATAAGAGTGTTATCTCGTAGATTTTCTTTTTCTAAATGCTTAACAATTTCACCTACAGAATAATCAAGCTCAGCAATTGAATCCCCATAAGGCCCACCATCAGTAGTACCTTCGAAACCTTGACCGGGGAATAATGGCGCATGTGGGTTAGTGAGTGGAACATACAAGAAGAAAGCGTTGTTCTTATTCTTAGTAATAAATTCCATCGACTTAGTTACAAAATTCTTTGTTAGATCACGCTGAATAGCCGGTGATTGAACTACTCGTAGTTTTGTATGTGCGTAACCTTCATAGATAGGTTGATCCCAATACTCTTCTTTAGGATTGTGGTTAGCATCTTTAACTTTACGGTTACGCTCAGATAAAGCTTCCTTATCTCCACTGATACGTGCCTGTTCCGATTGAACTAAATCAAGTGTATAGGTCTTGTAAGCATCATTTGACATAGTGATGCCATACCAATAATCAAAGCCATGCTTCGTCGGGATAGCTTTCTCTGTATCACCTAAATGCCACTTACCAACAATACCTGTCTTATAACCAAGATCTTGTAACCCCTTAGCTAATGATATTTCAGTATTTGGGAAACCATAAGGATCATTTTCAGGAGAGACAAAAGAGTTCTTACCATACATCCCTGTAGTTACTGGATGACGACCTGTTAATAAAGCTCCTCGGCTAGGAGAGCAAACACCACTTGCAACATAAAAACTATTCCACTTCTGCCCTGTATTAGCTAATCCGTCTAATACTGGTGTCTTATTTACTGGATGCCCATAGGTTCCTAAATCAAACCCCATATCATCAACCAATATTAGAACAACATTCGGGGGATTGTAATCGGAAGCAAATGAAAGAAAAGGGGTCGTGATAGCTCCTACAATAGCCGTTGCTAGTAACGTTACCTTGAAAACTGGAGATTTAAACATATTTTAGCCTTAAATTAATTAACACACGACATTATCGTTTACTTTATACACAAAAATAGATACCAAATTTATTCATAATTGTGACAATTACGTATTATTTGGCATTGTAAGATTGAATTTTTGCTATTAATATTTGCACCAGCGGTTTCAACCACCTTTAATTTGTATAAATTAATTTTCATAAACTTACGTTATTTGCATATAGGAAGATAAATGAAGGTCAAGTTAATAGTATTAGCTTTGGGAATGGCATGTAATGCGCCGGTCGTAGCAGAAGAAAAACAAGAAACATCTTTCTGGGATTTACCAACTAAAGGTACCTTTAATATTCGCCAAGAATACCGCGATGGGACTGGTGCTCATAACAACAAATTCCAAGTAAACTTGCAGCAAGGATCATGGCTACTTGAAACAATCGCTTATGTTTCAGGGGGAACAGAAAACGAAATATGGAGTGATCAGAAAGTTGGTACTTACGAGCTAGGCCTTTATAACCTTGCACGTATTAGCCCTAATATAGTTATTGTTCCTGGTTTTGCTTATTCAATTAACACTAATGAAAATAACCTGTATATTCCATCTCTTCGTTTCAACTACGCAACAGATAACAAAATCCGTCTACAGGCTCGATACAAGCAAATTGTCACAAGTAAAAATACACATCGAAATCAAGCATTTGATGTATTCTTAGGCCATAGATTCGATAATGGATTTGATTTCACTTATCAAGGCAACATAACTCATTCTATAAGTGGTGACATATTATTTGATAATAAAGATACAGACTACTTCCACAATTTGAAGGTTACTTACTTCGGCTTTGGTAAATTCCGTCCATACGCTGAGATTGGTGATATTCGAGTCAATACAACAACAGACGACCGACAATTACGTTATCGCCTCGGTATTGTTTACGCTTTCTAATCGCCTTGTTATTAAGTGTATAAGTTTTAAATATCAAAATGTTAACATGTAGATCATAATAATAAAGGGATAATAAAAGTAGCCTCTATCGCTAAACCGTACATACTTGGATGAGTAATGACAAAAGCAGCCATTTCGTGGCTGCTTTTTGGTTTCTACTACATAAAGTTTATATATAAATAACCATAGCTGAGCACTAAAATAGATATCTAATAAAAATTAATCGTTTGAGTTTGTGATTTATGATGGGAAAACTTTATTTGTTCCATTACCAATGAACCTTGTAAAACTGGATTGTTTGAAAGGCCAAAATATTCTACTGGCATTCCGTCATTATTCCTTGTTAGATAATAGTTCTCATCTTTATCCTGAAAGGCCAATATTGCATAATTTCCTGCAGGTAATGATTCTACAGTGATACCTTTTATAACTTGCTGTGGCGAGTATTTTTTATAATGAACTGTCGCTCTTCCATTCAAATCATCTTTTTCGTCATAAACTAGAACGGTAATCAGGGTTTTAGAATCAACTAAATTCGAAATTTTAATTGTTAATGGAGAAACAGCTTGAGCACTAACGTAATTGGTTGTTATCGCAATTAAAAATATAACGGTTACATAGCTAACCCAATGTTGGATTTTAGTCTTATTTGCCCATTTTTTTTCACTTAGCCATGCTGCAAACCATAATGACGTCGAAATAACTATTACGACAACAATATAATATGGTTCTAACCGTAAGTTATGTAATAACGGCGCACTTAAATATACCACTACAATTTGCCAGCTAAAGACGCGCAACGAATGACGGCCAATATAACTTAATGCTTTAATATGGAGTGCACTCGGATTACGTTGAATAATTACCGCAATAAGATATACCCATACTGCAATATTCAATGTTCGCAACCAGCCTAGTTCTGGTTTATCTGCATATGAATATAATACCCAGCGATTAATTCCATAACTAACAAATGCGCCATGGTGAGCCGCAAAAATGCCTACAGCGATGATCACCGCGAGAACGGTTAATACTGGATGGCGCCAATGTAGTATTTTATTTTGTAACATAAAGCCAAGTAATGAACTGCTTACAAACAACAACTGCCAAGCAAAGATATTAAAATAGCTAAGTTGGAGCTTAAAGTTGGAAAACACAAAATCAAACAAAGGCTGTAATACTGTCGCATTTATAGTGCTACTAAAAAACCATATACCAATGCTGATACTAATGATTAACCACCCTAGCCCCTTTCGATATCCTCTGACAAGAAATGGTAACAACAGCATAAATACAATGTAGAGTGGAAGAATATCAAAATAGCTTGGTTGATTAACCAGAACAGCGCTTGCAAGCAACGTTTCAATCGGGCTGTCAATGACATTATGAGCACTTTGCTGAAGTATTGGCAGCGCTGATGGTAATAGCTGTGATGCAATAAAAACCCACACAAAGACAACTAATAAACAACTAACATGATATCGATAAATACTGAATGCTCGGTGAAATGCTTTCGTTGTAATCTGTGGATTTGTTAATGAGTCTCGGCTATAGATTACTCCTGCAAGTAGCCCTGAAATAAACACAAAACACTCTGCTGCCCCAAATTGACCTAAAGGCTGTAATGTAACATTCTGGATGATTGAATACCCACCACTAACCCAGATTAAGTGATTGATTGTCATTAATAAAAGTAATAAACCACGTATACTATCTAATGCTGCTATCCTTTTCATGCTAGTTACTCTAATTTATTGTATTAGCGTATTCTTACCAATCGTTGCGTGCTTTTCATACAACTAGATGTTGTTTGGTATTAAGTTGGGATGAAACAATCGATTTTTACTGCAATAACCATCGAATTACACCTTCCGTTACAATAAAAGTCCTTATCATCAGCGTTAAATTGAGTATATTGATAGTTCAATCTGTATGGAGACAACAATGACAAACTCGCCTTTAGCTACACCAAAGAAAACCATTGGCTTAACCAGTGACAATATTGCTGGTGTTTCACCACAAATATTGCAGCATTTAATTGAGTTTAGCGCTGGCGATGCAACGCCTTACGGTAATGATGAGTTATCGTTACAGCTTGATCGCAAAATGAGCGAGTTGTTTGAAACTGACGTTGCAGTGGTTTTAGTGCCAACGGGTACGGCAGCCAATAGCTTATGTTTAGCCGCGATGTCTCCTGCTTGGGGAGCAGTTCTTTGTCATCCAAATAGCCATATTAATAATGATGAATGTGGTGCTCCAGAGTTTTTCAGTAATGGCGTAAAGCTACTTACGATTGATGGTGATGATAGTAAGATCAACCCAGTAAAACTTGCCCAGCGTGCAACATTAAAAATTGGTGATGTTCATACTGTACAACCTGCAGTAGTGAGTGTTACTCAAGCAACAGAAACTGGTAGCGTTTATACTCTTGATGAACTACGTGCTATTGGTGATGTGTGTAAAAGCCACAACTTAAAATATCATATGGATGGTGCGCGCTTTGCTAACGCAGTCGATGCATTAGGTTGTACCCCTGCAGAAATGACCTGGAAAGCTGGCGTTGATGCCCTTTCTTTTGGTGCAACGAAGAACGGCGCTTTTGGTGTGGAGGTGATTGTTCTATTTGATACTAGCTTAAAGAATGAAATTGAATATCGCCGTAAACGTGCTGGCCATCTAATGTCTAAAATGCGTTTTCTATCAACACAAATAGATGCTTATATTACCGATAATTTATGGCTAACGAATGCCCAACACGCCAATGCAATGGCAACCAAACTGCGTGAAGGTATTAGCGCGATTGAAGGTGTGGAACTGCTGCATCCTTCTAAAACAAATATTGTCTTTTGCAAAATGTCGCCAATAACAATTGCAACCTTGCATGAACATGGATTTGAGTTTTTATCTAATCGCTGGGGTGATGGTGTTGCACGCTTAGTAACTAACTTTGCAACCAAAGCTGAAGATATTGATGCCTTTATTGCAGTATTAGCAGCAAGTAATAAGTAAGAAAACAATAACGGCAATCATGTGACTGATTGCCGTTATTAACCATTCCCTATTGATTGTTTTATTCTTTGTCTTGAATAATACGGGTTAACTTAGGAGCGATAACTAATGTAAAGACGGCAATAGCCGCAGTGACATACCCTATTTCGCCAAATACTTCGGCATATAGAACCAGAGTTTGATTAGAATCGATAACCCCTTTAGGGGCTGCGGTTAAACTTGCAATCCATCCAGCTAAGATTGCGGCGGTTGCAGAAGTTAAAAACCACATTCCCATCGCAAAACCCATCATTCGCTGTGGCACTAACTGCGCAATCATAGCCAGCCCTAAGCCAGAAACTAATAACTCGCCCACTGACTGCAATAAATAACTCGCCACTAACCAATTTGAGTTGATGATCCCTTGGGTATTAGCAAAGCCTGTTGAGTACTTTAAGATCAAAAAAGCTAAGCTACATAGCACCATGCCAAAGGCAAACTTAAATGGCATTGCAAATCGTTCACCCAGTTTATTATAAAGAATGGCCAATAATGGACTAGCAACCATGATCCAAAATGGGTTTAACGCTTGAAATTGCTCCGGTTCAACTTTAAACCCAAATAAATCATGACTAACATTATGAATGGCGAAGAAGTTAAGCGAAGTTGGCATTTGGAAATATAAAGCAAAGAACACCACCCCCTGCAACATTAATACAAAGGCAACCAACATCTTTGCCCTTTCAAGCCCTTTGGACTTAAACGCCTCTTTAAAATAAACAAATACAATAATGACACCAACAATCACTAAAATCGCGTGAGCATAAAATAGATGTTGTAGTAGCACAGCGCTGAGAAAGCTCAATAGGATAGTGACAACCACAACTGCCGCATAGTAAAGTTTATTCACTGGCACCATATCGGGTTTAGAGCCAATGTTTTTAACAATCCGCCCCATTACTATGAAGTTAACCATTGTGATGAGCAATCCTATCGCACTGACACCAAATGCCATGCCATAACCCATTTTTTCAGCTATCCAAGGACTTAATAGCATTGAGAAAAATGAACCAAGGTTGATCGCCATATAATACATGGTAAAGGCACCATCAAGGCGAGGATCGTTTTCTTCATAGACTTTGGCCAACAAACTTGAGGGGTTAGCTTTAAATAAGCCATTACCCATGGTAATAAAGCCCATTGCTATATAAAGCAGTTCTTTGCCTCCAAATTCACCCGCCGCAGAGATCCCTAATAACGAATAACCAATCGTCAGGATAAATGCGCCAAGCGTAATGGTTCGTTTCGTACCAAGGATTTTATCACCAACCCAGCCACCAATTGCCACAGAACCAAAAATCAATGCAGAAAAAGCACCAAATAATGTGAATGACTCTGATTCAGACATGCCAAGAATGCTAACAAGGTACACAGTAAGAATGGCTTGCATACCATAGAAGCCAAACCGTTCCCAAAACTCTATAGAGAATATGAGATAAAACGGTTTAGGTTGCTTAAATACATTTACATCGGACATACAGTCTTCCTTAATCAGGCGCAATTGTTTTAATAGTAGTCGCGATCACTAAAAATCGGCTAATGAGGCTTATTCAAATAAGATGTATTGCAATGGAGGAGAGTTCTTTTTGTGAAGTTTATGTCCGAGTGCCATGCATTTGAGAAGCCTACCTTTTACTTGGAACTTGGCCTTTTTCTCATATTTTTACAAAGATGTCTGTTTTGAATGGTTTTTTGTCAAATACTCCAAATTAAGCTATCCAATGAAGCGATATAGTACTTACCACAACGAGGAAGTGCTGAAACAGACACTTTAATGGATTATAAATATTATTATTTTTACCGCTTAGCATATTATTAAATGCTCCGTTAAGAATATCTAAATAAGTAATTAAACAGAATAAAATATTATTAACCTAGTAAGTCTATTATTATACCGCTCATAGTGAAACACATGATTGATATATTACTTTTATATAAAACATCTAGTAGTTGTATTTCATTATTAAATAAGTAGGTATGAGTTTTATTCTTCTACTTTTCAATATAAAAAATCGAGTATATTATGCCAAAAAATAAAGAATTATTTCGTGATCTATTAAAGCAAGCTGATATCGAAATTAATGGTACTCGCCCATGGGATATTACTGTTAATGATGACAAACTTTTTGATAACATTCTATTAGACGGTACTATCGCTTTCGGTGAAGGTTATATGGAACGTTTATGGGACTGTGACCGCATTGATATTTTAATTAGCAAATTACTACGTAGTAATATCGAAGAAAAGCTAACTGGTATTGATAAAGTTAAGTTTGCAGCTAATTATGGTGTAACTAAATTAAAAAGCTTAATTAATCCACAAGCGGTAAACCGTGTTAAAGAAGATGTACCTTTCCACTACGATATCGGTAACGATTTATTTGTAAATATGCTTGATGAGCGTATGGCATATACTTGTGCATATTGGAAAGATGCAAAAACACTTGATCAAGCTCAAGAACATAAGATGGATTTAATTTGTCGCAAATTAGATTTACAACCAGGCATGCGTCTACTTGATATTGGTTGTGGTTGGGCAAGCTTCATGAACTATGCTGCTGCTAAATATGGTGTAATCTGTGACGGTTTAACACTATCAAAAGAACAAATGGCGCTAGGTCAAGAGATTGCTGATAAAAAGAAATTACCGGTTAAAATCATTTTACAAGATTACCGTGAGTTCAAACCAGAACAACCTTATGATCGTGTTGTATCAATTGGTATGATTGAACATGTTGGCCCATCAAATTATGACGAATATTTCGAATGTGCTAACAGCTTCTTAGCTGATGATGGTGAGTTTTTACTACATACTATTGGTAGTCCAACATCTAAAGATGGAACTGACCCATGGATCAATAAATATATTTTCCCTAATGGTGTTATTCCATCATTAGCTCAATTGAGCAGCTCAGTTGAAAATAAATTTAATATTGAAGACGTACATAACTTTGGCCCAGATTATGATTTAACACTCATGGCTTGGTGTGAAAGATTCGAAAAGAACTGGTTCAAAATTTACAAAAATTATGATGCAACGTTCTACAGAATGTGGCGTTTCTACCTATTAAGCTGTGCAGGTGCATTCCGCTGCCGTGATATTAGTTTATGGCAAATAGCATTAACTAAAATTGGTACAGATCTTCCAGTTAATGCACGTGCTGCTTAATTTATCGCTGGCATATTTTAGTCATGATATGTCAGCGAATTTTTTCTCTCATAACAATTAAAATATAAGTTGGAGATAAATATTATGAGAGGACAACATATCTCTTATTGCAAAAATAATATTGAGCCGTTATTTTTTAAAAAAAATAATATAACGGATATCGCTTTAGTTACCGAAGGCGGTGGCCAAAGAGGAATATTCACTGCTGGTGTTCTAGATGCTTTTCTTGAAAATGATTTCAACCCTTTTTCATTATTAATTGGTACATCCGCAGGCTCTCTAAATATTGCATCTTATATTTGTCAACAACGTAAACATGCTTACCGAGTTATTACTGAAATAACAACAACCCGTGAGTTTTTTAGTTATGCTAAATTATTTACAGCTCGTGGTGGCATGAATCTTGATTGGTTAATAGAGCAAACCCAAACTAAATTAAAATTAGACTGGCATACTGGTCGAAAAAATATGGTTAACCGTACAGTCTTAGCAACAGCATCAGGGCTAGATCACAATAAAGCAGGTTTTTTTGATCTTAATGCTAAGGATTGGGACCAAAAATTAAAAGCCTCCTGTGCCATTCCCCTATTAAACCGACAACCAATTTATTCAGATGACCATTACTGGGTAGACGGCGGTCTTCATGAGCCTATTCCAGCCAAAGAAGCTTATGAGCGTGGTTACAAAAATATTGTTGTTATTCGTACCAATCCTGTTGGAATGACAGCAAATCATCAATGGCTTAAAAAACTAAAGCGTGGACTAACGCATACTAAAGCTGCAACATTAATTGATATGTTGTTGTTACATGAACAAAAATACAATGAAAGTGAAAACTTCATCAATAATCCACCTGATGATGTCAATATTTATGAAATTTATCCGCATAAGGTCTTAGAATCTAAGCTTATTGGCAGTGATATCAATGCGCTTAATCACGATTACGAATTAGGCCATCAAATGGGATTGTATTTTTTGAAAACCATGAACAACTACTGCCTGTGTTCGTCATGTTCTGAATAGTCGTCAATTATTATCCCTTAAAAAGATGAATCTTAGTACTGATATACTGAAAAAATTCTTAATCTGAGTTTGATTTGCTATATCTATTAAGGTTTATCTATTTTAAGGGCATAATAATCATTTTACCGTCTAATACTTCCTAATTCTCAACTCTGAAAAACAACTCTGTGATAAGTGGCTACAATTTTTTACTTAGATTATTTAGTAACTGAGTAAGAATAATGCAAATATGCTCACTAATGGTTGTGCTGTCTTCACTATTCTTTTTTGGATGTGGTGGTGATAGCTCTGATGACAACAAAGAAATACCAAATGACATTGAAACGGATTTTCCCCAAATAGAACCACTACCAGAACCAATATTAAAAATAACTGATATTTCAGATGGTTATTACGGATTACTTTATGATGCTGGTGGCAATGAACTAAAAATAAACAAAAATCAGGTATTATTATTGCAGGATGGATTAATAAACGAGCTTAATTCTAATTTGAATGAAGAACAGCGAGCTATGTTTAAAGAGTTACATTCAAACTTTACGGATATAAAACAGCCCACTGATATTGAAAAAGTACTTTTCCAAAATGTTTTACTAGATGCGATGATCAGTTCAATAAAACCTCAACTACAAGATAAATATTTCCCACCTTTTCGTTTATTTAGACATCACACACATAGCTTGTTCCCCATTTCTCGTTTAACAGATTACCA
The DNA here is from genome assembly GCF_003026355.1 of Photobacterium kishitanii. Taxonomy (GTDB): domain Bacteria; phylum Pseudomonadota; class Gammaproteobacteria; order Enterobacterales; family Vibrionaceae; genus Photobacterium; species Photobacterium kishitanii. Next base: position 120,637 of record NZ_PYON01000008.1, on the reverse strand, counting down.
ATGGATCCTTGATTTACTTTCTCAACGATCTTTACTAAGCCATTTAATCTTAATTCCTCCACAAGAAACCGATAATTATATTGATACTTGTCGAGAAAATGATGTGCCAATTCCACCCGACTGGGGATCAACATTATGGCAGTATCGGGGGGTTGCAAACATTGATTTCCTCGAGAATGATAAAACTGAAGTCTGGGCATATGAATCATCGACAGTTCAGGGATCATGCATTGCTCTCCCTCGATGGGATATAAGACCAGAGGAAGGTATTAATGAAATATCACTGCTCGGCATTATTTGCCAAAGTAAAACCACTGGCAAGGCATGTTTCTGGGATAACCTGAGTAAAGAAACAGGACAACGTATAAAAGGTGGAACTGATTTAACATTTAAGATAAGCGATATAAAAAATGGTAATTCTTTAGGAGAGAATTGTACACGATGCCATCGCGGTAAAAATGTATTCTTAATCCATCCAGAGACTAATCTCGATATTTCAGATGATTATAATATCAACCCTGATGTTCGTTATCAGCCGATATCTACACAAGCAAACTGGAGTAATCCTGCTGCACATAGTGAATTAGGTGATGGTGCTTGTGCTAGTTGTCATGAAATAGGTGCATTATCTGGTGGGTATTGTAATATTTTACGTAATGCCGCAAATCAGACGATGCCGCCACAACCTGAAGATCCGACTAATTGGGATGGAGCTGCCGCTTTCTACGGCGATCATATTCAACAAATGATTAATGATGGATGTCCAGAATAGAAATAAAATTTAGGCAATAACTTTAACGTTATTGCCTAATTAAACAGTTCAATGATAATAAATCATTAAAACGCTATTCCATAAATCAGCCGCCAGCTAATTTAACTGTATGACCTTTCTTTTCAAGATGCGCTTTTATTACATCACGCTTATCACCTTGAATTTCAATTGTTCCATCTTTTACTGAACCACCGCAGCCACATACTTTTTTCAATTCTGCTGCAATCAATTTCAACTGGGTATCTTCAACATCAAGCCCTGAAACGATACAAACCCCTTTACCTTTACGACCTTTTGTCTGACGTTGAATACGGACAATGCCATCACCTTGTGGGCGTACTGGCTGGGTTTTTTCTTCTTTGATGCGACCGGTTTCGGTTGAGAAAACTAAACGGTTATTATCACTCATTGTGTAATATATCTCACTTGGTTGCTTGATTGTGTGAATACCATTAAAAGTTAGCATATCAATCTTGCGAAATGCTCATGAAGCAATACTATCAATAAATGGTACTCTAACGGAACATCTTATGATTCGTAATGTGATTTTTGATTTTGGTGCAGTACTATTTGAGTGGAACCCACTCCAAATCGTTAATAGCTTCACCACATCACAACCAGAACGAGAAATATTACTGCGTGATGTCCTTCAACACTCTGATTGGCTATCACTTGATCGTGGTACGATGCTTATTGCCGAAGTGATCCCCAAATTTTCAGCTCGCACACAGATCTCCCCTCAGCGTATAGAAGAATTTATAGTTCATATCCAACTAAGCCTAACAAAAATACAACAAACTGAAATACTGTTTCATCAATTAACTGAGCAGCCTTATTCTCTTTATTATCTTACTAATATGTGTAGCGCTTTTTTTGATACGCTTTATGAGAAACATCATTTTATTTCATTTTTTGATGGTGGATTAGTTTCAGGCAAAGAATTAGTAATGAAACCAGAGCAAGAGATATTCTTACGGTTGTGTCAGCGTTATCAACTGAGCCCACAAGAAAGCCTATTTATTGATGATAATAGCGAAAATATTAAAATAGCCTCAAAGCTTGGATTTAATACAATCCAATTTAACCAAACACAAACTTGTTTTGAAGCAATTGAAAAGCAACTGTTTATCCACTAGATTGATACCGTTTAATAATTTTTACATAAAATTGAACATAGTTACCACGACTCAGTCTATTATCTATGTTGAAGAGCTAAGAATATCAGGAGTTTATGTGAAAAAAGTTTTTATGTCTGCCATGTTAATTGCAGCTGCAACAGTATCAACCATGAGCTACGCAGCCAATGAATGTAATGGAAAATACATTGTCGGTCCTGTTGAAACTATTCACGTTAAAGATCTTAACATGGATTTTAAAGCACGTATCGACACAGGTGCAAATACAACTTCTATTAATGCTTACGATTTACATGTCATTAATGGAAATAATAATCCATCTAATAACAAAGAAAGCTGGCGTGAAAATCTAGGAAAAATGATCAGTTTCAAAACAGCAAATGCACAAGGACAAGAAGAAACACATACAGGAAAAATAATTAAAATTAGTAAAATACGCAACGCTCAAGGTGTTGAACGCCGCTATGCTGTTGTCATGGATTTAATCTGGAACGGTAAGAGTCATGCAATCCCAGTTAACCTACGCGACCGTAAAAAATTAGAGTATAAATTACTGATTGGTCGTAACTGGCTTGACGGAAAATATCTAGTTGACGTATCAAAAAGTGATGATGATGATTAATTGCTAAACTAATTAAAAAAGCAGTGCCTGTAACTATAGGCACTGCTTTTTAAGATACAATAATTTTATCTAAATACTTTTTAATTGAAATAATATCGCCCTTGAGTAACTGACCCCGTACTATTGCATACCATTCATTAGCTTTACCATTATCATTTTTTAACACTATACCGCGATAATGTTCAGAACTGGATGATAATGCGTCCGTCTTTCGAGCAATGTTAAACCGTTCTGGTGGCATAAAAGCTTTAGTATCACACCACCAATTCACGCTTTTTTTAATGTTAATTAACATACCTTGAACCGCATGCCCATTAATGACAGCTTTCCAGTCAGACGTTAATCCAGTGCTATTTTCAATGACATAACCACGGTGAAAAATGCGTTTTTTCATTGTCTATTCCCTGCCTCATTAAAACGCCACACTATTTAACAATTATTATCTTAACTAGCTATATAGTAATAACACTTGGATAGCTAAGCTAGCTTTTTGTGATTATTCTTTTGTTTTACGATGATCATTGTTATGATTAAAATAACATAAAGTTATAGTGCATTAGGTGTGATTATGGCAAAGAAGATTACTGTTATTGAAGATGAAATAGTACGTAACGCTAGTATTGCGGATTTTTCCAGCATTGCAGACTCAATAACTATTTGGCAACGATTAACACAGCAACAATACGCTAAGAATACGCTAGTCGCTTTTAAAAATGATTGGAATAGCTTTGTACTGTTTTGCTCACAGCACAACTCTTCACCGCTGCCCGCATCCGCAGAGATTGTTCATCGATATATAGAAAAAATGGCACAAACACGTAAATTAGCCAGCCTTAAACGTTACATTGTCACTATTGGTTTAGTTCATCGTTGCCATGCATTACCTAATCCCTGTTTAAGCAATGAAATAAAGCTCGCTATGCATAAACAGCGTCTTGATAAACATGATGATTATACCAATGCCTACGGCTTTCGTGATAATCACTTACACGGTCTCCTTGACTCCTTTATGCTATCAACCAAAGCGAAAGATGTTCGTGATATGGCTATTTGGGCAATAACCTTTGAGGCAATGCTTAAACGCTCCGAAGTGACAGCATTAACCGTCAATGATATTGACGTCGCGCAAGATGGCTTAATTACTCTTTCAGTCAATGATAATTTAATTGCACTAAGTGATATAGCCTCTCAAGCTATCAACCGTTGGTTGACATTATCAATGATCGATAACGGTTTTGTTTTTCGGCGTATAGATAGACATAATAATATTGGTGACAATCCTCTCGACCACTCCTCTATTTATCGTATTTTCAGACGAGCAAGCCAAGAGTTGGAGCTCCCTACTGATGTAATATTTTCAGGTCAATCACCACGAGTAGGCGCCAGCCAAGATTTAGCTGATGCTGGGCTATCAGTCCATCAAATTCAACATCAAGGCCGTTGGCGAAGCCCTGCTATGCCAGCACAATATATTGGCCAACGCGCTAAGCGTGATAATACCTTGAAAAAATTCGCTAACAAAAATAATAAATAAAAGCAGCCATAAAAAAGCCAACCTATATCGGTTGGCTTGATAATCGCGGAGCTTATAATATTTATTTAACGGCGTTTTTGATCGCTAATTCAATAAAATCAGTAAAACTATGACCGTAATTTTCCAGCATTTTAGGGAACATTGAAATAGGTGTCATTCCAGGGAAGGTATTGATCTCATTTAATAAGATCTCGTTATCTTCACTCAAGAAAAAATCAATTCGAGATAAGTCTTTAAGCTTCATTTGCTCAAAAGCCTTACGTGCATAATGCTGAATAGCATCAACCTGTTCTGCGGTTAAATTACGAGCTTCAACTTGAGTTGTTGATAAACTATCAGTGCTGTATTTTTCTTCGTAACTATAAAACTTATCATCAGGACAAGAGACTTCGCCTGGCTTGGTAATAATCAATTGATCACCAAATTGATAAGCAGCAACTTCAAGCTCACGCGGCTTAATTGTTTTCTCAATCAGAACTTGATTTGAATAGCCAAACGCATTATCAACAGCAACGCGTAACTGCTCTGTATCAGTCACACTGTAACAACCTACAGAGGAGCCCTGACACGCAGCTTTAACAAATACCTTCCCCCACTTACTCAGTGCAGCTTGAGCTTGTTGGTGAGCTTCTTCAGTGTTTTCACTAAGAAAAACATATGGTGTATTTGGAATATTTAACGCATCAAACCATAACTTAGTGGTGATTTTATTAAAGCAGTTTGTACTGGCTTCAGCGCCACAACCTAAATAAGGTAAACCTGCTAAATCAAATAATGATTGCAAATCCCCTGTTTCGCCGGGAAAACCATGCACACAAGGGATCACGTAATCAATCGAGATACGTTGCTCACCGACAACGGACAATGTTTTATCCAAATTCAATTCGCAAGGATGTTGGTTTGCATCTAACCAGCCCTCATTTTTGGTCATCTCTACACGTGTATAACTAACGCCATCAATCGCTTTTAATTGCTGTTCAATAAAGTTTGCAGACACAAGAGAAACTTCATGCTCAGCGCTACCGCCACCGCATAATAATAAAACATGGATAGAACTCATTATCGTTCCTTAATTATACCAATCACAATACAATGCAGATCACAAAGACCTTGGATACTACCAAGGCCGAAAATAGCAAGGCATTCACTGCTGAATATAGTAATCAAAAAAGTAAGGTGAATGTACCCTCTACCCCATCATATCGTGAATTATTTTTAAATCATGCTAAGTTTGTGCTGCAAATGGTGATTTAACCACCGCTTATATACTCACTGAATTATTGTAACTGCTTCAATTGAGGAGAGCGAGTATGTTCAATATCATAGAAATTACGCACAAACGCGCCATTTTGTTGTACTGCTTGAGGCAACGATACTAAAGCAGCTTTAGCTTGATCATAATTAGCATAATGGCCAAGTAACAATGTATATACCTGACTACCATTCAACATTTTTTTATTTATCCAAGCTGGTTGTTGACTCTCTAATGACGATAACAACGTTGCTAATGAATGCTCATCTCTTGATGCTGTGACTTGAATGCTATAACCATGCATATCTACTGTTTTATAAACATCGTCGCTGCTTGCTTCTGCTACTGATGATGGCTCCACTGCTGCATCATCACCAACAGTCGTTTGTGCGGGTGCGATGGCTGTCTCTGCTGCTACAGTATCTGCTGTAGGGTTAGCACTTATTTCAGTTGCTGCTGCATTATCTGTTGCGGATTGAGTACTTGGCTCAGTTGCTGACGTTTCAGTTGGTACATCATCGGTAGTCACCTCATTGGCTGCTGTATTATCTGCTGCTACTGTACCTTCCTCTGTATCTGTAACGGGCTGTTCCTTAATCTCTTGCTCACTAACTGCGATTGAATCAATCGACTGATAAAGAGGATCGGTTTTAACTGATGAATCTAATTCAGCCACAATAATAGGCTCAACAAATGGTTCAGCTGTTTTAGTGGTGTTAATTGTTTCAATTGGAGTTTGCAATGGTGTCTTGGGTGGCATTAATTGAGCGCAACCCACTAAGCTGGATAGCAGGCCCAATGCAATAATTTTCTTCATTTCATTCTCACTTTTTCAAACAAAATATTCAGTACATTAATGATAAAAACAATTAAATGACAAATAGTTAGCAATAGTTTGCCGTAGCTTTTGATTAGGATCAAACTGTTCATAACGATAGATCAATCGAAAGGCATTTATGTTACCCTGATCACAATAAATATTGTTTTGCTAACAATAATATGACTCATATTCTTTATTATTCTTTTTCTGCCACTACCTAGGAGCTTCAATGGCTGATCCACACATTAAATGCGAACTTGACATACTCGATAAACTAACAGTTATCCTATATCGCTCTGCATTCACTCTCGCTGCTATTATCATGGCGGTTATCGGTACAGAAACCCAAGCCGCTACCCCTTTCCTTGTAATGGTTGCTTTATTGGCATCAACAACAGTACACATCTATGACAAACGTTTCCGCTGGTTAATCCAAGGAGCAGGATTATTTTCGGCAATTTGGTTTATGTCTGGATTATGGCAGCCATTAGCATTGGGAGCAGCTTTATTTGTCTTTAGCGCACTATCTATAAAGGAATATTTCTGTTTCAAAGTCAAAATATTGTTACTGACCCCCGTTGCTTTAGCTGGGTTTTGGTTCTGTTTAGTTTTTAATGTCGCTAATGCCGCAATTGGTCTTGCCATAGTAGGTGCAGCATTACTTGCATATGCCGCCTTTAGTAAATGGCGCATGCCGCTACATTTTGATATCGGTGATAAGAGCCGTTACCAAGTGTAATTGTCTTATTATTCTCTAAGCCACACCAACTTATAGTCCACCAGCAAAAAAAGAGATCAAATGATCTCTTTTTATTATTTATTGTTTACGCTCATATTTTTGTTTATACATCGCTTCATCTGCTTTATTTAAAGCGCTATCTATACAATCACCAATATCAACAATTCCATAAGAAAAGCTTAAATATAATTTTTTTGCTAAAAAATAGGCTTCAATATTACTGCGAATATCATCTATTCGTTGTTGTACACTTAACATTGAAGCTTTATCTAACAATAAAACAAATTCATCGCCGCCAAAACGAACAATAACATCTCGCTCTCGTAGCATCTTCTTTATGGTTTGGGCGAAATCACGTAACACTTCATCACCCTTATTATGGCCATATAAATCGTTTATTGATTTAAAACCATCTAAATCAATAAAAACTAAAGTTTGGTAAGCACGAACATAAGTCGATTCTAAATAGCTTTTTTGATAGCAACCCGTTAGATCATCAATATTAATACTGTCGTTAGCATCATAGACACTACAAATGATAAATGCTTGATTAAAGTGAGTTATCTTCTGTCGATAGGCATGAAAAAACTGCTTACCATTTTCTGTTTCTACAGTTTCATTCGATACAATAAAACAGGTATCGCTATTAAGTAACTCATTATCTAAATCAATACAGGTTCGATAATCAGGAAATAATTCACACGCTTGCGCTGCAGTATAATTAACAAGATCAACGCCTAAATAATTAATATGGTTATCATTGTTATAAATAGCATTCCCTTCACTATCACGAATGATAACTAACGCATCACAAGTACTTATTAATGAAGAAACTAATAAAAAATGTGAACTACTCTTACGCTCAAGTAATTCATTATAATTTTTATTAATTCTACTTTGTTCATTATAAACATCAAAAAAATTCGAAGTAATCCCAATAATATTATAACGATCAATTTTAATGAGGTGATTAATTGCAGCCCTAATAGCCTGAGGATTAGGCGCTCGATTCATATCATAAATAGCTTGATCAAGTAAATTACAAAATGATTGAGTATCCATTTTTTGAATATCAAAATTCGTCTTGGTCGGTTTTATATCTATAATATTAAGTGGTTCAGAAAAATAAAATCCTTGATAAGTCATATCTCCTAGTTGTTTAAGTAAATTAAATTGCTCAAACGTTTCTACACCTTCAACAATAATATGCTTACCAAGTACTTTAGCGATCTTTTCATACGTTGTTTTAACTAATGAATAAGCGACATAACTTTGATCAATGTTTTTAATCATTTTTCTGTCTAACTTAATATAGTCGACATCAAGATGTAAAAACAATTCGCTATTAGCATAACCTTTACCATAATCATCAAGCGCAAATTGAATACCCTTATCTTTCAATTGCTTTATTACATTTTGAATACGTGTGAAATCATTAGTTTCATCATGTCGAGTTAGTTCTAAAATTATATTTTTTTCATGTTCAAATATTTTATGGCATGTTTTTACAAATTCATCATCAAGTAAACTGGCAATAGAGATATTAATTGCTAGTTGTATCTTTTCTCCATTAACTAATTGCGAACGACGCTTAATAACAAAATCAATAATAGCCAAATCAAAAGTAACATGATCAGCTATACTTTCTATATAGCGTTCAATTTCAGCTTCAGTTTTTCTTAATAAAGCTTCGTAGGAAGATATTTCACCGTTATAATATCGAGGTTGAAAATTAAAATAGCAATCGGATAGCATTAAAATTTATTCTTTTTAGTATTTTAGAGAAGCATAATCGAAAATATCACTAATCACTAATAGAATTTGTAACAAACCTATACATATACCAAAAAGGGATGGTTAATTGCCATGTGCGTATTATTTAACTATTTCTAACTAAATACGAATTTATTCAAAAACTCAAATTACACAAAAATAATCATACAACTCTTAATTGTTTTTTTCTTAATGACTTCTCTTTATACATAGCAGTATCTGCTCGCTTAAGTGCTAGCTCTACACCATCTTGTAAAGACGCAATTCCATAAGAAAAACTTAACTGAGTATCTTTTTTATTAAAATAATATTCTATACTTTGTCTTAATTGCTCTATTCGCTGCTTAACATTTTTTATCACATGACTATTTAACAAAATTACAAATTCATCGCCACCAAAACGAACCATTACATCTGCATCGCGTAGCATATCCTTCATCGTTAATGAAAAATCTCGTAAAACTTCATCACCGATATAGTGGCCAAAACTATCATTGATCTCTTTAAAGCCATCTAAATCAACAAAGACCAAAACCTTATGTTGATTCATATAACTTGATGATAAATAGTTTTTTTGGTAACAATTAGTAAGCTCATCAATAATGATAGTATCGGTAGCTTCATAAACAGAACAAATAACAAAATGTTGACCAAAATTAGAGACTTTCTGCCTATATATATGAACTAATTCGCTACCATTTTTTGTTTCAATAACCTCATCTGACATCATAAAACATGAATCACTCAGTAATAATTCATTATCAACATTTAAACAGGTACGATAATCCGCTACTTTTTCGCAAGCCTCTTCTACTGGCATCCCAACTAAATCAATACCAATATAATTGATAAAATGATCATTATTAAAAATAACATTACCATCTTTATCACGAATAACTACCGCACCATCACTACCGCATACAACTAAAGCAGCTAACATAAAATGTGAGCTTGTTTTATTTTTTATGATTTCTCGATAATTTTTATTAATCCTTTGTCGTTCAGAGTATAAATCAAAGGTATTTGACGTTAACCCAATAATATTATATTTATCTATACTTTTAATATTCTCTATTGCTTGTTGTACATTTTTAGGATCTTGTGATCGATTTAAATCGAAAATAGCTTGATCTAATTTCAATGAAAATTGTTTTCTAACATTTATTTTATAATTCAGTATAGGTTCTGTTTTTTGTATTTCAGCTGCAGTTATAGCTTTTGAAAAGTAAAATCCTTGATAAAACATATCACCAAACTCTTTAACTAAGTTAAATTGCTCAAATGTTTCAATTCCTTCAATAATAACAACTTTATTTACAACATTAACAATATGATCGTATTTTGATTTTAATACGGAATAACTAATATAATTATGCTCTATATTTCTAATCAATCTTCTATCTAATTTTATATAATCAACATCGAGATATAAAAATATATCAGTATTAAAGTATCCTTTGCCATAATCATCAAGTGCAAATTTTACACCTTTGTTTTTAAGACATAATATTGAATTCTGTAAATTATCAAAATCATCAGTCTGATCATGATTAGTTAATTCTAATGTTATATTTTTCTCGTATTCAAAAATACCCAAGCATTCATCAAGAAAATAATCATCAAGGAGGCTTGCAATAGATATATTTAATGAAATAGAAACATCATCACCAATCGATAATGATTTTCTATCTTGAAGGACTTTACGAATAATCTCGAGATCAAAACTAGCAGCACATTCAATAGAACAGACAAATTCCTCAACATTGAAGTTCTGAATATGACTTCTCAGTAATGCCTCATAAGAGGATATCTCACCATTATAGTATCTAGGTTGATATTTAAAGTATAAATCATTGATCATATTTCTATCTAGCACCTGAAATTTTAGCAATAAACATTAGTAATACACATATTCACAACATTATCAATACAATAGTTACTGTATTATTAACATAATTAATTGATTATTACTTATACGAATAAACATTTTATTTTAGGCATAGCATAAAACGTTCAATTATCTTTTAGATCACATTATCTTTATAAAAAAAACGCTTCTTAAATATTTAAATATAAAGTAGTAAGCAGTATTAAATGAGGGATTAGCTTATGAGTAACATTGCGGCTTTTTTAAAACCAAATAGTATTGCAGTAATTGGCGCATCGAATAATCCACAACGGATTGGCTATATTGTGATTCGTAATCTGTTAACAGGTTGTTTTAATGGCCCTATAATCCCTGTCACCCCCAAGTATACCTCTGTAGCAGGGATCCTTGCTTACCACAGTATAGATGCAATGCCTATTACCCCTGATATTGCGATTCTTTGTACTCGCGCAGAGTATGGGCCCGAGATTATTACGCAGCTTGGAGAAAAAGGCGTAAAAGCAGTTATTGTCATTGCTGCAGATATGACAATAACGACTACAAAGAATAAAGCCGTTAACTATCAGCAACAGATGTTAGTCAATGCCCAGCGCTATAATATGCGTATTGTCGGTCCAAATAGTATAGGGATTATTCTACCTTGGCTTAACCTTAATGCGTCAGTGTCTCCTATCCCTGCCAATAAAGGTAATATCGCCTTTATTTCACAGTCAGCGGCCGTATGTACCACTATTTTAGATTGGGCTCAAAATAAACAAATCGGCTTTTCGACTTTTATATCACTTGGAGATGCTTGTGATATTAACTTTGCTGAACTACTTGATTTCTTAAGTCAAGATACTAAAACAGACGCTATTTTGCTCTATATAGACAGTATCAAAGATGCAAGGCAGTTTATGTCAGCAGCCCGTGCAGCAGCGAGAAATAGACGCATCTTAGTGTTAAAGAGTGGCCGTACAATGGCTGGGCGCTCAGCTGCATTGCTTCATACATCAGGTGAAACTGGCCTTGATGAAGTTTACGATGCCGCCATTCGTCGTTCAGGTATGTTACGCGTTCATACCACCCATGATCTATTTGCGGCGGTTGAAACCTTAGCGCATTCAGTTCCATTACGAGGAGAACGACTGGTTATTCTCACCAATGGTGGCGGTCCTGCCATTATGGCCGTAGATGCGCTATCTGATCGTGGTGGAAAATTAGCAACACTAAGTGCAGAGACAATTAACAAGTTATCTCACGTATTACCCGCATACTGGCCGCAAGCAAACCCAATTGATATTATGGGTGATGCTAATATCGAGCGTTATCAACAAGTCCTTAATATTTTACTTGATAGTGATGATTTTGATGCGCTGCTTATCATGCACAGCCCTTCCGCTATCGCCAATAGTACCCAAACTGCCCAAATAGTGACTAACACTCTCCACCAGCATTCGCGTAGTCAGCGCTTTAATGTCCTTACTAATTGGTCTGGTGAAAATGAAGCAGCCGAAGCTCGTTCTATTTTTACCCAAGCGCATTTACCCACCTATCGTACTCCTGAAAGTGCAATATCGGCTTTCATGCATTTAGTCGAATACCGCCGTAACCAACGCCAATTAATGGAAACACCACTATCTTTTGGTGAAATCACGGCTGACCCTCATTATGTTCGTAGTGAAATACAACAATTGCTGCGCCAAAATCGCCATCATCTCGAAACCCATGAAATACGCCCATTACTTGAAAGCTATGGCTTTACCACTCTTCCAACATGGATAGCTTCCGATGCTGCAGAAGCTGTACATATTGCAGAACAAATCGGTTATCCCGTCGCAGTGAAATTACGCTCAGCTGATATTCGCCATAAATCCGAGATTCACGGGGTGGTATTATACCTACGAGATGCTAACGAAGTTGCTAACGCTGCTGATGCGATCCTTTCTCGCGTCGCATTACACTATCCTAGCGCGCGTATTGATGGATTATTGATCCAACGTATGGCTGATCGCTCAGGAGCGCAAGAATTACGAATTGGCATGTATAACGATCCAGTATTTGGGCCAGTGATCATGCTTGGTGAAGAAACTATACATTGGGATATTAGCCGCGATGCCGTGGTTGCGTTACCGCCGTTAAATATGGCATTGGCGCGTTATATGGTGATCAACGCTCTCAAACGTCACAAAATCAAACAACGCAGTAGCTTAGAGAAAATATCTATTCCTGCTTTGTGTCGCTTATTGGTTACGATTTCACAGATGATCATTGATTGCCCTGAAATCAATGCATTTGATATTCATCCCTTACTCGTCTCTGGTGATGAACTAACAATTATTGATGCCTCGATGGATATTGCAATCTTTGATGGTGATATTCAGCAACGATTGGCGATTCGTCCTTATCCTAAAGAATACGAACAATTATGTCAGTTAAAAGACGGTAAACAGGTATTGCTGCGTCCGATCTTACCCGAAGATGAACCCACCCATAAATCGTTTATTAGTCAGGTATCAGAAGAAGATTTATATAAGCGCTTTTTCTCTGATATCGGCGAACTAAATCATGAGGCCTTAGCTAAATTTACTCAGATAGACTATGACCGTGAAATGGCATTTGTTGCGGTTTATGATGGCATGATTATCGGCGTTGCGCGCGCATTATCAGATTCTGACAATAAAGAAGCTGAATTTGCGATTTTAGTGCGTTCAGATATCAAGGGCACAGGTTTAGGTGGTATTTTGATGACCAAATTGATTGATTATGCCAAACAGCGAGGGTTATCTACGCTTACGGGTATGACGATGCCAAGCAACCGTGGCATGATCACATTAGCGCAAAAAATGGGCTTTGAAATTGATGTTCAAATAGCTGATGGTGTCGTTGATATGCTATTACCATTAAAATAGCCATCAAATAAAAATTTACACGCACTGCATCATTGGTGGTTATTAATGCTGCAGTGCGTGGTTTACAGCGCTACCTTTTACCTCCAAAGATATTATTTATTCCCAATGATATCTTTAGTTGGGCAGTTATCTGCTGTGATTTTTTTAAATATTTAACCGCTTTTATCTATATCTTAATAAGATTCAATTTGCTTTTTAGTGTCATCGATAACGATATCTTTACCATCCTTAGTCCGAACAATGACATGTGAACGACCTGCAAATAATGCTAATACAATTAATATAATACAGAAGCTAGATACCATTAATAATGGTGCATGCCAACTACCCGTTCTCTCATGTAAGAAACCAAAAACAATGGGGCCTGTTGCTGCTAGTAGATAACCCATACATTGGGCCATACCAGATAATACTGCAGCTTGTTGTGCATTATGAGTACGGATACCGACTAGAGATAGACCAAGAATAAAACCACCACCGCAGCCGAAACCAATACAAACAACCCATATAACAGCATGTTCAGGGGCGAATAATAGTCCGATAATACCAATAAATGTGAGTAGCGCCATTACTACACTTATACCACGCTTATCTTTCATTTTTACCATTAGTGGAATAAGTACTAATGCTGGCACTGCTGTTGAAAATTGGAGAATACCTTCAATATAACCCGCTTGGTTTTCTGTATAGCCGTTATGAGTTAGAATACTTGGTAACCAACTGATAAATATATACATAATAAACGAATTAATACCAAGAAAAATTGTCACCTGCCAAGCTGCAGCTGAACGCCATAAATAACTATGGCTATCAATATCTGCGGTATCTGCCGATGGACGAGTATGTCTATTCAATTGTGGTAACCATACTAAGATAGCTATCACAGGAAAAATGATGATACCAGCAAGGGAAAATGCCCAGTTTGGAATAGCGGTAATATGTAGTTTGTCTGATAAATAAAATAAAGGAATAGCGACACTAGAACTAATAGTTGAACCAATACCCATGACAAGTACATAAACAGCTGTTAATGTCGGCACTTGAGTTGGGAAATCTCTTTTTAGCAAACTTGGTAACAATACATTACCTATAGCAATACCTACACCAATAATACAAGTCCCCAAAAAGAGCATGGTAGTTGAACCAGCAGAACGAACAATGACACCTATAGTCATTAGCACGAGTGCTAACATCAATGAGGGTTCAAGTCCCACCTTTCTTGCTAGACCAGAAGATATTGGCGAGAAAATAGCAAAAGCTAACAAAGGCAATGTGGTGAGCATCCCTGCTTGTGTCGCTGATAAATTAAGAGTCTGAGAGACAAAGTCTAGAATAGGACCTATACCTGTTATTGTTCCTCGAAGAGTAGCTGCAATTAACAATATTCCAGCGATCAACAATACTGGGCCTTTACCCTTACTAAGCTTGTGAGGCATATTTATTTTCTATAAAGTATAATTATTGGTATGCAATACTACGCCTACCTACCCCTTTTGCATCTAGATATAGTGACAACATATAGCAATAAACAGTCAATTATTATCAACTTACTTTTAGTAAAATTAATAAGTTATAATTTTTACGTATGGATAACTTTATTTTAAGTTTAAAGCTTCATTTGTTAAGTTAGGGTAAGCTTATGATTTAATAAATACATTTTATTGAATCCTAACAAAAATAAGTCAATGCTGCTGTAATGCTATAATTATCAATAATGATACATCTATAGCAGTAATGAGGTGGTAACGTGAATAGACATGATCTCACTTTTAATCAACCAGCGTATACAAAACCTTCACGTTTATCGCCTCTAATAAAGCTTCTATGCGGCTTTCTGTACCTAACAATGTGTTATTTAAGCTATGCTGGCACTGAGCATCCAACCGGCGGGCAATATGGTTTAGCGTTAGATCCTGTTGCTACCGTCAACTTTGTTTTTATTCCCCCCGTTAACCTACAACAACAGCAAGCAAAAGATATTGTTCAACACTCATCTATTCTGACAACCATTAAACAATTGAGCCAAACCCGTTATATTTTCGCACCTAGTTTAGAGATTATATTTGGAAGTGTTAAGGGGCCTGATTATAATTCCACCCAACAACAAATTCAGATTCCTTACCACTACATTACTCAGCTATTACAGCATATTCGTGATACAGGTATTTACCCTACCCAACAGCAACGTTATCAAGCGACAGCCGATGCGTTATTAGTAACGTTACTGCATCAAATCGGACATGCGTTTATTCTTGATCGAGCTATCCCTGTATTAGGTAACAGCGAAAGTACTGTCGATAATTTTGTCACTATTTTACTGCTTAATGATGTCGACCGAGGAGATGAAATTGCGATTAATTCAGGTCGTTTTTTCAGTATACATGAACTTAATAACTCAACGCTTAGCACTAATCACTTTATTCAACAACATGGTCTTACTCCACAGCGCTATCAGCATGTTTTATGTTTAGTCTACGGTAGTAACCCCAACCGTTATCAGCGTTTATTTGATTCATTCCCCTTAGCACAACGTCAACAGCAGCAGCGTCAATGCCAAACTATATTTTCAACTACTCACAAAGGCTGGCTTTATTATTTAGACAATTAAATGAATAGACAATTAAATGAATAGACATTCAAATCGCCAAGTCTAACCCCGTATTTTTTGCAACCAAAAGCATATTTAGTCATTTTACGGTCAAATGTTATTGAATGATTTTTGTCGACAACATTCCAATGATAGAATCATTTGTATGTCTAAATATACAGCTAATGGTTATTATTTAAGTTAATTTCACAACTTATTGCTACCATTGGATCATCATTTTATTAATAGGTGAACTATCGCAGTGAAATCTAACCCGCGCAATCCCGAGCCATCACCACCAGCAAGTCCTCGGCCATCGCGGTTACATACAGGTACCAAGGTTGGTTTATCATTATTGGTGATCATACTATTAGTACCGATTATTGGTTTTATATGGCTCAGTATTAATGGCATCACAATTACGGGTCTTAAAGGACTACGCTATGATGGTGAAGTACGTGCTGAGCTAATTTCATTACGGGCATTTAGTTACAATGTCACTTTCCATGATCTTTCTTTAAAACACAATATTGATCCGGACAATTCCCTTGATGAAGGCAGTTATCGGCTTTTCGCTAAGAAATATGAGATTGAACTCTCTCCTGCTGCGACAGCAATGTTAAAACAGCAAGACATTTACCTACGGTATATTCACTTTTTTGATGCTACTTTTAAATTTGTTGATTTCTCATCTCCGTTAGCCATTAATGCCCATGCCCGTAAGGTAACAGCCTCTGCTGCACACAGTGATGGTAAAGAGCCTGCAGCCACACAAATTATAGAACAGGTTGATGTCACCATCAGCAATAGTCCACATCTGGTGATCTCGGGCCATTCTGACAAAGGACGATTAAATCTATTCTTTCCCCATTATCAACCATCGCCCCATTACCCATTACGCTTTATCGATAGTCAATTTTCAATTGCTTGGAAAGGCGACAAAACACCCGTTTCGGTCAAGATCGCGTCACTCCATCCTGAATGGGAAACGCTTAATAACACTTTGCCTGAACAAATTATCACTAAATTATCGTTAGCGTTTGATCTCAAACGTAGTCTACCGACAATGAAATTAATTGCTAAGACAGCAAAACTGGAACAACCTAAATACTTACCTGAATTCGTTAATCGTACCGATATCGACAGCAAAGGATTTCATCTTGGGCAAACCATTGCAAACCTTGCCCGCTTACCCGTTAATAAATTTAAAATAAAGTCATTTACTTACGGTGATTTATTAATTGACGCTAAAGTGATTTTAGAAACACCACTCACTTCAATAGCATTAAAAACACCCAACCAGCCCCTTACTAATCCTATTCCATCAGAGGATATAGATAGCAGCAAAACCTCCTCTCATAAGACAACAGCAGAAAAGGCTAAAAATAAACAACAACGTCAACAGCGAGAGCAAGCCCGCAAAAAAATAGAGCAGCAGGCCAAAGATTTAAATATTGCCACAGCAGACAAAACTAAAGCTCGTTTTATTGTGCGAGGTAAAGCCCTGGCTCCTAATCCATATCAACTTGATGTTAATATTCACCACTTATCGAAAACGGATGCCCGCGTACACACTATTATGACTCGCAGTGATGGTAATAATCTTAATTGCGACGCTAAAATCATTTTTCAACAACCACTACCGCAATACTTAAATTGCAATGCCAACTTTAAAAACACCAAAGAATTTACTGACCGTTTAGGATTAAAAGATGTTCCTGATGCAAAAATAAATGGGCCATTACGCTTTTATGCTAAACAGGTTGTAAGCAGCTTATCAAAAACCACCCAACCGATGGTCATTGATAACAAAATTGTAGATGCGCATTACCTTATTGGGATTGAATTACCATCCTCTTTTACGATTGAACTCAACAAATACGCATTCGCCGCGCCATTTCTACATTCTAAACAGAAAAGTACTCGTCGTAATAATGCACCGAAACATGTTGCTAATATTCAGATGAACAGTGATGGTAAAATAAATTTTGATGTCAACTATCAAAATAAGTTATTCCGTGTGGCATTGAGTGATAAAAATGAGACGATCCGTTTTAAAAATGCCAAAACAAAATCTGAATTTGATTTCTTTATCGATGATCTCAATTGTCTGTATCCCAACCTCCAATGTCATATTGATGCCAACATTAATGCGAGTATTAATACCCTACAACCTATTGTTGACAGTAAAATTGATAAGGTTCTTTTTAGCTCAAAAGTAAAGGCAACCTGGGCTAATAATTATTTAATCTCACAGCTCCAGCAAACCCGTTTTCAAGCAAAAAAACTAACATTTGAAGGTATTCCAACCTTAGCCAACAGTAATAGTAAGAATATTGATTTCAGTTTAAATCAGCTAATTGGTATTTTTGAAAAACAAACAGACCGGCTGGCATTAACACTTTATCAGCCTAAAAATACGCAAGCACAATTAAGTGCTCAATTATATGCGCGCCACCAGGCGACAAAAAAATCACAACCTGCAGACTATAAAGCGTTGTTGAATGTTGATGTCAGTAAGTTCTTATTACACCATGAAGTATTATTTAAAAGCGATACTGTGACAGCAGCAGTAACTGACATCTCGACCTCTAAAGCCAAAATGGCTAAAAAAGTCGAGCCTAAAGAACCCCTTAAAGCAGCCCCGCTTACATTCTCTAGTGATTTCAAAATTACCATGGGAGCCGCGCAGCGTAATCATAAGCAATTACTGCCACCGACTAATCTTCATGGTAATTTTCGTTTAGCGAATAACACCCTACAAGTTGAAACAACCTTAGCTAATCCATACGATGATATATTAGCGCAAGTAGATGTTAATGCAGACTTAATTACCAAGAAGACCAAGGTGAAATTACACCATCGAACAATTGTATTTACGAAAAAAAATAGCTTAAAAAACTATTACTTCCCGAATCTATCTTTGCCGCTTGATATTACTGATGGCAGTATCACCACCAGCGCATCATTCATTATTGATGATAATAACCAACTAACAGGAACAGCTAACATTAGCACTGATCAACTTTCAGGCAATTACCGAAATATTGATATAACCCAACTTAATAGCAGCCTTTATGTCGCGTTCTCTCCAAATGGTATTCGCACGCTGCGTCCGATGGCTTTATTTGCCCAACAAGTTAAAGCGGGAATAACGTTAACAATGCCAAGCTTAATTCTCGACCTTGATACCCAAACAGACCAATACACATTACATCGAATATCAGCCAATTTATTTGGTGGCAGTTTAAGTGCACATAGCATCAGCCGTACCAACTTACGTAATTTAACATCCATTCCAGTGACAGTGTTTGGACTTAACATTAATAAGATAACGGATCTTATTGATCATGAAGGCATAGAGTTCACAGGGATCCTTGATGGAACGATCCCTATCTCTATTGTTGATGGTAAACCAGAGATCCATAGCGGTGTATTACAATCTCGTCATCCAGGCGGTGTATTACGCTATCTTGATGGGTCTGTCATCGATAAAAAAGTAAAAGCTGCCGGTCACCATAGTCCTTTAGTGGTAAGTGAGATCCTCAAAAATTATCATTATCGTACTCTCGCGATTAAAGTTAACTACGCTAGAAATGGTGTATTAAAAACGCAATCACATCTTAAAGGCTATAACCCTGATTTCCAGTACGGCCGCCCTATCAATATCAACTTAGCCGTTGAGGATAATATCCTTGAACTCATTAAAACAATTAACATGATCAATGCTTCAGAAATCGAACAAAAAATCAGTGAGCATTTTAATCACTAATAACACCTAAAGGTATCATCATGAATCGTTTGCAAAAAACATTACCTCTATCTACTCTCTATAGCATAGCAATAATGATCACTATGTTATTGCTTAATGGATGCACACCCACAATACAAGTAGCCACATCTGATAAACCGATAGAGGTTAATCTTAACGTTAAAATTGAGCATGAAATAAAAATAAAAGTAGACAAAGAGATAGAGCAGCTCTTTGATAATAAAGCGACATTTTAATTTTCACCTTCTCTTTATCAGGATAATATTCTATGAAACGTATCATCCTTAGCTGTTATCTAATCTCGTTATTATTTTCCCATTCAGTCTTTGCAATTAACTTACAACAAGCCAAACAACAAGGACTTGTTGGTGAAGCTAAAAATGGTTTTATTGCTGTCATCAAATTAGATAATAATGCTAACATTCACCATCTCGTAACGACGGTAAATAATCACCGCCAAAATACCTATCACGCAATTAGTCAATCCCATGATTTATCGCTTATTGAGGTAAAACAGCGTGCTTATCATAAAGCAATAGAAAAAACACAACCTGGAAATTTCTATCAAGATAGTAACGGAGCGTGGAAAAAAAAGTAAAAAGCACACATTAAATTACTCTTAACCCTCGTTTCAAAATATTTAACTAAACGAAATAGAATGACATGCGTATAATTTAAGATCTCATAAATAAACAGACTTTAACTACAAAAATGACATTAAATCAAAAGATTAGAAACCTAAGACCTGCAGATATTGTTTTTATAATTGCCGCAGTTATATGTTTAGCTCCTTTCATTAGTTCACCAATAGCATTGATTCTAGGTTTCACTTTAGCTAGTTTTGGTTTAGTGCCCACTCAATTTAATCTTGCAGCCTTAACAAAAAAACTTTTGTCATATTCCATTATTGGTTTAGGTTTTGGGATTAATTTAAATGAAGCAATTGAAGCTAGTCGTCAGGGGCTAGGACTGATTATATCTTCAATCTTCTTTACCTTGTTTTTAGGTTGGATAGCGACCCACTTTTTAAAGCTTGATAAAAAAACTGGTCACTTAATCGCAGCTGGTACCGCTATTTGTGGTGGTAGTGCCATTGCAGCAGTATCGCCAGCAATTAATGCCCGTGATGATCAAACTTCATTAGCATTAGCGACTGTATTTGTACTTAATGCTGTTGCACTGTTTCTTTTCCCTGCGGTAGGTCATTTATTAGAAATGAGCCAGCATGCTTTTGGTACTTGGGCTGCAATTGCCATTCATGATACATCATCAGTTGTCGGAGCTGCGGGCTCTTATGGTGATGAAGCGTTGAAAACCGCCACCACGTTAAAACTCGCACGTGCGTTATGGATTATTCCTGTCGCTTTCGGCAGTGCATTAATGTTCAAAGGTGATAGTAAGAAAATTGGTATACCTTATTTTATTGTCTTCTATTGCCTCGCTATTTTAATTGCTCATTTTGTTCCACAATTTCATTCAACATATATCCTTATTTTTGATGCTTCAAAACGTTTATTAGTCGTATGTTTATTCTTAATCGGATCAGGAATTACCGTTAATAAACTACGTAATGCAGGACACAAACCCTTATTATTAGGAGTGGTGCTTTGGTTGGCAATTGGTACAGCGTCACTAACTTATATTGAATTATTTCTTTAAATAATAAGTAACTACCCTCATATACCTTTAAGCCAGATACATTATCTGGCTTTTTGTATCACTCTCGCCACAAACTGCCTTTATTACCAAGAAATTATTGCCTACATTTAACTGTCCCATCTATAAATTTAAGTATTTAAAAATTTTAGTGCTATCAATATGTATGTAGTCACTAATATTTTTATTATTCTTAACACGGATGTAGTCAATGAAAATTCCACAATTAAAACTTATCTCAGCCTTAATATCATCGTTGTTAATTATGGGATGTAATGAAAAAGACCCGACTGTTAGCGCTGATGCTATTTATAGCGGCGGTAATATTATCACCATGAACGATGCTCAACCATCAGTTCAAGCTATTGCGGTTAAAGATGGGAAAATTATTGGTGTTGGTGATACCAATAAAATTAACGAAACGTTTAAATCAACAAATACTCAGCTGATCGACTTGAACAATAAAAGCTTACTGCCCGGTTTTATTGACGCACATAGTCACTATTTCAATTCATTACAAGTTGCTAATCAAGCTCAAGTTTATGCGCCACCATCAGGTACAGGTAAAGACGTTGATAGTATTCTTACCGCAATAAAGAAATATGCCGACGAAAATAACGTCCCTAAAGGTGAACTGATCATTGCTTACGGTTACGATGATACCGTAATGCCAAATGGTCGCTTACTCAATCGTGATGATATCGATAAAGTTTTTCCTGATAACCCTGTTCGTATCGATCATGTTTCTATGCATGGTACGGTCATGAATAGCCTTGCTTTAAAAAAATACGGTTACAATGATCAAACAGTCACTCCTGCTGGCGGCGTTATCGTTCGTAAAGAAGGCACCAATGAACCTTATGGTTTAATAATGGAGACAGCTTTTCTTCCCGTACTTGCACAAGCAGAGGTTATGTCGGCTGAGCAAGAAATTGCAGCAACTAAAGCAGGACAGCAACTATATGCTCAAAATGGTATTACGACGGCTCATGAGGGAGCAACCCATCTAAATCAATTTGAAACAATTAAACGGGCATCTGATGCCAATGCCAATATTATTGATGTTATTGTTTACCCTTTCATTACTGATGTTGATGCTATTTTAGCAAAGTACCCAATAGATCAATGGCTGAAATATAACAATCATTTTAAAGTGGGTGGAATTAAAGTGACTATCGATGGTTCACCTCAAGGCCGTACCGCCAAATTTACGACGCCATATTTAGCTGGCGGTCCTGCGGGAGAACAACATTGGTTAGGTGAATTGACTTTCCCACAAGACACTATTAACACCATGATCAAAAAGGTTTATGACTTAAATGTCCCTTTAAACATACATGCTAATGGCGACGGTGCCATTGATGCCTTTTTTGAAGCTCATCTATCTGCAGCCAATGGTGATCTGACTAAAGATCGTAACATTACAATGATCCACGCTCAGTTTTCGCGTAAAGATCAATTAAGTAAATTTAAAGAATATAAGATCCGCCCTTCTTTCTATACCTTACATACCTATTATTTTGCAGACGCTCACCTTAAAAATAGGGGCAAAAAGCAGACTGACTACATTAGTCCAATGCGAGATGCGATTGATATTGGCCTCCACCCAACGAATCATACTGACTTTGTTGTTGCACCATTAGATCAAATGATGATGCTTTCATCTGCTGTTAATCGGTTATCTCGTCATAACGAAGTAATAGGAACAACGCAGCGCATCACACCACTTGAAGGCTTAAAAGCGATGACTATTTGGGCTGCAGAGCAATATAACGAAGAAATGAATAAAGGCTCTCTTGAGGTAGGAAAACTTGCTGATATGGTTATCCTCGATAACAACCCACTGACTATTGAACCAACAAAAATTAAAGATATTAAGAT
Organism: Photobacterium kishitanii; assembly: GCF_003026355.1. GTDB lineage: Bacteria > Pseudomonadota > Gammaproteobacteria > Enterobacterales > Vibrionaceae > Photobacterium > Photobacterium kishitanii. The sequence continues at coordinate 97,314 of NZ_PYON01000008.1, read as the reverse complement.
TGTAGAAACAATAAAAGAGGGTAATACCATTTACATGGCCAAATAATATAAAGCCATAAATAAACGTATTGGCGTCATCCATGACGCCAATAACCTTTAATTTCCATGCTAAATAACCTAAATTACTTATTAGTTAGCATAGATAACATTTTCTAATTGACCATTTTGCTTACCAATAACCACCGTAACCGGTTGATTAGGCGTTAACTGATACTGTTTAGAGATAAGCACTTTATTGTTTCTAAACGTCACATCTGCATGTTCACAAGCATTATTCTCACAGCTGAAAATCACATAACCATTTGAATACGCTTTTAAGGTAAAATCATCTCGATTGAAACGGCTACGTTTAACCTTCACTGTGATTTTATCTTTCTCTGAATTTGACCACATACGTATATCGTTAACACGGTGCTTATAAGTCACGGTGTTTGTTTGTGGTGTTTCAAAGACTAATTTAATTTTATCGCCTTTGTTGAGACGCTTTTTAGTCGCCACTTTCACAAGAGCATTGTCTGGATCGACAGTTAAATCAAACTCATCACTCTGATTATCTTCAATTTTTCCTAAATAACGATTGTTAACATAGACTGTTACCTTATGTTCAGGTAGCCAGGTACGGAAGTAATCATAAGCAAATTTAATCTTTTTCGTTTTAGGGCGATAATGAATAGCTACATCTTCACCAAACTCATAATCCTGTTTAGTTATTGATAAATCACTATTTTCCCACATCCCTGTCGATGGTTGTAAGTAACGAGAGTATCGGTTCATGTTAATATTCGTTTCACCACTTACAGGTATACCCCAGTGTTTAAAATACTCACGTAAATCATAACCGGTTGCCAAACTAGCCTGTTGTATAAATACCTGTACTCGCTTATCTTGAGCAACATCATATAAAAATGGCAATTCTTGGTATCCATTACGCATAATAATACTCATGCGTTGGTAAAAACGTGGCCCAAAGGTGAGATCAAGTTGCCAGAATAAACCGAGCTTATCAAATAACCCTAGTTGTTGACCAAAGAAGTCTTTTTCTGAGCTCGATTGATCAAGGTAAGGAAAAATATTGTTATTCCAACGCGAGACAATATTACTACCATGGCCTAAGGTCTGACGGATCTTTTGTGAGGTAATATTAACAGTTACTTCGGTCATACCACTAAATTGTAAATAACGCGGTTGCAAAGTGTGACCATACTCGTGCCACGGTCCCCAACCTCGAGTGCCATTTAAGTAATCAGTATCAACAACACGTAAAAACCCACTATCAGTACCCGTACCTAAATGATAACTACTGGCGTACATTGCTCCAAAGCCATCTTCACCAACATCAAGAAATAATAATTTATGCTCAACAGGTTGATGCAGTGAATTCAAATCATCTGAAAAACCATAATGTTGCTGACCCCAAGTTACAATATTGTCCCAACTCTGCATTAATTCAGTAGGATTAGTAATACCATATTGCTTAAACTTAGCTATCGGACCTGTAATAATCATTTTATTCGACACTAAATGAATATTAGGTACTGTTGCATCATCAAGCATCGATAAAAAATCATTATCACTATGCGTATTTAACTTAAAAACTGGCATTTGATGTCCACCAGTTACCGTCACTTCAACTGGACTATTTGTATCCGTTAAACGATTATCAATATACACTTCCCCATCAATAGTCGCTTTAACGTAATAATCAGTCGTATAATTAAATGAGACACGCTGCTCACATAGTTTATTTTTTGTTAGTTGATTAATACATAAGTGAATATTTCCCGTCCCAGCAGGACTTAAGCGTAAATACTCTCCCGCTTTAACATAAATAGATAAAGGGATAAGGTAAGTAAGTCCCCGATTAGGACGTAATTTTTCGATCATGAGACTGTCTAATTTAGACTTACTAAACTCAGGTGAGACAATGACAGTATCAGACACATCTTCATTAATAGGAAAGACAATTATCGGTGGGGGTCCCGGTGGCGTTGATGCAAAAACATGATTGTTAAATATCATCAAAACAGCAAAAATATAACCTAATAAATGATATCGATTTATGGTATTCATTTCTAACTCCTTAAGGGGTTAAACATCGAATAAAAAGCCCGATAAGCACCACAGAATCCTTGATTCTAGTTATATTGTAGAAGATATAATTCGAGTTATTCTCATAAATAAGACAAATTTATTATCAAAATGAAAAAAAAACGCCATTTCTTCTTTACAATTTTAGAAGTAATAGAGATTTATATTGAGGAATGAAAGTGTTAGCGCTATTTAATCAATCATTACTGTATTTTAATTAGATCCTTGCATGATCGCATTGCCATCAGGCTTACAGATCAAAATGATCAACGCAGTAATAGCGAGTATAACGATCGCGATCGTATACGCATTCCCATGACGGATCCATCAAAGTTAGCACGTAACGCTGGGAACGCTGGGAACGCTGGGAACGCTTCCATGATGACACCGCCAACGCACCAAATCAGCAACATCTACCGCAGTAATAGAACTTACAACAATAGCAAACGGTGAGGCAATAACTGCCATTCCTAATGGACGGCGAGAACGAATACCACTACGACGACTAATGTATTATGACAAATAAGAGAGAATTAAGGTTCAATTTCTACTTTTACGGAAGGTGTTAATACTTCATAACAGCTATTCTTCAGCTGCCGCTCACTCATTTTTAGCCATAAAACAACCAACAAAATTACAAATGCACTTAAGTCACATAGCGCACTAATGAGTCCTGTCGTGACTAATGACGCTGCAATCAATAACATTGCAATAACTGCAGCAGCTATTCGTCGTTTACGATCATTAACTCTTAGTAGGTATGCTTTCATTAATAACGATCCCCCCCCTAATATTGTTACTAATATGTTAACCAATAATTGGGGTTTTAAAAAAGATCATTTACCTCTATGAAAGAGTAAAAAAGCATATAGCAATATTATTTTATTAATTATTCAAGTCAATATAACTTATTCTCATTTGGTATAGTTGACTTGGTTAAAAAACACACATCTAATCATGAAAGCGTAATTATCATGTCAATATTCTGCCGTTTTTAGCTACAATACACCCTAAGTATAAAGGCATTTGTAAATTGTGATATTCACATTATAAAACTTAATATACTAATACCACATTCACAAATCATTACATATTCTTCGGAGAAAATAATGGCATCTCGTACGCTAAAGGCAGCAGTTGTCTTAGGGCTATTTGCATTATCTGGTTGTGCATCATCTAACAGCCCTTGTGATTCAAGTTACCTATTACCATCGAAACTTGATAATGCAAACCTTCAATGTCAACAAACACCTGCTGCAACAGTCGCGCCAGAAACTACAGTAACTAGCACACCCGTTGTTGATAGTGACTACATTGATAATGACAATGCCCATCTTGCTGATGAAGAGTCAATGACAAACGATCAAGCATTTGGTGATATTAACCCTTCACACTTTACCGTTCAGATTTTGGCATTAAGTGAAGAGCGTAACCTACGTGGTTATCTTCAGCCAATTACTGGTAATCAACCAATTTGGGTTAACTGGAAGCACGCACTAAACCGTAATTGGTATGCCGTTATTTACGGAAATTACGCAACCCGTGAAGAAGCAAAACAAGCTATTCAAACATTGCCAGCCAATGTCCAAGCACAAGGTCCATTTGTATTAAGTTTTGCTGCAGTTAAAGCAGATAAAGAAGGCCAAGTGTATCAATTGCGTTAATCGCACTGCTGCTATTTAACTGAATAGAGAAATAAAAAAACCAGACACTAGGTCTGGTTTTTTATATCCCGCTATAATTAATAGCAAAGATCAATATCATACATTAATGATTATTAGTCATCTTGGCTAACATCAGTATTGCGTTTTTTCTTAGGCATAAAGACATCGTTACCCACCGCTTGGTTTTCGTAAAAACGCTTATCAACTCTCTTTTTCGCTTTTGGTGCGTGAGTTTGTTTTGCTGAAGTCGTCGAGTTCGTTGTCGTTTTCTTAACAATCTTCTTCTTCGGTGCAGGTTTAAGGCCTTTAAACTTACCAACCAAACCTTCAATTGTAGTGAACTCAATTTTTTGCTTTAAGAAAGCTTCAACTGCTTTAAAACTCTTCCAGTCTTTAGGTCCAACTAATGAAACAGCATCACCTTTATTACCCGCACGGCCTGTACGACCAACACGGTGAACATATTCTTCCGCGTGTTTTGGCATATCAAAGTTAATAACCAACGACACACTATCAATATCAAGACCACGTGATGCGATATCTGTTGTCACAAGAATCTTATGACAGTTACGCTCAAACTGACTCATGATACTATTACGTTGAGTTTGATTTAGATTACCACTCAATGCTACAGCTTTTAGTTTACGTTCGTTTAACTCAGCCGTTAAGCGATCAGTATCTGCTCGAGTAGCTGTAAAGATAATAACTTGATTGTAATCTTCAACTTCAAGCACTTTATCTAACAATGCTTGCTTATGATCTAAATGATCACACAAAATAAAACGCTGAGTAATATCAGTATGTTCTTCTGCTGAGTGGCCAATTGAAATACGTTTTGGTGTATCCAACATCTCTGATGCCATTTCCATTACATCAACGTGATCCATCGTTGCAGAGAACATTAATGTTTGACGACGACGGTGATTGGCCGCTTCATTAATACGACGAAGCTGTGGTTCAAAACCTAAATCAAGCATACGATCGGCTTCATCAAGAATAAGCATTTCTAAGCCATCAAGATGAGTACTACGATGTTCAAGGTGATCAGCAAAACGACCCGGTGTTGCAACCACAAACATTGGATCATTACGTAATGCTTTTACTTGATCGTTAAAGTTTTCGCCACCAACAATCAACGTTCCATCGTAAGGTGTGCCAGCATTAAGTGTACGTAGTTGCGCAAAGATTTGTTTCGCTAATTCACGTGTTGGTGTCAATATCAAAACACGAGGATCACGACGTGTGAATGGCTTGCTACGATACATACGTTGCATCGCAGGTAATAAAAATGCCAGAGTTTTACCGGAACCCGTTTTCGACGACGCCAAAATATCTTTGCCTGCAATAGCAACAGGGACTGCCGTTTGTTGAATTTCGGTTGCTCGATCAAACGCCAAATGATTCAGTTTTTTTAATAGGCGTGGGTCTAAGCCAAGATCTTTAAAATGCAAAATGATGCTCCGGTAAAAACAACTCAATCTATGAGTGTGTACTGTCAAATATGATGTATATCACAATATTGTGAAAACATTAGCTGGAAATTATAACACAAACCAATTTTAAAAAACCTAAAATAAGTCATCACAACCGCGTTAACATATTGATAATCTTTCTTGCCATATATACAGCAAAAACGTTACTCTTTAAGCCAATTGTTTATTATAAGGAATTGAAATGATTGAGAACAAATACCCCAAATGGCTAGCACTATGCTATACCATCTTCTTTATTGCACTTGGGATCAATCCCGCTTTTCGTGCCGTATGGGTAGCGGAGGCTATTCCCCTTATCATTGTGTTCTTATTTTTAGTTTTTAGTTACCGTTATTTTGTATTTAGTAATCTCGCCTATACGCTAATGGCTATTTGGCTGTTATTGCATAATATTGGTGCCCATTACACGTTTGCAAATGTACCTTTTGACTGGGTTAACCATATTCTCGATTCTAACCGTAATCACTTTGATCGCTTAGCCCACTTTTCAATTGGATTTTATGCTTTTCCTATTGCTGAGTTTTTAGTACGTAAAGGACATTGCAAACCAATTATTGCAGCACTATTTGGCTTATTTGCCATTATGGCAACAGCGGCAGCTTATGAAATCATCGAGTGGTGGTACGCAGCAAGCGCAGGCTCTGAGGCGGGCATTGAATTTTTAGGCTCTCAAGGTGATATCTGGGATGCACAAAAAGATATGTTAGCAGACACTCTTGGAGCAATATCGAGTTTAGCGATCTTCTTTTTTGCGAAAACATATAACGTCAAAAACAATAATCAATAATCAATAATCATTATTTTTAAACAATAAAAAGGCGCTTATAATGAGCGCCTTTTTTATTCAATCCAAAATGTACTTACTCTGCGTCAGGGTAACCATCTGGATTAGTTGACTGCCAACGCCATGTATCTTGAGTCATATCATCAAGCGTTAGTTTTGCTTCCCAATGCAATTCAGCTTTCGCTTTAGCTGGATCAGCCCAACATTCAGCAATATCACCAGCACGACGCGGCGCTATTTTATAAGGGATTTCAACACCTGAAGCAACTTCAAATGCTTTTGCCATTTGTAACACACTGTTACCGTTACCAGTGCCTAGGTTATAAATGTGTAGACCCGCTTGACGACCTTTATGAGTTAATGCAGCAAGATGGCCATCTGCAAGATCAACTACGTGAATATAATCACGTACACCTGTACCATCAACTGTTGGATAATCGTCACCGAACACAGATAAAAACTCACGACGACCAACAGCTACTTGAGAAATAAATGGCATTAGGTTATTAGGAATACCTTGTGGATCTTCACCCATTGTACCCGATTTATGTGAACCTACTGGGTTAAAGTAACGCAATAATGTCACACTCATTTCAGGATATGCATGTTGAATATCAGCGAGACATTCTTCTACCATTAGCTTACTGCGGCCATATGGATTCGTTGCACTGGTGGGAAAATCTTCAGTGATTGGCACTGATGCAGGATCACCATAAACTGTCGCTGATGAGCTAAAGATAATCGCATTCACACCAGCTGCACGCATAGCTTCAACAAGTACTAATGTACCACTAACATTATTATCGTAATACTCAAGCGGCTTTTCTACTGATTCACCTACTGCCTTAAGTCCTGCGAAATGAATCACAGCATCGATATCATTTTCAGTAAACACATTATCTAAAAATTTACGATCACGAATATCACCTTTATAGAAAGCAGGCGTCACACCAGTCAAGCTTTCAATACGCCCTAATACCGTTTCTTTACTGTTATATAAATTATCAACAATAATCGGGGTCATACCCGCTTCAATCATTTGTACACAAGTATGACTACCAATGTAGCCCATGCCGCCAGTAACTAATACACGCATGGTGTCTCCTAGTCGTTAATAGGTAGTTTTAAGACAAATATTAATACAAATCCGTATGGTAATAACGCGATATTATATAAGTATTTATTATAGAATGAGATTATGCTATCGATTGCTCTCTTTAGCAATATACTGATCCACATAATTTTAAATTTTGACATAATGCTAACTAAAAAAACAAATGCCAATTCACAAACCTTATTTTTATTTGTATAGATATCTAAAAATTTTCTTACCGCAAGCAATAAAACAGTGTATCATTGCGATTTTTAATGACCTGAGTAAGCTATGAAACGAATCTTGCATTATTTTATTCTGTTATTAACTTTGCTTTTCGTAACAACTGGCTGTGAAGTGGTACGTTGGAAAACAGAGCACGACCAATCATCGCTAAAAAAAGAAGGGTTCAGTAAGCATCAAATGACCTTAACTGAGGGGGGTCAATTAACCTATTGGGAAGGAGGTCAAGGCCAACCTTTACTTCTATTACATGGTTTTGGTGGTACTGCTGCAGCTACGTGGAAAGCTGAAATGATACAGCTTAGTAAAAAATACCATGTTATTGCGCCAGATTTACTATGGTTTGGTGAATCTTATAGCGATAACTCAGCTCAACTAGCTACTCAGACTAATGCTATTTGGCAGTTAGTTGATAAATTAAAGCTCAATAAAATTGATGTCGCAGGCATCTCTTATGGCGGCTTTATTACCTATGATATGATGCTTACCCCTGAACGTATAAATAAAGCAGTGATTATTGCGAGCCCTGGACCGCTGTTTAATGATCAAGATTTGAATGATTTAATTAAGCGTGCAGGTATTCAATCACCTGAAGAGTTATTTGTACCTAACAATGGGGATGATGTTAAACGTCTTTATGATAATGTGTTTATCTCTAAAAAGATCATTCCTGATTTTATTGCCAATCAAATCTATCTCGATTATTTCTCACAATGGAAGCCACAGCGCACTCAATTAATAAAAACATTGCCTAATGATCGTGATCGTATTCAGCAATATGATCCCAAAAAATTACCTCAGACATTGTTAATATGGGGAGAGAATGATCAAATTTTCCCATTAAAAAGTGGTATAAAATTGAGCCAATATATTCAAGCTCCTATCGTTGTCTTGCCTAAAACGGCACATGGTATTACTAACGAGCAACCAGCAATAACGGCTAACCTGATCGATAACTTCTTATCGACTCAATAATCATTGTTATTATAGATACAACAAAAAAGAGAAGCCTAAGCTTCTCTTTTTTCATCTATTTATTGCGTTTTCTGCTGTAAATAGATAAATATTTCATCTTTCAACAACAACTTCTCTTTTTTAAGTTGCTCAATGAGTGTCTCATCAAAACCATTAGAGGATGTCATCATATTAATTTTATCATCTAACTCATTATGCTTTTTAAATAGACGATCAAAATGCACATCATGACCTTTTAGTGTTGAAATTAAGCTTCTATATTCTGGAAACATTGTCACTCCTAGTCACTATTAGATACACTTTAATTTATACTAAAATAAGATAAACATTCATGGCTACAGATCTCATTTTTAATCATTTAATCTAAAAAAACGTCACTCATATCAAAAAAACATACTTCACAAGTTTTTATACTTTATATTTATACAGTTATAAAATTAAAGTATTCACAAAGACAATCAATAATAACAATAAGATCCTTTGTTAATATATTAGCTTACATTAAATTAAAAAAATAATTAGACATCAATCACAATACTGATATGCTTCCCAGAAAAATGCATTATGTATTGCATCCTCTCTCGTGATGTTATAAGGGTCTGTTCCATACCATGGCTACACTGATTAAGAGCACTCAACTCCAAGCGACAAACTTTGCTTATATTGAACTTAGTGAGAAAACATTAAAAAAACAACTTTCATTATTATTCCCTTTTTCTGGCGCTATCTGTGCTGTTATTGCTTTTACTTATTTTATTTCACAGCAAGGAGATTATTTCACAGTTGTCGGCATATTAGGTATGACATTGTGTTACACCCTAGCAGCATTAAATAGAACCCTATTTTCAGCAACTATTCTTTTTTGGATCTTTTTAATTGCAACCACACTTGTTTGCTCTAGTGGTTTTTATTTTACTGGTGCTCGTCACATTAGTAATACCATTGGATTAACGATTCCATTATTAAGTTTTTTTGCTTTACAAATCAGAACAGCAACTTGGTATAGTGCTATTTTTGGATTGTTGTATATTGTGCTAAGTGTGTCTGAAATAACCAACAAACACATGCAAATTTCATCAGCACTCCAAAACATTTGTGCTTACTCTATTATCTTTGTGATGGCTTTTTTATTATCCCGCCATCGTTATGATGCTATTTTGCAAGTTAAAAGAACCACCACCAATGATTTCCTTACTGGGTTATTAAACCGTGAAGGGTTACTGCCTCTTTATCTAAATGAGTCATCTCGATGTAAGCGTTATCGCCGTGATATTTCGATGCTATTAATTAACATCGATAAATTTAGAGAGGTTAATGACCGTTTTGGCCTTGATGCGGGAGATAAAACGCTAATGATGTTGGCAAAATGTCTCCGCGAAACATGTGATAAAAACATGCATATTGCACGTCTAAGTAGCCAAGAATTTTGTATCATCATTCCCGACGCTGACGTTCCAGCTGCTGAGCAATTTGCGATTAAATTTCGTGATGAAATTAGTCAATGGGTATTAGAATTAACCACCGGACATCAGATCAATATTACAGTTAGTATCGGTATTACTAATATTGAATATCAAGATTTCAGCTACGACTATATCAAAGCAGAAAGTGCATTGATGCGAGCAAAACGTTGGGGTTATAATCAAATAGCGACCAACGAATAGAGAATAAAAATGACTATAATCAAACACTATCAATGGAAATGTTTCAGTATTGAAGAGCAGCCACATACACTACCCGATGGTAGAGAGATGGCTTTTACTACGCTTATTCATCCAGGTGCTGTTGTTATTATTCCGATTGATAGTAATGGTGATCTGGTTATGGTGCATCAATATCGGCCAGCAGTGAAACAATGGTTACTTGAATTTCCAGCTGGCACTATTGAGCCTGATGAAGATATCTTAGTCTCTGCACAACGAGAATTGGCAGAAGAAGCTAACTTAGCAGCCAAACAATGGCATGCTTTAGGTGAATTATTACCAGCACCTGGATTTTGTGACGAAATTCAATATCTGTATGTTGTAAAAGAGCTCACACCCACTCAAGGTGAGCTTGATGATGACGAAATCATGGATGTTGTCACTTTTTCTGTTGCTGAAATAGAACAAAAAATAGCATCTAATGCTATTAAAGATAACAAAACCTTAGCTGCTTTTCTAAAAGCACGACTTCTTGGCTATATTTAAACACCACTAATAATCATAAACATGTTGAGATATTTGATTAATAAATATCGCAACATGTTTAACCTTATCCATATATGCAAAATTAATATCCACACAAATACATCGCGTTAATCTTCATTTCAGTTTATAAAAGCATTTTTACGAGATGATATATCGTGTCTTTCTTACTCGCTTTGATATTCTCCCTTTCATCTAATCTCGATAATTTTGTTATTGGCCTTACCTATGGCGTAAAAAATGAAAGGATCCCACTTGTTTCTAATGCAATCATTGCTTTTATTACAGCATTAGTTACTTATGCCTCTATGCTTGGAGGGCAATTAGTTACTCAACTCATTCCCCATAAAGTATCAAATGAACTAGGTTCTGTTATTTTTATTTTAATGGGCACATGGTTTATTTGTGCTGATATGTTAAAAAAACAGCAACAAAAAGAAGAAAAACAAAGCACTGTACTTAATTTTAAAGGTGCAGTTATGCTTGGTCTATTACTATCAATTAATAATATTGGAGTCGGTATTTTAGGTAGTATCACCCATCTGAATATTTACTTGGTTGTCGCATTAACCTTTATTACCGGTATGATGCTAACTTATGCAGGAAATAATATCGGTGACAGTATTATTGGCAAGCTTGTCGGAAAATATAACGATTTGATCTCTGGTGGATTACTGATTTTATTAGGTGTTTTATCATTATTCTTTTCGTTTTAAACACTCGAAGCCCAGTCCTTATATAGTTTCAACTAAACTGGGCTTCGATTAAACGAATTACAAACTAATCTGCCAACGTTGTAATGGAGCGTTAGAATCAATTCCAGCTCTTCCCCAACGATCAACACTATCAACCACCATTACATTTACATTTTTAGGCAATAATGCTTGTTGTGATGACGTAAGTTTCTTCGTCGTTAATAACCATAAACTATCATCTTCAGTTAATAAATTAGTTAGCTTAGTCTTATCAGATGCAGTCCACTCTAACTCCGGTGTTGTTAAACGTTCAACAACAAACAGTTGATTACCCGATGCAAAATCCTCAAGTTCACTGGAAAGCAATACCACCGAATCTACACCAGCTTCCATCAATATTCTTTGTTGATTATTAATTAACTTACGAACATCATTCATTAATTGCTGCTGATTTTTTTCTATTTGTTGTGCTTTTTCTGGCCATAGCTGTTGTAAATCATTACTGACAATTGCCGCCATACGGCTAAGGTTAGTCGGATTCAACCACGAATAAATTGAGGTTGAACCATCGGCTAAACGTAATGCGGCAACACCTTGTGCTCGTGGCGAAATAGCTTGTGATGCATCTATCTCTACTATTTTAATATTACCTTGTCGCGCATGAACATAAAGCGGATCTTGCGGCCAAATAGCGCCTAATGTTACGACTGCTTGTGCTTTTTTACTGGCCTGCTTCGTTACCGCCTCCCCTTTTGATGCAAACCAATTAGGTAGCCGCGTCACCCCATAACGTTTAGGCGGTAAGAATTTTGTAGTAATGCCCGTATCCTGAGTGAGTTCTGATGCCAACATATAAGTGACAGGCGTTGCTGTTAAAATATCATCAGCATAAACGGCAGTAGTATAACTCCCCCCTGCAATGATAAGAGCCAATATAGAAACTGATTTTGCGAGCAAACGCATTGGAGGTTGCTGAACTTTATTCATGTTGGTTCCTTAAAAATACAGCGACTACCCTTTACGAATAATGCGGTAGCAGGTGGCAGTTAAAAAGAAAATAGCAGAAACAATGATAATCGCCGCTCCCGAAGGAATGGGGAGTTTAAGCTCCATTGGTAATATTGTGCCGATTACACAACTGATAGTGGCAAGCAAAGCCGATAAAAGCACAAAGCTCCCCATATTTTTAGTTAGCAGACGCGCTGTCGCACCAGGAATTAGCAACAAAGCCCCAACTAATACCGCCCCCACGATCTTGACTGATGCAATAGTGACAAGGGTAATCATCATCACAAATAGATAATCATAAAAATTAGTTTTATAACCTCGAACACGCGCAATATCAGGACTAATACAGGTTAATAAAATTCGATTAAACGTTGGTATCAGTAGCACAATAATCAAACTGCAGCTGATCGCTAATACCCATAAATCTTGATCAGTAACGGTTAGAATCGAGCCAAATAACACATTCTCTAACATATGAATGTTAATTTTACGTGCTACATACATCAATAATGCCGCCCCCACCGCCAAAGCTAATGCTAGAAAAACACCGACTAAGGTATCGTAAGGTACGTTGGTTCTATTGCGGACAAAGTGCAATAACAAAGCAAAGATCATGCAAAAGCTAAATAGGCCAATAAAAGGATTTTCAGGCGGTTCGCCTAATAGCACCCCTAATGCAATACCCGTTAATGCCGCATGGCCTACTGCTTCTGAAAAAAAAGCCAACCGCTTCGCTATCACTAACGTCCCTAACCCACCTAATAGCGGACCAAGTAATAACGCAGCGACAATAGCATTAACCATAAAAGCATATGAAAAACTGTCACTTAGAAAACCAGCATCAACACCTAATTGTGCCCAATGACGTAATAAATCCATTACGCGACCTCATGTTGCTTCGCCGCAATCGGCGCATGGCTATAGTGATTAAATAAACGTTCAATCTTTTCGGGAATCAACACTTCAGAATGATGACCTGAATCAACAAGAATGCGATTAACGACATGGACTTGCGCATTTAATCGCCGTACTGCCGTCACATCATGGTGAACAGCTAATACTGTTTTTCCTTGCGCAACAAATTCATGGATCAATGACTCTAAATAACGTACACCTTGCTCATCCATACCCGTTGTTGGCTCATCGAGTACCAGTAAGTCAGGGTTATCCAGCAGTGCTTGTGCAAATAACACCCGTTGCTGCTCACCGCCAGATAATTGACCCATACGACGATCGGCACGATTTGCCATTCCTACACGTTCAAGTTGGCTTAATGCAAAGACTTTATCCTGCTGACGTTTACGCCAAAATAATGGCGAACGCGTTAAATTAAGTAAAATAAAATCCATTACAGTTAATGGCAAACTTTGTTCAAACATCGCTTTTTGAGGAACATAGCCCACCGAACCTGGTTTGCCATTATTTGCCGCATCGTCCCATAAAATATCAATCTGACCTTTGAATGGTGTTAAGCCAAGAATTGAGCGTAATAACGATGTTTTCCCTCCGCCATTAGGTCCCATTACTACATGGCATTTACCGGCCTCAAAGCTATGATTGATGTTAGATAAAATCTGATTCTCGCCATATTGCAATTCAAGGTTTGCAATCTCAATCTGTGGACCAAAACTCATGCTTGATCCTTATTAGCAGCAAATTTCATCGCTTCTACTAAGGTGTCTAAATTTTGCTGCATTTCAATTTCTACTTTATCAGCTTCATATTGACCATGCGTCATATGTGAAAAACGGTATAACTTTACCCCTGTCGCTTTTTCAATAGTATCGACATAACGGTTAGGCATATTTAATTCATAAAACAGCACATCAATACCAGATTGCTTGATGCTTTCTATCGTACCTTGAAGTTGACTCGCACTTGGTTCCACACCGTGTGCTGGTTCAATAACGGCCGCAACATCAACACCAAACTCTTGCAATATATAACCGTAAGCGTTGTGAGTTGTTGCCACTTTCATACCTGAAGTATCTAAATCCCCTAACGCTAACATTGACTTACGCTTCATTAAGCGAAACGTTTTAGCATAATCACGGGCATTTTTACGGTATTCACGTGCATTATCAGGATCAAGCTCAGCCAATTTATTAGCAATGGTGTAAACCTTTTGAATAGTGGTTGATAGACCTACAAATGTATGAGGATTCACTGCCCCATCACCAACAGATTGCCCCATCGCGGGTAATAACGGCACATCACTGTTAGCTTCAATAACGACTAAATCATCACGATTAGCCGCTTCAATGACTTTTAGTGCAAAATCATCATGACCAATGCCATTAACAACAATAACGTCCATTTGTTTTAAACGGCGTAAATCATTTGGTTGTGGTAGGTAGTTATGGGGATTAAAACCAGCATCGACTAACGGCAAAATATCGGCTTTATCGCCCACCACTGCTTTTACATAGCTATAATAAGGCTGCAAGGTAATACCAATGGTTAATTTTTCAGCAGCAGCGCTACTAAAACTCATCAATAAAGCAACTGCAGTCAAAACAGTTTGAATACCTATTTTCATCATATTTTTACTTCAACGTTAGAGAAAGGAATAAACCACGACTTATATAGTCAACATATTAATGAGGTTGAACTTGCTCATCACTGTCACTACGAAATACAATTTGAGTCCAGCCACGATCAATAAGTTGCTGTGTTTCAAAAACAGCCTCTCGATTAATAACCAATGGTATCGTGTCCCGAGAAAGTGCTAACCAAATATCGGGATCTGGACTATTACTGTTAAGTACAACTGATGATGCGCCTTGCTTTTCAGTACGAAGACCTTGATAAATAGCACCATCAATATGCTGCCATTGATGACGCCCTTTACGTTCCCAGCTTTTATCTTCAATGAAAGGTGCTAACCATAATTCAGATAACTCAGCCATATCTGGCCAGTGATTTTTATTATCAAATTCACGACTATCTTGATTTAAATTTCGAATTTCTTCGTGAGCAAGACGTAATTCAGCCACCATTGCTAATTCATCTGGACTTAACTCAGTGATCGCTATTTGGTGGGCATCCAATTGCTGTGATTTTGTTTTATCTTGGTGAAATGGCAATAACACCGTTGCCAGTAAAAGAATAGCAACAATAATACCGCCAACCCATTTCCCTTCTTTACCACCATTATCAGAAGGTACTGTTTGACGAATCATTTTTCGTTAATCTCAACAACGTCAACTTCGACAGGGCTTTCATGTCCAGAATCAAACACTAGATAAAAATCAGTATCTGGTTTGGTAAATTCAGCAATCGAACGTTTATCCGTATTAACTTTAGCAATGAGGTTATCGTCGTAATCATACATATTGACGTTGTAATCAACCGCTTTACTGCCATCACTGTAACCCGTTTCACAAGCCACTTTGTCGCTTTCAAACCAACAACTCATTAATGGAAAATGCGCCTGAGCTGCAGTTGAAAATAAGCCTAATGTTAATAACGAAAACTTAATCAGTGATATATGCTTTTTCATAACAACCTCTAAATCTATCCATATTGTGGATGGAGGTAATAAAAAGGGCTGCATTCAATAAGAGAAACAGCACCAATTGGAATACTTACTGTAGTGATGCTTCAAACGTGATATGAACATTAACGTTCGCAGTATCAACCATTGGATTATTAGCAATCTCACCACGATAATTTGCTTTCATAATATAGCGACCAGCGGTTTCTGGAGTGAAACTCACTTTGCCATCTTTGTCACTCACTACATCAATTTGTTCTTGATGATTACGGTATAATGTCCCTTCACGTGTCACCTCAGCCACAACGCCAGCTTGCGGTTGACCATTAAAGTAGAACTGAAAAGTCACCGGTTCACCCTCAACAATATCGGCAGGATGAGTGATTGGTAGCAACTCTAAATATTTACCCGTAATTTCCATTGCTTTAGTACTTGGCTTACCAACAGTGACATAAGTTTCCGCGCGGGTGTAACCCACTTGAGTGAGAACATCACGCGATTTTTTAGGTAAAACTGCATCACGTTCAACTTTATTTGCAGCAATCCATTTCACCGTATCGCGACGACCGGCTTTATATTGAGTGAAATAAACAGGCGTTTGATTCACTTGAATTTTATGTGTTCCTTGTTCTTCAAAATAGAAGTCAAAAATCGCACGACGCTTGCCACGAATAGTAAAGTTAGGACGTTCAGTTCGACCATCAGGCATGATCACTTCTGCTGTTTCTGTACTTGCAGGTTTATCATAAACAAAAGTACCGTGTGACGCGGTAACATCAAAAGATAACCAATCCCCCCCTTCTTTTGATACCGTAAAATGTGAAGGTAATACCCAACGTGGATGAGCATTCGCCGAGGCTGATACTGCTAACCCAGCAATAACTGCACACGCCAGTGAAAACGCTTTAATTTTATTATTTTTCATAATGTTACTATCACTCAAAGTTTGTAATTAAGCTGAATAGCACCGGTTTCTTCGGTCGGTGCAATAACATGGCTAAACGCGTTTTCGCCTAGCTCGATTTTTTGACGTAAATAATTTCGACCACCGTGTTCACGCACTACTTCCACGTAAAAGGTATAACTGCCTTGTTCAACACGTTGACCTTTATCATTTAAACCATCCCATACAAATTTGTATTCACCAGCGGGACGTGTTGCTGAGGTTACGGCATCAACAAGATCACGATCATAACGACCCACTTTTCGCCACCAGCTACGTAAATCTTTCAGCCACTCATCCTTGCCAACCCACAATTGTACGGTGCGTACTGGTTTACGATTTGCGTCTTCAACCCAAACAGCAACATAAGGGCGTGCATACATAGTGGTTTCAATTACAGGCAGGGTAAAACTTACGTCAAGCTGCGCCGTTTCTGGAACAGGTTTCGCTATTGCGCTTGCCAATGGCGTTAACAATAACGCGACTAATAATGGTTTTTTAATGGTGTCAAACACGGTCATAATGAACCTTAAATAAAATCGACAATTAAATACTGGCTTATGGCACAGCAACAATATAAATCAGTAAACTAATTACAGAACCAAGCCCCATCCACTTCAATGAAGTGCGAAAGGTTTTCTTTTTAGGTATCAATAAACACACACCGGTTAATACAAACATCACCATTAATAAAGCAGTAATATCGATAAACCAGCGCCAAACTTCACCACTATTACGGCCTTTATGCAGATCATTAAGCACTGCAATCACACCATAATGAGTGCTTTCGATGGTTGCTTGAGCTGTTGTCATATCAATAAAGACCGTGGCGTTATAACCAGGGCCTTTATAATCAAGTGAAATTTCACCTTCTAATAATTCATCGCCATCAACATCAGTAAAAATATCAATCGCAGATGGAGTACCACTTACATCCCCATGTTTAGCTAAGTATGCGATTAATGCTGAACGATTAGGTGCAAATGGACCTTTCTCTGACTTCAATAACTCACTTGGAATAACAAGTTGCTGCTCGACAATATTCGGTGCTTGACTGACAAAAAGATGAGGTCGATTTAACGTGATCCCAGTAATGGCAAAAAATAACACCACTAACAGTAATGCCATTGAAATATAAATATGTAATCGACGTGCCCATAGTTGCACTGCCTTATTTTTTAACACCATCACTAACATCATGTAGAGAAACTGGAATAATGATAATTTAATTGATAATCGTTCTTATTGGCATTCAATTTACATTGTTTACGTTGGTTAGAAAAATGGGAGAAAAACGAAGGTGCGAGGTGCGAGGCATAAAATTCAAACACCCCTAATAAAAAATTATTAAGGGTGTAATTTCTAAAGGCTAATATTGAACCGTGTAAAGTGATCTCATTAATTGGTGCGGCATTGACGGAAAATATCTTGCTGTGGTTTATAAACTGATGTTTTTACATCCATAATCCCTAACATAGAACTGAATACATTATCTTGTGAGTAATCCCCTCTCTTGGCATTATTCGCAATATTTTCAAGACAAGTTAAGTTTAAACCACGATCTTGAGTAAAACTTTTTGAGAACCACATCATCATCGGCACTGTTGTTTGATACTCAGGTGCTAGACTATAAGGTGTCCCATGTAAATATAGGCCATCTTCACCTAAAGATTCCCCATGGTCTGAAATATAGAAAAGTGCCGTATTGTATTTATCGCTGTAAGTTTTTAACCTTTGAATTAATTGGCTAATCATATAATCGGTGTACAAAATAGTATTATCGTAGCTATTAATTATTTGCTCTGTTGTACAGTTTTCAATATCAGCACGCTGACAATCAGGTTTAAAGAATGTGTGATCTTTAGGGTAACGTTTGTAATATGTTGGTCCATGACTTCCCATAATATGAAGTGTAATAAACTTATTGCCCTTCATCTCTGCCACTTGTTGATCAAAATTATCCAGCAATGCCATATCAAGACATGATTCGCCATCACAAAGTGGATTCTCGGTACCATGTTTTAATGTAATTTCACGAACACGATCTCCAGCACCTTTATCACCGCCATCATTTTCTTTCCATAACATCGAAATACCAGCACGATGTAAAATATCAATAAAGGTATCTTGGTTATAGGCAATTGCTTTATTGTAATTACTACGGTTCATCGCTGAAAACATACAAGGTACAGATACCGCAGTAGCAGTACCACACGAAGTAACATTTTTAAACGAAATCATATTGTATGGCTGAGTATATTGATTGGTTGGGCGCGAATAGCCATTTGCTTGATAATTTTGAGATCGTGCGGTTTCACCTAAAACAAATACAAACAATGTTGGTTTGCCATTTGAAGTAGCCGTTGGAACCAACTTTGCATCAGTACCAATTTTTTGATAAGCAATAGGTTTAGTGAAATAGTTTCTATCAAGATACTTAATGCCCGTATATACATACGAAGGATTAATGACACGATTAAGATACTTATTATTACGTCCTACCGACGCATAATCTTTATAGAAAAACATAGCAATTAATACAATAACAATGATGGATACAATGATTGATATTAACTTATATATTACAAAATCTTTTACAAATGACTGTTTTTTTGTTTTGATAAAAAGAATAATAAAACAAGGAATAACACCAATAAAAAAAACAGTTATCACACCGGATAGACTAAAATAAGATAGCGCTTCACCAGTATTTGTTTCAAAAATATTTTCCATCATGCCATAATCAAAAATAATGCCATATTGATATGAAGCATAAGCAGTAATAGCAGAGATTAAGGTTAAAACACTAAAAAAAGCACGACCTAAACATGGCCATGCGAAAATTTGAAAAATAATATTAAGAGCAGCTATTATAAAAATAGGAAGCGAGATCACAAAACCAGTATTGACTACTTCTATTTTTGATAGTATTTCATAAAAAGTTCGCCACAATGGAATATTTAATACAAGTCCAAAATATACCGCAATGAAAAAAACCAACACATTATAATTTATTTCTTTATTGAAAATAGAGGCGGAACGCTTCATTTAATTGACCTAACGAACTGATAAAAAATGATAAATATCAAAAACACCATTTATCTTATCAAGTGACATCTCACTTAAAAGCCGATCTTGAAAACTCAAAAATATTATTCAACATTGCTAAAAAATGACAATTAATCATCCAATAACGACAATACAAATAAAAAGAATAAATTCAAAATACTAAAATAAATAGTGACCTAACCAATTCCGCCTATAATATATTATATGATCAGTATACTCAAACTTTGAAGTGCTCTGTATAGCCTCATTTTACAAGCACTAATCGTAATTTGTAAAATATTACTAATTTCATTCAATGAAAAATCTTTATAAAAACGTAAATTTATTATCTCTTGTTCATTAATAGACAATCTTGGTATTATTTTATTAAAATCTATTTCTAAATTAACATTACGATCATTTACTACTGCTAAATTATCCATAACTGTTAATGTTATTATATTATGATTATACTTTCGACTTAAGAATGTATAGCAAACATTATCTGTTATTTTATATAGCCACGTTTTAAACAATGCATCATGTCGGTATGTAGGTAATGCTTTATATACTTTAATTAATATATCCTGAACGAGATCTTCTGCTGCAGTTCTATCCTTGATCTTATAAACACATCTTTTATATAGCAATGTTAAATAAGGCTGCATTAGCCTATGAAATACTTCATTCTTAGAACGACAATTACATTGAAATCCTGCAATTAAATTACACTCTTTAATTTCATATTCATCATATAAACTCATTGATAGGTTCCATCCTAGATAACATCATATTTAATGACAAAAAATTACATGTTTTTGTGTTCTATTTACTATAAACAAAAAAAAACACCAACTTGTCTTATAAAAGAGAAGTTGGTGTTTATATGAAAAATAAGCACTTATTTTAAGCGGTAAGTCAAACCTAACTGGACAGTTTTATCAATATCATCATTACGATCAGTCTGCGGCGTACCATCATAATCAATATGATCTTCTGTTTTCGATAATCCTGCTGTCAAAGTTAAACTAATAACATTAGAGACATAGTAACGAAATGCCGATTTCAGGCTATTTGTCATTAAATCTTCAGAGCCATCACTCTCAGAATAATTTAATAACCACGTATTTTCCCAATCAATATTGTCACGTAATTCATACGTTAATGACATCGCATTCGAAGCATTAAAACCATTATCGCCATCATCAAGCACTGCAGTTAAAATTGCTTCATTGGAAAATTGCAGTTGATTACTAATTGGATAATGATACTCAGCCCCCAGCTCTAATGCTGGCTTAGTATCTGAACCATCGTAATTAGTTAATACCGCCCCGACACCAGCACGCACTAACCAGCCATATTTACGCGTTGAAATTCGTTCATTAACTAATACATCATAAGATTTAATCGCACCACGTGCGCCTAAAGTAATGCCTAACGCCTTACCTATATCTTCAACCCAATATTCAGCATAATCAGCAGAGCCATAATGACTACGATACTCTGGCTCTCTCGCTATAATGTTAGCGACATCTTGATACGTTGATCGAGACACAGATCCCGTTAATAGTCCTCGCTCCTGCAACTCCTGAACAACACGAATTGTTTTTGCCATAGGCGTAGCATTTACTACCCGTCCATAACCTAAACCTACCGTTAATTTAGTAAACGGATCAACCATATCCGTTTGCGCACCAATTTCGGCCTTGCTATACCAAAAAGCATTATTACGGGTTGGATTAAAGTACATATCATTCGTCAGTGATGCTAAAGCCTGATAATTTTTTTTTGTCGTATCATCACTATTACTGCCTCGACTCATCGAGGTATCACCTACAAAATTTATGCGAGTATTTCGATCTGCTGATGAAAAAACTTGATCATAATTGGCACTCGCATCAGTACTAAAACTTGTTTGATCCTGATTACCGCTTTGCAAATCAAATTGAGCGTTTAAATAAGCGTCTTGATAAGCGGATGTAGCCTCTTCATAATCAAACATCGTAATTTCTTCAGCATGCGTCACGGAAGATAAAAGCAGCCCGACAGCGGCTGATACCACAGTAATTACCGGTTTCATAGTGTAACTCCTAAATGTTTATAGTTTTATTTATGTTTAATTCCCACTCATTTTTCGGTGGTTCCATAATTCAAACTGTTAAAACATCAAAAAAGTCACATTAATAATTTTCTTTTTTTACTATTCTTATTTATAAGAAAGGCGAGCTCAATGGCTCGCCTTTACATAAATAACAACATATCTAACAATTACTAGTCTAGTTAAGCATTTACATCCATCTTTCTCATTTGACCTAAATATTTAACCCAACTTTTAGCGGCTGAAGAAGGTTGAATGTTATTCGCTTGCTTAGCATGAATAATCGCTTGATCGAGATTATTCATTTTGTAATAAACACGTACTTTAGCTAATTCCACCTCAGCCCGTTTATCTTTTCGCTTTACACGATCTAACTCAATCAACGCTTGTTTATAATCGCCTTCTTGCACGAGTAACTGAGCTAATTGCCAACGATAGTGGTTATCTTTCGCTGCAACTTTGGTCCATAAACGAATTGCTTTATTCCATTCACGGGCCATTTGCCAATAGTTTGCTTGCTCAATTAATAATGTTTTATCGTTATTAGCATCTTTCAAAGCGGCTATTTGTTCTGCTGCACGTTCTGGAATACCACGCTGAGCATACAATTGCGCTAATACTTTAAGATCTTGCTGACTCAGCTCGACCCCTTGGTATTTGGCCAGCTTTAATGTTGCCAATGCATCAGCTGTTTTACCCGTTCTCATTTGAATACTTGCTAACTGTTGCCACCAAATTAATTTATTCGGTTCAAGTGCAATTAAACGATTCAGGGTTGCAGAAGCTCCTTGCCAATATTTAAGTTGTAACTGTGCGCCAAGCTTAATCGACAATGGTGACATGCTATCTTTAATACGATAATCATCATAACGCTTCATTGCTGTTAATACTTGTTGCCACTGTGATTGCTGGTAATGTGCTTGAGCAATACGTAGCCACAATTCATCACCTTTCTGTTTAGCTGGGATATTTTTAGTTAACTTATAATAATGCGGTAAGGCTTGGCTATATTTAGCATCAGATAACAAAATATCGGCTAGCATGCGCTCAGTCGTCCATGCCTGATCATCTTGCAATAAGCCACTATTTACAGCTTTCGTTAGTAATGCTACCGCTTGTGATGTTTTACCCTGCTGCCAATAGAACACCCCTAACATCCGTTGTACATAGGCTTTATCGTAAGCACCACTTGGATTCATTTCGGCTAACATAGCGACAGCTTGATCAAGCTTATCATTCAATTGTAAGTTATTGGCGCGCTGTACCTTATTCGCCGTCGCTTGCGATAATTGACCACTGCTTGCATAAGCATTAGATAATGTCATTGAAGCCGATAAGGTTAACGCGATAATAAAAGCGAGTTTTTTCATTATTGATTCAACCTAAATTCAAGACGTACTGTCTGCCCTTGTTGTGCCATTGCGGTGCCATTCACAACTTGTGGTTGATATTTCCACTTGCGTAATGCACGAATAGCTTCTTTATCAAATAAACGCCGTGGCTTTGAATCCATAACAGCAATATCTATCGGTCGGCCTTGAGTATCAATGGTGAATTTAAGCACCACATAACCTTCTTTACCCTGACGTAAAGCCCGTGATGGATAACGGGGTTCTACGCGATAAAGTGGCATTGCTTGCTGAGATTTGCCTAATCCATTACCCATCGCAGCAGCACTACTAAAGTCGGTAAATTTAGGCGCATTAACCGCTAAACCGTGAATAGACGTATCCAAACCTAAACTTGGAATTGATGCCATTGGCATAGCTGTCGAAGTAGCGGCTTGCGATTGCGACGGCTGTGCCTCTGGTGGTGGCGTTGGTGTTTCTGGTGGCGGCGGAGCAACACGCTGACGGCGTTGTGGGGCTTGCTCATGTTCTACCATCACCATATTAAACGCCAAAGGTGGTGAATTATCTTGTCGCTGATGATTACCGTTATCCACCATCCATGCCATCAAGGTAAACAAACCTAAAGCCATCGCCAGCGCCAATGGCAATGCCATCAATATGCGCATCATTAGTTTTTCTCCGCCGCCAGAGCAATATTCTTCACCCCTGCGCCTTTCGCTGCATCCATAACCTTAACAACAGTACCGTTATAAGCATGTTCATCAGCTTGGATCACTAATGCAGCATCTGGCTGTTCTGTTAGCATGTGCTCAAGTGTTGCTTGAACGCGCTCAGCATCAACCACTCGTTTATCAATATAAATATCATTCGCAGCAGTAATGGCGACAAAAATACCTGCATCTTTTTGACTAACAACATGACTCGCTTGAGGGCGATTAACTTCAACCCCAGATTCACGTACAAAAGAGCTTGTGACAATAAAGAAAATCAACATAATAAAAACGATGTCTAACATAGAGGTTAAATCTATTTGTGCATCTTCACGCACTGATGAGCGACGACTGAGTCTCATTGCTGACTCCTTAATGATTTTTCTAATTTCAACTCACGCATTCGGCATGCTTTTGCCAATCGAGCATGAATAAACATCCCTGCTAATGCAGCTACCATACCCGCCATTGTTGGTAGTGTAGCCAGCGAGATACCAGAAGCCATAAGCCGAGGTTGGCTA
Organism: Photobacterium kishitanii; assembly: GCF_003026355.1. GTDB lineage: Bacteria > Pseudomonadota > Gammaproteobacteria > Enterobacterales > Vibrionaceae > Photobacterium > Photobacterium kishitanii. The sequence continues at coordinate 72,917 of NZ_PYON01000008.1, read as the reverse complement.
CTACCTTGAGTTGCCATTACGTCAAATACTGAAATCATACCGGTAACGGTACCGAGTAAACCAAGCATTGGACAGATAGCAACTAACACCTTAATAAAATTCAGGTTTTTATTTAAGGCTATTTTAGCATCCGATAACCAACCATCTCTAATAGCGCGTGCATACCAAGAACAATGATCAGCGCGTGCTGCCCAGAGAGTAATCCATTGCTGTTGTTGCTGTGGAAAGTAAAATACAAGGTAAATAACCCGTTCAAAAACCAGTAACCACAACACAGCAACAACAGCGGCTAACCACCATAGAATCACACCACCTTGCGCCATAAAATGCGACAGTGATAACCACCAGGTTTGTAATACGCTGCTATCCATTAGGCGGCCTGTTCAGTTGTCATTACAGAAGCCGACTGGCCATGCTGATCGTTCTTTTCTGCTTGTTCTGCAACAAGGCTAATACCCTGCTTTTCAAGGATCATACGAATATTTTCAGCTTGGGAGCTTAAAATATTATGCGCCAGTAATAGTGGCATCGCCGCCACTAAACCTAATACTGTCGTAACCAATGCCATTGAAATACCGCCCGCCATCACTTTTGGGTCACCGTTGCCAAACTGGGTGATCACTTGGAAGGTTTCAATCATGCCGGTTACCGTACCCAACAAACCTAACATCGGTGCTAAAGCAGCAAATAGTTTTAGCATTGAAAGGCCTTTTTCTAGCCCTTGTTGCTCATCAACTATCGCCTCTAACAAACGTAATTCTAACGCTTCAACACTACGACTTTGTTCTTTGTTATACACCGCAAGAATATGACCTAATGGGTTATTACCTGGCTTTGACGGTTGTTTAAGTTGTGCTTTAATTTGTTGGCGAATCATCGCCAATTTCACACCTCGGAAAATCGCAATACCAGCACCAATAACAAGCAGTAGTAGAATCACTTTACCTACAGCACCACCCGCTTGCAGACGATCCATCAATGTTGGTGATTGTGCTAATTGTTCTAGCATCACGCCGCGAGAAGGATCAACCACCAGCATCTCATTGCCCTTTGATACCAGCTGCTGATAATCAGCCAATGTCGGTGCATGTTCTGGTTGTTGTAAATAAGCCATCGCCACATGCTGGCTACCGTCCCAACGTAAATAACCGTTGTCACCAACCAAACCAATGCTACCTAAACGTAATGCCTCAACATCACTTTGTTCACCATCACCATTGATATATGGAACGGTTACTTTAGCTATTTGGCCGCTAGCAACAATCTGATCTGTCATTGCTTGCCATAAGCCTTGTAGCTGCACCATTGAAGGTAATGCTTTAGCAGCAACAATATCATTTACAACGGCATTATCTTGGCTGTTATCAATCGCTGTTACGGCATGTTGCTGCTCGGCTTGAACTTCTTTAGCCGTTTGACGCACAACCCCAAATAGCTCACCTAAGCTGCCACTTTCTAAACGTAATTGCTGCTCTAGCGTTGATAGGTGTTGTTCATTAGTGCTAAAGGTGGTGCTTAATACTTCAGTGGCGGTTTTGAGTTTATTACGCTCAGCCACTAATGCATCATATTGTGCTTTCACCGTTTGCTGAGTATGGTTAAAACCCGCTTCACGTTGAATATTATGCTGAGTTTGCTGGCTCTGCTCTTGCTGTGCTTGTTTCACTACTGATTCAGCATTCACTGCAAATGGCATGCTTGCGACACATAAGGCGGTAACTAACGCTTTTAATTTCATATTATTTACTCTCTACGTTAGTTGGTGATCCAGAAACAGGTAAGATAATCAAACTTGGTGCAACTTGGTTATCAGCAATTGCAAACGCTTTATCAATATTAGCGCCTTCACTTGCATCAACGGCTTGCCATTGTTTAGCAGCCGTATTCCAGCTCCAGTAATGACTACCATTTAGACTACGTGCAACCAATGCAATACGACCTAAATGAAGTACATTCACTTCAATCGTTTTATTACCTTCAAGAGTGATTTTCGCTTGGTAAGCGGCAAGTTTAGTGCCGTAATCCATTTCAATTTGGTAGGCTTCTAAAATACGACGGAATTTTTCAGCATCGCTAATATCAGCTTGTGACATCATAGTTTCAAGTTTATTTACACGCGCTAAACGAGCTTGATGTTTAATGGGCTTATCGTTTTCAACAATCGTCTTTAAGCCATCAATCATTTGATACATTAATGGCACCACGCCTTGACGTGTTTGCTTAATATCGGTGATTTGTTGATCAATCGATGTCACTTCTTGCGCCTGATTTTGAACCAAACGTGCCAAGTGATCATGATAGATAGTTAAATTTTTCACTTCTTCTTGCAGCTGTTCAATACTGGCTTTCATCGCTAACACCGAATCAGCACTTTTATCAATTTTATCCTGACTCACGGCAGATGCAGTATTGGTCTTGTTTTCAATCGAACGCGCATTATCGAGATTAGAAGCATTTGCGCCAGTAGTGACGCTGAGAATAACAATAGCAAGGCTAGTTTTAATAAAATTCATAATATTTAATCAATCGTTATCTGTAATAACCAAAAAAACAAAAAAGGTGATGTTAAAAATAAAAAGCACCGCAAAGTGGCGAACTATAAACAATAACTATTGTGATTAACAGTTTATAGATAGCAACAAGGGGAAGTTAATACTTCCCCTATATTTATTAGGTTTAAACCTTAGTATTTAAACTCAATGGTTGCCATGAAGTTTCGACCTTCACCTAGAGTCACACCTGTAGCGCCAACATAATCTTTATTCGTTGAACCACCACCAGCCATGTAGTCAGTATCAAATAGATTCTCTACATTAACACGACCTACGATATCCAATTTATCATCGTATTTGTAAGTATGCGCAACACCAACATCAACACGCGTATAACCATCTTTCTTAAAGGTATTCGCTGCATCACCAAAGCGAGAACCTTCATAAATTACACCAAGGTTTACATCCGTTGCCTCAGTGACGTTGTATGTTGTCCATACGCTTGCAGCAAATTCAGGCACATCTACCGGACGATTTCCTTGGTAGTTCTGATCCTTAGTGTATTCAGCATCAAGGTACATTGCTGAAGCATTCATGCTTAATTTATCAGTAATGTTACCTTGTAACGCAACTTCTACACCATTATGAACACGTTCGCCTGCTTGAGTCAGCGTTTGATTATTCTCTGGACCAACCGCAATTTTTGAGTTTTCTTGCGTAATATTAAATACCGCAGCCGAAGCATATAAACGCTTATCTAATAATTCCCACTTAGTACCTAGCTCATATTGCTTACCACGTAATGGATCAAGATTATCACCACCGTTAATGTAATCTGATGACACCACACCTTGTGGCTCAAAACTTTCAGAATACGCTAAATAAATCGAACCATTCTCAGCTGGGTGGAAAATAGCCGCTAACTTAGGAGATACCGCTTCTTCTGCCAACCCACTCTTCACTTGACGATCAAAACGTACGCCAGCAAGCACTTGCCAATAATCATTCACAGTGATCATATCTTGCGCATAGAAACCCCATGCATCGTATGAAGAATGTGATTCTTTTGGCTTACCATTTGAGAATGTTGGAGCTGGTGTAGTTTGACCTGGCTTCACTTCAACAGCGTTAAATGAACGTTGGAAACGGTCGTAGCTATAACCTAACCAGTTGGCACCCACTAATAACTGATGCTGCATACCTAATGTATCAAACTCACCAACAAAATCAGTGTAAGCCGTTTTAAATGCCCATTCATCATGACGATCATTTCCGCCTTGCTTGATAGTTCCATTCTCTTCAAACTTACTGAAATTCGGGTAACTTTCTTTATCATTACGCACGAAGTCTTGGTAATTGAAACCAGTATTTAATGCCCATGTATCAGTTAACTGCGCTTTAATATCAAAACCCATATTCTGAACATCGTTATCAATCTTAGACCACTGTGCATCCCACACATGATCACGGCCCATTACCGGCTTACCATCAACAACATAAGCGCCAGAATCGACACTGCCGTTATCTTGAGTACGATCATAATGTAGTGACACCGTCACGTTATCATTTACATCATAATCAAGGAACATACCGCCGACAAAACGATCGGTTGATGGTGTAGAACCATCACTGAATTTACGCCATGAATCATAATCTTCTTTAGCTAATACTACTCGTCCACGAAGTGTTTGATCAGTATTAAGCGAACCACTTACATCTAACACGCTACGAGTATGATTATTTGAACCAATATCTTGACTGAAATTCATTTGAGTTTCGTAAGTCGGTTTTTTAGAAACCATATTCACTAAGCCACCTGGTGCTGATTGCCCATAAAGCAAACCCGCTGGGCCTTTCATCACTTCAACGCGCTCTAATAGTTCAACCGGTTGACGATAGTGTGACCAATGCTGGTGTCCATCACGAAGGAAACCACTACTACTGCCTAATTCAAAACCACGTAGAGAAAAGCGCTCACGGTTACGACTAGTGCCACCAGCAGAAATACTCGCATCGTTCTGCAACACTTCACCTAACGTACTTGCACGCTGCTCATCAATTAGCTTCTCATCAATAACTGCAACTTGTCCTGGAGTTTCTAATTGTGTCATCTCCATTCGCATTGCTGTCGAATTCGTGTCAGCCTTATAGCCATAATCACGTCCAGTGACCACCATATGCTCATCTGTATTTGTCATTTCCGCCTGAGCAATCGGTGCTGATAATACTGCACCAATCAATAGTGTTAGCTGACTCTTAGAAAACATATTCCGTTATCTCCAATTACCGTATCTTTGAGAATAAAACCAACTGAATTAGGCAGTTACTTAATACCGCATCTTTAAAAGCAAACCGATGTAAGCTTTTAAGGATACTCCGTATAAGGATCTACCACGGCTCAAAATGGTTTTGATTATTTAGCAGTAACATCATTGCCCCGCCAAACCGTGAACAAGAATATAAGTGATAACCATTACCATTTGCAGTTAAATTTACATTCTTTGCATTCGTAAATTTTTTGTCAATAAATCATAATGATAATCAGCCCACACTTTATTGACATTTACTTGCCTGCGTAAAATGTTATTCCGTACTCAATACTGTTTTTTTCAAAGACATTCAAAGCAAACGGGCGTATAATTCCGCCGTTTTTATTGATTTCTGCGGTATTTAAAGTGACTCAATTAAGTCTTGAAGCTATTCGTCAACAACTAGAAGAACGCAATTTTATTGCTGAGAAAGTCCGTATTGTAACGGTAGAGGCAATGGATCCAGAGGTGTTAGCAGCCTGTACCACAACGGAAAATGAAACATTCTATAACAGCTATATGAATGTGATTTATTGCCGCGGTGATCGCTATGTTTTAGGTTATCGCTGTAATGAGGCAACTATCGTTGACCAAGCGATTATTTTTAAAGATGGTAAATATTACGATCCAACCTTACAAGCCAACGGTGAAGGTGAGTTTAAAGCGTATCCATTTGCTGTATTAGCGGAATTTAAAGTCTTTGACATGATGACACATGCTAAAAACAATAAAGACTTTCCGCCTGATGTAGACTTCTTATTTACACGAAAGAAGCACTTCAAAAACGTTATAAGATAATTTTTATTGTCCGTGGTGATTTTTCGCAACGGACAACTTCTCTCCCCTCTTAAATATTTATATTCACAGTACGACAATAATAAATAAACTAAATACTATCTTTGATATAGATGCAATTATCATACTGTTCATCAATTAGTACATCGAAAGTAAGCTATTACGTAAATATTGTGTTGTAATAACTGGGACTAACTAGGCGTTATTTACTTATTAAATTATCACCATCAACGCTTTTCAATGATAAAAAAGTTAATGCAGAGAAAACCGTTAGTGCCCCTAAAGTAATAAAGGTCTGATGAAAATGAACCATTGCATTACCAGATCCATATGAATTAAATAGCTTTAATATACAAGCACAAACGGCAAGACCGAGACTGATTGCTAATAATTGTGTTACGGCTAAAGCACTATTACCAGCACTGGCATTTTGATCATTTAAATCAGCCAAAGTAATAGTATTCATCGACGTAAATTGCGTTGCACGCACCACACCTAATCCAAATAACAACGGTACAGCAAACCATAATGATAACTGATTAGACACTAATGCAAATGCTGCGGTTATAACACCAATAACGACAGTAACTAACACTAACGTGCTTCGATAACCAAACCGATGCAATACCTTCTCAACTAAAGATTTACCCAGCAAAGCACCAATCGCTAACGGTACCATCATACATCCAGCATATAACGCAGACATTCCCATTCCCACCTGTAACATCAGTGGCACTAGATAAGGAATAGCACCAGTACCTAAACGCGATAAAATATTACCGCGGATCCCAACGTTAAATGTACGGGTTTTAAATAAGGATAAAGGAATTAATGGCTGTTCTTTTTTAGAAGCATGCAAACCATAACCAAATAATAGTAATACACCGATAAGCAAAGTTAATATAGGTAATAACAGCGATATTGATCCACTTCCAAATAATTCAATTCCACCGAGAATAAAGACTAAACTCAAACCAAATAATATAAAACCTAGCCAATCAAAATGGGAAGCCGTTGAAGTAAAATTAGGCATATAACGTTTGGCTATCCATATCCCTATAATACCAACCGGAATATTAATCAAAAAAATCCAGTGCCAACTCGCGTAAGTTACTAATAGACCACCTAATAAAGGTCCGACAACTGGCCCTACTAAACCAGGCATTGTTGCCAAATTTAAGACGCGAACAAAATCTTTTCGCGGGTAACAACGTAACAATGCCAACCTTGCTACAGGTACCATCATTGCGCCTCCTACCCCTTGTAATACACGCGCAATGACTAGTTGCACTAATGTGGTTGATAAACCACATGCTAATGAACCGATGGTAAATAACCCCACCGCCCATAGAAATATAACTCGTGTACCAAATTTATCGGCTAACCAGCCACTTACAGGGATGAGTATGGCTACAGTCAAGGTATAACTGATAATAGTTAACTGCATATCAAGTGGTGATTGATGTAGGCTTGTAGCCAACGATGGAATAGCGGTATTTATGATTGTGGCATCTAAGGTCTGCATAAAAAAGGCAATACCCGCAATCCATGGTAACCATTTAATTTGTGATGCCGATTGAGTCACCTTAGTCATATTCACCTCATTTAAAGCAATGGTGATATCCCTCATGATGACGACTCAGTCTTAGTGATGGTAACTACAGCAAGGGGGAAACAAGCACATTCAGTTGATTGACGATAACAGAACCAACTTAACTTAAGATGAATAAGTCTCAATTACCTAACTAGCAATACTTCTTTTACAACATCTATATAATTTTTATAAAACTAGCACATTATTTTTATATTAACGCCAGTAAGGGCAAGTGATTTATTTTCTAATCTACATAGATAATTTTAATAAAAATCGACTTTAGCAATTAAGCGCATCTATTAAAGCGTATTACTCGAAGTTTGCGGTCTTATTAGTCATTATAAATAACCGACAATATTAAATGCAAAAAATAGTATTAATGCCATTATAATGCTCCCGTGAATATAAAATCACAGAGAATACAACTTTTAGATTGGATAGATAAATGATACTTTCATATTAACCATACACATAAACTATAATGGATCATTTTATGTCTAAAGTTGCTTTAATAACTGGAGCAAGTAGAGGAATCGGAAAAACCATTTCACATTACTTTGCTCAACAAGGATACTCATTAATTCTGCTATCCTTAAATAAGGAAAATCTTACACGAACAAAATCAGAACTAGCTCTATTATATACATCATGTAATATAAAAACAGTAAGTGTCGATTTTAATAAACCCAATGAAGTTGAATCAACGCTAACATCGATAATTACTTCATCTAAAAATATCGATGTTCTGGTTAATAGTGCAGGTATTTTAAAAGCAGGCAGCATCAATTTAACGCTGACTGAACTGTCTGAATTAATAAACATAAATTTACTTTCAACTATAACAGTATGTAATTTAGTTGCTAATAAAATGAAGCAACAAGGTTTTGGTGAAATATATAATATTGGCTCAACTGCAGGTTTAGAGCCAGTTCCTAAGATAGCGACCTATTCTGCTACAAAATCAGCGATCGTTAGCTATAGTCAATCGCTCTATCATGAGCTTCTTCCATTTGGTATCAAGGTCTGTTGTTTGTGTCCAAGTGTAGTGAATACCGATATGACTAATGATGGCCGCATTAATAATAATTTAAAGATTGAAACTCAAGACTTAACAAAAGCTCTCGATTTTATACGTGGTTTATCAGCAAGTGCAGCAGTAAGTATGCTATCAATACGTTGTAAAGTTATAGATCTAGAAAAATAAAATAAGATATTAGCACAACAAAAAGTCCAGTAGATACTGGACTTTTGATAATATTATTTAGTTTTTAAGCCCATACTCTGCAAATATTCTAGTTCAATATTGAACTTTTTAACATAACGATTCAAAGTGTTAGGGGTTACACCATGAACAATCTCGGCCCTATATGCTGTCATACTATGTGTGATAACGTCATAAACAGCGACCCTTACAGCTTCCACTTTGAAAATATGATTAGCAATCTTATTATATTTTTCTTTCTTCACTTCTTATTCCAAACAACGACATATCCTTTGTAGCCGCATAATAAACATCACTACTATAACTCACAATCATTTGAGTAATAGTTGTTAACAATATGAATAATATGGCTTATTAGCGGAATGATTTGTTTTTAGAGCACCACGCCAACATTCTAAAAAGGAATAATTAATCATTAGAAAGTTACATAAGAAACAAAGTTAGTATTATCGATATCTTTACTTTCTTTTTTCTACCCTAATCACATAGCGGCAGCCATGGCTTCTTTGATTTCATCCTGACTGTAACCCTTTGATGACAAATAAGCATAAGCTTTACTTTTGTCTTTAAAGTTCGATAGATCAAACCGTTTTTTTGCTAATACTAGTTGGCAGTTTTCATAAAAATCGATATCACCTGCATCAGTTAATTCATCAAGTACTTGTTCAAGGTCAGTAATATCAACATGTTTCATCTTAAGCTCTTGTTTAATCACTGTTCTACCTTTGAGCTTACGCACTAATTTCAATACTTCAGTTGTCAGATCAGCGTTCATACCTTTAATTTTTGCTTTACTTAATAATGTATCAGCCGCAGCATGTTCAGCAATCGCTGTTGAAATATCTTGAAAACTAAACCCACGCTTAGTGAGATCGTTGGTTATTTTCTCTTTCGTTGTTTGACTGAAATCGTCATAGCTATTTAAACGGTCACTTATCATTGCTAGCTCGATAACTTGTTTTTTTTCAATAACCTCAGCCAATGCCTCTTCAATAATACTTTCTGGAATACCTTTCGTTTTTAATTTCTGCTTTATGTATTGTTGCCCGTATTCGTTTGAAAAAGCCCTTTCACTAAAATGTAGCGCAAATGGAAGATCATCTTTTAAATAACCAAAGTCTTTCATTTGTTGTAATACAGTCTCAATCCAATCTTGCTGTTCTGTTTTTGCTTCTAATTTTTTACGTAATTCATATTCACTATGATCGCGTAAATTTAAATGATAAATAGCGCTATTAATAACATTTTGAATCGTTTTTGCTGGATACGGTTTCTTCATTTTAATGTTCTTCACTATTCAGTTATAAAACGAACGCTGATTATATTGAATATATCTTCTTATCGGCGCATGGTAGCTCTTACGGTCATTATCGTTAATACAATATAATAGATTGCGATTAATACTGCTGGTAAGGCATCACGATCAAAAGCAGAGCTTACTGCGAAGATGCAGTAGCAGATAATAATAATAGGAATAATAAACACACTGTTATTACGCGGATACACGCCTAATACTAAGAGTAATTTATGAATGCCAGCTAACACTAGCGGCAACGTTACCATTAAAAACCACAACATAGTCAATTCCTTTGAGGCACAGTGCCTTTGATTAGCTATTGTATACGCATAACAAGAACTAAAGAAGTCACCTATTACGACAATACTGTAAGCAATTAACGTTAGGGTCTCTTTTTAACAAGTAGCAGAATAGCACTGCTGTACTAGAATAAAACTAAATGTATTCGAGAAAGTATATCGCGGCTATTACATGTTAAAAGAGGAATCTATAACAATGGAAATTACATTAACAGATCATGAACGAGAGATTCTGCTTAATTTAATTCAAACTGAGATGGAGGGAATTATAGGGTTTGGTGATCTTCGTTACGAAGAACTCAACAAATTAGCGCATAAAATAAAAAGTGATGATATCGATCATTAATCATCACTTTTAATAATACAAAGTTACAACATCGCTAAAGAATATACTTTAAAATTATCTATTGCCACATGGCTCTTCCACGTTCTAAAGCCAAAATAGCCCTTATTAAATTCTTTTTCACCGTCAATAAAATACAATTTCTTACCATTTGCGTAAACAAAAGTACCCTCATTTAAACTCACTATTTGGATTTTTGTATGAGTATTCGGTACATTCATAAACACTTGATCTATAACATCATATTGCGGCAATAAAGGGCGTGTCCCATCTCCTGGATAACGGCGAAAACGTGTTGTGCTATTATCATTAGCTCCGTAACCAATATAATAAAGCTGCATAGGATCATACTTACGCATATCACCACCGCGCCATTTAGATTTAGCAAAAAAATCAGTACTACCCGGCTCTTGTGCCATCCAAAAGAAATTTAAATCTGTACCGCGATCATTTTTTCCACCAGCAACAACGACTTTTCCTTCAAATTCAATCACAGATGGTGCTGCAATACTGTGTTTAAACCAGACAGTAGTGCCACCATCATCATTTATATCCATTTCACCTTGCTTAATATCAACAACAGAAGTATCAATTTTTTCAATAACCCATTGTGATAATTGATTATCAAAACTATCTGAATAAATTAATGTTCCTTGTTGATTAATTAATTTTACTGGATCTAAACTTTTATTTTCAGTGGCTAATACTGAGTAAGAAAAAACAGTAGCGCACACTAACGCAAATAATTTAACTTTCATAACACACCTTTCATTTACTTTTGAATTGTATATTACGTTAAAAAAACCTTTCTATAATTTTCAGATTACAAATGTGTGATCGTAATTGAAAATGAAATATTCACTATCTAAATACTTTTCGCTCTCAGAATAACGGTCTCTTGTCTTCATTCTTTCGAGGTCGTAGAAACTCGAAAGTACCCATACAAAAAAAACCGCCAATAATGGCGGCCTTTGCACTTAATAAATACTAGATGTAATTAAGCTTGTGTTTCAGTCGGTAGTTTACGCCCTGTTACTTGCTGCCAGACTTGATCTTTCGCGCTGCCACACACTTGTTGGCCATTGACATCATGACAATTAGGATTAGTTAATTTCTTACCCTGATATTCACCAGTCAGTGTTTTTAAATAAGCAACCATCGCCTTGGTTTCTTGCGGCGTAAAATCAGTATTACATTGGTACTTCGCCATTGCATTAACCGCTTCTGATAACGTTGCTGCGCGGCCACCAGAAAAGTAAGGCCCAGTAACGGCAACATTACGCAAATTAGGCACTTTGAAGTAATGCATATCTTTTTTATCATGAGTAACTAAATAACGCCCTTTATCACCCTCGAGATGTTTACCTTTAAGATCACCAAAGAAGCTACTATAAACACCCATCTTCTCGTATGACTGGCCACCCATACTTTGACCGACGTGACAAGTTTGACACCCCGTTTTTAAGAACAGCTTAAAGCCTTCAATTTCTTGTGGTGTTAACGCGCTTAAATTACCTTCTAAGTATTGGTCAAAACGACTGTTAGGCGTGATCAGTGTTTTCTCATATTCAGCAATTGCATTGGTAATGTTCGCCCCTGTCATGCCGTCTTTATAAGAATTATCAAACAGTGCAACCAATTGTGGATCTTGCTTAAGCTTGGCAATGATATTACCCCAGTTCTTTGACCCCATTTCAACAGGGTTAAAAACAGGTCCAGCAGCTTGAGCGGCTAAATCTGCAGCACGTCCATTCCAGAATTGACTCATATTAAATGCAGAGTCATACACTGTTGGAGCATTCATCGGATCATCTAGATTATTAATACCTAAACTGGTCGGTAAGTTATCTGTACCCCCCGTATGGATAGAATGACAACTAGAGCAGGCATACTTATTATTAGCTGATAAGTGAATATTATTGTAAAGCGATAAACCTAAGGCAACTTTAGCAGGATCTGTTTTAAATACGGTATGAATAGGCTGAATAGCCAAATTCTTAAATTGTGGCGCTGCAGTTGGATTTGGATAATATTGCTGACGTTGATGCATAATCCAATCTAGCAATAGCTGTCTATCACTACTATTAAGGTAGCCTGATGGCCAGTGTATAGCTAAATATTTAGGAATTGGCATTGAGTTGTTATCAATAACAAACTCTAATTTGGCAAGAGCAACTTGACTCACTGCTTGATGATGTTCAACTGCTTGTACGACCGGTGCAAGCTCAAAGGATTGGTTAGCCTTATCGATATCAACTTGCATTGTTTGCTTTACACCAGGAACTTTCGCATAAAACGGCAATGGGCTATTAAGTGTATGACAGTCGGCACAGCCTTTTTCTGCTAACAATCGCATAGCTTGTGCCGAAAGATCATCGATATTATGCAATGATAAAGCATCTAAGCGCTTATTGGCTAAGTTGACATCTTCTTTATGTACAGCATATACAATTGCACCATAACCAACGATACCTAACGCTACAGCACTCACAATTGCTTTTTTTATATATTTCTTATTAATCATGATATTACTCTTTTGAAAACTTCCTCGCGCGCAATATATACGCTTACAGAATAATTCAAACAGCTAAATCATAAAACAAACACGTTAGTTGATTCAAATCAATATGATGTGTAAGTATGTATCACCTTGTTAATAGCAAAAAACAGCTAAATAGATAACATTAACAACATAAATTTATAAAACAATAACAAAGTGGATAACAATCACACACACAATCGATAAAGTAGATTAATATCGACAATTTTAATCTACTTTATCTAAAAATCTGTCTTATTAATCCTATTCCATAAACAATAGTTATTTAACTATTGTTCTTATTTATTCATTATTGGTAACAATAGTTGGATAGACAATCCTTGAGGCTGACGATTTTCAGCATTAACGCTGCCATTCATTACTACCATTGCTTCTTTGACAATGGCTAAACCAAGTCCATATCCACCTGATTGTTTATCTCGTGCACCTTCAATACGTGTAAAAGGATCAAAAATACGCTTTAGATGTTGTTCAGCGATACCATGACCATTATCCTCGACGCTTAACTGTACAAACTCTTGACCATCAATGACCACCAGCGCCGAAATCAAATGAATATGAGCCTCTTCGCCTGCATATTTAATAGCGTTGCCTAATAAATTGTTCACAGCACGTACAATTAGTCGACTATCTCCAATCACTAATGGCATATTGTTATCAATATCGGTGGTGAATGTTTGATGTTTCCCAAGTAAAGTTTCAATATTAGCAACTGTAGTTAAGCATAAACTCTCAACATCAATCGGCGTCAAATTGACGTTTTCAGTTGTATTTTGTAATTGATTAAACTCTAAAATTTCATTAACTAATTGATTCATTTCTTCAGATTCACGTTCCAATCGGTCAACAAGGTGTTGATGCTCAGGCTCTACTCGTTTTCTCATTAGGTGCAATGATAAGTTGTGGCGCGCTAACGGTGTCCGTAGTTCATGTGATACATCACGAATCAGGCGACGCTGACGTTCAGACAATATTTGGATCTGCTTCGCCATTTCATCGAAATCAGTCGCTAGTGATTTAAACTCAATAGTACTATCACTAACTGTATTCGCGACTCTTACTGAAAAATCGCCATTGGCAAGGCTACGACTCGCCTCTCGCAATGTATTTAATGGCCGTTGTAAATAACGCGCAATAAGAAATGAAAACATAAACAAAATTAAGACGGCAATCACTACTTGAATCAAACCAAAATAAAATGAAAAGTATTTAGCAGGATGTAGTTGATGTGGCAGCTGTACCATCAATTGATTGCCATCTTTTAATGGAATAGCAAAAATCGGCTGATTAACACGCGAGTCTAAAAGAGTGTTAATTCCACGTGCATAATTAAGTTTAAATGCAAAATGAGGGTGCATTTTCCTATCCCCCATTTCATGTTGATCCTTATCTAACACAAATAAATAATAAGGCTGCTGTTTTTCCCATAGGCCTAATTGTTGCCTATCTCCATTATCAATGAGTTGTTGGGCTTGTTCTGCCATAACAAGCATATTTTGTTGAACTTTCTTAGGCACATGCAGCATTGTCTTAACTAATGCTATTTCAGCTAAGTTTTGCAGCAATAATATTAATAACAAACTAACAGTAAAATACGAAAAAAGACGCACAACCAGACCATGCTGCTGATGCGGTTTATACCACGCTTTACGCTGAGAGAGGCTTTCCACAACATGATCCTTTCATTAATTATTAACGTTTTCGGTGTAACTATATCCTCTACCACGAACGGTTTTTATATGTAACTTAGACATTCCAGCTAGCACAATTTTACGGCGTATATTGCTGATATGCATATCAAGATTACGATCAAATGGACTAAGTTCTTTTTTAAGCACTTGCTGTTGGAGTTCCGCTTTTGATACCACTATGCCACCATGCTTAATTAAGTATTCTAACAATTCGGCTTCAGTACTGGTTAATGGCAAACGTGACATTTCAGCCGCCATATTCTCTTCACCAGATCGAATCATATGTCGCTGATGCTCAAGACCAACACGACGTAAAATCGCACTAATACGTGTTAGCAATTCAGGGACTTTAAACGGCTTGGTAATAAAATGATCGGCACCAGCTTGCAAACCATCAAGCATCGTCTCTTCGTCACCTAATGCAGTTAACATTAAGATCGGGGTTGCAAATCTCTGACAAATGCGACGCGCGACTTGCATACCATCCAAATTCGGCAACATGACATCGAGTAATACTAAGTCGACACCTTTATTTTGCAAATACTCAATTGCTGATTCACCACAATGAACACAACTGACATCATGACCTTCATCTTCTAGCACTTCGGTCAGCAATTCACACAACTGAACATCATCATCAACAACTAATATTTTCGACACAATCAATCACCTAAAAAGAAAACATCGCATAATAATATGCTTAATATGTATATATCAACCATGCATCAACAACCACATGATCATTCACACTATTAGTCTGATTGATCATGTGACTATTGACACATTTTGGGATGATCTAACTACAATATATTGTTAATTATTATTGAGCTTGATTGGATATTGGAGCCATGGCTTGACACATTTCAGCTAATGTTTTGACATCTCGCTGTGGTTGATACCAACTATTTAATCCCGTTTGCACTACTGTAACTGCTTCTTCTGGCGTCATAGTACCATTTAATACTCCAGCACTGGTTTCCCATAATTGCTGTTCAAAATCAGGTTTACCACGAGAAAGTATTTGGGCTGAATTACGAATAGTTGAATCACAGCTATTACGCCATGCCATCATTTCATTCGCTATCGGATGAGTAACATCAAAAAAGTGATTTGATAATGAGAAAAAACCGGGAATACCATTCGTTAATAATTCAGCAAACTCAGCGGTTGTCATCCACTGTAAAAATGCTATTGCTGCAGCATTTTTTTCTGATTTGGTATTTAGCCCCATACCTAAATCAGTATGATCACTGATGTAACATTCATCCCCCTTATTTACTACAGGCGGTGAAAACACACCAAAATCAACACTGTTCTCAAAGGTGGAAATATCCCATGACCCCGTTGGGTAAATAGCGGCTTTACCACTTTTAAACAACTCAATAGCGTTAGCATAACTACGTTGAGTGTAATTAGTGCCTAAATACGGCGTCCAACTTGCTAATGCACGATACACGTTAAGATATGACACGTCAGTAAAACGTTGTTGCGCTTGAATCAATCCTAAACGTCCATCTTCACCTTGCCAGTAATTAGGTCCGATATTTTGAAAGCCCATTGTCGCAGCTTCCCATTTATCTTTAGTTCCTAATGCAATCGGCACATAACGTTGACTGGACTTTATCTTTTCAAGCACTTGTTTAAATTCAGATGTTGTTGTTGGTACCTGAAGATTTAAGTCAGAAAAAATGGTCTTATTGTAAAAAAAACCATGAATAACTGATGCCATCGGCAAACAAAAGGTTTGGGCGCCTGAATCAGTTTGCCACGGACCTAAAGCAAAACTAGGAAAATTTTCCATCCCTTGCATTTCGGTAATATCACTAAAATGTCCTTGCTCAAATAACGCTAATGAGCCATCAAATGGACGACACGCGATCAAATCACCGGCACTACCTTGAGCGAGATCATTATCTAACTGTTTATTAAAGGTCGATGGATCGGCAGGGGATCGGTACGTTACTTTTATATTGGGATAATGTTTATTAAACGCTGGAATAATTGTTTTATCCCAAATGGTATTATCATTACGCCATGAATCAATAACCACCTCTCCCCGAATAGGTTCAGGGTTAGCCATAACTAAGCTAGGCACTAAGAATACTCCACCACAGATCATTTTAATGACAGAATAAAATCGAGAACCTGAGCACTGATAAAAAGATAAAAATGACATAATTAGACCTTAAAACGTTCAATCAATTGACGTTGTTGAGCAGCCAGTTGCGATAACGCTTCACTGCTTTGTGAGGATTCTCTTGCTTCACTTTCTGCGTTATATGCCACCGCAGCTATACCATTAATATGTTCAGACACATCTTGGCTAACAGAAATTTGTTCTTCTGTTGCGTGTGCTACTTGTATCGCCATATCTAAAATAAGATGCATTCGCTCAACAATAGTCTGTAGAGCAATATCCGTAGAACGGGCTTGTTCAACACATTGCTCAGTCTGAGTTTGCGAGCGTGTCATTACTTGCGATACCTGTAAGGTATTTTTCTGCAAGTTAGTGATCATATGCTGAATTTCTTCCGTTGATTGTTGAGTACGATTGGCGAGAGCCCTCACTTCATCAGCCACAACGGCAAAACCTCGACCTTGATCCCCTGCTCGCGCTGCTTCAATTGCAGCATTAAGAGCGAGTAAATTAGTTTGCTCAGCAATACCACGAATAACGTCTAGAATACTGCCAATGTTATTAGAGAATTCAGACAATTTTTGAGTAATAGCAACCGCTTCTGTCATCTCAGTAGCGAGTTGTTCAGTAATAGTACGACTGGTTAATACCAACTCTCGTCCTTGCTGCGCAGCTTGGTTAACTTCATTAACTTCTTCAACAGTTTGCTCTGTTGAACGCGAAATTTCTTTGGCACTCACTTCTAATTCTGAGATTGCAGCAGCAACTTGATCGGTACGAGATTTTTGGTCTTCAACTCGATTCATGGCTTTTTCACTGGTCGCTGCTGTTTTTGTCGCTTCGGATACCAAATGTGCTGAACCAACATTTATTTGGGTTAATATCTCTGTCATGCTCGCCGATAATTGATCAATTGAACGAGATAATGCGCCAAACTCACATCGCGAGCGATAATTAGTCCGTTGAGTCATATCGCCTGCTGTCATTTTCTTAAGCACTGAATTAATTCGTACTAATGGCGTATGGATACTTTTAGCTGTCGTTATAGCGACAACTAATGCAATAACAGCAGAGATAACCGCAGCAATAATAATGCTCAATGTGGCTTGATTAGCCGCTTCATCCGCCGCTTGTTGGCTTGCTTTAGCATTCGCTTGAGCATAAGCCATATAGTCAGTTAATGCCCGCTGAGTCGCTGTAACTTGTTGATTTGATTTTTCATTTAAATCAGCCAGTTGGGTTGCTAAAGTGTGCTGTTTTTCCATCACAGCCAGCATACTATTATCACCCAACGTAAGTTCATAAACTCGATTTAAGTTTTTGCTATAACGCGCTTTAACATCTTTTGCCACATCGATGCGTGTAATCCCCTGCTTAGCCATTTCAATATCTTTGGTTAATACTGCAGATAATGTCTTAAGATCAGTTTGTGGAGTAGCTCGACGAACATTTTTTAAATCACGGCTAATACCACTGGTAATCAGTTCAGCACGATTGCGTAACGATCGCTTATGGCTAGCACTTTGAATAAGCAGATTGGCTGCCGATTGGTAGGTATCTTCAAGATGAATGAATTCAAGATTTAACCTTTGATGCTGACGCTTAACGGCTAACCACTGATTATAACGTTCAATCGCAGTATTCGATGATGCAAAAAACGCATTAGCGACCAATAATGCCGCAGCTAATTCAGTTTGTGCTCGCTCATCAACGGCATATAATTGAGCTTGTTGTTCCAGTAATCGAAAACGATGCTCCGCTTTTTGGACATCAACCTTTTTTACAGCCAATAAATTAATATTGGTTGTGGTTTGATAATCAATCACCTTTAATTGATTTTCTCGCAAATTCGCCAATAGCTGACTAGCAGAAATAACCATCGGTGTTGACACTTCAGTAACATGTTGTAATCGACTGTGAATTCTATCGGTATTACCATAACTTACCCCACCAACAATGAGAATAAGCACCAGCATTAAAGTAAATCCCGCAATGGTACGTTGAACAATTGAGAATGACATACAGCGCTCTACTGTAAAGGAATGAAGCCATTACCAATAACGGTATCAATAATGGATAGCCGCTAAATATAATTATTTCGGCGTCCAAAATAAAAAAATATCATTCATTTCAATACATAGATCACACTATTTTACTTCTAAATTCGCATATGGAATATCATCAACTACCGAATAAAACCTCCCCCAAAAAAATGCTGTAGTTGCTATATTTAGAAACACAATATCAACATTTAGATTCCAATAAAGGCTTACTCATAATTTAAAATTTTAAATATTAAACTTTATTTGAATGCCGAATACACAAAATACGCTTTCTGTTTGATCATTGAACTAAATCAATAAATTTATCGTTATTAATAAATTTCAATTAACTATATATTGACTTTACCAGAGGCTGCACCAAATCTAGCTTTAACGCATTTCCCACAGAGTTATGCACAGCTTCTGTGGATAACGCAGTTTTTGGGGATAAAACAATAAAACATCATACAATTAATTTCTCATATATTCAAAGCTGAAAACAACAAACATAACCAACTGATATTAAACAAAAACAATAAAAAAAACACATTTTCTTAAATCTAATTGCAATAAAAATCAACTAATTTATTACTTTATTTCGATACCCAAAAGACTTCAATTGTTAATTAAATGTAACTTATACATTAATTTCTTATACTATTCACAAAATTATCAACGATAACCCACCGCCTTTAATATAAAATAAAAACGAGTTCAATAAATATTGAAAATGTAAAAATATAAAAACAAGCCATTGTTTAATAGATAAAAAAAATGGAAGTCTAATGATAAAATAGACTTCCACTTTAATATAAAAAAAATCAATCATTAGTATTGGTTTAATTACATTCTTATTACTGCATCTATGCTATTTAAATTCTTAAACGTCTGAAAAACACACCGCCGCAAAGCAATAATAAGCCAATAAAACCAAAACTACCGCCACTATCGCGATCTTTACCTATATTACAATTGTTCGCTGAAAGACTATCATTACAATCTTCACTGTCAGTATCATCATATTTATCAGCAAGGAAATCAGGTGGCGTAATTGGATTACTTGGCACTTTACTTATGTTATCAACAATCCAATTAGTATAGTTACCAACACGGGCATAAAAACTAGGTAGTGTCATCGATCCACATTTTAGCTCACCAATAATACCACCGCTAACAATACCTATTTGGAACCATTTTCCACTATCATCTTGAGCCAAAATTGGCCCCCCACTATCACCAAAACAAGCATCAATACCATAAGGCGTGTTGTCTATATAGCCTGAGATCTCAGATGGTAATGCACATAATTTAGTAATATTTGCTGGGTTATCAATGATTAACCCAGGATGCTCATTGGATTCAAGGCGGTTATAGCACAGATCTATAGGAAATAGGCTTAGCATTGCTTGTTGCAAAGTATCAGAAGCTGAGTCACTACTTCCTGACGGATCGGTTACTCCCCAACCGAGTACTTTGAGATTTTTATCATGTATTGTCGAACCTTGAAAATCACTATTATTCCATTGTTGGTTTAATTTTTTTTCAATGTCTATAGCCTGCTCTTGCGTAGGTAAATTAACTTGGCCAACACGACTAAACTTACGATTAACGCGGATCAACGCAACATCATTATCTAACACAGTAGTAATAACTTCAGTTGTAACCTGGTTATTACTCTCTGTGGTTGTTTTTATGATCGCGTCAGGACTATAGTCAGGATATACCACTACATGAGTTGCTGAAAATATGTGATTTTCTAATGGTCGACTGTTATCTATTAGTCCAACCGTAATGGTAATATCTGAAGGTGCTATCACTACGGTACTTTCACCACTCCCAGTTACCACACAATGAGCAGCTGTTAATACCCACTGATCATTAATAATCGTTGCACCACAAAAAGGCTTTTCTGCTACTTTATTATTTCGCAGTGACGCCATAAAATTTTCACTAGCAGGAGTATTACTATCAACATCATCGCCACCGACAACATACGGTGAAACAGTATTAGACAACATTGCTACATCTGTGGATGCGCATACAGGAGTTATCACACTTACTGTAATCGCTAGCATTAACGTACTATATTTATACAAAAACATCCTTGTTTTCCTTTACCAGAGTCATCATTGCTGTAGCTTACCCTTCTCATTTATCAGCTGCAGATCGAAACTAATACGCTGCGATAAGACTCGTTTTTTTTATGTAAATGCAAATGCCACCAGCATACAAATTGTTTTATCACGCAGTTTCCATATCAAAAGTTATCGTAAGTTACGTAACTTAATAGTTAAAAATGATTATTTACTGATACAACCGAGTTAACAAAATAAAGCCGAATGGATATTAAACAGTCTGTTGTACTATAAATTTCGTGTTCAGGGACTAGTTTACTTTTATTCTGTACAATAGAACGGCATAATATTGGCACAATAAATCAATGGACAATTCCCATGACTATCGAACAAGCATTAAAAACGCGTAGTGAATCAAAATGTGAGCTATGTTCTTCTGAAAACAATCTAGCGGTATACGCTGTTCCTGCTTCTGAAGACAAGAGCGCGGGTTGTTGTGTACTACTTTGTGATACTTGCCGTGGTCAGCTTGAAAATCCAGAAACAACTGACGAAAACCATTGGCGTTGTCTAAACGACACCATGTGGAGTCAAGTTCCTGCTGTTCAAGTTATGGTATATCGCCAACTTAAGCGTCTTTCGACTAAAACTGATTGGGCAATGGATCTCGTTGACATGATGTATGTAGAAGATGACGTTAAAGAATGGGCTGAAAAAGGTCTTGTTGAAGAAGAACAAGCTTCAATCCCTACCCGTGATGCAAACGGTGCCATCCTTCAAGCTGGTGATAGCGTAACTATCATTAAAGATCTACCAGTTAAAGGTTCAAGTATGGTTATCAAGCGTGGTACGCCAGTACGTAACATCAGCTTGACTGATAACCCACTTCACATCCAAGGCCGTGCCGACGGTGTGCAAATGGTGATCATCTCAGCTTACACTAAGAAGTAATTCTGACTGTATTTGAGAATAAAGAAAGCCGCTGTTGAAACGATCAACAGCGGCTTTCTTGTATTTTTAATACTGTTTTATTTATACCGTTTAACGACAATGGTATTGGCTAATTTATCATGCCAACCTTGCTTTCTTTTATCCCAACCAACCCACATTAAACCAAGTCCTAAAGGAATGGTTGACACAAAGTAGCCTAAATAACGTATCACTGATTGTTTCACTGTTGGCTTATTGCCTGTTTTAGCATCAACGATCTGTGCTTTGATCACCATTTTCCCAGGCGTGGCTGATTTATAAATCCAAAATAAAATCACGCCTACAAACGGTAATATATAATTAATAATGACATCCATAGGTCCAATGATAAACGTATCAGTTTGAGGGTGCATTTCACCGTAGACTAAATACATTAACGGTGCACTAATCAAGGCTAAAATAGCGGTATCAATCAAACTAGCTAACACCCGCTGCCAGAACCCTACATATGTAATTATTATTTCATTATTCATAACGAGATAGCTTTCTATTTATAATAAAGTTAATTAATCGCTTACCTATTTGTCCATAAGGCGCATAAAGGTACTTAGTTGAGCTTAAAGCCGCTTGGTACATCACTGGACGCATTTTTGATAACCGTTCAAAGCCATCACGACCATGGTAATGCCCCATACCACTGTGCCCGACACCACCAAAAGGCAAATCCTCTTGCGCAACGTGTAACATAACATCGTTCAACGCAACCCCACCTGAACGAGTTTGGTTTAATACTTGCTGCTGAACTGCTTTGTCATTACTGAACAAATACAGCGCTAATGGTCGCTCTCTCGCATTAATATAATCTAATGCTTGTTGGAGCGTTTTATAAGTCACGACCGGTAATATAGGCCCAAAAATTTCCCGCTGCATCACCGTCATCGAGTCTGTTGGCTGACAAACAAGCTGCAATGGAAATTTACGTTGTTTTGAGTCAGGTTCAGAATGAGGGATCAAATTAATCACCTTTGCTCCCTGCTCAACGGCATCTTCGACGGTATCACACAAGCGGGAGAAAGAAGCATCATCAATAATTGAAGTGTAATCAGGATGTTGAATATCACTGAACCGCAGCGCCATTATTGCTTGTGATTGTTTAATAAGCTCACTTTCTAACCCTTCAGGGATCAGTAGATAATCAGGAGCAACACAAGTTTGGCCGCTGTTATATACTTTACCACCAAGTATTCTCGTCAAAGCCTTATGCACATCGTAATCATCAGCTAGAATAACTGGTGACTTACCGCCAAGCTCTAGCGTAACGGGTACTAAATGAGTTGCCGCAGCCGCCATGACCGCTTTACCTGTGGTAGTCGAACCGGTAAAAATCAAGTGATCAAATGCCAACGTTGAAAAAGCAATCCCCGTTTGTCCCTCTTCAGCAATAATGCAAATTTTTTCATCACTAAATACATCTGCAAATAATTGCTGTAGTAACAGGCATAAATGTTGAGAGTTTTCTGACATTTTAACCATCACTCGATTACCCGCAGCCAATGCAGCGACCATCGGTGCAATGGTTAAAAATAAAGGGTAATTCCATGGCACAATAATGCCAACCACGCCTAAAGGCTGTGGGATAAGCCTATTTTTAGCCGGTTGAAACCATAAAGAAGTATGTCGACGCTGAGGCTTCATCCATCTTTTAACCTGCTTGATAGCGTCATTAAGAGATTCTAACGAAGTAAATATTTCTAATAATGCCGTCTCACTTGCAGATCGACAGCCAAAATCAGCTGCAATTGCTTGGCAAATCTGTTGTTGATGCTGGGTAATTAATTGTTTTAATATCTTCAAATCAGCAATTCGCATCTCAGCGGTTGGCATTGGCTGATGCATGAACGCCTGATATTGCTGCTGGCGACGCTGTTCAAGTACATCGCTTATAGATAAATCACTCATAATATCCCTTTATAATATTTGTAAACTCTATATCTAATATACCCATAGCTTCACTATTACAAATAGAATTATTATCGTTATATTAAGTAGCAATACAACGAAGAATGGGGCTAATGTCTTCTTTATTAATATTTGCACTAAACTTAATTATATTAAAGGACAGAATCTTTCGGAGGGATGAATGACACAACCTATACTCTATACGCTACGGCAATGCCCCTATGCTATTCGGGCACGCTTAGGTCTACGCCTTGCTGAACAAAATGTAGAAATACGTGATATTTCACTAAAAAACAAACCAGCAGAAATGCTTGCCATTACTCATAAAGGCACTGTTCCGCTATTAGTATTAGGTAATGGCGATTATATTGACGAAAGCTTAACGATCATGGTTTGGGCACTGAACCAGCATGATCCACAAAATCTATTATTAGCCGATAGCAGCCATCTGTTTACTGATATGCTCAACCTCATCGCCCGTAATGACTGTAAATACATTGCAGCACTAGAGCACTATAAAGCTGATATTCGCTATCACAATCCCGATGTCGCTATCTATCGAAACTTATGCCAGTCATTCCTTGATGATCTTGAATTACGACTAGAAAAACACAGCTTTTTTATGTGCGATAAACCAAGTCTCGCTGACTATGCCATTTTACCATTTATTCGCCAATTTTCGCATGTTGAAAGACAATGGTTTCGCCATGCTCCCTACCCTAAATTAAAAGTTTGGTTAGAACAGCATTATCAGGATCCTATCTTTTCAAAAGTCATGGAAAAAAAACAATTATGGCAACCGACACGATTAATAAGCAATTCTCATCAAGAAACTGTATAGATAACACAATTAATCAATACTATTTTTTATACGTAATAAAACTAACATGTTAATCAAACAAAGCTGACATACTCATTACGCATACTGCAATTAACTTATTTATTAATAACAGTATGCGTAAGGAATACCAATGATCAGTAACAGTCGTCGTTCATTTATTAAGACAACAGCCATTACCGCCGCTGGTGCCGCAGCTATTTCCAGCTCTTCAAATGTATTTGCAAGTATAGAAAAAGCCTTATCCATTCCTGCTAATCGTCACCATGGCAGTATTAAAGATGTTGAACACGTAGTTATTTTGATGCAAGAAAACCGAGCCTTTGACCATTATTTTGGTACTTTGCCTGGCATTCGTGGCTTTGGGGATCGATTTCCATTAAAACAACCTAATGGCTCTTATGTATGGCAACAATTTAATGAAACCCCCGATCCAAAAGTTGGCAATTATGTCAGCGAACTTTTACCTTGGTATTTTAATACCTCAGAAAATATTGGCTATGAGCGCTTTGGTGGCACACCACACTTCTATGATAATGCTCAACAGGCTTATAACCATGGAAAAATGGATCAGTGGTTACCACAAAAAAGTGATCGCACTATGGGTTATTTTTGCGAACAAGAGTTAGCGTTTCAATTTGCATTAGCTAACAACTTTACACTTTGTGATGCATATCATTGTAGTTTACATACTGGCACAAACCCCAATCGTGTCATGTTTTGGACTGGAACTAATGATGCTTATGGTAAACGTGGTGGGCCAGTTTTGACCAATGCCAATGAAGATTTTCATCACGATAAAAATCTTAGTGATAAAGAAAATTATCATTATGATAT
Source organism: Photobacterium kishitanii (assembly GCF_003026355.1). Taxonomy (GTDB): domain Bacteria; phylum Pseudomonadota; class Gammaproteobacteria; order Enterobacterales; family Vibrionaceae; genus Photobacterium; species Photobacterium kishitanii. The sequence goes on along the minus strand of NZ_PYON01000008.1, from coordinate 47,497 downwards.
GGAAGACGCTTTTCGGTGGAAAACCTATCCGGAGCGATTAGAAGACGCTGGTGTTTCATGGCGCCTATTTCAAAATATCGATAATAATTATACCGATAATCCATTACACGGATTTAAATCCTTCCGCAAACTGCATTATAAAGATCGCCAACATCCACTCTATCAAAAAGGTATTGGTACAGATAATCGTCTATCAATAGAAATATTTGAAGATCAATATAACAGTAGTGAAGGTTTACCACAGGTCAGTTGGATTGTATGTGAAAAAGAGTACTCAGAGCATCCTGGACCATCGTGTCCACTTCAAGGTGCAGCATATACCGCTAAAGTGCTTGATATTCTTACCTCCGATCCTGATGTTTGGGCGAAAACAGTATTTATTATTACCTTTGATGAAAATGATGGTTTATTTGATCATATGCCGCCTCCTTCAGTACCTCACCGCGATCCTCAGGGTAACCAATATGGCAAAAGCAATATTAAAACAGATGGTGAATATTATTATGACACCGCATATCCAGGAGGAGCAGGTAAAGAGTTTATCCATAATGCTTCCCACGGACTTGGGCCACGCGTACCAACCTACATTATTTCGCCTTGGAGTACGGGGGGAAATGTTAACTCTGAACTCTTTGATCATACATCAGTATTACAATTTTTAGAGCAGTTTACTGGGGTTCGAGAAGACAATATTTCACCGTGGCGACGCGAAGTCTGTGGTAATTTAATGTCGTGTTTTGACTTTGAAAAAAAAGATGCAACGGTTGATATTCCCGATGAGGTAGTAACAGATATAAAGACTGCAAATGCTTATCGAGCCGAAGCAGATCAATGGAATGAAGATCATGGTGAACCTAATATTCCTCAATCTAATTTAGTCGGCCTTCCAGCAGTAGATCACTATGTTCGCCCTTCGTGTGATTTACCTTACTCACCGCAAGTTGATATTCAAATAAAATCACAAGCTGTTCTATTTGAATATAAAAATAACGGTAAAAAATCGATTGTTTATCAAACATATAACTACGTACCAAGCAACAATAGTATCATGATTGACGAAAATGATATCGACTTAACAATGCCTCGTAATTATACGGTAATGCGTAAAAACGGAAATCCGCTAAAACCTATCGTATCGGATAAATGGTCTGTGGGTAAAAATACCGATATTGATTTAATGACTTTTGGCCCCAATGGTTTTATTCGCCATATAAAAGCCAATACCAGCGATCATCAAGAATTACCATTGATAGAAATTCGTCACAAAGCACTTCGAGGCCATAAACAGCGTCCACATTTAGCCGTTAAGATTATAAATCCAAGTGATCAAGATACCATCATTGTTGTAAAAGATAACAGTTATGGAAATAAAACCGAAAAGCATCGTATTAAGGCAGGAAAAACAGAGCATATAGAACTGAAGTTAAATAAGCATTGCTGGTATGACGTCACAATCACATTAAAACAACAACCTAATTTTAGCTTACAAGCGGCTGGCCGAGTTGAACAACAACATAGACACAATTACCAAGCCTGCTCAGACCCACAAATGGGTAATCTGAGTAATACTCCTGAACTTGAAGCATTAATCGTTCGTTAAGCAGCTATCACCCTGACAGTATTGCACTGTCAGGGTCATTTTATTATTTATTACGACTAGCGATATATTGATCTTGTAGCATGTACATACGCTTAACGTCTGTGTATTGCCCATTAATGAAGATTTCCTTCACTAAATGGCCTTCTTCAATAAAGCCACACTCTTCATATAAGTGAATCGCTTTTTCGTTTTCTGTTGCTACATGTAAATACACTTTATGTAAATTCAAAATCGTAAATGCATAGTTCAAAGCACGATTAATTAATGCACGTGCATAACCGCAGCCTTGAAAGTCAGGAGCAATAATAATCTGAAATTCAGCACTACGATGAATGCTATTTATTTCTACTAATTCAACTAGCCCAATCGATTCTTTTTCATTGTTTTCTGCAATAAAACGACGCTCAGTGCTGTCATGAATATGCTTACGGTAAAGTTCTTCCAACTCATAGAATGACTCATACGGTTCTTCAAACCAATATGACATAATGGCACGGTTATTATTTAATTGGTGAATAAAACGTAAATCTGTTTGTTCTAAAGCACGAAGGCGAATTTCATTATTCATAGTGGTTATCCATTTCCTAAAAACTATTTTTCTAGAAAATATCACTAAAACATAAAAACAAAAGACTAAAAATGTAAAATTGTACGACAATAGATTCAAAAAACATCTACTTGCTCATTATGAGCTCTAATAAGTCAATAAATCGTCTCACTTTTGCAGATAAATGTTTGCGACTAGGATACACAACGTACACATTTACTAGTGTACTATCAAACTCAGTGAGTAATACCGTTAACTCACCACTTTGCAATTGTGCTTCAATATAAAATGCAGGCACATGACAAATACCTGCTCCATTAACCGTCATCGCAACCATCATCGGCGTATTATTACAGCGTAACTTTTGCTGAACATCAACATTAAAAGTGTTGCCATCAGCATTGCTATATTGCCAACGATTAGACTTCTTCAAATTGCTATAACATAAGCAATGATGATGAATAAGTTCAGATGGATGCTCAGGAGTACCAAATTGTCGCAAATAAGAAGGTGCCGCCACTGTGTATATTTTGCTACTAAAAAGACGTTTACAAATAATACTTGATTCAGTTAATGCGACTGATGCGCGAATAGCAAGATCATAACCATCGGCAACAACATCTACCGTTTTATCATTTAAATCAATATCTAACTGCATATCAGGATACAGGGATAAATAGTCACTAAATGCCTGTTGCAAATATTGAGTCCCTAACCATACCGGGCAGCTTATTTTAAGTATCCCCTTTGGATTTAGGCTATCTTGCGAAATTAGCCCCAACGCCTGCTCAGCATCCGTTATCAAGTGTACGCACTCTTGATAATACACTTCACCTTCAGGAGTAAGCGCTACTGAACGCGTAGTGCGATTAAGCAACCTTACTCCCAAGCGCGTTTCTAATTTATTTATTTCTTTACTAATATGTGAGTTTGAATGCCCTAGCACCTCAGCTGCTGCACCGAAGCCACCACTTTTAATAACTTGAACAAAAATAATAATACCATCAAATAATTTATTATTAGTCATATGGAAACAGTTAAAACACTTTTGGTCTATTAATTAATTTAGACTGTCAATATACACTGGAACAACACTAACAAGGTATCGTTATTAACCAATCAATATATCGAATCAAAGATTATAATTAGGAATTAAACATGAAATTACTTACTTTTGCAGCTAGTAGCAGTCGCCAATCAATTAATAAGCACCTTGCAACATATGCAGCATCATTAGTTGCAGGAGCTGAAATTGATTTATTAGATATTAATGATTTTGAAATGCCACTTTATAGTATTGATCGTGAAACAGAATCAGGTATTCCATCATTAGCACAAGATTTTTTAGATCGTATCGCTCAAGCTGATGCAATAATTATATCTTTTGCAGAACATAATGGTTCATATACTGCCGCCTATAAAAACTTGTTTGATTGGGCATCACGCATTGAACCTAAAGTATATCAAAATAAACCGATGGTATTACTGGCGACATCACCTGGCCCAGGTGGCGCAAATACGGTATTAACAACGGCAGTTAGCTCTGCTCCCTATTTTGCAGGTGAAGTAAAAGCGTCATTATCAATTCCTAGTTTCTACGATAATTTTGACCTTGTTACAGGAAAGGTAACTAATGCAGAATTACATCAACAATTACAAACAACGATTAGTACACTACGCTAATACTATTATTAAAAAGGCAGTATTTATATCGAAAATACTGCCTTTATCATCAAACATAGGACATAACTAAAAAAGACTTGGCTGTGAATGATAATCAGAACCTAATGCTTCAATCGAGGCCACACCATCAAAATGTACAATCCACGCCATATTGCTACGCGGAAACTCTTTTGCTATCGACTTTTTTAGCTGCTTAAGTAAGCTAGTGCTATCAAGAGTCAGTGTTTTATTATCGAAACCAAATTGATTAAATACAAAATGATCGACATCTTGTTTTAGCACCACAATACCGCGGTCTTTTTTAAATGTTCTCGCTTCTATCGCCTCACCTGCAACCATAACAGGTAGTGCACGTTGAAAGGTATGAAACAGTTGTGATATATGAACTTTAGCCATGGGTTATCCAGCTTTATTAATAATATAAAAGCAATCATTATCATAGAATGTAGCCATTGCCATACTCTATTCAATTATAATTAACACAGGTGTAAGTAAGCCTGACCTCCATTGCCCTCGCCGTATTTAACATCAATACGCTACTATCGTCGTTGTTATCAAAGAGTAGCAGCGGTATAATTTATAAAATAATTTATACCGAGACTTGCTACCATGTCGCGCATAAACCACTTTTTTCATTCGTATTGGAAATTAATTAGCCTACTTATACTAGCTTTAATTACCGTCTTATCTCTAACGCCCCAAGCTGAGTTACCAGTAGTTGTCGGAACAGATAAAACCCATCACTTTATTGCTTATGCTGCATTAATGTTTGCCGTAGGTTTTGTTAAACCCAGACACTGGCAATGGATAGCTATTTTTTTCTTTTGTTGGAGCGGCGCAATTGAATTAATTCAACCTTACGTAAACCGCTTTGGTGAGTGGCTAGATCTTGCTGCGAATACTGGCGGATTAATAAGTGGCTTTATTATTGCTAGAATTATGGCTTATTTTTGTCACAAACACCTTAATTCAACAAGCTGATGATAATCATTTATTCTTATTCCCTGACCGATTGTTGACAAAATAATGGTTATTTAGGTTTATTTTGTCTATACCTGAAGAGCACCTTTATTGAGCTTATTTTTAGCTCATCGAAACAATAGATCAACATAAGATTGGCTGATAATTCGACATATAATGAGTAAATAACATAATTAGAGCTAAATATAAGATTACTTTTTTCAATAAAAAAATTGATAACAATATACAAAATAAATAGAAAAACATTTCTAATCAAACAGTTACACTAAACTCATCATCTTACTGTAGTAAACTATGAATAAAAACTAGAATTCATTAACTTGAATTACATAAAAAATGCGAGCAATATCCGAAAATTATACCTAACCGGAATTTGATATTGCTATGTCTATCGTCATAACAAGAAATGACATGACGAGAAGGATACTCAGATAGCATGGTGATAGCTAATTTGTTAACTTAATGTTTTTACAATCAACAACAAAACAAATAAAGCATTACACTAAAGTAATGTGGGGAAAAAGAATGAATCCTGAAGATAAACAGTTTGCTGTTATTGGCCTCGGCCGATTTGGTATGTCGCTATGTGAAGAACTTAGTGAACGCGGAGCGCAAGTATTAGCTATAGACGTTAATGAAACATGTGTTCGCCAAGCTGCGGATATAGCAACACAAGCTGTCGTCGCTGATTGTTCAAACGAAGCTACAATTGCTGAACTGAAACTTGACGATTATGATTTAGTGATGGTTGCAATTGGTGATGATATTAATGCTAATATTTTAACAACACTTTTATTAAAAGATGCAGGTGTAAAAACCGTTTGGGTCAAAGCCAAAGATACTCCACATTGTAAAATCCTTTCAAAAATTGGCGCTGATAAAATCATAAGACCAGAGCGCGATATGGGTATTCGTATCGCTCGTAACATGTTAGATAAACGTGTTTTCGAATTCTCAGAACTTGGCAGTGGTATTTCATTAGCTGAAGTTGTAGTGACTGCACGTAATATGGGTAAACCTATTTCACAACACCCATGTGCAAGTAGCGATGAAACACAAGTGTTAGCACTTAAACGTGGTCCAGAAGTACGTAAAGCACCTGATATGACTATGGAAATGCAAGTTGGTGATATCCTTATTATTACTGGCCCTGAAGACGTACTATCAGAAACATTAAGAAAGTTATGAGTTTTATCCCAAATCGGGCGATGTATGTCCCTATAAAAACAGAAAAGCGTAAACGTTGGTCTGAGCCAAAAATCATTATTTTTAGTTTTTTGGCTATACTGATCCCTGGCGCTATTTTATTAACGCTACCAGTCTTTTCTGTTTCAGGCTTAAGTTTTGTTGATGCACTTTTTACTGCAACATCCGCTATTAGCGTTACAGGACTTGGCGTTGTAGATACAGGCACTCACTTTTCCACCAGTGGTAAAGTACTATTAATGATCTTAATGCAGATCGGTGGTCTTGGACAAATGACCCTATCTGCTGTTTTGTTATATATGTTTGGCTTACGCGTTAGTCTACGTCAACAATCGCTAACAAAAGAGCAACTCGGGCAAGAGAAATTCATCAATATCCGTCTACTGGTTAAGCACATTATTATTTTTGTGATTATATGTGAACTAATCGGAACCTTTTTTCTATCATTACGCTGGGTGCCGATGATGGGATGGGATAAAGGCCTGTTTACTGCTGTTTTTCACTCAATATCAGCCTTTAATAACGCCGGATTCTCACTATTTTCTGATAATTTAACTCAATATGTCGATGACCCATTAGTGATCATTACCATTGCCATGTTATTTATCTTAGGTGGTTTAGGCTTTACTGTTATTTCAGATTTACAGCGTAACGCACATCGTGGCTTTCACTTTTTGTCACTACATTCAAAAATAATGATTATTGCAACACCAATATTATTATTAGTAGGTACAGTGATGATTTGGTTACTGGAGCACGATAATATGCAAACTCTGGGAAGCTTAAATACTTCCGGTCAATGGCTTGCTGCATTTTTCCAATCAGCAACAGTACGTACAGCTGGATTTAATAGCGTTAACATTGGTGCTTTTACTGAGCCTGGATTGTTAGTTCTAATGCTATTAATGCTTATTGGTGCGGGCTCAACCTCAACCGGTGGTGGTATTAAGGTATCGACCTTTGTTGTTGCTATTTTAGCTACGTGGTCATTCTTAAAACAGCGTGATCGCGTCGTACTTTTTAAACGCACAATTTCAAACCAAACTGTGACTAAATCATTAGCGATTATTGTGGTTAGTGGCATTGTATTGTTGATCGCAATGTTTGCTTTAATGCTAACGGAAAAAGCGCCGTTTTATGAGGTGATGTTTGAGACTATTTCAGCCTTTGCAACCGTTGGTGTTACAGCAGGCTTAAGTGCGACGCTATCAGAACCAGGTAAATACATCATCATTGTCGTGATGATTATTGGTCGTCTCGGACCGTTAACATTAGCGTATATGTTAGCTCGTCCAAAGCCAACGCTACTGGTTTATCCTGAAGATAATGTTGCTGCTGGTTAATAGCCATATAAATTATGACAAATAAAAAAGGCGTGTTTCTTATATTAAGAAACACGCCTTTTTATTATATCAAGATCAATCTCTTGGAAGATCTGCCGATAAATGATCATCAAACCCTGCTGCGACTAAATATTGATATGCTTGCCACACCTGTTGCGGAATTATTTGTTCAGTTGCAAAGCCTAACGCCGGATAATAACGAATGCGTTGTAGATCCCCTACCATAACATTCACAACATCACCGTAACTAATAACATCATTGGCAAACTCATCAAACATTAACGGTGGTGAAGTCACTAATGCGGCTTTATTGGGCCATTGCTTTTCAAATGTAGCAAGAGTCCGACGCTCCATAAATGGTTTTTGAACCAAAATGAATCGCTGTGGATCAAGCTTTTTAGCGTGTAGTAGCTCGCGGGTTTTTATTATATTATCCCCAGTATTGGTTGCCAGAGGCTCAATATAAATACAATCATTTGGTACCCCCATTTCACGCGCAATATTGGCAAAATGCTCGGCTTCTGAACATGGAAATAACCCCTGAGTGATTTCGCCCACATTGCCAGAAAAAACAATATAAGGAGCATAACCTTGTAAAAAAAGTTGAGCAGCATACTCTGCCACTCGAACGTCATTACTGCCAAGCACAAACAAACAATCACTTTTAACTAATGGTTGATGCAATAAATGATAATCCCAAACAATTTTAGCTGAACGATAAATTCCCGATGGCATAAACAGTCCTTTTGTTATCTAAATTTGTTATTTTAATAATTATGGCGATAATTTGCACATTGCTAATATTCAAAATATCATTCTCATAATAAGTACTATTTTGATTCGTTAATCAGAACTATAGTCACGCTACCATGAGATGACTTAATATACTATCAATGAACAATGACGATCCTAATTGTTCAAAAATCACTGGAAAATAAGCAAAAAAAATGGAACAAGTCTGCACTTATTCCACTATAAATTATCTGTTGTATTCGTTACCGTTGCCACCATTCAGGCACAATCGTAATACTTGTACCATGTTGATCGCTTAGCCATGCTTGTTCACTTTCAATCGTTAACTGTAGTTGCATTGAACGTTCAACCAACTGCTCTAAACTTTTTAATGATTCATCACGAATAAATACGACAGATACATTCTTTAAAGCACTGATCTTAGCTTTATTCGCTTGCCACCATACGGGAGCTGCATGATCACCATAGGCATAAACAATCACTTTCTTCGCACGATGCGATGCTTTACGAATACGTTTCTCATCAGGCAAACCTAACTCAACCCATAATTCGATTTCATCTACTAAGTTTTTAGTCCATAAGTCGGGTTCTTCTGCAGAGCTTACTCCTTTCGTAAATTGTAAGTCTGTATCTGCATTTAATCCCCAAGCAAGCACACGCAGCATAAAGCGCTGTAATGTTTCTGATGGATGACAAGCAACTGTATGCTGACCATCGAGATAAACATGGCGATCCATGTCTGCTACGTTAATGTTTACTTTATATATAGTGGCACTGATCGCCATGGGAAACCCTTTATGATTATAACTATTTCTAAATAACAGTGTCCGCAACTAATACATCACATATATAACTCGCGTACACAAAAAATACTGTGGTTGTTTTAATCAGAAAACAACCTATATAAGGAGATATCTTGCTGAATAAGATCTTCTTTTTGTGTTTTTGTTAAACGTTTTTTAATTCGATATTCAAACTGCATTGCATCACGTTTAGACTTCACCTGCTGCGACCACATTAATGTTAAAGGTCCTTTACCTTTAAGGTACTTAGCCCCTTTTTTACTATGTTGATGTTCTTCAAAACGACGGCAAACATCAGTGGTAACACCACAATAAAGAGTCCCTTTACGAGTACGTATAAGATAAACAAACCAAGGTGTGGTAGACATAATAACAAGCCATAAAACAAACAGGCTCAACACATAATGTTGAGCCTACATAAGCAATAAAACTGTAAGAATACAGACTGAGTAATCTACCAGTATTCCCAAATAATAGAAACTATTCTGTTAATGATTCTAACATTGCTTGCAATTCAATAACTTGCTGCTTTAATTGTTCTACATCTTGCTCTAATGCAATAATTCGCTCTTCGTTAATAGTGCTACTTGCTGCCGTAGACTTCATCGGCGTGTAATTATCGATATCAATCTCACCACTGAGTAAATGCATATAACGACAATCACGTTTACCCGACTCTTTAGGTAATTTAACAACATAAGGTCCCTTGGCAGTTGATGCTAATTGCTCAAGTACCGCTTCAGCCTCTTGCGTATCAGAAAAATCACATAAACGATTAGTTCGAGTACGAATTTCACCCGCACTCTGTGGCCCTCGTAATAACAATACAATAATTGCAGCAAGCTCTTGTTTAGTAAATTGCAACGAACCAAACTCAGTATTGCAAAAACGGTGCTGAAACTTAGATACACGACTGCCAAAACTTGATACGTCACTCACCATACGCTTTTCTTTAAGCTCTTCAAGAGTATCAAGTACTGTTGCTTCCTCAAGCGCCATTACGGGTTCACGGCTTGATTTTTGATTACATGCTGTCGTCAACGCATTAAGCGTTAAAGGGTATTGATCTGGAGTAGTAATTTCTTTCTCAAGTAAGCAACCAATAACTCGAGCCTGTTGTTCTGTTAATTGCATATCCATGATCATCCTATTCATATTACCTAATGGCTTTCTCGTAAACGTAATATCTCGACACTTATCACTCAAAAAGCCATTGTTATAATATAGTGTCAAAATACACTAAGAAGACTAGCACATTTATCTTTACCAGCAAGTAGTTAGGTCATCAAATGCATGAATTTTGACCATGGACAAGTAAAAGTTAGTTTTCATTATGGCTAACTAAAGAATATGGATATTCTGATGTCACAAATTGATCACGGCCATTTTCTTTCGCTTGATATAATAAAGTATCAACCGCTTGGTATAAATTCTCAACTAACTCCAATCCCGTAGGAACCCATGAAATAGCGCCTTGGCTCACCGTTAATTTATCACTAATTAACGAATTCTCATGCGGTATAGCTAATCGTCGAATCGAATCCTTTAGCCGCTGACACTCTTTAATTGCTTGTTTTTCATCACAATTACAAATTAATACAATAAATTCCTCACCACCATAGCGACCACAAACTTCACCGGCTCGATTAAATGTTCTTTTCAGATTAGAGGACAATAATTTAAGGCAATTATCCCCTTCTATATGCCCTTGGAAATCATTAAATAATTTAAAAAAATCCACATCCAGTAAGATAATCGTTAACGGTAAACTATTTCGTCCATGTAATGCGATAAACTCTTTTAACTTTTGATCAAGATATCGACGATTAGCAAGCTTAGTCAATGGATCTTCATTTACCTGTTCTAACAATAATTTATTTACCTTTTGCAACTGTACCGTAGTATGTTCTAACCGTTGCCGCATAACTGCGATACGGCTCATTGCCTGCATTTTTGCTGCTAAAATAATCGGATTTACTGGCTTAACTAAATAATCATCCCCGCCAACCTCAATCGCCTTAGCAATAACATGGGGCTCATTAAGACCACTTAAAAAGATAATAGGTACCCATTCGGGGTACTGAAGACGAATGGTATGAACTAATTCAATACCATTTTGCTCTGGCATCTCAATATCAATTAATAACAAATCAGGCTGAAATTCTGAATAACATTTCAAGAGTTCAGCCCCTGATGAAACCGACTTAACATGATGACCAAGGTTTGTTAAACATGCCGTTAAGTATAATCTCTCACTAGCGATATCATCGGCCATTAAAATCCGCATCACGCCCATATTAAATCCTTCACGATAGCAAGCATATAATATAAAACAAATTGCATTATTCGTGCCATATATGCCTATTTTTAAAAAAGTCCTTTAACAACGTGATTACACCATGACTATCCACTAAAATAAATTTTATTATGTCTTTTATAATCATATATTGACATTTATCAGTAGGAATATAGGATTCCTCCTCTCAAAACACAATGCGTTAGGAAAAACTATGTCTGAAATTAATAACAACGAAGAGCAAATCATCGAAGAAACAGTATTCACATTAGATGACTGTTCTCCAGAACTTCGCCAAGTAGTCAAATTTGAGGAAGTACCAGCAGAGTTGATTGATATGCTTGTAAACGTTTATAAGGTATCAGAGCCTACATCACGTGAAGCATGGAACGCATTACCAGCAAGCGCACAAAATGTTTTGGATAATTTTGAGCAATTTCACTCTCTAGTTGCATTAAGCCAAAGCTATTCTGGCGTTGACTTTCTTGGTGAAATGCAAGATACCAAATTCCCAGAAGACATGAGTGCTGATGAGCAAGCTGAGTATAAGGCATCAATGCTTGATAAGGTACTGGTTAATTGCGTCAAAGATATGTGTAAGCAATTGAAAAAAGCCCGTCGTAACCCACCTATGAAGCGTGAGTTCACTGAAATTTTTCAAAAGTAATATTTATTGCAATCATAATTAATATTTAAAGAAAGAGTATAAATACTCTTTCTTTAATTGAACGTTTATATTCATGGTTTTTATAATTAATCTCTTTGAATGTAAAGATTACGTCAAATAACATCATTTATATGGATAAAAAATAGTATCTAATAATAGGAAGTTGCTTATTTGGTATATTCCTATTTATTATTGATTTATAGTATTCTTATTAATCGCTTATCTTTTATTTACCACATTAATAATCACCTAGCCTGTTGTATTTTATGTCAATAATTAATATTATAAATGTAAACACAACTATCAGGTGTAACTTTTAACACCTATAAGTCATTTTATAACTCTTTCATGATAGAATTGATAGACTAGCTAATAATATTCAAGGTTTATAAATGGTAAATATTGAGCAAATAAGATTTCGGACAAAAGTATGCTTCATAGCAAGTCAAGGAGTACTTAAAACATCCGAATCTACGCTCAAGCTAAATTTGTCAGAACAATATATTCTCAGCTATCTTATTGAGAATCACAGTACTCCAGTAACTAAAGATGACTTACTTAAAGTGGGTTGGCCTGATCGTATCGTTACTGAAGCCTCATTATTTCAAGTTATTCGAGCGTTACGGGTAAAACTTAATGAGAAAAATAAAGGTGATGTGATTGAAACCTTGCCTAGAGTTGGTTATCAAATTCGCGAATTCACCCGTGAAGAAGTCGATCTAAGCGAACAAAAATCAAACAGTACTATTAGTAATATTAACAAAAAAACCATTATTTCTGCTGCTATCCTTGCCATAACACTATTTGGTAGTTGTGTATGGTATATGTCGCCTTCTCAAACAGAACCTACTCATTTTCTAATTGAGCATGAAAATATCGGCACGAATAATATTACGTTCATCACCAAAAATTTAGAACAACAAGTTGATTTAAGGAACAAAACAAAAGCTCTTTTTTCACAACAAATAAATAAATATGGCAAAATCACTGCTACAAATAAAAAGATATTTTTTTATAAAGCAGATGACTTTTACTCTATCGCTTGGTGTCAAGTAACACCTGAAACAAACCAATGTAAACCAATGACTGATTTCAGTTATAAAATTTCCGCCAATAAATGGAATAGCTTTACTCATCTTATTATCGATAATAAAAAACTCTTTCATGAAAATGTAAGTATTACATCGGAGTCATTATATGAACCTTTATCTGTCGTTTACCGCTCATATATAGGTAATTACGGTTTAATATCTAAGGTATCAAATTTTTATATTTCACCAACTGATCAAAGCAATGTTTTTGATTATTCGAAAGTCAGCTTTATTGCAGATAAAAAAACAGGTCGTTACCAAGCTCTCTCACTATCAGCAGAATCATTAAAGATAACCAAAAAAGATTCTCAATTCATTGCAACTCTAAAAATAACACCTGAAGTTTTTCATTGGGCTTATCAAAACAATACTAATTTAAGTGAAAATAAAGCAGTTATTTTCTCAGATGACGATAATAAATCAAATTCATATAAAAATAATGCTATTCGCTATGACTATATAATTGCAGCTCAGAAGCGCTTACAACTGATCTTAGGTGAAAATTCGGGCCTCTATTGGCTACACAGCAGTAAAAATAACCCATTAACATTACTACCAGCAGAACACTTTTAAGTAAGTGTAATCCCTACGGAATACTATTGACGAAACTTGTGAGAAAATCCAATTCCGTCATTAATGATGATCATGGCACTATCATTAAAACATACAATTAGTTAACAATAAATATCACGTAATGATCACATTCTTGATCATCTCAATTTAGTATATTTCTAACCAAAATAATAATACCTAAATGACGATGAAAAAGAATATAATTTCAACTTTAATTGCTAGCTTACTTTGCTTGAGTTCTACTATTACATTTGCCAATACTTCAGTTCCCTTGCAAAGTATTACTCCTTCGACAGACATTACTCAATACACAACTAAACGCCAAGTCGTCAATCAATTACTCACCGACGCTCTTATTGCATTTCAATCACCATCTCGTATCTCTCATGCGGGCTTTACCGCAAAAATGCCAAGCAACCTTGAGATTGTTACTTCACGGCTATTAAAAGCATATAAACTTGAACCTTATCGGACAGACTTACTCATTTCAGCAGCAAACGCGCAAATATATAATGGCAATGTTGATCGCGCAATTGCACTCTTTACGCAAGCACAAACTGTCGCTCCTAATGATATTGATATTTTGTCATACCTTGCTGTATGGCATAACTTCAAGGGTAATAATGCAGCGTCTATAAAACAAATGACAAAGCTAGCCTCACTCAATCCTGGTCGTCAAGCAGATATAGAACACATAATTAATACAATAGATCATATTGTTGCAATTCCACTGAAAAGTACGCCACTCAAGTCCTATAATGGCAATACTGCCATCGTCACTTTAGGCTATGCTTTAAATCCAGATGGAACAATGAATGATATTCTTATTCAGCGTCTCAAAAAAACCTTAAGTTTGGCAAAACAGTCACCGAAGGCTTTGATCATTGTCACTGGAGGTATGCCTCTAAATCATCAGACTGAAGCTAAATTAATGGCTGACTGGCTCATTCAACATGGTGTTCCTCAGCAGCGTATTATTGAAGATAACTATGCGCGAAGTACCGTTGAAAATGCATTATATGTTAGTTATGCATTAGCTCGTCACAACATTGATCACGCAACAATTATCAGTTCAGCAAGTCATGTTCGTCGAGGCCAAACACTGTTTGATATTGCCAGTTGGCAAACAGGACCTCGCGGTATCACCTTTGACAGTATTAGTGTTGCTGATAAACCGCTATCAACATTAGTGATCCCTTCAGATAAGGAACTACTCGGTATATACCGTGATGCTCTTCGCACTTATGGTATGTGGAGCTACCGTTCATACCCACTAGAACAGCGCTAGAGCACTATTTTTACTTTTCTTATATAAATCGTCTTAACATGCCCAGTTTTATATTCTGTGGCATTTTTATACGATTAATTACTCTCTGATTAACTTTACTAGCTTAAATCTTCTTTTTTGAGCTTTTATCGCAATAGTTAAATTTTCAAATGACTACACATCTCAAATTCAATTGTATATTATCGGGATAAGAAACAGGTATAATAAGGCTTTATTTGCTCACAGTATAAACTTAATATTAATCGGTAATAAACATAAGGAACGTATAAAATGCCGCTCGATCTCATTACTAACCTACTCACCAGTCCACAATTATACTTACTGATATTTATTGTAGTTACACTTAAATTAAGTATTATTTTTGTACCACAAAACCAAGCATGGCTTATTGAACGTTTTGGTAAATACCGCTCTACCAAAGAAGCTGGTCTAAATTTCATTATTCCATTCATTGATAGTATTGGTGCAAAACGAAGCCTGAAAGAAACAGCTGTCGATGTTCCATCACAGTCAGCGATAACGAAAGATAATATTAGTCTTGTCGTTGACGGTGTACTTTATTTCCGCGTTCTTGAACCATATAAAGCGACTTATGGTGTTGATGATTACAGATTTGCTGTTACTCAATTAGCACAAACCACGATGCGTAGTGAATTAGGCAAAATGGAGTTAGATAAAACATTTGAAGAACGAGATCTTTTAAACGCTAACATTGTTGCTGCTATCAATACAGCCTCAGATCCTTGGGGTGTACAAGTGCTACGATACGAAATTAAAGACATTGTGCCACCGAGCTCTGTTATGGAAGCAATGGAAGCTCAGATGAAAGCTGAGCGTGAAAAAAGAGCACAAATTCTTGAGTCTGAAGGCGATCGACAATCCGCTATCAACGTTGCTGAAGGTAAAAAACAAGCTCAAGTTCTAGCTGCTGAAGCTGATAAGCAAGAACAAATTCTTAGGGCTGAAGGTGAAGCTGCAGCAATTTTGGCGGTTGCTGATGCACAAGCACAGGCATTACGCAAAATAGGTGAAGCGGCTGATACAGAACAAGGCCAGAAAGCGATTCAACTTGAATTAGCAACTAAAGCCATTGAAGCAAAGAAAGCCATTGCAAAAGAATCATCTGTTGTTCTTCTAGCAGACGACGCAACAAACGCAAGTTCAATGGTTGCTCAAGGTCTATCAATCATTAACTCTATAAATAAAGCTCAAAAAGGTAATTCTTAGAGCTAAGGTGTTGTATGTTTGGCAATATTCCACAAACATTAGTGGTATTAGGCTTATTAGCTCTTATCATTGAAGTTCTGATACTCGGTTGCAGTACGCTAGTATTGCTATTTTTTGGCATCGCTATGCTCCTAACCAGTGGGTTAATTTATATTGGCATGGTTGAAGCTAATTGGTTGAGTACCATTTCAACCTTGGCAATCATAACGTTATTGCTAACACTTGCACTCTGGAAACCCTTGAAAAAATTACAAAATAAAACAGCTCAAACTGATATAAATAGTGATTTTGCAGTTATAACATTTGAACTCGAAAAGGATTTATTACCATCAGAACGCTACACATATAATTACTCCGGTATTCAATGGCTAATTAAATCAAATACAACAATAGCAAAAGGTGTAGCCGTTAAGGTTATAAAAAAAGAAGTCGGCGTTTTATGGGTCGAACCCGTAGATAGTGCAATAAAATAAAACTGTCTAGAATAAATCTTAGCTAAATATAAACAAGCCGTTAAGATTACTTAGCGGCTTATTTTTACATCAAAATTTTCATATAATATATATTAATCAACAAGTTCTGTTTTTTCTAATAACTTACAAAACTGGTGCTTTATTATTGTTTGACTAATATAAATAACGTTAATGGTGTCATTAAAATACGTATAAGCTAACCGAAATACTGCGTCTTTAGCAGCTACAATTTTGTATTCATAGATTTTTAAGCCGTCATTACGTAATTGTCTTGCTGTCTTTATTTTTGCAGATTGGCTAGCAATCAAATTAGGAAGTCGTTCTCTTACATCTTGATAAATAATTGCTTGATACTGCTCGTGTAAATGAAAAAACTTTCGTAAATGCCGATTTTCGCTATAAGTAATATTCATGGTGAATGCATCTAGTTATTTTTGTAATAGTATATTCCTTAAGTTCACTATGTAATAGCTTAAGCGAATTAAATACGCTTTAAGAAAAAGTGAACGTTATTCACAGATCTACTATTACACTATGCATTAATCACTAATCTGTACCACAATTAAGCTGTACCAGCGAAAAAGGAATACGCTAATGAGTACAAGACTTAATGATACTATTAGTATCGAACTACACATTCAAGCAGCTGTTAGGGAGATAGCGGCATTTACCGAGTTAACAGCTCGTTCATCATCAATGGATGATCGTATGCATGAGGCGATTCATCAAGGAAAAATATTTTTTACACTATACCTAATGGTGCAATCACTCCACAGTGAAGCAAAAAACACCACTGCTAATATTCTTTCACAACAAAACATCACTACACCAGAAACCAATTTTGAATGGGTGATCCAACATTGCTTTAATATGTTTTATATTTCAAATCATGATATTGCTATAGATAAAGCCAATACTTGCGGTCAAATAACAACCGTAACACCTAATGACATGTTGCATTGGCAGCAATCCCCTATGCCTGAAAGCCTTGAGAACATGGTAGCGGCACTCGCAACTAAACACGTTAAGTTCCTCGCCTCTCTATTCTCGCAGGCAGAAGATATTGATAATGAATTATTATCGGTTTTTAGCCATGCTATGACTAACAACACATTAGACTTAGGTATCAAATTATCATCAAAAGCAGGTACGCTATTATTAGAGCAAGTGATCCATTCTAGAACAGGTACTGTATGTCTTATATTTTTAAATATGACGAAGAATGATGAAGAAAGACAAGCTATCAGCCTATATTTAGCTGATATTGATAATTTCTATAAAACCTTAACCACTAATGGTTTAAAAAATGGTTTGATTTTTTTAGACAAACTATCTAAATAATGACCAGTTCAATAAAAAGAGAATATGTAATTCTCACTTACTTGTGACAAATACATATTCTCTACCAACTATATTAAGTTACTAAAGTTGACACATTGAATATCCTGCTTTTGTAACCATAATCGTAGCTGAGGATCCGTTAATATAAGCAATTCTTGATAGCGGAGATCAACATATCCAGACACTGAACTCAACAATGAATCTTGTTGTAAACCTGGATGGCACATCAGCTCTAGAACGCCATTAGGTATCATTTTTTGATATTTAAGAATTAACTGTTTAAGTTTATCTTCAGAGACTCCTTGATCAAAAAAGTTCATATCAAAGGCATCTGTCGTGGGCACAGTTAATCCACCTAAACCAGCATCAAACACATCAACTCTACGTGCAGGTAGACCAATATCATTAAGAAACTGTACAAATGCACACTTTAACTGAGGCAGTGCTGCAGCAAAGTGATGGCTATCAATGTGACTTGGGTTAAAACCAAGATCTAACGCTCGCTGGTATTGCGCGTGCATTTCTTGATAGGCTTGTTTTGCATCGACATCAGTACGACTAAATAATTGTGGTTTTTTAAGAAAATAACCATCCGAGTCTATAAGACTCGTTACAAACTCCGACGCTAAAATAGGCTTTCCCGCCGTTAATGTTATATGTAAACCAACATCTCCTATAACATCTCCAGCATTAATACGCACAATAGCATCACTAACAGCCGCTTGATTTATCATCAATGTTGTTGATTTCACTATACCAGCTTGTAAACACTGAATAATGGCATCGTTAACTTTCGGAGTAAGTCCAAAATCATCGGCATTCATAATAAGTTTCATGCTACAACCTCTTCATTTAATTATTCTTTTTTAATTCTTGTATTAAAGATGAAAATTGAGGCATATAGCAGCTATTAGCCATAATCGTTTCTTCTAATGCTTTCTCCAAGATTTTACCTGTGGGTACGATTGGATTTAGGACTAATGCACGTAATGCTGCGCTAAAGTCACCGTCAATTGCAGCTTTTACTGTGAGTGTTTCAAATTCTTTCATCAACTGAATTAAACGAAGTACATCTACAGGTAATGGAGCAACATTTAATGGTTTAGGGCCGGCACTGGTAATAATTGAACTCACTTCGACAGCACAATCATCAGGTAACCCTGCTATTGCGCCATTATTACGTGTATTAACATGCATAATAGTACGTTTGTCGTTATGAATAGCACTCATCAATTCACAAGCAGCTTCAGAATAATATTGCCCACCACGTAGTTCTAACTCTTTAGGTTTGACATTTAACTGTGGGTTTTCATATATCTCAAAAAGCTTTCTTTCTATATCTTTTACAACTTCAGCACGACAACCAAGTTTATGCTCTTTCATTTCAATAACTTCATCATCGAGCATATCTTGGCTTTGGTAGTAATAACGTAGATAAGCACATGGAATCAACCCGATATCTCGTACTAACTTTGTTGGCCATCCAAAAGCAGGAATATTTTGGGGTACCATACTGTTATCACCAGCTAAAACAGCGTCTAAAACCTGAGGGAGTTTATTTTCACCGTCATGAATAATTTCTGTTGCCCAAACAAGATGATTAAGGCCTGCGATTTGCATAACTAATTCATCTTCATTACAACCAATAATTTTTGCGGCACCTTTTTGCATCGTAACGGGTACATTACATAAGCCCACCACGTTTACATTAGTTTGTTTTAAAATAGCTTCTGTCACCATACCTGATGGATTGGTAAAATTAAGCAACCACGCTTTTGGACATAATTGTTCGATTTCACGACATATTTCTAATGCAACAGGAATAGTTCGACACGCATTGGCAAAGCCGCCTAAACCATTCGTTTCTTGACCTATCATGCCATGTTTTAAGGATATGGTTTCATCTCGAATACGTCCTTCTAAACAACCAACTCTAAATTGTGAGCATATGAAATCGGCATTTTTCAATGCTTGCTGACGATCTTTAGTGAGATGAATTTTCATATCAACACCAGCATGTTTCACCATACGTTCAGTCAATGATTTTATAGTCATAGCTTTGTGCCAGCCATCATCTATATCAACTAACCATAACTCGCTAATTGTCATTTCATTCTTACGCGCCAACATACCTTCGATCAATTCTGGCGTGTAGCTAGAGCCAGCACCAATGATCACGACTTTAAGAGGATTCTTCTTCATTTTTGTATTCATCGTTCAGTGTCCTTTGATTAAGATGAGCCTATTAAAACCATAACCAATACACTTCACAAACGAACAAATAACCGCTATAAATTAGTTTTGTTCATGTATAAAAATAAAAGAGAGTCAAAATATGGGTGACCAGCAGATATTCATGGCCAATATGCATGTATTCAATATTGCCGCTCGGACGTTAAGTTTTACTCTAGCGGCACAAGAACTTAATATGTCACAAAGTGCTGTTAGTCATAGGATGAAAAAACTTGAGCAACAGTTGGGGTTTAAACTATTTATTAGAAAAACACGGCAACTTGCACTTACCCCTGAAGGTGAACGCCTCAAAATAACAGTCTCACTTTCATTTGATAATATTTACACCGAACTAAACGACATCACTCATGACGAGTTAAGTGGTGAACTCTATATTGGCACCTCAAATGGGTTTGCTTCATATTGGTTAATGCCTCGATTAGCCCGCTTTCAACAACGTTACCCTAATTTAGATATTCGTCTACAAGCTCAAAATAATGCTTATGATTTTGATTATGAACCGATAGATGTTGCTATTTATTACCTTGAATCACCACCAACAAACTTACACTACGAAAAAATATTAAATGAGCAACGTATGCCTCTATGTACTGCCGAATATGCCCAACAACTAAACCTTGAGCAACATGGTATTGAAGGCTTACGCAACGCAACATTTATTCACCGTAGCCAATCTCAAGCATGGCAACAATGGTTAGATATTATCGGTAGTGATATAAACCCAAATCTAAAAAAATACAGCTTTAACCATAGTGATCTTTATATGAAAGCAGCTTTAAACTCTTTGGGAATTGTGATGGGTCGTTACCAATTTGCTCAAAAGGCTCTAGCTGAAAAGACCTTGATTAATCCATTACCCGCTATAGATGCAACCGCTAGCTATTATCTAGTCTGTAGAAAAAACACTGATCAACGACCTAAATATAAAGCATTTCGTCAATGGTTATTAAATGAAATAAATAATGATATTTAATAATTCACCTTGTTATATTTACAGGGTGAATGTCATTTTTATTAATTACCTATTTTGTGATCTCAATTCCATTTATATTTAAATTCAAATAAAATATTACGTTAATAAATAACTATTATAAACTTACATTATTTTTAGGACCTATACGTGTGAAAAAAATTTCTTTATATATAATACCCCTTCAATTGTTTTTAGCAGCATATTGGTTAAAACATGGTTTTCTTGATAAAATAGTCGGCATTTCTTTAGGGATAATTCATCCTCAAACAGCCTATTACGGTTTAACATGGAACGGTTGGCATGATCATATTGTCGGCAACTGGGATAAGAGCCGAATAGGTCATTTGTTTTTTTCACCTTTTTTTGATATCTTATTCCCTATAATAATAGTATTACAGTGCCTACCCTTTTTATTTATATTCATGTCGATTATTAATAAAGAATTCCTTATTAATAAAACAAGACCATGGCTAATAAAGTCAGCACTAGCATCATTCATCGTCACCGTCATAATGCTTTTTAGTGAAACACTCTCTAATGCGCGTGATGCTGAATATTTACTGAATTTATTTAGCATCAATATAATATTAATTATCTATATTCACTTTGTTGAAAAAATAATAGAGAAATAGATTTAATTCAAATATAACCCTAAACAATAAAAGTAGCATTCTTTGCTATTTTTATTGTTTAATTAAACACACTTCAATTATAAACACTACAACATAAAACTTCTTAAATATAAGAATATTCTATTTATCTAACATTAAAAAACCAACCACAAAAATAACCAATTGAATATTAATGATTTTTAGTGGGAATTTTGTTTAATTTTTATTCCACCTCATCGCTATCGATTAATTGAGTTTCATAATTTCATCAACTAACTTTAAATAAGGTGAAAAATGTAATCAAATAAGAGGAAGTAGTATGCGCAACTCGATGAGAAAATTAGCTTTTGTTGCATTAGCAATAATGCCATCGTTAGCACAAGCCGAAGTGGGAAGTATTCAAGCAACCATTGAGATTATACCTCCTCTATCCATCGCAGAAACCAGTCCGTTAGACTTTGGTACGATATTCTCAGATCGAACGGAAGATGTCATTGTTGCTACCACTGATGGAGGTGCAGCGACATTCACTATTAGTGGTCACGATGGAACAACAACAGATATTACAACCGACACAACAGCGACTTTAACTCATACGACAGATGGAACAAAAACCATCCCAATTATAGGTATTAATCTTAATCACTCATCGATTGTATTAAGTGGTGCAACAGAAGTGAAAGCCGGTGGTACGGCTGATATAGATAATGCAGTAGGAGCACTGACCGTTGGTAACTACACTGGATCGTTTAATGTTACGGTTGTATATCAATAATTATTTATTTGCTTTCCTTTTTATAAGTACAAATATTTTTGCTATTGATTTTATTGAACAAGAAAATATTATAATCACTGTTATTGAAAGCAATTATTCACAACAAGTTAAATTTTCTAAAGATAATATTGAAAATGGCAGTTTTAGTTTTAAATTAAAAGGAAAGCCAAACTCTTATATAAAAATTGATGCATTAAATAACAATAATAATAGTATTTTCATCAAAAATATAAAGTACAGAGATGGATTTAATACGAAAGGACTCGTTGCAATAGATTCTAAAGGTTACTCAAAGAAGTTAAGTATTGATGGAACAATTATCATACCGGCAAACATGAAAAGTGGAGAGTCAGTCACTTCACTCATGTTACATGCTGAGTATGTGAAATAACAAGGAATAAAAATGTATAGGCTATTAATATTTATAATGTTTTTTTCTAATTACTCAATGGCAAACATGAAAATAGCGCCATTACGAGTGATCACTACAGAAGCAAATACAACTCAAAAATTTCTCGTGTCTAACACTGGAGACAAATCTATTAGAGTACGAATATCTCCCTCCTTTGTTGAATCACCTATGTCAAAATATCAAACTCGTCATAAGAATATTAATCAAAAAAATGAAGATCTTACCCCTTTTCTACGTGTTTCTCCTCCCGTTATAAGTACCTTGATGCCAAACGAACGAAAAATTATAAGGCTGCGTATTTCAGATATCCCTAATAACTACTTGAGTGGCGAATACCGTACTCATTTAAAATTCACTCAGGAAGTAATAAAAAAATTAAACCCACCCACCGATGAAGACACATCAATTTCATTTGATCTAGCAATGCTTGTTAATTCATCCATTCCTATTTACTACCAAAAAAAGGATAGAACAACACCACCAAAGGCTATTATTAAATGCAGTAAAAATCATTTAACAATCATTAACAACTCACGCTATCAAAAAAAAATAGAATTGTTAGGTGCCGATACATATAAGCAATTTATTCTTCTTCGTCAATCAGATCTAGATATTGCTTATAATGGAAAAACAACAATAAAGATTAATGATGAACAGCAAAAAGTGTGTTTATAGCTACCTGTTAATTTATTTTATTTCTGCATCATTATTTGCAGATGAGTTATCAGAGGCATTTATTGAGATTAAAACGAATGAACGTTATGACTCATTTTTTAGAGTGCTACTTGATGATGAAACACCTTATTTAAATATATCAACGCTACTACCATTACTCTATGGACTTGATAGAAAGTGTGATAGTGAGCGTTGTCATTATTTTATAGCATTA
The DNA here is from genome assembly GCF_003026355.1 of Photobacterium kishitanii. Lineage (GTDB taxonomy): Bacteria > Pseudomonadota > Gammaproteobacteria > Enterobacterales > Vibrionaceae > Photobacterium > Photobacterium kishitanii. Next base: position 23,712 of record NZ_PYON01000008.1, on the reverse strand, counting down.
AGACCTAATGATGGTCAAACAACCATCAATTTTAAAGAAAAACACTGTAATTCCACAACAAACAAAAAAGTACATAATATTAATGTCCATTATATTGAAGAACAATATTGGTTACATTGGAAAGATATTGCCATTTGTTTCAATGCCAATGTTTATTGGGATACTGATAGCTATATTTTAAACATACAAACGCAATACCTTTCACCTACAGATATTCAAAAAGCAATAGACCGCGCTCGCCGTATTTCTATAGAAAAAGCCAAACAAATAAAAAAATTAGCGACTCAACCCCGTATATCACCGACGAATACAACAATGATACAAAGTCGTTTAGCACTTAGCAGCCAATATAATACCCAACAAATTAACACTGAGGTAGCAAGCGATTTTTTTTTCGCAACTACCAGCAATTTATCGATATATCAATGCAATCGGGTAGTGATAACGCCCTTACCTACTACCGCTATTTCTATGAGGACCTGATCGCAGATGCGAGCCTAACAATAGGTAATGTTGTTATACCTGAATCAATAACAAATAATATTTTCCAAACTAAAAATGGCTACAGCCTAACGAATTATGAAACTAATGGCGAAGGTAGTTTCTATGATGAAAGAAGCACACTTGCTAATGCGTACGTTGATATTTATGTTAATGGTATTTTCGTTAAAACTGTTCAGGCAAACGACTCAGGTAGATATATTGTTGACGGCTTTTCGGTAATGCCTGGTGATATGGTTAATTTTAAAGAGCGTATTGGTATTGGTGAAATCGTCAACACTCAAATTCACATTGCCAACACATCAGAATCAGTATTAAAACAAGGATATTTTGCTTATTCTATTCAGGGCGAAATGGATAGAAATCAACGTAAACGCTCTCGCTTCAGTTACGGAATAAAAGATAACTTTACGTTAGGTATTAGTGCTTTTCACTCTACATTAGCAACAGAGCTCACTGCTGGATTTCGTGCAATTCCAACATCGAATATAGGCATCACCTTCGCTTGGATTGCAAAGGAAAATAAGTTATTAGGTGAAGTTGATTTTAATTTTAATGCTAACCATTATCTGAAAATTAATTATAATCGTTCAGATCTTTTTAGTAACGATGATGATACCAGATTTAACCAACTTGAATACCGTTACTACAATAGTATTGCTTCATTCAATATTAATGCTATTCAAACTAAAACCAAAATTAATACCAATATTATCATTCGTTCTCAACTAAACTCATACTTATCTGCTTCATTAATGATCAATGATATTCATACTAATAATAATCCTTATACGGAGTATACTTTTACAACCAATTATATAAGAAGTACAACAGAAACATTGGAATTAGAGCTACTTCAATCATCTCAATATAGCGAATTATTGTATAATGCAAATTACCGTTATCAATGTGTTAACTGCTTTTTTTCATCAATAATCACTTCAAATCAAAGTTATTACAACATTCGTGCTTCCTACAAAAAAGAACTTACCGTATCAGCATCTGTTGCTGTTGAATTCAACCAAAATATAAAACTGACCGCGAATGCGACACATGATTCAATTTCATTATTAGCTAGCTATAGTTATGGCTTAAAAATTTCAAAAGTAACTGATTGGCAACTCTCATCAATTGATCCTAATCACTATGGTTATGCTACGGTAAGAGGCCAAATCGTCGATCATACTGGCACGCCAGTACCTAATATTGGCCTTAGTATCTATCGTAAAAAAACACGGTCAGACGCCAATGGTATTTTTGTATTAGATGGTGTCGCTATAGCCGATAACATCGCATTAAAACTGAATCCCAAAACCATCGATATTAACTTGCAACCACAATATAACCCACTATTAATCAACACTCAGAAAGGTGGAATTACTGATGTTATCGTTCGTCTAAATAGGGTTTTTGGTCTTGACGGTATCATTACTAATTTTGATGGTCATTCAGAAGCTACGATTACATTTATCAACAACAATACCCAACATCAACTCACTTATAAGATTGAAGATGACGGTTTTTTCATGATTGAAGGACTGACTGCGGCAGATTACACCATTACTTATAAAGCTGGAGAACGGCAAGCATCAATGGAATGGTCAGCTCTTAATCAGCAACAGTGGCTCAGTAATATTCAATTACAGATTGACTGTATCGATAAGACCCAACAATGTACTTTATCGATGGTTTCTCCTCCTTAGATTTAACGATTCGCAATTATTCTCTCTCTAGACAGTTTATTATTTACATTAAACGCTAATAATATTATTTTGCAGTCACTTTATTGCTCCCTTTTAATAAGAAGACGACTATGATCATCGAACCAACGACTTTACTTGCCATTGCTATGATCTTTGTAGGGTCTTTTGTACAAACAGCTATCGGCTTTGGGCTCGCTATAGTTTCAGCGCCTATTCTTATTATTATTGCCCCTCAATATGTTCCCGCTCCTATCTGTTTAGTCGCATTGTTTATTTCATTGCTTAATAGCCTCAAGTACCGAAGCAATATTGAATTAGGAGGATTAAAGATGGCGATCTTTGGTCGTATTCCAGGATCTATTGCTGGTGCCACTTTACTGGTTTTTGTCTCAACTCAAACTTTATCATTGTGGGTTGGTTTATTAGTATTACTGGCCGTTTTTATTAGCATAATGCCTTTTAGAATTGAACCAACGCCAACAAGAATGGTTATCGCTGGATTTTTCTCTGGATTATTTGGTACTAGTTCTGCCATTGGAGGACCACCAATGGCCATACTATTACAGCATCAAGAAGCGAATCAACTCCGTGGTAATCTATCTGCTTTTTTTGTTTTTAGTTCAATTATCTCATTAATAACCTTGATTCCTGCTGGATTTTTAAATCTCGAAAAACTGTGGTTAACCTTACCCTTACTGCCTGCTGCATGGGCAGGATATTGGCTAGCATTAAAAACGACACAATCTTTACCGAAAGAAACCATTCGTTATGGCGCGTTATCTTTATGCTTAATTTGTGGTGTTATTGCGGTATATAAAAGTCTCTGATGAATCATTTTTTCCTGTATTTTTATCACTAAAATCAGCCATCACACTGGCTAATTATACCAACAAGCGATAAATTATAATAATACGCATTTTTCATTAACTACTGTGCTGACAATGATTCAATCAAATATTTTACTTCGTTATCCATCATTACGAACTTTTTTTAATCTAAGGACAAATATTGCAGCCCTTAGTTTTATTAGTTGCTCTATTCCTCTATTTCTCATGGGACATGTCACCATGGGAATTGCATTCTCACTCGGTAGCATCAGTTGTGGTTTTGCTGATACATCTAGCGTAACTAAATATCGTATTTTAGATTTTGCGATTGCTTTACCATTATTTTTCTTAATCAGTTTAGGTATTGAAGTCGTTTTTCCACACTCATTGTTATTTGTTGGATCATTAGCAATTGTTAGTTTTGCGCTCTTTATGCTCGCAGTATTAACGCCACGTTTAGGAGCGATTGGTTTCGCTGCTATTCTATTAGCCATCTATGCCATGTTATTACACCTTGAAGGGCGCCCTGTATGGTTAATACCTATGTGGCTAACTGGCGGTGCAATGTGGTACATTTTCTGGCAAGCATTAGCCATTACTTTTCTACCCAATCAAGAATCAAAAGATATTTTATCGGACCTTTACCAAGCACTCGCTAAAAAACTGATGATCCATGATCAAGGCTTTGTATTCTCCACCGATAAAAACCAGCTATTCATTCAATCAGCCCAATTACGCTCAAAAATAGCGACTCTGTCACACACACTTGAATATCGGATCCACCAACAATTTAGTTGTGGTGAAGACAGTGCAAAATTACAAGATATCTACCGCTTTTTAAAAATAGCGGAACATATTAATGAACAAACACGGCTAATGTATTTCACCTCGACACCACTTTTAAAGCAGAGTTGCCCACAATGGTTAGAACATATCCATCACGCGGATCAACAAATTAGCCAATACCTCGCACAAGTGAGTGTCAATAATGTCCACCATTTAGCACTGCCAAATGTTGATTTTGAAGCATTACGTCGCTATCAAGTACCCGCGGAAGCCCAGCAAGAGGCAATCGCTGCACAATCTTTTATTAATAAGCTCGATATTATTTATCTTTCATTATGCGAGCTCAAAAATCAATCGAGTACTATCACCAATCCTACAATCGTAAAACCGATAGTTTTAACTTGGAAATGGCGTGATATTATTTCTAAATTAACCAGCCAAATGACGTTAAAATCAAGTTACTTTCGTCATGCACTTCGTGGAACATTAAGTCTCACTACTGGCCTGATCGTTGTTCGTCTCTTGGATCTCGATTTTGGTTTTTGGACGTTAATGACAAGTTTGCTTATCCTTCGTCCAAATTTATCAATGACATGGACACGATTATTACAGCGCTTAACTGGTACTATCTGCGGTTTAATTGTAGTAAGCGGATTATTACATTTCCAAGTGGCAAGTAGTATTTTACCGTTCATATTTTGTATTGCTGCGGTATTGTTTTTCCATACATCTGCACGCCACTATGGTTTTGCGGTCTTTTTTGTGACCTTATTTGTATTCGCCGGTTTCTCGCTCAATGGCCAAGGCGACAATATTATGTTGCCTCGTCTAGATAACACGGTATTAGGTGTTATTATTCCACTTATATTTGTGTTTATCCTAACCCCTGGTTGGCAAAAGAAATCATTCCCAACTCAGCTTAGTACTACCGTTAAAGGCTATATTGATTACTTAATTAGCTTCAATCTTTACTTATCGAATAAAGACCAAAAACACACTGAAAAGTTACAGCATCACTTCCAAAATTGTGTTGTCTACGATACCAACCTCTTTGATCATTGGATGGGATATTTAGGCGAACCACAACGCAATTCACAAACAAGTGAACATATCCTTCTTTGTAGCCGTAGCTCTAATATAATTTTACGTATATTAACTCAAATAAATGAAAGTAAAGAAAATATAATACTTAATGATGAGATTGAAGCAGAATTAAAAAGCGCGACGCACTCACTAATACAACTGCAACAACTGTTACAACAAACATTAAATCATACGGAATTATTCAAGCATATTTCTAAGCAAGAAAAGTTTATTTATCAATCTTTCACTTATATCGAAGATGAAATCTACCGTCTTGATAACAATGCATTGATAGCATTACTTTCAAAAGAAATTGCATTATTCCTTAAAGCCATAGACCATCAACCGCAATAAGATATTAAGGACATAATAATGCTAAATAAAACTCAACTATGCGGTGCTATCATTGCATTAATAGCCTCAAGTTCTGTATGGGCAGCCGATCAAACACTCACTCTCAATGATGGCCGTGAAGTTATTCTGCATGATAATTTTACTTGGCAATATAAACATCAGGCTAATACTCCCCAAACAAAACAAACACTTAACGTTACGACTGAAACACCTGTTATAGCAACGTCTGCAGCTGCGATCCCTATTATTAGCGCCTCAAAAGGAGTTACTGTTGAACTTGGTGCTAAAAAAGCAATCCAACAACTTAGTGATAGCGGCGTGGATATATTGTTATCAGCTGCACATTATAAAAATGGTACACTGGTTATTCCAACAATGATGACTAACCAAAATTCAAAATCAGTCGTTAATGTCACGATGAAAGTACGTTTAAGTGATATGCAGGGTCAAACAATTGCAGCTGAAGATGTTACCTTATGGCGCGCAATTAACCGTATGCCAGAAACCTATTTCCGTCCCAAGACTCAGCAACAAGGTAAACCTATCAGCTTCAAAGTACCAAAGTCAGAGAGTTACTTGATTCACGCTGAAGTCACAAATATTGATCTGAGATAGCAATAGAATATAGCAAAAGCTCAATTCACCGTTGAATTTGAGCTTTTTTATATCCAAAGCTTATTTACAAACTACTCTGTGACAATAGTCACATCCATAATGATCCCGAAATGATCCGACACCGCCTCATAAAAATCATCATTAAAAATAACCCGATGCTGCATTACAGCAACTTTCTGATTACTAAAAATATAATCAAGTCGTAACGCTTGAGTATTTTTTTGCCAGCCATCAATATTTTTAATAACTGTTGTGCCCGTATCTTTACTCTCAGAGATAGAGTAGCAATCATATAAGTTACATTGTAACGCATAATCATAGCCCTCATTACGAATATGGCTAGGATTATTAAAGTCGCCTAACAAGAAACTCAATCGAGATGATAATACTGCTGTAATTCTATTTAAGTGATCAGTAAATAGGCTTTCTTTGTCATTCCACCAGCCGCAGTGGCAATTATAAAAATCAATTTCTCGGTGTTGATAAACAACTTTAATTCGTACAGCACGACGATGCTTCCAATTACTTTCATCATAGTGATCATTTAAATCAATAACCTGATGTTCAATAATCGGTAATCGAGTTAAAAATGCGAGTCCTTCTTGGTAAACATCGTAACTCTGATGAACGAAATCCCAAGTTAATTGATAATGATGACCTAATTCTGCTAATTTTTGCTGTAATAAATAGCCATAATTATCCTCACGGACAGGATGATTACTTAATGTCTGCTCACTAATAACAGTACTAAGATGATGCTGATTCACCTCTTGTAACGCAATAACATCACAATGTTGCTCTATAATTGCCTGAGCCACTATGTCTAATTTTTGTAATTGATTATCTTCTTGCCAACTGTGGGTATTTAATGTCAATAACTTCATAAATTATTCACTTATCGATGTTATGTGAGATAAAAAAGCGTAGCATTACTACTACGCTTATCGATAATGCTCCCTATTCGCGATTGCTTATTACGCCATAGCAAACTTATCTATCAATGCCGACTTAATCACATCAACACCTGGTCCATAAATGGCCTGTACACCTTGATCTTTAATCACTAACCCCAATGCACCCGTTGATTTCCATAATGTATAATCAGCGACTAATGCAGGATCTTTAACGGTAATACGAAGACGTGTCATACAAGCATCAATCTCGGCAATATTGTCGCGCCCCCCTAAGTTCTGAATAATGATTTCAAGTTTATCGTCTTGCGACATACCTTCGGCTTTCTCATCAATATAGTTACCAGCACGCCCAGGTGTTGGAATATTAAACTTAACGATTAATAGGCGGAACAAAGTGTAGTTAATTGCAAAGAAAGCAATACACACCAATACAAAACTAATTAAATCACTGCCAATTCCTGCGGAAATCATCATCGGAACTCGTGTAATAAGTTCAATTAAACCAAAAGCATGTACACGTAAATCAATCAGATCCACCAGCGCAAAAGCCAGGCCGGTTAATATCGCATGGGCAACATATAATACTGGCGCGACAAACATGAACATAAACTCAATCGGCTCAGTCACACCAGTAAGCAAAACAGCAAGACAAGCAGAGAAGAACATTGGCTTATATTGCAAACGCTTATCACTATCGACACAATGGTACATAGCCAAACCGATACCAATTAGTGAAGAAGCAGCAATGATCACTTGACCGGCTTTAAAGCGCGCAGGATGAACCGTGTTTAATAAGTGCTGGTAAGTGGTTGGATCGGTTAATTTCAAGTTATTTAAATCACTCACCCACGCTAACCATAATGGGTCTTGACCATAAACACTTGAACCAGCGCTTGGACCCGTTAGTAGTTGGTATGCGCCACCTAACTCGGTGTAGTTCATTGGAATAGTTAACGTATGATGTAAGCCAAATGGCAGTAATAAACGCTCTAACGTCCCATAAACAAATGGAGCGATAATCGGCGCGCTATCTTTTGAACTTGCAATCCATTGACCAAAATCATTTAACGCACCTTGCACTAGCGGCCAGACAACGGCTAATCCTAATGCAATAATTACCGAATAAAAAATTACCGTAAAAGGGACGAATCGTTTACCATTAAAGAACGCTAATGCTTCTGGTAAACGAGAAAAATCGTAATAGCGGTTATATAAATTGGCTCCCAGATAACCCGAAATAATGCCAATAAATACACCCATGTTAAGTGCTGGTGCGCCTAAAATAGTCGTAAAAAATTGAGAAACAGGCAGTTCAGTACCAAACAGACTCATCACTGTCGCGTGGGGATCACTCATCATCGCGCCATTAACGCCAAAAATAACCCCAGTTGTACGGTTAATTAGAATAAAAGCAATAACAGCTGCAAATGCACCACCTGCGCGCTCTTTTGCCCATGAACCACCAATAGCAACAGCAAACAATAGATGCAGGTTAACAATCACACCCCAGCCAATATTTTCCATAATATGGCCTAAGGTTTCGATAGCGCCAATCCCACCGGCATACATGGCAACCACTTTACCCAATGAGATCATAATACCGGCAGCAGGCATTACTGCGATAACAACGATTAGGGATTTACCAAATCGTTGCCAAAAATCAAACGAGAACAATTTACTCATAACTAATTCCTTGATTGAGATGGCAGGTTTACGTCATCAATGACCTGCCATAAACACAATTAATGTTTTTTCACAAACACATAGGCGGCATAGGCTGGCGCTATTTTTGTGGCCATAAAATCTAGTCTCACGTTGTCATTATTCGGTGTTTGGTTATCCAGTACTAACTCTCCTAACAGCGTATTATCAATATCAACCTGAACCTCAATATCACTTAAATTGGTGATGATAATCCAGGTTTCATCGGAACTAATTCTTTGATATGCATAAATATTAGTGTCATTTTCTAGCAATAATTGATAACGACCAGTAATTAAATTTTGATTGTTTTTTCGTAGCATAATTAACTGTTTATAAAACTGTAAAATCGAATTCGAATCTTGCTGTTGCTGTTCAACGTTAATATCGGTGTAATTAGGATTAACCGTTATCCATGGTTTCACTTTCGAAAAACCACCAAACGGACGATTGTTCCACGGCATTGGAAGACGACTGTGATCACGAGAGACTTGATTTAATAACGCTAAAATAGACTGATCAGATTGCCCCTGTTGCTGCAATTTGGTGATTAAATTTTTAGCTGAAACATCATTAAATTCATCCAATGCCATAAATTGATGATTGATCATGCCAAGCTCTTGCCCTTGATAAATAAACGGCGTTCCTTTCATCAAGAAATAACAGGTTGCTAATGCGGTTGCGCTACCATACCAATGATTAACATTGGCAAAGGTATTAATACAGCGAGCTTGGTCATGGTTTTCTAGATACAGCGCATTCCAGCCTTTACCTTCCAATGTATTTTGCCAGCGAGTTAATATTTGCTTAAATTCAACAAGATTAAACTGATCACGGTTCTGCTCTTCTGCCCACAATTTCATGTGTTCAAACTGGAAGATCATATTAAAAACACCACCTTTATCGGTCTCAGTCGATTCAGCAACCCAGGTCAACGCATCTTTTGCATCAACACCATTCGCTTCGCCAACGGTAACAATATCAAACGGTGCAAAAGCCTGATCGCGCAGTTCATATAAATGCTGCTCAATCCCATCAACATTCATGTGATAATCAAATGAAGACACATAATCATCACCCTTCGGATTAGGTAATGAAGGCAAATTCGGTTGCTTTTGAATATGACTAATCGCATCCACTCTAAAGCCATCAATACCACGCGCTAACCACCAATGGATCATCGAAAATAAGGCTTGTTTAACTTCGGGATTCTGCCAATTAAGATCAGGCTGCTTTTTAGAAAAGAGATGTAAATAATATTGGGCAGTCTCGGCATCATATTGCCATGCACTGCCATGAAAAATACTTTCCCAATTATTAGGGTCGTAAGTCGGTTTTTCTGAGGTAGGCTCACAGCCATCACGCCAGATATACCAATCACGTTTAGGGTTAGTTTTACTTTGGCGAGATTCAATAAACCACGGGTGCTCATCACTAGTATGATTAATCACCAAATCCATAATGATACGAATACCACGGGCATGTGCCGCACAAATTAGGCGATCAACATCTTCAAGGCTGCCAAAGTCAGGATGGATCGCTTGATAATCACTGATGTCATAACCGTTATCATCATTCGGAGATTGATAAAATGGACAAATCCACACCAAATCAATACCCAGATCAGCTAGGTAATCAAGTTTGGTAATGATCCCTTCAATATCACCGATACCGTCTTGATTACTATCAAAAAAGCTCCGTGGATATATTTGATAAGCGGTCGCTGTTTTCCACCATGGCAGTGATATTGCTGATGCATTATTAGAGTGATTCATCCATTTAACCTTACTGAATGCGATGTATTATCTTTATGTGTTACCGATAACACACAAGGTAAGATCGAATGGATTGATATGCAAAATGTTTTTAAATGAACTGAGAGCTTTCTCTGATTTTTAACTCAAATTGACCTTCGCAGGAACTTGAATCGCGTTTAATTAGCTTCTTTACTGCTTGATAACCCATCTGATAATAATTAAAAGCAACGCTAGTTAAACTCGGTACTAATAAATCGCTGTAGTCATAATCACCAATCCCTATCACCCAAATATCATGGCCAATTTTTAAATTCTGCTCTTTAGCACGACGATACAAACGAATCGCAATATTATCGGTAGCACAGAAATAAACCTGATTAGGTTGCAGTGTAATCGTTTGATAGGCTTCTTTTTGTTCTGAATCAGCTAACGCTTGTAATGAACAAGGCAGTGTTGGTGCGATATCAGCGATTGTCATTTGCATTAGTTGAGTACGAGACGAAAGCATACGCGCATCATAGATATAATGAATGGCTGTAAATGGTGCGTGCTGTTGCTGTAATTGGCGAATAGTTTGGGAAACCAACGCCGTAATAGCTGCTTTTTCAGGGTAATATAAACAGCAGTGATCTGGGATCTGTTTACCAATAAAGATAAGATCTTCTAATCCTTGATAAAATGGCTCTTCTACACTGTGTTTTGAAGCAATAACAATCGTACCAAGAGCATTTAAACCACTAAACTCACTCACCGCTTGACGTTCAGATTCATGGCTAAACCCTGTCGCATGAAACAGCATTCGTGCATTAGATTCATTCGCGGCCGCTAATGCCCCTTTAATCACTAAACTAGTGGTATAAGATTCAATACGCGGCGCAATAAAACCAATAATATTTGATTGACTGCGAATAGAACGCGCAAATTTATTAGGAGTGTAGTGATTTTCTTTTACGATGGCATCAATTTTAAGACGATTTTCTTCTGAAACATAACCGCCGTTAAAATAACGTGACACTGTCATTTTTGAAATTCCAAGCTGCTTTGAAATATCAGCCATGGTCATTTTTTGCGCCATAATATCTTCATTACTCTATAAAAATCAGTACTAGATACAGTATCCAATATATTCAAAAATAACACAGTAACTAAATGTCAAACATTGACGATTACCCTCAACATTATTATTGCCACCTCGAAAACAGCCCCCCCAGCAAAACGTCTATTAAATCATCAATAAATTGAAAACTTTTTTTCAAAAACATAACACAGGTATGTTTTTTAACATTTTTAGTACAATTATTTAAAATAAGCATTTTATTACTAGTGTTAATTGATCCAAAATAGGGAAATCCAACAACGAAGATGATAAAGATAAGTTTAGTTATTGTACTTTATGAACAAACAAGCAACATTAACGAGCTATTTTTAGCTTGTAAATATAATAAAATAATATATATCATGTAGTTATCTTTTGTTACACTGAGAACCATTAAAATCACAAGTCATTAACCTTTAAATTAACAGTCGTTGGTTATTTTATAACAGTTATTACTGGATTTTTATGAGTAGGCTAGTTCATGGAGGAAAAATGAAAATAATTCGTAGTAAGAAGATGATAATAATTCTTCTTACCCTACTTGCAACATTACTTTTGATCGCTCTTTTCGCCAGTAGTAATATGGTGCTCTTTGACTCGAAAGGCATCATTGGCGAAGCGCAATCATCATTAATAATTACCTCAGTATTACTGATGGCAATCATTATCGTCCCTGTTTTGTTCATGACCATTTATTTTCCTTATAAATACCGTCATAGCAACAAAGAGGCTGAATACACTCCTGAGTGGGAGCATTCGACTAAAATAGAAGTCATCGTATGGACTGTACCTTGTCTTATTGTTTTAGCGCTTGGTTGGATCACCTACCAAACCTCTTATTCTCTCGATCCAAGAAAAGAAATCGTTTCTGATAAAGAACCATTAACCATTCAAGTCGTTGCAATGAATTGGAAATGGCTATTTATCTATCCTGAACAACAGATCGCTACAGTCAATGAAATTGCCTTGCCAGTTAACCGTCCAGTTAAATTCTTAGTTACTTCAGATACCGCCATGAATTCATTTTTTATTCCACAGCTAGGTAGCCAAGTTTACGCAATGGCTGGTATGGAAAACCGTTTAAATCTCATGGCTCAGGAAGAAGGATCTTATCGAGGAATCTCAGCAAATTACAGTGGTTATGGCTTTGCTAACATGCGATTTAAGGCACACGCTGTTAACGACGCTGATTTTGAACAATGGATTCAAAAAGTTAAAGCCTCTGAGCAAGTATTAAATAGCAATAGCTATAACCAACTAACAGCGAATGCTAAAGAACAAATAACTGCGCCACATCCGGTGACATATTTTGCCTCTGTTGCACCGCTTAAATTTAAAGACATTATTGAGAAGCACGCGGGAGTCCAAAATGGCCTATAAAGGGGATGTATACGCCGAAGCGGATCCAATTTTCGGCAAATTAAATTGGGATGTAATTCCTTTTACCGATCCAGTTGTTTTCCCGGTCATGATAGCAGTCGTGCTCGGTGGACTGGCACTGTTAGGATTAATCACTTATCAAAAGAAATGGCACTACTTATGGAGTGAATGGTTTACCTCTGTTGATCATAAAAAAATAGGTATTATGTACATCATCGTCTCAATGGTGATGCTCGTACGTGGTTTCTCTGACGCAATACTGATGCGTTCTCAACAAGCGGCATCAACGATTGATGCTAGCTATCTTCCACCAGAACACTACGATCAAGTCTTTACTGCTCATGGCGTGATCATGATTTTCTTCGTTGCGATGCCATTCGTGGTGGGTTTAATGAATATTATTGTGCCATTGCAGATAGGTGCCCGCGACGTTGCCTTCCCATTTTTAAACTCCCTGAGTTTTTGGCTATTCGTTGTCGGTGTTATCTTAATTAACATGTCACTGTTTATTGGTGAGTTTGCCGCAACAGGTTGGTTAGCCTACCCACCGCTTTCGGGCATGGATGCAAATCCTTGGGTCGGGGTTGATTATTGGTTATGGTCACTGCAAATATCAGGTATCGGTACATTGCTAACAGGGATTAACTTTGTTGTTACTATCCTTCGTATGCGTGCGCCAGGCATGAAAATGATGCAAATGCCGGTATTTACATGGACATCACTGTGTGCCAACGCACTGATTGTACTCGCCTTCCCTATTTTGACTGTCACTCTAACGCTGCTTACGCTAGATCGTTATGTTGGCACCCATTTCTTTACCACTGATATGGGTGGTAACCAAATGATGTACGTCAATTTAATTTGGGCATGGGGTCACCCTGAAGTTTATATTCTGGTATTACCTGCTTTCGGTATTTTTTCCGAAATAACCGCTACTTTCTCTCGTAAACGCCTCTTTGGTTATACGTCATTAGTATGGGCAACGATGGTTATTATGGTGTTGTCATTTATCGTATGGCTGCATCACTTCTTTACCATGGGCGCAGGAGCAAGTGTTAACGCCTTCTTTGGTATTGCTACCATGATTATCTCAATTCCAACTGGGGTTAAGATCTTCAACTGGTTATTTACCATGTATAAAGGACGGGTTGAGTTCAGTGCCAGTATGTGGTGGACGATTGCGTTCCTGATCACATTTACTATTGGTGGTATGACTGGCGTAATGCTTGCTATACCAGCAGCTAACTTTGTTCTACACAACAGTCTGTTCGTTATAGCCCACTTCCATAACGTTATTATTGGTGGTGCACTATTTGGTTACTTTGCTGGTCTCACTTATTGGTTCCCTAAAGCAACAGGATTCACCCTTGATGAACGCCTAGGCAAAATCTCATGCGTACTTTGGACTGTTGGTTTCTTTGTTGCCTTCATGCCAGTGTATGTACTTGGTTTTAACGGTATGACTCGTCGCCTTAATGTTGCAGATAACCCAGAGTGGGCACCTTACTTATGGGTAGCTGCATTTGGTGTTTGTATTGTCGCTGCCGGTATCGCGGTTCAATTCTATCAAATTTACGTCAGTATCCGTGATCGTAAAAAGAATGTGGATCTTACTGGTGACCCATGGAATGGCCGTACTTTGGAATGGGCAACATCGTCCCCTCCTCCATTCTATAACTTTGCTCTATTACCTAAAATTCATGACCGTGATGAGCACCATTACGCTAAAGAACATGGTTTAGCTTACAAAGAACCTGAGCGTTATAAGCGCATCCACATGCCGAAAAACACGTGGGCAGGTGTAGTTATCAGTATGTTCTCATTAATGTTTGGCTTTGCTTTTATCTGGCATATCTGGTGGATGGTTATTGCAGGTACGGTGGGCATGATTGCTTCATGGATCATTTATAGCTTCCAACGCAATAAAGATTACTACGTTGAAGTCTCTGAAGTTGAAGCAATTGAACGTAAACATCTTGCTAAAGCGCGCGGTGAGAAGACACTTGAAAACGAAGATGGTGAAGATGATGATGATTTCGATCCATCAGGTCTAAAACCAGCAGACTCAATGGCATAAGGGACGAGAGCAGCTATGACTACAGAAGTAAAAGATACATTTAACCTCAATGTCCCTGCTCAGTCTAATGACGGTCATGATCTCGATGATCATGACCATCATGACTATGCTGGTGATACCATTTTTGGTTTTTGGATTTATATCCTCAGTGACTGTTTATTATTCGGTACTTTATTTGCAGTTTACGCCGTTTACTCCAACAGTTTTGCAGGCTTAATTGAACCCAAAGAGCTGTTTAACCTTAGCTTTGTATTAGCAGAAACCGCATTACTACTGTTTAGTAGTTTTACGTTCGGCATGGCGATGTTAAAAGCTAACCATGAAGATATGAAAGGTATGTTCAAATGGTTAGGCATCACCTTCATGCTTGGTTTCTCTTTCTTAATCATGGAACTATACGAGTTCTATCATTTTAGTAGTGAAGGTGCGACATTCCACAGCAGCGCGTACTGGTCAGCATTTTATGGTCTCGTTGCGACTCATGGATTACACGTATTTGCAGGTTTAGTGTGGATGATCGTGCTGTTCTTCCACTTTAAGCGTGATGGCTTCTCTACAGAAAACAAAACCCGCTTAGCCTGTTTAAGCCTGTTCTGGCACTTCCTAGATATTATCTGGATCTGTGTGTTCAGTGTTGTTTACTTAATGGGAGTATTGTAATGGACAATTCAACTAACCAACACTCAACTGAACATGGTCAAGGTGGCCAAGCACACGGCAGTGTAAAAGAATATGTTCGAGGGCTAGTGTTCTCCATTATTTTGACGATTGTTCCTTTCGCTATGGTAATGGCAGGAGTTGGCTCTACCCAATTCATTATTGGTGTGATCATGGTGTTCGCCGTGGCACAGATCCTGGTACAGCTGGTGTTCTTCCTTCATATGAACACCTCTTCAGAACAAATGTGGAATACGTCATCTGCCGTATTCGTGGTCGTCATTGTTTCTATTATTCTTATTGGCTCTTTGTGGATCATGGATCACTTAAACCACAATATGCTAATGGGTCATTGATCAGGGATGTTCTATGATTAAACCTTATCTAAAACTTACTAAACCGGGCATCATCGGTGGCAACTTAGTTGCCGCCGTGGGTGGCGTCCTACTTGCTTCTCAAGGCAATATTAATTGGTTACTACTACTCGCGGTATGTGTGGGTACAACCTTAATTGTTGCTTCAGGGTGTGTATTCAATAATGTCATCGATATTGATATCGACAAGTTAATGAAACGCACCTGTGAGCGTGAATTGGTCAAAAAAGTTGTTCCTGTATCTCATGCTTTAGTTTGGGCGACAGCATTATGTGTTGCCGGCTTTTTTACCCTTTATCAATACACTTCTTTAGTGGCATTTCAATTTGGTGTGCTTGGATTCGTGGTTTACGTTGGCTTATACAGTTTGTACTTCAAACGGAAATCAGTACACGGCACATTAATTGGTGGCTTATCTGGTGCATGTCCGCCCGTTATTGGCTATTGCGCTGTTACTGGCCAATTTGATACCGGTGCTGCAGTACTCTTTATTACTTTTTGTTTATGGCAAATTCCTCACTCATATGCCATTGCGATTTATCGTTTCGAAGATTATAAATCCGCTTCGATCCCAGTATTACCTGTTGAAGTCGGTATTGCGCGTGCGCGTCACCATATCATTGGTTATATCATTGCTTTTGCTATGGCGGCACTGACTCTCACTTACCTTGGTTACGCTGGTAGTTGGTATGCATTAGGCATGGGGTTAGTGAGTTTACATTGGCTATATATTGCCAAAGTAGGCTATCAAAAAGTGCCTGATGCGCAATGGGGTAAGAAAATGCTGTTAAGCTCTATTTTTAACATTATGGTATTTTGCACCCTGATTTCATTGGATTTTTCATCTGAAAGTCTCAGTGAAAATTATCAAGTTAATGCGCTTCCAACGATAATAATGGAGCCGCATTCATGACCAAAAACCCAACCAAAATAGTGCTTCTTGTCGGAGCACTCTTTCTTGCAACATTGATGGGATGTTATGTCTATAACACCACCACCCCTGTTGGTGAAAATGTTAAGCCACTTAAAGATCTTGGTGGTCCTTTTGAACTTAATAGCTTAAATGGCACTGTCAGCCTTGATCAATATAAAGGCAATATCGTTGTACTTTATTTTGGCTTTCTAAACTGCGCTGAAGTGTGCCCTTCTTCAATGGGGGTTCTATCAGCGGCTTTATCACGCTTATCGCCACAAACCTATAACCATGTACGAGGATTATTCATTAGTGTCGATCCTGAGCGTGATGATTTAGTGTCTTTAAATCAGTTTGCTAAATATTTTGACGATCACGTTGTCGGCGTTACCGGTACAGAACAACAAATTGATGCATTAACCAAACAATATGGGGTCTATTTTGACATTGTCGACATGGAATCATCGGAATTAAGCTACACCGTTGATCACTCTTCGCGGTTCTACATTATTGATGAAACAGGCACATTAGTCGGTGCGATGAGCCATAACACCACCCCGATTGAGCTTGCGGCTGGTATTGAACGTGTTTACGCCAAAACCATTGCTAAACAATAGGAGATATAACAATGAAAAAAAGTTCTTTGTACTTAGCATTATTACTTAGCTGTTTTCCATCGGCGGTTTTTGCCACTGAAATAGCTCATGCTGACCATCAGTCATCAACCCAACACGATTATACTAATATTCAGCAGATAAACGCTGCATTAACCATTGAGAATGCCACTGCGAAAGCCACTATTCCTGGCGCAAAAGTCAGTTCTGGCTATATGAAAATCATCAATAATAGCGATAAAGCGATCACCCTCACCGGCGCGGCCACGACTATCGCTAAGCATACCGAATTTCATCGTATGTTTATGCGTGATAGTCAAATGGCAATGCGTAAAGTAGATGCACTTGAAATTCCAGCAAAAGACAGTGTTACGCTTGCGAGCAATGGTTATCACCTAATGTTTATGGGTGTTAAAAATGCTCTTAAAGCCGATCAAGTGATTACAGTACGCATGCAACAAGCTAATGGTGAACAGTTTGATGTTCAGTTGTTAGTTATGCCATTGAAAAAGTATTAATCGGAGATCAGAGATGAAAGGTGCATCGCTTTTTATTATTGGAGTCTGTCTATTACCAAGTATGTATATTGCACAAGCAACGGCAAAAACATCAATGGACAGTATACTAAAGAGTCAAACCATCCCTTGTTCTAGCGAATTAATACAACTTGCTGACGTGACATTGAAAACCAACCCACACCGTATATTGTCTTACAACGATAAAGCAGACAATATTCACCTCTTCAACGCACTTGCAGTAACCAGTTATCGAGATCGTGATAGCCATGTTAGCTTTCACGGCGTAAAAAACACTGCGGGCCGCTGTAATACTTCAGTCACCGAAAGTTATGTGTTACAAACATCGTGTTCTGATGCTCGTCATGAAGCATTCAGTAAATGGGATTTTCAAGGTAAGCTGAATGAAAGGACTTATGTACTTAATAGTAAACGCATTAAAGGTAAACAAGCTTTTTTGACTGATCAGCTACCCAATATTTGCTTAGTCACCACTCGACAAGTGATCAGTAATTAATATTATTATATTAGGGCTGAGTAAATAACATTACTCAGCCCTTATTTATTACTTATTAAAAAAATAATTTTATTATTATAAATAGCAGATAATAAAAAAGGCTCTAATAAGAGCCTTCTAATCACAATAATAAACTGTAACTTATTATTGATGTGCCACTTTCTTTTCAATTACTTTTTCAAAATGAAAAAATGCTTCTTTAATACACTCATCAAGATTAACATTATGAGCTTTAGCACTTAATTTATTGAATTCTTCTGTATCCATTTTTAAATCAACAGCATAACCTGTATCTTCTTTAAAAATACCCACATGAACATGCTTAAACTCTGGATCAATAACCATCAATTTTTCAATATAATCGGCAACCAATACTTTAATTGAATCGGTTAATTCCATATGTTCACATTTGATTTTTAAGCTCATGATACACCTCGGTAATTATCTTAAATATCTTGAACAAACTATAATCCTAAAAAATTAAAATGTCTCTATTATAAAAAAGTAATATTAATACTCAAAATTTGACACTCATTATAATTAGGTTAAATAGATGTCAATTAGAAATATTTTATATACATCTATGAAATATTTAATCTTAAACAACCAGTATTAAGCAAAACCGTTACCTATTAGTTAACTCGAATTTAAGTGTTAGAAATGCTAGAATCGCCGCCCCTATTCGTAATAGATAACATCATGCACGCATCTGACAACACCTTTACCCACTTCATCACTGCTATTGATACGCTATCACTGCCTGAGCGCTTTACTTTTCCTTTTTGCTACACACCACATCCATTATGTGTATTAGCAGCTCAAGAATTACAACAACATATCGAAACTCAAGATCAATGGCAGCATAACTTTGGGTTAAATAATGATGATGCTATTGGCCATATGTTTGGCGTTTTATTAGTTCAAAACCCGCAAGGTGATATCGGTTATTTATCTGCATTTTCTGGAAAAATTGCTGGCCAAACACATCTACCACATTTTGTTCCGCCTGTGGTTGATGCTCTCAACATTAATCCAGCTATCAGCACTCAACAAATTATCATAGATAATATTACCGCTAAGATTACGGCGATTAAATCCAAACCAAGCTACATTCAGTTGCAACAGCAGTATCAGACAGCCCAAACTCAAGCAGAGTTAACCTCTGAGTCATTTCGTTTACAGATGATAGAGCAACGCAAACAACGTAAATTACAGCGGACAGCAGCCGAACAAAGTAACGATAGCGAATTTATGACGCAAGAATTCCATCGTTTAGCCCGTGAAAGTGCGTTTGATAAGCACCAGCAGAAAACTATTCGTCAACAGTGGACTCAAACACTTGCAGAGATTAGCGATAAGTTACAAGCAGATAAAGAACAACTAGCCTTACTAAAATCAGAGTACGACACCTTAACGACATTATTACAGCAGCACCGTTACGCACAATATCAATTTTTAAATCAGTATGGTGAAGCAAAAGATTTAAATACCTTATTTGGGGATATAACACCGCCACAAGAGGCAGGCGAATGCGCCACAGTTAAACTATTGCAGCATGCCTTTAAACAAGATTTCAAACCATTAGCGATGGCAAAATTTTGGTGGGGAGCATCTCCTGCTGCACAAATTCGTAAGCACAAATATTTTTATGAAGCGTGTAAAAACAAATGTGAGCCAATTTTACAGCATATGCTTACTGGTATTGAAATTGATGCTAACCCGTTATTACAAAACCCCGCCGAAGGCAAAGAACTTGAGATTGTTTATCAAGACGAAGCAATGGTGGTTATCAATAAACCCGCAGAATTCCTTTCTGTTCCAGGTAAAGTGATCACTGACTCTGTCTATAGCCGTATGCAAGCGATGTTCCCAGATAGTGATAGCCCACTGATTGTACATCGTTTAGATATGTCAACTTCAGGGCTAATAGTGATAGCATTAACTAAAGATGCGCATAAAGCTCTGCAAAAACAATTTATTAACCGTACTGCAGAAAAACGTTATGTGGCGCTATTAGATGGCATTGCTGAACACGATCACGGTGAAATTAACTTACCAATGCGAGTTGATCTAGATGATCGTCCCCGCCAGTTAGTATGCTATGAACACGGCAAACCAGCACAAACAAAATGGCAAGTTATCGAGCGCAAAGACAGTAAAACCAAAGTCTATTATTACCCTAAAACAGGCCGTACTCACCAACTACGCATCCACTCAGCTCATCACAACGGCATGAACATGCCAATTGTCGGGGATGACTTATACGGTCAAAAAGCCGAGCGCTTACATCTACACGCACAATATCTTGGCCTTGCACACCCTGTGACTGGCGAGCCAATGATCTTTGAAGTCGATGCCGACTTTTAAATATGTGTAATAAGGTTGCATGTAAAAAAAGACTGGCACTTCTAATGCCAGTCTTTTTTAGGGCGTAGCAATTGCTGCACCCTACCTCATCAACAATGTTAATACTGCTAGGTAATCACTAATATATAATCTCTACAATGGCTATATTATAAATGAAAATAAAATTTTAAGGCTTTTTCTACTTTAATTTTTCATCAGTAAAAATAGTA
The DNA here is from genome assembly GCF_003026355.1 of Photobacterium kishitanii. Classification (GTDB taxonomy): domain Bacteria; phylum Pseudomonadota; class Gammaproteobacteria; order Enterobacterales; family Vibrionaceae; genus Photobacterium; species Photobacterium kishitanii. The sequence goes on along the minus strand of NZ_PYON01000008.1, from coordinate 2,752 downwards.
TATTTATTTCTTCCTGCCATTTTTGATTGATAAAGAGCGTCATCCGCGTATTTAAATGCTTCAGATAGCATAATACTATTCGATGATAAAAAGGCGCCAATAGAAATTGTTACATTTATGTCTTCTATTTTTTTATCACTGATTATTTTTAGTAGTTTTTCTAGTTTGACATTTAAATCAGAAATATTAATTACACCATCAAGTAATATAACAAACTCTTCGCCTCCCCACCGAACCCCCACATCAGTTTTTCTAATCGTATTTCTAATTCGATTGGAAACTTCAGCGATGACTAAATCACCGACCTGATGGCCATAAGTATCATTAACTTTTTTAAAAAAATCTATATCAATAACAATAATACAATTGATTAAATTTTTCTCATTAAGATAATCTTTTCTATATAATCCAGTTAATTTATCTTTTTTACTCTCAGTTACAAACTTGAATAAAAAAGTAATCAAATAATACCATCCACAAAAAAATAGAAATACAAAAATGCTATATACTAAAAAATACTTTTTTCAATCTCAACAGGTATATGAATTTTATCATTATAATTATTCTTTGCTATAATATCAAAAATCATCTGACTAATATTAATATCATCTTCTTTTTTTATTACCGAAAAATTTCTTTTATTAAAATTAATTATAAATTCATCAAAAAAACCATATTTTATATCCAATAATAATATTGATTGTATTTTCCTATTAACATACAAAGGATAATATATTGTAATTAATTCCTCATTAGTATCACTCTCAGTATATGGTCCATAAACTTTCATTGTTTCATATATAGATAAATTGGATTTTTCTAAATTGACTTCTATATTTTCTAATCCAACTAAATAATCAAAGTAACTTCTCTCATTGTCTGTATCTGTATGTTCGTGTATTCTTTCATATGCTTTTCTATATGGTTCAACGAACATATATTTAGGATAAATATTTGCTACAGTCCATATATTACCACTAACAATCTCATTCCTACGACTATCTAATATAAAATTAGAAAAATTTTCTGAGATATCTTTTACTGTTTCGTCATTTTTAACTTTTGTTAAGTACAAAATGTTTTCAATCTCTTTTGTTCCATAAATAACTTTAGAGTTGATAGTATTAATTTGATATCTATAAATACTATCACTCAAATATCTAAAAGATTGCTCTATTTCATTTTTTAACTTTTCTATTTTTATAGTCAAAAAACTACTAGTAATTAAAAATGATATCAAATATAAAAAAATCAAATTTTTAATCATATTTCAAATCCATGACTTAACCTTACCACTGTAATTCAGTTATTATCTCTAAAGGTAATGCTTTATAATATAAAAAACCTTGGTATCTATTTATATCTAAACCTTTCAATAATTTTGCCTGCTCTATAGTTTCAACACCTTCAGCAATAATCGTTGTACCCATTTCATCTGATAACTTTTTGATTCTTTTTATTAACTTATATTTTTCTATATCGACATCTATCAATGATGTTAATGACCTATCTATCTTTATAAAATCGAATTTATATTTATATAACCTCGACTCATTATTAAAACCACACCCAAAGTCATCAATGGCCAATTTAACGCCATACTTAGATAATATATCTAAATTACGTATAAATTCATCTTCATTATAAATAATATCATCTTCTATAATTTCAATGACTACATTCACATATTTATTTAAACAAATTATATGTTCTATAACTGTTGTATTTAATGTTGAACTGTATATATTCAAATGGAGATCAATTAATTTTATTTTTCTTGGTATTAAAAAACAAATTAACTGTTCAATTATACTAATCGTCCACTCATCTAATAATTGATGATCAGCTTTTATATCTTCAATAAATGCATAAGGCAATAGAACTTCATGTTCATTCTTTACCCACCTCGATAATGCTTCAAATCCTTTAATTCTATTATTAAAATCAACTATGGGCTGTAAATATGGTTTTATTTCTTTAGATTTTATTGCTAATGAAATTATTTTCATTTTATTTAAATCAAACTTCATTATAATAAATCTTCACATTCAATGATTTTTTTTAAAACCGCGAAAAACCACTTTTTTTTACTTTCTGGTAATTGTTCTAACAATATAGATATCTGATCAATATCACCTATTTCAGTATTGTCATAAAAAAAATAATTTATACTCTGATTTGTAATAACTGATATTTTATAAATAGTATCTGCTTTTGGTATTCTTACACCATTTTCAATATCTATATATGTTTGTCTTGATATCCCTAACTTCTCAGCCATTTTTTTTTGGCTGATATTTGAGATTATTCGAGATCCCTTTATTTTCTTATCAAAAGAAATGTTATTCATGTGATTTATATTTTTATAATCAATAGGATTAGTTAGATAATTAATACATAAAAACCTTAAGTCATATCTGTCATTATGAAGCATCAACATATTATAAGCGTTCACAAAGATGATATTTAAGTTATTTATGTTCTTTATTTAAAGCGACTTCAACTTGTAATAAAATCTCACATAAAATCATTATCCGCTTTTTATTTCCTTTAGAGGAATCTAATAATGTTAAAATCTTTTCATTATTCCTATATTCATTATTATAAAAATAAGCAATTTTCTTATTAGTCAATTTTGATATTTTCAATAATAAATCAACTTTTGGAATAACAATCCCACTTTCAATTTTTATATATGTATTTCTTGAAACACCTAACAATAAAGCCATATCTTTTTGAGTTAAGTTTAAAG
>NZ_PYON01000007.1 GCF_003026355.1 Photobacterium kishitanii | reverse complement strand
GTTTATAGTAGTACAATTTGCTCGCTTAGCTCAGTTGGTTAGAGTACTTGCATGACATGCAAGGTGTCACTGGTTCGAGTCCAGTAGCGAGCACCATTTTCAAATAAACGGCTTAACAGCAGTTTATAGTAGTACAATTTGCTCGCTTAGCTCAGTTGGTTAGAGTACTTGCATGACATGCAAGGTGTCACTGGTTCGAGTCCAGTAGCGAGCACCATTTTCAAATAAACGGCTTAACAGCAGTTTATAGTAGTACAATTTGCTCGCTTAGCTCAGTTGGTTAGAGTACTTGCATGACATGCAAGGTGTCACTGGTTCGAGTCCAGTAGCGAGCACCATCTTTTAGATACGAAAAAGCCTGCTTTTAGCAGGCTTTTTCGTATCTGGATCATAACAATAGCAATCTATAACCCCGTTTAGCGACAACCTATCCATAATTGGGTAATATTCGAGTCTATTAGAATAATTGACGATATGACTATGAAAATTACTGTTGATGGTGGCTCATTTAAAGTATCAATTGATACTGAATTTGAAGGCTTACTAACTGAAGCTAATGCTGTTTTTAAAGAAACATTAGTGCAAGCTAAATCAAACGACAAAGCTATCTTACGTTTTCTACAAATTATCCTAGAACACCGCGACAGCGATGATGCAATTGGCTATGCCGTATTAGGTTTACTCGGCTGGTATGACTCAGCAATTACTCCAGTAACAGATAACGATATTGAATTAATTTTACCCAAAATCGTACCACACTTACTTAATCCCGCTGGGGATATTAATGCTACTAGCGATAATGACGCTGCAACATTCCAGCATTGATTTACGCTATTCCAGCATTAAAAAAGCCACTCATAAAGAGTGGCTTATAACATTATCAATAATGTATTAATCACTTTTCTTGGCTGATGTTAACTGTTGCCAGTATTCTCTAATACTCCAGCGCCTTACTTTTGCCATCACCACATAAGCAATTGGCACAACAAACAACGAAAATACAGTCCCGAATATCAATCCCCCCACCAGCACAAGACCGATATTAATTCGTCCAATTGATCCAGGTCCTACCGCAAATGCTAATGGTAACGAACCAATAATCATCGTGAATGATGTCATCAGTATTGGTCTTAAACGAGACTTAGCACTCGCAATAGCAGCATCATAAGCATTTAAGCCGTATTCTCGTTGCTGTTTATTTGCAAAATCAACCAATAGAATACCATGCTTAGTCACAAGCCCAACCAGCGTCAATAATCCGATTTTAGAGTAAATATTGAGACTCTGACCAAAAGCACTTAAGGTTAATAATGCCCCCACTAAGCACAGTGGTACAGTCAACATTATAATCAACGGTTCAATGAAGCTTTCAAACTGCACAGCTAAAATTAAGAATACAAAAATCAATGCCATAGCGAAAATTAACACCATACCATTCGAAGAATCTTGCAGATCTTTTACTACGCCATTAAATTGATATTGCTGCCCTTTTTGCAACAACTTAGGCAGATGCTGATTCACAAATTGCTGCACATCACTAGCATTATAACCAGGCATCAAATCTGCCGTAATCTCAGCACTATCAAGCCCCATAAACGTTTTAATATGAGACTCAGCAGTCACTTGCTTAATCGTTACAAACTGCGATAACGGTAGTGCTTGTCCTGTTTTAGACAAGACATATAATTTATTTAATACCTTAAAATCACCTAATGATTTTTTATTTACTTGCACTTGAATCGGGTAAGTATAGCCATCTGCCATTTTTAGATCCGCGGCTTTTACCGATCCTAAAAAAGTAGATACCGCACTAGTAACATCAGCATAATCAACATCTGATAACACCACTGCATTTTGATCTATTTTTAAATCAAATCGTAATACATCACGATGCATTGAATTACTGACATTGGATACTCCCGCATAATTCTCTAGTACTTTCTCAACTTTCGTCGCGGTACTACCTAATGCCAATGTATTTTTATTGAGCGTGGTCAATTCAAGTACTAGGCCTGATGGTAAATTCAAATTATCTGCTGAACGAACTGACATCGAAACACCATATTCCGACACCGTCGCTTTAGCTTTTGCCATTAAGCGACTAATAATTTGCTCAATATTTTGTTTCCGTTCATCCCATGGTTTTAACACCAAATGATTTTCAGGCGTCGATTCAATATAAGACATATTAGCTTCAATTGCGGGATCACCATTAAAGACACTATTCAACTGGGCATTATTTTGCAAATGATAAGCTCGCCCTACTCCTGACGGGGATTTAGTCGATACTGAAATAAAACCTGTATCTTCAATTGGTAATAACGTTTTAGGCATCCACCATACTGCAACTGTTGACGCGCCTATCAGTAATATAGCAATAGCAACTAACCACTTTTTCTTGGTAAAAACGAATCTTAGCAGTTGTAGGTATTTAGTTGTTAGCTGATTAACTTTAGCCTCGACCCACACAAACCAAGCCGGTGAATGAATAACTGGTTTTAATATATAAGCACTCATCATTGGGGATAATGTTAAAGCTATAACACCTGAAATTAATACTGCCGCAGCAAGCGTAAAAGCAAACTGGTGAAATAAATCAGCGGTTAACCCTGACATAAAACCTATCGGACAGTAAACCGTCGCCAAGGTTAAGGTCATTGCAATAACAGGAGCCACAATTTCTTTACTGCTTGCTATTGCAGCATCTAACGGTTTTTTACCTTGCTCAATATGCCGAAAACAGTTTTCAACCACCACGATGGCATCATCAACAACCAAACCAATGGCAAGAATAATTGCTAGGATCGTTAATACATTAATACTAAAACCCAAAGCAGCCATAACAGCAAACACACCGATGACACACACAGGAATCGTAATCAATGGAATAAGCGCAAATCGGATTGAGCCTAAAAATAGTACGACCACAGCAGCGACTAATACAATCGCTTCAATTAATGTTTTAAACCCTTCATCAATCGAGGCTTTAATAAAATCAGCTTGGTTATAAACCATTTTCATTTTAATGGAGCTAGGAATATTCATTGATGCCATCGCAGCTTTAACTCGCTGAGCGACAACAACTGGGTTCTCACTTTTAAGCGGTAATGTCTGAATCGACATCCCTAATTGACCATTAATATGCAATATTGAAGGTGTTAAACTTGCATCGTCTTTAACAACATTCGCAACATCATCAACACGTACAATATTACCATTATCGTAACGCACCACTAAATTGCGCACATCATCAACACTACTTACCGAGTTCACCGGATTAATTGAGAAGTCACGGACCTGACCTTGGATTGTTCCTGCTGTAAAAGTGGCGTTATATTTACTTAACGTGCTGACCACATCAGTAGCGGTAATGCCAAGTGACATCATTTTTTCTGGATCAAGCCAAACATGAATAGCTTGGCTACTCCCGCCGTATGGCCCCCACACACCACCGACTCCAGGTATATGACTAAACTGAGGAATAAGTTGCTGACTAATAAGATTATACATTTGTTGCTTGGTTATTTTTCCCTTTGCAACAAAGGTAATAATATTACTTGGCAGCGCATTTTCTGAAGAATCATCCGTTACCACTGGTTTATCAATCATACTTGGAGGAAAGTTATTAATCGCCTCCACTTTACTGCGCAAGTTATTCATTAAACTCGCGTATTTCACATCAGATACATTATCTTTAAAAAAGACTTTTAAGGTACACGTCCCTTCTTGGCAGTCAGTATTCATATTTTTAACTGACTCTAAACCAGTCGCGGCAGAAATAAGTTTATCCGCTACATTATCAGACATAAACTCCGCACTTGCGCCTGAAATATTCGCTGTAACCGTCGCATTCGGAGCACGATGATCTGGAAAATATTGCACTGGCAAACTTTGTAAGGCCACCACGCCTAACAACACAATCGCAATGCAGAGCACACACGAATAGATCGGATGTTTAATACAAACCTCAGGCAGCTTCATGCTTAGCTCCTTGATTTGAGCTATCGGTGATTTTTTGTATTGGTTTATTTGAAGGAGAGGATTGTTGCGTGGTTTTTTCTGCCGAGGATGACGGTAAAGCTGATGCTGTGGATGCTTGGAGCTTAACCACAGAATCTGGTTTTAAGTTTTGCTGCCCTGCAACGACAACTTTGTCATTTACATCAAGACCTTTTTTAATCACCACATAACCATCATTGGTGTTATCACCGAGAACAACAGGCTGTTGTTTGACTCTCTTACCATCATAAAGCCATACATAGCGCTTATCACCATCAACAATCACTGCTGTTTGAGATACGATTGGGTAAGTGACATTTTTAGCGGAATGTTGCGTCACTTTGGCAAACATACCCGGTATCAGTAATTTATCGGTATTTTTGATATTTGCTTGAACATCAATACGACCCGATTGTGGATCCACTTCAGGCGCAATGTAATTAACAACGCCAGTGAAATGTTTATCTTTATAAGCATCAACAGAAATAGTGACCTGCTGATTAGATGCCGCTTCAGCTAGCTCTTGTTGGCTAATAGAATAGGTAACTTGCACAGGATCGTTTTTGATTAACGACACCACGACATCATCAGAACTAATACGGCTACCAATAGAGTATTTGAAATTAGTCAAACGACCATTAAATGGCGCTATTAATTGGTAATTCAATAAAGCATCTTTTTTTTGTTGTACATCTACTTGTACTAAATGTGTTTGTAGTTGTTGATTCTCAATGTCTTGCTTTGATATCGCATCAGGCTGTTTTTGTATCAACGCTAACATACGATGTAATTTAGAGCGCTCAATCGCATCTTGTATTTCAGACTTTTGAAGTTCTGCTTTTGGCTGCGTACTATCAAGTTTCGCAATGACATCCCCTTTATGAACATAAGCACCATCAGGAAAGCATTTTGTTATTAATTTTTCGGAGGCACTAAAGGTTAATGCTGTAGAATCAACGGCAGTAATTTTACCTACTTCCTGAAAGTCTTGGTTAAACGTTCGATTTTTTATATTCTGAATTTTAATCGGAATTGATGACGTTTTAGCTGGCTCACTCGCCAACGAAGATAATGTTGTAAACAGCATAGGGAAAACCAATACACCAATTAAAATTCTGCTCTTATACTCCATAATAGTGCTCTACTTCATGTAAACCATGCCTGTAGGGTATCAATATACGCTCATTGTTCGTTAAAATACTGTCAATATATAAAAGCTACTTATGCCTTGCATAACAAATAGTTGCCTTGTGAATACATTTGCTTATCTTAAAAATGTCATAAAAAAAGCGGTGATTACTCACCGCTTTCGCTCATTTATTAAAAAACATTTAATCGGTTATAGCTGAACCCAAGCTTCTGACCAATAGTAACTATCGCCAGGTGCATAAGCTGAGTTATTACACCATCCTGTTGCTGGCCATGGCTTACATTGATAAATATTGCCATCAATTGCAGTTACTTTATCCCCTGCTTTATAATTTCCATTAGCTTGATAAGCTGGATACTCTCCCTCAACTGGCGGTGTGATCTCTGGTTTTGGAATAGAACAACCACTATCTGCAATTTGTTTCCAAACCCCCCATTCGCCAGTAGTACTTGGTTCTTCTGCTTGGGTCCACCAGCCAGCTTGCCATAATGCACCTTTATGCGATACCTGATCACCAGCAACATAAGTTGCCGTTGCTAACCATAGATTGTCACATGCGGGTTCACCTTCAACGGTTACCGTACGTGTCGCAGTTACAATATGACTCGCACTATCCACTATCTGGTAAGTCAATACATAACTACCAGTAATATCTGTATTTACGCTACCTGAAATTTGAATATTTGCCGTTAAATCACCATCTTCAGCATCCATAGCCTGCACACCGATACGCGGATCAAACATTTCACCTAAAGTAATCGTACTATCATTAATACCCGAGAAAGTCGGTTTTTCACTAAACACTTCAACCTGTCTAACCGTAACCGTTTCTGATGCTGCACTATCATAAGCTTTATAAGTTAATGAGTAGTAGCCTGCAGTAGTATTATCAACAGTACCCTCAACGACAATTGAGGCACTTACATCACCATCGTAATCATCAATAGCCGACACACCAGCCATTACATCAAAATACTGACCTTGCTGAATCACTACATCAGTTACACCATAAATAGTCGGCGCTTCCCCTGCTTCCGTCGTTGTAATCTGAGCCTTTAAAGTGACGCTAGCAGGCTCGATCGTTAAACTATCAAGTTGTTCATTACCACAACGTACTTCCGCTTGATAAGGTTGTAAGGCCGTTTCAATATTAATATGGAAACGATTCATCATTCCTGCTTGTAAACGGCGATTATGTAGATTAAAAGTTTTGGTACCACCATTACGAGTAAACACATCTAATTGACACGAAGAGTCTGTAAAACCATCAGCATATACAGAACCATAAGCACCATGTAAGGCAGGATAAATATAGCTTGGAAGCGTCTTATCAGGATCGTAATAACCGACCAGTGTTGTTACAGGAATGCCTTGCTTATAAGGTGTTAACTCAATTGATTTATTTAAAATATCGCTATCAACACTTTGCCACTGGCCATTAATAAACTTAAACGCATATTTATTGCTATGATTTAACGCTATTGTCGTTTGATTATAATGAATATACGCAGTCCAACCTGCCCATGATTCAAAGCTAATTATTTTACCTTCTAGACTATCATCGGTTGGTAAATAAAAATCACGCGCCCAATAACCATTACCAAGACCAAGTTTAACTGCATCCGCTTGTGCGAGTAACGTCTGGAATTTATCACTCTGTTCACCAAATTGATTTAGGCTGTCGTTATCACTTATATACTTAATAACAAAGGCTAAATCATCAGCAGCACTATTTGTCCATGGCTGCATTTGCTGTAGCTCGTGGTTCCATTTACTGAAACCTGTTGGCGATAAAGCATCAAAATTGGCTTTATTTTCTAGGAAATCTTGGAAAATACTTAATTCATAAGGAGTATGAAGTGTGTAGGCATTATATTTTGCATGTTGTGGCCAACCACCAGACATAGTACCAAACCCGAAACTATGACCGGCAAATGGCTGAGCACATTCACCCTCATAACATGATGTTTGGTTATTAATCCCTTTACTAAAGTTAGGAATAAAGAGATTTTTATGAACATCCCATCCCCAAGTTGAGTTTTTATTTATTGAGCTATTATGGACAGCGCCTTTAAAGCCACCAGGGTAATGATTACCGACACCAAACTCATGACCGACTTCGTGACTAAATTCATTCCCTGTTGAACTAACAACAGAAGCAACACCGCGATAAGACCCCAATAAACCGTGGTTAATCACACCACTACTATAATTACCACGAGAGTTATTTACAGTAACTTGTGCTGCATGATAAACCGCATCAATATTCCACTGACTTTGTGGTCTAACACTAGAAGAGTTAACGCCATAGTTCGCACTATTAATACCAGAAGAAATTAATTCACGTGCAATACGATAATGCGAGTCACTGCCATAAGCATCAGCTGTACTTGGATCGACATCCACTAACAAACGACCATCAGGTAGCATGATTTCTGTTAGGTGAACAGCTTGATAAGGGTTAACTGTCAGCTTACTAATTTGAGTATTTTGAAAATATTGGCGCTGAAGTTCATGATCTTTAATAAAGACAAACTCATCTCTTGGTGGTGTTAATAGACCAATATCGACTGCGTTTAAAATTAAATGCGTATACGCACCAACGCTAATTTCATTGACTAGGCCTTCTTTACCACTTTCACTCACAAATGATAATTGTAATCCGGGTAACACGGCTTCTGCGGGTAAAATAGCTGAATAAGCTTTGTCACTATAAGCAATACGGTTAATATCCTGATCTGCTTTTGCATACCAAATACCATCTATATTTTTATAAGTTAGCTCATTACCATTACTAATAGTATCTGTACCTTGAGAGTACGTAATCGTAGAGTTATAACCCGCCCAAGAGGTAAAGGTTACCGTTTTATTATTAAAAGCAGGATCATCGGCTAGAATAAAGTGTTGCGCCCAACTACCATCACTCGTCGTTACATTAATGGCATCATGCTCAAGCAATAATGCTTTAAAGACTGCTTTACCTTGTTCACCTTGAATGGCGTGTAGTGGTCCATTACCAGAAACAGTATGCGAAAATACGTCCGGTTTAGTAATGTTTAATTGCTGATCTATTTGACCGACAATCTTTGGTAAGTTCTGTGGCGATTGCATCAATACCTGATGAACCACTTCTCCGCGTGTATTTTTCGCGATTAATGTAATAGATTCATCACTGATAATCTCGCCAACACTTGGTTCAAACAATACCAATGCTTTTCGTAATGAGACTAAATGTGGTTGGCGATCATCTGCAATTTTATTCACAGATTGCATAATCACACTTTGTGCGAGGCTAACATTACCGGGTAAAGTACCTTGGGTATCAGACGGTAACTCTTTCTGATTAAAATAGATTTTACCTGTCGTAACCTCATTTGCTATGGTGGTATTACCGTAAACTGACATCATCAGCACCGGGAAAATACTCGCTAAATATTTTACTTTCATTATTGCTACACTTAGTTATATATAATTTAAAATAATATAATCTATAAGCATTAATCATATGAAAGCATTAATTAACTTACATTGTAACCAAATGTAATTATGGGCAGGTGGCTATAAGCAGAATATACCTCGCCATAATTATAACGAGGTATTAATAACTACCTAACTAGCTTAGAGTGACGCGTTTATTACTTTTGAGAGCATTACTTTCAGAACTTTTAAATGTCTTACCTTCACTTTGAATAAAATAAACTGACAAATCTTGCTCGTTGGCAACAACTTTACCTTCTACTGGACCTAAACATAACATTGAGGTTGCCCAAGCATCGCTAACAATAGGGTTATGACCAAAGACAGAGGCTGAAACTAAATTATGGGTTACCGGTGCACCAGTTCTAGTATCTAAAATATGAGAATAGTCTTTTTTACCATCCTTAAAATTATGGTGATAAGTACCCGATGTATTTAATGAAACACCATCTTCTGCATTGATATTAACGATAGTATAAGGTCGAATCCCATCTTTTAACGCTATCGGTTGTTCGATAGCTACCCGCCACTTTTGACCTTCAAGTTTGCGGCCTTTAATTTTCATATCACCGCCAAACTCAACCAAATAATTATTAACGCCATCAGCTTCTAAAATTTTACTTAACTGACTGATCGCATAACCTTCTCCCATTGATGATAAATCAATCTGTAACTGAGGAATGGTTTTTCTAATTCGTAAGTTCACTGGATCAATTTCAATCTTATCAATACCAATATCTTTTTTAATCGCCGCAATTTGCTCTGCTGACGGTACATTTAGGGTCTCGCCTTGGAATCCCCACAATTTATACAATGGCTGAATCGTTGGATCGTAGCAACCGTGGCTATCTTTATTTAACTTTTTCGCTAACGACAACATATAAATAAAATCTTTAGAAGCTGGTTGCCATTGCGTCGACGTACTGTGATTAAACTTAGAAATATAAGAATCATTACGATAGGTTGAATATTCTTTATCAATCGCTGCTAGCTTTTTGTTAAATTGTTCAGTTACCTTCGCAACAGGTACATCCTGTTTTGACCAATATGTCACATGATAACTAGTGCCTTCAGCAAAACCGGTGATCTTTTGTAGTTTTGGCGCTTGACTACAACCAGACAACATAACAATGGCAGATAATGACAACGCGGCAACATAGCTTCGCTTTGACAACAACTTTGGCGAATGGGTGAACATAAAACGACCTTACCTATCTAAATAATGGCCGAAGTCTAACAATAGCGCTGACAGATCGCTAGACCATAAACAAATAACATCACCCCATTAGATTCCAATTAAGAATGAAGTTCATCTGCAATACCAACGCATCAATAATCGATAACTTAAATAGTTCTTCAAACTATCTTTTTTTCGCAGTAAAAATGCCATATTTTTGTCATCAACCACTGTTGTAATTGCTAAAAATTACTCGCACAACAAGGGTTAAATGTGACTACATTAATTAAATCTCTAGCAGCAATCGTTATTTCAGCAACCATTTCATCAACTGCGCACTCGACTGAAATTAAGAATATTATTTTAATGATTGGTGACGGTATGGGGCCTCAGCAAGTTGGATTATTAGAAAACTATGCCGATCTTGCTCCACATTCAATTTATAATGGTCAAAAAACTGCATTATACAAATTGGCACAACAAGGTGTCATCGGTGCATCACTCACCCACCCAAGTGATGCCATTGTGGTTGACTCAGCTTGTTCTGCAACGATGTTAGCGACAGGAGTAATTACTGCATCTGAAGTCATTGGTATTGATGCAAATGGTAATAGCCTGGAAACTGTTTTAGAAAAAGCCAAACGAATGGGGAAAGCAACAGGGCTCGTTTCTGATACCCGTATGACTCATGCAACACCCGCAGCTTTTGCATCTCATCAACCTCATCGTTCGCTAGAAAATGAAATTGCCTCAGATTTATTAGCCACAAACGTTGATGTAATGTTATCTGGTGGTCTGCGACATTGGATTCCACAATCTGCAAATACATCAACTGAAATATCTAAACAGCTTCCTTCATTATCAGCAACAAACATTTCTTTAAAATCGAAACGAAAAGATGAACGTAATTTATTATTAGAAGCTCAACAACAAGGCTATACATTAGCGTTTAATAAAGACATGTTACAACAATCACAAACGAATAAGTTATTAGGTTTATTTGCAAACTCAGGTATGAATGACGGCATTGAAAACAGTGCAACCCTCAATGATCCTCAACGCACCCAGCCAACATTGAAAGAAATGACCGACAAGGCTCTTAATATTCTATCAAAAGATAAAGATGGCTTTTTCTTAATGGTTGAAGGTGGACAAATTGATTGGGCTGGGCACAGTAATGATGCTGGCACTATGCTCCATGAAATGATTAAATTTGATCAGGCAGTTGAATCTGTCTATCAATGGGCACAAGGCCGTGATGATACGTTAATCATAGTTACAGCAGACCATGAAACAGGCTCATTCGGCTTCAGTTATTCTGGCTATCAATTACCACAGCCGCAAAAACGCAGTGGTGAAGCATTTAAAAACCAAGATTATGCGCCTAACTTTAATTTTGGAGCATTTACTATTTTAGATGACCTTTATAAGCAAAAAATGAGTTATGCCAATATGCTAGCAGCATTAAATAAGCTAAATAAAGATCAGCAAACACCTCAAAATTTAGCAAATATCATTAATAATAATAGCGAATTTCCAATTACAGAAGCACAAGCTAGCGCAATATTAACCGATAAAGTGAATCCTTATCATACAGATGATCACAGCTATCTATCTGCCACTGATATTCCTGCTGTTCACGATTTTGATGCCTTTTTTCCTTATAACGATCGCGCCAACCTGATTGCACGAGCACAAGCAACCCAACAAAATATTGTATGGGGAACAGGTACTCACACTCATACCCCGGTCAATGTATTTGCATGGGGGCCAGCTGCGACTATTTTACCGGTTTCTAAAATTATGCATCACTCACAACTTGGTGAATTCATTAAAAACCAAGTAAAGTGATTTTGATGATATATTAACCAGCCTCGGTGGATTAACTCTATGTTTCTACCGCCGAGGTAAATCGCATAAACTGCAAAAAACTATCACTATGCGCAATATCACATTAATGATTTAACTCAAACCTAATTTCATTGCTGCATTATCTCCAACTCCTTATGATTGCAGCACTTTCCTTTTAGTCTTTATATTAATGAAAACAATACTTTCTTTAACATCTGTTGCTGTCTCTCTTACTTTTTCTTCTCTTTCATTTGCAAATACACCCGTTGAATTTCAAAAAATACCAGAGATTATGAGCCAATTCGAACACGCTCAATTATTTGTTAAAAAAGGTATTACCTTTGGACGATTAGCACACAAGAAAGAACTACAGACACCTTTTCCAACCTATATCTCTGATGGCAAAGGAAGCTATATTTTAGAAACACAAAATATAATTACTGATGATATCGTTATTGCGAGTATGCCTAAACCAATTATTGATAACGTTTATAATCAATGGCTAGTACCTAAAAAAAGCTGGCTAAAAACCTATGGGGCATTGCCACAATCAACAGAATTCAAACCCTTTAATCGAATTAAAAGCATCAAAGCCATTAAAATTACCGAAGAAATGCTGACACTACTCGGCAGTAAGGATGGTAAATCTGCGACGATTAAAGTGAGTTGGAATACAAACGGTATGAAAGTCTACAAAGATGGTTACCTTGCTAATTATGAATATGGTATTGCTCCGCAAGAAATGGCCAAGAGTTACCAGTTATTCAATAATTAATTTTATATTGGACATCGTAAACCTATATTAACCTTGATTAAAGTTACTGTAGGTTTACTAAGTATTAATCCAACGTTTTCTTAAATCGTATCGAGGCGACAATTAGCCCTACGATTGTGAATATAATTAACCATAATGTATCACGCCACAAATCCACTAAATCTGCACCTCGCAGCACTATGCCACGAATAATACGTATAAAATGGGTTGTTGGTAATACTTCGGCAATCCATTGTGCGATAACAGGCATACCTTCATAGGGGAACATAAACCCTGACAGTAAAATTGACGGTAATAAAATAAAAATAGTCATCTGCATCGCTTGTAACTGTGTCGTCGCTTTAGTCGAAATAACTAAACCCAGCGTTAAACTAGCAAGAATAAACAGTAATGTTCCAAGAAATATTTGTCCTAAGGAGCCATTAATTGGCACATCAAAAATAATGTATCCCAATCCTAAAATAATGATTGATTGAATAATGCCAATAAAAATATACGGCGTAATTTTAGCTAGCATTAACTCTAAAGGCTGAATTGGCGTCGTGATCAGTAGTTCTAAATTTCCTTGCTCGCGTTCACGTACAATAGCAACCGAGGTAAATAAAATCATTGTCATCGTCAGTATCACCCCAAGTAGCCCAGGAATAATATTGATTGCTGAACGTCGTTCAGGGTTAAAATACAGCGTTACCTCAAAATTATCTGGTTGTACTTTTCGTTGTGGGAGCACCGCTGTTAATGGCATTTTTTGTAATTGCATGATAGTAGAACTGATCAGTGCATCTGATCCATCAACAAGCCATTGTCCTAATGGCTGTTGCTTTGCTATTCGTCGTTGAAAATCAGGCGGGAGCACTAATACCGCTTTCACTTTACCATCCATTATCGCTTGTTGGCCTTGCTGAGGGGTTGCATAACTCGCGATAACATCAACTACCTGAGTCGCTTTAATGGACTCCACTAACATACGTCCAGTCGCAGAATGACTCTGATCAACTATCGCAGTAGGAACATTTCGCACATTAGTATTGATAGCGTAACCAAATAATAACAATTGAATCAATGGGATCATTACGATCATACCGAAAGTAATACGATCCCGACTGAGCTGACGTAACTCTTTAATAACAATTGCATTGATCCGCAACAAGCTAAGCCATAAGCGAGTGATCATTGTCGCCTCTCTCCTGTGCATGTTACAAAAACATCCTCAAGGCTGGGACGACTTATGCTCATAACTGATTGGCTTAAGGACGGTATTTTTACTTGTAGCCAACCAATAGGATCATCAATTTCTTTTGACACTAATACCCGTAACCTCACTCCAAGTTGAGCAGCAGATCGTACTGGAGAAAGCTGTATAATTTTAGCTTTAAGTTGGCGTAATTGCTCAGCTTCTATTTCAACAACCGTGACAGCCATTGCAGCCATAAGGTCGTTTGGAGTACCGTTAGCACGTACGACACCCGCTTCCATAATGGCTAACCCATGGCAACGTTCCGCTTCATCCATATAATGGGTTGTTACTAAAATAGTGGTACCTTGATCGGAAAGATCAAATAGTTGCTCCCAAAAATCCCGTCTATTTTCAGGATCAACAGCAGATGTTGGTTCATCAAGTAACAATAAATCAGGGCGATGTATCGTTGCTGCAGCTAAAGCCAGCCGCTGTCGTTGACCACCACTTAATTCAGAAGCGCGTCGGTTAGCTCGCTGATCGAGTCCATAAGTAATTAATTGCTGCTGAACCCGTTGTTGACGTTGTACTTTTGTCATACCAAAGATCTGCCCCATAAATTCAAGGTTTTCTTGAATGGTTAGATCTTGATATAACGAAAATTTTTGAGTCATGTAACCAATACGTAACCGTAATTGCTCTGCCTGACGAGGAATATCGAGTCCAAGCACATTCACTGTTCCAAAGGTTGGAGTTAATAATCCCGTTAACATTCTCAGTGTGGTGGATTTGCCACAGCCATTCGGCCCTAAGAAACCATATATCGTTCCTTTGGGTACGACTAAATTAAGATTATCAACCGCCACAAAATCCCCAAACTTACGGGTTAAATTAGTCGCAATAATCGCATTATCGCTCATGTGGCATCTCCACTTGTACAGGAACACCAGCAGGCAACTCACGCCCACTGTCAGGGAAATCCACTTTTGCTAAATACACTAAACGTGCTTTATCACTACCATTGAGGGTGTAATAAGGCGTGAAAGAAGGCACTGTTGCTATCCAACGAACAGTGCCTTGATAAGGCTTTTGAATTCCATCTACATGTATCGTTAATATACTGCCAGCTTTTATATTTACACGATAAGGTTCAGGCACATAAATACGCGCATAAGGCGTTGTGTTAGTCGTAATAACAGCAACCGTTGTATTAGTCATAACGCGATCACCAACATGATAAGGCAGACTTTCAACAATACCGTTGCGAGTTGCAACTATTGTGTAATCTTGCAAAATTTGTTTTTGCAGGGTTACATCAGTAATTGCAGCCACTAAAACTGCTTGTGCTTGTTTAATATCTTCAATACGCTCACCACTGACTATTTTTTTCAACCCATTAATCGCGGTTTGCAGTTCAGATTGAGCAATATCTCGCTGTGTCTGTGCTCTATCTCGCTCAGCAGTTGAAACCATTTTCTTCGCAAACAGCTGCTTTATACGCTGATTATCAAGATTTTTATCGGTAAAATTAGCCTGATATTGTTCAACTTCCGCTTGTGCGGCTGCAATATCTTCTGGGCGAGCACCATTGGTTAAACGAAGTAAATAAGCTTGTGCTTGTTGCTGTACAGCCTGAGCTTTAGCCACTCGAGTTTGTTGCTGTTGTGATTGCAGCGTTACCACTACCTCGCCCTTTTTAATGGTGCTACCTTCAGTCATCGGCTGGCTAGTAATAATTTCATTCGCTGTCGCAGTGAGTGCAATTTGATCACGCTCAATCGTTCCTAATGCTAATGTTCCACGTTGATCATTACAGCCAGACAAAACGAGTAATAAAGAAATATAAATATAATAATGGGAAAATAAGCATTTCATAATCAACTCCATTGACCAAATAATGTTCGTTTAAATACCGCTATTATTACTCTTCTCTTGGCAATAATAGTCCACCAGCAATAACTTTAAGATTATGTTCAAGTAAGCGTATAAAAAAATCCTCATTTACATCAACACCTTGAATACTAAGCATGATTGGTGGTGCAATAAAAGGAAATACCATTAAACTAATAAAAGAAACCTTACATAAACAAGGATCTAAATCAGGACGCATGACCCCTTGCAAGGCGAGTCGCTCAAAAATTCTGCGCTGTAAAGGCTGAGTTATTTCAGTAAATATCTTTTCCATTAATTGACGCTGCTTATTTGTACTAGGCAAATACATTAATTGAAAAATAAGTCGTGGAAAGGCAGGATTTACAGTCATAACACGATAATACATCCGCATTAAGTCAAATAAGCTATCGGAATTTTTGTCTACCATTGATTGTTGTATTAAATCTTGGATGGGTGCCAATGTTTCCCTAACCATCGTTTCAAATAAACCATCTTTAGAGTTAAAGTAATAACGAATCATCGCCACATTTATCCCTGATTTTTGAGCGATCATACGCGTTGAAACTTTATCGTAAGCCATCGCTAAAAATAACTCTCGAGCATGATAGATTAATAATTGTCGAGCATTAATATCAATATTGGGGCGTCCGCTACTACGTTTATCTACTGCTATGCTCATCCATAACCTCTATAATTAATCATTTGTTTAATTATACAATCCAAGTTGTTTGTTTTATAAACAAATAATTAATCAAATAATCTTAAAATGATTAATTAATCATTTTAAAAGTGGCTATCCATCAATATGAATCATCAATCACAGTGATTTATATATTATTTAAAGCCACAAAACCCACAACTAAATATATCTATAATTCATTAAGTTATAACACTAACATAGCCATATTGGATAAAATGTATAATAAATATACTTATCATTTACTATACTGAATCCTTATTACCATTTTTGATAATCAATATGTCATTTTTGCCTATATACCCATATAGGCTACAAACTCTAAAATGCTGCTCTTTTTTATTTTTAAACACCGCATTGCTTGCTGTTTTACAACACATTTTGCGGACTTAACCTGAGGGCCTTTAATGGGCGATATCGCAAAATCTGCTGCAAAGCTAAGCGTTTTCTCGATAATTATGATCACGATAACCTCGGTAGATAGTATCCGTAATTTACCGGGAGCAGCACTCTTTGGCAGCCATGCTATTTCTTTTTTTATGCTTGCGGGATTATGCTTTTTTGTACCAACAGCATTAGTTTGTGCCGAAATGAGCACTACTTATCCTAAACAAGGCGGGGTCTACCTTTGGGGTAAAGAAACATTAGGTCATAACTTTGGTTTTGTGACAGTGTGGTATCAGTACGCTGAAAATATTGTCTATTATCCACCATTAATATCATTTATTGTTGCCACTGGTACCTATCCATTTTTCCCCCATTTAGCAGAAAATAATATTTTCATGTTAGTGATGATTAATGTCATCTTTTGGGCACTGACCTTAGTTAATATTTTTGGTTTACGCCTATCATCACTGATCACAAATGTCTTTGGGATGATTGGTCTTATTTTCCCTATTTTGCTAATCATTGCATTAGGCGGCTATTGGACGTATACCAACCCAGAAGCATCACATATCTCATTACGTCATGTTTCAGATTGGCTGCCTGACTTTTCACAAAGCGGTATCGGTGCTAGTTTTACCGCCGTTGTTTTATCGTTAACCGGTATTGAAATCACAACAGCTTATGCCAATGAAGTTAAGAACCCGCAGAAAGCCTACCCTAAGGCATTATTAGTTTCTACAATAATGATTTTAGTGTCGCTAACGGCTTGTTCATTATCTATCGCAGCTGTCGTTTCGCATAATAATTCAAGTTTAAGTGAAGGTATTATTCTGGCATTTAAGACCTTCTTTGAAGATATGAATTTGCCATTCTTACTCCCTGTGATTGCACTTGCGATTGTGTTTGGTAGCCTTGCTAGTTTGAACAATTGGATTATTGCTCCAACTAAAAGTTTACACGTCGCTGCTAAAGATAAGTTTATGCCTATGCGCTTATCTAAAGAAAATCATAATAAAGCGCCAGTACCACTATTGTTACTACAAGGGGCTATCGTTAGTTTACTATCACTAGTCTTTGTATTAGTACCTAACGTCAACCAAGGTATGTGGCTACTAAATATTCTGATGACTCAACTCTACATGGTTATGTACATTTGTATTTTCATCAGTTTCTTAGCATCACGTCGTAAGCATAAGCATATACATCGCCCTTTCCGTGTCCCAGGTGGAAAATACGGAATGTTAGTGGCCTCGACACTAGGACTAATCAGCTGTTTTGTCACTATTTTTGTTTCTTTTGATGTACCTTCAAGCATTAATAAAAGTACGGCCGCAATTGCATTAATTTCAGGGTTTATTATTTTTAGCCTACCCGCTATTGCCGCTATTATTTATCGAAATAAACAACTTAAATATGCCTAATCGCTATTCTATAATGTGATGATATTAAAAAAGCCGTAGCATTATTTTTTAATGCTACGGCTTTTTATGATAACCACCATATTAATGTAGTGCTTCATGATGGCGTAATTCACGTAAGTATCGATAAACAGTATGTATCGAAATATGTAAACCTTGAGCTGTGATCTGAGCACTGTCTTTTAAATCAAAAATACTGAGCTCATTTAAACGCGTAACAATCTCACGACTTTTCTTTGACGGTGGAATATCATCGTCATTCATCACTTGGTCACGAATAGACTCAATAGCACTATGCATCATTTCATCATTATTGCGGGCAAACGTTTCTGGTGTGAATCCATGATCATTATTAGGGGCAATATTAGGCAAGAGTGACTGAATCATTGATTGAAAAGGCGCGTCTAAATTAGTATTTACACATAGCATGCCAATAGGATGTTGTTGATGGTTACGAATAATAGTAGTAATAGAATGTAATGTTTTACCATCAGGGCATTTAGTAACATAAGCATCTGAAATATCTTTACCTTCATTAAGCTTAATCAAAGCAAGATTAGTAATGGGCGCACCTACTTCACGCCCTGTAATATGGCCATTAGCAATTTTCATTATTGATGGATTACGAATATCTAAGCTGTGAAGTAGAACTTCAGTATGTTCACCTCGCATTGCGGCAATACCATCAACAATATTTTCAATGGCCTGTAAAATATGATAATCGCTTGAAGTTAATTTCCTTAATAACATTCATAAGCCTCTTAGTTAAATTATAGATACAAAAAAACCGCCCCTGACATTATCCACTTTCATGAATTGATATCAGTTAGGCGGTTAAGTCGCTGTAATTAAGCTGACATAATATTAATGATCGTTCTATCCGTATCTACCATGCCTTCAGTTACCATTCGACCTACGTTACGAATCGTTGTTTCAACGTCATTTGCAATAATACCTTGAGCATGGGCTTCATGGTTATCAATCGCCATCAGTGAACTCATAACAGCAGAACTTGTTGAACTTTTTACTTTCATCGCACACGTTGACTTAGCACCATCACAGAACATACCAGTGGTATCACTAAGTGTATTTTGGATAGCAAAACAAATTTGCTCAAATGAGCCACCTTGTAGGTAAGTCATCGCCATTGATGCAGCCGAACTAGTAACTGCACAGCCGCAGAATGGTGATAGCGGTGGGTAGAAAGATTTCATGTAAATCGCACCTAAGTGACTCATAACCAGCGCTCGGGCTAACTGCTCATCACTTGCTTTGCAATGTTCAGCAAATACAATTACAGGCATAGAAGCACAAATACCTTGGTTACCACTACCATAATTACTCATTGCTGGTAATTTAGCGCCTCCCATACGTGCATCAGATGCAGAAGCTGAGCGCATCACTGCACGATTAGCTAGACCATCACCTAATAGACCATTTTCGATATTTTTTAGATAGGTACGGCCAACTTGCAGACCGTATTCATTATCTAAACCTTCATTAGAAAGCGCGACAGTTAACTCACGAGCTTTTAGAATAAATTCAATATCTGAAAAATCGGCTTGCGTCGCAAACTCATAAATACCAGCAATAGAAATATCAATATCATCACACACAGAAGCCGTTGATTTTTGCTGCTGTTCACACCCATTTAATGTCGTTGTATCATACACAACTTCACCATTGAGGGTCTTTTTGATGATTTGCGTATGACCACCACTAATTTCAACAGTTGCAATGTTGCCGCCTGCTTTTGCTTCCGCATAACAGTAAATAAACTCTTCAACATCTTTACGGCCAGCATGAACCTTACCTGCATCAATAAGTTGCTGTGCTTTTTCTACATCTTCAGGAGTAATATCAACTAGAACTTCCAAACCACCGTCAGGATTACCACCAATTGCACCCACAGCAGAAGCAATTAACAAACCAATCTTACCTGTACCTGGAACAAACACACCCATTGAGTTCTTATACAAGTTGTCTGAAACCTGAACCGTTAATTCTTCAACTTCCTGACCAAGTAGTTGAGCAACGACTGCTGACGCATATGCTGCTGAAATAGGCTCAGTACAACCAAATGCTGGCTTAACTACAGTATTAATGATTTTTTTGTATTGCTTCCATTGTGTATTCATATTGATGACCCTTCTTGATGCTAATTATTTTAATTATTATTTTATGAGTGAGTTACTTACGGTATGCAATTGCTTCAACTTCAACCAATGCACCCATTGGTAAATCTTTAACAGCAAAACAACTACGTGCCGGACATTCTGTTTTAAAGAACTCAGCATAAACCGCATTAAAAGCAGCAAAGTCCTCAATGTTTGCTAAGTAGCATGTAGTTTTAAGAACGGTGTCCATATCACCACCGCCAGCCTCAATAACTGAACGTAAGTTTTCTAGAGATTGACGAGATTGATTAGCAACACCACCATCAACAATGCCACCTTTCTCTTTACATACAGGTAGTTGGCCTGATGTAAAAATCAAGTCACCAAATGTATTACCATGAGAATAAGGACCGATTGCGTCAGGTGCTTTTTTTGATGTGATTACTTTTGACATGTTTTTTATCTCTTCTTATCTAAAATTCAAATTTAGTTTAACCTTCAAACATAAATTTGTGCAACTTTATTTGCAACCATTATTGAGATCATAAATTCCAACTTTAAAATAATAGCATTAAGTTGTTAGTAATCAGGGGTTAAGCGATATGTTTTCAATAAAATAACTAAAAACAGCCAATTCGTATCGTGTAACCACCATAGCTTTAATTGCAAAAGCCATTTAAATCAAATATATTTGCACAAAACAAAATAGCAAAAAAATAGCGCAGACTTATTTTCTGCAATTATTTTTGAATTAGACACAATAATTAAAGTAGGCCGCTCATGAAGAAACAATTAATACAAGCAGGACTAAAAGCTATCTTTCCTCTCTGCGTGGGGGCGTTTCCTTTCTCCTTCATTGTTGGTGCGATAAGTATTAATGCCGGTATGTCTGTTCTACAAAGTACATTATGGTCATTAACTGTTTTTGCAGGATCTGCACAAATGGTAGCGCTTGGCTTAGTACAATCATCAACAGAAATTATTGTTATTTTCGTCACCACCTTTGTGATTAATTTACGCCACATTCTTTATAGCGCCTCATTATCTGAATATGTAAAAGAATACAACATGCCAACACGGATGTTGATGTCATATGGTTTAACCGATGAAGTGTATGCAGCAACCATTGGCGAGATGAAATTAGAAAAGCCAGGCCGTAAATGGTTTTATTTAGCAGCAATGTTTGGTTTTTGGGTTAACTGGGTAGTCGCTGATTTCTGTGGCGCAATGATTGGTTCTTCATTCCCACACATTGCCGATTATGGTCTAGATTTTGCGATGGTCGCTGCCTTTATTGCGATTGTTATCCCACAAGTGAAAAAGCGCGAATGTATTGTCGCTGCTGTTATTGCAACTGTAACTGGTATTTTATTATCAGGATTACCTTATTCTTTAGGTCTTGTTATTGCAGCAATCGTTGGTGTTTTCGCTGGCTACAAAATGGATATTTCAACAGAAAAAATGGAAGCTGAACTTAAAGCAGAAGCAAAAAAAGTAATCTTGCAAGAATTAGCTGACGAGCAGCAATACCAACAGACTCTTTCATCAACAACTACTATAAATAAATAATAAGGATCATAACCATGCATACTCACGCACATATTGCTTTAGACAATGATTATGTTCTTTATTTATCATTAGCGATGATTGCCGCGACTTTTATTATTCGTTTTGCTGTCATTGGTATGGCTGGTCGCTTTAATATGTCAGAGCGATTTAAGAAAACATTACGCTTTGTTCCTGTTACCGTCTTACCCGCGATTATTGCAGTTGAAATTTTAGGAAAAGGTTCTAACTTTGCTTTTAATCTTGAAAACCCTAAATTATTAGCAGCAATTGTTTGTACAATGATTAGTTTACGCTTTGGTCTTATTTGGGTTGTAATTGGTGGTTTGATTTCATTAATTTTATTCCAAACTTACCTTGATCCTATGATGCACTTTTTTCATCACCTTATGTGCTAATTAATATTACAGACCCTCTATAATAATAAATGTTACACTCTCTCTTTCCCGAGCTTTACCGCTCGGGTTTTTTATTTTTATAAATACTAAAAAGCCTAGTCTGATAACAGACTAGGCTTAATTGATATATCAATGTGTATTATTTTTGTGCTAAACGTACATGATCAACATCAATTTTAGTATGGTTAAATTCTTTATCGATTTCACCTTGAATAGTGATTTTAGTTTGTGGTGTTACTTGAAGGCCAAACCACTTGTCATGATCAATTTCAACCGTCATAGTGCCGCTACCATCAGTAAAGGTGTAATGCTCGCCACCAAGTGATGAAGTTAAGTAACCTGTTAATGTTACAGGTGTATCATCACTAAACATACCAGCTTCTACTGCACCTTTAACAGTATCAATACCATGCGTTGGACCAGAGAAACCTTGTTGCTGTGGTTGAGCAACTTGATTAATAACTTGGTTATTAGCAAATGCTGCCGTAGATGTCATTGCAGCTAGTAACGTAACAAGTAAAATTGACTTTTTCATTATTTAATCACTTCTTAATCTAATATATGGGTAATATTAAATGTCTATTCAATAATGACATTTAATAGAAAATTTATTTATGACGTATTAAAAGAAATACGTTGTATTAACAGTTACGTTACCGCCATTTGCAGTACTATCAACATAGTACTCCATTGCTGCACCAATATTGATATTACGGTAAACGTTATAATCAATACCAATACTTGCAATTACACCAAATTCGCTATTATTTTTGCTCTCGCCACCAATACGCGGCACATTATATTCAAGATCATCATTTAACACGTGCTCATATTCATCTTGTACTGATGATGAATAATCATATTGGGTATAAGTAATACCAGCACCTGCTTTTAATTGTACTTTTTCTGTTAGCGTATAAAAATAAACTGGCTTAACACTAAATTGTTTTACATTAATATCAGCTTCCCACTCTCTTTCATGGGTATAGCTATTATTATTTACTAGTGGAAAATGCTGACTGGTTGAGCCTTCTAATTCAAATTGCTTATAGCCCAGCTCAATACCAATATTATTACTACGATAACCAACAAAACCACCAAATGTCGTTGATGAATTGCTTGGCGTAACTGTTTTAACATCAGTACTAAAATGAGTACTAAAATCATGGTTAATTGATGCGGCACCGACTTCAAGACCAACATATGGCCCAGCAAATACTGGTGAACATAGTAAAGCTAACGGTAATAATAATTTGTTGTTCATGGGGTTATAAGCATCCAAAGCTCTTTCGTTGGAGTAACTTTATAACCATAAGCGTGAAGAATTCGTGAAGAAAGAGATGAGATGCAAAAATATATGTAATCAATAGAGGGTAAACACCACCATAAAGAGATACTCATCACAAATAATGATGGCAATTTACTCAATCGAGACTCAATGTCACCGCACCAATATAACAACTGCCACGACATAAACCACAACCATCACAGCGACGATGGTCTAATTGTGGTTGTTGATTATCTTTGATCACCAGTGCTTGTTGTGGACACTGCCGTTCACACGCTTTACAGCTACTGCACAGTTCAACAAATAAAGCCTCATCTAATGCTGTCAGTGAGCGTGCTACGGTACGAATAACCTTCGTGTTTGCAGCAATTATTTATTGGTTTATTCCACGACGGATTAAAGCACGGCCAATACTATTTACCATGCTGTTGAGTATAATTTTTATACTATTAGCCGATCTCACTAGTCGTGGTATTTTTTACAGGCTCCATATGACCGTTGGTGTGTAATATAGCCTTTATCATATAAACTTATACAGCTTAACTTTAGGCCTCCAGTATACTAGGAGGCCTTTTTTATTGGCATTGATAAAATAATAAATTAGTCTGCATCGACAATTGGTTTAGGCAATATAGCCGTACTGCTGTCCATTGGCCGTAGATAATTTTCCCATAACGTCAATGTCCGTTGTTGGGTTAATGCTAATTTACAAGATAATGCCATGACACCACGAATAGTCCCTTGTTGCCACTGTGTGTATACCGCACTACATTCAGCATCTCGATACTGAAGCCACTGCTTTTGCGCCATTTTTATTGCTTCAACAAGTGGTTTATCGGTATTATTTTGTTGGATACTTTGGATTAAGTATCGTTGTAGCTGTTGATTAGCCGCATCAAATTTATCTTCTGCACATTGGTTTATTTCAAGTGTGGTATAAGCATTGTCGCAGTCTATCTTTGTTGTTTGTGTCGTCGCCATGACTGAACTTGATACCAATAACCCACTTATTATCCATAACTTTTTCATTTGTGCCCTCGCCCTATTTGGTTTTCATTATTATTTGTCTATTTTTATATTAACTATTTAATCTTGATTTGGCTTATCACGCTAAATTATGACGCTGTTTCAAATATAATAAATTATTTAACTGAAATGTGGATTTCGTATTTTCACATGCGAGTTATAATGAAAATTGAAGTGGCCTAATAGGCGATTCACCCTATTTGGCGGACTTATTTATCGATTCTCATCGTAAATTCGCCTATTGTATTGTTAGGAGTTTTAATGAGTATCGCAATTCTTGTATTTTTAGTTATTCTGAATGGCTGGTTTGCTATGTCAGAAATAGCGTTAGTCACATCACGAAAAAATCGTCTCCAAGTTCTTGCTGATGATGGCGATCCATCTGCGATAACAGCCCTAAAATTAGCCAATAAGCCAACCACTTTTTTATCCACTATCCAAATTGGTATAACTATCATCGGGATATTAAATGGTGTTATCGGTGAAGCCGCTCTAGCCGGACCTATTTCTTCATGGTTAACTGCACTCGGTGTGCAAGCACATACAGCATCGGTTTCAGCAACTATTATTGCAGTGGTTATTATCACTTATTTCTCTATTGTTATTGGTGAGTTAATCCCTAAACGCTATGCACAAGTTAATGCTGAGCCATTAGCATTACGTGTTGCTCGTCCTATTGCATTTTTGTCCCTATTATCACGTCCTTTTATTATCTTATTAGCTGGCTCAACAGAGTTATTCCTAAAAGTGTTTAGCAAAAGTACCACTAATAGTAACCATTTAACGGAAGAAGACATTAAAGCAATTATAACTGAAGGATCTCAAACTGGTATTATTCACCAGCAGGAACATACCATGGTTCGGAATGTTTTCCATTTTGATGATCGTAAAGTTTCATCAATGATGACGCCAAGAAATGATATTAGTTATCTTGATCTCGACCATGCTGTTGAAAGCTATCAGCAAAAATTACTTGCGAGTCCTTTTTCATGTTTACCGGTTTGTCGCCATACTGTTGACGATGTTAAAGGTACAATAACTGCTAAGCAATTATTGCGATTTGAACTTGATAATCGCAGCGATGATGCCAAAAATATAGTTGATTATATTACTCAACCGCTATTTATCCCCGAAACATGGACCGGTACTGACTTACTTGAAATGTTTCAAGACTCAGGAACTGAAATAGCTTTTGTGGTTGATGAATATGGTGATATTCAAGGTATCGTCACACCACAAGATATTCTAGAAGCTTTAACTGGTAAATTCACAACACAAGATCCGACTGATGTATGGTCCCAAAAAATAAATGATAACCATTGGCATCTTGATGGTCTGATCCCCATTACTGTCGTTAAAGATTTATTAGATTTAAAAAAATTGCCTGATGAAGATCAAAATGGTTATCAAACATTAAATGGAATGTTGATGTGGATCAAAGGTGGACTTCCACAAAGTGGCGATGTTATCGATTGGCAACATTGGCGATTTGAAATTCTTACTATTGAGCACAACCGTATTGAGAAAGTGAATGTCTACCCATTAGTCTCATCTCAACCAGAGCAATAACACTCACTCATGAGTATCTGCTTTACTCAGCAGATACTCGGTATTAATTTACTCGTGACCATGCATCACGCCAGTGTTGTGTTTTACCTGGTGCATAACCTTCTAGCTCACACCACGGTGTTGCCGGCCAATCACGACAACGATAAACATTACCATTAGGCATCCGTACTCTATCGCCAGCACTGTATTTCACCCCTGCACGATAACGGGTTACCTTAAAATTATTGGGTTTAATAGGGTTATTATCGTTATCAATCAGGCGAACTAACGTCCACGGACCAGATTCATTATCACGCTGAGGACGATCACCTTGTGTCCACCACTTCGCTACCCATAATCGTCCTAAATAACGCGCACTATCACCTTTGGTGTACACGGTTTCTTTATTCCATATTTGTAACCCTGAGCGCTCACTCGGCAATGTTGTTGGGCGATCATTCGCTTGTGCAACTAACGATACCGAACTAAATGACAATGCACTCAGCACACATATAACAAGCAATGTGCTTTTTTTCATAATGGCAGCTATCCCTATTTACAAATACAATGCGGTACCCACTGCTGATATTTTATAAATTAAAAGCAAAAATAACAGATAATTAGCGCATTATATTGTAAGTAAGGGTGTCGATATATTTAATAACCGCCTGTTTTTCGATATTCCTCTTCCGCAAACTTCTTACCTTCTTCTGCTGCTGCTTGGCATGCTTGAGGATCAACATCACCACGTTGCAATACATAGTGAGTCAATTGTTGCGCTTTTTGTGTGCGATTGAAGAACTCATGATAACCAATATTACGACATAACTCCCAAGATGAGACACCAGCTGCATTATCAACGGTATAGCTATTTGACGGTGTTCCCGCACAACCTGTTACCGCAACCACTATAGCCGCCGCTACTATTATCTTTTTCATATTTATCCCTGTTGATGAGCAATTAATAATAACACTCTCTTTATTGTACTAAAGGTAATGCTTATTTAGCTGTGATTGTAGTCTACAGCTCCACACTATAACAACTGAATCTGTTTTATCTATCCCACCAATAATATAGATAGTTACTACACTTCTTTAGCTTATGATTAAGTCAGACGCTGATATCGTATTTTCAAATGATATGCACCGTTCTACGACAATAAAAATTCACCTTTACGCTGGCAATTAAAGCCAATTTAGCATAAGTTGCGGGGCAATATTAATACCGTGATCAGGATGCTTTCCCATGAACCATTTTCAGAGCTATTCTCAGCTCCTTCCTTGCTTTGATTGTCGTAAGAATACTGCTGAAGCAGATCTAGGTTGGTTAACACCAGCAATGTACGATAGTGTCCAGCAACAAATTACTGCAATCATTACAGGTGACACTGCTTTTGGCGATGACCTTACAGCGATCATTACTTGTAACTCAGAAGATGCACGTGATTACTTATTATTAAATGCATTTGGTTACACCGAAGATGAAGTAACCTCAAGTGGTATTGATGCTGATGATCTTCAAGAAATTGAACAAGAAATCGCGGCAAGTACGACAGCACTAGGTCAAGTGACTTTTGAGCACGAAATCGCACTACAAGCTTGTGATAAATGCGCATAAGCTAGCTAACGGGGGATTTAACTCCCCCTTTTATTAATGTTACTTTTATACTTATTTTTTTGTTAACGACATCAAATAACAAGCAAATATAAATAGCATTTAAACCCCACCTGTTTACGTTTTGTTTTTATCTTCTAATATCACCATATACAATTAATTTCACATGGTGATCTATAATGTTATCACTCAATACAGAAAAAGAAATCCCACTTAATTTATCGAGTCAAATTGTCTCAACGACAGATATAGATGGTAACATTACTTATATTAATGATTACTTTTGCGATATCTCAG
The DNA here is from genome assembly GCF_003026355.1 of Photobacterium kishitanii. Taxonomy (GTDB): domain Bacteria; phylum Pseudomonadota; class Gammaproteobacteria; order Enterobacterales; family Vibrionaceae; genus Photobacterium; species Photobacterium kishitanii. Next base: position 198,548 of record NZ_PYON01000007.1, on the reverse strand, counting down.
GTTATTCCCAAGAAGAATTAATAGGTAAAAATCATAATATTTTACGTCATCCTGATATGCCAGACTGTATATTTGGTGACTTATGGAAAAGCATTAAACAAAAACGTTATTGGCGAGGTGCAGTTAAAAATAGATGCAAAAATGGTGACTATTATTGGGTAGATGCGTTTGTCACACCTCTCTTTGAAAACAACCACGTTATAGGATATCAATCAGTACGCCTCTACCTTGATCCTAAAGCACGACATAAAGCTGAAGTTTTATACCGTCAATTGCATCAAACCCCAACGCTAAAACGTACCATGTCCCTCAAAATAAAATGGTGCTTATATACTTTATTAACTGCCATAACGTTAATACTAAGTTTTAGTGTATCTAATTATTTTAATATATTATTTCCAATTCTTAGTCTTGCCTTATTTTATCGAGAACTAATCACATACCCTCGCTGGCTACAAAAATTTGAACGTAAACATAATAGTTTGTCACAAGGCATTTTTAACGATAATATTAATAATATTGCTGAATATATAATCGCAATGAAAGATGCACAAATACGCACAATATTAGCTCGGACTCAAGAAGCAACGCTAGAAGTAGATAGTGAAATAACAACTATTAGTACACTTTCGGTTAATTGCACTGATAAAATTAAACAGCAAAGTTCCCATTTAGATGGTATTGCTACTGCCATTGAAGAAATGTCATCAAGCATCAATAATGTTTCTGAAAACTGCCAACACACCTTAGTCTCAGTCTCAACGGCAGAATCTTCCTGCCAAGATACTGAAGCTTTAGTTATGGTTACAACTGAACATATTGTAGAGCTAACAACTGAAATTAATGAAACGAGTGAGTTAACAACTAAACTTGCCACTGAAGCAAAGTTAATAACTTCAATTCTTCAAGAGATACAAAGTATTTCAGATCAAACGAATTTACTTGCACTTAATGCAGCTATTGAAGCGGCACGCGCTGGTGAACATGGCCGAGGGTTCTCTGTTGTTGCAGAAGAAGTAAGAGCGTTAAGTGTACGTACGCATACAGCCACCTCTCAAATTCAGCAATCAGTAAATTATATTGTCCATTCTCTTAATAAAATTGCCTCACGAATGGAAAAAGGTCTGAATAAATCTAATATATGCGTCAGTGATATTAATAATATGGAATCTAAACTTAAAGAAATATTTACCTTAATGACAGAAATATCAAATTTATCAATTCAAATATCAACAGCAACAGAACAACAAGCTACAGTATCTAAAGATATTAATAAAAATAGTCATCAAATTTATGATAGCTCTAAAAATAACCTCAAGGAAATGGAAGCGATTAATCTTAGCATGATTCAGATGAAACAATGTTCATTCAAACTCGTGACATTATCTAAAGCATTTAATGAAGGTAATTAATTACAATCCATATAATCAACCAATGATACAAACAACAAGCCACTGGATAAAATAAATCAGCCCCCCCTCTTCCATATATCAGGGTAGCCTAGGAAATGAGAGGATTTGAACCCGCTTTTATACAGACATAAAAAAACCGCCAATAAATTAGCGGTTTTCTTGAATGTGGCGGAGAGATAGGGATTTGAACCCTAGATACGCTATAAACGTATGCCGGTTTTCAAGACCGGTGCTTTCAACCACTCAGCCATCTCTCCATAACAGCTATACTAATCACAACTTTATCAGTTGTAAAGTCTGTACTGCACAACTGCTTAAATATCAAAAGATTATAACGCTATTTTTCCTGAAAACCACAATCGGTTAAAAATCGCATGAAACCATAATTTTCTAGCCATGCTAATTGCAGTTCAGAGCTCACCAAAAAACGACCGCTAAAATTTACACCGTGACCCGATAAGGTTTCTACTTGGTTTTTAACCCTTGGGATAATCAACATCCAGCGTTCGGTTAATAAAATGTTATAAGGCAAACACTCGTTTAAACCATTCACTAACTTAGTAGTATTTAACTGTAATGATTCCATTGCATTTAAATAATCTGCATATAACTGTTTTGAGTTCAACGCTGAATAAATAAATACCGCATGTTTAAACGGAAGCAGCCCACTAACAATATGAGACTCTAACGGAATAGATGTTCTCACTAACTGCATGTGACGATGCATTTGGCTAGAGCCTGCATCGTGACCTGAATTGAAGAAACCAAGTACATCACTACGCGTAATACCTTTAACCCATGCTGTAAAATCCGCTAAGGTTAACACTGATGTTTGTGGTATATAATCTTTGGCACAAACCAATAAATGGGGAACAACGATCGGAAAACGATTTAATAAACATACATAATCCGTATCCATATCCGTTATATAATCGCAATTAGTATATGGCGCAACGAAAGGATCTTGTGCTGAAACAGCAGGAGAATGTTTTATTTTCATATTATCAGTAAGTAAATTAACAATGTAGTTAACCCCTTGTTGCTGATAAATAATATCGTCACTGGTTAGAGGTAATAAATCACCGTTACCCAATGCTAGTTTAGTTTTTTCCTCACAAGCATTCCACAGCATTACTTTGTCCCTACTTTAATTATGCATCGTTATCTTGAGAGCAATCATCACAGTTTTGAAGTGCTATTTCATGGCTAAATACAGCAACACCTTCTGCAGTCATATGTTCAGAAATTTGATCATCAATATCAGCAATTACTGTTGGCTTAATATTTCCATGGTTAATTTCTGACTCAGAATGATCATAATAATTCAGCAATAAATAATCTTTTGCTTCATCTTCTGAGCAAATAATCTGTACGGTAAAATACGGTTCATAATCACTACCACGCTTTTTTAACATTACTTCAATTTGTTCGATAACATCTGTTTTCATGCTCGGTGTTAACCAACCAAGATCGGTTTTAGCATTACGAGTATGGCAATTAAAACAAGGTAATTCATAAGTATAAAACTGAAAGTTAGTCATGTTAATTTCTCTTAATTTTTATTCTAATTATAAAATTAGGCTTATTCAGTTTTTTTTACTAGCATTAAAAATGCAATGTTGAGTTGTAATTACAGAGATGACTAAAACAATTAATCTTCTACTGTAATCAGTAATAATTCAAAACGCTCATTACCACGTAAGTTTTCGAAATCATCTTCATCGGCTGCAAGTTCACGTAAAGATGTACTATCTTTAATTGCACGTTCTAAATCAGAGATCGCTTGTTCTTCTACTCCTAAGCACGCATAAGCACAAGCTCGCTGATATAAAGCATGTGCATTAGTATCATCCACTTCTAATACTCGATTACATAGACTTAATGCCCAATGGAATTCCCGCATTTCCATTGTTGCGTCGGCTTTATACGTCAATGCCTCTAAATCACCAGGACGAACTTTTAAAATTTCATCATAAATTTCTACCTTTTGCTCTGGTGTTTGTGAGCTTTGAGCGCGAAGCCATAAATTATGTACTTCGTTAATTTTTTCTATTTCTCGATTATTTTCACTAATAATGCGTGTTTTTCGCTTTAAGTCGCGTTCTAAAGCTTTAAACTTTTGTTCGTAACTATCGGCTATATCTTTTAACTGTAGTTCAGCCATACGTTTAGTATTTTCTTTTATTTCACGCATTGACTGCCAACCGATTAACGCAATTAATGATGCGACGCCAGCTATAATATAGAAGAAATACGTTACTGTAACATTGGCGTAATTCATTGATTTATCTGCAACAGCCAATTCTCTATCAGTAATATCAAGGGTAATTCGACGTTCTAAATCTTGCTGATCCATCCGTAATGATTTCAATTCATCAAGTACATAACGTTCAATCATAGGTTTGTCATAAATACTTTGCTCTGAATAGGGTTTGGTATTATTGCCATCAGCGGCATGAGCAATAGTTACTGGTAGTACAAAACAAAGCATCACCATACCCAATAATCTTTTAAACATAACCTACAACCTTTCACCAACAAATTGATTTTATATAAAACAGTTCATAAACATAACATCTTTATTTTTTGCATTGTCAGTTTAGATTTAAAATCAATAAAATACGAAAAAACATCATCCTTGTTTTAAAAAGTAGCATCTAAGCCTCATTTTCACCAAAAAGTCTCTTTCTAATGGAAATTAATTCTTACAAAGCAACAAATACAATCTAGGGTTATAGTTGAAAGCTATAGGCATTCAACCTCTCAGACACGGATATGCAGGAGGGTATATGAAAAATAACAAGGATAAATCATTATGGCTAATTCCAGCAGGCGTTAGCTTATTAATGGCATTTTTAGGTGCAGTCATACTGATACCTATGATGTAACTTCATTCGGGAGATGTTGTTTATCTCCCTACCCGCTTTATCTACGTATATGAAAAAGGGAGGCTATTTAAGCCTCCCTTTTGAACGTTATTAATTATATAACTTCAATCTAAACTCAATTACTTAAGATTAGTATAATAATTCAGACCTTCAGATAAATTATTAAAGCCGCTAATAGTCGGAACAATCTGACGAATAACACGGTTCCAACGTGCAATCGGTGCAGCAGTCACATAAACAATATCATATGGCTGTAATTCAAACTCTGTACCAATAACCAACGCTGTCGCATCTTTAATGTTTAATTGATAAACATTAGCAATCGTTTTATCGTTTGGATTTTTCTTAACGTCATCGCGTGTTGAACGAATAACAAAAATACCCGTCGCGTCAGCTTCTAGCTCATTAATACCGCCAACATTGCTTAATGCTTCAGTTAAGCTCATACCAGCACGGTCAATTTTAAGTAGCTTAGGCTCATTAACTTCACCCATAACAAAGACCTTTTGATCATCGTTACGTGGTACATGAATAATATCACCGTCTTGTAGCAATCGATTTTGAAGTAAATCACCACGTTGCATTAAGGCGTATAATGAAATTTTCTGATCTTTACCATTACGCGTTAATGTTACATTACGCCAATCAGCATCGGCAGCTAAACCACCTGACTTATCGACCGCATCAAGTAATGTAAGAGGTACATTGCTAATAGGTTGTTGACCTGGCGTTTTAACTTCGCCAGTAACATATGCTTTTTGCGATCGGAAAGATGCAACATTAACATCTACTTGGGGGCTTTCGATATAAGCAGATAATCGACGTGAAATGGTCTTACGTACCTCGGAAACAGTTTTTCCTTCTACATATACCTTGCCAATATATGGATAGAAAATAGTTCCGTCAGCATGAACCCAGTTACCAGCTTCACTTGCGCTACGGTATGCACCAGCTGGAATTGTTAATTCTGGATGATCCCAGATTGTAACGTTTAAAATATCACCAGGGCCAATATGATATTCATAATTTGCTAACTCAGCTTCCAAACGTGGATTTTGCTCAGCTTTCACTTTCTGAATACGATACTGATTAACAGTATTCGCAGTAAGAGGATAAACATTAACGCGATCTGATAAGTTAGTACTGTCGCCATCGGCAACTTTGACAACATGCTTACCATCAAGAGTTAAGTTTGAACCAGGTACAGTACACCCAGCTAAAGTTGATGAGATTAATGCCGCTATTAGAATTTTCTTTGTCAAATCCATTATAAATTCACATATGTTGTTAAAATAAACTACCGTAATGTACTTCTATCTAAAATAACCCAACAATAGTAGTACTACACAATAATTAACAAACCAATTATTGATTACGATGATTAATATCTAGAGTTTTATTCTTACCATAATTATCATTCAATTTTAATATGGTTTCAATTTCGAAAAAACCTGAGGATTCAGCTACATTACCGAATAGATATCCTCATTTAGCTTATGCTAGGTAATCTGTATCTGTTATAAATCACATAAAAAAATGAGGCGATTACTAGACTCTCATTCTTTCGTTTTTATAGCAATACTCGTACCTATAAGGGATCAACTTTTAGATATCAAAATAGCAATCCGTAATAACTTTCTACCATTAGAATCGCAAGCTACATATTATAAACATTCACTATATAAACATGACACCTCATAAAAAAAGCCGTTCTAACACTGCTATAATTAAAAAAGCAATAAGCTCTTATATAGATATATTGTTAGCGCTTTAAGATGCTCTGTAAATCAGGTCTAAGAATATGATATTAGTTAAAAAACAGCCATTAAATTAAAATATTAAATTAAAATAAAATAAAAAGCCCATTTATCACAAAGTAAAAATACAATATAAACAATAAGATAAAAATATTATCAATATAAAAACGTAAAAAAACACCACGATTAAGGCTAATCAGCCTTGGCTCAAGTTTTCTGATTTTCAGATTAAATCAGGCTTAAATGATTTTAATTATAAATATGACACAAAGTACTGATAATCAAGGGTGATATAAAAGTTATTATTATATAAGTTATAAACACTTAAAGTGTTAACTCATATCCTACGCTACAAAGAGTATTGTTTAAATATATCCTTCTTTTTTAAGAAGGCACATTTAAATAAAAACCATTGCGTAAAAAATTACCAATAATAACGTATTTAAATAAAAACATTCATACCAGCTATTTTTTATAAATTGAATATCCCATTTTATTTCTTTAACCTTTGTAATGATTCTATAATCACACCGAGGATTATAGAGTATATTCCTCTCTATAAATGTTTATCGATCGTATTTTATACTGCCTAATTGATGACGCACAATATCTCTACAACAAAGATAAGAATCATAATCTAAACTAATTATAATATACAAATCCATAACTTAAATGAAATTCAATAATATAATTAAGACTGTAAAATTCTTTCCTTTCTATTTACTTTTTGGTTTTATGGCGTTTTCTTTGGTAGCTATCCTGGTAATAGTTGGGCTAACTGAAAAGAATACATCGCTGGTAACTGGGCTAAAAGCAGGTAGTCTTGCATCTTTATTTGTAACGTCAGCAATGTGCTTTAGTCAAACGCTCGCTGGAACTTCTAACGTTCAGTACTTATTCTAATTCTGGGGTGTTTCACTTCTTGGTTTCTGGTATGTAGAAAACCAAGAAAAAGCACTATTAAAATAATAACTCAAAAAAAAGCCCTCAGAGCGACTGCTGGGGGCTTATGTTATTATTTATGCGTTAGTAAATAATTACTTTATATACTCACCGCGACGCAATGCATCAATACGTTTTTCTAATGGTGGGTGGGTCATAAATAGTTCTGATAGTGATTTCTTACCATTAATACCAAACGCCATCATAGAACCTTCTAAATGAGGCTCATGACTCACTTTTAAACGTTCAAGCGCAGCAATCATTTTGTCTCGGCCAACCAACTTTGCAGAGCCAGCATCAGCATAGAACTCACGATGACGGCTGTACCACATCGTTAAAATGCTTGCTAAGAAACCAAATAATACTTCCATGATTGAAGAAACAATAAAGTAAGTCATGTAGCTACCGCCACTCTCGCCTTCTTCACTGTTATTATTAACACCACTAATCGCACCAGCAACAAGACGAGAAACAAAGATCACGAATGTATTTACTACACCTTGCATTAACGTCATGGTTACCATATCACCATTAGCAACATGGCTAATTTCATGAGCTAATACCGCTTCAGCCTCATCACGAGTCATGCTATGCAGCAATCCCGTTGATACTGCCACCAATGCATCATCACGCTTAGCACCTGTTGCAAACGCATTAATATCAGGTGCATCATAAATAGCAACGGTCGGCATACCAATGCCAGCTTGCTCTGCTTGACGAGCAACAGTATTAATTAGCCAATGTTCAGTTTCATTACGTGGGCTATCAATAACAACACCGCCAACTGAACGTAACGCCATTGACTTTGACATCATTAACGACACTAATGATCCACCAAAACCGAACAAAGCAGCCATCACTAACAATCCAGACAGGCTGCCAGGTTTCATTCCTGTTACCGCATAAACAATGTTAAGCACAATACTAAACACTATCATTACGGCAAGGTTCGTTGCTAAAAACAACGCAATACGTTTCATATCTATTATTTTCTCCAATTGAAAGGACGTTACCAATCTGGTTTTTGCTTTATAGATCGTATTCTAGCGCCTTATTGGTACATTAAGACGATTATTACTCACTATATTCAAATAATATGACGATAAGTTAAAGTGCTAAATTGTTACCAATTCTTATCCGCTCTTTATTTATGGCTATTTCATCATAAGATAGCGTCAAAAAATCATTATTGTTTAATCAAAAATTGGCACCTTTACCTTGAAAATAGCTTCTAATTGCTAAAATAAGTGATGATTAGACTTTGGTAGTATTGATTTCGTCACATAACTCGATTATTGTTTACACATTGTTATGAAACAATGCACACAAAAAGACATGATTACACAGGGAGGGTTCATGGCTAATAATGAAAATTATCAAGTTGCTATAGATATTTTACGTTGCCATCTTGGAATGTCCATTGATGAAGCACATAAAGAGCTTGGCCTTGAGCAAGTTGGTAATACAGCGCCAATGACAGAAGTACAGGAAAGACTAATGGGGCTTAATTCAGCTAGTTAGTTATACAACTCAATTAAAACAAAAGGCACATTGCGTGCCTTTTGTTGCTTTTACTGACCCAAATTTAATACAGTTAGATCGATATATTTAGCAAAGTGATCGTGCTTATTGTCAATCATTCCCTGTCTATTCATTGATATATATGGGATCTCAGCTATTTTCTTCCCCGGTAATTGCTGCTCTAGCCATGTTATCATTTCAGCATAATTATCCGTTACTGGATGCACTTGATTAGCTATCCAGCCTACAATTGTTAATCCATCAGCTTGAATAGCTTCAGCGGTTAATAAAGCATGATTTAAGCATCCAAGTTTAATACCCACTACTAAAATAACCGGTAATTGTTCTTGCTTTACCCATGATGAAAGATAATCACCATTATTTATAGGGACTCGCCAACCACCAGCACCTTCAATAAGCACGCATTCAGATTTCGTCTTAAGAGCTGCTAACCCTTCCGACAATACACTAAATTTAATTGCTTTATTTTCTTCAGTTGCAGCAATATGAGGTGAAACAGGACGATAAAAAGTATATGGATTAACTTCATCATATGTCACCACAATTGATGATGCTTGTTGGAGTAACAACGCATCACTATTACGTAATCCTTGCGCTGTTTTATCACTACCAGATGCAATCGGTTTATAACCCACCATCGCAATACCTGCTTGTTTAGCAGCATTTAAAAGAGCACAACTACAGACAGTTTTCCCTACATCGGTATCAGTACCAGCGACAAAATAGGCTTTATTCATTGATCAATACTCCAAAACATACTTGGTATGTCGCTGGTAATAGTCCATTGTCTAAACGAAAACGTTCATACGCATCTTCTAAATCAATGAATGTCTGTCGGCCAACAAGTCCTGATTGTCGTTGTTGGTGTAAATGTGTAGCACCAATACCTTTTAAATCTTTCATTAATTTCATCGCGGTTGGGTAATATACCGTTATAGGTTTATATTCTAACGCTTCAATAACTAAACCTGACCGAGCAATTTCTGCAGCAATAACATGTTGTGATTTAAATGTATTAACATGTTGCTGAGTATCAATTTGTGACCATGCTTGTTTTAGCTCACCTAATGAGCCATCAATAAGAGTGGTAAAAAAAATCCGCCCCTCAGGCCGAACAACCCGTCGTAACTCTCGCAATGGCACACTTAAATCATCGCACCACTGCAAAGCTAGGTTACTAAAAGCAAGATCATAACTATGATCCGCCATCACAATCTTTTCAGCATCCGTTTGCAAATATTGGCAATCTTTTCCGCATCGTTGTTGAGCTTGTAACAACATTGCAGTAGAAAGATCTGCAGCAGTAACAGCAAACCCTTGTTGATGCAGCATTGCACTGAAATAACCTGTTCCGCAACCAATATCAATCACTCTCGGCGTTGATATAGCAGAAGATCTTGTCGGCATTAAAGATAACAATTGATGCCCAACCTGTCGTTGAAATGCAGCAGATTTATCGTAATGTTGGGCTGCACGTCCAAATGCATTTGCAATAGCTTGTTTCTTTGATAGATCAATTGAGAATGCAGATTTATCTATTAAGCTATCCAACATCAACCACCTCATTAATAGCAACCGCCAACTGGCGAATATCAGTTTCATTATGATTAGCTGTTAGTGTAATTCGCAAACGCGCACTGTGCGGCGGCACTGTTGGTGGACGAATTGCACCGACCTTAATACCGCGTTGCTGTAATTGAGTAGCAATCGCCATTGTTTGAGTACTATCACCAATAATAATCGGTTTAATCGGTGTGATCGTTGGCATGAGGTCAATGCTATTATCAAGGTAATGATCCAAGTGTCCCGACAGCGCCTGCAATTTTTCTCGACGCCAAGGCTGAGTTTGAATCAAAGAACACGCCTGTCTTAATGCGACCGCTTGTGCTGGTGGCATCGCTGTCGAATAGATATAATGTCGAGCAAATTGAATTAAATATTCTGCGGTCTCTTGACTGCATAATACGGCTGCACCTTGTATTCCAAATGCTTTGCCAAAGGTAACAACTAAGATATCAGCTTTTATTCCTGCCAGATGACAGCTACCTTGCCCTGCTTCGCCTAATACCCCACAGCCATGAGCATCATCAACCATCAGCCAACTTTGATGCTGCTCTGTTATTTGTCGCAATAATGCCAGCGGTGCACAGTCGCCATCCATGCTGAAAACACCCTCAGTCACAACCAATGACGCAGTATCAACGTCAGTATTCATTGTCGCAAATTGACGAACCAGAGCAGTAACATCATTATGTGCAAACCGCTTCATTTTTGCAGGTGATAACATGCCAGCTTCAATTAAAGAGGCATGATTAAGCTTATCTTGAAAGAGATGATCTTGTGCCTGTAACAAGGTAAATAACACCGCTTGATTAGCACTAAAACCACTGTTGAATAACAGTGCCCGTTGATACCCTAACCACTCAGTTAATTGTTGTTCTAAATCAGCATGAGGAGGTTGAAAGCCAGTAACTAAGGGTGATGCACCACTTCCAGCGCCATATTTATCCAATCCAAGTTGCCATGCCGCTATGATTTCAGGATCTTGTGCTAGACCAAGATAATCATTGCTAGCAAAATTCAGCCATTGTGGATTTTCCTCAACATATTTTAATTGTCGGTAAAGCCCTTGTTGTTGCCGTTGTACAAGCGCTTGGTGATGACGCTGATTAAAGAGAGGCATCATAGAAAATGTCATCTTTGGTTGGGCGTGCAGCAACACGTTCTGCAACTTGAACAAAAAGTGCTTCTGCTTGAATGTCATCAGGCTTAGCTGCTTGCTGCTGGCTATTAATACCTAGCTTAGCGAATAATTGCATGTCCTTATCCTCACCAGGATTTGGTGTGGTTAATAATTTACAACCGTAGAACACAGAATTAGCACCAGCCATAAAGCACAACGCTTGCATTTGCTCATTCATATCCTCACGACCAGCAGAAAGCCTTACTGCTGATTGTGGCATAATGATACGAGCGACCGCAATAATACGAATGAAATCAAACGGATCGACATCTTCTGCATTTTCAAGTGGTGTGCCTTTTACTTTCACCAGCATGTTAATCGGTACGCTTTCAGGATGAACAGGTAAATTGGCTAACTCCACCAGCAATCCAGCGCGATCTCGTGCACTTTCTCCCATGCCAATAATGCCGCCAGAACAAATTTTCATCCCTGCATCACGCACATGCGCTAAGGTATCTAATCGATCTTGATAAGTACGCGTGGTAATCACATTACCGTAGTATTCAGGTGAGGTATCAAGGTTATGGTTATAGTAATCCAACCCAGCAGCAGCTAGTGTATTCGCTTGATCAGTGGTGATCATACCTAATGTCATACATGTTTCTAAGCCTAACTTCTTAACGCCTTGCACCATATCAAGCAAGTAAGGCATATCTCTGTCTTTAGGGTTTTTCCATGCCGCCCCCATACAAAATCGAGTCGCACCTGATTGCTTAGCTTTTATCGCGGCATCAAGTACTCGATCAACTTCCAATAAGCGTTCTTTCTCTATATCAGTGCGATAATGTGCACTTTGAGGACAATACTTACAATCCTCAGGACAAGCGCCAGTTTTAATAGAAAGCAAGGTACTAACTTGTACTTGATTAGGCTGGTGAAATTGACGATGAATTTGTTGAGCTTCAAACACTAAATCCATAAACGGCTTATTAAATAAAGCCTGCACTTCCTCAACGGTCCAATTACAACGAACTTCCACAATGCGTCCCTCTTTTTATACTTTATTGTTAATATATTGAAATAAATACAATAACGATGTAGAGCCATTACCGATTTACGACAGGTTGCGTGATAAATAACCAACCAGACATTTCATTACCTTTTAGATGTTGGCTAGTCTACTAACAGCACGTAAACTGTCAACCACAAAACATAAATTTGGTTTACAACAGTGCACAAAGAAAACAATATTGACCTCGATTTTGACCAACAGCATATTTGGCACCCTTATACATCAACCATTACACCGCTCCCTTGTTACCCTGTCACTGAGGCTCATGGCGTATACCTTACTCTTGAAAATGGTACTCAATTAATCGATGGCATGTCTTCATGGTGGTCTGCTATTCACGGTTATAACCACCCACAACTAACTGCTGCGGCAAAAACACAACTCGATAAAATGTCGCATGTGATGTTCGGCGGCATTACCCATCAACCTGCGGTTGATCTATGTAAGAAGTTAGTTGCAATGACACCTCAGGGGTTAGATACCGTTTTTCTTGCTGATTCAGGTTCGGTAGCCGTTGAAGTTGCACTTAAAATGGCGTTGCAATACTGGCATGCTAAAGGTGAGTCTAAATCCAAGTTTTTAACCCTCAGTCACGGTTATCATGGCGATACTTTTGCCGCGATGTCAGTGACCGATCCCGATAACTCCATGCACAGTATTTATAAAGGTTTTTTACCAGAACATATTTTTGCTGACTCCCCACAGTGCAATTTCTGGGACGAGTGGAATGAAAATGATATTAGTGATTTTTCCAATAAATTAGCGCAACACCACCAGCAAATTGCCGCCGTTATTTTAGAACCTATCGTACAAGGTGCTGGAGGAATGCGGCTGTATCATCCAACCTATCTACGTCGAGTACGCAAATTATGCGATGATTATGGGGTACTATTAATTGCAGATGAAATTGCTGTCGGTTTTGGACGTACAGGAAAACTGTTTGCCTGTGAGCATGCCAATATTAGCCCTGATATTATGTGTGTTGGTAAAGCTCTCACTGGCGGGTATATGACATTATCGGCAACCATCACTCATAAAAAAATCGCAGATACAGTATGCAGTGGCGATGCTGGGTGTTTTATGCATGGACCAACATTTATGGGCAATCCCCTCGCCTGTGCCGTTGCTAATGCTAGCCTTGAGATACTGGAACAAAACCAATGGCAACAACAAGTTGCAGAAATTGAAGCACAACTTGCTAATGAGTTACCTAAAATTGAAACACTTGAAAAAGTAAAGCAGGTACGCTGGTTAGGTGCTATAGGAGTGGTAGAATTACATCAAGCCGTAAATATGGCTGAAATTCAACAGGCTTTTGTTAATGCTGGCGTATGGATTCGACCTTTTGGTTGCTTAGTTTATATTATGCCACCCTATATTATAACCTCAGCCCAATTATCACGTTTAACTCAAGCGATATATCAAATATTAAACACATAATGCTACTTTACTAAGCAGCCTTTTATTTTACCGCAGTATCATAAAGCAGACATTATTCTATTTTAGTCTGCTTATACTGATTAAAGGTGCCCGACCAACATAATAATAATGATATATCGAGCGACCATTTACTTATGTTAAAACACATTAGCTAGGGTTATCATTATGCAATTACCTCTCTTCCCTCTGGATATTTACTTATTGCCCAATGGTATTTGCAAATTACGTATTTACGAGCAACGTTATATTCGATTAGTAAAACTAGCGACAACCAATCATCATGGCTTCGGGTTATGCATGAAAATTGATGATACTTTGTGCCATTTTGGGACTCGCGCCATTATTACCGATTTTGATCCCCTCCCCGATGGCTTTATGAGTATTACCATTCAGGGGGTTGAGATGTTTTTAATTAATAATCATTGGCAAGATAGTGACTACCTTTATGTCGGTGATACTTCGCCAGTTCCAAACTGGCATAGCAAAGATATTAATTTTATCGATCAAAACATCTCAGATAACTTAAAACAACTCTTCCAACAGCACCCAGATCATGCTCGTTATTATCCCGAGCCAAAATTTGATGATATTACGTGGGTATGTCAGCGATGGCTCGAAATTCTGCCATTAGAAGTGAATCAAAAGCAATGGTTTATGAGTCGCAACGACTGTAGTGCTGCGTTATCTTTTCTACATACGGTGATCAATAATAATGCTAGCTTAAAATAAGCCTATTTCTCTACAACCACGCATAATCCACCCAGCCAGTTATGAGTGATTATTTCTTATTTTTAACAGGAAATGATATAACGCTCAAAAAGAATATAAATATATTATTATTTACTTCATTAAATATATTTCAAGCTTACCAAATAACGTTTATTATATTCCAATTAACCATATTAAATGCATTCTTAATCGTATTAACACTAATTTTCACGCTTAAATAATCACTGTATTGATAATCATTATCCTTAATAAAAAATAACTAATATTTTCATTAAAATAAGTACCTAAAATATTAGCTTATGTATGCAAATATATTGTTTCCAATAGTGATACAATCATGATCTTTACCTACTGAGCATAACTTCATAACACATTGATTTTTTGAACTTAATTAAAAACTCATTACCTACTACATTTATATTCACATCACATTTAATTGATAAGTATGATAAATACAGAAAAAAAATAGATAGAAAGTTTCTTTTTCCTGCCTACAATAATCTCCCCACTGAGGTTATCAGTAAAAAAAATACTATTCATATAGTAATAATAAATAAAAACAAAAATCGTCTATTGAAATACGGAATAAGACGACTCAGTCAGGGAAAAAATATGCTTAATCTAGCTATATCGATCATTCCAATTTTATTATTGATTTGGATGATGACAAAAAAAAATGCACTACCATCACATATCGCATTACCTTTAACCGCAATAATTATTGGTATTTTACAATTAATTTATTTTGGCACTAGTGGACGGCTATTAACTGCAAATATTATTTCTGGCACTTTATCAGCAATTACTCCTATTTCGATTATTGCTGGTGCGATTTTATTAAATCGTACCCTCTCAGTTTCCGGCTGTGAAGATGTCATAAAACAATGGTTAGAAGGTATTAGTAAAAACCAGATTGGTCAGCTAATGATCATTGGCTGGGCATTTGCTTTTATGATTGAAGGAGCATCTGGATTTGGCACACCAGCAGCAATTGCAGCGCCGATTCTAGTTGGATTAGGTTTTAATCCACTACGCGTTGCAATGTTAGCGTTAGTGATGAACTCAGTACCAGTCTCTTTCGGTGCTGTAGGTACACCAACATGGTTTGGATTCGGTAACTTAGGGCTTTCTGATACAGAATTACTGCATGTGGGAAGTTTATCCGCAATCATGCATACCGTTGCAGCAATAGTGATACCCGTTATTGCTCTGAAATTTATTGTTAGCTGGCAACAAATTCGTCGCAACATTATTTTTATTCAGCTAAGTATTTGGTCATGCACACTACCTTATGTCTGGTTAGCACAATGGAACTATGAGTTCCCAGCTCTGATTGGTGGTGCTATTGGCTTAACCTTATCAATACTTTTTGCGCGCTATAACGTTGGCTTAGAAAAAAAGGATATCACAGAAGAAAATACAACGGATTCTTTACCGTTTGGATGTGTATTTAAAGCGATGGCACCAACCCTATTGTTAATTGTTATTTTAATTGTTACTCGAATTAAACAATTAGGACTAAAGGGAATGTTAAATGATGCAACGCCAATGTGGAATATTCACTTAGGATTTGCCGACTTGCATATTAGCCAAGCTCTAATTATTCACATAAACCAAATTTTAGGCACTGATACAGCATGGGCATACAAAACACTTTATGTACCAGCATTAATCCCGTTTTTCTTGGTCGTGTTCGTCTCAATTCCTTTTCTAAAAATGAGTTCACATCAAGTAAAAGCTGTATTTAGTGATACTGCATCACGAATAAAAACCCCTTTTATCGCCCTTATTGGTGCGTTAATTATGGTGAAATTCATGATGATTGGCGGTGATCATTCACCAATTATGACTACGGGTAATGCCTTTGCAGATCTCTTAGGTAAAAATTGGCAATACTGTGCCGCGTATCTTGGTGCTTTAGGTGCCTTTTTCTCTGGTTCAGCAACAGTTTCCAATCTTACTTTTGGTGCGATTCAACAAAGTATTGCCCACACTGTCGGTCTACCAGAAACCATCATTCTTGCCTTGCAATCTGTCGGCGGTGCGATGGGTAATATGGTGTGTATAAATAATATTATCGCAGTATCAGCCATACTTGGTATTGCGAATAAAGAAGGCTACATCATCAAACGAACAGTTATTCCTATGGTTTTATATGGCGTAATTGTCGCTATCGTGAGTACTTTTCTTTAATCGGTTAACGAAAATAGGTTTACGCGCTGTACAACAGCCGTAAACCAATAATATCTCAGGCGCCTTTACGCCACTGGAGCAATAAAATGAAGGTAAACTTTTTTGTCACTTGTCTTGGCGATACCGTAAAAGCAGAGGTTGCTAAAAAGACCGTACAACTGCTTGAACAACTAGAGTGTGAAGTGATCTTTCCTGAACGCCAAGGTTGTTGTGGTCAACCCGCACTAAATAGTGGCTATATAGAAAAAAGCAAACCCGCAATGAAAAGTATGATCGAAGCTTTCGAAATCAACGATTATCCGATTGTGACACCTGCAGGTTCATGTGCCGCTTCTGTAAAAAAGTATCCACATTATTTAGAAGATGAGCCAGAGTGGGCAGCACGAGCGAAAAAAGTTGCTGACCGTTTATTTGAGCTAACCCAATTTGTTGTACGTCAATTAGGCGTAGAAAATGTTGGTGCTCGTCTTGAAGGTAAAGGTGTTTATCACCCCTCTTGTAGCCTTATCCGTAAATTAGGCGTACGTGAAGAGCCGCTTATTTTACTGAATAACGTTGAAGGGCTTGAACTACTACCCATTGATAACCAAGAAACGTGTTGCGGTTTTGGCGGTACATTCTCAGTCAAGATGTCTGAAATTTCAGGTGAAATGGTAACAGAAAAAGTACAACACATTAGTGCTGTAAAACCTGACTTCTTGATTGGTGCTGATATTAGCTGCTTACTAAATATTGGTGGTCGTATTAGCCGTGAAGGTCAACCTATTAAAGTAATGCACATTGTTGATGTGCTGATGAGTCGTTAAGAGGTCATTATTATGTCAATGAAAACTAGCAACGTTAAATTTAAAGATCGTATTCATCTAAAAATGAAAGACGAATCGATGCGTGCCGCCGTTGCCAACGCACAAGAACGGATGTTCAAAAGTCGTGCTGTTGCCGCTGAAAAATTAGGTAATTGGGAAGAGTGGCGTGAAATGGGCATGGATATTCGTAACCATGTGCTTGAAAATCTAGACTACTACTTACAACAACTTAGCGAAAATGTAGAAAAAAATGGTGGTCATGTATTCTTTGCCGCCACAGCAGAAGATGCAACCAATTACATCGAAACCATTGTTAAGAAAAAGAACGCAAAGAAAATTGTAAAATCAAAATCAATGGTGACCGAAGAAATCGGCATGAACCAAATGATTCAACGCAATAATTGTGAAATCATCGAGACCGATTTAGGCGAATATATTCTACAAGTTGACGATTGCGATGCGCCATCGCACATTGTTGTACCAGCATTACACAAAAATCGTACTCAAATTCGCGAAGTGTTCAAAGAAAAGCTCGGTTATGAAGGATCATCTGATCCTGAAGCAATGACCCGCTTTGTCCGTGAGCATATTCGTCATGACTTCCTTGAAGCGGAAATCGGTATTACTGGCTGTAACTTTGCCATTGCCGAATCAGGTACTGTCACCTTAGTTACTAACGAAGGTAACGCTCGTCTTGCAACTAGCCTGCCTAAAACACATATTGCTGTCATGGGTATGGAGCGTATTGTTCCTACGTTTGAAGAGTTTGATATTGTTGCAAGCCTACTTTGTCGTAGCGCAGTTGGTTTACCGTTAACAGGTTACGTTACCGCGCTAACCGGTCCTCGTGAAGATGATAACTGTGACGGCCCTGAAGAGTTCCATTTAGTTATTGTTGATAACGGTCGCTCAAAGATTTTAGGCTCAGAGTTCCGTTCAATACTTCGTTGTATCCGCTGTGCAGCATGTGTTAACACTTGTCCAGCTTACCGTCATATTGGTGGCCAATCTTACGGTTCAATCTACTCAGGCCCAATTGGTGCTGTATTATCACCACTACTTGGCGGCTATAAAGACTTTAAAGACTTACCTAACGCTTGTAGATTATGCCGCGCTTGCCATGACGTTTGTCCAGTGAAAATCCCACTGTCTGATTTATTGCTAAAACATCGTCAAATTATGGGTGAAGAAAAAATCACGGCTCCAGCTGAGCGTGCAGCTATCACTGGCTTTAACTTTGTCAACTCCCACCCTTTCATCTGGGATAAAACAGTTAAAATGGGCGCAATTATCGCTGGAAAACTGATTAAAAATGGCAAATTACCGTTCAAAGTTGGCTTGCTCAATGCTTGGACACAAACTCGTGATTTACCCGAACCTGCTGGTCAATCATTCCGTAGCTGGTTCAAAAATAGAGACGACAAATAAGGGGCTTCCGCATGTCAGAGCAACGCATTTTTAACCGCGATAGTTTCCTTGATAATATCGCTAAACAACTTGGTCGTGAGCGTATTACTACACCTGTAGCTCGCCCAAACTTAAAATATAACTGCCACAAAGACGTTTTTGCTGATAAAAGTTCAGATGAGCTAAAAACCATTTTAGTTGACTACACTGAAACGACATTAGCATCACAAGCAGTTGTTACAACTAAAGATAAGCTCACAGAAACACTACGTAATGTATGTTTCCAATATTGCACAGATAATGGTGAAGAGCTAAATCCTATCGGTGAAACTATCTTTACAGCAGATAATCGTCTGCTAAATATTATAAACCCGAAAGATTTGACTGAAAAACAGCACAGTGTTTATATTTGGGATCATAGTGCAGGCTACGAGGCAAATATTGCAGTTGCAGAACGAGCTAAAGTCGGCGTAGTATTTGCCGAACAGGCACTAGCAGAATCAGGCACAATGGTACTTTATAGCCAAGCTGCGCAAGGTCGAGCTGTAAGTTTGCTCCCTGAAGCGTCTGTTTTTATTGTACCTAAAAGTAATATTGTTCCTCGCTTAACCCAAGCGACAGAAGTATTACATCAAAAAGCACTCAATGGTGAACGTATACCATCATGTGTTAATTTTATTTCAGGTCCTAGTTCGACAGCAGATATCGAGCTGATCAAGGTTGTTGGTGTGCATGGGCCCGTCTTTGCCACCTACATCATTATTGATGATATGTAATTTTACCTATCACCAATAGTGATAATCAAACTAGCAGGATGCTAGTGGTTAAGCACTTAAACGGGAATATGAAAAAACGCAGTTATCGGACTGCGTTTTTTTTCGCGTATAATTCGGCAATAAGCCGACTATTGGAATAATGCCATGCCAGCCATTGATGATCTCGTTCTTTTTACTCAAGTTATTGAACATGGATCGTTCAGTAAAGTTGCTGAACTCAATAACATCACTAAATCTGTCGTCAGCAAACGCATTAGCAAGCTTGAGACGAGTTTAGGACTACAACTTATTTATCGAACCACTCGTAAACTGACGCTTACTGAACCGGGTGAAGTACTCTATCATCGAGCGAAAAGTATCAGCAATATTGCACAAACCGCTTTTGATTCAGTAACGGGTTACAGTGAAGCACTCTCAGGCAAAATACGCATGTCAGTCCCGACGATCTCAGGTGAATTAGTACTGGCCAACGCGGTCTCTACTTTTTGCCAAAAACATCCAGGACTAACAGTTGATATGTCGCTTAATAATCATTTTGTTGATCTGGTTGCTGATAATTATGATCTGGTTATTCGTACAGGCTATCTTGAAGACTCAAGCCTGATTGCGCGACATATTTTTAATTCTCGGTGGGTTATCTGCGCTTCTCCCAGCTACTTTGAGCAACATGGTATACCTGAGACACCCAAAGCATTAAATAGTCATAATTGCTTAGGCTACAACCCTCAAAGTTCAGGGCCATTTGATTGGCAATTTATTCGCCAAAATAAAATTTATACCCATAAAGTAAGTGGTAACTTCTCATCTGATAATGCCGCAGCATTAAAAAAAGTCACGCTAGCGGGCAATGGCATTGCATATTTACCGACGTGTTTAGTGTATGACGAATTACAACAAGGGCAACTGATCGAAGTCTTAGCAGCGCATGCTGGTAAAGTTGTCGGTATCTATGCTGTTTACCCTTATACCCGTAAACCAGCCAAACGTATTCAAGCTCTTATTGAACATATACGAGAGAGCTACATGGAAATTAAAGAGCAATTTTAGCCATCAACAAGTTTCATTAGTAAATGGCCGTCATACAGCGCTTGTTTTACTAGAGCCGCACCAGGCATGGTTGCTTGAGTATAAAAACAACTTTCTTGAAGTTCTAAATCGCGATTATAAATAGGCAGTGTTTGAGCGATAATACATTCCATAATCGCCGGATATAATACCGATTTAGCGCGATTTAATTCGCCCCCAATTAAGATCCGTTGCGGATTAAACAAATTCACCATAATC
This sequence comes from Photobacterium kishitanii, assembly GCF_003026355.1. Taxonomy (GTDB): domain Bacteria; phylum Pseudomonadota; class Gammaproteobacteria; order Enterobacterales; family Vibrionaceae; genus Photobacterium; species Photobacterium kishitanii. Next base: position 177,617 of record NZ_PYON01000007.1, on the reverse strand, counting down.
GCTATCGCTTGGCCTAGGTGATGCCCAAGATCAATAATAATTTGACGAGCAAGAGTATCGCCAGCAACGGCAGCATCGCAAATGGCTTCAATGGTCAATTTGGATGCTGTCAATGTCGACGTATGCCCTTCTTGTAAACGGACTAATGTTTGCTCCAATACCGCAGATAAACTCGCAACCGTCTCTAAACATCCATGATTACCGCAAAAACAGCGTTTACCATAAGGTTTAATCTGAATATGTCCAAGCTCACCAATATTACCAGTACGACCTTGAAGCACAGTATCATCTAAAATAATCCCTGCCCCAACACCGTGATGCACTGATACTAAAATAGAATTTGATATACCTCGTGAATTACCAAACAACTTTTCGGCTAAAGCCCATGAACGAGTATCATTGCCAACAAATACTGGTAACCCTGTCGCCTGATGAATGACATCACTCAATGGTAAGTTTTTGATGCTGTAATGCGGCATCTGTAACACAATACCTTCAGCTGCATTCACTAACCCTGGTAATGAAACGGCAATTGCTGAAATACGATCAAGAGCACTGACGTGATTGGCAAAGAAAACATTAATTTCAGTCAATAATTTAGCAACGACATCATCTTGCTCTAATTGCTTAATATTTTGACGTTCTTCAACTAATATATCACCACTCAATGAATGCAAGGCGATGGTTAAATAGCCTCGGCCCAATCGGATTGATAAAAACTGCCAACCCTCATTGGCAGGAACTAGCCCTATTGCAGGTCGTCCTCGACTAGTAGATTCTTGATATTGTGTCTCTTTTATCAAATGCGCTTCGATTAATTCTCGGGTGATCTTTGTAATACTTGCGGGTGCTAATTGACTACGCTTAGATAATTCAATCCGCGAAATAGGCCCGTAGAGATCAATAAGTTTATATACGCTCCCGGCATTATTTCTTTTAATATGATCAATATGACCTGGCTGAGCGACGTACATGTCGATACTCCTAGGGGAAAACAGTGATAAATATCATTTAGTTTCTAATTTTTTTACTTTGCGAACTAATTGTGAAGTGTCTTGTACTCAGGACGTGACAGGCGTCACGAGGAATCCCTAAAGACTTCCGCTTTCGCTTCTGACATAATAATAAATCGACATTTCGTCGAGTATAAATTCGACTAGCAAATTTAATCTCTGCACGTACTTTTACTAAACGGCATTTATTATGATGTCTAAATTGTAATGACAAGAGTAGCGGTAAGAGAATACGAGGTTCCACGTGTACAAAATAAATGAAGTCTTCGAAACCATTCAAGGTGAAGGTGTATTCACCGGCGTCCCAGCTATTTTTGTTCGTTTACAAGTCTGCCCTGTTGGTTGTTCATGGTGTGATACTAAACAAACATGGACAGCTGAACCTGAAGATTTAGTCAGCGTTGAACGCATCATGGTAAAAACAGAAGACTCTCCACTTTGGACACAACTTGATGCTGATGGCGTTGTCGATCTATTAATAAAGCAAGGCTATACAGCCAAACACGTGGTAATCACTGGTGGTGAGCCTTGCATCTATGATCTACGTCCGCTCACTGCTGCATTAGAGACAGCAGGCTTTAATTGTCAAATTGAGACCAGTGGTACGTCAGATATCTTAACCAGTGATAATACTTGGGTTACGGTATCACCAAAAATCAATATGAAAGCAAAATTGCCAGTATTAACATCTGCTTTAGCTCGTGCTAACGAAGTTAAACACCCAGTTGGTACTCATAAAGATATTGATCAATTAGACGCTCTGCTAGCAACGGCAACATTACGTAACGATGTTACTATCGCCTTGCAGCCTATCAGTCAAAAGCCACGCGCAACTGAATTATGCATTTCAACTTGCATTACCCGTAACTGGCGTTTATCAATCCAAACTCATAAATATTTAGCGATTGCTTAATACCAACTCATTACTCACCATAATGTAGTTCAACAAATAATAGTGCAATGATAAGACTTAGTTTGCTTATCATTGCCAAAATGATCATTTCTTAACCAACCCCATGTATAAATTACCTCTTTCCCACATCAATTTATCAATCTAATGAGATCAATGCTTGATGCTTGACGTAAGAAAGGTAATATTACTTATACAACGATATCTTTAAGCACGTAATACTTTAATTCCAAAGTGAGTGCCTAAACGGAGAATGACTTAAACATGACTTACGCGCCTGTAACAGACGTATTAAGCGGTAAGCTAGCGGTTGACAGTGAAATTACTGTCCGTGGCTGGATCCGTTCACGTCGTGATTCCAAAGCTGGAATTTCTTTCCTTGCCATTTATGACGGCTCTTGTTTCGACCCGATTCAGGCCGTGGTCTCTAATGAGTTAAATAATTACCAGGAAGAAGTACTTAAATTAACAACTGGTTGCTCTGTTGAAGTCACTGGTACTATTGTTGCCTCTCCTGCTAAAGGTCAAGATTTTGAGCTAGCAGCAACAGCCGTTAAAGTTGTTGGTTGGGTAGAAGATGCTAACACTTACCCAATGGCAAAAACACGCCACTCAATTGAGTATTTACGTGAAGTTGCACACCTACGCCCACGTACTAACGTAATTGGTGCTGTAGCACGTGTTCGTAACTGCCTATCACAAGCAATTCACCGTTTTTACCACGAGCAAGGCTTCTTCTGGACGTCATCACCACTAATCACATCATCTGATTGTGAAGGTGCTGGTGAAATGTTCCGTGTATCAACACTTGATCTAAACAACCTTCCTTTAGATGACAAAGGCAGCGTTGATTACGATAAAGATTTCTTTGGTAAAGAAACGTTCCTAACAGTTTCTGGCCAATTAAATGCAGAAGCTTATGCGTGTGCATTAAGCAAGGTTTACACCTTCGGTCCAACATTCCGCGCTGAAAACTCAAATACGAGTCGTCACCTAGCAGAATTCTGGATGGTTGAACCTGAAGTTGCTTTTGCTGATCTAAACGATGTCGCAAAACTAGCTGAAGATATGCTTAAGTACGTTTTCGCCGCTGTTCTTGAAGAGCGTCGTGATGATCTTGAGTTCTTTGCTTCTCGCATTGATAAAGAAGCTATCACTCGTCTTGAGCAATTTGTTAACGCTGATTTCGCACAAGTTGATTACACTGACGCAATCCAAATTCTTATTGATTCTGGTAAGAAATTTGAATTCGACGTTGAGTGGGGTATTGATATGTCTTCTGAGCATGAGCGTTACCTTGCAGAAGAACACTTCAAAGCACCTGTTATCGTTAAGAACTACCCGAAAGACATTAAAGCTTTCTACATGCGCTTAAATGATGACGGTAAAACTGTTGCTGCTATGGATGTTCTTGCACCAGGTATTGGTGAAATCATTGGTGGTGCACAACGTGAAGAGCGTTTAGACATTCTTGATGCACGTATGATTGCGATGGGTATCGACCCTGAACATATGGGCTGGTACCGTGATTTACGCCGTTATGGCACTGTTCCTCATGCAGGATTCGGTCTTGGCTTTGAGCGTCTAGTTTCTTACGTAACAGGTATGAGTAACGTTCGTGACGTGATTCCATTCCCACGTACACCACGCTCAGCAAACTTCTAATTTTTATATTGAATTAGACGTCTAAAAAGCCACTTTCGAGTGGCTTTTTTATTGCAATCATATGCTACAAGTGAATATAAAATACCCATAAAACTTATAATTATTGCTTTAATTTCAAAAATGGATTAAATTTCGAAAAACAATTCATGCGCAGAATATATAAGCTGCTGATGCAACGAAGTATCCTATGAGAACAAGTAATAAAAATACTAATCAGCACCCTCTTACCCTATTGAAAATTTTTGCTTTATTTTTTTGTATGTTCTCTAGTCTTTATTTAATTTATAATATCTATCATATTGAAAAATTTCATCAAAAATATATTACTAAAATTCAAGCTGTATATTCCTACACCCGTCGTTTTGGATCATATTACGACAATTCCCCAGAAGAATATAAACACAAAAGTATCTATACAACAGGTAATGTTTCATTAATTGTTAATACAAAAAGTAAAGTAAAAATACTTTCCGACGGCATAAGTAAATTACGTTCAGAATTAAACCAACTCACTAATAATAATATTTGGACGATTGCCGTATTTGAAAACCCTGCTGACTATGCTCATTTTGATCCTATCAGACCAGAATACTTGGATCAATTTGATAAATATGGTGAAAATTCTGTTATGCATCGCATAGTTGAACGAGAGGGTTTAACAAATACTTATCAATCTTTTTATGGCTGTAATCTCAAACTAACTGAAAGTTATATTGAAGATGGCTCACAAACGAGAATTAGAACCCTTTACTACCCTATTTATAATAAAATGCATCTTGATGCATTATTAGCTATCGATATAAAGACTAAAGTTTTTTCTGAAGCTCTAAAAAAATATAATAAGAGTTATTTAACAATGATCAATATGAATGACAATAGTAATATTTATAAAATAAAAGGGTTACTCCCTTGTTCACAATTAAATCCTATCAGTATTGGGATTAATATCTTATCTGTATTTAAAGTCGTCTTTTTTCCTGCTTTATTATTAACTATTTTATATAGCTACTTTAATATTTATTTAGTTAAAAAAAGACATAATATACAACGAGATCAAATGACAAACTTTTATCGTCGTGATTATTATGAAAAAAAATGGTTAAAACAGCGTAATTTTAATTTATTAATAATAGACATTGACCATTTTAAAAAAATTAATGACACCTATGGTCATGAAGTTGGTGATGATGTTATACGTCACGTTGCACAACGAATTAATAATTCTATTCGAACTAAAGATATTGCAGTTCGTTGGGGAGGCGAAGAATTTATCATTACTTTTACAGATATGACTCCTCCACAATTGCATATTAAAGCAGGACAAATCTGCCATTCAATAGCGTCAGTTCCTATATTAAACCTTAGTATTACGGTTTCTATTGGTGGTATATCTGCAACAGATATTAATTTTAATGATGCTTATAAAGCTGCAGATAAAGCACTGTATGTTTCCAAAAATCAGGGAAGGAATCAGTACACCATTGCTGAATAATCCTATAAATGATTATATAATCATCAATTTAGATAATGAGACTATGATAAGCGCCCTTATTATTCCACTGGGGTATTAAGACTATATCAATAAAAATCCTTTATGGTTATGATGTGTATTTTTCATTTTAATCTATGATATGAATATATAAAATGCAGCCTCGACGACTCTTTAGTACCTATGGATAGTAATGATTATAAATTTAAATAGCTTTTTAAAAAAATCACTTTCAAATTTAAAGCTTTTTACTTTATTTTTCATTGTTTGTTCTAGCTTATATCTAATTTATAATATTTTTAATATTAATAAATTACATCAAAAATATATTACTACATTAGAGAATGTTTACTCAGGTGCGCGTCGGTTTGGTTCATTTTATAATAATACTGGCACAGAGGATTTAAAAAAAGGGCAATATTTATTTAATGGTGTTTCTGTAGTCGTAAATACACCAACGCAAGCTAAAATATTATCTACAGGTATAAATAAACTACGTTTACAAATAAATAAAATAACTGAAAATCATATTTGGACAGTGGCTGTTTTTGAAACTTCGGCGAAATACTCACATTTTGACCCACTTAGATCTATTTATTTAAAACTCTATGACCACGTTGTACTTAACTCTATTGTTAAAAATGAAGGCCTAACAGATACCTATCAATCATTTTATGGTTGTAATATAAAATTAACAGACATATATAAAGAACAAGGTACAAATGAAATTCTGCGTACTGTTTATTTCCCTATATATAACAATAAAAAACTAGACGCTTTATTAGCTATTGATATTAATAACTCAATATTCAAAAACATATTAAAAAAATATAACCGTAATAAAATAACAATTATTAGTATGAAAGATAATAACCTTTATCAAAAAAGTGAGTTATTACCATGTTCAGAAGTTGATCCTATTAATTTAGGGATTAATTTTTATACTTTGTTTAAATTCACCTTTTTACCCTCTATATTATTAATGTTTTTATACCACTCACTAACAAAGCTCATTGCTAATAAAAATTATATTTTACGTTATGACCAAATGACTCGCTTTTATCGCCGTGATTACTATGAAGCAAAACTGCTGAATCAAGCTGATTTTAATTTATTGATCATCGATATAGATCACTTTAAAACAGTCAATGATACCTATGGCCACGAAGTTGGTGATGAGGTTATTCGTGGGGTGACAAAACGCATTAATAATTGTATCCGTAAAAATGATATCGCGATTCGTTGGGGTGGAGAGGAATTTATGCTTTCTTTTCCAAAAATGAATAGTGAACAACTCACAAAAAAAGCACAACAAATTTGTGACTCAATTGCGTTATATCCTATATCAGATATTGATATCAGCGTTTCCATTGGCGGAATTAGTGCAACGAGTCTACATTTTAACGATGCTTATAAAGCCGCAGATCAGGCTCTTTATCATTCAAAAAATAATGGCCGTAATCAAGTTACCATTATTTAAATAGGGATAAATTCAATTCAGCATCAACAATCAGAGATTATTATGCTTGCGATCATACAAATATACTAAAAACTATAAATATAAATTCACAAATTTGTTGCATCCTCTTGTCAAACTTCCATCACTAAGGGTATAAATAGGCATATAACTATTTAATTACCCATGGATGAACGATATGTTTGAAAAGATTACAGCAGCACCCGCTGATCCAATTCTCGGTTTAACAGAAGAATTTAAAGCTGATCCTAGAACACATAAAATTAACCTCGGCGTGGGTATTTACAAAAATGAAGCAGGTAACACACCTGTTTTAGCGACAGTAAAAAAAGCAGAAGCAATCCTACTAGCACAAGAAACGACTAAATCTTACCTTAGTATTCCAGGTACGCCTGAATATGGCCTTGCTGTACAACAGCTACTTTTCGGGGCTGACTCAACCCTTATTGCCGAAAAGCGTATTCAAACCGCACAAGCACCCGGTGGTACAGGAGCACTACGCGTTGCTGCTGAGTTTATCAAACGCCAGTTAGGTAATGTTACAGTTTGGATTAGTAACCCAACATGGGCCAACCACCACGGTGTATTTGGTGCTGCAGGTTTAGAAACTAAAACTTACGGTTACTATAATGCTCAAACAAAAGACATTGATTTTGAGGCAACTATTGCTGATTTAAGTCAAGCCAATGCTGGTGATGTAGTACTATTTCACGGTTGCTGTCATAATCCAACCGGTATTGATCCTACCAATCAACAATGGCAAACCTTGGCTAAACTCTGCCTTGAAAAAGATTTACTACCAATGTTTGACTTTGCTTATCAAGGCTTTGCTTACGGTGTTGAAGAAGATGCTCAAGGATTACGTATCTTCGCAGATCAAATGCCCGAACTACTTGTTGCAAGCTCATTCTCTAAAAACTTTGGTCTTTACAACGAGCGTGTCGGCGCATTTACTTTAGTCGCAAAAAATGCAGAACAAGCAGCAGTCTCTTTTAGCCAAGTAAAATCAATTGCACGTGTTATTTATTCAAATCCCCCCGCTCACGGTGCTGCAATTGTAACTCAAATTCTAAATGATGCGGTATTACGTGCGGAATGGGAGCAAGAAGTTGCTGACATGCGTGATCGTATTCAAGAAATGCGAGTCCTCTTTGTTGCAACATTAAAACAATGTGGTGTAGATGCAGACTTTAGCTTTATTGAACGTCAAAACGGCATGTTTTCATTTTCAGGCCTAAACAAAGATCAAGTAAACCGCCTAAAAGATGAGTTTGCTATCTATATCGTTGGTTCTGGACGCATCAGTGTTGCAGGCATGACAAAATCAAATATGCTTCCACTATGTCAGGGAATTGCTGCAGTTTTATAATCTATAGTCCCTAACACAACCATAAAAAGAGGATAATTATCCTCTTTTTTATCGACTATAATGACACCAATAATATTAGCCTGATTTATTCAATGGCAGTACATTGCAATAAAGATCATGTTCATAATGCTTCTCTAATTGCTTACGCCAAGGTCGCTCTGCTATTGGTACAAGATAAAACATTTCTCTTGTAGTATCAGTCACAAACGCCATTCCATGCCGCATAACTTCATAATGTATATCGTGAATATAACCGAGAGAAAAACTTTGTCTCCCAGTTAGCATATTAATATCTTCGCGACTGAGGGATACTCCCTGTGTTTCATCTGCAAACCGTTCAAGTAGCCAACCAGAAAATTCCTTTGCACTTATCATTGTCATAAGATCAGTTTCTCCGAATTCTACGTACTCCTTGAGAGTCTCTCTCCATATTAATAGTTATAGCAGAGTGAAAAATAACCGTCAGTTTTATGTATTAAAGATAATAATAGTATAAATAATAACTGTAGTATGAGGGGAAATAGAATCATATTGCAGAGGAGAAATAGAAGAAAAACATAGAAATGCCCGCTTCTGAACAAGAAGCGGGATAAGCATATCTTAAAGTGCTTTATATAACACTTTATTCCCTGCCATTTGGATACGCTCAACTAACCCTTCTTCAGTCAATTTTTTTAACGCACCAGTAGCCCAAGATGCTGCTTTTGCATCTTCTTGGCCAGCTTGTAGACCAATACCCTTTGGATTTAATCCATCAGTATGCTTAACAATAATATCTAAAACTTGTTGTTGTTTAGGTGTTAACGTTGCAGCTGATTTAGAAGCTACAACAGGCTTAGAAGCGACAACAACTTCAGCAACAACTGCTGTTTCAATAGCTGTTTCAACTTTCTGTACATTTTTAGCTGCAGAGACTGTATTCGTTAAAAGAGGTTTCTGTTTATGCAGTTTACGCTGGATATTACGTTTGTGAGAAATTCTCATTACTTTATTTACTCCGTTACACTACTTTCGATCACCACTATTTTCAGCGAGAAAAAGTGAGCGCGTTTTATACCAAGGTTATTTGACAATTACCAGCAAACGATTATTTATCCATCAATAAATATGATCCTTAACAGGTGAGCATCAAATAATGGTGAATTTTGACGTACTAATAGCAAAAATAACGCTAAAAATCAGCATATCCATCGAAATGCCTTCAGTGCATATATACAACTTATGGATATTGGGTAACGGTACAATGTGACTATAATAGTAATAATGATGTAAGGAGGCAGTGATGGAGACACTTCATATTCATTCAGACAAAATAACTGCAAAACATTATGTCTGGTTGGTTATCATCGTTATCACTATAAGCCTCGCTTTTTTAAGTTATTTTAATACGAAATTATCAGCAATCAGTATATTTATTGTGCTATTTTTAATGGTAACTATATTGTTAGTAATGATTAAAATTATTACTACACCAAGTGTAAGTTTTACGTTAACTTTTATGCATTGCCAATATCATAGTCGCTATGGTGGCTGGGCGACAACATGGCACAACGTAACACATATAGGTCATGCTACTGTTGGGACACAAGGCTGGCATACATCCCTGCCCTGGATAGGTATTCGTTTAAAAAGTTATGATAATTTTATTAGCAGTATATGCCCCCGAGTAGCCTCAAGATTATTACTTGAACAACGGGTTTTATTGATAATGGCACTTAAATATAGTGTCGATTCACATCACCAGCTTGAAGACATATTATTTGATGACTCACCTTTTATCACTCAAGATGGTGAACAATTTATAGGGCTACAAGCGATGCTTGCTAATCGAATGCGCTATAACAGAGAATTATTAGGGTTCGACTTTTTTATTGCTGATGACGTTATCGATCGTCCTATTGCTGATTTCATTGGTTTATTACGACGCTATAAAGCCGCCGCCGCTTAACATGACGATGAATGACGAGCCGCTGAGGTTTGGACTTTAAGAAAAGGCAATAAAAGTAACCCAATAAAAGCAGCAGCTACTGAAATTACAACAAAAAAGCCAGTCCAATGATAATAGTTCATAATAATAGCCAGTGGATATCCAGCTAACGCAGCTCCCATATAAGCAAATAAACCCACAAAGCCTGTCGCGGCACCAACTGAATCTTTATGAGAACATTCTGCAGCAGCCATACCAATTAACATTTGTGGCCCAAAGACAAAGAAACCTATCGCAAAAAAACATCCCGACTGCAATATATAACTTGTTACTGGCATAACCCATAGTGCGGCAACGGCTAAAAATATTCCCATTGCAAACAATAAAATCATCGGACCTCGGTTGCCTCCAAATAATTTATCAGATCCCCAACCGCCAACTAATGAACCTAAAAAACCGCCAACTTCAAATAATGACAACGCGCCATTAGCTGATAACAAACTATAATGATGCTGCTCCGTTAGATAAAGGTTTCCCCAGTCATTGATCGCTGTTCGAACGATATAAACCAAGACATAACTCATCGCAAGTAGCCATAAGTATTTATTGGTTAATACATACTTAAACAATATTTGTCGTTGTGTAAGATCAATTCCTTCATTTTCTTGTGCAATTTCCAAATGGTCATGACGCCATAACCCAATACTTGGTAACCCTATCGCTGTCGGTTTATTTCGCAAACGCCAACATAAACTAAAACCAATAAAGATCGCTATTATGCCGGGAATAAAGAATCCATAGCGCCATCCATAATGCACAGTTAAAAAACCAACTAATAAAGGAATCAGCGCCCCACCAACATTATGAGCAGTATTCCAACAAGACCACCATAATCCACGTTCAGAACGTGAATACCAGCTTGTAAGCAATTTAGAACACGCAGGCCATCCCCAACCTTGAAACCAGGCATTAGCTATCCATAATAACGTAAATGCCATAATCGAACTTGAGAAACCAAAGCAGATATTTATAACGCCGGTTGCTATTAAACCTATACCCATAAAATAGCGTGGATTGGAACGATCAGATATCATACCTGATATAAATTTTGAGCAGCCATAAGTAAGATAAAACAAAGTTCCCATCATACCTATATCTGATTTATCCCAACCTAAATCAGCAATCATTGCCGGCATTGCATAAGTAAAGTTTTTACGGGTTAAATAAAATCCCGCATAGCCAATATACATACTAACCATAATATGCAAACGCCAATATTTATAGCGTTGATCAACTGTTGAATGTGATATTACGGCCATACTATACCTAAAAATATAAATTTAATTTATCGTTGGAATTATGCTATTGGTAATAGGATTATCAGCGTTGTACCTGCATCTTTTTTTGGTAATGATATGTTTTGGGACTCATCATGATAATTGCTCACTATTGAACATTGCCCTCCCAATACTTCAACTCGCTCACGAATACCGCGTAAACCGAAGCCTTTAAATGCATCTTCAGCTTTAAAGCCAATCCCATTATCTTCAATTTGTAATCTGATTTTTTGGTCAATCTCTAATTCAATAATAACTTCTGTCGCGTGTGAATACTTTGCGATATTATTTAATGCTTCTTGGCAAATACGATATAAGGTAACGCTAGTAGTATCGCATAATAATTGTTGATGATGGCCCCATGCCATTGCTACCTCAATACCTTTATCTTCCAATTTTAAATCGCAAACAACCTGCTCAACCGCTTTAGCTAGACCAAGATCATCTAATGTTTTTGGACGCAGTCGTGATAATAAACCTTTCGCTGTATCATAAACATTGAGCGATAATTGTTCGATTGTAGAAGCGCACTGCTGGGTCACAGGTGTTATTTCAACACGTTTTAATATACTCGCTTGCATTCTAATTGCGGTAATATTTTGCCCTATTTCATCATGCAATTCTCTGGCAACATCTCGCCTAACCGATTCTTCAGTTTTAATTAATTGCCGTGATAATACCTGATTTCGCCCTAACTCAGCGGATAATTTATGATTAAGATCCCGTTGTCGTTGAATACCAAGACCCAATAAAATCCCCGTTAAACTTTGTGCTGATAACGATAAGAGTAAATCAGTGATCTCCATCTTACTGACACCACTTCTTGCTGCTATTAATGCAACACTATTGAGTAGCGTCCCTAATAATGCACCTTGCCATCCATGCCGAAAAGCAAAAACAATAATAGGTATCGCTAAACAAAATGGAGCAAAACGACTTAATTCATCAGGTAAGTTTATTTGCAATAAAATATTAGCGACAAAAAGTAAAGCGTATAAACATAAATCACGATGGCGTAATTCTAATGGTCGAGAAATTAAAGCAACCGTCAATGGAATCCATGACCGATTAAATAAAAAGCTCCATAGTAAATAGCACGCTGGAACCAACATTAGCCCTCCCGTTATACTAATAAGGAAGATCATGCCTACTGATGATACGGCGATTTGGGCAATGGAACCAAATCCGATCACCATAGCAATATTAATACTTGCAGTGGATAGAATAACGACAGCCATTACTAATAACTGTCGCCATTGTTCGCCATAATAATAACGCCGACCATACCATAATAACGGCCACGATAAACCACTCGCCATTAAAATAGGCCACCACGGTAAATCATTAAGCACTTTTGAAAGAAGTAAAATTAAACCCCATTCAGCCGCGTAAATTATTATCCAATAACGACTTGCTGTATGCAGCGTTATTCCTAGTCGTAGTGCAAAAGGGAAAAGTAAAATAGCTAATGCAGGATCACCCACAAAATAAAAAGCAATTACCCACAAACAAAACCAACTACAAATAAAAAATAAACACCCGCCTAATGACGTGAGAAAATAATGTCGCATTACAATACTTCTTGTGGGAAATACTTTGCTAACTCAACATTATTACTAACATTAAGTTTATCCATTGCATTAGAACGATGTACATGAACGGTTTTATGGCTCAAACCTAATTCGATCGCAACCGCTTTAACATCTAAACCAGTAGCTAGCATTTCGCTAATTTGACGTTCACGTTTAGTTAAACACGCTATAGATTGCTGGTAAGGATCGGTCGTACCCAATTGGGCTTCTATATCAGAGGCTAAATAACGTTCACCATTTGCCACCTTTCGCACTGCGCGTATAAGCTCATCAGGGCTGCAACGTTTACTTAAATAACCTTTTGCTCCTGTGGATAACGCTTTATTTACAACGGTTGCAGTATCATGAACGCTAAGCATAATGCACGCCATATTTCGTGATAAATCTTCAAGTAATGTCAGGCCACTTTCATTAGGCATTGATATATCAATAATACATACATCGACAGTCTGCTTAACTAATCCATTACGCGCTTCTTGTGCTGAACTAAATTGACTAATAACCACCATATCTGACTCTAGCGATAATAATTGAGCAAAGCCAGAACGGACAATAACGTGATCGTCAACTAAAGCGACTGTAATCATGATGAGATATACCTATAAGCACTAAAAAACGACAGGAAAGCCCTAACGAGCATAAAATACCGTTTAGGTTAACCTCACGCAAGCTTTAGACTCCTAAATTGTTTATTGCTTAATAAACGATATAAAAAAACCACTGATCGTAAGACGATCAGTGGTTTCAATTTAATCTCGTGCTGGAATCCTGCTAACTAAGTGCTAACCTGACACACAGACATTATTAATACAGTGGCATTTCATCAGCTACAAATGGGTTTGTCACACGCTCATGACCAAATGTAGACAATGGGCCATGGCCAGGAACAAATGTCACTTCATTACCTAAAGGCCACAGCTTTGTCTTGATAGAATTTACCAATGTTGGATGATCACCTTGTGGGAAATCAGTACGACCGATCCCACCTTTAAATAATACATCCCCCACAAACGCGACGTTAGCATCCGCACTATAAAAAATCACATGGCCAGGTGTGTGACCAGGAGTATGAAATACTTGTAAGGCTTGATTACCAACGTTAACTACGTCGCCATCATTTAGCCATTGAGTCGGCGCAAATGCTTCTGTCATTGGGAAGCCAAACATTTCACTTTGACGAGGTAATCCTTGCAGCCAAAATTCATCATTTTTCTGTGGGCCAATAATCGGCACATTCAGAATCTGAGAAAGAGGCTCGGTACCACCGACATGATCTAAATGTCCGTGGGTTAATAATAATTGAGTAACATTAACACCAAGTTCTTCAACCACTTGCTGAAGTTGCTGAATATCACCACCGGGATCAATAATCGCTGCTTGATGTGTTTCATCACACCATATAATAGAGCAGTTTTGCTGAAATGGCGTAACTGGCACAATTTTGTATTGAAGACTCATTCATACTTCCTAACTGAGACATTATGTAACGAAGCATGCCATGAATATCACTAAAAATACAGATTCGTGCTGCAATAAACTACCCTCTCCAATTACGAACTGGTCCAGTGTCAATGTGCACAAATTGGCTATTTGGATAATAACCAACACCACCAATATTTAAATCTTGTGCCGCTTTGCGTATTTTAGCTAAAGGAACCCCTTCAAGATTAAAATCGATCGCCTGTGCTTTCATATGGTAACTTTTCTTTGCTACCCCGCCACGTTTGGCCAGCATTTTATTGGTTTTAGGCGAACGGTAACCCGAAAATAACTGTGCGTAGCCTTCGTGACCAAGATACGATTGGATTTGTGCAATCGCATCATACAAACGGCGATCTATACGAGCAATTTCATTTTGACGAAAATCACGACAAAGATGATCTAAACGTCGAACTTCTTTACCCACATAAGTCTTACCATTAAAGTATTTAGTTTCTAGTTCTTCACCTGTATGCAAATTACGCAGTAACATTGTTCGAGGTGTTGTTGCTTGAAAAGGGCTGGCTAGCGCAATATTAGGTAACATACATGCACCAACAGTCAACCCACCATATGTTAAAAATTTACGACGACTAATATCTAGATTTGACATAATTCACACAACCGAAAAAAATGATCTTTATTTCTAAAGCAATTCATATACCAATGTTGCAAGACATTATCTTCAGTTAATAAAGCAGTCAAATGCAAAAGTCACATAAAATAAAGCTGACAAATCTATTTTTAAATATCATTAAGTTACATTCAATTATTATTGTAAGCAGAGATTAATGACATTTTATTTTGTTGTTCTCTATCATATTCGTAAATATCAAACCGGTAATTAACCTCGCCATCATCATTAATCCATGCGGACTGATAAATAATTTCTACTGGAACTTTTTTGCTTTTATTGAGTCTAATTGTGCGCGTTTTTTTACTCCTAGAAAACATATTAAATTGCGACTCACTTCTTCCTGAATATTGTAATAATGCTAATGCCAGAGATTTAGACTCAAGCACACGCACACAACCAGAACTCAGTGCACGTTCATGCTTATTAAATAAGACTGGATATGATGTATCATGCAAGTAAATAGACTGGGTATTAGGAATATTAAACTTATATAAACCTAACGCGTTCTTTTTACCTGGCTTTTGACGTAACCGATAAGGAAATTTATTAGATGCTAATAAGTTATAAGGAATTGAATTTATATTTATTTTTTCAGAACTTCCCCAACTACGAAGAACCTCATAGTTATGACGCCTTAAATAACTTCGACTACGTCTTACTTTTGGTAATATATCCCTTTTCGTAATTGAATTAGGTACATTCCAATATGGATTAAATACCACCGAGTTTACTATCGAATTAAAAATCGGCGTTTGCCGTGATGGTCGGCCAACAATTACTTTACTATTCATAACCCAACGACCATCTAGCCATAAGTTCATATAATAATTAGGGATATTCACTACAATGCCGGTATAAAGGCTTGTCGACCATAACCGTAATCGCTGAGCATTTAACGCTAATAATCGTACTCGTTGGGTTAAATTTAATGCTAACCATTTCTGGGTTTCGGTACCAATAATACCATCACGTTTTAAACCATGTCGTGCTTGAAAACGTTTTACTGCTAAGACAATACTGCCAGTATATAACGATCTACGTTGCTGTTGATGCCGCTTAGCCTCACGTGGAGAAAGATCACCTAGACGCTTAAGTACCGTTATCAAACTAGGCATAAATTGAATTTTACTGCCTGGGTTCACTTTGCCGTGAAATACAAATACAGGCCAACGTAATGTGGGATGAGATTCCAACCGATTAATTGATGCTACTAATTGGTTATATTCAGAAGTTTGTGGCTTTAAGCGAATAATGAATTGATGAAACTGATTATTTTCAAAATTCTTTAGCATATCTTCAATGACCATTTGACTAGGCCGAGGTAATCGTGAAGATGTCTTCTCACCAAATAACCACATTTTTCCTTTACCATGTAACTGTTCAATAAAACTGAGATAGATTAATAATGTGTCTGTTGCGATAACATCATATTGCTGCCAGTTTTGTTGTGGCTGTAATTGAATGAGTAAATGATATCTTGCGGTAAGTTCTTTATTGGTTTGAGATAAGCTAATGATGCGTAATTGATCAATAAAATCATTGATTGTTCGTTGGTTTTTCCAAAATTGGCTAAACCCTGTTGATAAATATAACTCGACTAGCGTGGTTGGATATTTAAGTCGCGTCATATTTGCATTCGAATCCTCGACCCATCGCTGAGCACGACTTAACATATTTCTTGACCGATCAACTGTCGAAGAAGAAGCGTTGGGGTTATTTAAATGCAAGAGTCTATTATTCTCTTGAGTAACACTAGATTGAGAATATGCACATGATATTTGCCAATAAAAACTGACAAATAGTAATATGATAATTAACAAAACATCTTTAACTAATGCCATTCAATACCTCCATTGCACACTTTCAGCATGACAAATAAAACTTTATTTGATGATTAAATGTAGAAGACGATAATGTTCGCATATCTTAGAAGTACAACGATAAATTAGTGTCTAAGGTAACAAGCTATTTTAACTAGATAAAAACAATAAAAATGTTACCAAAAGTAGATGAATTGTTTATTGCCACAAGAACGTAATACTGCATTTTTATATTTAAGTGACAGGTATAGAACACCAATGATTATCCCAAGGAATAATCCTTTGGTTCATATTCGATTGTCTAGTAACAGCTACATGATTTCTTCAGTTTACTGCAAAACGACAATCATTTTCACTCAAAAATCAAACACAACAACAACACCATTGCAACAACTAAGGGTGGATACAATAGCGTACAATTACATTTATTTATGAAAAAAATTAATTAGAACCCGATAAATAGCAATGAAAATGTTATAATTATTGTATAATCACACTATGAAAATACCCTATACATCACAATGATTTTATACGGTAATTGCACACAAATTTAATTGGGAAAGTAAGATGGATAGGCACGAAGAAGTACTTATTGCTCTGAGACAAATTATTCGAGCAATTGACCTACATTCTAGAAAATTGAATAAAAGCGCCGGACTTACCGGTCCACAGTTAGTATTAATGCGTGCAATTCGAGGATCAGGCGAGATTACTATTCGTCAACTATCTAACAATACCAATATGAGCCAAGCAACAGCTACCACTATTCTTGATCGTTTAGAAAAACGAGGCCTCGTTGTTCGTAAACGTAGTGTGCTTGATAAACGTAAGGTACATGCACATCTCACAGAAGCTGGGCTTGTCTTACTTGATAAAGCGCCGATGCCATTACAAGATAGTTTTATCTCTCAATACCATGACTTAGAAGATTGGGAACAATCATTGCTGCTTTCTTCTGTACAACGTATTTCAACTATGATGAATGCAGAACACCTTGATGTTGCACCTCTACTTGAAGTTGGCAGTATTACTAAACAAGAAAAAACGAATAGCGAATTAGAAGAATAAACGGATAACCGCTTATATCTAGGCAATAAAAAACCGATCACTTGATCGGTTTTTGCGTATAGATAGCTATCAATATGTTTATCACCGATTACGCATTATATGCCTTGTTTGAAGTCAGTTTAGCCAAACCTTTAATAACTCTAAAAATAGACCAAATCCATACTGCAACCGCTAAAAAGTAGCCGACAACGACAAAAGCTAATACAAACGATACAATGTATAAACCTAACCCCCACCAAAAGGTTTTGGTAATATTGGTATAGTGATCTTCAAAGATTGTACCTTTAGCTTCATCTTTTTTTATCATTGCCCAAATAGCACCAACAATCCAAAAAATCCCCGTAAATAAACCAACAACCATCAGTCCATAAGCAATCAATGCATTGGTTTTTGCCGCTTCATCTTTCGTTGTCATAGTTTGACTTACAACGACCTCTTCTTGTATTTCTGACATGTAGAACTCCTTATGCTGTCTATCTATAAATCCGTTATAATACGCACACATTAAAACCTGCCACTACCATTGGCAATTTTAATCACATGCATACACTTTGATAAATCAATAATCGTGAAATATTATATGAGAGCATTTTTTTCTTACAATATTATGCGTTTATTTGTAACAACATACATAATTTTATTCGACTCATATCTAAATATTTATTATGGGAAAGCTCAACATATTAAATGATAGTTTGAAAGTCGGTGCTATATGGAGCAATATAATATGCTAAAAAGAAAGTTCTCATTTTAATTAGTTAAGCATACAATTTATTATATAGCCCACCACGTTTTAAATATATTAATGATAATATCATTAGCGTTATTATACTGAATAATCCTATTAGCCAACTGTCTTGAAATACCATAATAGCATCACTTGTCGGGGTGTCATCAGTCATACTTTCGACAATAATAAATACGTACGCTGCCAAATTATTTAAGCAATGGCATATGATTGGAATAATAAGCTTCTGAGTTTGAATATAAATCATAGCCATAACCACACCAAAGAGTGTTGCACTTAGCGGATCTGTATGTAATACACCAAATAAAATTGAGCTTATTATTACGGCAGTCTTAGTCTTAAATGTTACAGATAATCGATTAATCAATATGCCACGAAATACCAATTCTTCAATAATAGGAACAAATATCACCATCAAAATAGCCATTAAAAAGTTCGGCAATAATGGATATCCTCCCTCATAGGTATAGAAAATGATAGGTCCAGAACTCAACCATTCATAAATATAGTTCGGGTAAGCAAACGAAAGTGGATAAAATATTATATAAATCGTCGAATACGATACTATGATATTAAAAAAAACCACCTCCAATGCAAATGGTAAATTTTTACGATTAAATGTCCCAACCACCTCACAGAAGCGTAAACCTTTTTTCCAAAAAATAAACAATAAAAAAACTAACAGTATAACGCAATAATAATAGCTTCTTAAAACTTCATTCCAAAAATTATCATTTGATAGAGAACGCTGATTAATAAAAACATCAAATGAAATGCTTGCTAATAGTAAAAAAAACACTATATATGTAATTTTAATTTCTGATAATTTATACATATTGTTACCATTAATTTATTATTTTTTGTTGATATTTAATACCGTCTCAACTTTTATATCAATAATGATCAGCATAATATTAAGATACTGAATCATAATTTTTATGACACCACGTTTCCCAACTTACATTACCCAATTTCTTTTTGGCTCTGATGATACGAAAGACCAAGGTTGCTCCCATAATACAACCAAAAGCCAAACTAGATAGAGTGTAACGGATCCAATTTTCTGGCGTTGGATGCCAAACCATCAACCACATCAATGATCCCCATATCACGCTGAGAATTAAACTTTCTCTAAAAAAAAGCATAACCAAAGATTGAAAAACAAGCGGTCTGTCTTCCAAGAATAGAAACTTTGATAAGAAATTAGAATTGAACTTCGTTAAATCGGCTGGCACACCTTTTTCAATTAAGTGTTGCTGGATAAATTCTATCTTATTCATAATCACTTCCTTGCGCACTAAAGTGGGGGGCTTTAGTTGTCTAAAGATCAGTAGTGCGACAAAATATATCACTCATAATTTCAAACACTACTTTGTATAACTGATTAGAATCCATTCATTGATCAAGCTCAGAATTACTCATGTCATTCACTGCAAAGATTAACGCAATACGTGATAAAGGCTCATTACACTTTTAGAGATACTTTGGCCCTACCTCTTTTGTCGATATTACTCACGACATACCATATTCTCATGCGTCTTACCTCGCCTCTACCGCGATCATCCCGTATCATTAATTCCTCTCTTTCATCAATGGAATGAACCGATGTTACTTGAAGGTATTGAAACCTTATTAGTGTTAGCCGAAGAAGGTACCATGAGTCGAACGGGTAGCCGTTTATATATCAGCCAATCGGCAGTGAGTAAACGCATTGCCAAATTAGAAGCAACATTAGGCACCAAGCTGATTATTCCTGCTGGCAGGTTAATTAAGCTAACCCCCGATGCGCATGCGCTGATCAAAAATGTTGGGCCAAGCTTTAATGAGATTCGCGGGTTGATTTTTGAACACCAGAATTTAGACGACCAAAGTATTATTACGTTAGATTGCTCTGAAACCTTGGTGACAGGTTATTTATCCGATGCGCTGGGACAGTATTTTCAATACGATAAGTATATTTCTATAACAACTCATCACACCCCTGTCATTGTCGAAAACGTCCAATCAGGGAAGGCCTCAATTGGATTTTGTGCAGGTCATTTACCAGCAAACTATAACTTTATTGCTGAGCATTTAATGGATGAGCCTTTTAAGGTGATATTTAATCAGCCGCTAACGACACTACCTAAAGCCATTGTAGTTAATGACTTAAAAAACCCTTCAAATATTTCCCAAGCGGCGGTGCTGCAAAAGCATGGGATCACGCCTTTAATGGAGATGGACTCTTACACCGCTTCGGCACAATTAGCGCTGGCCGGTATGGCACCGGCCCTTGTTCCTAAATCAATCGTAAAAACATTAGCGATTAAGGATAAATTCTGTTTTGAGTTTGAGGAATTAGTGGAACTCACTCGCCCTATTAACCTCATTTACCGTCAAAATAGTTATAAATCACCACGGGTTAAAACGCTAATTGAAACCATTGCGGATGCTGTTGCCACAGCAATTTAATTGCCATTCCCATCGACATAATTACCACCATGGGGCGAATAAAACGTTGCCCTTTACTGATAACAATATGTGCGCCTAATCGTGCACCTATAAAACCGCCTGCAGCCATAATTAAACCTACTTTCCAAATAGGTAATCCAGCTAAAATAAATAATATCAACGCGGCAATGTTGGAAGTGAAATTTAAAATCTTAGTGCGAGCGGTCGCTTCAACCAATCCTAATTGCGCAAGCACAACAAAACAAATAGTAAAAAATGACCCTGTACCTGGGCCAAAAAAACCATCATAAAAACCAATACTCGTACCGACAGAAAATGCAAATGCTGCTTCTGATAACTTAGGAGTACCACCACCTACACCAATATTTGGTGACAATAAAAAATATAATGAAATACAAATCAGTAAAACTGGAATAAGGCTTGTTAATACACTAGCATCAATATGTTGTACTAATATGGCTCCAATTGCTGAGCCAGCAAATGTACAGGCAATCGCTAACCGCATTTGTTTTAAACTAACTAACCCATTGCGTACGAAATACCAAGAAGCTGAAAAACTACCAAATGAGCTTTGTAATTTATTAGTCGCTAATGCTTGAGCCGGAGGAATACCAACAGATAATAGCGCAGGAACCGTAAGCATACCGCCGCCACCAGCAATAGCATCAATAAACCCAGCAGCCAGCGCTACACAAAATAAAATAGCAAGTACATCTACACCTAATTCCATTTACTATCACTTTATTAGTTAACACATTGATAGCAGAATAATAACGGTGATTTGGGATCTCGAATAGTGAAAGCTAGGATAGCAATCCATTCCAGTTTGGAATAGATTCAAGCTCAATGAAAGCACATCTATTTTACCAACAACTTAATACCATTAAGATTAATTGCGATTACGGCACATTTCTGCAGGAAAAGATAATTGCACCATAATAAATCGTTTTAATAACTCATCATAAGGTTGAGCATCTAATGCTTTTTGCATACACATTAGCCATGCTTGTTTCTCATCCTGACCAATAGCCATATGTCGATGAGCACCTGCAAGATTCATACGTCCATAACGCTCAACATAACGATCTTCTCCTCCCATCCATCCAATCAAAAATGTGGCTAATTTCTGCCGGGATTCACTAAGATCATCACTATGCATTGCACGTATTGTTGCAGCTTCAGGCAAACTATCAATGTAATGGTAAAAGTCTGTCACCAACTGCTGTACACCAGCTTCACCACCCGCAGCGACCAAAGTACTATTACCTTGTCCAAATACTGGCACATTACGCTTTTTTACACCGGATAAATCATCACCTTCAGGAAATTCATTATTATCAACCATTTCATACTCTCTTAATTACAATCACCTGTTAATAGTATAATAAATGAATAAAGAGCTACCGTAGTCGCTCTTTATTATTGATCACAATCTATGTTTTTAATTAACTAACATAGATAGGCCCACTGAATGACGTAACGGGAGGCACTTTGCCAGTGTACTTTTCAAAATCGACCACGACGGTATTAGCACTGGTTGCTTGCGCAAGTTCAGACGTAGGAATATCAATCGTTAATGTATTAGGATCGCCATAAGTATCGATAGCACCAATATCATTATTAAGAGGTCCGAACCACGCTCCTTCTTGAATACGAATAACCCCCGTAGGATAATGTTCAGAAAGCACCGCCCCCGCTAACAACTGCCCACGATCATTAAACACCCTCACAATATCACCATCTTTAATGCCTTTTTTCTTGGCATCTTGTGGGTTGATATATACCGGTTCATGGCCTTTTACCGCATAGGTATTACGAAATTCTTCGGAGTCACACATCTGTGAGTGTAAGCGTTTATTTGGATGACAAGATTGAAGCCAAAAAGGGAATTTATCCGATTTAGGTCCGCCATGTGAACGTTCTTCTTTTTCAAACCACATCGGGTGGCCTTGGCAATGCTGGTAGTTATAACGAGCAATTTTACGGCTATAAATTTCAATAAATCCAGAAGGCGTTCCGAGACCATTAATTTCAGGATCCTCTCTAAAAGCAGCATGACTAACATAGGTTTGATCTGTTGGAAATTCGACTAATCCTTGTTGCCAAAACTGTTTAAACTCTGGCATTTCATGCTTACCTTTATTGGCTTTACGACAATCATTATACAGTTGTTCAATCCACTGCATTTCTGTCATACCGCGAGTATATTGTTTACTTTTACCAAAGCGCTGGGTTAATTCAGTGAATATCTGAAAATCTGTTTTTGATTGGAAAAGAGGATCAACCAGTTTATGCATAGCCAATACACCGCTGGTTGAATATGTACCGTATTGATCTAAATCGCTACGTTCAAATTGAGTGCAGGCAGGTAATACAATATCGGAGAAACGGCATGTTGGTGTCCATGTATAATCAATATTAACCACGGTTTGAAGCTTTCTAAAGGCCTCTTTCATTCGATTACGTTGCTGATGATGATTCCATGGGTTGCAACCACTAAATACCATCATCTTAATATCAGGTAATACGACCTTGCTGCCGTTATATTGAATATTTTTGCCGGGTTCCATAATGGCATCAATCCATCTAGCAACTGGAATCGTTGAGCTGTAGCCTTTAAAGTCATTATTATTCCAAATAGGCTCCTGACCTTCATCAACATTTCGAGGAAATCCCCCAGGCCCTGCTGCAGTACTAAATGGTAAACCGACACCACTATAGAAATGTGAATAAGACACTCCACCACCAGGTAAGCCAATCTGACCCAGCATCGATGCCAACACCGCCCCCATCCAGTATGGCTGCTCACCATGTTGTTGGCGTTGTACTGCCCAGCCAAACATCAACATAGTACGATCTTTAACTAAACTACGGGCAAACTCTCGAATAGCATCAGCTTTAACGCCACAAATAGGCTCTGCCCATTCCGGTGTTTTGGCTATTTTATCTTTGCCAGTACCCAGTAAATAAGGCAAAAATTCATTGAAACCCAGCGTATAGATTTCAAGAAATTGCTTATCGTACAGATCTTCTTTATACAGTGTATGCGCAATAGCAAGCATGAAAGGCACATCAGTTTGAGGGTTGACGTATTGGTGTTCACAATTAAAATATTTTTGCGATTTTGATACCACTGGATCGACAGAGATCATGCGGATCTTACCGTCAGCCACCTTCTGCTTTAATTGGGCATAATAATCATACGCACCATGAGTTTCGCATTGCCAGCCAACTTGACCATTTTTAATCGGATCATTTGACCACCATATCAATGTCTTACAATCTTTAAGTACTGTCGACCATGTCGTTGCTTGCGCATAAACTTCTGTCGAGCCTAAAACATAAGGCAAAATAGTTTGACCTGCACCAGTAGAATAATCACCGACCTTCTTAATAAAATTACCATGCATACCAACAGCGCGCTGCATATGTGAAGTACAGCTTTGGAACTGCCCCGTTTCTCGCCACCCGGTTTGACCGGCATGTAATGCCCACGGGCCATAATCTTTCTGTACCCGTTGTAACTCTTGATAAAACAAATCTAACGCTTCATCCCATGTCACCCGTACAAAACGATTATTACCTCGAGTATCACCACTGTATTTATTTTTCTTGAGCCAATCTAGACGCACCATTGGATAACGCACCCGCGAAGGGCTATAAATTAATCCTTTGATCCCATTTAACATATCTGTAGGATTTTTATCGAATTCTAATGGCTTAATTTCAGCTACTTGACCATTATAAATACGAGCTCGAAATGCCCCCCAATGAGAACCTGATACCTTCCAAATACCTGGGGCTTCTCCTGTTGTCGTCGCATTAGCTTCAGTTGCTTGTGCCACTTGCAATAATAATCCAGGACCAATCACGGAAGCGGCACTGGTTGTCGCTAACCCTTGTAAAAATTTGCGCCGACTCAAAGACATAGATCTTTCCTCTTTATAAACGGGATCCGCTGTTAATGTTTTTCTTTAGCAAAATCTGATGAGTGATTTTGTAAATATTTCAAAACAATAGCTTCGCTGTCGGTATCAAAATTCACAAACGCTAACATGCCATTAAACATTCCCGGCCAAGTATTAGCATCAAAATGATTTTCTGCAGGTTGAGTATGACAAACACTACAATTGGTTTTATAAGCCGATTGTGCAACCGACCAAATATCATTGATATTACTGACAAACTTCGCTTTTTCTACCCATAGTATTGCGCTGACTTGCTGCCACTTCAGTCCTGTTACATCATCTTCTTTCTCGGTTGTTCCAGTCACAATCTTATTATTTTGAGCGGCCGTTTTACTTAATGCTGCCGTTGGAATATTCATCCCAAAGTCTTGATTAATTACCCGCCCAAACCCTTTTTCTTTACGCCAACCACTAATTTCAATTTGTAACATATCATCTTTTACCGCAACGACTTTCACTGCTGAAGCTGGCTCTAATGAACCACCATCTTGTGTTTTCGCTTCATCTTCAAACATAGGGATAAACTGCATACTGTAGTAAGTATTGCCTTTTTCATAATCAGTATTCTGCGCCACTGTGGCTAATTCAGAAATCATGCCGCCTGAAGAATCCATGTTAGCGGGTAAGTGATGAGCGATACCTTTGTGGCAGTCAATACAGCTTTGATCTTTAGCGGCTGCCTGCTTCATTTGTACTTGTGCACGAGGTGACATTTCATCCCATTTCATACTGGAGTAGCTATGGCAACTTTTACATTCGAGGGATTTATTAGCAGCAAAACGTTTCCATTCATGCTGAGCCAGTTCTAACCGCTTGGCTTCAAATTTTGCAGGGGTATCGATAGTGCCGACAATAGCACCAAAAACTTCTTTACTGGCTTGCATCTTACGAGCAATTTTATCAGTCCAATTATGAGGAACATGACAATCAGGACACGTCGCCCTCACTCCAGCATTATTTTCCCAATGAATAGTCCCTTGCAATTCAGGGTAAACCGTATCCCGCATTGAATGGCAACTAATACAAAATTTTTCTGTATTAGCCACTTCTAATGCGGTATTAAATCCTCCCCAAAAGATAATGCCTGAAATAAACCCACCGAGAGTGAGTACACCAAGACTTATCTTTGCGGCTGGACGCCAAAAAGTCAGCCATATTTTTTTTATGAATGTCAGCATTGTTTCACTCTCCGTTATTTATTCCACCCACAGCATTACAACCTAACCGTGTCCAGGTGGACCAAAGACAAAGACTTGCAACGCCCATACAGTGAAACCGTAGCCGCCGACTAAGGCTGCGGATAACAACGGAAATAAAAAAATAGTGATGAATAAAAAGGCCCACCATTCATAGCGACCTCTTTCCTGCTCTGTAATTTCAGTATTAGCCATCGATGACCTCTCTGTAATCATTACTATAGCGGTACACCATTCATCAAATGATAAATGGATTGGTGAAATTATAGTCAATGATAACTAACCTTCACGTCCTAACTTCGAATTAGTTGTATTAAAAAAAGACTCAATACCTAATTTAATCCATAAAAAAAGCCAGCATCACTGCTGGCTTTATTGGCATACTCAAGAGAGTTACTGAATATAATTACTGTTTACACAGGTTCAATATCAAGGAGTGTCTGTACTGGCATTTCCACTTTTGGTTTGTTACCAAAACCGCGTAAACCCACTACGTGTACGTGTTCACGATCCTTAAATATTTTACGCACTAATTTATAGGTCGTACCTTTTTCAGGACTAATATTTTCAGGTGCCGCAATTAATAACTGCATATCTAAACGTTCACATAACTCAAATAAGGTCGCAATAGATTTACCATCTAAACGCGCTGCCTCATCGAGGAATAACAAACGACAAGGAATAATATCTTTACCGCGTAAACGACGAGATTCTTCTTCCCAGCTTTGTACAACCATCAACAAAATTGCCTGACCAGTACCAATCGCTTCACCAGTCGATAATGCGCCAGATTCAGCTTGGAGCCAGCCATCAGTACCACGGTTAACTTCAATGTTCAGCTCTAAATAGTTACGGTAATCAAGTAACTCTTCACCCAGAATTTGCGGTGAACGCTGACCCATATCAATATGTGGATTTAAACGTTGGAATAATTTCGCAATCGCTTCTGAGAACGTTAGGCGATTATTGCCAAACAAATCATTATGCTGATCTTTTTGATCAATTAAGCCGAGTAATAACGATTCATGAGTATCACGTACTTTAACGTTAAGACGTACACCACGCACTTGACCAAATCCAATATTTTGTAAGCCTTGGTTAAGCATACGAATACGGTTTTGCTCACGCTGAATTGTCTTACGAATAATATTAGCAACTGAATCAGAGCTAATCGCTAGACGTTGCTCACGTGCAGTCAACTCTTCGGTTAGACGTGCCAGTTCAACTTCCATTTCTTCAATGGCTTCGACTGGATCATCAGTACGAATAATATCGTGGCGAATACGCTCACGCAGATGCTGATACACCGCAATATAGAACAAGACTTTACGTTCAGGACGCGCAACATCTTCTGATGCCCGTAGCGCATCACGTAAATTTTCATTATCTGAAACCGCAAGACGCAATGCACCTAATGCTTTATCCGATAATGAACGTAGTTCATCTGCAGACATATATGCCATTTCACGACGGTGTAAACGACGCTCAACATCACTTTCACGAGCAAGACGTAAGACAGCACACCAGCCTGCTTTTGCATTTACAACCAGCTTACGGAAATCTTGGTAATCTTTACCAACTTTACGTAAACGCTTCATCAAGCCTTTCATTTCAAGCTCAATTGAGGTGGTTGATTTTTCTAACATACTGCGACGGTTACGAGAACTGTGTAAACGTTCATTCAATTCATTACGACGAACCAATGCTCGCTCTTCAGCTTCGACATCAGCGCGAACGCCAAGTTCTTGAAGCTCACGTTCAAACTCAAGCACTGTTTCATTTTTCGCTTGATGAGAACTTTTCAGTGATGCCATCAACTGGTTATATTGGTTAGCTTGTGCGCGTGATTGTTTTAAACTTTCACGGGCACTGTTACGCTGCTGTTCTGCTATCGCTAATTTTAGCTTTAGCTGCTCGTTAAGCTCAGAACTCTTACTTAATAACTCAACTGAATCAGCATAGCTAAAGTGATGACGACGTTCGGCTAAATCAGCAACCGCAAAAATCAAGGTTTTCAATTGTTGCAGTTTTTGATCAGCGGCTTCGTAATTAGCTTGTAGTGCATCAAACTGTTCAGGATCGGCATCAAGAGCTGATACCAGACTTTCAAGTTCAATTAATGATTTGCCGTAACGATCAAGATAGTTACGAGCTTCATCCATTTGCGCAAGTTGTTGTTCAACCTCAGCAAAGCGCTCAGTTAATGTTTCGTCTTCAAGCAAAGTGACCACTGGATTTAACTTACCCAGTAAAGTTAAACCTTCGCGCGCAGCGGCTAATTGAGCGCGTTGTTGTTGCTCTTGCGCTTGTGATTCAGCTAACTGACGCATGATCTGATTACGTTGATCACGTGCTTGTTTAAGTTCAACTTCAGGATCGGCATTAAACGCAATCGCCATATGCGTCGCAACAAAACTGTTAAAGCTTTGGTACAAACGCTGCAGTTTTTGCGAGTCAAATGCCGCTTTAGCGTGATCTTCGACCACTTGATCACGTTCATCACGCAAAAACTCTAAACGCTGCTCACGGGCTGCTCGACCAAATAATGGTACTTTTGGAAAACGTGAATAACGTAGCTGGCGATCATTAAGATGCACACATACTGCATTTTCAAGTTCATCAACATCAAAGCCACTGTCGTCAAATGAATCCGCATCACCTTCAATGATATATAAATCATCAGGGCAATCATCAAGTGCAATTAGCTTTTCTTTAATACCGCTTAAATCAGGGACAATAATCGCATGACGAGATGGGCCATACATTGCGCTGAAATAAGGAGCATCAGCAAGGGTAATGTCATCATAAATTTCAGATAACATGGTACCGCCAAGAGTCTCCGCTAACGCTCGTAAACCCGAATCATCACTGCCGCCCGGCTGTGCCAAACGTTCAATATCATGCTCTAACGTTTGCTTTTGTAGCGCTAACTGATCACGTTTAGCTGACACTTGACGTTCATTATCAAGTGTTACTTGCATCGCATCCATTACGGCTTGGCTGCTGGTTAATTCTGCATTCGCTTGATCTGCAAGAACTTCCAGTGCATCAGATGCCGCAATCCACGCCGGAGCAGAGGCTTCAAGTGCCGTAATACGTACAGCTAGTCCTTGCTCGTTATGACGCATGTCATTACGTTGCTCAACCAAACTTGCTTGATCTTGTTCTAAACTTTCTAATGTTGCTTCATGACGGGCTTGCTCTTCGGCTAATGCCAATTCGCCATCAATAGTCGTTGCAAACTTTTTCGCGTAAGTTTCTGCTAATTCAATCGCTTGACGTTGACTACGCACACTGCGTTCTAGATCACGATATTGTGCTTTTAGCTGCTCACCGCGCTCAGAGACCGAACGAAGTTGGCGGCCATGCTCAATTAACTCACGGGCTTTATCGCTAGCATTAGTACGATCAACCACACCAGCAATAGTGGTAACAATCGCTAACCCTTTTTCAAACTGTTGCGCCGCTGCTGATGACATATCAAGCTTATGCTTCAATGCCAATAAAGCAGTGGTTTGTTGTTCTTGCTGTTGTTTTAGCTGAGATAAGTAAGGTGGCGCTTGATCAGCAAGCATTTGGTGATCACCCGATAACTGGCGCGCCTTTTCTAACGCTTGTAACGCTTGTTGATATTGCAGAGCTCGTGTCTGCTGCATATCTAGCGCTTGCTGGTAATCGGCCAACTGAGTTTTTAAGCTATCAACTTCTTCTTCAGTTAACTGTGATTGTTCTTCGGCAATTGCTAATTGTTCAGCAGCCTCTTCAACCACCATCACTTGCTCTTCAAGACGCTCTGTCAGCTCTTCAAGATCTTCTTTATAACGTTCAATTTTCTCAGCTTGACGTACTGCTGCTTGAACCAATTGTAAGTGATCCGACGCTGATTGATGATCTTGTTCTAGCGCGCTTTCCTGATCGATCAGCTCGGCTAGTTCTGCATTCATGTTATTTAACGATGATTGCTGATCAATAAGCGTTTGACGTGACCCCATTAACTCACCACGCAAACGTAGTGTTTGATCAAGTTTCTGTTGGCGTTCGTTAGCATGACGCATATAGTCAGCAGCAACATAATTCGTTGCTTCAGAGATTAAATGCTTAAATAAGTCACGATCACTTTGAGTTAACTTAATCGCTTCTAACGTCATACGGTTTTCACGTAATGCCGCTTCCATATCTTGGAAGGCTTTTTTTACCCCTGAATTATGCGGTAATAAGTAGTCACGTAGTGAGCGAGTGATCGCACTTGAAATACCACCGTATAAAGAGGCTTCAATAAGACGATAGAATTTTGAACGATCTTGGCTATTACGTAATTTCTTTGGTAATACGCCCATTTCAAACATTTGCACATGGTAATCAGTTACCGAGTTAAATGTTTTAAATTGCACCCCTTCATATTGGCTAACAAGGTCTTTAACATCATTAAGCTGACGAACACGTGCTTGGTTTTCAGAAATCGTTTCAACTAAAATTTCAGCAGGTTTTATATGTGATGGTAAGCCTTGAATCAAAAAGGGCTTAATGTCTACTTTCTTATCACGACCAGCAACTTGCTGTAATTTAACGGCAAAGATAATGCGTTGTTGCTTTGAGTTAACCACATCCAGCGCAGCATAACAGGCACCCGGCTTTAATTTACCGTGAAGGCCTTTATCGCGGGATGCATTTGAACTACCCGCTTCTGTGGTATTACGAAAGTGAAGTAAGCTTTGATCTGGGATCAGTGTAGTGATAAACGCTGCCATGGTGGTAGATTTACCCGCACCGTTACCGCCTGAAAGCGTTGTCACCAGGTTATCAATATCAAAGGTACGTGCAAAAAAGCCGTTCCAGTTAACCATGGTGAGCGATTGATACTTGCCGCGTTCCATTAAATACTACTCTCCTGTCCTGCTTGCTCTACATCTTGCTGCATTTCAAGCGCTTCTTGATTATTGGTGTCAATATCATCAAGCAAACTTGACTGACTTGACGCTTGCTGGTGCACCACTGCTTCACCGTCACGAATTAATCGTAACTGCGCTTCACGGACATCATCGCCAGTACGGACATCAGCACCAAAACGGAATACAGATTCGCTGATACGAAATTTGCCATTTTCGCCAATAGGAATTAGCATCCCTAGACGACGTAAACGACGCAGTGCTGTTTTCACTTTATCAAACAGCTTTTCACGATCGAGATCTGAACCTGAGGCACGATTAGTAACAAGCTTCATTAGCTTTTGTTCATCAGCTAATACTAGCAACTCATCAAAAAGCTCTTGATTGGTAAAAATACCTTCATGTGCTAAACGTTCCGGGCTAAGGTAAAGAAAACACAATACCTTACCAACGAGCATATCGATTTCAGATAATACTGAACGACCAATCAATGATGTTGAGCGTGGACGCAAGTATAAAAAGCCTTCAGGTGCACGCACTAATTCAGCATTATAGCGGCGGTAAAACATCGCTAATTCTTTCTCAAATTCAATTAAAAAAGAATGGTTATCTAAATCTTCACTTGAAATATGACGGCCAGAACGTAATGCATTATCTAGCGCAGGGAAAAGTGGATTAGCTATCGCTTTTGCCAACTTCTCCGGCATAAATTCTTCAATATTTGTCAATGACATGGGCTTGTACCTTAGCTCCGTATTCGTTAATTGCTTCCCAATCAGGCTGAATGGCGTTGAAATCAGCTTCGGAATACCCCATCCTTACTGCCTGATCAATCACAATCCGTGCTAAATCAAAGTGTTGTGCATACGGATGTTGTGACAAATAGTCTTTAAGTAAAACGCTCAAATTAATTGGTGCACCTGTCGCTTTATGTGCTTGTAACATCAAACCGACTTTCTCAGCCAATTGATCGTTAACCAAATCAAGCTCTTCGAATTCCATCTCTCCAGGAACGATACCTGTTACTTCATCATCACGTAACATCAAGGTTTCATCACGCATATCAAGTAAACGTTCAGCATCCGCAAACGTCAGCAACCACGGCGCATCAAAGTAATCGGTGACAGATTGACGCAGTCGTTGACTAAAGGCGCGGTTTTTATCCATATCAATCGCAGTACGAATAAATTTATGTACATGGCGGTCATAACCAATCCATAAATCAATTGTTTGCTGACCCCAACTAATAATGCGATCTAACTTCATTTGGAGGATGTAAATCATACCATCAACAAAATCGAGATCATCATGTCCTTGAGTTGCTTCTTGAATAGCAAGTAACTGACTTTGAAGCTGATCACCGGCTGCTTGCAACGTATCCTGCAATTCACGCAAGGTTGATGATGTTTCATCCAGTAATGCTTCACAACTACTAATTGCGGCTTGCCAATCTTGATTTAATAATTCAGCAATATCGAGCTTAACTTGTTGCTGCTGCTCATCCATTGCGCGTTGGTTTAAATCAATACGGTCAAATATTTCAGCCACTGAGTATTTTAATACTGCATGCACATTTTGACGCCAATGCTTTTCATCACCGCCTTCTTGTGCAGCTGTCGCTGCTTTATTTATTTCATCAGCTACCATTGCTAATTGAATGGATAGTTTTAGCGTTGAAAACTCACGTTGTCGCACGTAGTAATCAGTAATACCGAGCGCTAACGGACTTAGTCGATAAATGCTAGCACCGTCAGTAACCTCACTGGTAAAGCGTGATATTAACCGCTGTCTTACCAATTCATTAATGGCGTTATTGGCGCGAAATGCCAGGGTTTCCTTGGTTTGGCCGAACATATCGCTAACAATACGAAATGCATCAACCAACTCACCTTCCCCTAATTCTTCATCAAAGCGATCGCCACTTAATACCGCAATCGCTAACAAGAACGCCAGCCGTTCTGTTGGTAAATTAAGGGCAAACTCATTATTTTTGACCCAATTTACCAACTCAGGAACAGTCTGGGTAACTTCACTCATCCCTTGTCCTTATTGCTATGATTTAAATTTGCCATCAATGTTGGCGTTGCTTCTGTGAGTGGCTTACGCGCATACACATGAATATAACGGCCTAATGACAAAAAAGGTTCCTGACGACAAAGCTTTTGCTCCATATCAAGAACTTGTTCGAAACTGTAATCACCCATTCGATCGTGGTGCATGTAATCATGGAATGTGCGTACGCCGGTTTTACCCATTATGTCAAACCCAGCCTCAGTTAGACACTGATATACTTCATCAGGTTTTATACCTTGCTGAGGTTGTAACTTAAACCGTTTACGATGTGGCATCCCCTGTTCTATATGGGTTAGATTGCCACAAATCAAATTCTTAAACAGTAATCCATTGTAGTTATAAAACATTACCGAAATAACACCACCTGGTTTTACGTTATCTAATAAACCCATTAATGTTGTAATCGGATCAACTAGCCATTCCATCACTGCATGAAAGAGAATTAAATCAACAGGTGCTGGGATGTGCTCACTGATTTCTTGTATCGGTGAATGTACTAATCGATATTGCTCAACTAAGCCGTTTTTAGCAATTTCTTGTTCTGCTAATGTCAACATTTCGCTAGAAAGATCACATAACGTCACTTGATGTCCAAGTGCTGCTATTTTTTGAGATATTTGTCCAATGCCGCCACCAGCGTCCAAAACTTGCAAAGGTGAGGCTGCATTCAATTGTTCCAATATATATTCAATATCTTGCCAAACAACAGTTTGTCGTATTTGGCCTTTCGCTGTGCCATAAATATTTTCAGCGAACTTTTTCGCTAAATCGTCAAAATTTCGGTCTTTTTTCATGGCTCATTTACGTTATGATAGCGACTCTAGAATGTGACTTATTTTCTCACAAGCAGTAAAGGAATAAAGGCTTGTGATCGGTTTTATTGCTCAACTGCTGAAATTTCGGACGACATATTATGTTTATACTAAAAAAAATCATCTCTGCGATACTAATGCCGCTCCCGTTTCTATTATTAGTCGGCGCTATTGGTTTATGCGTACTGTGGTTTACACGCCAAAAAAAGTTAGCCTCGATTTTGGTTAGTGTCTCTTTGATCGGTATCTTTTTATGTTCATTCCAACCATTAACAACATCGTTACTACGACCATTAGAACAAGAAAACCCAGCATTTGTGAGTACCACTAAACCTATTAGCTACGTAATGGTATTAGGCAGTGGTCAAGTAATTGATAAAACCTTCCCTATAACCTCAGAGTTATCTCCAACCGCTATTACTCGTTTAGTCGAAGGGATCCGTATTTTCCGCATGTATCCTGACGCCAAGCTGATCTTATCAGGATTCGGGGGGATTGCTTCTCATGGTATTAGCCACGCGCGTTTAATGGCTCACTTAGCAATAGCACTAGGTGTAAATAAGCGTGATATTTTATTATTTGAGTCAACAAAAGACACGAAAGAAGAAGCTTTCCAAGCCGCCGATGTCGTTAAAGATAAGAATATGATTCTAGTAACATCTGCTAGCCAAATGTCACGTGCACTTTATTATTTCCATCAAGCAGGATTGCAGCCAATTGCAGCACCAACTAACTTTAGAGCGAGTAATAAAATGCGTAATTTCATTCCTAATGCAACCTCTCTGACTCAAATGGAAATTGTTGAACATGAGCGTTTAGGGCAATTATGGCAACGTATTACCAGCAAACTGTTAGACCCAAAAACTGAGCATCTACAGGCAGAAAAGGTAAAACCAGAGACTTTATAGGTTTTACAATGTCATATTTTAGTTAATTAATTTAAAGTCAGATCCCACATTATGAGGTATCTGGCTTTTTTTTCTCAGTTCGCTTTTTGCATAACTATTAAAGTAATACTGTTCAAGAATTACTTTAATCTTATTATTTCATTCTAATCTCAATATGCTTTGCTTTATTTCATGGTAAAATAATCTCTTATTACTTAATTAAGAATTTAATTCATGAAACTTTTAATCCGTAACCTTTCTCGCAGCACAGCTGAAGTTCAAATTCATAAAATGTTTGAAGAATTTGGCAAAATTAGTGCGTGTAACCTTGTATTAGACGAAAAAACAGGTAAGTCAAAAGGATTTGCATTTGTTGAAATGGCTGATGACGAGCAAGCAATTCGCGCAATGAAAGCACTTCATGAAATGATGGTTGATAAAAGCCGTATTCGTGTAAAAATCGCTGAATAAACTACTTCCGTAGATTAATTTAAAGACAAAAAAACCGAGTAAACGATACTCGGTTTTTTATTATGCAGTATTAACTTTGTGAGCTAATTAGCCAACTAACTGACGCACTTTTTCTAAATCTTCAGGTGTATCAACCCCTGCTGGTGGCGCATCAATTGCGACATCAACATGAATTTTCTCACCATACCAAAGCACTCGCAGTTGCTCTAATGATTCAATATGTTCCAGTGGGCTTGGCTGCCAATTAATATACGTATTAATAAACCCTGCACGGTAAGCATAAATCCCAATATGGCGTAAAAGGTTATGATGAACAATACGCGGTTGCTGGGCAAAATTATCACGATCCCAAGGAATCGCAGCGCGACTAAAGTACAGTGCGTAACCGTCTTTATCCGTCACAACCTTTACGGCATTAGGATTAAAAATCTCATCATGATGATCGATTTCTACCGCTAAAGTTGCCATCGGTGCATTAAAGTGCGCAATATTGTCTGCAACTTGGCGAATAATCGTATCAGGGATAAGTGGTTCATCACCTTGCACATTAACCACAATATGATCATCAGCAAGTTGATATTTAGCCACGACTTCAGCTAAACGTTCAGTGCCTGATTGGTGATCAGCACGTGTTAAACATACTTCACCACCAAAGCCTTGTACAACATCAACAATACGCTGATCATCTGTTGCCACAATCACTTGATCTGCACCAGATTTACACGCTTGCTCATATACCCATTGTACCATTGGTTTGCCCGCAATATCTGCTAACGGCTTACCCGGTAAACGAGTTGATTGATAACGTGCTGGAATAATAACAGTAAATGCCATTACTTAACCTCATCAGAGCTTAATGTACGCGCTTCAGAATCAAGTAAGACTGGAATACCGTCATCGATAGGATAAGCAAGACGATCAAACTTACACACTAATTCATTATTTTCTTTATCGAAATTCAACTTACCTTTACATACAGGGCAAGCAACGATTTCAAGCAGACGGTGATCCATACTTTTCCTTAACCTCTATAATCCGTTTAATAATAGCTGATGCTTGTGGCTCGGAAATAACTGCATCAACAGGCAGATACCACCAATTATCCTCAGCAAATGGGTAACATTTTACCGCATCTTTTTCAGTCATAACTAAATGTTGCCCTTGTTGGGCTAAATCGAACAATGTTTGATGAGTAAATGGTTGGTGATCAGCAAAAGGCTGACACACAACAGGCTTTACTCCTAACGCATCTAATGTCGCAAAATATCTCGCAGGATTACCAATACCAGCCATCGCCACAACGGCGGTTAAAGAAGTAGCAGCACAACGAGCGCCAGTTTTAATATTGATTAATTCTGACGGTGCTAAATGCATTGCTGCTTCATCAGTATCCGCTTTACCACCATTGCAAATTAAAAAATCAACCTCATTTAAACGCTGACACGATTCACGCAATGGTCCCAATGGCAATAAATGTTGATTACCAAATCGGCGTTGGCCATCAATGACAACTAATTCAATATCACGTGCAAGCGCATAATGTTGTAGCCCATCATCAGTAATAATGACATCAACATCATGCTTTAATAGTAGCTTTACTGCATCACTGCGAACGGGAGCAACAGCAACTGGCACCCCTGTCCTACGGCGAATAAGTACTGGCTCATCACCTGCAATATTGGTGCTGGTATCATGATCAACAAAATACGGATAATACGGTGCTTTACCGCCGTAACCACGTGAGACAACACCAGGTTTTAACCCTTGTGCTAGTAGCTGTTCGACTAACCACACCACTACTGGCGTTTTACCATTACCACCAGCGGTAATATTACCGACAATAACAACCGGCACCGGGGCTCGATATGCTATTTTTTTGCCATTAGCGTATTGCTGTCGCTTACGACGGCTTAATAAACCAAATAACAAACTGAGAGGCCACAATAATGGCCATAACAGTAAATAGACAACCTGTGCTTTACCTTTAAGAACAGGTTGATACCACATAGCTTCAATCAATGCCGCCACAATTAATCACCAAATTGAATACGATGAAGTTGCGCATAAGCACCGTCATGACTAATTAATTCACCATGTGTACCACGCTCAATAATTTCACCATCATCGACCACTAAGATCTGATCAGCATTTTCAATCGTCGACAAACGGTGAGCAATCACTAATACTGTGCGATCTTTTTGCAACTCATCCAATGCCTGCTGAATAGCACGTTCAGATTCGGTATCTAAAGCAGAGGTTGCTTCATCAAGCACCAATACTGGGGCATTACGTAACAATGCGCGTGCAATGGCAAGACGCTGACGTTGACCACCAGATAAACTCACACCATTTTCACCAATAACAGTATCAAGTCCATGCTCCATGTCTTTTATAAAGTCCATGGCATAAGCAAGTTCTGCTACACGTTCAATATCTGCACGGGTGTATGCTTCGCCACTGGCATAAGCAATATTATTAGCAATCGTGTCATTAAATAAATGGACGTTTTGCGATACAACTGCAACTTGAGAGCGTAAGTTCAATAAAGTGTAATCTTGTAGCTCAACATTATCTAAACGTAGTGCGCCCGAATCAATATCGTAAAAACGGGTCAACAAATTAGCAATGGTACTTTTACCTGAGCCAGAACGACCGACAAGTGCAACCGTTTTACCCGCAGGGAGTTCAAAGCTCACATTACGTAGCGCTGGCGTGTCTTTGGTTGGGTAAGTAAAAGTAACATTTTGTACTGACACATCACCTTTAACTCGCTCAACTTCATGCTTACCAGTATCTTTTTCTGTTTCTAAATCCATCAAATCAAACAATGTATGACACGCAGCCATACCACGTTGGAATTGAGAGGTCACATTCGTTAATGATTTCAATGGACGCATTAAGCCAAACATCGCACCAAATACTACTGCAAAAGTACCCGGCGTTAATGAGTCGCGTAATGATGGTGTATTCGCAAGAATTAATACCACCACTAAAGCAGAAGAAGCAATAAGCTGGATGATTGGATTGGCAATAGCCTGCGCAGAAACCAGTTTCATCGATTGGCGACGCATTAAATTACTTACATAATCAAAACGGTGCTTCTCTACTTCTTGACCACCATAACTTAATACAACTTTATGGCCTTTTAGCATTTGCTCCGCCGAAGAAGTCACAGACCCCATCGCCTCTTGCATACTACGTGAGATTTTTCGAAAACGTTTTGAAACAATACTAATACTAATAGCAACGATAGGCGCAATGACGATCAAAATAGCCGATAACTGCCAGCTATTCCAAAACATCAATATCATTAAGCCAATAATAGAGGCGCCTTCACGGACAATACTTACTAATGCACTACTGGTTGCAGAAGCGACTTGCTCAGAGTCATAAGTAATACGT
The DNA here is from genome assembly GCF_003026355.1 of Photobacterium kishitanii. Classification (GTDB taxonomy): domain Bacteria; phylum Pseudomonadota; class Gammaproteobacteria; order Enterobacterales; family Vibrionaceae; genus Photobacterium; species Photobacterium kishitanii. The sequence goes on along the minus strand of NZ_PYON01000007.1, from coordinate 138,940 downwards.
GATAATAATGCCCCAGATGCTTCTTTATCAAAGAACGCCACTGGCATTTTCATGAAATGCTGAAAGAGTTCTCGGCGTAAACTCATTACAACATTACCGGAAACCCACGATAAGCAGTAAGTGGATACAAAACCACTAGCGCCACGCATGATCATTAAGCCAACAAGATAAATAGGCATCATGGCAAGGAAACCTGAGTCCATACTGTCAAAGCCACCAAAACTTTTATCAAGCAACGGTTTGAGCATCGACAGCATCAAGGTATCACCAGCAGCATTAATAATCAGCGCAATAACAGCGACAATAATACCTGCTTTATAGATCTTGATATAAGGCCATAGTCTTTTATAAGTATCTTTGGTTGATTTTTCTGTTAATTGCGTCATGAATGCCAATATTGATAAAATACAGTGTCTCTATTCTACCCTTAAGATTGCTATCAACCAAATTTGTCCACAATCCTTTTTTATTAAAGGGCTTTTTCTGCTCATAAAAACAACAGTCAGCACAGTCAATAACTGTTATTTAATTGTTTTGCTAACCATTGTGGCCTGTACCATGTTTGAGAGTAATGATAACGGTATTGTTTTACGCTGTAGCTATTATTACTCATTGTCACCGTTACTTGGCCACTATCTTGAGTACTAATCCAATCAATATTATTCGTTTGATAACGTGCAGCAATCGTTGCTGACGGTAATCCCCAAGGGTTAAAATAACCAATAGACACAACAGCTAACGATGGTTGTACTGCATCAAGTAAAGTTTGTGTTGAAGAACTACTGCTGCCATGGTGTGGTACAATTATAATATCGGATTGCCAATCTTGATCCTGCATTAACATCACTAGTTCAGACTTAGCGTCAATATCTCCAGTCAATAAGATACTCGGTCCGTTACCATTTATAGCCTGAACGCGAATAACACAAGAATCTGAATTAGCGGCTCGTGGCGTTGCTTTAGGTGGCCACTTAACGACAAATTCAAGTCCTTGCCATTGCCATGTTTGTCCGGTTATACACTCAGAAAAACCTAAGCGGTGATCGCTACTGTATTTTTCTAAAGGTTGATAACGATCTATAAGATAATCACTACCGCCAGCATGATCGCTATCAGCATGACTCAAAACTAGCCCATCAATAGTTGTTATTCCCTTATCCGCCAATATCGGTGCAATAACTGACTTTGCAATGCTATTTTCATCCCAAACATTACCGGTATCATAAACAAATACACGTTGTTGGTTTTGTATTAATACTGCTAACCCATGCCCTACATCTAACACGCTAAGCGTCCATAATGACGGTTTCTGGTTATCGTTTTCCCACCGCCAACTCAATACAATAAAAATAATACTGCTGTAAAACCACCGAAAATGCCTCAAGGGGAATAATGGCCACGACACCGTAATTATTGCGACCAACACTAACCATGGCGTTATCGAAGCAGGTAACATCATCCATGCACCATGACTCCATGCGGCAATTTTAAGAACGGGTAGTAAAGAAAAGTCAGCAACTAGCCAACACCATGACGACAACCAAGGCCACCATGGAGTGATCGCACCAATTAACACTAAAGGAACCGTAATAATACTTAACCAAGGAACAGCAATTAAATTCGTCAATGGTGCAGCTAAAGATACTCCACCAAACCACCACCACTGCATCGGTAACATTAATAACAATAAATACCCTTGCAATTTACAGAGATACTTTATTCGTTGATAGCAGCGCTGATACCACGCTAAATTTGCTAAAACTGGCGAATTCTCAGTCATAATCATGACTAAAAAGATGATAACCGCACCAAAAGATAGCCAAAATCCGGCGCTATAACTAACAAAGGGATCCCACAGCAAACATAACCCTAAAGTGATTAACAAAACTTGCCAAGGTAGCCAATAAATTGCCGTTATTCTTAAAATGCCGACGATTAAACACATCAATAATGCACGAATAGTCGGCAAACTAAATCCAGCCAACCACGCGTAGCCTAAAGCAAAAATTAATCCACTCAGTAAAGGTAACCACAGCCAATAGTACGTTTGTGGAAGGCATAACCTCAATAAATAGCCTAACCACCACCCCATTAACATTGCTAGCCCAATATGTAACCCTGAAATGGCTAATAAATGCGCTAAGCCACTATCACGTAAATACACCCAATCTTGGGCCTTAAGTCCATCTCTAAGTCCAAAGGTTAAGGCGGTTAAATAGCTTTGATTGTTAGTGCTTTTTAACAACGGGGTAATTTTATCTAACCATTGCTGCCGTACTGACACCGAAGATGATAATCTTATTGGCAACGCGTCACCGTTTATCACAACGGCACTACCATGAATACTACGGCTTAGTGCATATTGCTCACCATCAAATCCAGCTTGATTGACTCGTCCAACAATACGACTCAATCTTACGGGTAAACGCCATATTTGTCCTTGTTTCAATTGCGGCGGATCTTTCCAGACCACCATCAATCTTAGTGGAAAAACAAAATCAACATTCTGTGAGTGCAAATTAAGCACCTTCACCTCAAAATGCTCAGTGGGTATATTTTCATTAAAAAGCGTACTAACGCTTACATCTATGATAATATTAGTTCTGTTTTTTGGAATACTATCTATATCGTTAATATATTGATTAGCATCAAAAACAGCCCATGATATAGCGAGCGAAAAGCTAATAACAATAACATTTCGATACACCATAAATATAATGACACCGATTACTATGATTAATAGTAAAGCCCAATATGGTGGTAATACATTGAAAAAATGTAACGACAGAAATCCGCTTATACTCGCTATAAATATTTGAACCATATGGCCTTAGCCAGTTTGAAAAAAAATTATTATGCCAAGACATTTCATTAAAAAATTTCTGCCTAGCCATGAAGTAATTAAACGCCAAAAAGCGTTAAAAATATTTGGAAATCTACTTTATAACCCTAACCTATGGTGCCTAAATCGTCGCTCAGCATCTGGCGCATTTGCTGTCGGGTTATTCATGGCTTTTGTTCCACTTCCAAGTCAAATGTTAATGGCTGCAGGCCTAGCTATTATGTTTGGCGTAAATTTACCGCTCTCTGTAGCATTAGTATGGGTCAGCAACCCCGTGACTATGCCGGTACTATTTTACGGTGCCTACAAACTAGGCGCTTGGGTTTTACATAGTCCTGATGTTGGATTTCATTTTGAGCTAACTTGGGATTTCCTGTTAAATCAAATGAGTCAAATCGGTCCTCCATTCTTATTGGGCTGCTTTATCTGTAGCGTCTTAAGCGCTTTAATCGGTTATTTTGGTATTCGATGGTTATGGCGCTACTCGGTTGTACGTAGCTGGAATAAGCGTAAGTTCCGTATTCCTAAAACCCACTAACTGTTGCTTTGTTATAACAATAAAACTCCATCATTTTGGAGTTTTATTGTTAACAAACCTTCTTTTGAGAAACAACTAACACCATTTTTCATTCCCATACGCAAGATTTCACGATTAATCGATCTAACTCTCACCTCTTTATCTTCTCTCTATATATATCGCGCCATCAAAAACTTATATTGCTAATTAGCTGCATTTTATACCTAGTAATTATTATTGTTCAGTCTACTATTTAAAAATGAAATACATCCTTAAATAGCAATCACTTACTAGTCGCTAATTAACATTAGTCATTTAATTAAAGGGAAATAATATGGAAAATCCAGTGAAGAATTTACTTACAAAAGGTTGGAAATGGTTTGTCATCGTAGGTGTGATTGTTGCACTTGCGGGTATTTTTGCCATTAGCTTACCGGTTGCTGCTGGTATGACTATTACAACCATTATTGGTGTGATCTTTTTAGTGATCGGGTTAGTGCAGGTTTACCACACTTTTAGTATTCCACAATGGAAAACCAAAATTTGGTATGTCATTAGTGCCCTTTTTTACCTCATTGGTGGCTTATTCATCCTAGGACAACCCTTTATTGGCTTGGTGACTATTACCGTTCTTATGATTGCTACCATGGTATTTAATGGTATTACGCGAATGGTATTTGGTTTCAGTAGCCGCGAGCACCTTGCTGGTTGGCGTTGGATTGTATTTAGTGGTTTATTATCAACTGCAATTGGGGTTTATTTCTTTAATTTAATGCATAACCCTGAGTTTTCAATGTCACTCTTAGGAATTTTTGTTGGTGTTTCGTTAATATTTGAAGGAATTAGCTTTATTTTCATCGGTTCACAAATGAAAAAAGCGCTTCATAAGTAAGTACTAACATTCAATAAAAAACATTCAAGCTTCAGTTAATGACTGAAGCTTTTTCTTTATAATTCATAGAATAACCAATAAGAAGTATAATCAATAATTCATTTCCATTACAATTTCTTATAAAAACATTGCCTTTGGTTATAAATTTCAGTAAAAGAGTGTTTTTTATACTTGGGCGATACTATTGATGGGTTACCTTACTCTATTTAGCTTACTGCTAAGCGTTTTATTAATAAGCGCAACGAGTATGACTGTGCCTGCAACAACTCCTCAATATGCTTTACATAAAGTTTCAGTCTTTAGCCTTACCAGTAATCAAGAAAACTGGAACAATAATGTCGTTATTTTATCGAATAATAATCATAAAACACGACAGTTATCAAAAACAGAGAAAAAGAATTTTGTTCCTGTTCTAAATTGTGACAACAATGTCGTCCTATACTTACACAAAACAATAAGTCATTGCGCTAAGCGCCAACGGTATCCACCTCTTGCACTTGCTAATTTTCAATACCGTTTCACCCATAGTCGTAGGCAGTTAAGATTACTCAATTACCGCGACATTTACTTTAATTATGACTCTGACTACAAGGACTACATAGATGCTTGATTCATTTGTATCTATTTTTTCAGCGCTATGGCAACAAGATTTTGCAGCATTACAAAACCCTGAAAGTATTGTAATGATTTATTTTTGTGTCACCTTTGTTATTTGGTTAGAAAGCGCATTTTTACCAGCAGCACCGCTACCTTGCGACAGTATTGTTATTTTAGCTGGCACACTGGGTGCAATGGGAATCATTGATTTCAAACTGATTGTATTTTTATTAATTGTTGCCGCTGCAATTGGCAGTTGGTTAGCTTACTTACAAGGCCGTTGGCTTGATCATTTGCCAAAAGTAAAGCGATGGGTAGATATGGTTCCACCTCATCGAATGCAAACAGTAGATAAACTGCTTATTCGACATGGTATTGTGGCATTATTTGCTGCACGATTTATTCCAGTTGTGCGGCCTTTATTACCTTTAATGATGGGATTTCGAATCAAGAACCAAGCGCATTTCTTTCGATTTGCTTGGCTAAGTGCAACTGCTTGGGTATTAGTATTAACTGGACTAGGCTACTTACTGACACTACTACCTGAAAGTGTCGCTCGTGTAACGACCATGGTATTAATGGTTGCTCCTTTCATTACGTTAGGTATAGCGATCATAAGCCTTTTCAGTAGTTGGCTCATTAAACGCATAAAAAAAAATAACATCGCTTAATTGTGTATGTACCAATCAATAGCTATAAAAAAACCCGCTAACTATTAGCGGGTTTTTATCATCAATATATAGGCTTAGACTTAGAAGTAGAAGCGAGTACCGAATACGATGTTTGTTAGGCTGTCTTTCGCTTTACCGCTAGAGAACTCAATATCGTCAGTTGCGATGTTGTAGTTAACTTCTGCGCTTAGAGCAACGTTAGGGTTGATGAAGTACTTAACACCACCAGCTAGTTTAAGGTTAAGTGCCCAAGAATCGCCATTTTTACCAAGATCGCCATTAGCGCCATCTTTTTCATTGTAGTTTAAAGCAGCAAGCTCAGTTGCAACACCAACGTAAGGAACCCAGTTAGTAGAGTTAACAAAGTTGTACTCAGTAAACACACCTAGCTTACCGCTAACTGCATCATTTTCGTCTTTAGCAGCAACAGATGCTGTACCACCAACTTCCCAGTTATCTTTTACGAATGTACCGTAAGAACCGTTTAGGTTTAGATCCCAACCGCTGCCTAGTTTAGCGTTACCTTGAACACCAATTTCTTGTGTACCAGCAGGAAGTTGAACAGCAGCTTGTGCCGCTACAGGTGCCATTACAGCAAAAGCTACTAATAAACCAAGTGCATTCTTTTTCATGTTAATTCCTATCCTAATTGTTTTATTTATTAACAAATAGCTGTCTATTATAAAATAACAGTCATATCGATGCAGGATGAATCCCTTTCCAATAACGACAACAGCACATTTGTATTTAAGTAACGACAAATTATCACGTAAAAATGACACTGTTAAATTAAACAACATAAATTCACAAAAAAAAGAACAGTGTTCGTAATTTATATGTGACAAAAAATCTTTTTCAGGATTTTTGACAATCTGTAGGCTACATCAGTACTGGAGATGCCTTTATTTTTTATAAATTACCAACATTAAATGCTGAAATAAAAATGAAGAAAATAAAAAAAACGCACCTTGCCAATGTCATAAAAATCACATCTTTGGTCAAAAAGTAACCATAAAATACAAATAAAAGACAAAATAATCCACAATCACCCTGCTTTTTATTTTTATTTATCCGTCATAAATGAACTTATTTTCTAATGCTCCTCAAAAAAAGCCATTTTACAGCAATTATGATAGCTACAAACACCGCAATAATACCAATAACTAAAAAACACAAACAAAAAACGGAGCATGAGGCTCCGTTTTTAAATTAACACCATGAATGAAAGCGTTACTAGTTATTACTTAGCACTTAATACTCGGGCTGGTTGTAATCGACTTGCTCGAGTTGCTGGATACCATGTTGCTATCAAACTTAATATAATCGCTGTAGTGGTAACTATCACAACATCATGCCAAGCTAGTTGTGTTGGTAGAAAGTCGACAAAATAGATATCTCCCGACAAAAATCGATGCCCAATAATTTTTTCTATCACACGAACTATATGCGTTAAGTTAATCGCAATTAAAGAACCAAATATCGAACCAATAATACTACCGAGTACACCTGACAATACCCCATGCCAAACAAAGATAGATTTAATCAGTCGATCACTCGCCCCCATAGTACGTAAAATCGCAATGTCTGCAGCACGATCTTTTACTGCCATCATCAACGTCGAGACAATATTAAAACAAGCAACGCCAATCACTAGTACCATTACCAAATACATAATGGTGCGCACCATTTGAATATCACGGTATAAATAGCCGTATTTTTGCGTCCAACTTTTAAGGTAAACATAAACCGGCAACGTATCTCCGACTTCTTTTACGATTTGTTGTGCATCAAGTACATTATCAACATTCATTTCGATACCTGAGACACCTTGTCCCATATCTAAATATTGTTGTGCATCTTGTAACGGTACAATGGCTAAACTGTGATCAATTTGCCCCCCTAAAGCGAGCAAACCAACAACTTGTAGACGAATACGCTTTGGCGCTCTCAACTTCATTTGAGGATCTGTATTTGGAATCATTGCTGTGATCCAATCCCCAACCTTCAGTTTAAGTTTAGTTGCAACACCTTGGCCTAAAATAACCTCTCGCTTACCTGCGGTGAAAGTTGACCATGCATTATTCTTAACATAGCGGGGTAACTCACTCACTTTAAGCTGTTCTTTAGGATCGACACCACGTACAGCAACAGCTTTCAGTTTGGTGCCTCTTTCAAGTAACGCTGTAAATTCAACATAAGGTGCAGCAGCAGTAATATGTGGATGTTGCTCAACTTTCTTTAATAATGGTTTCCAATTATTCAATGGCGGTTGCACTGCTTGCAATTCACCTTGCGGAATAACAGAAAGCACTCGCGTTTGTAACTCACGTTCAAAACCATTCATCGCCGATAAACCGATAATGATCACCGCGACACCCACGGCAATCCCAAGCATCGATGACAAAGAGATAAACGACACCATGCGATTACGTTTTTTCGAACGATTAAAACGACTACCTATATAGAGGGATAAAGGTCGAAACATTACTTCTCCTTAACCTCAGCTAAAATACCGTCTTGCATGTGCATACAACGATCAAGCTTTGAAGCTAATTGAGTATCATGAGTTACCACTAAAAATGCAGTACCTGATTCTGCATTTAGCTTACGCATCAGATCATAAATATCTAACGCTGTTTGATGATCTAAATTACCCGTAGGCTCATCCGCAAGTACGATCGCAGGGTTATTCACCAATGCACGTGCGATAGCAACTCGCTGCCGTTCACCACCACTCAATTCTGATGGACGATGTTCAAAACGATGATCTAATCCAACCATTGCAAGCATGTCTTGCGCACGAGTACGTGCCTCACTCACTGCAACACCACCAATCAGTAATGGCATTGCCACATTTTCTGTTGCGGTAAAATCCGCCAATAAGTGGTGAAATTGGTATACAAAACCAATATCTTGATTACGTATTTTGGCTTGTTTATTTGAGCTTAACGTATCTAAACGCTGACCTTTAAAAAACACTTCGCCGTTAGTCGGTTCATCTAGTGCTCCTAAAATATGCAATAAGGTACTTTTACCCGAACCTGAAGAACCAACAATAGCAACTAATTCATGATCAGCGATGTCAATATTGACCTGTTTTAATACTTCAGTTTGTAACTGACCTTCTTGATAGGTTTTACATAATTGCTGACAAGATAATAAAGCATTATTCATAACGAAGAGCCTCAGCAGGACGGACAGCGGCCGCACGATAAGAAGGGAAAATAGTCGCTAATAAACTCAAAATAATAGCGCCAACAATAACAGCCAAAATTTGCATCGGCTCAAAATCTACCGGTAGAGAACCACCAATTGCAGCTAGGTTAACACCGAAAAATGCCATAATTGGGTTTATGTAATGAGAGACTATCACACCCAAAATGCCACCTAATAATGCGCCAATAACACCACTACTTGAGCCTTGTACCATAAATAGTGTCAGTACCTGTCGATGAGTCATACCTTGGGTTTTTAGAATTGCCACCTCCGCTTGCTTTTCCATCACAACCATAATCAAAGCTGAAATAATGTTAAACGCAGCGACACCAATGATTAGACCCAACATCAGCCCCATCATGTTTTTTTCCATTTTAACGGCTTGAAATAACTCTCCGCGTTGTTCACGCCAATCCGACCATTTCCAATGATTTGGAAGTGGCATTTCCGCTAATTCAGTGACAGCAAACGGATCATCAAGGTACAAACGCCAGCCTGACATTTGATCAAGTTTGTAATGCAGTAATCGACCCGCATCGGAGATATTTGTAAACACCAACTGTTTATCAACGTCAGAACCCGTATCGTAAATACCAGAAACGGTAAAATTACGCTGACTTGGTAAGCGTCCCAATGGAGTGAATTGGCTCGCACTAGTTACCATTAAGCGAATTTTATCACCTGGTTGAATATCAAGTTCAACAGCTAGCGCTTGACCAATAATGACATTAAAACTGCCAGGTTGAAGATCCTTTAATGAACCTACCATCAAATGATCAGCAATAGGATCATATTGATTAGGTTCAATACCAATCATCATACCAGCAGCTAATGAATTAGCACTCTGAATGATGGTTTCACCACGAGTTATTGCTGTTACTTTTGTCACATGCGGTAACTGCTTTAAAACTGTAGGTACTTGTTCAGAAAGAGGCACTCGTCCATCAGCATTCGTCACAACAGCTTGCGGTAACACACCTAATATTCGGTCTTTGAGTTGTTGTTCAAAACCATTCATGACAGACATGACGGTAATTAATGCCATCACTCCTACTGTAATACCCGCCGTTGACATATAAGAAACAAAGCGACTAAAACGGTCACCTGAACGTCCACGTAAATAACGTAAACCAATAAAAAAAGATACAGGATGAAACATAGGCTTAAAAAACCACTCCTTTATTTGATGATCCAAGAATACTCGTTAACGACCCGCTTTACCATCTAGCAAGGTAAATGTAATGTAAAAACAGTGAGTAAAAGATCGCCGCTTAACTGAGATCGCTTGCTCGTAACTACGCTCTAAGTAATAATTGAAACAAATGTCGCCGATATTAACGTTGGTTACATAACCTAAATAATGACAACGTCGATGGCAATTAACTGGTAGTGAGTAAGTAATGAGACAAGATGAATATTTTTCAGTTCACTTAGGACTAACAATCAATGTCGAGCCATTAGCAGATGGCCACCCACTCCCTAATATCGACACCTTTCGTACTGAAATACCACCTCTGTTTCGTATAGCCAGCGAATGTAACACGCTCGAAGAAAACGCAGAACGTCTATTAAACGGGTTTGGTAAAGAAGATAGTAAAGCCTTAGCTAATTATCTTAGTGCTCAAAATAGTAAAATAAACCTGCTGTTATCTTACGTGCTATCTCAACAAGATAATGTTAATTATCGTTATATAACTGAAACATTTGGCGCAAGTAATTTGAGCTTTTATAGCTCACATGATTTTACGATTGGGCAAAATGTCACCGTTAAACTATTTTTAGATCACCCTGCCGCTGCAATTTATTGTTATGCTGAGGTGGTTAATTGCTCCGCTTTAGACGGTCGTTTTTTAATCCAGTTGCATTACACGCGATTGTTAGAAGATGATCGTGATTTATTAATCCGTGCCGCACTGCATTGCCAACAAAAGCTTTTACGTCAGCGGGCCCAACAACGAAACATGAATAATAACAATGACGAATAAAACATTACTCTCAATCCCCTTACCAAAGAAAGCTGGGGATAATCGTTACATCGGTAATTTATCAGGTTCTGCATTGGCGTTGTCATTAGCAGAAATAGCGACCAAACATAAAGGGCCTGTACTTGCCGTTGTTGCTGATACCCAAACAGCACTGAGATTACAGCCTGAAATTACTCAGTTTTGTAATCTTGACGTACACGTTTTTCCTGATTGGGAAACACTACCTTATGATAATTTCTCGCCTCATCAAGATATTATCTCTGAGCGTTTAGCGCGCTTATACAAAATGCCAACGCAGAAAACGGGCATTATCTTAGTGCCTATCAGCACACTATTACAACGATTAACACCCCAAGAATTTATTCATCAACATGCTTTAATTGTTAAAAAAGATGATCGTATTTCGCTAGAAAAATTACGTCTTCAGCTAGAAGCATCCGGTTATCGTCATGTGGATCAAGTAATGGAACATGGTGAATATGCTAGCCGTGGTTCATTGGTGGATCTATTCCCTATGGGTAGCAATGCGCCATACCGAATTGATTTTTTTGATGATGAAGTCGATTCTATCCGTCAATTTGATCCTGAAAATCAGCGTTCAACCGCAGAAATTACCACTATTGATTTACTACCAGCACATGAATTTCCAACCGATGAGTTAGCGATAGAAAACTTTCGAATGCGTTGGCGTGAACGATTTGAAGCCCGCCGTGAACCTGAATCTATCTATCAACAAGTCAGCAAGAAAATCTGGCCGACAGGTATCGAATATTGGCAACCGCTATTTTTTGATCATACCGAAACCTTATTCGACTATTTACCGAGCAATACTTTATTAGTGACATTAGGTGACTTAGAGCCAGCCGTTGAAACATTCTTACATGATGCCGAATATCGTTATGATCAACGTCGAGTCGATCCATTACGACCATTACTCGCTCCTAAAGAGCTATGGCTGACTAAAGATGAAATGTTCGCTGGTTTTAAGCAATTACCACGAGTGAGGATACAACGCGACCCGATTGATGATGAAAAAGTGGGTCGCTACAACCCGACACTAACGCCAGTTCCAGCAATTACAATTAACCATCAGCTCAAAGAGCCATTGGCTGAATTGCGCCACTTTACAGAGCAATTTAAAGGGAAAATTATTTTCTCCGTTGCTTCTGAAGGCCGTCGTGAAGCATTATTTGATTTATTAGCTCGAATAAAACTGCGCCCGACAGTATACGACAACCTTGAAGCAGCAATTGCAAGCAAAGATAAACATTGCCTGGTTATTGGTGCGGCGGATAATGGCTTTATACTCGAAAAACCTGCCGTCGCTTTTATTTGTGAAAGTGATTTGCTTGGTGAACGCATTCAGCAACGCCGTCGCAATGACAAAAAAACCACCGTCAATGCAGATACGATTATTCGCAACCTTGCTGAATTACAAGTTGGCCAGCCGGTGGTTCATATCGATCATGGTATTGGACGCTACCAAGGACTGCAAACACTTGAAGCTGGCGGAATTAAAACCGAATACGTTACCCTTGAATATCAAGGTGGCGCCAAACTGTATGTACCTGTTGCTTCACTGCATCTTATTAGCCGCTATTCAGGTGGCGCAGAAGATAGTGCACCAATTCATAAACTGGGTGGTGAAGCATGGGTTAAAGCTCGCCGTAAAGCCGCCGAAAAAGTACGAGATGTCGCCGCTGAGTTACTCGAAGTTTACGCAATGCGTGAACTTAAGCCAGGCTTTAAATTCATACTTAATCGCGAAAGCTATGCCGATTTTTGCACTAGCTTTCCTTACGAAGAAACTTACGATCAAGCCTTAGCCATTAACGCAGTTCTATCTGATATGTGTCAACCTAAAGCGATGGATCGTCTTGTCTGTGGTGATGTTGGCTTTGGTAAAACAGAAGTCGCAATGCGAGCTGCCTTTGTTGCCGTTGATAATAATAAGCAAGTAACAATATTAGTACCAACGACATTATTGGCTCAACAGCATTTCGAAAACTTCCGTGATCGTTTTGCAAATACGCCAATTCGCGTTGAAGTTTTATCACGATTTAAAACAGCCAAAGAGCAAAAGCAGATTCTGAAGGATGTCGAAGAAGGTAAGATTGATATCCTTATTGGTACCCATAAACTACTAAATAGCAGCGTTAACTACTATGATCTAGGATTACTGGTGGTTGATGAAGAACACCGCTTTGGCGTGCGTCAAAAAGAAAAAATTAAAGCCATTCGTTCCGACGTTGATATTCTTACTCTAACGGCAACCCCAATTCCTCGTACATTGAATATGGCGATGAGTGGTATGCGTGATTTATCAATTATTGCCACACCACCAGCTCGTCGTTTAGCAATTAAAACCTTTGTTCGTCAAGGTGATGACGATATTATTCGAGAAGCAATATTACGTGAAATCAGCCGTGGTGGTCAGGTTTACTTCCTCCATAATGAAGTTGATAGTATTGAAAAAACCACTGAAGATTTAGCTAAGTTAATACCTGAAGCACGAGTGACTTTTGCACATGGTCAAATGCGTGAACGTGAACTTGAAAAAATCATGGGTGATTTTTACCACCAACGCTTTAACGTATTAGTTTGTACCACTATCATTGAGACCGGTATTGATGTACCTAGCGCCAATACTATTATTATGGATCGAGCGGATAATCTCGGCTTAGCGCAACTGCACCAATTACGTGGTCGTGTGGGTCGTTCCCACCACCAAGCATATGCCTATTTACTAACACCGCATCCTAAACGTATGACCAAAGATGCGGTTAAACGTTTAGAAGCGATTGCTTCATTAGAAGATCTTGGTGCTGGCTTTACCCTTGCAACTCATGATTTAGAGATTCGTGGTGCAGGTGAGCTCTTAGGTGACGAGCAAAGTGGTCAAATTCAATCTGTTGGTTTTAGTTTATTCATGGAAATGCTAGAACAAGCCGTTGAATCATTACGTGAAGGTAAAGAGCCAACACTTGATGACCTACTAAAACAGCAAGCTGAGGTAGAAATGCGTATTCCAGCATTGCTACCCGATGATTATATTCCTGATATTAATACCCGCTTATCACTTTACAAGCGTATCGCGAGCGCAACTGATGACAGTGAACTTAATGAGATAAAAGTAGAATTAATCGATCGCTTTGGTTTATTACCAGAAGCGGCAACGAACCTACTTACAGTCAATAGCCTTAAACTCAAAGCGGCAATTATTGGGGTTAAAAAAATTGAGAGTAATGAAAAAGGCGGTTATTTTGAATTTAAACAAGATGCTGCTATTAACCCTCACTTCTTAGTTGGCTTACTGCAAACCCAACCGCAGCATTTCAGAATGGAAGGCCCGACGAAGTTAAAAATTGTATCGGGAGAGATGGATCGTAAAAAGAGAATTAAATTTGTTGAGGATCTACTTAACCAATTTAGAGAAAATATGATCTAACTATGATAAGCCTCAGATAAATCACATCGTCTGGGGCTTATCTCTCTCCGCATTAAGCACAACATCACTTAGAGGCTAAATAATCATGAAACTTGATTTTGAACTTACTACTCCTCGACTGATTTTACGTCCTTTTAAAACTGCCGATTTACATGCTTTTCTTGAAGCGGTTAACCAATCAAATCAATACCTTCAACCATGGTTAGAATGGTGTGATAATAATTTTGATCAACAACAAGCTTATGAATGGATCAATGCCAGCCGTTTAAGTTGGCAACATGATTACAGCTATGAATTAGCTATATTTGATCGACTTAATGATGATTTTATTGGTACCGTTTCACTTAGCGCCATTACACCATTATTTAATTCAGCTAACCTCGGCTATTGGATCAAATATAATTATCATCGTCAAGGTATAGCAACTGAAGCTAATATCGCTATTATTCAATTTGCATTTCAAATGTTAGGTCTTACTCGACTGGAAATAATTACCCATACCGACAATTATGCCAGCCAAAAAACAGCGCTTGCCTGTAATGCTATTTTTGAATGTGAAGCAAGAAACCGAATTTTTTACCAAAACAAACCTATGAATGGCTATGTGTATTCATTAGTGCCTCAGGATTTATATTAAGCATTATTAATTATATCTACATTGGTATATATCAACCTTTAGTCACCACATTTCAGTTACTATTCAAGTCTATTCCTTTATACAGTCAATAATTATGTCCTCTACTGAATCTCGCCATGGCCACGATGTATTAAACCTTATCGCTGATGCTTCAACACCTTTCACAATCAAAACATTACACGCATATGTTGAACAACATTGGGGAGCTGATACTCTTTTCCATACTTGCAAATTAAACAACCTCTCTTTAGATACACTGCTCACCTTTCTTTTATCCCGCAATAAACTTACTTTTGATGGCGATAACTTACATACAAATAGAGAGCAAATCTGTCAGCATTAATAAATCATTCCACATGATTTTTAAGACAAATATTTTAGCTAGGTTACTGTTCACAACTGCGAGTAATGGTAAGATAAATCAACTTAATTCAGTAAGGACACACTAGTGCCAAAAATTATTATTGCAGTGGTTATCGCTGCCGTAGTTGCGTTTTTTCTTTATCGCTCTTACAACAACAAGCAAGCTGCACAAGAAAACATTAAGATTGGGCAGGAGTTTCTAGCTGCTAACAAACTTAAGGAAGGCGTACAGACCACCGCTTCAGGTTTACAATATCTGGTATTGCAGCCAGGTACTGGAACTGAACATCCAAAAGCAACCGATACAGTTACTGTGCATTACCATGGCACACTAATTAATGGCACTGTATTTGACAGTTCAGTCGATCGTGGTGAAAAAATTTCATTCCCACTAAATCGAGTAATTAAAGGATGGACTGAAGGCTTACAACATATGGTTGTTGGTGAAAAGGTACGTTTCTTTATTCCTGCAGATCTTGCTTACGGCAATAATGGAGCTGGTAGTATTCCTCCTGGCTCTGTACTGATCTTTGATGTTGAGTTATTTAAGATTAATTAAATTATCTGCACCAATAAAAACGCCAGTATTGATCTCAACTAATAAGAGAGTTCACAATACTGGCGTTTTTTATTACTTTACTATGATATTAATGCAGTTTTAGGCTTGGGCGCAGTACGCGGTTAATTCGACCAACTAACATAATCAAGCCAGTTTTAAACATACCATGTAACGCCATCTGGTGCATACGATACAACGAAATGTATACCATCCGCGCAATACGGCCTTCAACCATCATTGAACCTTTAGATAAGTTACCCATTAAGCTACCCACCGTTGAGAAACGGCTTAATGACACTAACGAACCATGATCACTGTAAATGTAAGGCTTTTGCTCACGATCTGATAATTTCGCTACGATGTTAGCAAAACAACGGCTTGCCATTTGATGTGCCGCTTGTGCCCGTGGCGGTACAAATGACCCATCTTCTTGCATGCATGATGCTAAGTCACCAATAACATAAATATTATCATCACGGGTTGTTTGTAGCGTTGGTTTAACCACTAACTGATTAATACGGTTAGTTTCAAGACCCGCAATATCTTTCATGAAATCAGGCGCTTTAATACCCGCGGCCCATACCATTATTTGTGCTGGGATATGTTCGCCATCTTTAGTTGTTAAGCCTGTTTCATCAGCTTTTGTTACCATCGTTGCCGTACGAACGTTAACACCTAGCTTAGTTAGTTCATTGTGCGCAGCTTGAGAAATACGCGGCGGCAATGCTGGTAAAATACGCTCACCAGCTTCAACTAAGTTAATATTTAAGCGAGAACTATCAAGATCACCAAAACCATAGTTATGTAATTCTTGAACTGCATTGTGTAGCTCAGCAGACAGTTCTACCCCTGTTGCACCTGCACCTACAATCGCAATATCAACTGTTTTTTGATCTTTATTCGCATGTAACTTCATGAACTGGTTATTCATTTCACTACGGAAACGGTGTGCCTGTTCTGGACTATCAAGGAAAATGCAGTTATCACGTACACCTTGAGTATTGAAATCATTCGATGTAGAGCCAATTGCCAATACTAAAATATCGTACTCTAGAGAACGTTCAGGCACTAATAGCTCATTATGCTTATCATATAACGCAGCTAAAGTGATCGTTTTTGCATCACGATCAATATCCTGTAATGAACCCATTTGGAAATCAAACGAATGGTTTTTTGCATGTGCACGGTAACTAATAGCATCAACACCAGC
The DNA here is from genome assembly GCF_003026355.1 of Photobacterium kishitanii. Taxonomy (GTDB): domain Bacteria; phylum Pseudomonadota; class Gammaproteobacteria; order Enterobacterales; family Vibrionaceae; genus Photobacterium; species Photobacterium kishitanii. The sequence continues at coordinate 122,003 of NZ_PYON01000007.1, read as the reverse complement.
ATCTAACGATCCCGTTGCTACTTCATGCAGTAATGGTTTCCATAAGTGGCTTGCACGACGATCAACTAATGTAACTTCAGCACGACGCTTACGGCCTAATGTACGACCCAATTTAGTGGCTAATTCTAAACCACCAGCACCACCACCAACAACGATAATACGTGTCAAGATAGCTTCCTCTCTATTTTATGATTTTTAAAAACTGACAAAGACTAAATTGCATAACAGTCTGCTTAGAGCAAATATTCAAGCACTAAGACCGCTAGGCGAAAAAGTATCTATATATTTAGATTCACGTATGTAGGCAGACGGATCTACGACCCGTCTGTGATATGTAGGAGGTAATGGTTCCGTTGTTACTGCGCTTTAAACGCTTTTATTTTTTGTAGATGCTGCGAGATTTTTTTAAACTTATGAGATTCATTTTCATCCCATACAATATCGTAAAATTGATCTAGCTCATCTTTTGTTTGCTGATTATCTAACACTTCATCATGAGTTGAAAGGATACAGAGACAATTTCCTGTATTTTTTTTACGAAAATTTGTTACACACTTTGTCAAAATATCGTCGTATTCCTCAGGACGGTCTATTTTACCCTCCATATTGTGCTCTGGATGCAAATTAGGGTTCAACATCACTTGTTTTATACCTGATAGGAATCCAATTCGCTCAGCCCAATAACCACCAAGACCAACACCGCAAATCAAAGGCTGTGGATCATCACAGCTTTCAAGTAATTTATGAACTTCTTTCAATAGATGTTGCATATCATGCTTAGGATGTAGCGTACTGTAATTTAGAAAACGAACGTCAGAATCAATAAATTGCAATTGCAATACTTTGTCGTGATTACCTGGACTTGTTGAGTCAAAGCCATGTAAATAAATAATCATTGTTATCTCTCGCTATCTAGTAATAATTTTACTTACTATCTATACCTACATAGCTGAGTTAAATCCATAATATGAGTAGTGTTTTAACAAATTTAAAACAAAAAACATGATCCAGTCGACAAAATTTCATTCACCAAGGTAATAACCATATCAACTCAAGTGTTATTTATAATAACTTACTTATTGTTTTTAAAGGTAATTATCTTATACATCATTTAAGATCTATTAATGTATTCAATAAGTTGTTGCTGTAATTGCGAAGCATGTTGTAAATATTCCGGTTGGTGCCAGATCTTATAGCCAGCCAAGTACCATAATAACGCTAAGTATTGGCACCACGGCTGCCAACCACTCACCGCTTGTAACCAATCATACTTATTAAAATGCGTCCCTTGCTCAATCAGCTGCCGATAGTCACAATAATCACTCACTGCCAACTCAGGATCTAATTCATTAGCGATGATTGTCATCGCTAAATCTAAGCTCGGATCACCTGCCGCGGCATATTCCCAATCAATAATTTTGGCGCGATCAGTTAAACTCGCCGTTGATAATGGCAAAATAACGTTATAGCGACCAAGATCAAAATGACAGCAACAATCGTCAAACGCCGTTGGCACTGATTGATGCTGAAAGAAAGTATAGATTGAAGTTAGTAACGGTGTTTTATGATCATTATTGATATGTTGCCAATAATGCTGTGCCCGTTGCTGAACATCTAATCGCCAAGATGGGAGCGGCAATTGATGCACTTTTGCTTGTAGTTGACATAATGCGGTATCAGAAAAACGAGACGTTGCTTCTGTTCCAGGTAACCATTCCACAACCAGCCCTGTCACTCGTTCGACAGCAGAATCAACATCAACTAATAACTGTAATGGTTTGGGGGCTAAACCAGTATCATATATCATCGTTAGTAATTGATATTCATGCTGACGTTCAATACCAAATACCTGAGTCGCAGCAGATAATGGTCGCCATACATATTCTTTAGTTTGATTTGTTGACGGGTGGAATAATACGACTTTCCAACAACGATTAGTCAGCCCACCAGTTAACATTGATGCTGAAATAAATTCAGTATCAGGTAAGGTAAGTAAAAGATCACAATCAAACTTTTCACAACAATCCATATTGCTCTTCCTCACCTGATACTAGACGTTGTAATTACCAAGCAGCACTATTTGTCGCAGCAGCTTGCATCACTTGATCTTGATCAGACCACTCAATAGCTCCTGATTTCAGATCCATCAATCGCATGGTCATTTTATAATATGCTTGCTGACCGTTTGATGTTGATTGCATTACCGTCGCTACGTGCCCATAAAGCATATATTGCGCACCAACCATATTACCAAACTGAATTGCCGTACTTTGGTTTACAAAGCGATCATCTTCACGGAAATTTAATTGCTTACGCACAGCTTGAACACGTGCGGGATCAACAAAACGGAATTTACCTGAGTCTTGTAATTGTTCACTAATCATCGCCGTTAAAGCGCTTGTATCAACATGATTACGAGTTTGATTCTTAATACTATCAACAACAACAATAGGTTCACCGTTAGCCGTCATTGAACGCACAGCAGCTGATGCTAGCATTTTATCAACCATTGCCGATGATAATTTCTCTAAATCACTAGCACCAAAATTTGTCACCGCATTTTCAATCCCATGCAATCCGCCACCGTAATTAATAGGTTGAGCACAACCTCCTAATAACGTTGCTGCTGCTAACAAGGCTATTACACTCTTTTTCATTTTAATTACCTTTAAATTTCTCTATCTAGCTTAGTTATTTATATCATGCACAACAATACGGTATTGCGTAGCTGCTGTACTAGGTGCCAATGCTTGCAATAACAATATTTGATTAGGCTTAATTGTCAGCGTACATGAGATTGACGTTGGATGATTTATCTCTAAACCGTTAGCATCATACCAATAAAAACGATAGTTCAATGATATGGCTGCGTCAGTTTTATTCATGACCTCAACAGAAGCATGCAAATAACCATCACGCAGATCTGTTTGTGAGTGGCTAAACTTAAGCTTACTGGCTAATGTCGTATTACCGATGACAACCTGATGATTACCCTTATCAAGGCTAATCCCTGGCATTGTTATTCCGCTACATCCCGTAACGAGTATGACCAACAATATCGACAACGCAGATATATACTTCATGCTACATTCGTATACAGCTAGGCTGTAGCCTCCTAAATTTCAATGGGATTACTCATCAGCATTATTTTATAAGTTTACTCTAAGAATGAAAAAAGCTTGAGTGACTTATTGCTAATCACTATTGATGAATTAGCACTGTCATACTCAAGCTTTATTATCAATACATTCTATTGCAACTTCATGCTAAGAATTTACCACTTATTTAACTTACAACCATTGGCCCTAATGGACGACCGCCTAATAAGTGCATATGAATATGATAAACTTCTTGGCCACCAAAAGGATTGCAATTAACAATCAAACGGTATCCATCTTCTGCAACACCTTCACTTTCTGCTAGCTTACGTGCAACAGTAAACATGCGCCCCATCATTAACTCATCTTCTGCTTCAACGTCATTAACCGTTGGCAACAATTTATTTGGAATAATAAGAATATGGCTTGGCGCTCGAGGGTTAATATCACGAAATGCAGTTACTAACTCATCTTGATATAAAACGTCTGCTGGAATTTCTTTACGAATGATCTTACTAAAAATAGTTTCTTCAGCCATACCTGACTCCATTAAATAATCAGCTTAAATGTATTCTCGGTTGAGTATGCGCTACCAAGGTGAGTAGGGCAATATTGAACATCGTTTTAAACACTTTTTTCGTGCCTCATTTCATCTTTTACCGTTATTTTTGCAACAACGGTCAAAATATTTACCAATGCCCTCTTCAAAGAGTCAAGAGTTTGAAGTTCGCGTCGATAGATAAATCAAACTGACGTAACATTAGAAATATCAATTATAACAACACTATCAATCACCATTAATGATCGATTTGGCACTTGCTGTAACTGTAATAAAGAAATTTTAATTATTAAGTACAAAGTTATCAGCTTTTATGAAATTAGGGATATTATGAAAAAAACACCTCAAACCTCAGTCATACGTCGTATGTACTTAGGCTTTGCTATCTTAGTAGCATTATTTGTCGTCACCATTATATTCATGCTTGATGGTGTAGGTCGTATTCACAATCAATTAAAATCAATTACTGCCGATGCCTTACCCCTAGTTTCAGTTTCAAATAATGTCAGCGTACAGCTACTGGTCGCAGATAAGATATTCAAAGATTATCTAACCAGCCAAGATCCCCAAGCAATGGCAACCTATAGCACTGAATTTGAAAAACAAACCAATATTTTTCAACAAGCTCGCAATCAACTTGAACACGTTACGAAAAATAATCCACAATTAACACAATCTATTCAGGCTTTAACAGCATTAGAACAACGCTATTTTTCTGAAGCCACGACAGCAATGACAAACTATCGTTTATTACTGCTTACCGCTAATGATCGCCAACAATCTTCACGCCAATTTCAACAACTACAAACACAACTCAATATTGGCATGAAGGAATTTATTAACGAGCAAGATAACCTTGCGGTTAAAATGCTATCAAAAAATTACTTTGAAAAATTAAAAGAAACAGAGACTATTACCCTCGACGCGTTAGCCTCTGACGACACAGCCGTTATTGAAAAGGCAATTAAAAGTAATAAGATCAGCGTTAATCATCTTAAAAACGCCTTCCGCTCTTTATCTGTATTACAACCTGAATTAAAACCAGCATTTGGTCTATCCGTAGAACAATATGGCCTTGATATTGGTCGTACTGGCGGTGTGCTTGACCAACATTTTGAATATATTCAGGCACAGCACCGCCTGTATAACAATATTGCTACTTTAGCCAAAGAAATTAATCAAGCAATGGAGATTGTTGGTAGCTTTAATAAACAAGCTAATAATCAAATGAACCACACCATTACTACTGCCAACAAAACCTATACAGACGTAGTGACAAAAGCCACTATCATCGGTGTCGCGGTAATCTTTTTAGCTATCATTGTCGGCTGGTATTTAGCTCGCTGTGTACGTCGCCCGTTGATGGCAATGTTAAACACATTAGAGGCACTAACTGCAGGTAATATGACTCAACGCACTGAAAATAGTAATTTCATTGAGTTTAGCCAGCTCAGTCATCACATCAATATGCTCGCTCAAAATTTACAACAAATATTAAGTCAAATTAGCCATGCATCATCAGAATTAAGCACTGTTGCCACTGAAAATCATGCAACGACAGCAGAAGCTAAGCTTCGCTTAAACAGTCAACGTCAACAAACAGCCTCTGCAGCAACAGCAATGGTTGAAATGGAGCATTCAGTCACAGATGTTTCAAAAAGTGCCCAGCTCACCATGGAACGGGTTAATGAGGTAGAACAAGCATCAGCGGCTGGTCGAGAGGTTATGACCAGTAATATCAATACCGCCCACCAACTTTCTAGCCGCCTAGATGAATCGGTACAAGCCGTTGAGCAGCTACAAAAAATGAGTAGTAACATTGGTTCAATTTTGGATGTTATTCGAAATATTGCTGATCAAACTAACTTATTAGCCCTTAATGCTGCAATTGAAGCCGCAAGAGCCGGAGAACAAGGACGTGGATTCGCGGTTGTTGCCGATGAAGTACGAGTGTTAGCTAAACGTACAACTGATTCTACTGCTGAAATTGAAGCAATGATCAAAAACCTGCAAACCAGTTCAGGCCAAGCAATGGACATGATGCAAAGTTGTGTGACTGAAATGGATAACAGTATTGGTCAAGCATCCAATGCCAATAGTTCAATGGAAGAAATTCAAGCTATTATTATTGATATTAGTGATATGAGCAGTCAAATAGCACAAGCAGCAGAAGAACAACGTTGTACTACAACCGAAATTGCTCGTAGCTTAGAAGATATTAGTCATATTGCTGACAACAGTTATAACGCCATGGAAGAAATGGCCGATACCAGTGTGAAACTCGAACATTTAGCGACTGAACAAAATACGCTAGTCAGTCGATTTAAGTTATAACCCCACCACTCACCGGTATTTATATCGGTGAGTATTTCTTTGGTCTAAATGAAATAAACATTGCAGCCAATACAATCATTCCGGCTCCCACCCATTGAAGCTGTTCAAATTGTTCACCTAACCACCAATGTGCAAACAAACCACCAAATACAGGTTCTAATCCCAATAAAAAAGAGACTTGAGTTGGACTTGTATGTTTCACCCCATAGTTTTGAAAATAAAAAGCAAACAAGGTACAAAAAATAACAAGGTAGCTAATATACAACCAAAACTCTGGTGCACTAGGTATTATGAATTGATCAGCAGGAACCGTAAAAATCAATAAGCCAATACAAACTGCTGTTACCACTGATAATTGGATAAATGTTGCAACCATAGGATCGCAATGTTGTTTATTCATTTTCTTTTTAGTCGTCACAACAAAAGCTGCACGTCCCAACGCAGCAATCAAAATTAAAATATTACCGATATTGAACGTTACCGTATTAAGGCTATCCCCAACTAATAACCACACACCAGCAATCGCAATACATCCAGCAAATAAATCTGTAACCGTCAGCTTATGGCGATTAAACAACGCATCAACAGCAGGAGTAAAGATAATAAAAAGACTAATAAGAAAAGCTGCATTAGAAGCCGCAGTGTATTTCAAACCATAGCTTTCAGCTAAATAAATAACACTTAAAACCCCTCCTGTAGGCGCTAATTGTCGCCAAACTTGTCTATTTAGCTTTTTGACAACGAAGGGAAATATCACTAAAAGTGTACAACAAAAACGAATAACCAAAAACATCAATACGCCAGTATAGAGCATAGATTCTTTGGCAACACCAAAACTTGTCCCCCAAAATACAGCGGCAGCCAATACGCCTGTTGTTGCTATTAACGATGTATTTAAAAATACGCTTTTATTCTGCTCAACTTGTTCCATTTACACATCCTTTCTTACACTGATTTAGTCACTTTTCTTGTAAGAATGAATGGTATATGTTTGACTTGATATTGATAATACCCCCAAGAAGCAAAGGATTTGTGACTCATGGACAAGAATAAAATTATTCAATTACTGCCTGATATCGCAGCATTTGTTACTATTGTAGAGTCAAAAACTTTCAGTTCAGCCGCTAAAAATTTAGGGGTGACTCCATCCGGTATTAGCCGTCAGCTCAGTCGATTAGAAAAAGAGTTAAACGTGCAGTTAATTAAACGTAGCACTCGTAATCAAACGATTACTGCGGCAGGTCTTGAAGTCTACCAATATGGCAAGAATATTCTGCATAATGCTCAAGAGGTAATTAACCTTTCAGGGCAGCAAGCTCAACGCGTTGATGGGCAATTAACAATCTCGGCACCAAAAGCATTTTGTCGTCAAGTTCTGCAACCGATGCTATTAGCGTTTGTGGATAAATACCCTAAGATTAAACTAAAAATCCAAGTCACAGATAAACCTATTGATCCTATTTATCACGATGTTGATATTGTGTTTACTCTGACCAATAACCCACAAAATAACTTAGTGGCAAAAAAGTTAGCGACAAACCAAATGGTATTATGCGCAACACCGCACTATTTATCGGCTAAAGGGACTCCGACTCACCCACAGCAATTACTATCACACGACTGTATTTATTTGGGTGAAACCATAACGGATAACCAGTGGCGATTTAAATCTAATAATGAACAAGTAACAGTAACGGTAAATGGTCGTTATGTTGCAAATCATACGGAAATGCGTTTAGAAGCTGCTTTGCAAAATTTAGGGATTGCGGTATTACCTGTTTTTGTCGCCAAGAAATCCTTACAATCTGGTATCTTAACGTCCGTGCTTTCTGACTGGAATATTCTTGATAACTATCAGGGAGAAGTCTTTATGCAATACCTGCCTAATCTCAATATGCCCTATCGCCAACGAATCTTTCTTGACTTTATTAGCGAGCAGTTTATCCACTTATCATGTATGACTATAGATACGGTCAATTAATTACTTGTAAGCAATTCTATTCTCACGTAAGTTAAATTTAGACATTAAAAGCAGGTTAATTATTTATTTTTAAACGACTTTTATTTGGCTCCTCAATGTGCTGCTGCCACTCGGCCGGTAGTGTTTTACTATCTGGCTGTGAGTAATGCTCAGCCAGTAATATATCGCATTTCTCGCAGCTTTTTTCTAACTTCAAGCGAGAATATCAATGACACAATCTTCCAATAATCATACTACTAGTAATAACAGTGCAACATCCCACCCCGATATCAATAAAGGGATTATTTTGCCCTTATTAATACTCTTTTGGCAAACGATTGCCTTTTAATTAAACAATCAAGCCAATTGTTTAATTAATGACCTTTACTTAGCTCACTGATACTTTTAGAATCGGACAAATTTTTTGGTAGGGAAACAAAATGACAACGTTAACGATTACTCGTCCTGATGATTGGCACACACATTTACGTGATGGCGATGTATTAAAAGATACGGTTAGAGATATTAGCCGTTACATGGGCCGTGCGATTATCATGCCTAATTTGATCCCTCCTGTTATCGATACTAAATCAGCTATTTCTTACCGAGATCGTATTTTAGCGGCGCAGCCTGCTTCTACTTTCACACCACTCATGGTTATCTACCTGACAGATAACACATCTGCTGAAGAGATTAAGAAAGCCAAAGCAACTGGTCATGTTTACGCCGCGAAGCTTTACCCTGCAGGGGCGACCACTAATTCTGATTCAGGCGTCACTTCAATTGATAATATTCGCCCAGCATTAGAAGCCATGCAACAAGTCGGTATGCCATTACTTATTCACGGTGAAGTAACACATAATGATGTTGATATTTTCGATCGTGAAAAAGCCTTTTTAGAGACCGTATTAGTACCAATTGTTGCTGAATTTACGACACTGAAAATCGTACTAGAGCATATCACTACCGCTGATGCAGTTGAGTTTGTTACTAATGCAGGTCCAAATGTTGGTGCAACCATTACCGCTCATCATTTAATGTTCAATCGTAATCATATGTTAGTGGGTGGTATTCGCCCTCATTTTTATTGCTTACCGATTTTAAAACGTAACACCCACCAGCAAGCCTTAATCACCGCAGCAACCAGTGGTAATGCGAAGTTCTTCTTAGGAACAGACAGCGCACCACATGCAAAAGGCCGTAAAGAAGCAGCTTGTGGTTGTGCTGGATCTTACACTGCTCATGCAGCAATTGAATTATATGCTGAAGTATTTGAGCAAGCAGGCGCATTAGATAAATTAGAAGCCTTTGCGAGTTTTAATGGTGCAGACTTTTATGGCCTGCCACGTAATGCAGATACGATTACACTGACTAAAGATGCGTGGAAAGTCGCTGACGAAATGCAATTTGGCAGTGATAGCGTTGTGCCAATTAAAGCAGGTGAAATGATGACTTGGAAAGTAACCGCTTAAGAGACTAACTCACTAACGCCTTTTCATTAAAAAGGCTTCCATATCGTATGATTGGAAGCCTTTTTTATACTAACAAGTTAACAAGTTATTGGGTCATTTCAGCAATATTAACTCGCCATGTATCTGGGCCAGTTTGATGGGCATTTACTCCCTCCGCATCAACCGCAACAGTCACGGGCATATCTTCAACTTCGAACTCATAAATTGCTTCCATACCTAAATCAGCAAAAGCAACTACACGTGCTTTTTTAATGGCTTTCGCAACCAGATATGCTGCACCACCAACCGCCATTAAATAAACGGCTTTGTGTTGCTTAATTGATTCAATGGTTGCCGGTCCACGTTCAGCCTTGCCGATCATGCCTGTAAGACCCGCTTCACCTAGCATCATTTCAGTAAATTTATCCATCCGGGTTGATGTCGTCGGCCCAGCAGGCCCAACAACTTCATCACGTACAGCATCAACGGGGCCAACGTAATAAATAAAGCGATTAGTGAAATCAACCCCTTCAGGAAGACCTTCACCATTACTTAGCATTTCTTGAATGCGTTTATGTGCCGCATCACGGCCCGTTAAGATCTTACCTGACAATAATACGGTTTCGCCTGAACGCCACTCTTGCACATCAGCTTTAGTAATATTATCAAGATTAACCCGACGCACATTATCACCTACTTCCCATGTTACTTGCGGCCAATCGCTTAGTTTCGGCGGAGTTAACTCAGCAGGGCCATTGCCATCAAGAGTAAAGTGAACATGACGTGTTGCTGCGCAATTAGGGATCATACATACAGGCTTAGACGCCGCATGCGTTGGCGCACTTTTAATTTTCACATCAAGCACAGTGGTTAAACCACCTAAACCTTGTGCACCAATGCCTAATTTATTGACACGATCATAAATATCTAATCGTAATGCTTCTTCTGTTGTTTTAGCACCACGTTGTTGTAATTCATGGATATCAACGGCTTCCATCAATGACTCTTTAGCAAGTACTGCTGCTTTTTCAGCGGTACCACCAATGCCTATGCCTAACATACCAGGAGGACACCAACCCGCCCCCATTAATGGCACTGTTTTTTCTACCCACTCGGCAACATCATCAGAAGGATTAAGCATTACCATTTTAGTTTTATTCTCAGAACCGCCACCTTTAGCTGCGATTTGAATTTCAACTTTATTTCCCGTAACCATCTCTACATGCACAACGGCAGGAGCATTGTCTTTTGTATTCTTACGCGTCCCAGCAGGATCAGCAACAACAGATGCACGCAATGGATTATCAGCGTTGGTGTATGCTTGACGCACCCCCTCATCAATCATTTGTTGCACTGTTAAATCACTATCCCACTGCACATTCATGCCAATTTTAACAAAGCATGTAACAATGCCCGTATCTTGACATATCGGTCGACGACCTTCAGCTGACATACGAGAATTAATTAAAATTTGGGCAATAGCATCTTTCGCAGCTTGACTCTGTTCTTTGTTATAAGCTTTTTCTAATGCTTGAATAAAGTCCAAAGGATGGTAATAAGAAATATATTGTAAAGCATCGGCGACACTACTAATTACATCTTCTTTACGGATGATGGTCATAATTACCCTCGTTAAGTATTATCATTCCATGGCGCCCGATTTAAATCTTCCAAATTGTAGGGGTCTTAAACAGCCAAATAACGCTGTTCAATCTTGGGCGTCTTTCTCTGAATATGATACTCTTGCCTATAACATTGCGCTATGCGCCAATTAAACCTCTTGTCACAAAAAAGAAAATGATTTGTAAATCACATCCAGAATTAAGCATTACCTCATTACCCTACTCAAAAGATGCCGCTCTTTCATGGTTTACACCATTATCGGGGTTGCCATGGGCAATGATATTACGTTCGGCAGCAACAACGCACCCAGATAATCGTTATGATATTTTAGTTGCCGATCCTTTAGCCACTATTGAGACACAAAATGATACAACTTATATTAAGTTTTCAAATGGTGACCAACGTACCACTACCGATGATCCTTTTAAGGTCATTAATACCCTACAAAGTGAGTTATTACCACCACTTAGCACACTCATAGATTTGCCATTTATTGGCGGAACGCTAGGGTATTTTAGCTATGATTTAGGCCGTCGAGTAGAAAAAATAGCCACCACAGCGACTCATGATATTCCATTACCTGAAATGGCTGTTGGTCTTTATGATTGGGCGTTGATTGTCGATCATCAATTACAACAATCATGGCTGATTGAACCTAAAAATAGTCACCGTCTAGCGTGGTTAACACAACAACAATCCCAAACTAAATCATCATCAACATCACAAAAAAGTAACTATAATACGACATTCCAATTAACATCTTCATGGTCATCAAATATGACTAAAGAGGATTATTGCAACAAATTTAACACTATACAGTCGTATCTATTGTCGGGAGATTGCTATCAAATCAATCTTGCACAACGATTCAGTGCCCACTATCAAGGTGATGAATGGCAAGCTTATTGCCGTTTAGAAACAGCAAATGGCGCGCCTTTTTCCAGTTTTATTCGCACCGATAACGGCGCCATACTCTCAGTATCACCAGAGCGTTTTTTACAATTAAATCAATCTGATATTGAAACAAAGCCAATCAAAGGCACTCGTCCTCGTAGTTCTGATACCATTGAAGATGCAGCGAATGCACTGGCGCTTCAGCAAGCCCCCAAAGATCGGGCTGAGAATGTGATGATTGTAGATCTACTGCGCAATGATATTGGCCGAGTAGCCGTACCTGGGAGCGTTCGTGTACCGGCACTATTTGCCATTGAAAGCTTTCCAGCAGTACACCACTTAGTCAGCACTGTTACTGGTCAACTAGCCAGTAATTATTCAGCCACGGATTTAATACGTGCTTGCTTCCCTGGCGGTTCGATTACCGGAGCGCCTAAAGTTAGAGCAATGGAAATTATAGAAGAACTAGAACCTAATCGACGCAGTATCTATTGCGGTAGTATTGGCTATATCAGTCGTTGTGGCACCATGGATACTAATATTGCAATTCGCACATTGGTCGCCTATCAGCATCGTTTATACGCATGGGCAGGCGGTGGAATTGTCGCTGATAGCAATGCCGAGAGTGAATATCAAGAAACTCTCGACAAATTGAGTAAAATTCTGCCAACCTTATAATAACGCTAAATTTAGTGAAAAAGTTGTAAATGGAGGCTTTATGGGTGAACAGCAGCAAATTCTAACTCGGTTTCTTATGGCACCAAGTCAACAGTACGACGCGAGCCATAGGCGAAGAATTGATCATCACTTTAGCGATGATATTCATTTCAAACCCGCTGCCGTTCTCATTCCACTCGTTCCTCGAGAACAAGGCTTTAATGTCGTATTAACCCGCCGTGCTGAACATCTAAAACACCATCCGGGGCAAATAGCATTCCCCGGTGGTCGTTTTGAAACATCTGATAACGATCTGATCACAACAGCATTGCGTGAAACTTATGAAGAAACAGGGATTGTTTGCCAACGTAATAATGTTATCGGTCAATTAACACCACTAGCAACGACCAGTGGCTATATTGTTACTCCCTTTATCTCAACCATTGACAGTAACTATAGTGCTAAACCTGACCCTGGCGAGGTTGATGCTATCTTTGAAGTGCCACTCAATTACCTACTTGATCCTAAAAATATTAAGTCTCATCAGTTCCACCTTCGAGGCGAATTCCACCGTGTTTATGCAATACCTTATAATAATTATTCCATATGGGGCGCAACAGCACAGATGATTAAACTATTATCCAACCAAATTTGGCAAGATAAAAAATAACCAGTTAGACGCTTTACTTTAATCTTACAAGCCAATTTATGTGATGCAGGTCTTGTTTATTTGTATCACAAAATCTTCGTATTACAGAACGAGATCTTTATCCTTGTGTTCCCCCAATAAATAGCGACAATGCGCCCGTTCCTATATTCCGTTCCGTTCCCTTTTATTGGATATCACAGCATGCAAAATACATCGACAGCATCAGCGTCAGCAACCGGTGCGACAAAAACCAGATGGACCTATAAAGATTTCACATGGGCTCTTTCTCTGTTTGGTACTGCAGTAGGTGCCGGTGTTCTATTCTTACCAATTAAAGCGGGTGCGGGCGGTTTCTGGCCGCTAGTTATTCTTGCTCTTATCGCGGCACCAATGACTTGGTTCGCACATAAAAGTTTGGCGCGTTTTGTATTATCATCAAAAAATCCAAATGCTGATATTACAGATACTGTAGAAGAGCATTACGGTAAAACAGGCGCAAACCTAATTACCTTTGCTTACTTCTTTGCTATCTACCCTATCGTATTAATTTATGGTGTCGGTATCACAAACACTGTCGACTCATTCATGGTTAACCAACTAGGTATGGAGTCAATCCCTCGCTGGTTACTATCAGGTGTATTGATTGCACTTATGACTGCAGGTGTAGTGTTTGGTAAAGAATTAATGCTGAAAGCAACATCAGCAATGGTTTACCCACTAGTAATTATTCTATTGATTCTTTCTGTATACCTTATCCCTGACTGGAACATGTCAATGATACAGACAGAAGCTGATTGGTCTGCAATGCCTAAAATTATTTGGCTAGCAATTCCAATTATTGTGTTCTCGTTTAACCACAGCCCAGTTATTAGCCAGTTTGCTAAAGAACAACGTCGTATCTACGGTGATGAAGCGGTTAAGAAAACCGACATGATCACTGGCGGTGCAGCAATGATGCTAATGGGCTTTGTTATGTTCTTTGTTTTCTCAGTAGTGCTTTCAATGACACCTGAGCAACTAAACATGGCAAAAGAGCAAAATATTTCAGTACTTTCATACTTAGCTAACGTTAAAGATTCACCAGCGATTTCTTACTTAGGTCCACTGGTTGCATTTGCTGCCATTACTTCAAGCTACTTTGGTCACTTCCTTGGTGCACATGAAGGTCTAGTTGGTCTAGCAAAATCTCGCTCTAAGATGCCAATTGCTAACATTGAAAAAATCTCACTTGCTTTCATTGTTATCACAACGTGGATTGTCGCTATCATCAACCCAAGCATCCTAGGTATGATTGAAACAATGGGCGCACCAATGATTGCTGGTATTTTGTTCTTACTACCCGTTATCGCAATGCAAACAGTACCAGCAATGGCTAAATACAAAACATCAGTATTTGCTCGTGTCTTCACTGTTTTATGTGGTATCGCAGCAATCACTTCTGTCATTTACGGTGCTTTTTAATATAACTATTAAAAATGTACCAAATGCGAATAATTAATCGCATCAAAGCAAAAATTTGTGCTAGTACTCATGGTGTTTACTAGCACAAATGACGTAAAATATACGATACTTAAGAGTAAAGGCGCTTCGAGCATCATTACTCTTTTAGTTTAAGTGCGCTCGCCAAGGAAGGAGCGAGGATATCAATGAATAACAGTCTTGCCGTAGGCAGAATCGCCTCCCCTTGACTTAGGTAATAACATGATCAGTATTTTCGATATTTTCAAAATTGGTGTAGGTCCTTCAAGTTCACACACTGTTGGCCCAATGAAAGCAGGTAAAGAGTTTATCGATGACTTGCGTGCATTAGGCAAATTACGTGACGTTACTAAAATTACTGTAGATGTTTATGGTTCTTTATCTCTAACGGGCAAGGGACACCACACTGATATCGCTATCATTATGGGTCTTGCAGGTAACTCACCTGAACATGTTGATATTGATAGTATTCCTGGATTTATTTCTCGCGTAGAAGAAACCGAACGTCTTCCTGTTGGCATGCACTGCCACACTGTTGATTTTCCACGCGATGGCGGTATGAACTTCCATACAACTAACCTATCTCTGCATGAAAATGGCATGTCAATTCACGCATGGATTGGTGACGAGGTTATTTTCTCTAAAACTTACTACTCTATTGGTGGTGGTTTTATTGTTGATGAAGAAAACTTTGGTAAAGAACAAACAAATACTGTTGAAGTTCCTTACCCATTCTCTTACGCATCTGAATTGTTAGATCAATGTAATGAACACGGTCTATCTGTGAGTGCACTTGTTATGGCTAACGAGCGTGCAATGAATGCAGAAGATGAAATTAGTACATACTTCGCTAATATTTGGAAAACCATGCGTGAATGTATGGAGCGAGGCATGAATGAAGAAGGTATTTTACCTGGACCACTACGTGTTCCTCGTCGTGCTGCGGCATTACGTCAACAACTGATCACCACTGAAAAGCTAAATAATGACCCAATGACAGTAGTTGACTGGGTTAATATGTATGCTTTTGCCGTTAATGAAGAAAACGCGGCTGGTGGCCGAGTTGTAACGGCTCCAACAAATGGTGCATGTGGCATTATTCCAGCAGTATTAGCTTACTACGACAAATTTGTGCAATCTGTTGGACCAAAAGAATACACTCGATACTTTGCTGCTTCAGGTGCTGTTGGCGGTTTATATAAGCGTAATGCGTCTATTTCTGGTGCTGAAGTCGGTTGCCAAGGCGAAGTTGGTGTTGCTTGTTCAATGGCAGCTGCTGGTTTAGCTGAGCTAATGGGTGGAAGTCCAGAACAAGTATGTATGGCTGCTGAAATTGCAATGGAACATAATCTTGGTTTAACTTGTGACCCCGTTGCAGGACAAGTACAAGTTCCTTGTATTGAACGTAATGGTATTGCAGCAGTAAAAGCAATTAATGCTACTCGTATGGCACTTCGTCGTTCATCTGCACCACGAGTATCACTGGATAAAGTGATTGAAACAATGCTTGAAACCGGTAAAGACATGAATGCAAAATACCGTGAAACATCACAAGGTGGCCTAGCCATTAAAGTAATTTGCTAAACTAAAACACATTGTTTAGTTATAACTAAAAAACTATCTTCGGATAGTTTTTTTGTTTTACGCTCAAAATATCCTTTTAAAAGCCAAATTTATATACAACATGATTCATTTATAATTACCTAGCAATACAATAGCATTAAGATATATGACTATATTATATCAATATAACTATTACTCCCCTCCTATGCTCTTTATATAACCAATTGTGTCTATTCTTTCGTTTATTTTAGTCCTATACTCACTTAAAGATACTCATTGTCCTTAATGTAGTATTAGCATGGATGCGTATATCGCCCTTTACATCATTGATGTACGATATGTAATGAAGGATTTATTCCCTTTATAGAGAAGCAATACTGCTATGAAATATAAGCGTATCCTCTCGCAGAGCCATGTTGTTCTGAAAGAGTTTTATGTCGATCATCATTTAATTGTGAAGTTATCTAATGTAGAAGGTAATATTCACATTAATGGTCACACTATAGATATAAAAAATAATAGTATTTTAGCTATACCTAAATTCAGTCATATTTCTTGTGCTATTAATCAATTAAACAGTCAAGAGAATATTGAACTGCAAATCTTAATGATTGATGAAGATGCCATAACTGAAGCTTTCAAATATATAAGTGCTCTAAAACAACCAATGTTAGCAACCTCAAATTGCTCACCTGTCTACCTCATTGATTCATCAGAAATTGTTGAGCAAAATTTCGCATTATTTAATCAACTATTGCCAAGCATTAGTGGATCAACAATGGAGCAAACTTTGCTGAGCCAGTGCTTAGTATTCATTTTAATTGCACTTAATAATACTGGTATTGATGTTTTCAATGTTTATCGTTTTAATTATGACGAACCCAAAGAGCGTACTATTGCACGTTTAATAACCCAAGATCCTCAGCGTAAATGGAGCGTTGATGATATGGCAAAAGCATTGTTTACTACCCAATCAACATTACGTCGCCACTTAGCAAAAGAAGGTGTATCGTTTAGCCAGCTATTGCTAGATGTTCGAATGGGACTTGCGCTTAACTTTTTAACTTTTTCCAATTACTCAATATCACAAATAGGTAATCGTTCTGGTTTTGGCAGCGCAGCTTATTTTTGCGACGCATTCAAACGCAAATATAATGTAACGCCATCACAATTTAGAATCAGCTCTAGAAAAGAAAATGATATGGATACTGATGGGTGCTTTACTCGTAAAGAACATACTGAACATTTACCAGAAATGTGTCATTAAAAAATAGAACATCAATATTAAAACCTCGCAATGCGAGGTTTTTTTATAGGTCAAAAACAATAGATATAAAAAAGCCCCGCCAAAACAAGCAGGGCTAGATCAAGTTACAGATTAAAATTATGCTTCAACTTGCTGTAATTCACGATCTTTAGGTGCGATACCAACAGGTAAAATCACACGGCCATATTCTGCATTTAACACTTGTGCCATTGCAAAATAGATAGCACTTAAACCACAGAAAATACCTTCAATACCAGCAATAAAACCAATCGTTGTACTACCCGTGAAATCTCGAGCCGCAAGTAAGAAGAATAGAATCGTTAAAGAACCAAAAATAACTTGCTTGGCTGGCGGGTAACGTAAAGAGCCAATAAACATAAAGGCTGTAAATACACCCCATAGTAATAAATACCACGCCATAAACGGGGCTGGGCTCGCTGCAAACCCAAACTTAGGTAGCACGATTAAGCCAACTAAGGTTAACCAAAATAAACCATAAGATGTAAACGCTGTTGTACCAAAAGTATCACCACGTTTAAAACACATCATGCCGACAAGGACTTGTCCTACACCACCATAGAAAATACCCATCGCTAGAATCATAGAGTCTAGAGGAAAAAATCCAGCATTATGGATATTTAATAAAACGGTAGTCATACCGAAGCCCATTAGACCTAATGGTGCTGGATTAGCAAGTTTCGTAGACATCTTTTTCCCCTACAGGATTTTCAACAAAAGTGATAAATTTTCAAAATGTTTTCGCATATTTATGTGCGGCGAATTTTAATGTAACCAGCGAAACAGATCAATGCCTATATCACAAAAAACAGCATCTAAATCAAAAAACACTATTAAAGTATAAAATATGTAAAGAACCTTTATGATACTAAAGGCGTAAAATTGTTAGTAATTATTAAAAAAACAAAACCCTGTTACATCATCATTAATTACTCACAAAAAAACACGCAAACCACTGATATAAAATACATTTAATTCCGTTAATATTCGCGATTTAATTTGAAATAATATTAAATATATATAATTATTTTATAACTTAAAACAGCGAATTTAAAAATGTCGTGAAAATATCGATTTTTTCCGAATGTAGAGATAAAAAAAAAGCAACCTAAGTCACCTTTTTATGTAAAACCAGTAAAACTCAACATAAACATAAACCACATCTATTCTAATAACTCTATCTATTAGCAAACTATAACACTTGATAATGACAATTCAGGCCGCACACTTGCTGTAAGATCGTGATTAACCGCTGTTGGTTTAATGGTAATGGGTTGCCCTTAATCGCACTAGTACGTAAGGCATCTTCGGCAACCTCTTCAAACATGGTATTACACAAACCATAAACAGATAATGATGGCAGCTGTAATTTTATTAGTATGTTTTCTACCCATCGCACACTGTCGTCAATATTCGCATCCTTATTCATTGTTAATATTACCGCTAATTTTTGATAACGAGCCAAAACATCACTTCTTCCTAACTCTATCGCTACTGAAATATTTTCTGTCATCACATAGGGAGATAATTGTGCCGTTATAAGCCCATGAGGAATATTCAAACGCCCACTTAATGCTGATGCTAATCCATGAGCGGCACCTAATTTAGCGTTTGAACGCGCCATCCCCCCAAGCATTGCAGCAAAAGCAATATTACTTCGAGAAGGATAATGATCATCTCGACAAGCTGGGAGTATGGACATTGCAATACGCTTTAACCCTTCTTCACAGATCATATCCGTCAATGGATTCGGTTCACTACAAACATAAGATTCCATCAGGTGAGTAAACGCATCCATAGCGCAGTATCCTGATAACACAGCATCCATACCATAAGTTAAGGTTGGATCAATAATTGCCAAATCAGGAAAAAGTTCAGCATTGCTTAAGTTAACTTTCACTTGTTCTTGTGCCGATTGTAAGACCGCACTTTTGCTCACTTCCGCCCCAGTACCTGCAGTTGTTGGAATAGCAATAAATGGCAATGATTTAACTTGTAATGGCACATTACGCCCAACAACATCAACATAATCATAGACACTACCTTGATTAGGAATTAATGCTGCCAATGATTTCGCAGCATCAAGCACACTCCCGCCACCAATACCGATAACCATATCAGGACAAAAAGTACGCCCCATTGCCGCTGACTCTTCGATCATCGCAATTAATGGTTCGCCTTTAATGACTAATCGTTGATAGCGCATATTCTGCTGTTTAAAATATTGCTCAAGCTGCTGTGAACGCTGCTGATCTTGACCTGTGACTAATAATGCACTGTAACCAAATTGATTCAGTAACGATAAAGAATCATGCAAAGCACCTTCACCAAAAATAATCCGTGTTGAAGTCATAAACTGAAACATAGGCTATTTACCTCACCCTAAATCACGTCAATTAAATAAAAGTATCAACGCTGACTATTGCCGTTATTGTTAATTGTACGTAACTAGATTCAATCAGATAAGTTAACCTAACATTGATTACAAACAATTTTTTGCTTGTTTCAATAACTACACCGTTAAGATCAATCCTCACTCGCAACAGTAGTAATAAGTCACTAACAAACAGATATCATAAAAGTGACTTTTCACTGCAATAGAAGCGCAATAACGCATTGATAGGCTGCATAGAGTTCAACGGCAATGAAGCCATATAATGATTTAACGAGGAATGAACCATGAAACAAGCAGCAGTGGTAGCCGCTATCTTTACTAGCTTATCAACAACTGCAACCGCGGCAACGGTGTATGATAATAACGACATTGTGATTGAAGTGGGTGGTAGAGCAGAAGCACGTTTTAATATCTCAAAACAAAATAAAGGTATTAATAACGACAGTAATGAATTTAAAGATAAAAGCCGTGCTCGCCTCGCTTTAAAAGGAAAGTCTGCAATTAATCAACAACTCACCGCTTTTGGTAAATATGAAGCTGAAATTTCAGATAATAAAGATAGCACTGTCACCACCCGTTACCTTTATGCCGGATTAGACTCACAATTTGGTGCCTTTTCATATGGTAAACAAGATTCTGCTCAAGTGATGATCACTGATGGTTGATGGTAATAAAGACAAGCGCGAAAATAATTTTTTATATATCGGTGAGTTTAATAATCTTGCCATTGCTACAAACTATATTGCAGAAAATAACAGTGGCACGAAAGACAGTAACAGCATTGGTTTTGCCGCCCAATATAGCTTTCCTTTTGGATTAAATTTAGGTGCAGGCTATGTTAATGGTAATGACGGAGCCGATATAGATACCAACCAATTTAACCTCGCAATAAGTTATGAACTCGATAATATCTATGCCGGTGCAACATACGCTAATGGCAAACATGGCGATGCTGACTTAAATGGTTATGAGCTGGCAGCAGCATATACATTTAATCAATTTACCGCACGAGGCGTTTACAATTTTCAGCAATCAGAAACTAACAATGCCACTACAGACGAAGTTGACTATTTTGCTTTAGAAGGCCTCTATAAATTCAACAAAAGTCTACGTACTTACATCGGTTATAAATTCCAACAGCTTGACGCAAAAGATGATGAATTACAGGCGGGTATTCGTTACGATTTTTAAATACGTTCATTAAGCATTATCACTAAGCCAGATAAAATATCTGGCTTTTAGTTTTTTGGACACAATCAATGCTTACATAAACGATATCGCTTTTATCTATTGGTTTAACAGAAAAAACCCTCTTCCGCTATTGCTACAGTCACGCTATAGTAGCTATAAATTATGCAGGAGAAATTTATGTTCGTTGTTATTTTTGGTCGTCCAGGTTGCCCTTTTTGTGTTCGCGCAAAAGAACTAGCAGAAAAAATTAAAGAAGAGCGCGACGATTTTAACTTCCGCTACGTTGATATCCATGCCGAAGGTATCAGTAAAGCTGATTTAGAAAAGACTGTAGGTAAGCCAGTTGAAACTGTGCCTCAAATTTTTGTTGATCAAGACCATATTGGCGGTTGCACTGAATTTGAAGCTTATGCAAAAGAACATAACCTTCTTTTTAAGTAAGCATGAATACTGATTAACAAAAAGGCTGACATTGTCAGCCTTTTTTATGTACAAGCATTATTGTTCATGATTAAAACACTATTTTTTAACGTATACTCCCCCTTTAAAATCCTCATCCTTACAAAAGCATAAATTATCTTAACGACTTCGTTTATAAAATACATTTTCTCTATTTATTTATAATATAAACTATAACCTCCCATCAAAATCAGCTAGAATTTATCCCACTTTATCTTTCCATTATTTCGGAAACCCGTTGTGAACATTGATGTAGCCGCTCTTCTACACCAAAATGATATTTTATTGCTATTTGTAGTCCTTGCTGTTGGTTTAAGTCTCGGTAAAATTCGCTTTGCCAAGATGACACTAGGTAACTCTATTGGCGTTCTACTGACTGCTTTATTATTTGGTAATGCTGGTTTTACGTTTGACACTGATGCACTAAATATTGGTTTTATGCTATTTATTTTTTGTGTAGGCATAGAAGCAGGACCAAACTTTTTTGGTATATTCTTCCGCGATGGTAAGCACTACTTACTATTAGCATTAGTCGTCTTACTATCATCAATTGCTATAACCATGACCATGGCGCGTTATTTGCACATGGATATAGGTTTAGCGACCGGCTTGATGGCAGGTTCACTAACTGCAACCCCGGTACTTGTGGGTGCGAAAGATGCATTGAATAATGGTCTTGCTGGTATTACCGATCCCGCGATGATTAAGCAATTAAGCGAAAGCTTAAGTGTTGGCTATGCCATGTCTTATCTTGTTGGCTTAGTTAGCTTAATTTTCCTAGCAAAACTAATGCCTAAATTGCAAAAACAAAACCTTGCTGAGTCATCACAACAAATTGCTCGTGAGCGTGGTATCGGTGAAGTTTCACAACGCAAAGTTTATTTACCTATTATTCGTGCCTACCGTGCAGGTCCAGAGCTGATCAACTGGATTGATGGACGTAACCTACGCGAACTGGGTATTTATCGTCAAACAGGCTGTTATATCGAACGTGTACGCCGTAATGGAATTTTAGCTAACCCTGATGGAGATGCTATTTTACAAGAAGGTGATGAAATAGCATTAGTTGGCTACCCTGATAGCCATGCTCGTCTTGATCCTAGTTTCCGTAATGGTAAAGAAGTATTTGATCGCGACTTACTCGATCTACGTATTGTAGAAGAAGAAATCGTGGTTAAAAACGATGGTATAGCTGGCAAACGTTTATCAGAATTAAATTTATCTGAATATGGCTGTTTCCTTAACCGCGTAGTACGTGCACAAATTGAAATGCCAATGGATCATAATATTCTGTTGAATAAAGGTGATATCCTTCAAGTCAGTGGTGAAAAAAGTCGTGTTTTAGGGCTTGCTGAACGAATTGGTTTTATCTCGATTCATAGTCAAATTGCCGATCTTCTTGCTTTTTGCTGTTTCTTTATTATTGGCCTATTAATGGGCTTAGTCACAATGAAGTTCGGTCATGTTGCCTTTGGTTTAGGTAGCGCTGCAGGATTATTGATTGCTGGTATTACCTTAGGTTTCTTACGAGCCAACCACCCAACATTTGGTTATGTGCCTCAAGGCGCACTTAACATGGCTAAAGATTTAGGCCTAATGGTATTTATGGTCGGTATAGGTTTAAGCGCCGGTTCTAATTTATTCGCTTCTATCGCACATATTGGTCTAACGGTATTTGTTACCAGCTTAATGGTGAGTGTTATCCCCGTTGTATTGGCCTACCTCTTTGGTGCTTATGTTCTGAAGATGAACAGAGCGTTATTATTTGGTGCCATCATTGGTGCACGAACATGTGCTCCTGCAATGGATATGATCAATGAGCATGCTCGTAGTACTATTCCAGCACTAGGCTATGCAGGAACTTATGCGATTGCTAACGTATTACTGACCATTGCCGGTACACTGATCTTTATTTTCCAATAACTGCGATCAATCTAGCACTTTACCTACCTTTATAGAGGGCTGACTCATAGTTTACTAATGAGTCAGCCCCTATTCAGTCTAATTCTCTACACTGACGATTAGCGTTTAAGTGTAACTAGCAAAAAAACGTTGATCTTTTATTATTCAATTTCCCGCTTTCCCGCTAGTTTGCATGTCCTATCATGAGATTATGGTAACAATAACTAATGCGCTTTATTATTAGATACCTTACCATAGCTTATTAATACCATTCGTTATCTCTCTGGTGCCCAATCTATGCGAATTCTTATTGTCGAAGACGATGCCATCCTTAGCCATCACCTTAAATCGCAACTCAGCGAATTAGGAAATCAAGTTCAATGTGCCAATAATGCCGAAGAAGGGCTGTTTTTTGCGCAAAATTACCCTAACGATATTGCAATTGTCGATATTGGTTTACCTGATAGAGATGGCATCAGCTTAATTAAAGACATGCGTAAAAAAGGCTTACGTCTACCGATAATGATCTTAACTGCGCGTTCAAATTGGCAAGATAAAGTCACAGGTCTTGAAGCTGGCGCTGATGATTATTTAGTCAAGCCGTTTCAAAAAGAAGAAATGGTGGCTCGCTTAAGTGCATTGGTTCGTCGTAGCGCTGGCTTTGTAAAACCAGAAATGACGGCTGGCGATATTCGAGTCGATTTATTAGCTAAGCAAGTTTATATTTGTGAAGAATTACTCGAATTAACGGCTTTCGAGTATGATTTATTAGAATACCTAATGCGCCATAGTCGTCAAGTTGTCTCCAAGCAACGCTTACTTGATGTCCTTTATGAAGATCAAGAAGGCGATCCTAATACTATTGAAGTAATGATCAGCCGCTTACGCAAGAAATTTACTAAAACAGGACAAAATAATCCTATCTCAACCATTCGTGGTCAGGGATATATTTTTGAACTCAATGCCCAATGAATCGATTTTTCCAACCACGATTAAGACAACGCGTATTGATCACCTCTGTGGCAATTATTGCATTAGTGACTTCAGCGCTTGCTGCGGTCATTAATAAGCTTTATTCCCAAAGTTACATGGCATCATATTCATCTGAACTTGTCGCTCAAATGCCAATGGTTGTGGCACAACTTAATCGGGCTGGATTAATTAAAGATGTCGATAAATGGATTGATTCTCTTGATCCATCCGATACTGATTATATTGCCGTTGTCTGTGATCAAAGTGACAAAACAACATGGGTTTCAGATAAATCCTCCGCTGCAAAATTACGTGATGTTTGCCGTTATTTACCAGAGAATATATCGACACCCACGCTAATTACGATGAAAAACCATCAAGGCTACATAGCCTATAACCTTAGTCGAAATAAAGAAAATGGCACTATTTATCAATTAGTTGTGCTGCGTTCAGCTGATGCTTATGAACATTCACTGGCACAATTACATAAACGAACGGCTTTCTATTTAGGCCTCTTTGTGTTGATTGCGGTCGCTTTTCTTATTGCAGCCTTTCATTGGGGTTTCCAACCATTACGAAAATTAGCTTCTCAGCTTGATCAAATGGCTGAAGCTAAACGAGATAAACTCGATGATGACTATCCAATGGAACTGCAGGAAGTCACCATGGCTGTTAACCGTTTAAGTCATATAAGTAATGATCAACAAGGTCGTTATCGACATGCTATGGATGATCTTGCCCACAGTTTAAAAACTCGCTTAGCAGCCACTAATGCTTTGCTTGATGACTCAAGTTTAGATCGTCGCGAGCTAAATCAACGTATCATGGAACAAATCAGCCAAATGGATGATTTGGTCCAATACCAGCTCAAGCGTGCGATGGTAGGTCAGCAAGGATTGCAGAAAAGCAATGTCGAGCTAAAACCTATCATCACCAGTTTGGATCGAATGTTAAGTAAGATTTACGCCGATAAACATGCGATATTGCATTACCATTTTGATGACAAGCTAAAATTACCGATAAATAAAGATGACTTAATGGAACTGTTTGGCAATATGCTTGAAAATAGTTTCCGTTTTTGCATTAGCCAAGTGAAACTGTCCGTTATTGAAAGCAATGATTATTTTACCATTGCAATTGAAGACGATGGCCCAGGGGTTAAACCTGAATTACGTGAAGCTATTTTTCAACGTGGCGTACGAGCGGACCAACTCAACCCAGGTCAAGGTATTGGTTTATCTGTTTGTAACGAAATTGTTGATAGTTATCAAGGCAAAATTCATGTGGAAAATTCGGCACTTGAAGGCGCTGCGTTTATTATTAAACTGCCTAAGAGCTAAGCGTTGACAATCAAATAAATCAGCCAGCGTGTATCGCTGGCTGATTTTTATCCGCTAATAGGATAGATACGATCATAAATAAGATTGTAGCCATAGGCATAGAATAAATAAAATACAACCATGCCAATATCTAATACAAATGCATGCCATAAGCTAACATTAAGCACCCATGCTAATACTGGAATAGTAAAGACAAGTAATCCAGCCTCAAATCCTAAACTATGCAGTAACCGTATTCTGACTGTCTTCTGCGTTGTACTATATTTTTGCTGCATAAAATTATCAAACCATTGGTTATAAACATAATTCCACAACGTCGCCACAATAGAAAAGAACACACCGACAGCACCTACATGGCCAAGTTCAAACCCAAATTGACTCAATATACCGACCATCAATAGCAAACCAATAACTTCAAAACCAATTGCATGACGAATACGATCAAATGTTGTTCTCATTTTGATATCTCTTTCACAATTACCGATAAAATATACGCTTAATATATCTATAAATAACTAGGAACAAAGTCACATACCATCCGATTTAAAGATAGATTGAAAATAGAGATATAAAAAAACCGCCATGATGGCGGTTTTGTAAAACATTAATATTTCAATACGATTAGATATCTTCTACATCAAAATCAACAACAGGATTCACATCAACATCGTAATCAATACCATCAATGCCAAAGCCAAATAGCTTTAAGAATTCATCTTTGTATTGTTGGTAATCAGCAACATCATACAAGTTGTCATTAGTTACTTTTGACCATAGATCACGACAATGCTGCTGAATATCTTCGCGCAATTCCCAGTCATCTAAACGTAAACGGTTTTCAGCGTCAACCTCAGCGACTGTGCCATCTTGTTTATAAAGACGTTGGCTGAACATGCGTAGGATCTGCTCCATGCAGCCTTCGTGTACGCCTTCTTCACGCATTTTCTTAAACACCATCGCAATGTACAATGGCATAACAGGAATTGCAGAACTTGCTTGAGTAACAACACTCTTCAATACTGCTACATTTGCAGAACCACCTGTTACACTTAGCTTAGTGTTTAGCTCTTTCGCTGCGCGATCTAAGTCCATTTTGGCTTGACCTAATGCGCCATGCCAATAAATAGGCCATGTTAGCTCAGTACCAATGTAACTATAAGCAACAGTCTTACAACCATCTGCAAGTACACCAGCGTCTGCTAACGCATCAATCCATAGTTCCCAGTCTTCGCCACCCATAACGGTAACAGTATCGGCAATTTCTTGCTCTGTTGCTGGTTCAATACTCGTTTCGATTAATACGTTTTTATTGGTATCAACAGCTGTTGTGGTATACGTTTCGCCCATCGGTTTTAGACATGAACGAACAACTTCACCAGTCTGTGGCAATTTACGCACAGGTGATGCTAATGAGTAAATAACCATATCAATTTGACCAAGGTCTTGCTTAATCAAATCAATTGTTTTTTGTTTGGCTTCGTTAGAGAAAGCGTCACCATTTAAACTTTTTGAGTAAAGACCTTCTGCTTTAGCAAACTTGTCAAATGCCGCTGAGTTATACCAACCTGCTGTACCTGGCTTTTTCTCTGTACCGGGTTTTTCAAAGAAAACACCAATTGTTGCCGCGCCACCACCGAATGCTGCTGCAATACGTGATGACAGGCCATAACCACTAGAAGAGCCGACTACCAATACACGTTTTGGTGCATTTGCAATTGGACCTTGTGCTTTAGTGTAAGCAATTTGCTGCTTTACGTTATCTTCACAACCAACAGGGTGCGTTGTTGTACAAATAAATCCACGAGTTTTAGGTTTGATGATCATTTTCAACTTCCCTTACATAATTGTGAATAGGATAAAAGGTTAAAGGCAGATACGCATTAAATTTATGCCATAAATGAACAAAAATCACAGTGGTTGGAGGTGTTACCCTAAATTTTGGTCAAAAAAAGTGCCACGTATTTACGTGGCACACGGGAGATTCCAGGTTTATATTTCACTGGCTAAGTAACCCTAAGCTGCCTTCCCTGGTTGCATGCTTACTTGTTTAAAATGGTCAGCACAAAAATGATCCACTTGAATCGCTTTTTGTCTTAGCTTCTCTGCATTTTCTATCTTTTTATATTCATCTTCTGTGATCACCCCCGCATCCAACGCTAACTGCAATTTATCTATCAATAAAGCTTTGCGCGGGATCTCACCATTACGTGTCGCTTGTAGCAATTTACGCTCTAAAGGTTTGATCTCATGCAGTGCGACAAAAGCACGCTCCACTATCGCAATCGGATCATCGGCTTGAGAACCGACATAACATAAATGAGTCCATCGATCACGATGTACACTCGGTGCCATTAACAACGTAGCGATACGAATACTTGTTTCATCTTTGGGCGCTGAATAATGTATTCCCAATGGGAAAGTGAGTAAACGTAATATCCGTCCTACACCTTGACGTGGAAAATTACTAAAGACTCCCTCAAACGCCACACCACATTGATATAAACAATACTGCAATGCGTAATGTACCAATGGTAAATCTTGCTGCTGGCAGCCATCATCCTCAAACCGTTTTAATGTTGCTGACGCTAAATATAAATGGCTTAACACATCACCTAATCGCGCAGATAACAATTCTCGCCGTTTTAGCTCACCGCCTAAACTCAGCATTGAAACATCGGCACAAACAGCAAGTGCTTTTGACATTCGCGATAAATGACGATAGTAATCGCTGAGCTCACTACCTACAGGCGTACGATTAAAACATGACCTACTAACAGCATTTAACAGTGATTTAGTTATATTCCCAGCAGTAAAACCAATATGTTTGATTAATAAACGATCAAAATCTTTCGCTGCTTGGTCTTCATCAGGGTTAGCTGCGGCAGTCATTTCGTCGAGCACATAAGGATGACAACGGGTAGCACCCTGACCAAAGATCATTAGGTTTCGAGTAAGGATATTAGCCCCTTCAACGGTTATCGCAACAGGGACACCAAAATAATGGTGACCTAAATAATTCATTGGTCCAAGTTGAATACCGCGGCCAGCATGAATGTCCATAGCATCATTAAGTACGGTACGAGACATCTCCGTCATATGATATTTAGCAATAGCCGTCACAATACCTGGAGTCTGACCCATATCTAACGCGGTTGTCGTCAATGTTCTTGTTGCTTCTAACATATAGGTAAAACCACCAATACGCCCTAGCGCTTGTGCAACGCCTTCAAAGTTACCAATAGGCATACCGAATTGTTTACGAACAACAGCATAAGCACCCGTTGTTTTTGCTGCCAAATGCCCTATCGCAGCACCTAATGCAGGCAATGAAATGCCTCGACCTGCCGATAAACATTCCACCAGCATACGCCAACCTTTGCCGGCATAATCTTGACCACCAATAATCCAATCAAGTGGGATAAAGACATCCTTACCTCGCGTTGGCCCATTCATAAATGCCATATTCAATGGATCATGACGCTCACCAATTTCAACGCCAACATGATCGGCAGGAATCAACGCACAAGTAATACCTAGATCTATTTTGTCCCCAAGTAACCCTTGTGGATCTTTCATTTTAAATGCCAAGCCAAGTACAGTTGCTACTGGAGCAAGCGTAATATAACGCTTATTCCAAGTAAGATTTAAACCTAAAACTTGCTCACCTTCATGTTCGCCATAACATACAATGCCTTCATCGGGTATTCCACCCGCATCCGATCCCGCTTCTGGTCCGGTTAATGCAAAGCACGGAATATCATCGCCATTTGCTAATCGTGGTAACCAATAGTCTTTTTGTTGTTGGGTTCCATAATGAGTCAGCAATTCACCAGGACCTAACGAGTTAGGCACCATCACACATACAGCCGCACTTAAGCTACGCGTTGCTATTTGAGCAACAATGGTCGAATTCGCATGTGCTGAAAAATCAAGTCCGCCATATTGTTTACTGATAATTAAAGCAAAAAACTTTTCACGACGTAAGTATTGCCATACCTCAGGTGGTAAATCCTTTTGTTGCTGAACAATTTGATAATCATTTAACATTGATAATAATGTTTGTAACTTGGTATCAATAAATCGTTGTTCTTCATCACTCAAACTTGGTTTAGGGTAATCAAGCAACGTTTGCCAATGCGGAGTACCACTGAATAACTCGCCATCCCACCACACACTACCTGCCTCCATGGCTTCTTTTTCAGTGTTTGATAATGGTGGTAATACTTTCTTGAACAATTTAAAAGCAGGATCACTCAAATAACGTTTACGCATGGTTAAGAACGAATTCATAATGCATATCCTTTTGTGATTCAATGACGAGTATCGGTAATGTATAAGGTGAGTTGTTCGCGACTAAACCCTTCTTAGCTCTATCGGTGCCGTAACACCTGCCGCAAGATAAGGCACTAAGCGATTAATTAAATCTTCGGTCTGGACACGGTTTGAAAAGTTGCTGTCTGCAATATCGCAAAGTACTGTACTTGAAGTCATCGTAAACACAGATGCACCAAGGGTAAAATGCAGTCGCCAAAATAATGTCTCAGGATCTAAACAAGGATAAGCACGCCGGACGGCACCAATGAACAATTGAATAACATCATCATAATGTGTCGTGATAAACCACCGCAAATGCCCTTGAACATCGGTATAACCATGGCTAATTAATGACATGAAAATTGTAGTGCCATTATTTTTAAAGCTATTTAATCGAAGTAATGGTCGTTTGGTACATAAAAACACATCATTCATGTCAAACTCATCACGTTGATGTAAGGCCAGCAATTCCATTTTAAATGCAGGAATAAATAGCTCAAGATAGCGACTCAATACTGCACGAATCAGCCCTTTCTTATCGCCATAATGATAGTTTACTGATGCCAGATTAGCACTGGCAGCAGTAGTAATCGTACGTAAAGACGTTTCTTTGAAACCATGCTCAGCAAACAGCAACTCAGCAGCATCCAGTATTCGATTTTTAGTGGCTCCTTGTTCTGCCATAATATCCACCCAATTTAAACACCCGTTTAAATGTTACACAATTGCATTAAACTTAACAATTGAACTACATCACGAATTACTATTTAAAATAAGATCCTGAAAAAATTAACGACTTGAAAATTAATAATAAAAATATTGAGAGTTATATACGAAATGATAGGGAACCAATAATGTGAATTAATGTCTTATAGATACCACTGCTTTTTTAGAAGTTTTTGCTTCAATACCCATTAACATATTTTTGTTGATGGGTTTCTTTAT
Source organism: Photobacterium kishitanii (assembly GCF_003026355.1). Classification (GTDB taxonomy): domain Bacteria; phylum Pseudomonadota; class Gammaproteobacteria; order Enterobacterales; family Vibrionaceae; genus Photobacterium; species Photobacterium kishitanii. Next base: position 90,933 of record NZ_PYON01000007.1, on the reverse strand, counting down.
CTATTCTGCCCCTAATCCAATTACAAAATAATATTTTCAAATAAAATCATTTTTTTTGAACTTTCTGTGAAATCACCACTCTTACTTATGTATTCAATTTGATAAATCGTTATTCTGCTCTGCAGTGATGCCCTTTTATTAATGTTTAATTCACTACTGCTTTAAATCCTAATTGTATTTTTTTGGATAATCTCCTTCCCGTTGATATTTTCAGCGGGATTTTTTTATCTCTAAAATTTACCTATTGTGAAGCTCATCTCCCTAACCTCAGCATAAAAACCATCAACGAAAATAAATACCTCTTTTTTTGCATTAAACTGAACTTTCTCATTCAGGCGCAGTCTGACTTTATAAGAATTAAAATTATAGGTAGGTATTTTGTTTTTCTGGCCGTCAAACAGACCTGTAATTTAAATTGCTACTACTACTGCTTTAACTCCTAATTGTATTTTTTGTTTGCGCTGAAATAGTTATTTCAGCGCTTTTTTTTACCTATTTGCTTATCAATATGACTATATTTGTGGATCATCTCGTAATAAATCATCATGCTTCATAATCACACCAAGTGATTTAAGCGTTTGATTTGAATTTATTTTTTTACCATTAACCCCATCATTATCATCATTAAAATAAGGTGGTGGTAACTGTGATTTAAGCGCCATTGCAGTGTAATACTGCTCTCGACTAGGATGAGTACTCGCTGCAAGATGCATAATCAACATCGACGTTTCCTGCTGAATAATAGCGGAGATAACTTGAATACAATCATCTAAATGAACGAGATTAACCGGTTGTTTACCTGCACTAAGCTGTTGACGACCAGATAAAAATGTTACTGGATGCCGTAATGGTCCAAATAAACCCGAGAGTCGTAATACAGTTAAATTATGCTGCCACTGCTGACGTAACTGCTGTTCTAATTGATAATGTAACTGTCCAGATGCCGAACTTGGACAGACAGGCGTTGTTTCAAACACTTCACCTTGTAATGGGTCATACACTGAAGTCGTACTGATAAAAATAACCCGTTTACATCCCGCTTTCTGTGCTGCAGCAGATAATGACATCACATTTTTAATATGTGCTTGTGAATTAAGATTCTTACGACCAGGTGGGATTGCTATAACCAACACATCAGTTGCTAAAAATTGCTCAACTTGCGTATTGATATTTTCCATCAGCGGTAATGTTAATAAACAACCATGAATCCCCTGCTGTTGTAATATATTTACACCAGCCAATGTTGTTTTTGACCCCCAGACCTCAATCGCTTGAGATTTTAGTGATAATGCTAACGGTAACCCGAGCCATCCGCAGCCACAAATACTGACTTTCATCGACATTCCTTTCCATTTATCTATATCAATCTTGATTAAATATATAAATCATTTGAAAATTATAAAATAAAGATTTATTTCATAGCTTAAAATAAGTCTTTATTTAAGAAACAAATACTCAGATTTAGAAAGATAAAACAATAAATAGCAACATTCTTTGTTTTATAAGTTTCAATTCTGAAAATAAAAAGTCGATCCCGATCAAAATCTAACAAAAACCCCTAAAAAAGGCCGTGAATCACTAGAATATGTTAAGAGTTAAGTAGTATAGTTTCATTATATGGGCAACTTGTTGACAAGAATGCTACAAATGAAATTCAATAACGAAGTGCATAAATACCTATGAATACCATAGAAAAAATACAAAATAACTTAGAACACTTCAGCAAATCTGAACGTAAAGTAGCGGAAGTTATTATCGCCTCGCCACAGACAGCTATTCACTCAAGTATTGCAACATTGGCAAAAATGGCCGATGTGAGTGAGCCGACTGTTAACCGTTTTTGTCGTCGACTTGATACCAAGGGTTTTCCCGACTTTAAATTACATTTAGCACAAAGTCTGGCAAACGGTACACCTTATGTAAATCGTAATGTCGAAGAAAATGATGGACCAGATGCCTATACAGCTAAGATATTTGAATCAACAATGGCTTGTTTAGATGTTGCGAAAAACAGCATTGATCCCATGCAAATTAACCGTGCAGTTGATTTACTTACCCAGGCGAAAAAAATATCCTTCTTTGGTTTAGGCGCTTCAGCATCTGTTGCACATGATGCACAAAATAAGTTCTTTCGATTTAATATTCCTATTGTTTGCTTTGACGATATTGTTATGCAACGTATGAGTGTTATCAATTGCAGTGATGGTGATGTCGTTGTTGTGATCTCACACACGGGACGTACCAAAAGTTTGGTTGAAATCGCACAAATGGCGCGGGAAAATGGTGCAACAGTCATCGGTATTACAGCTAAATACTCACCATTAGAGCGCGAATGTTCATTATCGATTTGCCTTGATGTTCCTGAAGATACAGATATCTATATGCCAATGGCGAGCCGAGTGGTGCAAATGACGGTTATTGATGTACTAGCAACGGGCTTTACTCTACGCCGAGGATCAAGTTTTCGTGATAATTTAAAACGCGTAAAAGATTCACTCAAAGATTCACGCTTTTCTAAAGATGGTTATTCTTTATAACTCTCGACGCCAAGCGAAGTTTCGGCTTCGCTATCACAGCGAATGATGCACTCAGACTCATCCCCTCTTATTGCTTTCAAACTTACTGAGTAGCACTCATTCTTAAGGTCTTATTCTCTAATATCATACTGTTATGCTTTGATTGATATTCGTTAATCGACCTGCTTATTTCACATGGAGCTTACAATGTCTGAACGACTAAGACGTACAAAAATTGTTACGACCCTCGGCCCTGCAACTGATCGTGACAATAATCTAGAAAAAATCATTGCCGCTGGTGCTAATGTTGTTCGTATGAACTTTTCACATGGAAGTCCTGAAGATCATATCCTTCGTACCCAACAAGTACGTGAGATTGCAACTCGCTTGGGTAAACATGTTGCAATTTTAGGTGATCTACAAGGGCCTAAAATTCGCGTATCTACCTTCAAAGACGGTAAGATCCAACTAAATATCGGCGATAAATTTACTCTTGATAGTGATTTACCTAAAGGCGAAGGCCATCAAGATGCAGTTGGACTTGACTATAAAGAACTACCTAACGATGTTATTACAGGTGATGTTTTATTACTTGATGATGGTCGAGTGCAACTCCAAGTTACCGAAGTAATAGGCAATAAAGTACACACTATCGTCACTGTGGCTGGCCCATTATCAAATAATAAAGGCATCAATAAAAAAGGTGGTGGGTTATCTGCTGCTGCCTTAACAGAAAAAGATAAAGCTGACATTATTACAGCAGCGGCAATGGGCGTTGATTATCTAGCGGTTTCTTTTCCACGTAATGGCGAAGACATGCACTACGCACGTCGACTTGCAACAGAAGCAGGGTTAACAGCACAATTAGTCGCTAAAGTAGAGCGGGCAGAAACCGTTGCAACCACCGAAGCAATGGATGATATTATTCTAGCTTCTGATGTAGTAATGGTTGCTCGTGGTGATTTAGGGGTTGAAATTGGCGATCCTGAACTAGTTGGTGTTCAGAAAAAATTAATTCGCCGCGCACGAAGCTTAGATCGAACCGTAATTACAGCAACTCAAATGATGGAATCAATGATCACCAGCCCAATGCCAACCCGTGCAGAGGTAATGGACGTTGCTAATGCGGTCTTAGATGGTACTGATGCGGTAATGCTATCAGCTGAAACAGCAGCGGGTGACTTTCCAGTCGAAACAGTAACTATTATGGCTAGTGTTTGTCTGGGTGCGGAAAAAGAACCAAGTATAAATGTCTCTAATCATCGCTTAGATCGTAAATTTTCCAATCCTGAAGAAACCATTGCAATGGCAACCATGTACGCCGCCAACCATATGATTGGCATTAAAGCTATTGTGGTAATGACAGAATCAGGCCGAACACCACGCCTGATGTCACGAATATCATCTGGTTTACCTATTTTTGCGCTTTCACGTAATAAAACGACCCTCAATCGTACTGCTTTATTTCGTGGCGTAACACCGGTATTTTTTGATCGTGACAGTGACGCAGGATTAGATGCCGCAAAACATGCGCTTGATGTTCTAAAAAGTGCAGGTTATGTACAGACGGGAGATTTAACCATTATTACCCAAGGTGATAAAATGGATACCGTTGGCTCAACTAACAATATGCGTATTTTAATGGTTGATTAAATGGCATAAATACCCCAAAAGTTACCTATTACAAAGGCTAAGACCCTCTCAGCCTTTGTAATTCCAGCAAGCATATTAACTTATTGGTAGTGACCAGTTAGGATTAACCAATGATGTTAGGATATGATCTTGCCATTGGCCATTGATCAATAAATAATCTTTTGCTAACCCTTCTTGCTCAAAACCGACAGCCGTTAACACACTGCCGCTTTTGTTATTATGGGGCATATATGCCGCCATAATACGATGAAAGTGTTTATCGATAAATATCCACTCAGTCACCGCAGTTAATGCTCGCCGCATCACCGCTTGTCCCTGATGATATTGATCTAAAGAATAGCCGACATGACAAGCATAAAACGGTGACTTAACTAAGTTACTAAAATTAATCACTCCAATAATATCGCCGGTTACACGGTGTTCAATAACAAAATAAAAAGCCATTTCATGACGATGTAAAGTCGCAATTTGTTCTAGACGCTGTTGCCAACCCGCTAAACTAAAAAAAGCCTCATGCCGTAATGGCTCCCAAGGCGCAAGAAAATGACGATTACGCTGATAATATGCGGTAATTTGTTCCGCATCTTGCGCTTCAATCAAGCGAACTTTTATATCGTCAAGTACAATAGTTGATGAGCGATGTATAATTGAATGAAACAAGTACTACCTCGACACGACAATGTTAATTGATATAACGCACATTTTGTGAGTTTACATGATAATGAATACAAGCCACATTCAATATTCGATATATTAGCGTGCGGTTGTCTGTTACTCTTTGTCAGTCAATGTTATTAATTATTACGCCTTTAGTGAGTTATTGATGTATTACGATTGTATTGAAACAGAACTGGGGAATATTATGTTGCTGGCCGATCATCAAGGTCTTCGACAATTATCGATTACAAGTCCCAGCTATAGCCCGAATGAAATATGGCAACATAACCCTGAGTTTATGGCCCCTTTCATTAAACAACTCAAAGAATACCTCACCGGCTCTCGGAAAAAATTCACCTTCCCCCTCGCACCTCAAGGCACCATCTTCCAGCAGCAAATTTGGCATGCTATCGCAGATATTCCTTATGGTGAAACTGTCACCTACGAGCAAATAGCCGCAAATATTGGAAATACCAAAGCAACCCAAGCAATCGGTATGGCAAAAAATGTTAATCCAATTCCGATTGTGATCCCTTGTCACCGAGTATTAAATAGTCATAACTCATTATGTGGTTATCGTTATGGTGAAGATATCGTTGCGCTATTATTAGCGTTAGAATCTGGTGATACCATCTTGCTTGAAGCACATCAAAACGACTAATTCTAATCAATCAGCATTGCTGTTTATTATTGAAAGAGATAGCTATTTGCTATCTCTTTCTTTATGACACCTGAGATTAATTACGTTTGCTAAGCCCATATTCACGCAATTTATTCGCCACCGCAGTATGAGAAACTCCTAATCGTTTAGCTAATTTACGGGTTGATGGATAGCTCTGATACAGATTAGATAAAATGCCAGACTCATAACGCTTCATAATCTCATCCAATGATCCAGTTAACGTCTCTTCGCTAATCACTGTACTCGATTCATTTTCAGGTAACTGTACATCCGCAGAGGTCATTTCAACGCCTTCCACCTGAGTCATAGCACGAAACAATACGTTGCGTAATTGGCGAATATTACCCGGCCATGCGTATTGCTTAAGCGCTAATGCTAATTCTTCAGAAAGCGACGGTTTCGGCTGATGTAACTCTTGTGCAAATTGGGCTAAGAATAATTCAGCTAATGGCACAATATCAGCGGCACGCTCACGTAATGGCGGAACGACTAAAGCAAGCACATTAAGTCGATAATAAAGATCCTCTCGAAACTCTCCATCAGCAACTAACTCTGGTAATTTTTTCTGCGTAGAGCAAATCACTCGCACAGATACTTTTATTTCAGCTTCTTCACCCACTCGGCGAAAAGTACCATCTTGAAGAAAGCGTAATAATTTAATCTGTAGATGTTTCGACATTTCGCCAATTTCATACAGAAAAACAGTGCCACCAGCCGCTTGCTCAAAAATACCTTTTTTAGCCGGTTCATTAGCACTCGCAACACAACCAAATAACTCAGTTTCTGCTGCATTATCAGGCATTGAAATGCAGTTAACCACCAAAAATGGTTTATCTCGATGCACAGAACGCTGATGACAAGCACGCGCTAACATTTCTTTGCCAGTTCCCGTTTCACCTTGTATCAGCAAAGGAGCGTCTAATAATGCTAACTTCTTTGCTTGACCTAATAGATGCTTAAACCGAGATGACTGCCCAATCAAATGTTCAAACCCACTGTCACCATTGATCGTGCGCATAACAACAGGCATTTTAGCTTCAGAAAGTGATTTTAATAAAATTAAAGCACTTGCAAGCACAGGCTCTGGTGCTTCATCACTCACAAAAACAGGCATGATATCCATTTGGTAATCTAGCCCAGAAATAACCACAATTTCGCTGTGCTTTTGTGCCTGATTTTTATCTAGCCACCGAGTAAAATTAAATCCAAGTAAAGTTTGAATATTTTCACTGAATAAATCCTCACTACGGTGCCCTATTAATTGTTCTGCTGCTTGATTAGCAAAATCTACTTTACCGTTTAGATTAATAGTAAAGAAAGGATCGGGTAAGGTCTGTAATAAAGCAGATAATTCAGTGTGTTCACGCTCACTTGGCATAAACTGAATTTTACGTACGTCAGTAACACCATCTAACTGACGAATCTGCGACATTAATTGGCTAAACTGTTCAAATTCAACTTCAGGGCAATTTAAATAGATGATACCAATACGATCAATTTCAATGCCACGAAGATCAATTTCTTGACTGGTTAAAATATCCAATAATTCGCGGGTCATCCCCACTCTATCTTCGCAAAAGACCTGTAATCTCATGGTTTACACCTTCTTATTATTCATCTTATGTGCATTTAATTACAGTTATCCATTCGGGATAATTTCTAAAAATACGATTAATAATCACAGTGTTAAGCTTTAACTTTGAGAGGCTTAATCCACATAATTAAAAAAGTTTATAACTCTATACTGTCAACTATTCCTGACAGTGATATCAGTGTGCGACTAACCCTTTAACGAGTCAAGCCACGAGATCGCATCTGCATCGATTAAATACAAAAATAGCAATTTTCAGTAAAAAAAAGAGAACCGAGGCTCTCTTTTTAGCTATCTAAAATGACTCAACTATTCGTGTTTATTTTTATTCCCTAATTGGCTTAATAAATCACGTCGAATTTCACTTAATTTCGGCTGCTCGCCTTCCATCCAAGGTAATGGACGCATAAGATTAATCGCTTTAAGGCCTAATCGACCAGTGAGTAAACCGACACCAACCCCTTGCGCAACTCGGGTGGACATTCTTCCAGCAAGATCCATTGACAGCATGTCCATTCCTAAATCAGCAACCACTTCAGACGCACCAGCAAATGCCATATTAGCGAGAACTAATTTCACTAATTTAATCCGTGACCAATAACTAAGTTCAATACCATAGATTGTAGAAACTTGCTCAATAAGGCGGAAATTACGCCAAGCGACTAACAACATATCCGCGGCAGCTAATGGGCTCAAAGCCACCATCAATGCAGCTTCACTCGAATATTTAGCAACCAACTGGCGTGCTAATTTATCTTGCTGACTCACGACCATTTGATCGTAAAGTGCCAGTACCTCTCGATCATTATGTGTCGCAGCTAAGGCATGTAACCAACGATCATAACCATGATTATCCGTTGGGATTTGGCTCAATTTAGCTAATTTAATACAAAATGCCTTACCAGATCCTATACCGTCAGCAGCTAATAATTCATGCGCTTGTTCGCGTTCAGTTTGGCGTTGTTTTAAACGGCGTAAATTAATAAACTCACGTCCTAGTGCACCAATACCTGCAACTGCAATACCCGCAACAATGGCACTCCATCCCAGTGATAACCAATTGCCCGTTTGATAAGCAGTCGTCACATGATCCACGGTTTGCCATCCGACCATAGCCGCACCAGCCACTAATAGTCCTTTAAACCAACGATAACGACGTTTAGGTTTAGCTGCTAAAATTTGCCCTAATGTTTGCTCACTTTCCATTTCAGCAATTTCAACAGTATCTGGTAAAAACTCACTTTGTTGTTCAAAGTTCATTTTTACGGTCAAATCAGGCTGCTGTTGATTTAATGGCTGCTGTGCCTCATCAAACACCATTTTGGCCTTTAATGGCTCTGTCATTGCAATTTATCTCCCAATAAATATTCCAATGCTTTATCCATTCGAATATGCGGTAAAGGTTCATCCATCTGCTGTGGCAATGGACGTAAATTAATAAAATCAAATCCATTTTCATCCCAAAATTCTTGGTTAGGTAACCGCCGTGGAACCTCACCAGGAAAAAAGGTTTGTGCATTACCAGCCATATCGATGCCGCGCAATGCTGGGACTTGTTGGCCTTGATAATTCACAAACCCTGGCTCACTAGCTTGAATCGATGCCAAGCTCACACAATCCATGCTAATTCCTTCAAACGACGCGGTTTGCCATGCTTCATTAACGAGTTGTTGTAATAGTCCGACTAAATTAGGATGTTGCTCTGGTGTAATATGATCGGCTTTTGTGGCCGCAAATAGCACTTTATCAATTCGTGGTGAAAATAATCGACGTAACATAGAGCTACGGCCATATTTAAAACTTTGCATCAATTGATCTAAAGCTTGGCGCATATCATTAAATGATTCATGTCCAGCATTCAACGGTTGCAGGCAATCAACCAATACAATTTGGCGATCAAATTTGGAAAAATGATCATTATAAAAAGCCTTCACAACATGCTGTTGATAATACTTATAACGTTTCTTTAGCATGCCATAGTTACTGTCATCAGCCGCGGCGGCTAATTGTTGTTCGGTATACTTATTAGTCCATATCATCGGAAAAAATTGTAATACTGGTGCTCCCGCTAATTCTCCCGGTAATACAAATCGCCCTGGTTGCACCCAATGTAAACCACCTTCGGCTTTACATTGGTGTAGATAATCAGTAAAAGCCGCAGCTATCGTTTCAATTAAAGCTTCATCAGCTGGTGCAAAAGGATCAAATTGCTCCCCCATTGCCAACCATGATTGTGCTAATGCTAATCGCTGACCTTTTAATGCTTGTGCCTGTTGCTTAGACCAACTAATAAAATCCAGATCAAGCAAGGGTAAATCTAATAACCACTCACCAGGATAGTCAATAATATCGAGATACAACGTTGCGGTATCTTGAAATAATTTTAGCGCCCCTTTTTGTGGTTTAAAGCGCAATGCCAATCGAGTTTGGCTCACATCACTTGTCGGCTGAGGCCATGTTGGTGGCGTTGATAACAACGCATTCATCCCATCATCATATCCAAATTTGGGAACATGCATATCCAACTGCGGTACTCTTTTAGAACCGAGTAAATAACCTTCTCTAACCGCTGAAAACATTGGTAATCGAGGATTAGTACTGACGTGTAACAGTTGATTAATCAGTGACGTAATAAAGGCCGTTTTTCCCGCACGTGATAAACCTGTTACCGCAAGACGCACATGGCGATCAAGGCTACGGTTAACCCATTTATTCACTTCATTGCTAATTCGATTCATTACGCTTTCCTATTCATCTATATAGTCTTACAACTGACCATAAAAAAAGCAGGCCTGACCTCATCAGTACCTGCTTCATATTGATATTATTTATAGACATAATCTACACAAATAACATCAAGCACTTTAGATTTCTGCACTAAAGTTTATTAAATTCACGATCAACTTTAAAGGCAGATGACGTTACATAAGCTTCCATTTTTTGAATACTCACTTCACTACGCGCAAGTTCAGTTTCTACATTATCCAAAATCTGTTGCGGTGACTGCCCCGTTTGCCATGGTTTTTGTTTAACATTATGTTCAGTATATTGATGCTGCTGTTCTTTTCGTTGTGGTGGCATTTTATCTAAAATTAACCAAGCCGCGATATAGGCAACCGTTGCAAAAAAACCGACCCCTAATAAAAAAGCAGTAACGGCTAAAATACGCATTAGCCAAATTTCAACGCCAAAATATTCAGCCAAACCGGCACACACACCACCCAATTTACCGTTGTTAGGATCGCGATATAATGTTTTGCGCATTATTTTTGCCTCCATTGTGGTGCTTCAGCATCTAAAATTCGCTCTAGCGTAACAATCCGCTCTTGCATCACCTCTGCGCGTGCCACTAAGGTTTCTAACTTTTTATGATCCTCACCAGATAATCCCTCACCTGATTTACGCTTACTGCGGTAATGAAGAATTAACCACAATGGTGCAACAACAACCATAAACACCACTAATGGAACACTAATAAAACCCATCGACATTTGTTGTTCTCCTTTCACGCAGGGGTAATAGCAATATTATTCTTTTTATATAATGTAAAAGACAATTGTCCTGCGATTACTGTTGTTTATCATTCATGCTTGCTTTTAGACGCTCAAGCTCTTTTTCAATATCATCTTGTGCTTGAAGATCAGCAAACTCTGACTCTAAGCTTTTTCCTCGACCAAAACTATAGCTATCCGCTTCTGCTTCCATTTCATCAATACGACGCTCATATTGTTCAAACTTCGACATTGCCTCATCGACTTTACTGGTATCAAGTTGGCGACGGACATCACGACGTGTTCCAGCCGCTTTATGACGAGTAACTAACGCTTGCTGGCGAGCACGTGTCTCTTGCAATTTACGTTCAAGTTCAGCAACTTCTAACGATAATTTTTCAATCGTTTCATCTACTAATTTATATTCTTCATTTAACGTTAACGCAACATCAACTAGCTTTTGTTTTTCAATCAATGCGGCACGTGCTAGATCTTCACGGCCTTTTTGAATCGCTAAACTTGCTTTTTGTTGCCAATCTGTCGATTGCGTTTCAATCGCAGTAATACGACGGCGCAATTCTTTTTTATCTGCTAGCGCACGCGCTGATGAAGTACGCACTTCAACTAATGTATCTTCCATTTCTTGAATAATAAGACGGATCAATTTTTGCGGATCTTCTGCTTTGTCCAATAATGAATTGACGTTAGCATTTACGATGTCAGCAAAACGAGAAAAAATACCCATAATAAAACTCCTTGGTCAACCGCATTGAATCACGTTCAATTAACGGTTTATATCATCAGACTAACGTTATGTTGTCATGTGAGGTGTAATTCTTTTATATACATATCAACTTGCGTGCCAACTTTTAAGTAATTGTTTTAATTAAACTAAATAAATAACATGCGCTTTTAATAAATAATGATATAGTGAATATAACTAAATTGTAGTGAGATTTACCAATGAGAAAGACCGAAAATTTAATCGGTGAGTCAGATGCTTTTTTAGCAGTACTTGATCATGCATCACGGCTTGCAACACTTAACCGGCCGGTACTTATTTTAGGTGAACGCGGTACAGGTAAAGAACTAATAGCACAACGAATCCATTATCTATCGACACGATGGGATCAACCATTAATCAGCTTAAATTGTGCCGCATTAGCTGACGGTGTGATTGATTCGGAACTGTTTGGTCATGAAGCAGGAGCATTTACAGGAGCAAAAGGCCGTCATCAAGGGCGATTTGAACGCGCCGAAAATGGGACTCTGTTTTTAGATGAACTCGCCACAGCGCCAATGGGTGTCCAAGAAAAACTATTACGTGTGATTGAATATGGTGAATATGAACGTGTAGGCGGTAATAAAAGCTGCCAAGCCAATGTACGATTAATTTGTGCTACCAATCAAAACCTGCCACAACTCGCTGCTGACGGAAAGTTTCGCGCCGATTTACTCGATAGATTAGCCTTTGAGGTGATCCATTTACCGCCCCTAAGAGCACGGCTTGATGATATTTTACCCCTCGCTGAACACTATGCTGTAAGAATGTGTCGTGAAATGAATTTTAGCTACTTTGCTGGTTTTAGTTATCAGGCCCAACAACAGTTATTAAACTATTCATGGCCTGGTAATATTCGTGAATTAAAAAATGTGGTTGAACGTTCGGTATTTCGCCACGCAATAGAAGATGAAATTATCGATACTATTATTATTGATCCCTTTATGACCTCATGGGATAAAGTCATAACCGAGAAAGATTCTCAACCAATAACAGTTAAATCACCTGCAAATCAAGATGCTAATGCGCTGACATTTCCAATAGATCTACGTCAACAACTGCAACAACAAGAAATCATATGGATTGAACAAGCTTTGGCACTCGCTAAATTTAATCAAACAAAAGCTGCCGAGTTATTAAGTCTTAGCTACCATCAACTAAGAGGCTTAATTCGTAAATATGACCTCAATGTTAATGGTGATTAATCAACCAAATTAAGGGGAAAACTCAACATAATTGACGCTTTTTCGCTAATTTAATTCAAAACAGGCTGGATAACTTGGTGAGCGAGATGGAAAATGTTAAATTTAAAAACTTAATTTCAAATAACGCCTATTACATATGAGCGCTTACTATCGTCTTTTTATCGCTAGTTTGGTTTTATTGACCCTTAGTGGGTGTAAGCAACCAGCAAAAGATTCAATTATTCAACATCGGGGTTTTGTCTATTGTGGCCAAGATACACCGACAACACTTAATCCCCAATTAACAGACGGTGGGCTAACAGCAGAAACCCTTTCGGCACAAATTTTTGACCGTCTGCTATTACTTGATCCCGTCAGCCATAAGCCATTACCTGATCTTGCTAAAAGCTGGACAGTTAGTGACGACGGATTAGTGTATACATTTACCCTTCGCCAAGGTGTAAAGTTTCAAACCACAACCTGGTTCACACCAACGCGTACCATGAATGCTGATGATGTTGTATTTAGCTTTGAACGCGTAATAAACCCCGATAATCCTTTCCACCATATTTCAGGTGGCCGTTATCCGTGGTTTGAAAGTCTCGGCTTTGCTGATGATATTGAAAGTATTAAAGCGCTGAATCCACACACAGTACAATTTACTCTACGACGTCCTGATAACTCTTTCTTATCAAATTTAGCGACTAGCTATGCGGTTGTATATTCAGCCGAATATGGCAAACAACTGCTAAAATCAGGTCAAATAGGTAAATTGGATAGCCGTCCTATTGGTACTGGGCCATTTTATGTTGATCAGTTTATTCCTAACGATCTAATTCGTTTAAAGCACCATATTGGTTATTGGCAAGGTGCCGCACCAATGGAGCAAATTGTGTTTGATATTTCTTCACGTGGCATGGGCAATTTAACTAAATTATTAAGCGCGGAATGTGATGTATTAGCGTCCCCCGTTGCCAGTCAGTTACCGGTGATCACCGACAATGATAACTATGAATTATTGGCACAAGCAGGCATGAACGTGTCATTTTTAGCCTTAAATACCAGTATTGCTCCTTTAAATAATCTCAAAGTGCGTGAAGCTATTAGCTATGCCATTAACAAAAACACCTTATTAAATTCAGTCTATTATGGTACGGCAACCAAAGCAAAAAGCTTATTACCGCCAACATCTTGGGCTTATAACAATGACAGTAAAGCGGTTAATTATAATCCTAAAAAAGCCAAACAATTACTTAAACAAGCAGGTTATAACAGCAATCAAGTATTAACCATGTGGGTACCTTTAGAGTCTCGACCTTACAACCCAAGCCCACAAAAAACGGCAGAACTTATTCAAGCCAACCTCAAAGCAATTGGAATTAATGTTATTATTTATCATCAAGATAACGTTGGTCGTCTTGGCGTTAATGATATGAATAACTACGATATGATGCTAGCTGGTTGGATTGCAGATAATGGTGATCCTGATAATTTCTTACGCCCATTACTCTCTTGTAATGCTAAACATGCAGGGCTAAATGTTGCGAATTGGTGCAATGTTCAATTTGATAATTTACTTGAACTAGCATCACGCACGAATAAAACCCAGCAACGAGTTAACTATTATCAACATGCACAAGATATCCTCGATCAGCAAGTGCCGATCATCCCTCTTGCTCATGGCGTGCATTTTCAAGCGCATAATAAAACACTCGGCGGACTACAAATGAGTCCTTTCGGCTCGCGTTCATTTTCCAGTGTCTATCGGACTGAGTAAAGTATGTTTATCTACACTATACGTCGCTTAAATCTGTTTATTATTACGTTACTCATTCTAACTATCGTTAGTTTTAGCATTTTAAGACTTGATACCCAATTACAATGGGCCTATGAACCATTTTGGCAGGGTTGGGTCATTTATCTACAAAACTTATTCGCTGGTAACTTAGGTATTAGCCCATCAGGTATACCTATGAGTGCTGAAATACTCAAAGTTTTTCCAGCAACATTAGAGCTATGCTTTTTTGCTTTTATTTTATCTTTAGTCATTGGTATTCCTTTAGGTACCATTGCTGGCGTCCGTCGCGGCCGCCCTATTGATACAGTAATAAGTTCAATTACATTATTGGGCTACTCTATTCCGTTATTTTGGCTAGCAATGTTACTTATCTTACTGTTTTCACTTAACTTAGGCTGGTTACCTGTTTCTGGTCGTTATAGCTTATTGTATCAATTCAACCATGTGACGGGGTTTGCATTGATTGATATTTTGCTCTCCGATAAGCCTTATCGCATGGAAGCTTTCTTTGATGCTGTTAAACACCTTGTTTTGCCTACTATTGTCTTAGCGATGGCACCAACAACAGAGGTCATTCGTTTAACACGCGCATCAATTGCTGAGGTTATGACTAAAAACTATATTAAAGTCGCGCAGACCAAAGGCCTTTCAACCTTTGAAATTGTCCGTCGTCACGGTATGAAAAATGCGATTCCACCCATCATTCCCAAGCTTGGGATGCAGTTTGCAGCAATGATGACATTCGCAATGCTAACCGAATCTATTTTCAACTGGCCCGGTATTGGTCGCTGGCTACTCAATGCAATTGCGGCTCAAAACTATGTTGCAATTCAAGCAGGTGTTATTACTGTTGGTGGATTTATTTTATTAGCTAATATTTTGTCTGATATTGTTGGCGCAATTGTTAATCCGCTGGTAAGGAAGGAATGGTATGCCATCAAATAGTGTTTACCAAGAAGCCACAATCCCTACTCAATGGGAACGATCATGGCAAAATTTCCGTGCTAATTCATTAGCCATGTTTGGTTTGTGGAGCCTACTAGCACTGCTATTAATTACCATTAATGCTCGCTGGTTAGCCCCCTATTCTGCGATAGAGCAAGTCGGTGAATTACTGATGCCACCGTCATGGGATAATTCAGGCCATGTATCATTCTTTTTTGGTACTGACGATCTTGGACGCGATATTTTGTCGCGGTTATTGATTGGGAGTCAATTAACCTTCGGCTACGCTTTACTGGTCGCATTTGCATCAAGCGCAATTGGTCTATTAATTGGTATTTTAGCTGGCATGAGTAGCGGCCTTAAGTCTAGCTTTCTTAACCATATTTTAGACACCGTATTATCGATTCCATCATTGTTGCTGGCGATAATTGTTGTTGCATACATGGGGCCAGGGGAAACACATATTCTGCTTGCTATTTGGCTGGCATTAATCCCTCGTTTCATCCGTGCCGTATACACAGCCGTGCATGCTGAGGTAGAAAAAGACTACATTATTGCTGCCCGCCTTGATGGTGCTAACAACTTTTATCTCCTTTATAACTCGATATTACCCAATATCTTAACCACAATTACCACTGAAATGACTCGTGCTATCTCAGTTGCTATTATGGATATTGCGGCGCTTGGTTTTCTTGGTTTAGGCGCCCAAGCACCGTTACCTGAATGGGGTGCAATGCTTGGGGATTCAATTGATCTTATTTATCTCGCACCATGGACAGTGACACTGCCAGGGCTTGCGATTATGTTTAGTGTGTTAGTTATCAACCTTGTTGGTGATGGTATGCGCCAAGCACTTAACGCAGGAATTGATTAATATGCCATTACTCGATATACGTAACCTAACCATAGAAATCGATACCCCCCAAGGGATGGTAAAAGCAGTTGATCGCATGAGTATCACCATTAACGAAAGCGAAATTCGTGGCTTAGTAGGTGAATCAGGATCAGGTAAAAGCTTAGTTGCAAAAGCCATTGCTGGCGTATGTAAAGATAACTGGCGAGTAAACGCTGACCGTATGCGCTTAGGTGATGTTGATCTATTAGCGTTGTCGCCTCGCCAACGGCGTAAAATTGTTAGCCGCGAAATCGCGATGATTTTCCAAGAACCATCAACTTGTCTTGATCCATCAGAGCGTATTGGTGAACAACTAGAAGAAGCCATTCCGTCATCATCCTTTAATGGCCGTATTTGGCAGCGTTTTCATTGGCGCCAAAAGCAAGCAATTGCCTTGCTCCATAAAGTCGGTATTAAAGAGCATAAACGCGTAATGCGCAGTTATCCTTATGAATTAACCGATGGCGAATGTCAAAAAGTGATGATTGCGATGGCGATAGCTAACCGTCCTCGATTACTGATTGCTGATGAACCGACTAACGATCTTGATCCTATTACTCAGGCGCAAATTTTCCGACTACTAAGTCGCATGAACCAATTAGGTAACACAACGATCTTATTAGTAAGCCACGATTTAAATACCGTGACTCAATGGGCAGATAGGATCACTGTAATGTATTGTGGGCAATCAGTAGAATCTGGCACTTCTAAGCAACTACTTGAACTCCCTCATCATCCTTATACTGCGGCATTAATGCGCGCAATGCCTGACTTTTCAATGGATGTAAGCCACAAATGTAAGCTAGAAACACTACCGGGCTCTATTCCACCACTACAACATTTACCGATAGGTTGTCGTTTAGGGCCACGATGCCCTTATGCACAACGAAAATGCGTTGAGGTACCTCAGCGCCAAAAAATTAAAAGTCACAAGTTTAGCTGTCATTTTCCGCTAAATATGAAGGATGACAACAAATGAGTTCATTACTTGAAGTTGAAAACCTGAAAAAAGATTACCATTATCGCTCAGGCTTATTTCGTCGCCGTACTATTAAAGCTGTAAAGCCAGTCTCATTTCAACTAAATGCTGGCGAAACAATCGCCCTGTTAGGTGAAAATGGCTCAGGTAAATCCACATTAGCAAAAATGTTAGCTGGCGTAATCACTCCAACAGAAGGGATTGTACGAGTGAATGGTGAACAACTACATCACCATGATTACCAGACTCGTTGCAAACTAATACGGATGATTTTTCAAGACCCCAATACGTCGCTGAATCCCCGTATTCAGATTGGCCGTATTCTAGAGGGTCCGCTAAAGCGTAATACCAACATGACTCCGCAAGCCCGTGAAAAACGTATCATGGATACCCTAAAACGAGTTGGATTATTACCAGAACATGCGTATTTCTACCCACAAATGCTGGCAACAGGACAAAAACAACGTGTTTCCTTAGCGCGTGCGTTGATTTTACAACCTTGTATTATTGTCGCTGATGAAGCGTTAAATGGTTTAGACATGTCAATGCGTTCACAGATGATAAACCTGTTGCTCGAATTGCAAGAAGAGATGGGATTGTCTTATGTGTATGTATCACAACATATGGGCGTGATAAAACATTTCAGTGACAAAGTCATGGTAATGCAAGATGGCGAAGTAGTAGAAAAAGGACGTACCGCTAATGTCTTCGCAAACCCCAAGCACTCGTTAACGCAAAAACTACTTGATAGTCACTTTAGCTCACCAACACGAGAAAAAAGCGGCCGAATACTTAATAGCACTCCAAAAATTAGCTATTAATCATAAAACAAACGCCAGCATTACTACATATTAGTGTAAAAACGCTGGCGTTATCGTTTGCTTAATCGTTAAAAATTAAGCTAATGTTTTATTAATGGCAGCCAATACTGCAGCAGGATCGCTTGCTTGAGTAATTGGACGACCAATCACCAGATAATCAGATCCCGCAGCCATTGCTTCTACAGGCGTCATCACACGACGCTGATCACCAGCTTCACTACCGACAGGACGAATGCCCGGGGTGACTAATTTAAACTGTTGTCCAAGCAGAGCTTTCAACAAACTCGCTTCTTGCGCTGAACAAACCACCCCATCAAGACCACTATTTTTAGTTAATGTTGCTAAATTCAATACTTGCTGTTGTGGCTGGCATGAAATACCAATACCCGCTAAATCATTCGCTTCCATACTTGTCAGTACCGTCACACCAATTAATAGTGGTCGATCTTTACCATAGGGTTCTAGAATCTCACGCGATGCCGTCATCATCCGCTCACCACCACTGGCGTGGACATTTACCATCCATACACCTAATTCAGCAGCAGCTCTCACCGCTTTCGAACAAGTGTTTGGAATATCATGAAATTTCAAGTCTAGAAATACAGAATGACCCCGATCATGCAATTGACGCACAAAGTCAGGGCCAAAAAAAGTGAACATCTCTTTACCGACTTTTAAACGGCAGCTTCCCGGCTCAATACGATCGACAAAAGCGAGTGCCTCATTATGATTATCATAATCAAGGGCAACGATTACTTTAGGGTCTGTTACTTTAACGTCTAGCATTGAGGCTCCTATTATATCTAAATACATCCACTGTGCGGTTGTCCCAACCGCCGGCAGGATTCTACATCAATTGATTAAATTTGATAGCTACAACTACAAAAAAACCAGTACATAACTGCACTGGTTTTAGAAAAAACATTCGATGGTCATTATTCACCATCAAGCCCTCGAATTGGCTTTATTTGTCCCCAGCTCTTACAAGATGGACACTGCCAATACAATGAATGAGTAGCAAAGCCACATTGACGACAACGATAGCGAGGCTTCACCTTAAGCTGTTCACCCACTAAGTGGCGTAAACTGGTTAAACTTTCTTTAGCACGACCTTCTTCAGCTTCATCAAGATGATATTCCATCAATTGATAAAAACCTTTCATGGTCGGATTTTTTTGAAGTTGGCGGGTCATAAAAGACTGCGCCGTTACTGCACCGTCATGCTTGGCAATTTCATCAGCGAGCATTAACTCGGCACTTGCCCCTGCTTTTTGTTCGACACAATGTTGTAAAAACTTTAGCCATGCATTTTGATTGTGCATCGCTTCATAACACTCAAGTAGTAGCGGTAAAGCTTCGCCAACAAACTCAATATCTTGATCTGAGATCCTTTCTAAAATTTTTGCTGCTTGCTTATATTCTTGTTGTTTAACTTGTATTTTAGCCATTGCAATCGAGGCACGCACACAATGTTTATCCACTGACAGTGCTTTTTTTAATAACTGAATCGCTTTATCTTGATTCTGAGCACTAAGCTCAAGCATGGAGAGTTCGCACCAATAATGGGCAATATCGTGCTTTAATTTAGTTTTACCTAATTTCACCAACTGGGTTGCCATCTCAATGGCTTTTTCCCACTCACGTGTTTGTTGATAAATAGCTAATAACTGTTGTAATGCTGGCTTTCGATAATCAGGCTCATCCAGCAACTGCTCAAAAATACGCTCAGCACGATCAAAAAAACCGGCAGCCATATAATCTTTTGCTAATTGTTGTAAGGCTAAATTGCGCTGTTCAATCGATAAATTAGGTCTGGCTATCAAATTTTGGTGAATACGAATGGCGCGATCGACCTCTCCTCTGCTGCGGAATAAATTACCGAGAGCAAGATGAGTATCAATAGTTTCACTGTCAACCTGAAGCAACTCAATAAACAGGTCTACTGCTTTATCAGATTCATCTGATAACAGCATATTAAGACCTGTTACATATTGGCGAGATAAGTGGTCAGACTTTTCTTGCTTTTGGTTACTTGCGCTCCTGTTACCCATATACCAACCGTAAGCGGCAGCAATAGGTAAAAGTAGGAACAACAATTCAAGCATTAATTCTTATTCCTTAATAGGCTTAGCACGAAGTTGATCAAGTTCTTGCTGTTGCTTCGTTACTTTTTTCATTAAACGATTTTTAGCAAAACGAGCTTTAAGATATAAAGTACCACAAATCACCCAGCCAATAACAAAACCAGCACCAAATGCTGTGCCTAATAGCGTAGAAAGTTGAAATTCACCCTGAGCGATTAAATAATCAAAGCTAACCATTATTTGATTTTGCGCACCAAGAGCCAGAGTGATTAAAAAGGCAGCTACTAGAACAATAATTCCTAAAATCTTCATCGTGAATCCTCTCACTAAATCTAAATTATAATTACTGATTATGCAGTAATTTTACTGATCAAACCATGATCTATAGACATAAAAAAACGGCATACCGAGAGGATGCCGTTTTTTTGTTCTATTCGCGGTTAAGCAGCTATCGATGCATTAACACGGTCACGTAATTCTTTTCCTGGCTTGAAGTGAGGAACGTACTTGCCGTCCAACTCAACTTTATCACCTGTCTTTGGATTACGGCCAACGCGAGGAGCACGGTAATGTAAAGAGAAGCTACCAAAGCCACGGATCTCAATACGATCACCTTCAGCAAGTGTGTTCGCCATATGTTCAAGGATATCCTTGATTGCATCTTCTACCTGTTTGGCAGAAAGATGTGTTTGTTGACTACATAGTCTTTCAATTAATTCAGACTTTGTCATAAACACTCCGTTTTAGTAAGTTTCTCAATAGTATAGCCGTTTAGAGGGAAAAAGCTAAAGCGATTTCCCTCAACGCTCAATTATTCGCCTTTAGCAGCTTTGAAAGCGTCAGCCATAGCATTACCAAACGCAGCATCGTCAGCTTTGTTTAGTGTAGCCATTGCTTCTTGCTCTTCAGCAACGTCTTTAGCACGTACAGAAAGGTTGATTACGCGGTTCTTACGGTCAACGCCTGTGAATTTAGCTTCAACAGAATCGCCAACAGAAAGAACTAGAGTTGCGTCTTCAACACGGTCTACAGATGCTTCAGAAGCGCGTAGGTAACCTTCGATGCCTTCGCCTAGCTCAACAGTTGCGCCTTTAGCGTCAACAGCGATAACTTTACCAGTTACTAGAGCACCTTTCTTAGTATCAGCTACGAAGCTGTTGAATGGGTCTTCTTCGATTTGCTTAACGCCTAGAGAGATACGCTCACGCTCTGCGTCAACTGCAAGAACTACTGCAGAAATTTCGTCGCCTTTCTTGAAGTCACGAACTGCGTCTTCACCAGAAACATTCCAAGAAATGTCAGATAGGTGAACTAGACCGTCGATGCCGCCTTCAAGACCGATGAAGATACCGAAATCAGTGATTGACTTGATCTTACCAGTTACTTTGTCGCCCTTAGCTTGCATTTCTGCAAATGACTGCCATGGGTTAGCTTTACACTGCTTAAGACCTAGAGAGATACGACGACGCTCTTCGTCGATATCAAGAACCATAACTTCAACTTCATCGCCCACGTTAACAACTTTAGATGGGTGGATGTTTTTGTTAGTCCAATCCATTTCAGAAACGTGAACAAGACCTTCAACGCCTTCTTCGATTTCAACGAAGCAGCCGTAGTCAGTAAGGTTAGTTACGCGACCAGTAAGCTTAGTGCTTTCTGGGTAACGCTTAGCGATTGCAACCCATGGATCTTCGCCAAGTTGCTTAAGACCTAGTGATACGCGAGTACGCTCACGGTCGAACTTAAGAACTTTAACGTTGATTTCATCGCCAACATTAACGATTTCAGAAGGGTGCTTAACACGCTTCCAAGCCATATCAGTGATGTGTAGAAGACCGTCAACACCGCCAAGATCAACGAATGCGCCGTAGTCAGTAAGGTTCTTAACGATACCTTTAACTTCCATGCCTTCTTGTAGAGAAGCAAGTAGCTCATCACGTTCAACACTGTTCTCTGACTCGATAACAGCACGACGTGAAACAACAACGTTGTTGCGCTTCTGGTCAAGCTTGATTACTTTGAACTCAAGTTCTTTGTTTTCTAGGTGAGCAGTGTCGCGAACTGGACGTACGTCTACTAGTGAACCTGGTAGGAACGCACGGATGCCGTTAAGTTCAACTGTGAAGCCGCCCTTAACTTTACCGTTGATGATACCAACAACTGTTTCAGCATCTTCATAAGCTTTTTCAAGCTGGATCCAAGCTTCGTGACGCTTAGCTTTCTCACGAGAAAGTTTAGTTTCACCAAAACCATCTTCGATCGCGTCAAGAGCAACGTCAACCTGAGCGCCTACTTCGATTTCTAGTTCGCCAGCAGCGTTCTTGAATTCTTCAACAGGAATAGATGACTCAGATTTTAGACCAGCGTCAACTAGTACGTAACCGTTTTCGATAGCGATTACAGTACCTTTAACGATTGCACCTGGGCGAGTTTCAACTAGGTTTAGCGACTCTTCAAAGAGTTGAGCAAAAGATTCAGTCATTTAATTAATCTTCAATATGATAAACAACCATGGGTATCCTACCGCATGGGGTTGATAATAAAGTCAGTTATCATCCATGACACCGACGTTATTTAGCTGCTTACGCAACTAAATATGGATTCGTTTATTTTAGCTTAGCATCAACATATGCCAAGACTTTTTCTAATACTTGTTCAATTGACATTTCAGTTGAATCAAGTACCAAAGCGTCATCAGCAGGGCGTAAAGGCGCTACAGCACGATTACGATCGCGGTAGTCTCGCTCCTGAATTTCGCTCAAAAGGCTGCTAAAGCTAACATCTAAGCCCTTTTTTTGCAACTGATTCATGCGGCGAGTTGCACGTTCTTCAGCACTAGCATCTAAGAAGATTTTCACTTCTGCCGATGTAAACACTACTGTACCCATGTCGCGGCCATCAGCAACCAAGCCTGGCTGCTCACTAAATGCACGCTGGCGGCGCAATAATGCTTCACGCACTCGCGGTAATGCCGCGACTTTTGATGCCGCATTGCCTACTTTCTCAGTACGAAGTGTATCTGAAACATCTTCGCCTTCAAGAATGACTCGAACCAATTCACCTTCAGCAACAAACTGAACATCAAGATGTGCAGCAAGTGGTACCAAAGCCTCTTCTGATTCAGTATCTACACCATGATGAAGTGCTGCAAGTGCAAGAACACGATAAATCGCGCCAGAATCAAGCAGATTCCAGCCAAGTTTTTCTGCTAACAGCATACATAGTGTGCCTTTACCAGCACCACTTGGCCCATCAACAGTAATGACTGGAGCATGAGTAGACATAAGTTTTCTCCGAATATGGATCCGTAATAGCGGCAACTTAACCCAAATTAAGGTTAGCCATCAAACGGTGGCACATTATACGGAAAAAAATCTTAAATTTATATAGTTATTCCCTATCTGTCATACCTTTTTATACTAAATAAAAAGCCTGATGCAATCACATCAGGCTTAATACGAGTGTAAATTTATATATCAATAATCAACTACTCAAAACTACGCACTTAAGCTCTGCAGCTTAATAAAATAATCTGGGAATGTTTTTGAGGTACACTTAGGATCATTGATCGTCACCGCGGTATCACTTAATGCCACCAGCGAAAAACACATCGCCATTCGATGATCATCATAAGTATCAATCACTGCATGGTTAAGCTTTGTTGGTGGAGTAATAGTAATGTAATCACTGCCCTCTTCTACCTCCGCACCTACTTTGCGTAATTCGGTTGCCATAGCAGCAAGACGATCTGTTTCTTTTACGCGCCAGTTATAAACATTACGAATTGAAGTTGTGCCTTTAGCAAACAATGCTGTTGTTGCTATTGTCATCGCTGCATCTGGAATATGATTAAAATCCATATCAACAGCGGTTAATTTACCACAACGAGCAATGACGTAATCATCACCCCATTCAATATCAGCCCCCATAGCGGCAAGTGCGTCTGCAAATTGAATGTCACCTTGAATACTATTTTTGCCAATACCCGTTACTTTTATCGCCCCACCTTTAATGGCAGCCGCAGCTAAAAAATACGAGGCTGATGAAGCATCACCTTCAACCAAAAACTCTCCCGGTGATTGGTACTGCTGACAACCTTTAACTACAAACTGCTGGTAATCACGGTTTTCAACCTTAACCCCAAATTGCGCCATAATGTGTAGGGTAATATCAATATAAGGTTTCGAAACCAAATCACCTTTGATAGTTATCACCGTATCAGCGCTAGCAAGTGGCGCCGCCATTAAAAATGCAGTTAAAAATTGGCTTGAAATCGAACCATCAATTTCAACCTCACCGCCATTTAAGCCAGTACCAATAATCTTTAAGGGTGGGTAGTGTTCATTTTCAAGATAAGTGATCTCAGCGCCAGCACTACGTAGAGCATCAACAAGATGACCGATTGGGCGCTCTTTCATTCTTGGCTCACCAGTCAATATATATTCACCAGTGCCGAGACACAGTGCGGCCGCTAATGGCCGCATTGCGGTGCCTGCATTACCTAAATATAATTCAAGCGGTTCTGTCGCAGTAAAGGCATGCCCTAAACCATCAACTTCACACTCGGTTTTATCTGCTGATAACCGATAATTAACCCCAAGTTGCTTTAATCCATTAAGCATATGGCGAATATCATCACTATCTAATAAGTTAGTTAAGCGTGTTGTACCTTGTGCTAAAGCCGCTAATAACAACGCCCTATTTGAGACACTTTTAGATCCTGGTAAATTCACTTCGCCATTAACTTTGGCAATCGGTTGTAAGGTTAAACTTTCCATTTATTATTCTTCCAATCCTAATTTTTCTTATCTAGCAGAGTACCCAATAATGTCGCTGTTATCTAGCGACAGTTTTTTATATTTTTGATAACTCTATTAAATATAGTTCCACCATCTACTTACTAATTGCGGTAAAGTAGTTGTATATAACATGGCTAAATCTTGGAGTAATAATGAATGCTGTAACACCCATGGTTGGGATTGGGATTATTATTGTTAATCAACACGGTCAAATATTAATTGGTAAACGTAAAAATAGTCATGCACCGTATTATTCTATTCCCGGCGGACACATGGAATTAGGCGAAACATTCAGCCAATGCGCTATTCGTGAAGTTGAAGAAGAAACTGGACTCACTATTTATCAACCACAAGTGATCGCTGTAACCAATAACCTCACGACTTATCATGAATCAGGTAAGCATTATATTAGTGTCGCTCTACTCGCAACTCAATTTAGCGGCGAATTAACCTTAAAAGAACCGGATAAATGTGAGGGCTGGCAGTGGATCGATCCAACTAAGGTACCTTCACCACAATTTGATGCTAGCGAACAATCAATTCAATGTTACTTAGAACAACGTTTTTGTATCAATGAATAGTCACTATAAATAAAACCGCTCCCTTAAAATGCAAAAAGCGCCTCAATAATAGGCGCTTTTGTAGCAATGATTACGGTTTAGTTAGTCGTCTTCACGTTCGATTTCACGCGCAACGTAACGAGTACCAATAATCACACCTTCAACTTCAACTTTATGATAACTAATATTATCTTTATTTAAACCATCATCAAACTCAGTGTAAGCATCAATATGAACCACTCTACCATTGATAGTAAAAGTATTATCCTGACTCACAATTGATGGTTGACCAGTATATTCAAATTCACGCCAAGAGTCGCCAAAATCACCATCGAAATCATTTTCAAATTCAATCTCGCGCGCGATGCCGTTCACTGCTGTAACTTCAATCATTACTCCAACATTTAAGTTAGCTTTAGTGCCATCTTCAAAGCGAGTAACTCCTGTCACCATAAATCGACCACGGGCATTTAACTCAAACTGGCTTTTATCACGGCTCACCCAGGTTACGACACCTTCAATTTCATTGTCATTATCGAAATCATCATAGGTTTCAACTTCAACTTCCGCGGCATCAAAAGTATTGCCGTTCATTTGGCCTTTAACTTCAACCCACTGACCATTTAGTAATCTGGCATTATCTTCAATTACGGCACCGCTATAATCAACGTTAGTTGCAGCACCTAATACAAATGATTTAGCGTTAGAATCTAGTGCTGATAAGCGCCCTTCAACTTCATACAGACCAACAATACCCTCATGCTCAAATTTCACGACTGAAAGTACTTTATAGCCAAGACCAGCGTCAGTTGCTTGTGGTAACGATGACACCATCACCCAATCACCAACGTCAATATGTTGATTAAGCAAGAATTTTAATGTCGCGCCATTAACAACAAATGTTGACTTAGCACGATCAATACTTGTAACCCTACCTACCATGGTTGGTTCTAATTGAACTTGTGCCCCTACTTTTGATGAAGTAGAAACAGCAACCATCATGTCTTGTTGAAGATCATTAATTGTAAACTGAGTATCTGTACCATACGCTACTGACGCTACGTTATAACTGTGGCCATTAACTTCTATCGTATTGGCGCCAACATTAACGGCATTAATTGTACCTTGAACAGCTTGTGGCTTAGTCTCAACAGGAGGTTGAGGTGAAGCACTATCATCACCGCCACCACCACAACCAGTAAGAACGAGACCAATCAATGTCGCTAATGTGATTTTCTTCATGAATACAAACCTTTTTATGAACAAATTATGAATATTGTTTTATTGCCGCGTATACTATTCCCTCAAACGTGAAGTATTCGTGAAGAGCGTAATTGAACAGATGAAAATTCTTATTGTTGATGATAACCATCAGATTGTTGAAACTATTGCTGATTACTTAGAACTAGAAGGTATGACAGTTGATTGTGCCTATCATGGACAAGCGGCATTAACGTTTGTTGAAAATAACCATTATGATGTCATCATCATGGATATCA
Source organism: Photobacterium kishitanii (assembly GCF_003026355.1). GTDB lineage: Bacteria > Pseudomonadota > Gammaproteobacteria > Enterobacterales > Vibrionaceae > Photobacterium > Photobacterium kishitanii. The sequence goes on along the minus strand of NZ_PYON01000007.1, from coordinate 63,998 downwards.
TGATGCCTAAAATAGATGGTATTGCTGCAGTACAAAAAATACGTAATGAAATCTATTGCGGTACTCCGATTCTTTTCTTAACCGCTAAAGATACCCTAGAAGATAAAGTTGCAGCCTTTAAAGCAGGTGGAGACGATTATCTATTAAAACCTTTTGCGATGGAAGAACTGTGCTTACGACTATATGCCTTAGCAAATCGAGGTCCTAGACAAGATATTGGACTATTAAAATACGCTGATATTGTAATGAATAACCGTAGCGATCAAGTCAGTCGTGATGGAAAAACCATCAAGTTAAGTCGTATTCAATTTAAAATACTTAAAGTGTTATTACACCATGCACCCAATATTGTTAGTCGCCAACAAGTAATTGATACGGTCTGGGGAGAAGAGTCCCCATCTAGCGACGCTTTACGTAGCCATATTTATGGTTTACGCAACGCAATTGATAAAGATTTTGCCACTTCACGATTAGAGACAATTCATGGACAAGGTTACCGCATCAAAACCGAATAATTTTCCAAGTATTTACCGTAAGGTTGGCTTAAGTTTTGGATTAATGACATTTGGCATGTTTGTTTTATTCTGGGTCGTCATTTATGTTGCAGAAAATCAATTAGAGATTATTAGTCTTCATCATTGGCTAGATAAAGAATCAAGCCAATATATTATTGATTATAAAGAAATGGGTGAGAATGCACCCCTACCTAATAATAGTGAATTTAAAAGTTATTGGAGTGAGAAATCATTACCAAATTGGATAAAAAAATATAATAAGCCAGGTTTTTTTGAGCATTTACGTGGTACGGAAGATAAACATTTTTTAGTCTTTGATCACCCATCAGGAAGAGGACTAATGTATGTTATTTATCAAGATGATGCCGATGATTATCTTGATGACTATGAAGATAGCCTGCATTATTTCACCTTCATTTTTGGGCTACTACTATCGTTAATCATGGGTGGATACAGCTTCTATTTTGTACGTTCTTTATCACAGCCATTAGCCAAAATAGATCAGAAAATTCGCCAAATGCCGCCTGATCAACCAAACTTTGAAGTTGAAACGCAATACCGTGAAACACGAGAGATTGAACAAGCATTACTTGATAGTAAAAACAATATTGCTGGCTTTTTTCAACGTGAAAAAGAGTTTAGTCGTTTTGCATCCCATGAATTACGTACTCCAATCATGGTGATTCAAGGCTCAGCTGATTTACTCAATAAAGTACCCAACCAACCTAACGTTGCCAAAAAAGCGATAAATAGATTACATCAAGCTAGTGACGATATGCGGATCTTAACCGAGACATTTTTATTGTTAGGTAAAGAATCAATTGAAAAGCATCATTTTAGTCAGTGTGATCTTGCCGCTCAGCTTCGTCAGCAACTAATTGTAATGGAGCCTTTATTTGCTAAACAAGACGCGAGCTACTATCTTGAGATTAATCATGCAGCGACTATTAGTGCCCCTCTCAGTTTTATTACTATCATCATTAATAATCTGATAAAAAATGCATTTAGCTACAGTATTGGTGATATAGAAATAAAATTGGTACATGAGCAACTGATAATCATCAATCGCCATGATGGTAATGAAATCTATAACCAAGGCTATGGCTGCGGATTGGTTATCGTGCAACGTATTTGTGAGCGCATGCAATGGCCGTTCACGATTACAGATAATGAGGTCACTTTTACCGCTAAGATTACTTTCTCATCACCACAGCCATAGATTAAGGAATATTGGATGCTTGCTTATATTAAATGGTTTTGCAGTATCAGCTTATTAAGCATGATTAGCGGCTGTACTACAGGCAAGCCCAATAACGTTGAACCAATTACAAATTTTGATGTAAATCGTTATTTAGGCCAATGGTATGAAATAGCTAGATTGGATCATAGTTTTGAACGCGGTTTAGATCAGGTAACTGCGACTTATAGTCTAAATACAGATAAAACGATCAACGTTATTAACCGTGGTTTTAATAGTGCTAATCAACAATGGCAACAGGCACAAGGCAAAGCAAAATTTGTTAAACAACCAAACATTGGCTATCTCAAAGTGTCTTTCTTTGGACCCTTTTATGGTAGCTATATTATCTTTGCCCTTGAAAAGGATTATTCTGCAGCGCTAGTCAGTAGCTATAACTACGACTATTTATGGATTTTAGCACGCGAAAAAAACATATCACCGAAATTACTCACTCACTACCTTACCCTCGCTAAGCAAGCAGGGTTTGATACTAATAAATTTATTTATCCTCAACAATAACTAAACCTATATTATTATCATTCATAACTTATTAGCTCAGAATATTATTGTTCTAACGGAACACATGTAGCCCTTGTGATAATGAAACAACAGCAGACAACGAACATAATACTAATACTCCATATTGCATCACCTGCTTTTTGATTTTATTACGGACGCGATAAGCAATAAGACTAGCAATTATAGGGGCAGGTAACAGCCATACAATAGAGCTAAAATCAGCCATTGTGAACCGTCCTGAATAATGAAGTGCGACCAATGAAATAACACCTGTTACACAAAAAAACGCGGCTAAATTAGCGCGAATACTTTCTGGCTCTTCATCTTGCATCAGCAAAGCAATCGGTGGGCCACCAATTCCTGTCGCTGTGCCTGTTACACCCGAAATAAAACCACCAATAAACAAATTAAGTGATGTTGGTGCTAAGCGTAATTTAGCTAAACTTAATATCACTGCCGCTAATACCGTCACTCCCAGCATAATCTCTAATTGATCGGTAGAGATCACCATTAATACATAAGCAGCAACTAATGTACCTGGTAAGCGTCCTAAAAAAGCAAAGATTAAAAAACGAAGTGATACAGCATGACGATACTGATACCACACAATTGCAGACATAAACATACCGATAAAAACAACGGCACTCGGCATTAAACGCGGCTCAAGTAATAAAATAAATGGCCCAGCAAGAACTCCCATACCAAAACCGAGAGCACTTTGGATAAAACATCCACAAATAAATACCAATAAACAAGCGAAAAAGATAAGTGGATCCATAACATTCTTATACAGTGAAAGACTGTTGATAATCCTACTCTTTATTTTTACTCATAAAGTATAATCAGCGTTTAACAAATGAAATCTTAGATTGAAAAACAGCCTTGTTTCGCAATATTTTCATCCTTTAACGCTGCAGTTTTAGTCCACGCTAAAGCATTATCAAGCGGCATTGGCTTAGCAAAATAAAAACCTTGGCAAATATCAATACCGCACTGTTGCACGAAGTATTTTTCAGCCTCAGTTTCCACACCTTCAGCAACCAATACACAACCAGTTACTTCACTAATTTTAGCTAAAAGCTGATATAAACTTTTTTCACGCTCATTTTCAATATTAAACAATAATGATCGATCTAACTTCACCTTATCAAAATTGAATTTGAGTAAATGTGGAAAAGAAGCATAACCTGAGCCAAAATCATCAATAGCAATTGTTATACCTAATGCTTGTAATACTGCAATATTCTCAGAAACTTGTTTGTCATTATCAATAATCGCTTCTTCTGTGATCTCTATTTCCAGTACCTGTGGTGAAATATCATAATAACTCAAGCGTTCAACAATATATGCTACAATATGTTTATCAGAAATTGTTTCTGCTGAAACATTAATTGCCACTTTACAATTTTTCTCTAATGGCATCTTTTGAATATCAATTAACACTAAATCAATAACCATTTTATCCAACTGTTTTATGGCGCCTAATTGCTGAAAATCTTGAATAAAGACTGGTGGCCATAATTTTCCTTTAGGATCTTTATAGCGAATAAGAGATTCAAAAGATAAACAATGATCATTATTCAAGTGTACCTGTGGTTGATAATGCATAATAAACTCGCCACGACTAAGCATTCGACTCACACGGCGACTGATATCATGTTTATTGATATAGCTACTCATTACTTGGTTAACGTCACCTAAAAATGATTTTAATGTGCTGCGGTCAAGCTCATGCTGCCGACTTATCGTCATATTATTACTTTGACTTCTTCCCGCATAATGAAGGTAAAATGGTCGATAAATAACAATACCAATTATGACCACCACAACCTGCAATACCACACCAGATAAACTGTGCTGAGTTGCAATATAGCCACTAATAAAAGGCGGTGTCATCCAATCAACAATAGTACTGACCGGATTCACTAATCCAAATGTGATTGCGCCATATACAACCACAAAACTAACCAATGGTACCAACACAAAAGGCATAATTAATGTAGGATTAAAAATAATGGGTAAACCAAAGAGTAATAGTTCATTTATATTAAATATCACTAACGGTAAGGCTGATAAAGCTAAGGTAATATGCCGTCTATCTTTTGAAAATAATAAAATACATAACAACAGACTAATGCTATTTCCAGAACCGCCCATTGATAAGAAAGCATCATAGAAACCCTGTCCTAACACATTTAAAGAAGCTTCCCCCGCTTGCCAATCGGCAATATTTTTTTGAGTATTTTCGAATAATTGTTGTTTGGCTCTAAAAAGGAAATTATGGCCATTAATACCAATAGCACCTAATAATCCTAAAATAAATTGATACGATAAACCGCCATAAAATGTTAATGGATTAAGAGAAAGGTCATGTCGCACGTATTCACTTAAGGCCATAATAATTTTAGTTAGTTTTGCCAAAGCCACAGTTAAAAGCAGGAAACAAAAAAAGTGTAATACATGCTTATAAAGCGTGTTTACAAAATCAATTCGTGAAGGATCTAATGGAAAGAGACGAAATGAGATACAACATATTGCAGAGATCATTGCAGCAAGTAACGCTATCAATGGATTATTAGGCAACCCACTCTGTACTGAAACTAATTCGTTAGGGACAGATACTGCAATAAATAGCAATAATGAATATGGCACTACCACCATTGCATTCACGCCATGTTTAGTTGCTATATAATAGCTAGTGATTAAACACAGTGCTATAGGATAAATACCAATTAATAAATTAGAAAAATAAAAAAATTTATTGGCTAAATCACTCAACTGAGCCAAATTTAATCCATGGCCAACAAATAGCGTAATCGCATTACAAATAATTAGAGGCAGTAATAATAAGAAAACAATCGAAATATCACGGATATAATCGTTGTAATATGATTTTAATACTGAGCTTTTGTACATACGTTCACATAGCAATAGAAATTAGCCTTGGATTATATATAGCAATGTTAAAGGCTCAATCAAAAACATTGTAACTAGGTATTACTTATTATTGCTTATTAAAAAAATACACACTTTAGGTGTGTATTTTTATCAATGCTGTACATTTAAATTAATTAAGCGTTATTTTTTTCAAACATTCGCATAAAATCAACCAATGCCTGTACGCCTTCTAATGGCATCGCATTATAAATAGAGGCGCGCATACCACCTACCACACGATGCCCTTTCAATGCTTTTAATCCTGCTTTTTCTGCTTGGGTTAAAAATACATCATCGAGCTCAGAATTTTTCAATTGGAATGGTACATTCATCACTGAACGATTATCTGCATGGACGTCATTAATGTAGAAATCAGAATGATCGATAAAATCATATAATAATTTAGCTTTCGCAAGGTTACGTTGTTCCATTACCGCAATGCCGCCGACACTTTTTAGCCATTTAAACACTTCACCCGCTAAATACCATGCAAATGTCGGTGGTGTATTAAACATTGACTCTTTATCAACTAAAACTGTGTAGTCTAAAATACTCGGTAAAATTGATTTTGCTTTACCTAGTAAATCATCATGAACAATAACAATCGTTAATCCAGCAGGACCAATATTTTTTTGGGCTCCAGCATAAATGACTCCATATTTAGACACATCGATTTGACGCGATAAAATAGTTGATGACATATCTGCGACAATCGGTTTGTCTGTAATAGGTAAGTCACGAATCTCAATGCCATCAATAGTTTCATTTGGACAAAAATGCACAAATGCAGCGTCATCGGAAAGCGGCCATTCTACTGCTGGTAAAATGGCTTTTTTACCCTCTTTAATACAAGTGATATCGACACTGTTTGGCTGACAATACTTAGATGCTTCTTCAATCGCACTGTGCGCCCAAAAACCACCATCCATATAATCAGCGGTTGCTGCTTCACCCAATAAATTTAACGGTACAGCGGCAAACTGGCCACGAGCACCACCATGACAAAATAACACATGGTAATTAGCTGGAATATTCAGTAATTCGCGTAAATCTTGTTCTGACTGAGCAGCAACCGCAAGAAACTCTTTACTACGGTGGCTGATTTCCATAACGGAAGTGCCTAAACCCTGCCAGTCGATTAATTCTTGTTGGGCTTGCGCCATCACATCAGCGGGGATCATTGCCGGTCCGGCACAAAAGTTATAAACCTTATCCATAATGTTGTACTTGCTCCTGCTCGAGTTGCACAATAAAAAATTACTGCTTCATAAAGCTAATAGCATCACAATCTGTACTACTTTTAGCATTAAAAAACAGACATTAACGGTAAATATCAACATTGTGATAGAGATCGTTTATTTATTTTTACACCTTTATTGCGCAACTTTAAAGGCTTAATTAAAAATTACATTATTTATAAATGCGTGGATAAAAAAAACGCAGCCAATGGCTGCGTTTTATTTAGAATAAAGCACTATAATGCTTACTCTTGTTCGGTTGAATCACCTGATTCTGCGTCTGCTGCTGGTTGTTCTGTATTTTCAACAGTCTCACCATCAACTAACTCTGCATCTTCAATTAATTCTTCTTCCGCTGGCTCATCAATACGCTGTAGACCAACTACTTTTTCGTCTTCAGCGGTACGGATAAGTGTAACGCCTTGAGTATTACGACCAACACGACTTACTTCAGCAACACGAGTACGAACCAGTGTGCCTCCATTAGTGATCATCATAAACTCATCGCCGTCTTCTGCTTGAACAGCACCAACAACGCTACCGTTACGATCAGAGACTTTGATTGATACTACACCTTGAGTTGCACGGCTCTTCGCCGGGTACTCAGCAAGTCCAGTACGCTTACCATAACCATTTTCAGTTACTGTAAGAATATCGCCCTCATTGTGTGGCACAATTAGCGAAACAACTTTATCGCCTTCAGCAAGTTTAATACCACGAACACCAGCCGCAGTACGACCCATGCCGCGTACGCCACCTTTAGTATTGCCTTCATCGTCAATAACAACTGGGCTTTCGTAGAAACGTACTACTTTACCAAATGCTGAGAACAGCATGATATCGCAATCACCATCAGTTACATCAACACCGATCAATGAATCACCTTCACGTAGATTAACGGCAATAATACCGGCACTACGAGGACGACTAAAGTCAGTTAATGGTGTTTTCTTCACGGTACCATCAGCGGTTGCCATAAAGACAAACTTGTCTTCTGTGTATTCACGCACAGGAAGAATAGCAGTAATACGCTCATTTTCTTCTAGTGGTAAAATATTCACAATTGGCTTACCACGAGCAGTACGGCTAGCTAATGGTAATTGATATACTTTCAGCCAGTACATACGACCGCGGCTTGAGAAGCATAAAATCGTGTCATGGGTATTAGCAACCAACAAACGTTCAATGAAGTCTTCTTGCTTCATGCGCGTTGCTGCTTTACCTTTACCACCACGACGTTGCGCTTCATAATCGCTCAAGATTTGGTACTTAACGTAACCTTCGTGAGAAAGTGTTACAACAACATCTTCTTTAGGGATCAGATCTTCTAAATCAATATCATTGCTTGCAGCTGTGATTTCAGTACGACGTTCATCGCTAAACTGCTCTTTCACTAGCTCTAGTTCTTCACGGATCACTTCCATCAAACGCTCGGAGCTTGATAGAATGAACATTAGTTCAGCGATTTCTTCTAGAAGTTGCTTATATTCTTCAAGAATCTTGCCATGCTCAAGACCTGTTAACTTATGTAAACGAAGATCAAGAATAGCTTGCGCTTGTTGTTCCGTTAAATAGTATTGATTATCACGAATACCAAATTGCTCTTCTAGCCAATCTGGACGCGCAGCATCAGTACCTGCACGCTCAAGCATTGCAGCAACATTACCTAACTGCCAACCACGAGCAACTAGTGCAGCTTTGGCTTCTGCTGGTGTGTTTTCTCGACGAATTAATTCAATAATTTCATCAATATTTGCTAATGCAAGTGCAAGACCTTCAAGAATATGAGCGCGATCACGTGCTTTACGCAATTCGTAAATTGTACGACGTGTCACCACTTCACGGCGGTGATTAACGAAGCACTTAATCATTTCTTTTAGATTGAAGATCTTTGGTTGGCCGTTATCAAGCGCAACCATGTTGATACCAAATGTCGTTTGCAACTGAGTTTGAGCATAAAGGTTGTTCAGAACAACTTCGCCAACCGCATCGCGCTTACATTCAATAACAATACGCATGCCGTCTTTATCTGACTCATCACGTAATGCACTAATACCTTCAACTTTCTTATCTTTAACAAGCTCAGCAATTTTTTCAATTAAACGTGCTTTGTTAACTTGATATGGAATCTCATGAACCAGAATAGTTTCTCGACCATTCTTTTCAGTTTCGATTTCAGCTTTGGCACGCATGTAAACTTTACCGCGACCAGTATGATAAGCATCAACGATACCTTTACGGCCATTGATCATCGCAGCAGTTGGAAAGTCAGGGCCTGGAATATATTCCATTAGCTGATCAATAGTGATGCTCTCATCATTGATATATGCTAAACAGCCGTTAATCACTTCACCAAGGTTATGGGGCGGTATATTCGTCGCCATACCCACGGCAATACCAGAAGAACCATTCACTAATAAGTTAGGGATCTTCGTTGGTAAAACTGCTGGTATTTGCTCAGTTCCATCATAGTTAGGAACGTAATCAACCGTTTCTTTATCTAAATCAGCCAATAATTCATGGGCAATTTTAGACATACGGACTTCGGTATAACGCATCGCAGCGGCAGAGTCACCATCGATTGAACCGAAGTTACCTTGACCATCTACAAGCATGTAGCGCAGTGAGAACGGTTGCGCCATACGTACAATAGTATCGTATACAGCGCTATCACCATGTGGGTGATACTTACCGATAACATCACCTACCACACGGGCAGATTTCTTATATGCTTTATTCCAGTCATTGCCTAGCACATTCATCGCGAATAAAACGCGGCGGTGCACAGGCTTAAGGCCATCACGCACATCAGGAAGAGCACGACCAACGATAACTGACATCGCGTAGTCGAGATAAGAGCTTTTCAGCTCCTCTTCAATATTTATGGGCGTGATCTCTTTTGCAAGATCGCTCATGGAGCCAATATCCCTCAGGTAATTTCTGTCGTATTTTTATACGTGCAAGGTGCAATAATATAGCATATTTCAGCCTAAATAGGCCACCTTTCACGACTTATGTTATGAGTAATTTAGCGGAATTTAAAGAAAACAGAAACAAACATCGTCACATCTGTGGATTAACCGCATATGGCTGTTTATTTATTGTTCATTATGCCAACTACCTTAAACTACTCCCTTTAACCTACAGAGTATGTAACCATTTGTAAAAGCAAGATGTAACACTGTTTTATAAGAGAACAGCTGAAAATTAACAAAATAAAATCAAAAATGCGACATTTGACCATTTATTAATCATCTTTATTGAGCACACTGTATTAAATATTAGCGATTGCTGTTAATGAACTTATTTTCGCAATAACTGATACATTAGTGTTTAAAATACCCCTTATCGTTAATTTGAACACTCCGTACTTGTTAGCAACATAAATCCACTGAGGATAAAGTGATGGGTGCAGCAATTAATATGATTGGCATATCAATCATTGTAGGTAAATATATTTTAATGCTCATTCTTGCTATCACCACCTTGTCTGGTGGTATGTTCACACCAGAACTCATTCCAGCCACAATAAGTAATTTTAATGAGTGACACCAAATTTCGCCAAGTAGCACGATTGTACTTGGCGCCCATATACTTTTCTTATTATGAATATCCTCTTTTTGTGCCCGTGTTTCTCACAGTTATCCTTTGCAACTACCACTTTATTTCGCATAATAGCGACTATCTATTAAGGAAAATGGCACCATTAACATGACCAAATCACGCAATGTTGACCTTGCAGAAATCGAAAAGTTTGAACAAATAGCTTCACGCTGGTGGGATCTAGAAGGCGAATTCAAACCACTTCATCAAATCAATCCCTTACGTTTAAATTACATCATTGACAACGCCAATGGTTTATTTGGCAAAAAAGTACTTGATGTCGGTTGTGGCGGTGGCATTTTAGCGGAAAGCATGGCGATTGAAGGGGCTAATGTAACTGGCCTTGATATGGGTAAAGAACCTTTAATGGTTGCAAAATTGCATGCATTAGAGACAGGAACAAAACTCGATTATGTTCAATGTACAGCCGAAGAACACGCTGAACATCATCATGAAGCTTACGATGTCGTAACATGTATGGAAATGCTAGAACATGTACCCGACCCTGCATCAGTTATTGCTTCATGTGCCAAAATGGTCAAACCTGGCGGGCATGTTTTCTTCTCAACATTGAATCGTAATATTAAATCTTATTTATTTGCGATTGTTGGGGCCGAATATGTTATGAAGCTCGTACCTAAAGGGACTCATGATCATCAAAAATTCATTCGTCCATCAGAATTAATAGCAATGATCGATAAAACACCACTACAAGATCGTCATATTATTGGACTTCACTACAATCCACTCACCAACACCTATAGTCTAGGCAATAATGTCGATGTGAATTACATCGTTCATACGATTAAACCATTGTAGTTGATCAAAACGAATATTAAAGGAGATCACATTATCTCCTTTAAACTACATTCTACTAACAAATGTAATTACATTTACTATTTTACAACCAAAAAAAACCAGTAAGATCAAGGACTATTAACGCTGTCTTTAACTAAAAACTCACCATTTATCCAACTCAAATTCGAGCCCAAAAAGCAATAAAAAAAAAATTTATTTATCTGAAAAAATAACGTAAAAGGCATTGATTTTTACTATCTATTTGATGCTATTCGCTACATCAGTGAGTTGGTACTAACTTTTTTATTAAAATCCCCATGTTATCCACAGCTGGTCAAAAAATACCATCTTGCAAAACCTCGCATTCACCACTATCTTGTAAGCACTTTCGCTCAACACCCCAACATGTAGTGTTTCTGCCGAATAACGATATTTATAAATAAAGATCACATTCTTTGCTAATCTAATAGATAAATTGCAAAAAAATATCATCTGCAAGGAAAACTGGGAAAACAACAACAAATGACTCAACAACTAACAGTTACCAAGCGCAACGGTCGTAAAGAACTTATCGATCTCGACAAAATCCATCGTGTCATCGACTGGGCTGCAGAAGGCCTAGAAAATGTATCGGTTTCTCAAGTCGAACTAAAGTCACATATCCAGTTTTATGACGGTATTCGTACTGATGATATTCACGAAACTATCATCAAAGCGGCGGCTGATCTAATTTCAGAAGAAACACCAGATTACCAATACCTTGCTGCTCGATTGGCAATTTTCCATCTTCGTAAAAAAGCTTATGGTCAATTTGAGCCACCAGCCCTATTTACCCACGTCAAAAACTTGGTCGAAAAAGGTAAGTACGATAGCCATTTATTAGATGATTATACCGAAGAAGAATTCGCAGTGATGGATACGTTTATCGATCACTGGCGCGACATGAATTTTTCTTACGCTGCAGTTAAGCAGCTTGAAGGTAAATACCTTGTTCAAAACCGTGTCTCTGGTGAAATTTTTGAAAGTGCGCAATTTCTGTATTTATTAATTGCAGCTGCACTGTTCAATAAATACCCGAAAGAAACACGTCTTGATTATATCAAACGCTTTTACGACGCTTCTTCGACATTCAAAATTTCATTACCAACGCCGATCATGTCTGGTGTACGTACACCTACACGTCAATTCAGCTCATGTGTACTAATTGAATGTGATGATAGCCTCGATTCAATTAATGCAACGGCAAGTTCAATTGTACGTTATGTCTCTCAACGTGCAGGTATTGGTATTAACGCTGGTCGAATTCGTGCATTGGGATCTGAAATTCGTGGTGGCGAAGCATTCCATACCGGTTGTATCCCGTTCTACAAATACTTCCAAACGGCGGTTAAATGCTGCTCTCAAGGTGGTGTTCGTGGTGGTGCGGCAACGTTATTCTACCCTATTTGGCACCGTGAAGTTGAATCGCTGCTAGTGCTTAAAAACAACCGTGGCGTAGAAGAAAACCGTGTTCGTCATATGGATTACGGCGTACAAATTAACAAATTAATGTACACCCGTTTAATCAAAGGTCAGAACATCTCATTGTTCTCTCCTTCTGATGTTCCAGGGCTATACGATGCATTTTTTGCTGACCAAGTAGAATTTGAACGTTTATACAACTTGTATGAGCAAGATGACAGCATTAAGAAACAATCAATTAAAGCGATTGAATTATTCTCATTACTGATGCAAGAACGTGCATCTACGGGTCGAATCTACATTCAAAACGTTGATCACTGTAATACACACAGCCCATTTGATCCGGCTGTCGCGCCAATTCGTCAATCAAATTTGTGTCTTGAAATTGCCTTGCCAACCAAGCCATTGAAGAATGTTGAAGATGAAAATGGTGAAATCGCATTATGTACATTATCTGCATTCAACTTAGGTGCAATTGATACCTTAGATGACTTAGAAGAACTCGCTGAATTAACAGTTCGTGCACTCGATGCGTTATTAGATTACCAAGATTACCCGTTGCCTGCTGCACGTCGTTCTACCATGAATCGTCGTACTCTAGGTGTTGGCGTTATCAACTTTGCTTATTACCTAGCAAAACACGGTGTTCGTTATTCAGACGGTAGTGCAAATAATCTAACTCATGAAGCTTTTGAAGCGATTCAATATTACCTATTGAAAGCATCTGTTAATTTAGCTAAAGAGCAAGGTCCATGTCCGTTATTTAACGAAACAACCTACGCACAAGGTATTTTGCCAATCGATACTTACAAAAAAGATATCGATAATATTTGTAATGCTGAGTTGCATTACGATTGGGAAACATTACGCGAAGAGATTAAAACTCATGGTCTGCGTAACTCGACCCTTTCTGCTTTAATGCCATCAGAAACATCATCGCAAATTTCAAATGCGACCAATGGTATTGAACCACCTCGTGGATACGTTTCCGTAAAGGCATCAAAAGATGGTATCCTCAAGCAAGTTGTTCCTGAGTTTGCTAAATACAAAGACAACTACGAGTTACTTTGGAACATTGGCAGCAACGATGGCTACCTACAACTTGTTGGCATTATGCAGAAATTTATTGATCAGGCTATCTCGGCAAATACTAACTATGATCCGAGTAAACAGCCTGGTGGCAGAGTTCCAATGAAACTGCTACTAAAAGATCTGCTTAATGCTTATAAATTAGGTGTTAAGACACTGTACTACCATAACACTCGAGATGGCGCATCTGATAGCCAGAGCGACCTGAGTGGTGATGATTGTACAAGTTGTAAAATTTAAGCATTCAAAGGGAGCCTTAGGGCTCCTCTTTGATTTGAGGATATCATGGCCTACAGTACTTTTTGTCAAACAAGTAACGATCAACTTAAAGAACCAATGTTCTTTGGTCAGTCAGTGAATGTTGCACGTTACGATCAACAAAAATTTGAAATTTTCGAAAAACTTATCGAAAAGCAATTAAGTTTTTTTTGGCGTCCAGAAGAAGTGGATGTATCTGGTGATCGCATTGATTACAATAACCTGCCAGATCATGAAAAACATATTTTTATCAGTAACTTAAAATACCAAACCCTACTTGATTCAATTCAAGGTCGTAGCCCAAATGTAGCATTACTGCCTATCGTTTCACTACCTGAATTAGAAACATGGATCGAAACATGGTCATTTTCTGAAACAATCCACTCACGCTCTTATACGCATATTATTCGTAATATCGTTAATAACCCGTCGATTATCTTTGATGATATCGTCCGTAATGAGCATATTATCAAGCGTGCTGGTGATATTTCTAAATATTATGATGATCTAATCTCTGCAACCAATGATTATCATCGTTACGGTGAAGGCCAACACTCAGCTGATGGCATTAGTTTCACTGTCGATTTACATGAAATTAAAAAGAAACTGTACCTGTGTCTAATGTCAGTAAACGCATTAGAAGCTATACGTTTCTATGTTAGTTTTGCCTGCTCATTTGCTTTTGCTGAGCGTGAGTTAATGGAAGGTAATGCAAAAATCATCAAGCTGATTGCACGTGATGAAGCACTACATTTAACGGGTACTCAACATATGTTGAACTTGCTACGTAATGGCCATGATGATCCACAAATGGCAATTATTGCAGCTGAATGTGAAGAAGAGTGTTTCAGTATCTTTAAAGCAGCAGCGGAGCAAGAAAAAGAATGGGCTGAATACCTATTTAAAGATGGCTCAATGATTGGTTTAAACAAAGAAATTTTGTGCCAGTATGTTGAATACATTACTAACTTACGTATGGCAGCTGTCGGTTTACGCCCAGCTTATGACGGCGCAAATCAAAATCCAATTCCATGGATAAATTCTTGGTTATCATCAGATAATGTCCAAGTTGCTCCTCAGGAAGCTGAAATTAGTTCATATCTTGTCGGTCAAATCGATAATGATATTAGCGCTGATGATCTCGGTGATTTTGAGTTGTGAGTCAATTAACCATTACGGTTAATGGCATTAAGGTTTGTGGCAATCGCCATGAACCTTTATTAACCCAATTAGAAAAAGCAGGTATTGAACCAGAGTACCAGTGTCGCCATGGAATGTGCGGTGCTTGTCGATGTAAACTGATCTCAGGCTCTGTCACTCAGCAAGATACTCTAGCTTTCGTTGGTTCAAATGAAATATTAAGTTGTTGCTCTATTCCACAACAAGATATTGAAATTAGCTTTGATTACCAACCTAATCGTAACCTTAAAGTAACTAACACTAAAATAGCCCTCTAAAATATCTTTAACTCATTAAATCGAGATAAAATATAAAGGGCTATTTTTTACTTACTATAAATATAATCGTTAACTGTAATTACTTCACACACATCACATGATAAACACCATCTTCCACTTCCGTACCTTCAGTTTCATGCTCAAAACCAGGGAATTCTTTATCCCAAATTTCTAAACTGTGTAAATAACCAATTTGAGGGCTATTTGCATCGCCAAAGTTCTCACCTGACATCAACATTGGAATACCTGGTGGATAAGGAATAACTGCATTTGCAGCAATACGGCCTTGTAGTTTCGTCGATGGTACCATTTCAACATTATCATCGACTATCGCTTCAAACGCTGCTCGTGGGGTGATATCTGCTTTTGGTAACGTCGAATAAGCGGCATTCAACATTTCAGATGGAGTATGCGTTTTTAGATAGGTAAACATCTTATCACCCAAGTCTTTCAAGCCTAAATCGCCGTACACTTGCGGGTGACTCGCTGCTAAATCAGGCAGTACTGATTTTAATGGGGTATTATTATCATAGTGCGTTTTAAAACTGAGTAAGGTATTCACTAAGGTTGCCCACTTACCTTTCGTTATCCCCATTGAGAACAAGAACATCACTTGGAAATCAGTGGTACGCGTTGGCACAATACCAAAACGAGTTAAATATTGCGTCACTAACGCTGCCGGAACACCTGTATCAAGTAACTTACCATTATCCCCCATACCTGGCGCTAAAATGCTGACCTTAATGGGATCGAGCATACACCAATCTTTAGGAATATCGTCGAAACCATGCCATTTATCACCAGGCTTCATGATCCAAAAATCTTGATTAGTGGCTAATAATTCTGCTGGTGCATCTTCAAATGCATATTCGACCCCAGTATCTGGATCAACGATAGATTCCGCATTCCATGGTTTAAAGAACCAATCGCCATCAGCCACAAACTCTCGATGTAAACGTCCCATTGCTTGACGATAATCAACCGCTTCTTTGATCACTTCATTGGTTAATGACTCTCCTCGATTACCAGCCATTTGTGAAACAGCTATATCGTTAGAAACACTAATAGCATACAACGGTGATGTGGTCGCATGCATCATGTATGACTGATTAAAGCGTTCAAAGTTGATATGATCTTTACCATAACGAACATGGATCCATGACGCTTGAGACAGTGCATTCAACAATTTATGGGTTGAATGAGTAGCAAAGACCGTTGGTCCATCATCGGGGGTTTCTTCTGGTTCGCCACGCATTGCAAAGTGATCAGTATAAATAGGATTAAAACGTGCGTAGCCATACCATGCTTCGTCAAAGTGAATTCTATTACTGCTTTCACTTAAAATATCTTGAGCGCGTTTAGCGTTATAGCATAAACCATCATAAGTACAGTTTGTAACCACCGCATAGGTTGCCTGCCCGCCCGCTTGAGCTTTTGTTAACTCACTACTTTCGGCTGATTTTTTTAAACCTTCGGGCGACATTTGCTCAGGATAAATTGGACCGATGATCCCATAACGGTTACGAGTCGGTACCATATAGACAGGTAATGCTCCCGTTAACATTAACCCCTGCTCTATCGATTTATGACAATTTCGATCACAAATTGCTAAGGTGTTTTCCCTCATACAAATTTGCATGATGGTACGATTGGCTCCAGAAGTTCCTGTTACCAATGAATAGGATTTATCAGCCCCAAAAACCTTAGCGGCATAATCCTCACTTTCACCAAATGCACCGGTATGATCAAGTAATGAACCTAAAGAACCACGCTCAATCCCCATATCTGAACGAAAGAGCCCTTCACCGTAATAATTATAAAACCGCTGACCTTCAGGTGTTTTTAGAAAACCCACCCCACCTTGGTGGCCAGGGGCAGCCCATGAATACTCATGCACACTATCGTACTTCATCATTGCATTTGCTAACGGTGGCAATAATTGCTCTCGATAACGTTGCATCGCAGCAATCGCTCGGCCCGCCATAAAATCAGAGGTATCTTCTAGAATCCAAGCAAATTCACTCACTAATGACATTAAATGGCGATCAACGGTTAAGGTCATTTTCTTACGTTCCGCTAATAAGAAAACAGGAACACCTTGTTGGCGCTGATTCAACTTTTCAATGAGTGAAAAGAACATATCGTTCTCTTCTTGCTGTTGCCCCGTCATGCTCGAGGTCAACATAAAGCAATCAATAGCCATATTGACATTCAGCATTGAATAACAATCATCGTAAGTAGATGCTTTGGCAACAATAATTGATTCATCTTCAAATTGCTCAACTAATCGGTCGATAGCATTAGCAACCACACCTGTAGCTTGAGAGTTATCAAAAATTAACACTCTCATATGCTTACCATAATTCAACATATACAATCCTTTAATATCAGATTAATAATTAAATTTCATTTGAAATAATTAAATTCACGATGACTCTTTATTAATTACAGCTTCACGACTAGCAATAAACCCATAGAAGAAATAACCAAGCAAGGTAATTATAGCACCATAAAATACGGCCTCTTCTCCAGTAGAATAAGCGCCATAAATACTATATAAAACAGCGACAGAACCTATAATAATACCGTTACGATATTCCTTTTGATTCACATTGGCATTTCTCATAATAATACCGAGGGCAGTTAGAGAAAGAATATAAGGTACCATATTAATAAATACAGCAAGATTAACTAACACATTAAATTGTTTTAATAATGTTGGGGAAATGGTCATAACGGCAAGAATTAATTCAAATGCCAACATAAGCATCATGCCTTTAAACGGCGCATCATATTTATTTAACTCACCAAATATTTTAGGGAATAATCGCATATCTGCAGCAACTCTAGATACTTGCGCATTAGTAAACTGCCAACCTAATAATGATCCAAGACATGCAACAATTGCCATTGCCGTAATAATTTCACCTACAAATGGATTAAACATCTGTGCGAAAACTAATCCAAATGGGGAATCGGATTTAGATAATACTTCATTGGGAATAATCCCCTGAATAACTGTGGTTGAAGCAATATATGTAGCAGCAGAAAACACAGTAGCAAGCATACAAGCAAGTGGCACATTACGTTCTGGATTTTCAACGGTCCCTGAGTTAGCACCTGCTGATTCAATACCTAAGAATGCCCATAATGTTAATGCCATACCCGCATAGACAGCGCTACCAACAGAGATATCATTAGGGTTCCATGCTTCTGCAAATATCTTAGGATCAAACCAAAACCAGCCTATTATAGATAAACCCAGCACTGGAATAATAATCCCCCATACTGTTATTGTTGAGATCCCCCCCGTTATTTTTGCTCCTCTTACATTCGCAAACATAGTAATAATTAAAATGGAGATAACGCCAACAAAGGTATGTATTGGCGTTTCTTTTAACCATGGAATAAAATACTCTAAATATCCGACAGCTGATACCGCAATAGCAACAGCACTAATAACAAGACACACATAGTAAGTATAAGAGGCAATAAAAAAACTGGATTTACCATGCGCTTTTTCTGCGTAAGCTGACATACCGCCATCATCACTACAATACATACCACATTTAGCGAACGCATAAGCTATTGCTAATGCACCTATTGCAGTAACAACCCATGCAAGTAAAGCTATTCCTCCTGTTGCGGCTAAACTTGAGGGTAATAATATTATCCCCGATCCCATCATATTAACGGTAACTATGGTCGTTAATCCCATTAGTCCCATTTTGTTACTGTTTGAACTCATAGCGTAAACTACCTTATAGCTTATTAATTATCTTTAAAATAATATTATTTCAATGAAATTAGACACCAATGTTTTATATCGGAATAAGTATAATTTAAAATATGAGGATAGGTTTATTTGTTAATGATATATTCAAATATTTTGATGCGGTAAGAATAAAATAACCTTTTTTTTTGCATGTTTTAAATATATGAACTAAGTAATCTTGTTATTTATTTATTAATCAATAACTAATATTTACGCGAAAAAAAGCGCATAAAAGAAAAGCTTCTTCTATACGCTATAATACTTTTTGATTAGACTATTATTTTATTTTAAAAGTCGCAATAACATTACCATTATTATCTTTAATACTTAATATATTATTATTAATACTATAAGTAGAAAACTCAGGTAATGCTGCTAAAAATGCTTGTTCTAGTTCCATTCCATCCATACACATTTTGCGTGTAGATGCTGCTTGGCCTAACGTCAATGTTGTTGCTGTTTGAGACTCCAATGCACTGTGAAAATTATTACAACCAGAAAAACCGCTGGCATTTTTAGTCGCTGCATCAAATTGAATAAAAGCACTATTACCACCTGCGCCAGGTTGAACTGCTTGACCTGATAAGGTGACCAATTGCCATTGTGGTCCAGCAAGAGTCGGTTGATTTGCCTCTGGAGCTGCATTTTGAGCAGGTGCAACACGATCTAATTTAACCTCTAATGGCTGTTTTGCATCAACGGCAAATGGATCCATTGTTGAAGTTGAAGTCATGATCAATTTATTATCGACTTTCACTGTTGCGCGCACATTGTAACGATGATTAGCTTTTACTTTATTGGCATCATAATTCAACGTTACTGGATAAGGTGGCGCCCCCGCTATATCCATCGACTCGGTACTCAATGTCACTGATGGCGCATCTGCAAGTGATACATCTTCAAGTGTAACATTCAACACAGCGCCTGGCGGTAGCATACGACGATCTAAATAAATAACACTTACATCTAATGGTTTCATATCAGCTTTCTCTGCTTGAACAACAGCTGTTGGTTGCTGAGGTGCTTTAACGGTAGCTTCTTTATCATTACATGCTTGTAGCATTAAAGCGGATAACATAACGGATGTTGCCAATACTACTTTTTTTAATTTGAAAGCCATTATTTTTCCTTAAATCTATGTCTATTTATTTGAAGAAATTACTCTGCTTATTTTTTGAGTCGCGATCATGATCATAACTTCAGTATTAATCATCCAGACAATGATTTGCGACTAACTTTTTCTGAATCCTATCACTTATTATCACAATAATACAGCATTCAAAATAATAATAATGCCTGTAATACATTACCTTATTCTTATTATAAGATTCTATAATCGCTCACTTACAACACGATCGAGTGACTCATAACAGCCAAACACTTCTTTACCTTGTAAATAGCGACGTAACATATCAAATAACACAGTTGATATAATCCAACGTCGATCATAATTACGATATTGACGCTTAAACATTAACTGCTGACACCAGCAACCATCTGGGGTTGTAAGGCCTAGCATAAATCCACCATCAATTAATGACGGGCCAGTTGTTAGTGTATAAGTTGCAGATGAGTGTAAATGCAATCGCTGTGCACGTAATGCAATTAAGGTTGATAATTCTTCAACACAAGCATGCTCATCTACCCTATCAGTCATGACCTCACTCTGCGCTAATCTCGCACTTAATGACGACACATCTTGTAACCAATTAATCGCAAATCCACCCGAACTTTGTTCTGATAATGCTAGCGTGGCATCCTTTGGTAATAAGTTCGCAATTGAATCAAGTAAAGACTCCCCCTCTCCGACAATATTGTCACCAAGCAACTCTGTCATTTGGGATAATAACGCCGTTGACCGAATATCATCTTGAGGAGCAAATAACTTTATTTCAATAAAAGGTAACGATGATCGATAACCTAAACAATAGCCATCAGGCAATGTTAATACTTGGAAGAGATCACTAATGCTAGATTCAGATAATCCATAAGTATAAAGACGATGGCAAACTTTACTATCCGTTACATTAAACATAGCTTGCAGGCGCGGTAATATTTGTTCCTTCACCATTACTTTAAACTCACTCGGCACTCCGGGAGTAAAAAATAACCACGCGCGATTTAACTGCATAATAAACCCACATGCAGTACCAACAGGATTATCAATTAATTCCGCACCTTCGGGTAACATCGCTTGTTTAAGATTAGCAGCGGGCATCACTCGACCTAATTGCTGATACTTCGCTTTCATCTCAGCAATCCAAGCATCCGATTGCTCAAGACCAACATTAGCAGCCATTGCAGCAGATGCCGCCGTAAGATCGTCTGATGTTGGCCCTAAACCACCATTTACGATCACAATATCGGCACTTAAACTACACATCTCAATTTCTTTTGCTAATGCTTCATAGTCATCACCCACAGTTACTCGACGCGTCATCGCAAAACCTTGTTCGAAAAACTGTGCCGATAACCATGCTGCATTTGTATCCGTAATATCGCCATACAGTACTTCTTCACCAGTACTGATCATCACTACATTAAGCATGGTTATTATTCCTTATAAAATCCTGTTTATTAACTACAGTTTATGCCTAACCTTAAGCCATAGATAGAATATTATATCGGCTTTATTACTGATTATTGTTTATCTTAACAAGCACCGTAAACAATAGTTTACATAATAAAGATAAGTTGACAGTAACAAACTCTATCGTTAATGTAGCGACTAATAGCAATAGCAGAACATCTTTAATTTGTTATTATATCTAATGAAGAGAGAATAAACGTGCGAACTAACCATCTAAACACAGCCTATCGATAGCCACAGTGGCTCAATCTAGGTGTAAACATTTTAAAACACGTCATCTCGATTATGCCATTGTGGCCTGCTTTATATATAGGGAGCGACCACAGGTATATTTATACCCCTCCCAAGTTACATTTTTATCCTCAGGGAGTGACATAATCATGTCTTTAAATAAAACATTCGGCAGTATGCTGATCATTGCTGGCACTACTATTGGTGCGGGTATGCTAGCTCTTCCTCTTGCATCTGCAGGTTTAGGTTTCACCACCGCAACAATTATTATGATCGGTATTTGGGCATTAATGACCTATACCGCATTATTAATGCTAGAAGTTCACCAACACGCAGATCCCTCTTCGACATTAAATTCATTGGCACACCAATTATTAGGTCGTAAGGGACAAACCATTGCAACCTTGGCAATGTTCTTCTTATTTTACGCATTATGCGCCGCCTACATTGCTGGGGGTGGAAGCCAATTAAGTGAAAAGATCTCTACTTGGACAGGAACAACTATTGCTCCTCAAATAGGTGCGGTGATTTTTACTATCGCTATTGCTAGTGTTGTATCAATAGGCACACACAGTGTTGATATGGTTAATCGTATCCTCTTCACTGCAAAAGTAGTGGCTCTTGCAGTAATGCTTGGATTATTACTGCCGCATGTTCAGGGGCAACATCTGGTTGAAATGCCGATCGAGAAAGGGTTAATTTTATCTGCCTTACCTGTTATTTTTACATCCTTTGGCTTTCACGGCAGTATCCCTTCAATTGTGCGTTACATTGGGATTGATATTAAAGCACTGAAAAAAATCATGATCTTTGGCTCTGCACTACCACTGGTAGTGTACATTTTATGGCAATTAGCCAGCCAAGGTATTATGGGACAGCCACAATTAATGGCTAACAGTACCCTTGGTTCGTTTATCAGTAGCTTAAGTCAATTACTTCACAATCCAATGATAGGTCAGTCTGTATCTATTTTTGCAGACCTTGCATTAGCAACCTCATTCCTTGGTGTGAGCTTAGGACTGTTTGATTTTCTAGCTGATACACTTAATCGTGGTAATCATTTTGCTGGTCGTGGGCAAACAGCTTTAATCACCTTTTTACCACCTCTCGCTTTTGCTGTGTTCTACCCACAAGGGTTTATTATGGCATTAGGTTACGCTGCTATTTCATTGGTGATTTTGGCTATATTTTTACCCGTCGCTATGGTTAGAGCACAACGTAAAGCACAGCATGCTACAAACCATCAATCAGGCTATGTTGTAAAAGGTGGCTCATTGTCTTTAGGTATTGTAACTATCGTCGGTATTATTATTATCACCGCACAGTTATTACAAATGGTTGGAATAATACCTGCAGTCGGTTAATTATACTGATATATAAAAAGAGGCTATTACTAGCCTCTTTTTTTTGCTCTTATTACAGTTAGTTATCCACATTTGACATATAAAAACATGAACTAATATCACGTAGTGATAATAAGAGGATGTTTAACTGATATTATTTCGGTTATTCTCTCAGGAATTAACACCTCAATAAAAAGAAAGAAGTTGGAGATGGATCCATTCTCGCCTTTACATTATCTCCAAAATCCAATCTGGGTATTTGATGTTGATAATAAAAAAATCCTATGGGCAAATGATAAATCGCTACGTTTATGGGAAGCTACATCTATTGAAGAGCTCTTAAATCGTGATTTAGGTCAAGATATGTCCGCGGCAGCGGGGGCAACATTAGTAGAATACCAACAAGCTTTTAAATTAAACAAAGTAATTAAAACTTGGTGGCGTTTTAATCCAAAAAAAATCACTAAAAATATGCTGTGCTTATTTTCGGGTATTCCACTCGATGATGGCCGCACTGCAATGCTGGTTGAAGTGATTGCTGATGAATCATCTCTACGCCGCGATCTCGCTTTTTCAGATTGTTCAAATTTAGCACTTCTTTTCTCTAGTGATGGCAAATTCATTAGCGCTAATGATGCCTTTTCAAGTAGTTACGGTAATCATTTAGTCGATCTTTCAGAGTTCATTGGTGATATTAATATTGCACAGCAATGGCTCGATAACGCAAAAAAAAATAATCACTTCAAGTGCAACAGTTTATGTTGGACAGGCCAACGTCATCATTGGTTTGATATTGAAGCTAAATGGCTTTGCGATAATTCACAATTATTATTACAACTGGTTAATGTCACTAAAGATAAAGAAAAACTAAATAAAGAAAAATACAATGCTGAACATGATTTCCTTACTGGGCTAATGAATCGTCGAGGGGTATCTGCGGCATTAAAAGCCAGTCATCATCGATTGTCACAATATAGTTTACTATTTCTTGATCTTGATGGTTTTAAGCTTGTTAATGATACTTATGGCCATGCTGCTGGCGATAAATTACTACGTGCAGTGGCGATACGGTTATTAAATGTTGTTAAAGATAAAGGCTTGGTGGCACGTTTTGGTGGTGATGAGTTTATTATTCAAATAGAGAGACGTAATTACACAACTATTGGCAATTTTTCAAATCAAATAATAGAAACGTTAAATCGACCGTTCCACATTAAAGATATTGGTGAGCTCTCAATTAGTTGCAGTATAGGTACATCAAACTACCCTGACGATGCCAATAATTTTGATACGCTGGTAACACAAGCGGATATGGCAATGCACCGTGCTAAACAGCGAGGACGCAATTGTTCTTATCCTTTTTTACAAGAAATGGCCGATGCGTTATACCGTAAAATGACCTTGCGTCACCACTTATCCCAAGCACTCGAAAATCAAGATTTCGAGTTATATTATCAGCCAATTATTGACTTAAGCACTCAACAATTAAAAGGCTTTGAAGCCTTAATCCGCTGGTATGATGAATCTTTAGGCCAAGTTTCACCGGCTGAATTTATTCCGCTAGCAGAAGAAACAGGCCAAATTGTACCGCTGGGATTATGGATTTTACACAGTGCTTGCCAACAGCTCGCATATTGGACACATCTTTATAAACAAACGTTTATCATTAGTATTAATTTATCACGAGCACAATTACAACCGAATTTAGCCCAAACTATTGAGCAAATTATTAATCAATATAATGTTAATCCATCACAACTTGCATTAGAAATCACTGAATCAGCAATGCTGCAGGATTACTGCGAAACTAAGCCTTGCTTGGATGCATTAGCTGCGATGGGTATTGAGCTCTATTTAGATGATTTTGGTACTGGATATTCCTCATTATCACAGTTACATGATTTACCAATTAGTACTGTTAAACTTGATCAAAGTTTTGTACAAGGTGAACACACAAGTAGCAAAGTCATCATTGAAGCAACCAAAGCTATCTGTGAGAAGTTAAATCTAAAGATTGTCGCAGAAGGAGTTGAGACACAAGCTCAACTTGATTATATCAATCAATGCGGTTTTGATTATTGTCAGGGATATTTCTTTAGTAAACCCATGCCTGTTCATGAGATCGAACAGAAATATTTTCATATCCAATTAGCGGATATGCCAATAAAATTATCAGCTTAACTATTTCCCTATCATTAATTTGATAGGGAATATCTCACCCTTATTTTGCGATATCACCACGCTCAGCATGGATCAATAAATTACGAGGTGTTATTGGCTTATCACAAAAAGATCCGAGCACGACTTTATATCCTTGTTCTTCAAGAAAACAAGCCCGATCAAGCGCAAGCCAAATTTCAAGTGGTCGTCGAAATAATTGCCGAACAAGCTCCATTCTTTCAGTAATTGCAAATCGCTTTTCACCTTGGCGTTGCCACATATTAAAATCAATATTGGCTGGTAACTCAATCCCCTTTTTTAATGCTGCCCACTGACAAAAAGCTTCAAAACCTTGTGTTAGTAATGCTTTTTGTACATTAGGAATAGCAAGATAAGTATCAGTGTTATTTAACTCGCGCTGTAATAAATCAAACCCTAAACGAAAGCTAACTTCTACAAAGCGTAACTGTCTCACTCGATTACCAGCGGTAACAGTTTCTTGCAATGGCAACCGTAAATCATGTTTAGATAAAACCAATGTACTTGTCATAGCAGTAGCTGACATCGGCTGATAATGCGATTGACGGATTAAATGATAACAACAAGGTGAAATACTTACGGCGGCACCTTTTTTAGCGGCAACTCGCTGCAATAATGAGACATGCAAATCACCACAAGCATGTAACGCAACGGCATGTTGCTCAGTAGCAATAGCATCGTCACTATCCGCACTAAACGCATCAGCATGAACAAAATTAATATTCAATTCTAATTGCTTAGCTGCTTGCTCACCATCAATACATAATTGCTGTTGCCACTCTAGGCTAGTTACTGATTGTTGATGTGATACGGCAAGTACACGTCCAAGATACCCTTTACCTGCGCACCACTCTAACCATGGCAAGCCTAATGGTGGTAACACTTCATTAAAAGCGATAATTTGTTGCCACTTTCGACCAGGAATACCGCTATCAAACCCCTGTGGTACTGATCTTGCGGTGCGATTTAAAGGCTGAATTTCAGTTGTAAGGCGAGTTAATAATTCGGCATCTTCAATCCATGGCATCAATGCTGCTGTTAATGCATTGATATCATGAGTTAATAATTGTAATTGGCTGTCATCTATAGTCATTAACCATTGGCAAAATTGCGCATGTTGGGGCCAAACGAAGCCACGTTCAGCAAAAGGCATAAACTGCCAAAATTGACGATTTTTTACCAATAATGCATCAAGACGATGAAAAAGCTCAACGTAGTTAGACATAAACAACCATTTACCCACCAAAAATTGAGGCTAGTGTATACCAAGCTTACGCCTGACACATTAACCAAATAAAAAAACCGCTATCACTAGCGGTCTATTTAATTCCAACCACAATCTTTCACGTTATCTAACAGGTAAATCCATTGATGCAAACATCTCATTTATTTCTGCCGCATTTTTTAACCCAATCGCTTGATCCACCACATTACGGGTAAGATGAGGCGCAAATCGTTCCATAAAGTCATACATATAAGTACGTAAGAAAGTGCCCTTTTTAAAACCTATCATGGTCGTACTAGAAGCAAAGATATGACTCGCATCAATAGCAACCAAATCATGATCGGCATCGGGATCCATTGCCATACTGGCAATCACACCGACACCAATACCTAAGCGCACATATGTTTTAATAACATCAGCATCTGTAGCAGTAAAAACAATTCTTGGCGTTAAGCCTGAACGATTAAAGGCACTATCTAGTTCAGAACGCCCAGTAAATCCAAACACATAGGTTACTAATGAATATGCTGCTAAATCATGAATGGTGATAGTTTGTTTAGTCGCAAGAGGATGATCTTTACGCACCACAATTGAACGATTCCAATAGTAACAAGGCAACATAATCATATCTTGATATAAATGCAGCGCTTCGGTTGCTATTGCAAAGTCAGAGTTCCCTTTACCAACAGCATCTGCAATTTGCGCTGGTGTACCTTGATGCATATGTAACGACACTTTAGGGAATCGGTGTGTAAAACCTTGAATGACATGTGGTAGCGCATAACGTGCTTGCGTATGAGTGGTCGCAATATTCAGCGTCCCCATTTCTGGATGGGTGTGCTCGCCAGCAACAGCTTTAATGCTCTCAACACGTGATAAAATATCACGCGAAATCCGTACTATATCTTCACCAGCAGAGGTAACTTTAGTTAAATGTTTACCGCTACGCTCAAAAATCTGAATACCTAATTCATCTTCCAATAAACGTACTTGTTTACTAATACCCGGTTGAGAGGTATATAAACTCTCAGCCGTCGATGATACGTTAAGGTTATGATTTACGACCTCAACGATATAACGTAATTGTTGTAATTTCATGGTCTCGCCCAGTCAATAATCCGTTACCTTTCACACTTATCCATAAACTCAGCCACTGATTTTTATTTCAAAGCATGATCGTGCAACCATGTAATAAATATTTTATATATTGAATTAACCCTATTTCATAGTATTTATTTACTTTTAACCATAAAAATACAGTTTCACTATCGAATAGGCATAAGTCAATGTACAAACACTCGCTAGAATATAAGCGCTTAGTTATATTAAATAAGGTGTTAGAAAGGGAATAAATAATAATGTATTGATCTTAACATTGCCCGTTAAAGACTTTTTTATCCCCTATAAATAACACTATATCTACACTCTAATTCTGCATATTGAAGTAAAGTCAGAATAAAAACAAAGTATTTAATTAAAAAGCTATATCTTTCTCTATAGCGTTATTTGGTTAGCATTTTTTACTAATAAACTACCACTAAACAATGAGATAGTGTATCTTCCTTAGTTATATATCAACTATGGAAGATAGACACACTTTATGAGTATCCCTCTTGTTATTGGCTTAATCAGTCTTCTACTAATTTTAATTATTGGTTACAACATAATCATTCAATATCGCCAACGACTAGAAAGTGCTAAACAGCAAGAATTAGCAAAACAAGTTGCGATCATTGATGCGACAGAAGAACTCATCAGTAACGCTAATCACTTACCCTATAGTAAAGAATTATTAATCTGTCTTAATAAACGCATTCTTTATGCGCTTGAAAGTACTGCCGAAATCGATACTAAAGATAGATCATTAAAACAAAGAATTCATCATGTTAGCGAACAATTAGCACACTTAGAAACCCATTTTGACCAAACCAATGTTGTTCCTTTTCAAGTTCCTAACTCTGATCGTCAGGCAATTGGCATGTTGCAATTAGTAAAGCGTTTAAAAAATGTCCTTAAAGGAGAACATAGTAAAGGTCGTATCGCGACCCAAATCTATGTACTTGAAAATACGCGTCTAGATAACATGCAATTAAGAATTAATATTGAAAATGTCGTTAAAAGAGCTAACGACGCACGTTTAAAACGCCAATTTGGCACCGCTAAACAATTACTTAAAAAAGGCATTGATGTTCTATCATCACGTAATGATAGCTACGCCACCAAAGCGCAACAAAAACTACAATATATGCTCAACGAAATCGACAACAACATGAGCGTAAGTAGTGAACAAGAGCGCCAACAACTACTTGATAAAGATAACGATGAGTTAGATGTATTATTTCAACCGAAGCGGAAATGGTGATCTGATTCACTTTGGCTTAAAATGGTACAACGACAAAGGTCGCAATTGCGGCCTTTTTTACGCCTTCAATAACAATAAAAAGACATGCCTTATGGATAACACTCAACAAATGATTAATATGTTACTCCAACCTATTAATCAATTTCTTCAATGTGAAACCCCTGATAGTTGGATTGAAGAAGCTCGTAAACCAGAAAATCTAACAGCTTTATTAGTCGATCACTGTAATTGTGAATTAAAGGCAAGTCAGACTGCGATGTTTATGGTGCGTAAATACGCCGTTGATAAACCAAGTGGTGCAATATTAATGGCATGGGCAAAACCGTACGAAGATTTTGTTTATGGCGGGAAGAACCGTTCAACGACTGACTTTCATGATAAAAAAAATGGCTTACTCGCACCTTTAATACCACGCAATGATTTTGCTCATGGGCAAGAATTAATCGATAAAATGGTACGTTTAATCAAAGAAGAATTTCATCACTTTGAGCAAGTATTAGAGATTATGGATAAGCGTGAGATCCCTTATAGTAATCTTCATGCTGGGCGCTATGCTAAAGGATTAATGAAAGCCGTACGCACTCATGAACCAGCAACCTTAATTGATAAATTAATTGTTGGCGCATACATTGAGGCACGTTCCTGTGAACGTTTTGCCAAACTGGCACCTTATTTAGATCCAGAGCTTAAGAAATTCTATATTTCATTATTACGTTCAGAAGCACGCCATTATCAGGATTACCTTACCCTTGCAGAAAAAATAGCCGGTAAGAATATAGCCGATCGTATCAGGGCTATTGGCATCAAAGAAGCGGAATTAATTAACACGCCAGATGATACTTTCCGTTTTCACAGTGGTATTCCAGTGATGGCTGTTTGTTCTGCTTAAGCCGAGCCGCTAATATATTACTATCATAACCAATAAAAAAACCGCCAAATTTGGCGGTTTTTTTAATACAGATGAATAATTAATTACTCTTCTTCTGCTGATTTCGCTTTTTTAGGTTTCTTACGCTTATCGGTAATTTCCCATTTACCATCTACAAATAAACCCGTCCAACCGGTTGGTTTACCGTCGACTTCTGAACGCACGTAATTCTCTTTAGTTTTACGGGAGAAACGAACGACAGTTGGTAGACCATCAGGGTCAGCAACAGGCGCATCAGTTAAGTATAAGAACTTAGGCGATAAACGTTCTTTAAAGCGTACTAGCTCTTCCACTAAAGGTGCGCGAGTCTCACGCGATTTAGGGAATGTGCTTGCTGCCATGAACAAACCAGAAGCACCATCACGTAAAACAAAATACGCACTAGTATCTTGGGTACATGGAATCTCAGGTAAATGTACAGGATCTTCTTTTGGTGGCGCAACTTCGCCATTCTTTAGGATCTTGCGGGTGTTCTTACAAGCTTCATTGGTACACCCCATATACTTACCAAAACGACCGTTCTTTAGTTCCATATCAGAACCACACTTGTCGCATTCAATCAGCGGGCCTTCATAGCCTTTAAGCTTGAACTCACCTTTTTCAACGATGTAACCATCACAACTTGGATTATTACCACAAACGTGTAGTTTACGATCTTGATCAATCAGGTAAGCATCCATTGCTGTACTACAAATAGGACAACGTTTCTTAGCACGTAATGCTGCTGTTTCAACGTCTTCCTCAAGTACATTAACAATGCCATCTTCACTGCCTAAATTGATGGTTGTTTTACAACGCTCTTTAGGTGGCAGTGCATAACCAGAACAACCAAGGAATACCCCTGTTGATGCAGTACGAATACCCATCGGACGAGAACAGGTTGGACATTGAATGTCTGTCAGAACGATATTGTTAGGTTGCATACCGCCTTCTGATTCATCTAACTCAGCTTTTTGAAGCTCAGCTGTAAAATCAGAGAAGAATTCATCAAGTACTTTTTTCCAGTTTTTCTCACCTTCAGCGATTTTATCAAGATTACCTTCCATGCGGGCGGTAAAGTCAAAATCCATCAAATCAGGGAAACTGTTATCAAGACGGTCAGAAACAATCTCACCCATCTTTTCAGCGTAGAAACGACGCTGATCAACACGTACATAACCACGATCTTGAATAGTTGAAATAATCGACGCATACGTTGATGGACGACCGATACCACGTTTTTCAAGTTCTTTAACCAATGCTGCTTCTGTAAAGCGAGCTGGTGGCTTAGTAAAGTGTTGCTTAGGCTCAAGTTGCTCTAACTTTAGTACATCACCAACGTTCACTTCAGGCAGTGTCGTATCTTCATTTTTGCCTGATGGGCGCTGTACTAATGTCCAACCAGCAAAACGCAATGTACGGCCTTTCGCTTTTAGCAAGAAATCACCTGCTTTAACGTTAATCGTACTTGAGTCATATTTTGCAGGCATCATCTGACAAGACACAAATTGACGCCAAATTAAGTCATATAACTTAATTGCATCTTGATCCATGCCTTCTAAATTTTCAGCTTTTACATCAACACTTGAAGGACGAATAGCTTCGTGCGCTTCTTGAGCGTTTTTCTTACTACCATAAATATTGGCATTTTCAGGTAAATATTCATTACCGTACTCATTACCAATAAACTCGCGAGCTGCTTCAACCGCTTCTTTTGAAAGGTTAGTTGAGTCGGTACGCATGTAAGTAATATAACCAGCTTCATACAAACGCTGCGCAAGGCCCATGGTACGTTTAACACCATAACCTAGACGTGTACTTGCCGCTTGCTGTAATGTCGAGGTGATATAAGGCGCAGACGGCTTACTACTGGTTGGGCGATCTTCACGCTCAATCACTTCATAGGCTGCTTTTTCAAGTAGCGCATGAGCTGCCATCGTATCGACTTTATTCTCTGGGCGGAATGATTTACCCGCCTGTTGCGCGACCATTAACCGTAAGGCATCTTTGCCTACCGTTAAAGTATCAGCATGAATATCCCAGAACTCTTCAGGATCAAACGCGTTAATTTCATGCTCTCGCTCAACAATCAGTTTAACTGCCACCGACTGTACACGACCTGCTGATAGACCACGTGCAACTTTTTTCCACAATAGTGGTGATACCATGAAACCAACAACACGATCGAGGAATCGACGTGCTTGTTGCGCATTCACACCATCAATATTTAATTCACCAGGCTGCTCAAACGCTTGTTGAATAGCATTTTTGGTAATTTCGTTAAATACAACTCGCTTGTAGCGTGACTCATCGCCGCCGATGATCTCACGAAGGTGCCACGCAATGGCTTCTCCTTCGCGGTCCAAATCCGTTGCGAGATAAACAAAATCAGCATCTTCTGCTAATTTTTGAAGTTCACTAACGACTTTTTCTTTACCTGGAAGTATTTCATAGTGCGCATTCCAATCATCATAGGGATCAACACCCATCTTGCTGATTAACGCTTTACGATCTTTCTTCTGCTTAATCGCTGCTTTTTCTTCAACACTCAACCCTTTGGTCGATGTTGCTGCCGCTTTTTTGCCGCCACTGCGT
This sequence comes from Photobacterium kishitanii, assembly GCF_003026355.1. Lineage (GTDB taxonomy): Bacteria > Pseudomonadota > Gammaproteobacteria > Enterobacterales > Vibrionaceae > Photobacterium > Photobacterium kishitanii. Next base: position 31,656 of record NZ_PYON01000007.1, on the reverse strand, counting down.
GCGCCCGTTGGTAAATCACGTACGTGACCAACGCTTGATTTTACAATGAAATCCTTACCCAAGTACTTATTAATTGTTTTCGCCTTGGCTGGGGACTCCACGATAACGAGAGATTTACCCATAATGACCCTATTACGTCCTCGTGCTCGCTAAATACTAAAAATATAAATAACTGCTTAGCTAATCATTAGCGCCACAACATTCGACCAATCTCATTAAGTCACTAATCGAAAAATCTAAGAGCAGTGAATTAATATGATGAGTTCCAATTTGATAATGATACATATTTGCAATTAATTATTGCACTTCATTTACGTAAAATACTCTTTACATATTGGGCTAGAAAACAAGAAGGTCAACTGGTTTTTAATTTATTTCGTCTATTTGGTTGTACCTTCTGCAATTGTTATTAATTTGTAAATCTGTTTCTAGCTTAGTTTAATCCATTTACAACGTACTGATTATCAAGGTGATAAAATCATAATTTACCTTATAGGACAATCACTTTGATGATCAATGGCCACTGTAATAACATAAAACCGCGTTACCATTATCATCTGTATAGAATAATTTGATCAGCCTTAGTAAATTTTTTTGCATTTAATCACAATATCCGCTTTTTTTGATATGGTTAATGGCCATACCTGAATAGATATTAACCAATTAACAAAGCTGTTATTTGTTTTCTGACACCAAGTTACTTAGACTGTTGCTATTTCACTATCGATGAGGATCAATCATGGCTAATAAAGCTGAAATTTCAATCAATGAGCTATTAATGATCGCTAACCAAATCATTCAAGATCATAAAGATTATGTTGAAGGTATGCGCGCAACATCTGTAACAGAAAAAGACGGTGTACTGATCTTCAAAGGCGAATACTTCCTCGATGATGAAGGCCTACCAACCGCTAAAACTACTGCTGTATTTAATATGTTTAAGTTTCTCGCTCATAAATTATCACCAGAATTTACCTTAAACACCCTACTTGTTTAAATCAAAAAAAACCCGCAATTACTGCGGGTTTTCTTGATTCTCAATCAACTTACAATCTTACATGAAGGGACGCTGACCACGAGCAACCCACTTCATTAATAAGCTATCAGCAGCCTCACTTGATGCACCAGATAGTTTCTCAATCAACTTCTTACGACGCACATATTTAACTTGTAGCACCTCACGTGCTTTACAGGCTTCAGTGATCAAGTCATCACTGGTACTAATCTGATCCACTAAACCTAATTCAAGTGCTTGTTGACCAAACCAATGCTCACCCGTTGCGACTTTATTAAGATCAAGCTCTGGACGGTGAACGGCAATAAATCGCTTAAATAAACCATGAGTCTCTTCAATTTCTTCCTTGAATTTCTCACGCGCTTTATCGGAGTTTTCACCAAACATTGTTAAGGTACGTTTAAACTCACCAGCAGTGATTTGTTCAAACTCAATATCGTTTTTCTTCAATACCTTACTAAAGTTTGGTAGTTGTGCGATAACGCCTATTGAGCCCACAATAGCAAATGGGGCTGATACTATTTTATCAGCCACACATGCCATCATATAACCGCCACTTGCTGCAACTTTATCAACAGCAATTGTTAGTGTAATACCGGCAGCTTTTAAACGATCAAGCTGTGATGACGCTAAGCCATAAGCATGCACCATACCGCCGCCAGTTTCTAAGCGTAGCAGCACTTCATCACCTTCAATCGCAATCGCTAAAATTGCACTAATTTCTTGGCGTAATGATGAAACTTCACGCGCATCAATACTGCCATGGAAATCAATTACGAATAAACGCGGTTCACGAGTTGTAGTTAAATTGCCATTTTTTACCGCTTGCTTGATTTCATTTTGACGTGCTTTATCGTGCTCTTTATCTGATTTTTTCTCCGCTTTATCACGTGCTTTTAATAAGGCTTTATCAAATAAATGTGATTCCAACTGCTCAACGGTGTCTTTATATTGTTCAGTTAAATCGATCACTTCTAGTTCACCTTTTTGCGAACCATGACGACCATTTAAGGCTTTTGCTAACACCAACACACCTACAATCGCAATCACAACTGTCGCTATTTTGGCGAAAAATAAACCATATTCAAACAAAAATTCCAATATTAAATCCTCTATTAGGCAAGAAAAAGCGCCATAAGTTATTGTAACTGTGTAATCATTATCGCCGCTATCACTTCAATTTATCACTATAATAAATCAAGCTCACCGTCACGATTTTCAAATAAATGTACGTTCTCTCAGAGTATAAATTCTGATATGTTTTAGTAGTAATCGATATTACAGTTAAGCTCAAGACTTGATGCGTACTTCGACGAAAAAACACTCAAATAACAACAAAAAGACATTATTTAAAAGGAAGCTAGCGTGGATTATCTAATTGCTGCAGACAATTTAAAAGATCGAGTGATCTTAGTTACAGGTGCTGGTGATGGTATCGGTCGAGAAGCTGCAATCCAATATGCTGCTCATGGTGCTACTGTTATTTTACTAGGTAGAACAGTTGCTAAGCTAGAAGCTGTTTATGATCAAATAGAAAAAAATGGCGGTAAGCAAGCTGCCATTGTGCCTCTAGATTTAATGGGTGCGACCAAACAACATTATCTTGATATGGCACATACTATTGAGCAACAATTTGGACGTTTAGATGGCGTATTACATAACGCTGGTCTATTAGGAGTATTAAGCCCTATCGAACATATCGAAGAAACTATTTTTGATGATGTAATGCAAGTTAACGTTAAAGCGCAACTGTTATTGACTCAAGCTATTTTACCTTTGATCAAGCAATCTCCCGATGGCCGTATTATCTTTACCTCATCAACAGTTGGTCACAGCGGTCGTGCTTTTTGGGGCACATATGCTATTTCTAAATTTGCCACCGAAGGCATGATGCAAGTTTTGGCTGATGAACTTAGTGATACCACTGTTAATGTGAATGCTATTAACCCTGGCGGTACTCGCACAGGTATGCGTGCACAAGCTTTCCCTGCTGAAGACGCGCGTTTACTCAAAACACCACAAGATATTATGCCGCTTTATTTATATTTAATGGGGCCTGAAAGCCGTCATGTTTCAGGACAATGTATCGACGCTCAACCACAACGTAAACCGAGCATCAGTTGTGAAGAAGAATAAGTAATTTATACTATGATCTGCAAATGATAGTGATAAAAAAAGCCGACATCACTGTCGGCTTTTTAATATTCATAGTGCGCTTATATCGTTAGCAATATTTAAATATTACTTACGTGTACGTGGCTTAGCAGGCTTATTTGCTAACGGGTTACGGCGATTTGCCGCATTACCTGAAGGCTTACGCTTACCTGATGCACTTTGTGGCTTATCTGATGCTTTATACGGCTTCTTCTCATCATCTCGTGGCTTGCCCGCTATGTGGACAGGTTTGCCTTGAGCGCGATCTGAACGAGGCTTTGCGTTATCACGACCTGTTGGTGCAGGTTTTGTACGACCGCGACCACCACGTTGCTCTTGTTGTTGAGAATCAACTTCAGCATTACGGCTTGAACTTGACGGTGCACGACGATCATTGTTACGACCACGACGACCAGCAGGACCCGTTGTTTCAACACGCTCTTCGTGACGACGAACAGCACGACGAATTTGACGAATACCTTTTTTACGCTTCTGTCCTTCAACTGTTAGTACAGTTTCAGTTTCAGGCGGCAATTCTACCGTTGCACGTAATTCGTTCACTTCTTTTAATTCAAGCTCGCTCCAACCACCACGAGGCATATCTTTAGTTAAGTAAACATCACCGTAACGAACACGTTTCAGACGACTAACTGTTACACCCTGTGAATCCCATAGACGACGAACTTCACGGTTACGACCTTCAGTGATTACGACGTAAAAAGTATGATTCATACCTTCACCGCCAGAATAAACAACATCTTCAAAACGTGCGATGCCGTCTTCTAGCTCTACGCCTTTAACGACATTTTTTACCATTTGCTCGTTCACTTCACCGAATACACGTACCATGTACTCACGTTCAACAGTACGGCTTGGGTGCATTAAACGGTTAGCTAATTCACCATCAGTAGTGAACAGTAATAAGCCTGACGTGTTTGCATCTAGTCGACCAACAGAAACCCAACGGCCTGTTGTTAAACGTGGTAGACGATCAAAAACAGTACGACGACCTTCTGGATCGTGGCGAGTACATAACTCACCTTCCGGCTTGTTGTAAGCCAAAATTCGGCAGATTTCTTCATCTGACGAAATTAGTGCAATATTGTGACCATCGATGCGCACACTCACGCTTAGATCTTCAAGACGATCACCAAGTTTAGCTACAACACCATCAACGCTCACACGGCCGTTTTGGATCATTAATTCGATTTCACGACGTGAACCTTGGCCAGCACGCGCTAACACTTTTTGTAATTTTTCACTCATTATAAACAAACCTTTGTCGCCTTCACAGGCGTCGAAATTCTCATCAAAATTGCCATATACTCATAGCTTCTTACGGCAAACATTGCACGACAAAGAAAGTGATTATGGATGATTGATGCGAATAGCAATAATTTAGACTCTAACCTGATAATAAACAATTTATCATGCTAGATATGTAGCCGATTATTATCGCAAATATATAGCTTATTTACCATAAAAATAGCGATAAAAAAAACGTATCACAAACAATGAGATACGTTTATAAAAATGCATATTATCGCAATACAATTACAGGTAAATTAAACTGTTTTATTCAAACGGTGTAATATCACCAGCACCGACACGTACAATATTGATATCACCATCACTAAAATCGATAACAGTGGTTGGTTGCTCACCAAGATATCCACCATGCATAATTAAATCGACGGCGTGCTCTAATTGATCACGAATTTCATCCGGATCGGCTTCCGTCGTATCTTTACCCGGTAAAATTAAACTGGTCGACATCATTGGCTCGCCTAACGCTTCTAACAACGCCAAGGCGATATTGTTATCAGGAACACGAATACCGATCGTTTTACGCTTAGCATTCATCAATCGGCGTGGTACTTCTTTAGTACCTTTAAAGATAAATGTATACGCGCCAGGGGTATTATTTCTTAATAAACGAAAGGCAATATTATCAACACGGGTATAAAGCGACAACTCAGATAAATCACGGCATAACAGCGTAAAGTTATGCTTATCATTTAAACGTCGAATTTTGCAAATACGCTCAAGTGCCTGTTTGTTTTCCATTTGACAACCCAAGGCATAACCTGAATCTGTTGGATAAACAACAACACCACCATTTTTAATAATCTCAACAGCTTGACTTATTAAGCGTGCTTGAGGTGTTTCTGGGTGTACATAAAAAAATTGACTCATTTATCCTCCTTCGAGGTAGATAACTCAGCAGTTATTTCTACCTCTACTCGCTTTTTCTCTACCGTCCAATCTTGCCACAGCGGTGACACATCTTTTGGTAACCACAAGTTACGGCCTAATTCAGTCCACGGTGATGGATAATGAAAATCAGACCCTTGTGAGGCGAGTAAATTATATTGGATGGCGTAATCCCCAAAGGTACGTCGTTCTTGCGGTGCTTGTTGAGGTTGAGCAACTTCAATACCATCACCTCCCGCTTCAATAAAGTGTTGAATTAAACGCTTTATCCATTTTGCCGTCATTTGATAACGACCGGGATGTGCAATAACTGCTTGACCACCAGCAGCATGAATCACGGTGACGGCATCAGCAATGGAACACCAACTAGGTGGTACATAACCGGGATTGCCACGGGTTAAGAATTTCTTAAACACCGCTTGCATAGTTTTGGCATAACCTTGTTCAACCAACCAACGAGCAAAATGCGCACGTGTAATCGATGCGTCACCCGCCAATGCCATTGCGCCTTCAAAAGCACCTGGCATTTTGTTTTTCTCTAATCGTGCGCCAATCTCTTTTGCACGTTCAAGTCGATGTGCAGCTTGAGCGTTAATAAATGAAATTAACTCAGGATGATTGGGATCTATATTAAGCCCAACGATATGAATATCAAAGTTTTGCCACACTGTTGATATCTCAATACCATTAATTAATGTGATCGGTAATTGTTCTTGCTCGATAACTGCATGTGCTTGTGCAAGCCCATCAATTGTATCGTGATCAGTAATTGCCAACACATCAACCCGCATTTCAACGGCACGTCGAACAAGATCTTGCGGCGATAAGCGGCCGTCTGACGCTGTAGTATGACAATGTAAATCAAACAACATAACTTTACTTCTTGACTTTGTTTTTATGAACTAGTTTACTAGTACGTAATTACTAGGCAATGATGGTCAGTTGCAATAACCTAACCTTTAGCTAGTTTAAACCAATTCACTGCTATACACCTCGATAAACCTTGGATATAGCAGCAGACAAATAGGATAACGTCATGTTACAGCAAATTAGTACACAACAATCGACTTTATTCATGACCTGTTGGTGGCATTGTTACGTATGGGAAGTGTGAAATTCAGTAACAATCTGCAGTTTCACATTAGCCCGTTATTATATCGGGCTTTTTTTGGGCTATAACGCAGCTAAAAACAACATCCCAATATATTGATTATTATAAATTTGACCAAAACAATGTGCAAAAAACATATTGTTAATAATTGTAGGTAAAAGTAAAAAACTAGTCTTGCTCAAATGCTTAGTTTACGCCACTATCGAACAATGAAAGCAGGATTGCTATTTTGTACAAACGGCAGGGAGAACGCTGTGAATACTAACTCGATTGGATCTCATCCTTATAACGCGACAGCACTAGCCCAACATCAGATTGAATTACTAAATTTAGATGTAGCATATATTGCTGACCCAACTGACGTTTATTATACGCTTTGTGGCGATAGTCCTTGCCATCTACTATTAGAATCGGCCGAGGTCGATTCTAAGCAAGATCTGAAAAGCTTGCTCTTAATTGATGCAGCAATACGCATTGTCTGTCGTGGAAAAACTGTTGTATTAGAACCCCAGTCAGACAATGGTCGCCAGTTATTACGCGCACTAAAAACACATCTCAAGCCTGATATTGAAGCGACTTATTGTGCTGATAACTTACAGTTACAATTTCCAAATCACGATCAACTTTTAGATGAAGATAGTCGCCTACGTCAAACATCATCTTTTGATGCATTACGTCTGATTCAACAAGCCTTTGATACTGATAACCACCCTCGGGATGCGTTATTTATTGGTGGTTTATTTGCCTATGATTTAGTGGCTGACTTTGAACCTCTCGCAGCCGTTGATAGCGATAATAACTGCCCTGATTACATTTTCTATATCGCCGAAACGTTATTGATCATCGATCACCAACGTCAACAAGCCCACTTACAAGCGACCATTTTTGATAATAGTACACCACAGGTTTACGACCAGCTTCAGCAACGTTTAGAGACACTAAAAACCCGTTGCCAAAATCCGCAAACGTTACCAACACCAGAACCTGTTGCTGCATGTGAACCTCACACCAGTATTAGTGATGACGCTTTTAGCCAAACAGTGGCAGATCTCAAACACTTTGTTATTCGTGGTGATGTTTTTCAAGTAGTTCCTTCGCGTCAATTTACTTTGCCATGCCCATCACCGCTTAACGCTTATAAGGCATTAAAAATAGGTAATCCAAGTCCATACATGTTTTATCTACATGATACTGATTTTACCTTATTTGGTGCATCACCAGAAAGTGCCTTAAAGTATTGCTCTGAGTCCAATCAAGTTGAAATTTACCCAATCGCAGGTACTCGTCAACGGGGTAAAAACAGTGATGGCTCAATCAATTTAGATCTCGATACTCGCATCGAATTAGAACTGCGTTGTGATACTAAAGAGAACGCCGAACACATGATGCTCGTTGATTTGGCTCGTAATGATATCGCGCGTATTTGCCAAGCAGGTAGTCGCCACGTTGCCGATCTATTACATGTTGACCGCTATAGCCATGTAATGCACCTCGTATCACGAGTGGTTGGTCAATTACGTCATGATCTAGATGCCCTTCATGCTTACCAAGCCTGTATGAACATGGGCACTTTAACTGGCGCCCCTAAAATTAGAGCCATGCAGCTTATTCGTGATGTTGAACAGCGTCGACGCGGTAGTTATGGCGGCGCAGTTGGCTATATCACTGGTCATGGCGATATGGATACCTGCATTGTGATCCGTTCAGCGTATGTTGAAAACGGAATTGCCAGTGTGCAGGCTGGAGCGGGGGTCGTCTACGACTCAATACCGCAAGCTGAGACCGACGAAACCAGAAGCAAAGCACAAGCCGTTATCAATGCTATTCGTAGTACCCATCAAGGTTAAGGAGCACAGTATGACCATTAAAAATAGTCACCATAATCCCCATATTGTTCTACTCGATAACTTTGATTCTTTTACCTATAACCTTGTTGATCAATTTCGTAGCCTCGGTTTCCCGGTAACCGTTTATCGTAATAACCTATCAGCGCAGCACATCGAACACGCATTACTTGAACATGAGAATCCAGTGTTAGTGTTATCACCAGGTCCCGGTGCTCCGGCTGATGCTGGGTGCATGCCAGCCCTTATTCAATCGGTTAAGGGTAAAATTCCGATACTGGGGATTTGTCTTGGTCATCAAGCGATTGTCGAAGCTTATGGTGGTCAAGTCGCTGGCGCTGGCGATATTGTTCATGGTAAAGCTGCAATGATGACCCATAATCAACATCCTGTTTTTGGTCAGCTCGCAAGCCCATTAGCCGTGGCCCGTTATCACTCATTAGTTGCTACTGAAGTACCAACAGAACTTAAAACGATTGCTACTGCAAATGGACTGGTGATGGCCGTTATCAATGAACACGATAAAGTCTGTGGCTTTCAATTTCACCCTGAATCAATCCTCACAACCCAAGGCGCAGAGCTACTCACTCACACACTGGCTTGGGTGATGGCGTCACCTACAGAATGCCAAAATAACCATTAAGGAAGATGATTATGAACGCTATTATTTCTGATATTGCTGAGAAGCTTTATGCTCAACAACCTCTAAGCCAAGCAGAAAGCCATACCCTGTTTGATGCCATTATTAATGGCGAGGTTGAACCTATTATATTATCAGCAGTATTAACTGCATTAAAAATCAAAGGTGAAACACCGGATGAAATTGCAGGAGCCGCAAAAGCGCTAGTGGAGAATGCCAATCCTTTCCCTCGTCCTGATTATGATTTTGCTGATATTGTCGGCACCGGTGGCGATGGGGCTAATACCATTAACATTTCAACCACTGCCGCATTTGTAGCAGCAGCTTGTGGCGTTAAAGTCGCTAAACATGGTAATCGTGGCGTTTCAAGTAAATCAGGTTCATCTGATTTACTCGATAAGTTTGGTATCAACTTAGCAATGCCAGCTCAAACAGCGCGCCAAGCATTAGATGAGCTCGGAGTCTGTTTTTTATTTGCTCCTCAATATCACGGTGGTGTACGCCATGCAATGCCGGTACGACAAACATTAAAAACTCGCACTATTTTCAATGTATTAGGACCATTAATTAACCCTGCCAAACCTAATATTGAATTAATGGGGGTTTACGATAATGCTTTAGTGCGTCCTATTGCTGAAACCTTAGCAACCATGGGATTAAAACGCGCAGCTGTTGTGCATGGCAGTGGCCTTGATGAAGTCGCGATTCATGGTGAAACCCATGTTGCTGAAATCATTGATGGTGTTATTACCGAATATACTCTCACTCCTGCTGATTTCGGGCTTAACAGTTACCCTTTAGAAGCTATTCGCGGTGGGGAACCAAAAGAAAATCAAGCCATTATCAAAAATATTCTAACGGGTAAAGGGACACCGGCTCAAGAAGGTGCGATCGCAGTAAATGTCGCACTATTACTGCGCCTTTTTGGTCAACAAGATCTTAAAGCAAATACTCAACAAGCCATTGCCGCTATGCGTTCAGGCAGCGCTTATCAATTAGTACAACAACTGGCCGCACGAGGTTAATTATGGAAACAGTACTTACTAAAATTATTGCGGATAAAAAGATATGGGTTGATGCGCGTAAAGAAGCCCAACCACTTGCCAGTTTTCGCCATCAGCTAACCCCAAGTGATCGTGATTTTTATCAAGCGCTAAACAACACTGACGATAATAATGTTCGCCGCCCTGCTTTTATTCTTGAATGTAAAAAAGCCTCGCCATCTAAAGGCTTAATCCGTGAAGATTTTGATTTAGATTATATTGCAACTGTCTATAACCAATACGCCAGTGCTATCTCAGTACTCACTGATGAAAAATACTTTCAAGGTAATGTCGAATTTTTACCCAAAGTACGTAGTCAGGTTAAACAGCCGATCTTGTGTAAAGACTTTATGATTGATAGCTACCAAGTCTATTTAGCACGCCATTATCAAGCTGATGCTATTTTACTGATGCTATCGGTACTGGATGACGATCAATACCAAACCCTTGCAGCCGTTGCTGAATCGCTACAATTAGGTATTTTAACTGAAGTCAGTAATGAAACTGAACTGACACGCGCCATCAATCTTAAAGCGAAAGTTGTCGGCATTAATAACCGTAACTTACGCGACCTCACTATTGACTTAAATCGTACTAAGCAACTTGCACCTGATCTCCCTGAAGGTACGATTGTTATCTCTGAATCAGGAATTTATACCCATCAGCAAGTACGTGAACTATCACATTATGCTAACGGCTTTTTAATTGGTAGTTCATTAATGGCTGCTGATAACCTTGATCTCGCGGTACGCAAAGTATTATTTGGTGAGCATAAAGTCTGCGGCTTAACGTCAACCGAAGATGCAAATGAAGTCTACCAGCAAGGGGCAACTTATGGCGGTTTAATTTTCGTACCATCATCACCGCGTTATATCAGCATCGTTCAAGCGGCAGCTATCGTTACTTCTGCACCGCTAGGTTTTGTCGGCGTATTCCAAAATAGTCCACTCACTGAAGTTATAACGATCGCCACAAAATTAGCACTCACAGCAGTACAATTACACGGTAATGAGTCACCACAATATATTAATCAGTTACGTAAAAAGCTGCCCATTGATTGTCAAATATGGAAAGCGCATGCCATTACCGATAGCGTCCCTGATATCAGCCTCTGGCCAGCTGATAAACACCTTTTTGACAGTAAAGTTGAAGGGAAAAGTGGCGGTACTGGCGTCAGCTTTGATTGGTCACTGATTACCACTACTGACAAATCAAACTGTTTACTCGCTGGTGGACTGACCCCTGATAATGCACACCATGCTGCATCACTGGGTTTTAGTGGCTTAGATTTAAATTCAGGTGTTGAAACAGCCCCCGGTAAAAAAGATCCCCAGAAATTAGCAGCAGCCTTTGCGGCAATCAAACACATTAAGGAAGATAAATAATTATGAGTAAATTGAATGCCTACTTTGGTGAGTTTGGTGGCCAATATGTCCCCCAAATTTTAGTGCCAGCGCTAGATCAACTCGAAGATGCTTTTATTGACGCCCAACAAGATCCACAGTTTCAGCAACAATTTATGAGCCTATTAAAAGAATATGCTGGCCGACCAACAGCATTAACGTTGTGTCAAAATTTAACTCAAGGCACAAACACTAAACTTTACCTTAAACGTGAAGATCTTCTTCATGGTGGAGCACATAAAACCAACCAAGTATTAGGCCAGGCATTACTTGCCCAGCGAATGGGGAAAAAAGAAATTATCGCTGAAACAGGTGCTGGTCAACACGGCGTTGCAACAGCACTCGCTTGTGCACTACTGGGATTAAAATGTCGTATTTATATGGGAGCAAAAGACATTGAACGCCAAAGCCCCAATGTCTTTAGGATGAAATTAATGGGAGCGAAAGTAATCGCCGTCCATTCAGGATCAGCAACCTTAAAAGATGCTTGTAATGAAGCAATGCGTGATTGGTCAGCCAGTTATGATACAGCCCATTACCTATTAGGCACCGCGGCTGGACCACATCCATTTCCAACCATAGTACGCGAGTTTCAAAAAATCATTGGGGAAGAAACGAAAACCCAAATTATTGCTAAAGAAAGCCGTTTACCTGATGCCGTTATTGCATGTGTCGGCGGTGGCTCAAATGCCATTGGTATGTTTGCTGATTTTATCGAAGAAAGTAATGTCCGTTTAATTGGGGTTGAACCAGCAGGCAAAGGATTAGACACAGACATGCATGGCGCACCGCTTAAACATGGCAAACTTGGTATTTTCTTTGGTATGAAAGCCCCGCTAATGCAAGATGAACATGGCCAAGTTGAAGAGTCATATTCTATTTCTGCAGGGTTAGATTTTCCATCTGTTGGACCACAACACGCACATCTAAATGCGATTGGTCGTGCAGAATATGGTGCAGTTACTGATGACGAAGCATTAGAGGCGTTTCAATTACTAGCTCGTAAAGAAGGTATTATTCCAGCCCTAGAGTCAGCTCATGCACTCGCTTACGCATTAAAAATGATTGCCGACGAACCACAAAAAGAACAATTGCTGGTGGTCAACCTGTCAGGTCGTGGTGATAAAGATATCTTCACTGTCCATGATATTTTAACGGCGAAAGGAGTTTTATAATGGATCGCTATCACAACCTATTTACTCAACTTAGCGCCCGTAATGAAGGGGCTTTTGTACCGTTTGTAACTCTTGGCGATCCAACGCCACAGCACTCAATGGATATTATTGATACCTTAGTGGCCGCAGGTGCAGATGCATTAGAATTAGGTATTCCCTTTTCTGATCCTCTTGCTGATGGACCAACGATTCAAGGTGCAAACATTCGCGCGCTTGCTGCTAAAACCACTCCAACAATCTGTTTTGAAATGCTAACCAAGATTCGAGCTAAGTATCCTGAATTACCTATCGGTTTACTGATGTATGCTAACTTAGTGTTTGCCTCTGGTATCGATAATTTTTATCGTCGCTGTGCTGACGCGGGAGTTGATTCAGTGTTAATTGCCGATGTGCCCGTTAATGCTTCACATGAATTTAGAATGGCAGCAGAAGTACATGGTATTCACCCTATTTTTATCGCTCCACCTAACGCTGACACAGAAACTTTAAAAACAGTATCAGAACTTGGTGGTGGTTATACTTACCTGCTTTCACGAGCAGGAGTAACAGGTGCAGAAACGAAAGCTGAAATGCCAATTGAACCTCTTTTAGCCTGCTTAAAATCACATAACGCACCGCCAGCATTATTAGGTTTTGGGATTTCAACCCCAGCCCAAGTTCAAGCTGCAATTAAAGCTGGCGCAGCAGGGGCAATTTCAGGATCAGCCGTCGTCAATATTATCGAACACAACTTACAGGATCAAAGTGAGATGCTTAATGCATTAAGTCACTTTGTCACCCAGATGAAATTAGCAACACGCTTCTAATTTATTATCACAATAGTCACCAACCTTTTTTGGTGACTATTGTTGCCTATGCTCACAAGTCTCGACTGATCGGCCCCATCGTTAACAATGAAACACTCTGTTAACAATAAATCACACCTGATTCACCCAACATACTTACCCCAGCTAATAAATATCAATAAACCCCTCATGTTTTATTATTTAAATTTCAACATCTGCTCAAAACATTCCAATGATAATAATTTGTATCTTCATAAAATACATAATAATCATCAGTAAAATAATCATTTATATATTGCCAACATATCCCCTTCAGTGTAAAAGACACACCAAATATACAAAATAACAATAACAGCAACATTTGAAACAAATAAAAACAAACCAACAACATCGCTAAAGTGTCATCTCGATATCACAGGGGTATATATCGTGTTAAAAAATAAAAAATTGTTAAATAATATCGGCATACAAGTCGTTATAGCAATGATCATCGGTACGATTGTCGGCATCATAATGGGACATGATGCAGTAATGTTTGCGCCGCTTGGTAGTCTTTTCATCCATCTTATTAAAATGCTAGTTATACCTTTAGTTGCTGTCGCTATTATTTCAGGTGCTGCAAGCTTAGGTAGTAGCCATGCCGCCGGTAAAATAGGTGTCACAACATTAGCTTTTTTCGGAATAACGTCGGCACTTGCGGTCGCATTAGCGCTTGTGATGGGGGTAGTATTCCAACCAGGAACTGGGGTTGATTTATCTGGTGTTGAAGGAATGTTTGCCAACACTTATGCCGATAAAGGAGCATTACCTTCGTTCTGGGCAACCATTTTAGGTATGATCCCAACTAATATCTTTCACTCCTTAAATGAAGCTAATATCCTTCAAATTTTGGTTTTTTGCTTATTTTTTGGCATTGCACTTTCTAAGCTAGAACTAGAACGTCGCCAACCATTAATTAACGGCATAAATGCTATTGTAGATGCAATGGTATGGATGATTAACGTTGTAATGAAGTTTGCACCTATCGGTGTGTTTGGTTTAATGGCTGATGCGATCGGTACTTTTGGATTCAGCGCGCTAACTGTCGTACTAAAACTATTTACTGTTTATGTTGCCGCTATTTTGATCTATGGCTTTATTGGTTACCCAATAATGATCAAGCTGTTCTCAAAAACTTCACCGCTTAAATTTCTTTCAGCAATGAAAAAGCCCCAAGCAGTAGCATTATCTACAGCATCATCAATGGCAACATTACCCGTTACGATGGAAACATGTGAAGAAGATCTCGGCGTTAAAAACTCAACCGCTTCATTTGTATTACCGCTAGGTGCCACTATTAATATGAGTGGTAATGCTATTTACTATGGTTTAGTTGCTGTTTTCTTTGCTCAAATTTTCAATATTGAACTGGGTATGAGTGCTTATATTGCTATCATTGTCACCTCAACCATCGGTGCTATTGGCCAAGCAGGTGTACCAGGACCATCATTCTTAGTGGTTGCTGTACTTCTTTCTGCTGGTATTCCGATTGAAGGTTTACCATTATTATTTGCGCTTGATCGTATCTTTGACATGATTCGTACCGCACTCAATATTACTGGTGATGCGGCATGTGCCGTAATTATTGATAGTTTATATGAAGATCAACAACAACCAGTTGCAGTAACATCATAATAGTCACTACTCATTTTACAATATAATCAATAGCTACTTAGGCAACTAAGTAGCTTTTTTTCATTCAAGGCTTGGAACGGGTATACTCTGGTTAATTCTTTTTAATGAGCCGTACCAATGAAGCAACTGATAGAGTTTATTCCATTACTGATCTTTTTTGTGTTATTTAAAACCAATGGTATTTTTGTCGCCACAGGTGCGTTGATTGTGACGACGGCAATCCAACTGATCGTTACGTGGATTATCTATAAAAAACTAGAAAAAATGCAGATAATTACCTTTGTTATGGTCGCCATTTTTGGTGGTTTGACTCTTATTTTACATGATGAAAACTTCATTAAATGGAAAGTTACTATTATCTATGGCCTATTTGCACTCGCACTGCTAGTTAGCCAACTAATGCGCAAACCATTGATTAAATCGATGCTTGGTAAAGAAATGACCCTACCAGATAACGTTTGGTTACGTATCAATATGGCATGGACAGTATTTTTTGTTGTTTGTGCTATTGTAAACATTTATATTGCATTCAATTTCCCGCTTGATATTTGGGTGGATTTCAAGGTATTTGGTTTACTAGCGTTAACGCTACTATTTACCTTAGCCACGGGTGGCTATATTTATCGCCACTTACCTAAAAGCCCTGATGATAAATAAAGTTGTATAACCGATGACTACTGAAAACAATATCCCTCGTGGACAGCTTTTACTGCGTACATTAGCAATGCCTGCCGATACCAATGCAAATGGTGATATTTTTGGTGGTTGGATCATGTCACAATTGGATCTTGCAGGAGCTATTTTAGCTAAAGAAATTTCTCGTGGCCGCGTGGTTACTGTTTCTGTTGATAAGATAGAATTTAAAGCGCCAGTTGGCGTAGGTGATGTTGTTTGTTGCTACGGTGAATGTAAGCGTATCGGTAATACATCAATGAGTGTGGGTCTTGAAGTATGGGTGAAAACCGTTGCTGTCGATGGCGTAGGTGAACGTTACCGCGTTTGTGAAGCGACATTTAATTATGTTGCGATTAATAGCGAAGGCCGTCCTCGTAAAATTGAAGTCCCGCAGTAACCTCCCCCCTAATACACTCAATTAACATAAGCACTAACTAAGGTTGGTGCTTTTTATTATTTACCTAAATCTACTTGTCCACTCTCAATATTTAGTTAGTATGATGGCATACTAAAAACAGTACGAAAAATGATTCGTTACTTTCACCCAACAAAATAGGGAATGCCGACTATGTGGTATGTGATTTTTTCTCAAGATGTTGAAAATAGCCTAGAACGCCGTATGAGCGTGCGTGAGCAACATTTAGCTCGCCTAAAAGAACTTCAGCAACAAGATCGCTTATTGGTAGCTGGGCCAATGCCAGCTATTGATAGTGAAAACCCTGGTGAAGCTGGTTTTACTGGTTCCACTGTTATTGCTGAGTTTGACTCATTAGCACAAGCACAACAATGGGCCAATGAAGATCCTTACATTGATGCAGGTGTTTACGCAAATGTGATCGTCAAGCCCTTTAAAAAAGTCTTACCTTAAATATATTCAGGATCAACTTGTGAACCTAACTAAAACAAAAAAATGGCTTGTCGCAGCAGCTGGCTTATTCATCCTTGGGGGCTGTGCTTCACATGACCAACAGATGGTTGCGGAGTCACTCGCTCAGTCACGAGCGGCAGCAATTGATAGCAAAGCACCCTATCCTAAAATTGATGCTTACCAAATTACTCAAGCTTATGCGAGTAAGAATATTGTAAAAATCAATATCATCTATGGTGGCAATGGCCGTATAAAACCAACAACAGCAATTGAAACAGCCAGTGCTAATTACTGCCATAATGCAGAGCTAATACCATTGTTTAAGCATGGCGTTAATTATTTAATTACCATCCGTGATATCAGTGGACGCCAATTAGTATCACAAACTATTTCAGAAAAATATTGTGACTCTCTGAAATAATCACATTATACAATATAAAAAGCCCTACCTATTTATTATTATTGATTAGGGCTTTTTATATCATCTCAATAAACTAATCAACAGGCACGCTTTCAACACTAATCGCATCATTAATCTGCACTTCAAATGCTCTCAATCTTTTATAAATAGACATTAATTCAACAATAGTACTCCATGAATGTACTAAAAATTGAAACGAATCTTCTACTTTACCAAAGGCTCTTAATATCTGCTGTAATACTCCAAGTGTTAGTACACCTGAAACAATTGCCGGCCCCAGTGCAATATAAGGTACAATCACGGTATATTGGATATAAGACCACTTCGCGATATCAAAATATAAGTAGTGCCGATAAAGATTAAAGTAATTTTTTCGTACATTAAGAAATAGGTCTTTAACCGTTTCAGGCTCTGCACGCTGTGGATTATCTTCACCGAAGACCAATTCTTTACGGTAAGCCGCTTCTACTTTTTGATTTTTAAATTCTAACCCCGGTAAACGAATACCTACAATCGCCAATAACACCGTCCCGAATAACGCCGAAATAATCGCTAAGTAAACCAACGAGCGATCAACACTGCCAATCCAAGGTAGCTCGGTTATATTTTCACTTAGAGTCCATAAAATAGGTAAAAATGCGAATAAGGTCATCAAAGATCGCATAAAACTAACACCTAGACTTTCGACAATACGTGCAAAGCGCATAGTATCTTCTTGAACTCGTTGTGATGCCCCCTCAATATGATTAATTTTATCCCAATGTTTCATGTAATAGTTATTCATCGCAGTACGCCAACGAAAGACATAATGACGAACAAAGAAATCCAGAATAACGGCAATAATAATATACACCGATACAATATTGAAAAACTCAATACAGCCAGCAAGAAACTCATCAAACGTCACTGCATTAGGTTTGGCTAATGCCTTTTGAATAAGATCATAAAAACTACCAAACCATTCATTCACTTCTACATCTATCTGCACTTTGTACCAAGTGACATATAAAATAACGGCACTACCGACAATCGACCATAAAAACCAGCGTCGATCTAAAAAGAACGATTTAAACATTGGCACACATCCTTAATGTATTATATTAAGTGCAACCCTTGCACTAATAACTGAATCAATTAACTTTCTTTTTAATCTACTAATTTGAGTATTTGTCACTGCCCTCAAAAACGCAACAAACTAACAGCAATAAATCTCATATAACTTATTATAATAAAAAGATTACTACTAAAATGAGGCAAAAAAAATCCCTTATATACTCTTAGCCTGAGTGGCTAGAATCAATAAGGGATAATTATTTTATAGTGTATTTAAAACAGTAAACTTAACTACGTCGCTCAAAGATTAAGGCTTTAAGCCCACCTTCAGGCTCAATTTCATTAAACTCAGGTGGGTTATCTAATCGTTGGGTAAACACCATATCAGGCGCTTCGGTTGCCATACCATCAATAAGAAACTGACTGGTTAACGCCGGATCATTCACACAGGCTAATACAACACCTTCAGTAGTTAATAACTCAGGTAAGCGACGTAAAATCTTTTGGTAATCTTTAGTAAGCGCAAAACTGCCTTTTTGGAATGATGGCGGATCAATGATAATTAAATCATAAGGTCCCATTTTGCGTACTTTACCCCATGATTTAAATAACTCATGGCCTAAAAAGCTGACTTTCTTTAAATCATGGTTATTTAAATGGTGATTATCCCGTCCACGGCTTAATGCTGCTTTAGCCATATCAAGGTTAACCACATATTCTGCGCCACCAGCAATAGCTGCCACAGAAAAACCACAAGTATAAGCAAATAAGTTAAGTACTCGCTTACCTGCCGCATGCTCGCGCACCCAATCACGGCCATAACGCATATCCAAAAATAAACCGTTATTTTGATTTCGACCTAAATCTAGCTTGTAAGTTAGACCACTTTCGATCACATCTTGATAGTCAGAGCTTTGTCCCCATAGCACATCCATCGGTGAGCCTTGACGAGCACGATGCTGTAACAATAAAGAGTGGGCGCCGCTTGCTTCCCAAGCATCTGTTTGCGTTAACCTTGTTAACACATCAATTAACACCGACATAAAATCAGCATCAGGTTCTTTAAATAAGGAAACCAGTACTTGACCTTGAAGCCAATCAACGGTGATTTGTTCAAGCCCTTGCCAACAGCGACCACGACCATGAAATAATCGGCGCACTTCTGACGGTGGCATTGCTAAAGCCGTTAATAAATGGGCTTCTAATGTAGGTAGAGCACTAATTTCCATAACATCATTCAAATATAGTCAATTAAGGCGGCTATTCTATACGTTGCGCTTCAGAATACCAACCACAGCCCAAATAGAATAATTAACTACTAATGTTTAGCGCGTAATACATATTCACTCGAATAAGATATCAGGCTCGTTGAATGTAAGGTAAGTGTTGCTGATGATAGAAAATGACGAGGAGTAGTTTCAGGTAATAATAAATGTTGTTGAGCACGATTGCGTCGATGATGTGATTGACGTTTTTGTTGAGAAACTCGCATTTTAAGCGTACGTGAATGAGTACTGCGCATTGTAAACCTCTAACTAATACATTCTCTACACGTATTATAATTTATCAATACTAAAAAGAAATCCACATCCGCCTTTTACCAATCAATTGCTGATAATATCCACAGTTAAGCCTTAACTGCAGATATTTAATGCAGATCTTTATTTTTTATGCGCTAAAATGGGCCATGCTTGACTCCAAGGATGCTGCCATTCTGTTAATGCTTGTCGTGCTTCCACTGTTGACCATAATTGTCCAACGCTCGGTGGGCATAAAAATTGTTGTAATTCACCTTGATATGGAAAACGCAAACCATAAGCGTGTAAATAACCACGATCAGCAGCTTCATTACCATAAATATCATCACCAGTAATACCAGAGCCGACACTGCGTAACGCAACTCGAATTTGATGAGTTTTACCAGTATGAGGTTTACATAAGAATATCCGTCGTCCTTCTCCAGCAGCAGCAGAAAAGAACTGAGTGATTGCAGGATTTACTGTTGTTGTTTCTAGTTTCCAGCTACTACGACGCGAACGAGTCATATCACCAATCACTACACCTTGTTTTTTCTTTGGTTTTTTAGTGCCTATGGCGATGTAAAACTTTTCAACTCGACGCTCTGCAAAATTAGCACATAATGCTGCAGCGGCTGTTTTATTACGTCCAAGCAGTAACAATCCTGATGTCATTTTATCAAGTCGGTGAATTAAATATAACTTCTCATCACCTGTTTGTGCGGCAACAGCAGCCAGTAGTGGCTGTTCATTATCGTCTTTATGAACACTGATCCCTGGATGTTTATTAATGACTAAAAAATCCGAATGCTGGTAAACAAGATCAAACATAATCGCAAATAACGCCTTTACAAAACAAAGATGGCGCGAGTATAACCAGTCACTAAAAAAAGAACAGCCTTGAAGATTATATTATTTATTATCACTAAAAGTAATCATTCTCAAATATCGTCAACCCGATACTATCGGTTTAATTATTACTCTCTGTTTACCCTGCAAAGTGGTAACCCCCCCTCAAAAATAGCCTTGATTATTCGACATAAGCACTAAACAACAGTGAATATTAGGTTTTTTTTCGATTTCAATGCAATATATGTACAAATTGTATTTATATATTGATGAAGTCATTCGATGGAACAGTTTTATCAAATCTTAACGTGGATTGGCATTTTCGCCTATTGGCTGTTAATTGCAGCTGTCACTATGCGTGTGGTCTTCAAACGCCGAGCCGTTGGCGTTTCTCTCGCATGGATGATGATTATTTATATCGTCCCTATTGGTGGTGTTATTGCCTACCTGTTATTCGGCGAACTTAATCTCGGTAAAAAACGGGCGGAACGTGCTCGCGAAATGTTTTTTCCTTTTGCTAGCTGGTTTCAATGCCTCACTGAATGCCCAGGCCACCAGCCACAAAATATGAGTGATGTGGCAAAACCGATTAGCGATCTATGTGAGAATAGACTTGGATTACCTGGATTAGTCGGTAATCACCTCTCATTAAAATCATCAACTGATGAAATTTTACGAGCACTTATTACAGATATTAATAATGCCCAACATGCCATTCATCTAGAATTCTATATCTGGAATCCAGGTGGTCTTGCTGATGAAGTCGGTGTCGCCCTGATCCAAGCCGCTAAGCGCGGCATTAAAATTAGAATATTGCTCGATTCCGCAGGCAGCATGCGCTTCTTTCGTTCTCATTGGCCAAAGCTTATTCGTGGTGCGGGGATTGAGTTAGTAGAAGCTCTCGCGGTATCACCATTTAGAATGTTCTTACGCCGTTTAGATTTACGTCAACACCGCAAAATCGTGGTTATTGATGACAATATTGCTTATACCGGTTCAATGAACTTGGTTGATCCTGCCTTCTTTAAAGTTGATGCAGGTGTCGGCCAATGGGTTGATGTCATGGTTCGAATCAGCGGCCCAACTGTTTCAGTACTTAATTGTATTCAGGCATGGGATTGGGAAGTAGAAACTGGACAGCGTTTTTTACCGCCATTACCTGCTTGCAAAATACCAGCAGAAGATAAGCCCTATTATGATACGGTGCAAGTGATCCCCTCAGGCCCAGGTATGCCCGATGATATTATTCATCAAGTATTGTTATTAAGTATTTACCAAGCAAAGAAAAGTATTGTCATTACCACCCCTTACTTTGTGCCGAGTGAACACTTATTACATGCGATGAAAGGCGCGGCAGAACGTAATATTGAGGTTCATATTGTACTACCAAAGAAAAATGATTCGACGATGGTTGAATGGGCCAGTCGTTCTTTCTTCAGCGATTTATTAAAATCAGGGGTACATATTCACCGCTTTCATGGTGGCTTATTACATACGAAATCCGTCGTCATTGATGATACTCATTGCTTAATCGGTACGGTTAACCTTGATATGCGCAGTTTGTGGCTCAATTTTGAAGTAACAATGGCAGTTGATAACCTTGAGTTCACTCATAAACTGAGCCAACTGCAACAAAATTACATTGCAAACTCAGAACCTGTCGATAAAGATCAATGGGAAAAACGTTCAGTACGTAATAAGTTTGGTGAGCGTTTCTTCTACATGTTTAGTCCACTGTTATAACCATCAAAAAACAGCATTAACCCCTTATAAAAAAACGCCTCAATCATGAGGCGTTTTTTATTTGCACAGGTAGAATTTAACCTCTAACTATTACATTGCATCCATGAAGATTTGTGAAATTTCTTCATGCGTTGCTTGCTTAGGGTTAGTAAAACCGCAAGCATCTTTTAGTGCATTATCAGACAATAGTGCGACATCTTCAGCTTTTACATTAAGCTCTTTTAAACCCGTAGGAATACCCACATCTTTAGATAGCGTCATGATTGCGTCAATGGCAGCAGCGGCACCTTGTTGTGGTGTCATTGCATCAACATTAACGCCCATAGCCGCAGCAACGTCGCGTAAACGCTCAGGACACACTTGCGCGTTATAACGCTGAACATGCGGTAATAACACGGCGTTACATACCCCATGTGGTAGATTATAAAAGCCACCTAATTGGTGCGCCATTGCGTGAACATAACCTAATGATGCGTTGTTAAATGCCATACCTGCCATAAATTGCGCATAGGCCATTTGCTCACGCGCATGAAGATTTTGACCTTCTTTAACTGCGGTACGTAAGTTCGCTTCAATCAATTCAATTGCTTTAATTGCAACAGCATCAGTGATTGGGGTTGCAGCAATTGAAACATAAGCTTCAATCGCATGAGTTAGTGCATCCATACCTGTTGCTGCAGTTAATGACGCTGGTTTCGCTAACATCAATTGAGGATCATTAACGGACATTAACGGCGTGGTGTTTTTATCCACTATTGCCATTTTGATATGACGCGTTTCATCGGTAATAATACAGAATCGAGTCATTTCAGACGCAGTACCAGCAGTCGTGTTAATAGCCACTACAGGTAACTGTGCTTTCGCTGAACGATCAACACCTTCGTAGTCACCAATTTGACCACCATTAGCTGCAAGTAATGCAATACCTTTTGCACAATCATGAGGTGAGCCACCACCTAATGAAATAACAAAGTCACAGCCGTTATCTTTTAACAGAGATAAACCTTGATCAACATTCGTAATAGTTGGGTTTGGTTGAGTACCATCATAAACAACAGACTCAATATCACGCTCAGTCAATAACACCGCAACTTGCGTTACCACACCTATTTCATTTAATACTTTATCAGTAACTATTAATGCTTTTTTAAAGCCATGAGCCTTAACTGCATCCGCTGCTGCTGTTAAACAACCAGCCCCCATAAAGTTAACCGTTGGAATATAAAATGCACTACTCATAATAACTTACCTTAATTTTTAAATATTCATTATCAAATATGTCTTATCCTATAAAACAGCTTTAACTAATGACACTCTCCTAAAATACGCTTTCAGTATTTTTACGCCTTTGGTGATAAGATCTATTTGATCTAAAACAAATATTGAAAAAACACTGTAACTTATCTGCAATACTATGAACCTTATCGCAAAAACACTTTTTTATTATTTCCAAGCAGAAACAATATCATTCATTGAGGAAACATAATTACCTCTAAAAACAGCATGAAGCAGTATCACATTTCAATTTAATCGGTACAAAAGTCCAGTAAATGGTCGCTTTATCATCTTACGACAACCGTTATTCCCCCCTACTATGCGGCTAACGCAGCTTATTATTACTCTTAGCGCTTGAGAAGATTCACTCTTGGCCGACGTGAACATTCCTGCACTACATATTTGTTAGGTGGAACATTATGACGTTTAAATTGACTCCAATTGCTATCTCACTGGTATTATCATTAGGTTTATTGGGTTGTAACAACGACAACAATAATCAAGCCCAACCTGAAATTACTCTACCAGCAACACCGATTATAAATATGGCTGTCTTGAAATATATTGATCCTATGATTGGTACCGCAGCCTCTGGGCATACTTTTCCAGGTGCCGTTGTTCCTCGCGGGATGGTGCAATTAAGTCCAGATACTTTTAAAGGCACCAATGCGGATTCTGAAGCAGGTCAAAACAGTTGGCATTCTGCTTCAGGTTACTGGGATGCGAGTGATTATGTTGCAGGGGATATATTTACAACAGATTTGAACATTTATGGTTTTTCCCATACTCATCTTTCTGGCACTGGAGCAACAGATTTAGGTGATATTTTAGTACTACCTTATTCAGATACAGCCAATAGTGAAAATAATACCTTTAATAAAGCAACTGAAGTCGCATCCCCTGGTTACTACTCGGTGGTACTTAACAATGGCAATATAAAAGCCGAATTAACCACAACCACCCGTGTTGGCGTTCATCGCTACACCTATGAGCAAGGTGCTGATCGTAAAATCAAACTCGACCTTGCCCATACACTGGCTGCCAATAATGGTGAATCATTACAAAATCGAGTTGAATTAATCGATGAATACACCATTCGTGGTCGCCGTGTTTCTACAGGTTGGTTCCAAGGCCAAGACATCTTCTTCTATGCGCAATTTAGTCAGCCGATTGCTCATGCGATGATTGCCCGTGACGGTGGCGAAGCAATGGACATGAAGATGGGCGCAGTTTACGGCTCAATCAATAGTCCAAATAAAGAACAAATCACTTATCTTGATTTTGGCAAAGGCGATCAGCCGATTGAAATGCGAGTAGCACTATCACCTGTAGATTGGGAAGGGGCGCAAAAGAACTTAGAAACAGAAACCCCAACCTATAATTTTACTAATGTTAAAACGAATGCAGAACTCGCATGGGCGAAAGAACTAGCGACAGTTCAAGTAAAAGGCGGTTCTGAGGCTGAGAAAACCAACTTCTATACCGCGATGTATCACGCCATGATCGCACCGGTTGAATATCAGGACGTCGACGGCCGTTACCGCGATCTACTCGGCGGTGTTCGCCAAGCAAACGGCTATAAAAACTATTCGGTTTATTCGACATGGGATACATTCCGTGCGGTTCACCCGCTGCTAACTATCACAAACCCGCAGCATGCCACTGACCTAGCCAATGATTTGATCCGTAAATCACAAGAAACAGGATTACTACCTAAATGGGAAGGTTATGGTGAAGAAACTGGTACCATGATTGGCTACCCCGCCACCGCAATTATTGGTGATGCGGTCGTTAAAGGTTTAGATGTTGATGCTCAAGATGCGTTAGAGGCAGCAAAGAAATCGGCTTACTACCGTCCATATAATTTTCCACAAATACCCGATCACACGCTGCAAGCGGTGATGGCTGGTCAACTTAGTTATTACGAACGTGATAAGTGTGTTGGTTTACCAAACTGGAACTCAGTCTCTTACGCATTAGAATTTTCATACTATGACTGGACTATCGGCCAAATGGCAAAAGTGGCCGGTGATGACGCCGCTTATAATGAGTTTAATGATCGCGCCTATTGGTCTTTAAATCATTGGGATAACGAAGCAGGTTTCTTTGTCCCAGTAAAACTTGATAACTGTGAAAAGAAATTTGCTTCTGATGCCTTTAATCCATATAGCTCAGATGCTTATTGGTATACCGAAGGTAATGCATGGCAGTGGCAATGGACCTTTATGCAAGATCTCGACAAGCTAACCGAAATGATGGGTGGCACTGAAGGATTCAATACAAAGCTAAATGACTTATTCACCGCTGATGCCAATGGCGGTGAAAACCACCAAGATATGACAGGCTTTATTGGTCAATACATTCATGGTAACGAGCCATCACACCACGTTATTTACTTGTATAACCGTACTAATGAATCATGGAAAACCCAAGAATACCTCGATAGAGTTTATAAAGAGTTCTATAAGCCAACCCCTGATGGCATCATTGGTAATGAAGATGTGGGTCAGATGTCAGCTTGGTACATTATGTCGGCAATGGGCTTCTATCAAGTCACTCCAACCGATCCAACTTACACTATTGGACGCCCTATTTTTGATGAAGTAAAAATCAAACTACCAGCAGGTGATTTCACGATTACAGCTGAGAATAACAGTAGTGATAATAAGTACGTGAAGTCAGCACAGATCAACGGTAAACCATTAGATATATTTAATAGCTTTGAGCACAGTGAAATCAAAGCAGGTGGAACATTGCACTTTGTAATGACCGCTGATAAATCACAAGCAATGGCAGCACGATTAAAGTAAGTGAGTGGCTTTAAATACCAGCTTTAAACATCGTTATTAGCAATAATGAAAAATCCCTCGCTAGTCATAACGAGGGATTTTTTAATTTAGATGCTTATTGCTGGCGATGATTAATGTAATAATTAGCCCTATGACCAAAAATCATCAACAATGGCTTTGTTTTTACGTTTCTTTTTACCTGTACCTTCAGGTTTTGCCATTGGCTTTTCTACTGCTAATAATGCTTCAGCTTCATCGACTTCAAAACCTGCAACTTGTTCACGTTCAAGTCGAACCTTGTTCTTCTTCTCGATGATCTTAAAATGATGGCTGTCTTCATAATCAATCAAAGATAATGCTAAACCAACTTCACCTGCACGACCACTACGGCCAATACGGTGCATATAATCTGCTGGACTACGTGGTAAATCAAAGTTAATGACTACCGGCAGCTTTTCAATATCAAGACCACGAGCCGCAATATCTGTTGCAATCAATACCTCAATATCACCCAATTTAAATGCTTCCAGCACACGAGTACGTGCACCTTGACCTTTATCACCATGAAAGACTTCGGCACTAATACCACGCTTAGAAAGCTTATCAGCAAGATGTTCACAACTGTTTTTTGCATTTACAAATATAAGTGCTTGGCGCCATTGATTTTCTTTAATTAAATGCGCTAATACTGATGTTTTTTCACCTTTATTAACTGTAAACACGCGTTGTACTAAGGTGCTTGAGTCAACACTTTGTAATTGCAGTTCAACCGGATCGTTAAGTAACTCTTGGGTTAGAGCCTGTACTTGTTCAGGAAACGTTGCGGAGAATAATAGCGTTTGCTTCTTTTTAGGCAACAATGCTAATAATGCTGATAATTCTTCGGTAAAACCAAGGCTTAACATACGGTCAGCCTCATCAAGTACTAACGTTTTTACTTTATCAAGCTTAATAGCATTACTTGAAATCAAATCCAATAATCGACCGGGTGTTGCAACCAAAATATCAGTACCGCCACGCAGTGCCAACATTTGAGTATTTGCAGATACACCACCAAACACCGCTACAGTTTTAATTGCACCGTTAAAATGTACTGCATAAGATTTAATGCTATCAGCAACTTGCTTAGCTAATTCACGAGTAGGCACTAAAACAAGTCCAGCAACATAGTTACCCTTAACGTTTTTACTCTCTAATGATTTAGCTTGATGCAATTGTTGTAATAGCGGCAAGGCAAATGTTGCCGTTTTACCTGAACCTGTATTTGCACCCGCAATTAAATCACGACCGGCTAATACACTTGGAATAGCTTGCGCCTGAATCGGCGTTGGCTGTTGGTATTCCAACTCCGTTAATCGTGCTAGCAAAGGTGAAATAAGGCCAAGTTCAGTAAAGCTGGCTGGTGTTGTCGTTGTGGTCATGAATATAAAGGCTCAAAGCTAAAATAATTAGTTTTATTTTAGCGTATTTAGCCTTCACTCAATAGTGATATCGAATAACCATTACTATGTTCCTAACAAAATCCCCTCTCAGCAATCATCTATTTTTGTGATTACTAACGGTATTTCTAAGTACCATACTGGCTAACACTGCGCTAATCGATAAGTATAACCGCTTAAATCGCAGCCCTATGGAAGCAAACGATGAAGCCAAAACAATTTGAGCGTTGGTCGAAAATCAGAGCGAAAGGTCAGCTTAGCTATGTTATCACTCAAAGTTTAATCCTATCATGCGGTATGTTAATAGGACTCCTCATCGATTTTTATGTCGCCAACTATGATATTAAATTAAGTCTGTTTTTCTATAACAAAATGCCCATCATTATTTTTACTGTTGTATTTACGCCCTTTTTAGTATTACTTTTTTGGTATATACAAGAAGTAAAATTTAAAAATAATCACAACTGAGCTCATCAAAATAAAAATATGCAAATTGATGCCACATCACCATCAATAAATCTATTATCAGTATTACTCACTAACCGTTCTTAAAAATATTAATCTAAAAAATAGCATCTATGCTAGGCTTAAGTAGCGATTCATGTTGCATTACTAAATATACACGCAGTTTATATTGTATAGGTGCCTATGATGCATATTTTAAAATACATAAAGTATCGTGTAATAATCATTTCATTATTCAGTGGATTAAGTCTATTTTTAAGTCATGGCTTATATGCTGTTCCGCTTAATGGTAACGACTTTAACCAAGCTAAATTATTAGTCACGGATAATTCACACCGTTCTGCACATCCCACTTCACGGATAATCAAAATATCAAAACACCGTTCAAATATGTTGGCTAATAATGACAAATGGGTTGATATTTATCGTTATCACTATCCAACAGATACAACAGAAGTTTTAATTTATAACTTGAAAAGTAATGAATTAATTCAATCAAAACGCCACCAAAATCTTCAGCTTTCAGCAACACGTGATGAAATAAAATATGCAACACGCTTACTTGAAAATGATCCAGTTTTCATGAAACAGCTGTCGACAGAATATTATCAACGTTATCATTCTCAATTACCGAGTACAGCCATTCCATTATCCAGTCTACGGGTTAAAGCGGTTATTTTAACCTCGGATAACGTTCACAATCTGCCTCAGTTTAAAAACACCAAGAACTGTGGTTTAAATCGCTGCATTTACTTTTTCTTATCCTCTCTTGAAGCGCCTTATGCCAATGTCACACTAGATACTAAAGCCATCGTTAATTTATCACTAAAGGCGGTAACGGCATTCAATCAATCTCAACGTGAGCATAACCATACTGTGCATCATTAATACATGATGATGTTATGTTTTATTAATACAAACAACTAATTGGGTGGAAGGGCGATGACTTATTGTAAAAAAGCTTATTCGCTACTGATTGTTTTATTATTAACAGTCAGTATTCCGACACAAGCGGCCATGATCTCTGAAAAATATCAATGTCCAAAACAGCAACAAGTGGTCTACAAGTTTGATTCAGGCAATAGCTGGAATTTTTGCTGGATGTGGAGTGAACAACAAGGTCTAAGTTTACATGATCTTAGTTTTTATTCTGCCAAAGAAAATTTAGATATTTATATCGCATCATCCTTACAGCTAAATCAAGTTGAAATGGTTTTAAATGACAATACAACAAATACTGCCCATATTACTCAACATGATAAATCACTATCAACAATAACCGGTAGTTGTAGTAACGGCCAATTATTAACGACGAACGATAACACCCCTCTTATTTGTCTTAGTGAGTCGACACAGGACTTTGCCATGCAATATGAAGAACAATCTCGTCGTCAATATGCCATTGATATTTTCCATATTGTGACTTTAAATAATCATCAGTTTCTCTCTCGTATTCAATTAAATGATGATGGTAGTTTTAGTCCATCAGTGAGTTTTATTACTAATAATGTCACAGACTCAATACCCTATACGGTAAACTATTTTTGGCGAGTTGACTTTGATATTGGCGCAACAGCCAATAATGATACTGTTGAAGAGTTTCGTTCAAAAATACGTCAGGGGCGTAAAGGTCGACAAATTCATACCTTTACCTTTAACAAACCGAATGAATTCAACAAACAATATGATCGTATAAAAATGAAAAGCTGGCGTATACTCGATAAGCAAATACGTAATGATTACAGCATGCGTTCGTCTTATCATATATTTCCACTTAACCATAATGTGTTTGAGCGCGATCCTAAGCGTCCATGGACGAAAGCTGATGTATTCTTCACTAATTACAATGACTGCGAAACAAAGGCCATTGCTAACCACTCCCTAAACTGTGCGAGCAATATTGCAAAGATGACCAATGGCGAAAAGCTTGAAGATGTTGTAGCTTGGATAAGATTGACCGCCCACCATACTCCACCCTATAACAACAATGCTGATTTAGCACCGATATGGCAATACTTCACTGTCTATCCTCGAGATATCTATAGTCAGAATCCTAATATTCCAGATATAGATATGCCACAACCAGTCAATTAAATATGAAATCAATCGCTATTAATATAGAGAGGATATTATGTTTACATCAATGCGATTTTGGATAATCAGTTTTGTTATTGCGTTACCTTGTTTGTTTTTACAACCAGCATATGCCTGCACTGCGGCAGATGATAACTATATCCATGAAAACTTCACTAATGGTGCCCAATGGTCAATGTGCTGGGAATTTAACGATGATGAAGGTATTTATTTAACCGATATTACTTATACTCCACCTGATAGTAATACCCCCTTTCGAGTGATCAATGAGGTTAATATTGCTCAGATATTTGTACCCTATGATAATGGACAAGATAGGTTTCATGATGTGACAACTTATAGCTTTGGTGACGGTATTATTGCTATTAAACCGCAAAATTGTGCTAATGGTAAACTAACCACGGTAAGTACTATGTATGAAGACATACGAGGGCTCTGTCAACGGAAAGTCTTAGATACCACGATCAACTCAGTTATAGGAACACCAAGCACCAGTGAGCACCTATTACTGTTTTCATCTCATCAAGTTGGAGCATACAACTATATTCCAGAATGGAAATTCTATAACAATGGCATGATCGAATTTGCTATTGGTGCTACAGGTGCATTAGAAACAATTGTGAATATTCATAATAATCCCGATCGAGAAAAGAAATACCGTAAACTAGGTTGGAAAATAGATAACAAAACAGTGGGTGTTTCACATGTTCATAATTATTTTTGGCGGATTGATTTTGCATTAGGTGATAATGAAAACGACGATATTGTTAAAATCGTCCAATATAAGAAGCAAGGCAATAAAATAATCGCCAAATGGCGTGATGTTGTTGTTGAATCACGTTTTAATAACAAAGCAGAAAATAATCGTGGCTGGCTAATTCAAGAAAATGTCAATTCCAATAAAAGCTACCATGTACAACCAGGAGACTCTGGCCACCGTTTTGTCGGAATCAAAAAGAAAGAAGCCTTTACTCGTAATGATTTATACATCACGAAAGATGTCGCTTGTGAACGTTATGCTTCACAAAACTATGCTTGTAACAATAAAAAACAGTTGTCTGATTTTGTCCAAAGTAATGCATCAATCGAAAATAAAGATATTGTGGTTTGGTATAGCTTAAGCCTACACCACATCCCTCGCGGTGAGGAGTCACCTGAAATGGATATGCATAGAAATAGCTTCAAGCTAATTCCTAAAAACCTCTATTAATGATGGTAATGATTTTATTCAGATGTAAAAAAGCCGCTAATTTTCATTAGCGGCTTTTTTGAATGTCGCGGAACAGCTTTGAGGATTAGTGGATTTGAACCCTAACTACAATTTACTCATCGCACTATTAAATACCAATAAAAACAGCAATAACGCGCTAATAATCGATTCCCTATCAGCGCTCGTACTTCACGATAGGA
>NZ_PYON01000059.1 GCF_003026355.1 Photobacterium kishitanii | reverse complement strand
TTGAGTACGATACTCCTACTCGTCACTACGCACACGTAGACTGTCCTGGACACGCCGATTATGTTAAAAACATGATCACTGGTGCTGCTCAAATGGATGGTGGTATCCTAGTTGTTGCTGCAACTGATGGTCCTATGCCACAAACACGTGAGCACATCCTACTTGGTCGCCAGGTTGGTATTCCTTACATCATCGTATTCATGAACAAGTGTGACATGGTTGATGATGAAGAACTACTTGAGCTAGTAGAAATGGAAGTTCGTGAACTTCTTTCTGAGTACGATTTCCCAGGTGATGATTGCCCAGTAATCATGGGTTCTGCACTAGGCGCATTGAATGGTGAAGAGCAATGGGAAGCGAAAATCGTTGAACTAGCTGAAGCTCTAGATACTTACATTCCAGAGCCAGAGCGTGCTATCGATCTACCATTCATCCTTCCAATCGAAGATGTTTTCTCAATCCAAGGCCGTGGTACTGTTGTAACTGGTCGTATTGAGCAAGGTATCGTTAAAGTTGG
>NZ_PYON01000006.1 GCF_003026355.1 Photobacterium kishitanii | reverse complement strand
TGCTTGGCGACCATAGCGTTATGGACCCACCTGATCCCTTGCCGAACTCAGTAGTGAAACGTAATAGCGCCGATGGTAGTGTGGGGTCTCCCCATGTGAGAGTAGGACATCGCCAGGCTTCAAATTTTAGAATTTGCACTTGCAGATTCATAACAGCTTTGTGTGCTGGTATGGCTCAGTTGGTAGAGCGCACCCTTGGTAAGGGTGAGGTCCCCAGTTCGACTCTGGGTACTAGCACCATTTATTTTTTTAGCAACCATAGCACAGCGGTACCACCTGATCCCATGCCGAACTCAGAAGTGAAACGTTGTAGCGCCGATGGTAGTGTGGGGTCTCCCCATGTGAGAGTAGGACATTGCTAAATACCTCTTTAAAACCCAGTCTTCGGCTGGGTTTTTTCATTTCTGACGTATCAATATTCCTCGTTATTCTTCATCTCTTTATTACAATTACGCGATAGTCTCGGTTGAGATGGTTTAATTTTACTTGCACCATTATTGTTTTTTCTATAGTTTTAACTGGATATCTAGACGGCTAAAGCTATTTTGGGGTAAGGAGAAAACCAAAGTGCCAATTAAAATACCGGATCGTTTACCTGCTACAGATATTTTGAGAAGTGAGAATATCTTTGTGATGACGGAAGCTCGTGCTGCTAGTCAGGGAATTCGACCGCTTAAAGTTTTATTACTAAATTTAATGCCCAAGAAGATTGAGACTGAAACTCAGTTTTTGCGGTTGTTATCGAATAGTCCATTACAGGTTGATGTGGAACTATTACGAATCGATAACCGACCAACAAAAAATACTCCTCAAGAACATTTAGATACTTTCTATCGTCAATTCGAAATGGTTAAAGATCGTAATTTTGATGGCTTGATTGTAACTGGAGCACCATTAGGTTTAGTGCAATTTGAAGATGTACTGTATTGGGAAGAAATTCAGTTAATCATGAATTGGGCTAAGGATCATGTAACTTCTACATTATTTGTTTGTTGGGCGGCGCAAGCTGGCTTAAAGCTGTTATATGATTTGCCTAAGCGTACACGTAAAGAAAAGCTTTCTGGTGTCTATCATCATCGCATACATGACTGTCATCACCCTATTCTACGTGGTTTTGATGATACCTTCTTTGCTCCTCATTCTCGTTATGCTGATTTTTCTGCTGACTATCTTGGCAAACATACTGATTTAGATATATTGGCAACATCAGATAAGGCTGGGGTCTATTTGGCTGCAACCAAAGATAAACGCAATGTGTTTGTCACTGGTCATCCTGAGTATGATGTCGATACGTTACACAATGAATTTGTGCGTGATCGTGAACAAGGGATGGAGCCTGCGATACCTGTTAATTATTATCCAAATGATGATATTAATTGTGATCCTGTTGCAAGTTGGCGCAGTCATGGTCATTTATTGTTTAGTAACTGGCTTAATTACTGTGTCTATCAACAGACGCCTTATGACTTGGAGCATTTCTCAGAAGCGAGTTTTACTAAAGATAATTAATAAAAAGGCCTGCTTATTGGCAGGCCTTTTTATTATTGATGGTTAAGGGAAAAATTAATGTTTATTCTGGTTTTCCCACAACTTGGCTTTTTCAATTAATGAGGTAATGGTCGAGCCTTGAATTAAGATTGAGAACACCACAACTGAGTAAGTCATTACCAGTATAATTTCTCTGACATCAATGTCTTTTTCTGGAATAACCATTACCCCTGCCGGTACGGCCATTGCCATGGCAAGTGCAAGCCCACCGCGCAAGCCACCCCAAGTAAGGATTTTAACTGACATTGGATTGTATTGACGATAATGGCTAAAGCCAAGATAAGGTAATTTCACGCTTAAGTAGCGGCTTAGTAATACTAGTGGAATTGCAATTGCCATTAGAATCCAGTCTTCTTGGTGAAAACTGAACTCAAGCATGGTCATACCAATGAGCAAGAATAATAGGCCGTTAAGGAATTCATCGACGAGTTCCCAGAAGTGATCAAGATGCTCCTCACTTTCTTTTGAGAAACCGATATAACGAGTCCAGTTACCGATCATAATACCTGAAACTACCATCGCTAATGGGCCTGAAACGTGAATGATTTCAGCAAAAGCATAACCTGCAGTTGGAATACCAATGGTAAGTAGAAGTTCCATCGAGTGATCATCGGTTGAGCAGATGAGGTAATGGAAAATTAGACCAAGAATAAAGCCATACACAATACCGCCAATCGCTTCTTGTAAGAATAATTGGCTTACGCTGACAACCGTTGGGCTTTGATCACCAAAGGCAATGGTAAATAGAGTGACAAAAATAACTAAACCAAAGCCATCATTAAATAATGACTCACCTTCTATTTGGGTTGAGATTCGGCGCGGCGCATTCATTTTTTTAACAATAGCGAGTACTGCAATTGGATCTGTCGGTGAGATCAGTGAGCCAAAAAGTAAGCAGTAAATAAGATCAAGTTGGATCCCAAGTAACTGACAAATACCCCATAAGCTAAAGCCAATAAAAAAGGTTGAAAACAGGGTTGAGCCTAATGCTAGAGTAGTGATTTCCCATTTTTGCTCTTTGAGGTGAGGTAATTTTATACCAAGTCCACCTGCAAAGAGCAAAAATCCTAAAATCCCTTTTAGCAAAAAGTTTTCAAAGTTGATTTTTCCCATTTGGGTTGAGGCAATATCTTCGAGATGAAACCAACCATTATGACCTGCAAAAATAATCAGTAACGATAAGATGAGTGAGCCAGCCGTAATGGCAATGGTCGTTTGCATCTTACCTATCTTACTGTTTATAAAAGCTATAAGCATTGCTGCTGCAGCTAGGAAGCAGAGGGTGTTGTAAACCGACATACCAAACCTCTAGATTAAATTATTGATTAGATTTAATTATTTGTGATAGTAAAACCATCAGTTAGTAATGGCTACCGTTAATTAACTTATTTTGCCATTCTACCTGTTTAGACGTCTAGATTCCTATTTGAATTGTGATAGGATGTTATCAGGCTGTAATGGATTATAAGGATATAATGTAGTGTTAAAAAGCAAGGATGTACTGCATAAGCGACTCGAACAGCAAATTTTGATCATTGATGGCGGCATGGGCACTATGATCCAAGGCTATAAACTTGATGAGCAAGATTATCGAGGTCAACGCTTTAGTGATTGGCATACAGATCTTAAAGGTAATAACGATCTATTAGTTTTAACCCAGCCACAATTAATTAAAGATATTCATCTTGAGTACTTAGAAGCTGGCGCTGATATTTTAGAAACCAATACCTTTAACGCGACTACCATTGCAATGGCTGACTATGATATGGAAAGCCTCAGTGCCGAAATTAATTTTGCAGCCGCAACGCTTGCCCGTGAAGCAGCAGATGAATGGACTGCACAAACACCAGATAAGCCGCGTTTTGTGGCTGGGGTATTAGGCCCGACTAACCGCACCTGTTCTATCTCCCCTGATGTTAATGATCCTGGGTTCCGTAATGTCACCTTTGATCAATTAGTGATCGCTTATAGCGAGTCAACGCATGCGTTAATTAAAGGTGGGGTCGATATTATTTTGATCGAGACCATTTTTGATACCCTTAATGCTAAAGCCTGTGCTTTTGCGGTAACAGGTGTATTTGAAGAGCTGGGTTATGAGCTCCCGGTGATGATTTCAGGAACGATCACTGATGCCTCTGGCCGCACTCTTTCAGGCCAAACTACCGAAGCTTTTTATAATTCATTACGCCATGTAAAGCCGATATCT
Source organism: Photobacterium kishitanii (assembly GCF_003026355.1). Lineage (GTDB taxonomy): Bacteria > Pseudomonadota > Gammaproteobacteria > Enterobacterales > Vibrionaceae > Photobacterium > Photobacterium kishitanii. The sequence continues at coordinate 251,232 of NZ_PYON01000006.1, read as the reverse complement.
TTTGGCTTAAATTGTGCACTTGGACCGGATGAACTACGCCAGTATGTGGCTGAGTTATCTCGGATTTCTGAGTGTGCGGTTTCGGCGCACCCGAATGCTGGTTTACCTAATGCGTTTGGTGAGTATGATCTTGAAGCCGAGGAAATGGCTGAACATATTAAAGAGTGGGCTCAGCAAGGCTTTTTAAATTTGGTCGGTGGATGTTGTGGTACTACCCCTGAACATATTCGACAAATGTATCAAGCCACCAAGAATATTAAACCTCGCCTGTTACCTGAAATTAAAATTGCGTGTCGATTATCGGGATTAGAACCGCTGATTATTGAGGCTGATAGCTTATTTGTTAATGTTGGTGAGCGTACCAATGTCACCGGTTCAGTACGTTTTAAACGTTTAATTAAAGACGAGCTGTATGATGAGGCGTTAGAGGTTGCTCGTCAGCAAGTTGAAGCCGGTGCACAAATTATTGATATCAACATGGATGAAGGCATGTTAGATGCTAAAGCGGCAATGGTGCGTTTTCTTAATTTGTGTGCAACGGAGCCTGAGATCGCGAAAGTACCGATCATGGTTGATTCTTCAAAATGGGAAATTATTGAAGCTGGACTTAAATGTGTTCAGGGTAAGCCAATTGTTAACTCAATTTCACTCAAAGAAGGCAAAGAGAATTTTATTGCTCAAGCCAAGCTGTTACGTCGTTATGGTGCTGCTGTGATTGTGATGGCATTTGATGAAGTTGGTCAGGCTGATACACGTGAGCGTAAAATTGAAATTTGTACCAATGCTTATCATATTTTGGTCGATGAAGTAGGTTTTCCCGCAGAAGATATTATTTTCGATCCTAATATTTTTGCTGTCGCGACCGGTATCGAAGAACATAATAATTATGCGGTCGATTTTATTGAAGCCGTTGCTGATATTAAACGTACTTTACCTCATGCGATGGTTTCTGGCGGGGTATCTAATGTATCGTTTTCATTTCGAGGTAATAACCCTGTTCGAGAAGCGATCCATGCGGTGTTTTTATATTACTGTTTTAAAAATGGCATGGATATGGGGATCGTTAATGCGGGCCAGTTAGCGATTTATGATGATCTATCTGATGAATTACGCAATGCGGTTGAAGATGTGGTGCTTAATCGGCGTGATGACAGTACTGATCGACTGCTCGATATTGCTGCCAACTATCGTGATAGTGGTGCCGTTGAAGAAGATCGTAGTCAGCAAGAATGGCGTAGTTGGTCAGTTGAAAAACGGTTAGAGCATGCTCTGGTCAAAGGTATTACTGAGTTTATTATTGAAGATACTGAACAAGCTCGTGTCAATGCCACTAAGCCGTTAGACGTTATTGAAGGGCCTTTAATGGCTGGTATGAATGTGGTGGGTGATCTGTTTGGTGAAGGTAAGATGTTTTTACCACAAGTGGTTAAATCAGCGCGAGTCATGAAGCAGGCTGTTGCCCATTTAGAGCCGTATATTAATGCTGAAAAACAAGTCGGATACACCAACGGTAAGATTCTATTAGCCACCGTAAAAGGTGATGTGCACGATATTGGTAAAAATATTGTCGGGGTCGTGCTTCAATGTAATAACTATGAAATCATTGACTTAGGTGTAATGGTCTCATGCGATCAAATTTTGCAGGTCGCGCAAGAACAGAATGTCGATATTATTGGTTTGAGTGGTTTGATTACACCGTCATTGGATGAAATGGTGCATGTAGCGAAAGAAATGCAGCGGCGCGGATTTGATATTCCGTTATTAATCGGTGGTGCCACTACTTCAAAAGCGCATACCGCAGTCAAGATTGAACAAAACTATCAACAGCCAGTGGTATATGTATCTAATGCATCGCGTGCTGTCGGTGTATGTTCAGCGCTGTTATCCGAACAACAAAAACCAGCATTTGTAGAGCGATTAACCGCTGAATATGATGTTGTACGTGAACAACATGCGCGTAAAAAACCACGAACAGCACCGATCACACTCGAGCAAGCACGAGAAAATGCTGTTGCACTTGATTGGGTTAACTACACGCCGCCAGCGCCGAAACAAACTGGGGTACATACTTTTACTGATTTTCCTATTGCTGAGTTACGTAAATATATCGATTGGACGCCCTTTTTTATGACTTGGTCATTAAGTGGTAAATATCCAACTATTTTACGTCATGAGGTGGTAGGGGTTGAAGCGACTAAGTTATTTGAAGACGCCAATAAAATTCTTGATGATATTGAACGGACAGGAATGATTAAAGCCAATGGCGTCTGTGGGTTATTCCCTGCAAATAATATTGGCGATGATGTTGAGGTTTACACTGATGAAACCCGTACTGAAGTGTTAACAGTATTGCATGGATTACGCCAACAAACCAAGAAGCCGAAAGGGCCAAATTATTGTTTGTCAGATTATATTGCCCCTAAAGAAAGTGGCAAAGCCGACTGGATTGGTGCTTTTGCTGTAACGGGTGGTATTGGTGAGTATGAAATTGCTGCTCAGTTTAAAGCGCAAGGTGACGATTATAATGCAATCATGATTCAAGCAGTGGCAGATCGATTAGCAGAAGCATTTGCTGAATGTATGCATCAAATCGTGCGAAAGGAGATTTGGGGTTATGCTGCGGATGAAGATCTAGCAAATGATGATTTGATCCGTGAAAAGTATCAAGGTATTCGTCCAGCTCCTGGCTATGCCGCTTGTCCTGAGCACACGGAAAAAGGTGCTATATGGCAGTTATTGGATGCTGAAGCTAACACAGGCATGGTGCTAACTGAGAGTTATGCGATGTGGCCGGGGGCGGCGGTATCGGGTTGGTATTTTTCGCATCCTGATGCACGCTATTTTGCGGTGGCGCAGATCCAACATGATCAGTTAGCCAGTTATGCCGATCGTAAGGGGTGGAATATGATCGAGGCTGAGAAGTGGCTCGGGCCTAATTTATAATGATATTCTTCGGCTAAAAATAAATAAGGCGCAAAGTTTGCGCCTTTTTTATTTCTGGTAGTGGCTATTATTCTAAGAGTTGTTGATGGAGCGTGCTCACCACCGATTTTGCATCAGCCTCATCAACCAAGAAGCATAAATTGTGCGGGCTAGCGCCATAACAAATTAGCCGTAAATTATAAGCATCGAGTGCGCCAAAAATATGTTTAGCTGAGCCTTTACTATTGCTCATACGATTACCAATTAATGCGACTAGCGATAATCCTTGTTCGATGTCAACACGACATAATTGATTGAGCTGTTCTACTGCAGCGAGTGGTAGTGTTGGTGCTCCGCCGCCAGTGTCGGTTTGATCAAGTGTTAATGATACGCTGACTTCTGAGGTAGTAATTAAATCGACGGATATTTTATGCTCAGCCAGAATGCGGAAGACTTCTGCTAGAAAGCCATAAGCATGAAACATATTAAGGCTAGTTAGGGTCACCATGGTTTGATTACCACGCAGTGCCAATGCTCTAAATAACGGCGCTTGGTCAACTGTTTTTCGAATCCAAGTCCCGCCTTGCTGGGGAGCTTTTGATGAGCCGACAAATACTGGGATCTGTTGCCTTACCGCTGGTACCAGTGTCGATGGATGGAGTATTTTAGCGCCAAAGTTTGCCATTTCAGAAGCTTCACTAAAACTGATTTCTTTAATCGGCTTAGCGGCGGTGGTAATACGTGGATCAGTGGTGTACATCCCCGGTACATCGGTCCAGATTTCTAAGGTAGTAGCATCCGTCGCTTCTGCAATTAATGCCGCGCTGTAATCACTGCCACCTCGACCAAGCGTGGTGGTATTGCCTTGGCTATCACTACCAATAAAACCTTGTGAGACCACTACATGGGTAGCTAAGAGTGGCATTAAATGTTGCTGAGCTAATTGACGAATAATCTCTGGTTGTGGAATCGCTTTGCCAAATTGAGCATCAGTTCGCATCACAGTACGAATATCAAATCGAATCGCGGCAGCATTCATTTCAACTAAAATTTGGTTAAACAGATGGGTCGATAATAATTCGCCGTGACTGACCAGTTGATCGGTTAGTTGTGGTGACGGTTTCGTTGCGGCTTGGGTTGCGGCAGAAGCAATATCATCGAGTAATGCATAAATAGCATCGCGAACAGTATTTGGGTGTTGCAGTTGATCAAGGATTTGTTGATGAATATTGGTTAATTGCTGTAAATGCTGCTGGCGTAAGGTGGTATCACTAATACCATTGGCTAATGCAACTAACAAGTTAGTCACTCCCGAACAGGCACTAATTAATACTATTTTAGTGTGTGGGTTAGTGATAACGATGTCAGCACTGCGACACATTGCTGCGTAATCGGCAACACTAGTACCGCCAAATTTAGCGACAATTAACTGGTTTATAGCTGCTGGAGTAATGCTCATTACGGTGTTCTCCCTTTATCGTAAATGCTGCAAGGTAGGTTATTTACTTCGGAAGAATTCCCGACGTCCATTGTCGAGGAGGTAATAGGCAGTAACGCTGGTAGCGGCTACCCAGAAGCTCCCCATCATCGTCAACCTGACTTAGATGACAGCCTGAAAGATTCAACTTTCATAGCCGATATAACGTGCCCCAAACACGTTATATCTCGGCGTTACTCCCCCTCTCAATATGGTTTAAGGATTGGGACCTACAATATTGATACCTGGGTAACGCACCTCTTCTGTAGTGAATAAACACTGTTATCATTGAATAGGAAGTTCGCCTTGGTTGTCAATTGTTAAATGATAATTTCTCGATAGTTAACAAAAAGTATGTGTTGCGAACCGGGTTTGGGGTTATTACTTGCGGCTTTGGTATTGCTCTAATATCCTGTAATAACCACTAACGTGACACACCTTATTGATAATAATCATGATTTAATGGAGTTGAATCTATGCCTATCACTAGCTTTATGCCTCCCCAAAGAACCCTTATGGGGCCTGGTCCTTCTGATATTTATCCGCAGGTTTTGCAAGCGTTGAGCCGACCGACAATTGGTCATCTAGATCCGTTATTTATTAAAATGATGGATGAGCTCAAGCAGTTGTTGCAATACGCTTTTCAAACAAACAATGCGTTTACGATTGCAGTATCTGCTCCAGGTAGTGCGGGTATGGAAGCGTGTTTTGTTAACTTAGTTGAGGTAGGTGATAAGGTATTAGTTTGCCGTAATGGCGTGTTTGGCGATCGAATGCGTGAAAATGTAGAACGCTGCGGTGGCGTCGCGGTTATGGTTGATAATGCATGGGGTGAACCTGTATCACCCGCTTTGGTTGAACAAGCATTACAGGCCGATCCTGAGATTAAAATTGTTGCATTTGTACATGCTGAAACCTCAACCGGGGCATTATCTGATGCGAAACTATTGGCTGAAATTGCGCGTCGTTATGACTGCATAACCATTGTTGATGCGGTGACCTCATTAGGTGGGGTGCCATTGCTGGTGGATGAGTGGCAATTGGATGCTGTCTATTCTGGCAGTCAAAAATGTTTATCGTGTGTACCTGGGTTATCACCGTTAACGTTTTCTGAAAAAGCATTAGCTAAAATTCAGCAGCGCCAAACACCAGTGCAAAGTTGGTTTTTGGATCAAAGTTTAGTACTTGGCTATTGGAGTGGCGAAGGTAAACGCAGCTATCATCATACCGCGCCTGTGAATAGTTTATATGCGTTACATGAAGCGTTAGTACTATTGCGAAATGAGGGGCTCGAGCAAGCTTGGCAGCGACATCAACGTGTTCATTTAGAATTAAAAACAGGACTTGAAGCTTTAGGAATTAAATTTGTAGTCGCAGAAGCCTATCGACTACCACAGCTTAATGCGGTTTATATTCCTGATGGCGTTGTTGATGCAGTAGTAAGATCAACTTTATTAGAACGTTATAACCTTGAGATTGGTGCAGGGTTGGGAACATTAGCAGGTAAAGCATGGCGGATTGGGTTAATGGGTTATGCTGCTCGTAGTGAAAATGTTGCTTTGTGTCTTAAAGCGCTTGAAAGTACGTTGAAATAACTCGATGGAGCCATCAATGGCAATCGTGATCGCCATTGATGGTTAAACAGTGATTATTTTGTTGACGAAGTTGCTGCTGTAGTGGTGCTAGGTAGGCTGATCCCCGGAAATAATTGTTGTGCTTCGGTAGCAACTTGCTCAGCTTGTGCTGTTTTACCTTGATTGTAATAGGCTAAGACTAAGTTCTGATATAACGCCGGTCGTGGCCATGTTTGGGCTTTTTGGTTAGCCCAGCGAACATAGTCAGCAACCAGTTGTGGCTTATCCGTCGCGATACCAAGTTGTAATTGGGTGAGATGTAAATCCCACTCAAAGCGGTGTTGCCATGCCCATGGATTATTTACTTTGACTAAATAATTGATATCAACGGGGCGGGTGGTTTCAAACTTAGTCAGTAACCAACCTGAATATAAAGTAGTGATCATAAAACTAGTGATCATTACGGGTAATGCGATCGCGCTGACTTTAAGTGCGAGTACATACTGAGTTTGATAGCGATGATACTTGGCGGTGAGATTATCAACCCAAAAGATCAAAATAATAAAGACGATCCAATGGGCGAGCGAATGATAAAACGGGTATTCAAGTTGAGTATGTAACACGATAGGAAAAAATAATCCGACTAACGCTAATTGAGTACCATTCGGGGCTTTTTTGATGCTAACCAGTACCGCTAATGCTGCCAGTATTAAACCCAGTAACGGGATGATGCCGCCTTCAGCTGCCCAATACAGTAATTCATTATGAGGATGATCTAAACTTGCTACACCGGCTGGATATTGTTGCGGATCCTGATGATGCCATAATGCAGTTTGAGTGATATATGCGGCTTCAAATTTACCATAGCCATAACCCGTTAGTGGCTTGGAGGTAAACATTTCATAAGCTTGCGGCATCATAATTGAGCGTTGGCTGTCTAATGTGATACGCGCTTGATGAGAAAAAGAACTGTCGGTTGTGCTGCTAACTTGCCACGCTAATGCGAGTCCTAACAGTAGCATTAATCCCCACATACGTTGTTGATACTTAGCAGCAAATCGATATAGATAAGGTAGCATCAGTAATGAGCCGATAGTTGCACCTAACCAGCCTGTGCGCGAATTAAGTACCACCAGTAACGGAATTGTTAGTACTGGTACTGCCAGCAAGATCATATGTTGCCAGACCCATTTACCACGATAACGCGGCAGACGGGCTAATAAATAGGCGGCAATAACCAGTCCGGTGGCTAAGAAACTCGCCATTACGTTTGGTTGTTGGAAAATACCATAGGGACGGTTAGCGATAATGTCATAACCAAAACGATTATTAGCCGTAAGCCATAAAAATTGGTACCAGCCAAACACGGCTTCGATTAAGACAGCAATAGTGATAAACCATAATAATCGTTGCCGTTGACTATGGGTAAAAACAAATTGTTGTAAGCTGGTGAAAAATAAAAATCCTGCCCAGAGAGTTAGCAAGCGGTTTGAAGCTGCGAAGCCATCAGCATTGGGGTAAAACACCGGTAATGTCAGTAGCACGCAACAGCTAAATAAAAGCAGTGTCATACGAGAATAACGCCAGACTTTTTGACGACATATTTCTAATAGACCACAGCTAATAGCGACGCTAAATGGAATCCATGCTGCTGCATTAAATGACAGCTCAAGCCCTGAGCCGCCGGGGTTATGCTGAAAATAATGCATAGCAACGATAAATAATAAGCCCACACTGGCTAAGAAAAAACGTACTAAAGGTAAAGGCTTAGAAATCCGTTTCTGTTCTAATTTCGTACCTTGAAGTTGTAACACTGTCATGGTGAGTCCTGAGTGAAAAAGCAAACAGGCTGACTGATGTCAACCTGCTTGTAGGGCCTAATTACGTTTTACAATTAGATGTTAAGCAGTGGTTTAAGAAACCTTGCCGTGTGCGAACCAGCAACCAGCGCTACTTGTTCAGGAGTACCTGTAGCGATAATTTCACCACCACCGTTTCCTCCCTCAGGGCCAAGGTCGATTACCCAATCCGCCGTTTTAACCACATCCAGATTATGTTCGATCACTACAATAGTATTGCCACGATCTCGTAGCTTATGTAATACAGTTAACAATTGCTGAATATCGTGAAAGTGTAAGCCAGTGGTGGGCTCATCTAAAATATATAAGGTTTTACCAGTATCACGTTTAGATAATTCTTTCGCGAGTTTAACCCGTTGTGCTTCACCGCCAGATAAGGTTGTTGCTGCTTGGCCGAGGCGAATATACGATAAGCCGACATCAATTAATGTTTTTAATTTTCGCGCAATTGCTGGAACCGGTTCAAAAAATTGATGCGCATCTTCAACCGTTAGTTGTAAAACTTCATCAATGCTTTTGCCTTTGTAGCGTACTTCTAAGGTTTCACGGTTATAGCGCTTACCCTTACAGGCATCACACGGTACATAAACATCGGGTAAAAAGTGCATTTCTACTTTAATTACCCCATCACCTTGGCAAGCCTCACAACGGCCACCACGGACATTAAAGCTAAACCGACCTGGTTTATAGCCTCGAGAACGAGATTCTTGAGTACCAGCAAATAATTCACGAATGGGAGTGAAAATACCCGTGTAGGTAGCAGGATTTGAACGTGGTGTACGACCAATTGGGCTTTGATCAATATCGATCACTTTATCAAAATGTTCTAAATCTTGAATTTCTTTGTAAGGGGCTGGCGTGCCTGTGGTCGCGCCATTGAGTCGCTGGTGGGCGATTCTAAAGAAGGTATCATTGATCAAGGTTGATTTACCTGATCCAGAAACACCAGTAATACAGGTCAGTAATCCGACTGGAATTTCGACATTAACATCTTTAAGGTTGTTGCCACTGGCACCCAGTAGTTTGACCGTTTTAGTGGCATCAAATGGTACTCGTTGTGCTGGAATAGCAATTGATTTTTTCCCACTAAGATATTGACCTGTTAAAGATTTCTTTGATTTTAGAATGTCTTTGAGGCTACCTTCGGCAATAATCTCCCCCCCATGTACGCCAGCACCTGGACCGATATCTATCACATAATCAGCGGCGCGAATAGCGTCTTCATCATGCTCAACCACAATCACGGTATTACCGAGATCACGGAGATGGATCAGCGTTTTGAGTAAGCGTTCATTATCCCGTTGATGGAGGCCAATGGATGGTTCATCAAGTACATACATCACCCCCATTAAACCTGCACCAATTTGGCTTGCCAAACGAATACGCTGAGCTTCACCGCCTGAAAGAGTGTCGGCACTGCGAGATAGGCTGAGATAATTGAGGCCAACATTGATTAAGAAACTTAAACGTTCATTAATTTCTTTTAAAATTTTGGCAGCGATTTGAGCCCGTTGACCAGTTAATGCCAACTCATCAAAGAAAGTAAATGCTTCATTGATACTCATATCACAGATATGGGGTAGGTTAGTTTCACCGATAAATACGTGACGTGCTTCTTGGCGTAAACGTGAACCGTGGCAGCTAGAACAAGGTTTGGTCGAGACAAATTTAGCCAGTTCTTCACGGACAGAATTAGATTCTGTTTCGTGATAACGGCGTTCCATATTATTTAAAATACCTTCAAACGGATGTCGTCTAACGGTAATGTCACCGCGATCATTAATATATTTAAATTCAATATCAGCGCTACCAGAACCCGAGAGGATCAAAGTTTGGATTTTCTTTGGTAGGGTATTAAAAGGTGCCTCAACATCAAATTTAAAATGTTCAGCTAATGATTTGAGCATTTGAAAGTAGTAAAAATTACGTTTATCCCAACCGCGAATTGCGCCGCCAGCTAAACTGAGTTCACCATTTTGTACCACTCGTTCTGGGTCAAAATACTGTTGAACGCCTAAACCATCACAGGTGCCACACGCTCCGGCAGGGTTATTGAATGAGAACAGTCGCGGCTCAAGTTCTTGCATGCTATAACCACAATGTGGACAGGCAAAGTTAGCTGAAAATACTTGTTCGCTCGCTTCACCGGCTGTCATTGGAGCGATTATCACCGTGCCGCCTGAAAGCTCTAATGCAGTTTCAAAAGATTCAGCTAAGCGTAATTGCAGATCATCACGGACTTTAAACCGATCAACCACGACTTCAATGGTGTGTTTTTTATGAAGTTCTAATGTCGGTGGATCTGATAGATCACACACTTCACCATCGATGCGGGCGCGAATATAACCTTGAGCTGAGAGGTTGGCGAGGGTTTTTAGGTGTTCGCCTTTACGTTCTTTGATGATAGGTGCAAGTAACATTAGCTTACTGCCTTCATCCATCGCGAGCACTTGATCAACCATTTGGCTAACCGTTTGAGCGGCAAGAGTGACGTTATGGGTTGGACAGCGAGGTTCACCTACGCGCGCATAGAGCAAGCGTAAATAGTCATAAATTTCAGTAATGGTGCCGACAGTAGATCGGGGGTTATGTGACGTTGATTTTTGTTCAATTGAAATGGCAGGTGATAAGCCTTCAATATGATCAACATCGGGCTTTTCCATTAACGATAGAAATTGACGAGCATAAGCCGATAGTGATTCGACATAGCGGCGTTGACCTTCAGCATATAAAGTATCAAATGCTAACGATGATTTTCCCGAACCAGATAAGCCCGTGATAACAACGAGCTTGTCGCGAGGAATGGAAATATTAATGTTTTTGAGATTATGGGTGCGTGCGCCCTGTACTTCGATGTAATCCATACCAATCACTATTCTTTTGCTAGATTGTAAGCGAGTAGTATTTCATAGCCGCTTTTAATGAGCAAAAGATACTGAATAAAAACACAGTAGCTCAAATAAAAAAATCCCGCTATAGCGCGGGATTTTTTAAATATTTAGCGGGCTTATTTTTTAGTTGTTTGTTGTTTAGCTAGCTTAGATGATTGGTCTTTCTTATAAATGTTTTCGTAACAGTAGTTAGTTGCTTCAATGTAACCATCAACACTACCACAGTCAAAACGCTTACCTTTAAATTTGTATGCCAGTACACAACCCGATTGTGCTTGTTTTAGTAGGGCGTCAGTAATTTGGATTTCGCCGCCTTTACCTGGTTCTGTTTGCTCGATAATATCAAAAATATCTGGTGTTAGGATATAACGACCAATAATAGCAAGGTTACTTGGTGCTGTTCCTGGCTCAGGTTTTTCTACCATGTTGTCTACACGGAATAGGTCATCACGGATCATTTGACCTGCAATTACACCATATTTATGAGTATCTTCTTCAGGTACTTCTTCAACGGCAACGATTGAACAACGGAATTGCTTATAAAGAGCTGCCATTTGAGCTAACACGCCTTTTTCTTCGTTAACACAAAGGTCATCGGCAAGTACAACAGCAAAAGGTTCGTTACCGACTAGCTCACGACCCATAAGGATAGCGTGGCCTAAGCCTTTCATTTCACCTTGACGAATGTAAGTGAAGTTAGCTGAGTCAATAACGCGACGAATATCAAATAAAAGATCTTCTTTGTTCGTACCACTTATTTGATGTTCCAGTTCATAGTTCTTATCAAAGTGATCCATCAAGGTGTTTTTACCACGACCAGTAACAATACACATCCCGTTCATGCCAGCTTGAATCGCTTCCTCAACACCATATTCAATCAAAGGTTTGTTTACGATTGGCATCATCTCTTTTGGCATTGATTTTGTTGCTGGAAGAAATCGAGTACCGTAGCCGGCTGCTGGAAATAGACATTTCTTGATCATAGTGTTTCCTAGATTTAATGTAATTGATTATGTGTTGAGTGCAAATTTAAATCTTGCTGATAATTTCGTTAGTGAGAATTAACAAAACAATAGTTATTATTGTTTTGTTAACGCTTAATAGCGTTGTATTGTTAGAGATTTTAGGCAATAAATCAACTTTATATCATCCTTGTTTTCGCAAACTATAACAATAAGTTGAAGATGTATAATCTTTAATTATTAACCCTAATGATAATCCTTATATTGTTTTTTAAATTCTAGTTGTTATTAATTTATTATCGCATGCTACTTATTTGTTTTTGATATGTTTGCTATTTACTTTAATATTTTCGTCAATGATTACTCTATTTATTATATGATCTTAGCGAATATTTATATAATGATAGCTGAGTACCTTATTAATATTTACATAGTATATATTTTTAAATTACCGAAGTGTCATAAAAATGACAGTCTTGATGCAGTAGGGCTTATCTGTGGATTTTGATATTGATTCTGATTATGATTTTGTGGTGGGTTAGTTGTATTTGGTATGGATAATTGGGGGCTATAACCTATTTTGACGCTATGCCTTGACCTTGCTGACATGATAAACTGCGTGATTGAGTATAAACTTTGACTAAGCGGCTATTAACACCCAATACCGTCGCTATCAGCTTTGGAGTGAACTATGGCCAGTCGTGGCGTAAATAAAGTTATCTTAATCGGTAACTTAGGAAATGATCCAGAAATTCGTTACATGCCTAGCGGTGGTGCAGTAGCTAACATTACTATTGCAACCTCTGAATCTTGGCGTGATAAAGCTACCGGTGAGCAACGTGAAAAAACTGAGTGGCACCGTGTTGCATTGTTTGGGAAATTAGCAGAAGTCGCTGGTGAGTACCTACGTAAAGGCTCACAAGTGTACATTGAAGGCCAATTACAAACGCGTAAGTGGCAAAATCAGCAAGGCCAAGATCAATATACTACTGAAGTTGTTGTTCAAGGTTTTAACGGTGTAATGCAGATGCTAGGTGGCCGTAATGGCGGCCAAGGTGCTCCTATGGGTGGCCAGCAGCAGCAACAGCAGAATCAAGGTAACTGGGGTCAGCCTCAACAACCTGCAGCTGCACCACAGCAAAATTATGCACCACAGCAACATCAGTCAGCACCGCAGCAGTCTGCTCCACAGCAACCGCAGCAACAATATAATGAGCCACCAATGGATTTTGACGACGATATTCCGTTCTAGCTCTTATATAATTTAAAAGTGTAAGAATAAACACTTTTAATTATCGAATTTGACACTAACCCAACAGAAATGTTGGGTTTTTTTATTCATACAATTTTATTGACAGCATATAACTGCTTACCTATAGTTTATGTATAAATAAAGTGTAAGGATAAAGGTCGAGCATGGAATACAAAGTAGATACTCTGGTGTTTGATAATGGTGAGCGATATCCCATATTAATGGGAGTTAATGAGATGCCTCATTTTTATACCACTCTTTGGGTTACTGCAAAACTGCGTTCGACAATGGCTGTGAATACGATTATTAGTCGCTTAGGTGCTGTTAATTGGTTTTTACAGTGGGAAAAAATAGAAGGCCGAGATCTTTATTCAGAATTTAAGTGTGGAAAGTTTTTAGATGCAAAAGATATTGATAGCATCAAATCTCACCTTGCTATTGATGTGGCGCATTTAAAAGGTATTTCGAAGAAAAAAAATACTCGGAATAAAGTGGTAAATATAAATGATGATCCTCAGTTAATAAAAGTAACACCATCAGTTGGACGTAACCACCAATATAATAGAATGACATCGGTAGCTGAATATATTTATTTTTTAGCTGGGGTGGCTGTTCAGTTTCAGAATAATCCACAATTAATTAGCGCTATTTCTCGCATGCTAAAAATGTTTAAAGCGGCTCGCCCAAAAGGGAAAAGTAAAAACGTTATTGATAGGCATGATAGTAAAAAACTACCTGATGGTTTAATTAATGAATTTATAGGTATTGCGCATTATAACCATCCATTAAATCCATTCAGGCATGAAATTACTAAAAGACGTAATCATTTAATGTTTGTTTTATTAAAAGAGTTAGGCTTAAGGCGAGGTGAATTATTATCGCTTACTATTTCTAACGGTAATATGGATTTGATTGGTGATGCTCCATATATTTGGGTTAAGCGTGAGCATGATGATAAATATGATCCACGAAAGACCCAACCTGTAGCTAAAACAAAAGAGCGTATGTTAAGGGTATCTAAGAAAACAGCCATTCTTATTGATGAATATATTTGTTTATATCGTAGTCGTACACCTAATGCGAATAAACACCCTTATTTATTTGTAACTCACCTTAAATGTAAAACTCAAGGTCAGCCCTTAAGTGCTAGCACTCTTGATACCATTATCATTCCTGCAATGAAAGCTGTTGATGAAAGGTTTTCTGCGATTCATGCTCACTACTTTAGACATCATTGGAATGAAGATTTTTCTATTAAGATAGATACAATTAATGCGTTAGCTGAAAAAGGGGTTGGCAACCACCAATCTATTGATAGTGGAAAAGAAGCAAAGATGCGCCAGCATTTAATGGGGCACAGTTCAGAAAAATCAGCAGATCCCTATAACCGTCGACATATTAAAAAAAGAGCTGGTGAAGTAATTCTCCAAGAGCAAGAAGAGTTGCAGCAACAACTAGTCGAATATAATAATAAATAATGGAAATTTAGCTGTATGAGTAAGTTAGTAGTTATAGATAATCGACGGTTAACAACCAGTCGCTATAAAACCTCTTCTGGTGAACTCTTATCTAAGGATGGGTATAGCTTTAATATCAACTCGAATCATTGGAAGTTAAATAAAGATGCAATTATTTCCTTTCAATGTGAAGTATTGGCATTAGATCCTAAAATATTAGAAAGCTTTCGCAAAACATTATCGAATTATGCGCAGGAAGCATCAGGAAAGCATACACAGAATATGTACCACCGTTTTCAACGAATGGTACGTGATACCAAATGCACAGTACTGGATGAAAATACCATTTTAAACTGGAGATCAATGCTAGATAACGAGCACGAATGGTATTTAGGATCGCTTCGTGGTTTTTTAATTAGTTGGTATGACTATGGATATTATGGTGTTTCATCTGATGTGATTAAAGTGCTTGAGAACATGACACTCTCAGGGAATAAAAAAGGCGTTGCTGTAGCAAATCGTTGTCCTTATTCGGGAGCTTTTACTCCTAATGAAGTGCTTGCGCTAAATAATGAATTAATTCGTTTATTTAAAGCTGATGAAATAAGTTTTGCTTGTTATAGCTACCTTAATACATTGCAAGCGACTGCGCGTCGTCCAGTTCAGCTTAGACAATTAAAAGGCTGTGACTTAATTAATGGAAATTTAAGTAATTTTTATCTTAATGTCCCTCGTTCTAAGCAACGTGGTGGAAGCTTTCGGGGTGAATTTAATAAACTGCCAATAACGGAAGAATTGTATTTAATACTCCATAATTTACATAAGTCTGTAGTGACTTATTTAGAAAAGGAATTTAATACCAAGCTATCCTTAAGCCAAATAGATCAAGCCCCTCTTTTTGTTGATTTTAAGGCTGTTGAGCAACTTGTAGATCAAAGCACTCCATTATCTTCAGATCTTTTGTTATCTGATCTCTTACACGTATCAACATTATATCTGAGGCATGAATACGTTCAGAAATTTCAGATTAAGCAGAAGGCTATTTCAGAGCGTACAGGGGATTATATTCTTATCTCTGCAAGGCGTTTTCGTCACACAAGGGGCACTAACCTTGGACGCAAAGGTTTAGGAGGGCTGATTATAGCTGAAGCGCTCGATCACAGTGATACCCAAAATATAAAAGTCTACTGTGAAAATACTGCCGATACAGTAACTTATATTGATAAGGTCATGGGTAGTCAATTAGCTCCGTTTGCAAATGCCTTTTTAGGAAAAATTATTGAATCTGCTGATGATGGAGAACGTGGCAACGATCCGACTGCTCGCATACCTAATGATGAATGTGAGGTTGTAGGGGCGTGTGGTACAAATGATTTTTGTGTTAAAGGCTATGAAGCTTGCTACCTTTGTCATAAGTTCAGACCCCTTATTGATGCACCTCATGAAAAACTCCTAGCAAACCTGTATGCAGAAAAAGAACAACGGTTAAAAACAACAAAAAGTGAGGAATATGCCTCAACTAAAGACCGATTGATATTAGCCGTGGAATGGGTTGTACAGAAATGTGCGGAAATGAAAGCAGAAAAAGAGGTTAATGATGGAAAATAATATTTTTCTGTTTAAGCCAAAGTCAGAGCTTACAGCGGAAGGAAATCTTAATGATTTTATTCTTAAGTGTAAGAAATTGAATGCTTTTGGTGTGGATCAATGGGATGAGAATTTATGGGCAGATTACAAAGGAGTTCGTAAGGTTACAGCCCGTTTTTCGACTAATACAAAGCCATCAACGTCATATTCTTTTGAACCGCTTAGTCTACCTTATCGCGATTTTGCTAAGGCATATATTAAGTATGCGTATTCTTATAAACCTGTCACTAATCTCCAGCGTCACTTTGAGGCTCTGCGTGTTCTTGAAGAGGCTCTCTTAGAGGTAAATGGAACTGCTGATATTTTAGGTTTAGATGGCACGGTTCTGACTAACATCGACTCGATTTTTAGGAAACGTATCTCTAATTCGGAAGGGTTGAATAAGGCGGGTTATCAAATGGAACTAATCTTAAAATTCTGCCGTGAAAACCATTTTACACCGAATATTCCTGAGTGGTCGAATCCATTTAAGAAAGTTAAATTGGTGGCTATTTCAGTATCAGAAGAAGGGAAAAAACATCGAGCAGAGAAGTTGCCTTCAGATGAAGTAATGATGCAAGTAGCTAAACTTTTCCATGATGCGCCAAACCTTGGTGTGGAAGCTGAGTATTTCTCGGCGGTTATGGCTTTATTGATGGTTGCTCCATCAAGATGTTCTGAAGTGTTAAGTCTTCCTCTTAATTGCCTTGTATGGGAAGAAACTCGCGCTGGAGAGATGAAGTTAGGAATACGATGGGTTCCAGCCAAAAAGGGAAAAGAAGGCGTTAAATGGGTTCCTACAGTGATGACAGATGTAGTTATTCAAGCGGTTGAAAGGCTTGAGCGTATTGGTGAGCCAGCTCGAAAAGCCGCTAGGTTTGCAGAAGAAAATCCAAATAAATTCATGCGCCATGAATACTGTATTACACCTGAAAACTTTAGTGATGTAACGCCGTTAACTGTGCAGCAATTTAATGCCGCAATGGAACTTAATCTAGCTAGATTCACAATGAATGCGCCAACGCCTAAATGGTTAATTTCGCTTCTTAAAGAAAATGATGGAACGATAAACTATAAAGCATTAGGCAAGTATCAATATGAAAATTTTGCTAAAAAGTTTAAAAATTTCCCATACATCGATAATGCTAAGCATATAAAAGTATCTGAAGCGTTGTTATTACACCGCGAAAATGAATATCACAAAGATTTTAGTCCTCGACCATTTTCATTTGGATTACCAACAGTAAATGCTGTTAATGATCGTTTTTCAGATAAAGGCCATACAGGTAAGTCATCTTTATTTGCTAAGCATGGCATTTCTTCACCCGATTGTTCAAAAGTTTTAATTGCATCACATGATGCTAGGCGTTGGTTATCTACAAAAGCAGAGCGTGGTGGGATGGATGAGTTGACATTGGCTAATTGGGCTGGGCGAGCCAAAGTTAGCGATAATGCTAAATATGATTATCGAACCGAAAAAGAAAAATCTGACGAATCGGCACTTGTTCTTTTTGGTAACAACATGACTCCTTTAGATAAAATCAATATGAATATCCCAGTATCTTTTGAGGATATTGGCAAAGATTTGGTTGGTTCGGCAATTGTGACTGAGTTGGGTGTTTGTGAGCATGATTTTGCAATGTTGCCATGTCAGCGAGATGGAGATTGTGAAACGTGCAAGGAATTGGTTTGTATTAAAGGAATGGAAAGCTCGTTACAACAACTGAAAAAACGAGAAATACAAGTGGCTTCACAATTAAGTAAATCGCAGCAAAGCCATGAAATGGGCGTATTTGGAGCTGACCGTTGGGTTTCAGCACAGGGGTGGAGGCTTGCTCATATTCGAACAAAAATTAAGATACTTGAAGATGAAAATACGCCTAACGGCACACCTGTCAGGATACCAGAAGAATATGATCCATCCCCAATAAAAGATGCGCTGATTAGTAAAGGGCTTAGCGCAGATATTCAACCTCAGCCAACTGAAGCCATCACTATCAAAACAGAAGAGTTAGCATTAAATAACGATGCATCAGACTTATTTGACATCATGGAGGGACTCTAATGCCTAAAATTGTTGTTACTCCTGAAAGCCACCCACTCGTTATATCGATAATTAATGCGTGGGAGGGGAAGTTAACGTGGGATTTACTTTGTGAGAAAGTGAGTTTAGCTCTAAATGTCAAAGATGGAGTTCAGCGCCAATCATTATCCTCATACAAGGAAATACAGGCTGCGTACTCACAGAAGAAAACGGCATTGAGGGAAGCTAAATCATCCTTAACCGTTGTTAGTGATGATGTGGATGCTGAATATCTGAAGCGTAAGATTGCCACACTTAATGCTGAGCTTTCTAGAGTAAATAAGATTAATGAAGCATATAAGCAGCGCTTTGTTTTGTGGCAATACAATGCGTATAAGCTCGGTATTCGAATAGACAGTCTTGATGATGCAATTGATAAGTTAGAGAAGCCACTAATAGAGCTTAAGCGTAAGACTGGTGGAAATTGATTGATTTAACCTATATAAATCAATTTATTATGGTTTTTGTGGGGCGTTAATTAACTCACTAAAATTATTATATGAAATATTTTAGGAGGTTATTAGTAGATAAATACAATGGGCTGAATAATTAAAAAATTGAATTAATGACTTTTTTGTAACAAATACATTATTGGTATATACACTTTTAATTGGGCAAACAATTAGGCCATTTGAACTCATTGATTAATATATCATTAGTTATAGGTGGTATTCCACGGATCACCCCCAGTGCAACCAGTTGATAAATATGTATTATTTGCAGGTGGTATTCCGCGGATCACCCCAGTGCAACCAGTTGATAAATATGTATTATTTGCAGGTGGTATTCCACGGATCACCACGTGTAACCCATTGATAAATATGTATTGTTTTGGGGTGGTATTCCGCGGATCACCCCCAGTGCAATCAGTTGATAAATATATCAATTAGTTGTAAATGGTATTCTACGGTTCACCTCCATGTAACTTGTTGATAAAAAAGTATTATTCGCAGGTGGTATTCCATGGGTCTCCTCTATATAACTTATTGATAAACATGTATTATTTGCAGGTGGTATTCCGCGGATCACCCCAGTGCAACCAGTTGATAAATATATATTATTTTCAGGTGGTATTCCGCGGATCACCCCAGTGCAACCAGTTGATAAATATGTATTATTTGCAGGTGGTATTCCATGGATCACCTCCATGTAACCCATTGATAAATATGTATTATTTTTGGGTGTATTCCGCGGATCACCCCCAGTGCAATCAGTTGATAGATATATCATTAGTTGTAAATGGTATTCTACGGTTCACCTCCATGTAACTTGTTGATAAAAATGTATTATTCTCAGGTGGTATTCCATGGATCACCTCTATATAACTTATTGATAAATATGTATTATTTTTAGATGGTGTTCCGCGGATCACCACCAGTGCAATCAGTTGATAAAAACGTATTATTCTCAGGTGGTATTCCATGGATCACCCTCATATAACTTATTGATAAATATATTTTATTTTTAGGTGGTATTCCGCGGATCACCCCCAGTGCAATCAGTTGATAAAAATGTATTATTCTCAGGTGGTATTCCATGGATCACCCTCATATAACTTATTGATAAATATTTATTATTTGGAGGTGGTATTCCGCGGATCACCCTCAGTGCAATCAGTTGATAAATATATCATTAGTTGTAAATGGTATTCTACGGATCACCCTTATGTAACTAATTGATAAATATGCAATTTATTGGTGATGTTCCGCGAGTCTGCTGGAATTTCAGATATTCAAGCTATGAGTATTAATTCTTTTAATAGCTTAGATAAAGAGTTGAACTATTTATCATATGATGACGCATCACTATTTGCGGTACTAAATAATCGTTTAGATGATTTTGAATATCACTTACTTAATGATAAGCAGAGTATTGTTATCCCCTTAGAAAGGTAGATAGAGAGAAAAATAAATCAAAATCAAGAGATAAATTTGACAGTACATTGAGTTAGCCACTAGCGAGTAAGCATTGATTTGCTTATTATGAAACTAAGTTTAGATAAAATTTAATTTTCAATAGTGGAGTTAGAATTAATGGCTGAAAATGGGCCTCGCGAGGAAATCGCAAAAGTTGTATCTTCTGATTTGCTAAGCATTTTTAAATGGGAACAATATGGTCCATACGACCAAGATTTCCCATGTAGAAAGCAAGACAAGCATTTGGATAAAGAAAAAAGCCAGAAACATACACATCCTGTTGATGTTGTCTTTGGCTATAAAGACCCTTATAGCAATAAGAACGTTCTTTTTAATACCGATTTGAAAAGTTATGGTAAGAGTTCTATAAACTCTACGAAGATAGAAGAAGCTTTAACATCTCTGGCTAAGACGATTGATTGCGCAGAAAATAGCACACACTGGCAAGCAAAATATCTAATTCCAGCGGGTGACTTTGAAGTTCGAGGTCTGTTGTTTGTTTATAACCACGACAACCAATACCAGAAAGGCTTCTATGACTTTTTCTATCCGCCCAAGCGAGAGAAAGGTCAAAAGGGTCAGCTACCTAGATCTGTTCAACTTTCAAAGATACCTGTTCCTAAAGACAAAAAACTGCACTTTGTTGAACCACTTCAGATTAACTATTGGATGACAATCGCCTCTGATATTAACGATATGATTCGTCGTAGCACGTTTCCGAAAACAGAGTTTGGCTTTTACTACCCAGAGTTGACGTTCCACAAGGTTGTTTCCGCTGAGAAGTATCTCCCAGCAACTATTGAAATGCTGTCATCGCCTTTCATTATCATCAAACACGACGAGGTGCATGATATCGTTGGTGGTCAAATCAAATCGGTATACGACCCTGGTTATGTTGTCTACTATAACCGAGAAGCAAACACAGATAATGAGTTTCTATACCTTTTAGATTTACTATCAAAGTATCAACTGTTAAACGCTGAAAATAAGATTCGATTAAAAGTACCACATACTGAAACCAGTGGTTCAGCTCGATCACATTTTAATCGAGCATTAGAGAAGTATGCCCATGAGTGGGGATATGACGAAGAAATGAAGAAGAGACTCGATATTAAATTTGAGTTGATTCCTTACAAGATTGAGTTTTACAACTCAGAAGATATTGGTTGGAAGGGTGTCCATGCATAAAAATTACCTTTATAGCGTTACTGATAAGGCCTTATTTGACGCACTTAATACCTCGAAGATTAATAACTCTGAACTAAGAGATTTATTCCTTTCACGGGGCGTAATCATATCGACTGAAACCAAAAGAGAAGAACTTGCTCGTGATTTCTCTAAATACAACCACGATTATTACGACCATCAAAGAATAGCTTCGGCGATGGGGGTGGTGCAGCGTAAAGAAAAAACAACGACGAGCGATTATGCCACTAAGGTAGATAAAGAGTCTTTGGAAACATCGTTGAACGTCCTTAAGAAGCAAATCACTGAAGAAAAGGATTTGTGTATCTGGCACGAAGACGAAAACGGTAACTTTATCGTCGATATCACGTATGAAACGCCTGATTACACCAAGTCTGATTTCAAGCAAATTGTTAAGAAAGAAGCGACGATTACGATCGAGAAAACGGATTCTGGTTACACAGTAAGATACCCAGACAATCCAAAAGTAAAAGGATACGAAAAAACTATTAGAGAGTCTGTCGAACTTATAGCAGAAGATGCGGGCGAGGAATTTGACTCAACTCGTATCAATATGACTTCTGTGGAAGATCCTGACGCCCGAACTAGGTTCTTTCAAAAGCTGCTTTATAGAATGGATGGGTTTAAGCCAATTGATGTAACGGACGTTTATGTGTTCCACCCGAAGCCCACTGATGATGAGAAAGACAGATCTGGGGATTCTGGTATACATATAAGCAGAGCTTCACTAAAAGGGGAGGGAGTACTGCACTCTGGCGAGCTTCAAGAATTCTATAATCGCGGTTTTTACATTTCTAAAATCAGATGGAAATTTGAAGAGGACCTTGTAGGTTCGGATATCTATGTGATTGAAGCAATGTTCGGTGAACCAGAGACCTTTGAGGATTTCTCTTACATAACGAGAGGGAAGTTCAAGTATAAAGCCAAGAACGAATATAACAAAAACCCGTCCAAATTGGATAAGGAAGAAGAACTAAGGATATCTAGGCTCATCGAAGATACTGCACGTGAGATAGTAGATGAAATCGTAGCAGAAACTCTAGGGGAGAACGAAAATGAGTCGTCAGAGGCTGAAGTTACTACTGATAAACAGTAAAAAAAGTGTTTCAGAAATGCTGTCTAAATTACGACAGCTATCTGATGAGCAGCATGGTTTTACATTTCATGGCGTGTCACTAAGTGAGTCGGAAACTCTTCACGCTACGTACTCTGAAAAAGTAGAGTTTAGCAATGAAACTTATGACCAATTTGGTAATGTTATCGATGAGGTATCATATGTTACCTATAGGAATATTAGTTTTCATATAGAGGCTCTTGATACAAATAAGCTACTGATGGTGATTTACAATTCGCCTAAGTCGACGAGAACGTTTGTGGATTGTTTTACAAGACTATTTGATTTTCAGGTTGGCTTCAGTAATCCAGAACTCAATTTGAAAAAGTTTAAGGGCGTACTTGAAAGTGACCTCAACTCTAAACTTGAAGGCACTGGGAAAGTAAAAGTTAGTCGTATAGTTATAGACAAGGCAGCGAAAGCTAGTATCGAAATAACAAGTATAAAAGATGCGTTTGAGTCACTGGAAAAGCTTATAGAAGGCAAGGAATATAATCTAGATAAGCTTAGTAGCTCGATTTACGTTGATGGACATACTGTTGATTTTGAACTTTCTAAAACATGTAGCTTAAGGGTTCGGGATGATCATCTGGGTTATATTCTGCCATCAATCAAAAGTACGCTCATAAAACAATAGCTGGTCAACTAAAGTAAAGATAACCCAGTTGATATGAAAATTAGTTGGGTTGTCATCACATGCTTCTGATCACGACTATTTGTCTTACTACTATATTAGAGCTAGATCTAACATGTTTATGTCCACTAATGAGTTTAATAAATCAAAGCACTCTGGTGAATAAGGTTGTATCCGTTATTGGTTCGATGTGTATAGCGCATAAAAGTGAGCGCTTACGCGAAGTGTGATACAAGCCACTCGATGTTCGTTAATGTGATAATGGAGTTAAATTGGCATGTAGTAACTCAGTAGCTGGATATTACCTCTAGGACTCTAATAAGCACTCTTTTTCTATTAATTAAAGTGTAAGAATAAACATGGAAAGTTACTCAATTTCTTTTTTTATGTTCTCTTTTCTTACGAAAAATAAAAAGTGTAAAGATAGTTTTTTTTGATTCGAGATCTTATTGTGATAAGCTGCTATAAAATAAGGGTTTTTATTCGGTACTTACTCACACGCTCACTGATTGGTTAGTATTTTTACCTTTATTACCGTTCTAGATCCCGAAAAAAGAAGCGATTATATTTAGCTTACTAATATCTATTAACCCAGCATTATTGCTGGGTTTTTTTGTGTATCAAAAATATTATACCTAAGCTAAACTATTAATATTATTATCACTATATATCTTGTTGTATTTATGAAACGTTTAAATGTCGTTATTACTCTTTTATTATCTTTATTACTTACCATTGGGGTTGGATATAATGGCAATGAAATGATTGTAGTAAGTGGATGCTTATTTTTAGCATTGATTTTTTTGTCGTCTAAACGTTGGTTAAAATGGTTGTTTATATTTCCAATTGGTTTTGTTGCAGTATTATATTTTCAGTCTGGATATATTTATGGTCATCCTAATATAGGTATTATTGCATCGTTAGTTGAAACCACTAAACGTGAAAGTATTGAGTTTTTATTAGCGGTGCCAATAAAAGTATGGCTATTAAACGCTATTTTGCTAATCGTATTTGGTTATTATTTAATTAGGATTGAATTCGTATTTAAATGGCATAAATCTACTGTTTTATTAGGTGGGGTTTGCCTTTATTTTTCTTCTTTAAGTTTGTTTGTTAATCATATTTATATCAGTACTGAGCATTACATTGCCCAGATGAATGCAATCAGGAGCAGTATTCACCAAGCGGCTAATTGGACGGTTTTAAGTGCCAAGCCGAAGTATAAAAATTATGTGTTAATCATTGGTGAGAGCATGCGTAAAGATTATATGTCTGCTTATGGCTACCCGATTAATACCACTCCTTTCTTAGCTCAAACACCGGCAATATTAGTTAATGGTTATTTGTCGACAGCATCCCATACAGCAGTATCATTACCAAGAACTTTAGGTATCAGTAACGGATTAGATTTACATCCGGTTAATAATATAATTACGTTAGCCAATGCCGCTAAAATGAAAACAATATGGCTATCAAATCAAGGTTTTATTGGAAAATATGATACAGCTGTTTCAGTAATAGCGATGCATGCAGCAGAAAAACAATTTTTGAAAAAAGGTAATTTTCTAACTAATAATACGAGTGATTATGCATTACTACCGTTATTTAAGCAGGCATTAGCACAGCCTTATAATGGGTCTAAATTAATTGTATTGCATATTATGGGATCACATGAAAATTTTTGTGATCGAATTAAAAAAGACATATATGGTTTGAAAGATAAAGATTTATCCTGTTATTTATCTACTTATAATCAAACAGATAACATTATTAAAGCGGTAGTTAATGATTTAAAATCGACTCAAGAAAGTTATTCATTATTTTATTTTTCAGATCATGGCCTTGATAATGTCAGCACTGTTAAAGGGCAAACACAATTAGTCCATGGTGATTTATATAAACAAAATTATGAAGTCCCATTGATTGAAATAGCCAGTGATATTAAGCAGCATACTATGCTGAATAAAAAAATAAGTGCTTTTGATTTTATGTCTATTTTTTCCAACTGGATCGGTGTTAAAACGACTCAATTGCCAGCATTCAGTGTTTATCAGTCACCTCGAGTGAATAACATTCACGTATTGAGCGGTAATAAAATGGTGCCTTTTAACTCATTAAAAAATGATCCAGATGAAATTATTAAACAGCATTAATTGGTATTTATTAACATTATTTCTCAGTGCTTAATGAGTTCGTTGCCGATTTTTGTTTAATGAAATCAATAAATAATTTCGTTTTAACATGATGATAATTTAATTTGGGGTAGTAAGCATAAATTGCATTTGTAGGCTGCTTTAATGTCGGTAGTACAGGGACGAGTAAGCCATTATCTAATTCTCGTTTGATGGTTTGGCGGCTGGTTAAAATTAGCCCCATTCCAGCAACAGCACCCGCAACCAGTACTTCTGGATTGGTGGTAATAAAATTGCCTTGTAATCGCAGTCGCTGATTATGCTCAAAAATATGATCTTGTTGATGACCTTGATCGCCAAATAATAGGTAATTATGCTGGCATAATTGCTCGGGGGTAGTGATTGGCTCATTATTTTCAAGGTAGGCAGGGGCGGCATAAAAACCATTACGATAATTCAGCAGTTTAGTTGCTATATAGCTGCAAGAGTTAAATTCAGTGATTTCTCTGCTGATAAATACATCGAGGTTGAGATCGGGAAGTTGCCCTGCAGTTACGGTATGGAGCTCAATTTTTATTTTTGGGTAACATTGACTAAATTCAGTTAAGTAATTGACTAATAAGCGACTGCCTGTTGCTAGTGGGGCGCCAATACGTAATATTCCGCCGACCTCACCATAGGTAGCGGTTGTTTCTGCCAGCATCTGTTGCCAGTCATTGACCAATAATGCACTGCGTTGATAAAACAATTGGCCTGCATCTGTCACGGTTAAGTGGCGAGTGGTGCGTTTTAAAAGCTGTACACCAAGTTGTTTTTCTAACCAAGATAATCGTTTTGATAATGCGGAGCTGGAAGTATTGAGTTTATTAGCGGCTTGCGCCAATGAGCCGTGTTCTACCACGGTAATAAAGCTATTCGCGCAAGTGATCCAATCCATAAATGTATTATTCCTTTGTTACAATATTAATAATCGATTAACTGGTCTAATGTAGCGTATGCTTAGCGATGAGAAAATGATTAAGATCGTTTTGACGTTTACATATTGATATTAATGGCATATATGAAATAAGGATGCTATGAGAAAAGCCTCAAGGATGAAGTTAACAAATCGCTTAGTTGCCTTTGTTACCATGATCGTGATTTGCGCGATTTTAGTTATTTTTATTGGCGGAGCCTTGAGTTTTCGTAAACTCGGCCAAGACTCATTAGTGCATTATCTTGATGGCGTTGTTAGCGTTATTGATCAAGAGCTTTCTGAGCCTCAAGGATCTCAGGCGTTATCGCGTTGGTTGCCGACGTTATTAGAGGCGAGCAATGTGGTGACGTTAACGATTAATGATGGTGATAAACAGCTGTTTGGTTTTGAAGGTCATCAAATCGTTCCTGATCCTAATATTCTGTATCATCATCAATACTTACTGCCATTGCATCCTCGCTATCAAGTAACAATTGCGGCAATTCCACTTTATAGTGAATTTACCTATTCCCTTGGAGCGATGTCATCAATTTCATTAGCACTGCTGATTGTAATCGTCGGCTTAATTCGAGGTGTGCATTGGCTACGTACGCAATTATATGGTTCTGAATTATTAGAAGAGCGTGGCCGAATGATTTTAGCTGGTCGCGTCGATCAATATGCTGAAGGCAATGATTATGAGTGGCCAGCAACAGCGAGTTTAGCCCTTGATCAATTAATTAGTGAACTTAAAGATGCTCGTCAAGAACGGAGTCGGTTTGATACGTTTATTCGTACTCACACTTTTTTAGATCAATTAACGGGTACTGCTAATCGTGTGTTATTTGATAGCCGTTTACAGTCAATGGTGCAAGATCAAGATAGCCATGGTGCGGTAATTCTATTGCGTTTAAGTGACTGGGATGAGCTGTGCTCTCTGCAGGGAAAAACGATTGCAGATGAGTTGCTACAAGATATCAGCGTAATTTTATCTAACTTTATTCAGCGTTTTCCAGATACGGTATTAGCACGTTATTTTGATGCTGAATTTGCGATTCTTATTCCCCAGCAACCCGCCAAAGAAATTAAAATATTTACTAATCAATTATTGAATGCCGTTGAGCGTATATCGCCACCATCACCGATGGAACAAGACAATTGGTGCCACATCGGAGTGACATATTTTCATGGTGGTGATCGCCGTGGACGGATTATGGATGAAGTCGATACCGCTTTACGTAGTTCACAGTTACAAGGCGCAAATAGCTGGAATAGTTTTAAGAAAGATCATCAATGGGATAAATCGCGCGGTAATGTACGCTGGCGTAGTTTGTTTGATAAAACGTTGGTGCAAGGTGGGCCGCTATTATATCAACAACCGATTATTATGGCGGTTGATGAAGAGGTGATGAGTTATGCCTTACTTGCTCGTATTAACGATGATAATGGTGACATCATTAAAGCATCACATTTTATGTCCGCCGTAGAACAAGTGGGTTATTCGGTGCGTTTTGATCGGGCGGTTATTAGTCAAACCTTAATGTTGCTCAAGCAGCAATCGGCGGATAATAGTTACGCGGTTAATATTACTACCATCAGTTTACGCGACAAAAAATTTGTTAAATGGCTACGAGATGAATTATTACAATTACCACGTCCAGTATTGAATCGGTTATTGTTTGAAGTATCAGAAAGTATGTTGGTGAAACATCTTGATGCGATACGGCCTATATTACGTGTATTAACAGGGCTTGGTTGTAAGCTTGTTGTTTCACAAGCGGGGCGAACTATAGTTAGTACTTACTATATTAAAGATATTAAGGCTGATTATATTAAATTACATCGTGGCCTAGTACGTGATATTCATCAGCGGCAAGAGAATCAGTTATTTGTTCGAAGTATGCTGGGAGCATGTGCCAATAGTGATGCCCAAGTGATTGCTGTCGGTGTTGAAACCAATAAGGAATGGCGGGTGCTACAGCAGCTTGGTGTGGTAGCTGCACAAGGGCGCCTTTTTGCTGCTGAGCGACCAATATCCCCAATTGTAAATGCTTTAAAGGTATAATTATTAAAGAGTTAATGTGAAAGGTATTATTTAAAGTGATGTAGGTCTTACATTTAATAGATTAATATTGTGAAGCACTAACTCTTTACCTAAAGTGCGAGCTGTTATTCGGCTCTAACTTTCGGCTTACTTTTATCATGATCCAGCGCTTACTTTCTCCTTTTTTTTTCCGTAAAAATTCTATATTAAATGCTGCGCTTGCTCTGTTTTCTGACACGGTTATTTTAGTTGCTGATAATGAAGCTGATGTCATCGTTGATTCAGTGTCAATTACATCGGTAACCGAGTGGCAAAGTGCGATTGAAATGTTGATCGCTAAGCATCAATTAGCGGGTAGTCAACTTGCTATCATTTTAGGACCGGGGCTATATCAAAGTTTATTGATTGATAAGCCTGAGTTGAGCGGTGATGAATTGGCTCTCGCGCTGCCCTATCTGGTTAAAGATTTAGTTAATGAGTCGCCAGAAGATATCGTTGTTGATGGTTTTAGCAGTTTAAATAATGATCGTATTCAAGTGTTTGTGAGCAATCGTCAACAAATGAATAAGATTGTTTTAGCCTGTCAATCTGCAGGCTGTAGTGTTGGCTGTATGACAGTTGACAGCGTGGTTTTGAGTGAATTTACCGCTGAGAATCGCAGTCAATTAGTCGTGCATCGCTATGGCAATGGCAATTTACAATTAACGGCATTTAGCCAACATAAATTGTTTTTTCAACGCCAACTGCGCGGGTTTGATGTACCTCTCGTGGCAACCCCAAGCTCTGATATCCAAGCATTACAACTGGATAGTTTAGCGTTAGAACTTCAGCGCTCGTTGGATTTTCTTAGTGCGCAATTACGTGATAATTCGATCAGTCAGTTATTAATTAGTTGTGATAATGATGATAACCACCAATTAGCGCAGGAATTAAACGTTCGCTTAAATGTTACTGTCGAAGCGCTTGAACCACAGGTGTCATTATTAACCTCCACAGGAGCGCGTGTTGCTTGGGCGGGACTTAAACAAGGATTATCATCTTCAATTAATTTCTACTCACAACATCTACAACCTAAACGACAATGGTTAACCCTTAATAATATGGTGGCAAGTTGGTTAGTTCTTATGGTGTTAATCAGTGTCGTTAGTGGCGTTTACACCTATAAGTCTCGTCAGTTAGCACCTAAATTAGCATCGAGTAAAGCCCAATTAACTGCGGCACAAAGCCAACTAACGTTGACTCAAAAACAATTACAGCTCCATATCGTTAGCCCAATAAAGCAGCAGCGTGTTAGTGCCTTAGAACAAGACATCATTGCTAAACAATCGACATTAAAGGCTGTTGCTAATCATGATGTAAGTTTAATGGTTGGTTATGGCCAAGTATTAACCCAACTTGCAGCAGCTGGCTCAAACAATATTGCTATTGAACGTATTTCGATTTCAGGTAATGCGCTGGATTTAAACGGTGTTGCTCGAACGCCGGAGGCAGTACCTGGTTGGTTAGGGACATTTAATCGTTATTCCACGTTGGCTGAGCGGCGATTCCAGTTACTCAATATTGGTCGAGATGATACCAATCAGGTCACTTTTACATTGCAAGCCCAACGCATACAAGGGGCAAATTGATGAGAATAACCTGGATTGAATGCCAACTAAGATTCAGTGGCTTGTCATCACGAGAGCAATGGCTGATAGCTATTTCAGGTTGGGTTGCGATCGGCTTTATTGGCGTGTTTATGGTGTTAGAACCACAATGGTTACAGCTGAAAAGCCAAATGAATAATGTCCAAACCACGACGAATAATGCTATTGCTATCCGTAATAATATTACGGTATTGCAACGTCAATTAGCCCAAGATCCTAATAAAGACATTGAGGTTAAAATAGCGCAACTGACTCAAAAAAATACTCAGTTAGTACAACAGCTACAACAAAAGATTGGCGGCTTAGTTACCCCGACACAAATGCCAAATATCCTTGAGCAAGTGTTGCGCCACAGTAAAGAATTGCGGTTGCAGAGTATCGTGTCATTACCCGCAGCTCAGCTAATAAGTGGTGAAGACCAAGGTTATTATATTCATCCCTTACGGATGACGTTTGAAGGAAAGTATTTTGATGTTATTCGCTATTTAACTCAGTTAGAAGCGTTACCCGTTAATTATTATTGGCGCAATTTAAACTATCAAGTAATGCAATATCCATGGGCAAAAATCGAGCTTGAGCTCTATACCTTAGGTGAAAGTAAGGACTTTATTGGTGGTTAAATATATTGTGGCAGGGTTAGCGATCAGCAGTTTATTGCATGCGGTAAATGTACAGGCTCAGCAAGATCCAACAGCACCATTAGGGTGGCAAAAAAAATCACCATCAGTAGTTGTTTCAGCACCATCATTACCACAGTTACAAAGTGTTATTTGTGAACAGCAACATTGTCGTGCCATTTTAAATGGTCAAACGGTGAGGGTTGGTAGTTATATAAAAGGCTACACCGTAAGTCGAATCAGTGATAGTTCAGTGATATTAACCCGCAATAAAAAACAGTGGCAATTGTCACTATTTAGCGCAGATATTAAGCAGTGAAGGTACGTAAAAATATGCAACGGATCATTCTTGGTGTAGTTATCGCTTCGTTAGTTGGCTGTTCAACCCAAATGGGACATAAGTCCCCAGTGGCGATTAAAAAAGCACTCAATCAAGCTGCGAATGATGCGGTAAGTCAACCTATGTTTGAGTTACCGGCTGCTGTTAATAGTGATTTGATGCCGACATTGGATACGAGTGATTTTCAGACACCTCAAGCCTTAGAGAAACGCTTTCGAGTCAATGCGCGTAATGTTGATGCCAATGCGTTTTTTTCTAGTTTAGTTCAAGGAACACCGTTTAATATCGTGATTCATCCCGGTGTGAGTGGCTTGATTAGCTTGCAATTAAAAGATGTCACACTTGATGAAGTGCTGGATGTTGTCGATGATGTTTATGGTTATAGCGTCACCCGTAAAGGTAATATTATTCAGGTGTTTCCGGCTACTTTGCGGACCGATATTATTCCAGTAGATTATTTACAATTGCAGCGTCAAGGGGTGTCGTTGACCTCGATAACAACGGGATCGATCGCCAACGGCAATAGCTCTGATTCAAATTCAGGTGCTAATGATGATGACAACACGACAGAGGGCGTAAACACGACAACGGGTGGTACTACGATTAAAACCACTTCTGAAAGTGATTTCTGGCAACAGTTAGAAAAAGTGGTACGCGGTATGATTGGTCACGGTGAAGGCCGTAATGTAATGATATCACCGCAAGCGGGTTTAATTTCTGTACGGGCATTTCCAAACGAATTACGTGAAGTGAAACAGTTTTTGGGTATTTCACAACAACGCTTAGTACGTCAGGTGGTATTAGAAGCCAAGATCATGGAAGTGACCCTTAATGATAGTTATCAGCAAGGGATTAATTGGCAAAATATTACCCGTAGCATTGGTGGTACTAATATTGTTGTGGGTTCAACCCCGATAGTTGATGCCGCAGCAATTGCAGCACTGCCGGGTGGTAACGCCATTTCAAACCTGTTAGGCGGTCAAACTAATATCACCATTAGTGATGGTAACTTTACTTCAGTATTGAGCTTTCTGGAAACCCAAGGTGATCTTAATGTGCTTTCAAGCCCACGCGTGACTGCGGCTAATAACCAAAAAGCGGTGATCAAAGTGGGGGGGGATGAATATTTTGTGACTAATGTCTCGAGTAGTAATGTTTCGGGAGATAACAGTACTGCGGCTCCTGATATTGAATTAACGCCATTTTTCTCCGGTATTTCATTGGATGTAACGCCGCAAATTGATGATCAAGGCGGGGTGTTATTACATGTTCATCCCGCGGTGGTTGATATTAAAAATGAAATAAAAGCCGTTGATCTAGGGGAAAAGTTTGGGGTTTATCAATTGCCATTGGCGAAAAGCACTATCCGTGAATCAGATTCCATTATTCACGCTCGCAGTGGTGACGTAGTAGTGATTGGCGGCTTAATGAAAACAGCGATGACTGATCAAGTATCAAAAGTACCGTTGTTAGGTGATATTCCGATAGTGGGTAATCTGTTTCGTAACATCAATAAAGTGAAGCAAAAAACCGAATTGGTTATTTTATTGAAGCCAACTGTGATCAGTGATCAAACTTGGCAAAAAGAGATCGAACGCTCACGAGCATTGGTTAATGAATGGTTTCCAGAAGATAAGTAGCCGATGTATTTATCGCACTTTGAGCTTCATTCGGCACCGTTTTTATTGACGCCTAATACCGCTTTATTTCATGCTTTGCCTACTCATTTAACTGCAATCGATACGGTGTTAGCAGGACTGGCAATGGGGGATGGCATTATTCAGGTATCCGGTGAAGTTGGAACCGGAAAGACCCTCGTTTGCCGAATGTTAATCAATCGCTTACCGGCAAAATTCGATTTAGTGTATTTACCGACTCCCGCGCAATGTGGAGTGACGTTACAACTGGCGTTAGCGCATGAATTAGGACTGAATATCGATGCTGATCGGCATCGACTCACTATCGATATTCAGGATCAATTACTGCAGCGGAAAGCGAATGGACGTGCGGTAGTGGTGCTTATTGATGAAGCTCAAGCATTGACTGATGACGCATTAGAAATGATCCGTCTATTAGGTAATCTTGAGACAGAATCAGAAAAGTTACTCCATATTGTGTTAGTTGGTCAGCCAGAATTAGATCAGCGTTTAGCGCATTATCAATTGCGTCAATTGCAACAGCGAATTACTTTACGTGCCATTTTATTACCATTAACTGAAGCAGAAGCCGTTGCTTATATTGAACATCGAGTGTTATTCGCGGGGGGGAAGCTGGGATTATTTTCAGTGGCCCAAGCGCGCGCGATTTGGTTTGCGAGTGGTGGTATTCCAAGATTGATTAATCAATTAGCCCATAAAGCATTACTCGCAGCCTATAGCCAGCAGCGTCAGTCTGTTTGTCAGCAAGATATTAAGATAGCGATTGCTGATACTGTCGCGGCTCGGCAATCAAGTCGGTTGTGGTGGCGATGGCTGAGATGGAAATATTTATGAGTGAATTAAATCGTCGTTTGAGTGCGTTAACACCGCAGTCTCATGATGCGGCAGTTGTATTACAGCCAGCTACGATCAAACCATTACCTAAAAAACGCTGGTGGTATGGTGTGGTGGCGATTTTGATAGCGGTAATGTTAATGGTTGCGCTGAGTTATTGGCGACAACAGTCAGCCGCAGTTGTTGCACCTGCACCTGCATCATCACCTTCGGTAGCAGCCGTTGCTACAACCGTTGTCGTGGCTGCACAGCCCCAAGCTGTCGCTAGTCTAACTGATTCCGATCGTGTTGTTTTAACGGCGATGCCAGAGGCTGAGCCTGCTATTGAAACCCTCGAGATGGAACAAGAACTCGCTAGTTCGTATGAACAAGGCTATGACAGTGGTTACCAACAAGCATTAGCTGAGCAGCAAGTGAAAGATATTGCGATAGAGCCTCCACAAGAGGCTAAAGTCGCTTTAGTCTCGAAACCATTACCAAGTAGTTTATCGATAAAAACAGTGGCGTTAACACCATCACAGTTAGCTGAGGTTGAATATCGTAAAGCGGAAAAAGTATTGCGTCAGGCGAATAGTCGTCAGGCGATTATTCATCTTGAAGCAGCGTTAAAGTATCGCCCTCAATGGGTGGCAGCTCGTCAAAAATTGGCAGCATTATATTATGGTCGTGGTGATAATCGCCAAGCCGTTGCAATGTTACAACAAGGATTACAGCAGCAACCGCAGAATACTGAATTGCGATTAACGCTAGCTAAATTATTGGTTAATGAAAAACAACTTCAAGCGGCGTTAACGGTATTAGAACAACCGTTGAAGGTCGATTCAATCGCTTTTTTGGCGATGCGGGCGGCACTTGCTCAGCAGTTAAATAATACCGCTTTAGCACTGACTAGCTATCAACAATTGTTATTACATGATGCTAGCGATGGACGCTGGTGGCTGGGATTAGCTATTGCTCAAGAGCGTAGCCACCAACAGACAGCAGCCTTAACTTCTTATCGAAACGGATTAACCCATGGTGGGTTATCAGTGGCATCACAACATTTTATTCAACAACGTATTATGGCGTTACAAACCCAAAGGATCTAACAGGTGCAAATTCGATTACGTAAACGTTTAGGCGATCTGTTGGTTGATGAACACATTATTGCGCAGCAGCAATTGGATCAAGCCCTTACTCAGCAGCGAACCACGGGGCGTAAATTGGGTGATACGCTGATTGGAATGGGTTTCCTCAGTGAACAACAACTGTTGCAATTTTTAGCTCGCCAATTAGATATACCGTTGGTCGATTTAAGTCGAATTGTGGTTGATAGTGAGGTGGTGAACCTGCTATCAGAAGTTCATGCCCGCCGTTTACGCGCTTTAGTGATCAGCCATCGTGGTGATGTGGTACGGGTGGCGATGAGTGATCCCGCCGATCTAGCGATGCAAGAAGCACTACTTAACCAGTTGCAGCAATATCAAATTGAGTTTGTGATTGCCCCCGAACGGCAATTGATCACGGCTTTTGATCGTTATTATCGCCGTACTAAAGAAATCGCTTCATTTGCCGAGCAACTTAACGCCGAGCATAAAACTCAACAGCATTATGGGTTTGCTATTGAAGATACTGATAATGATGAGATGACAGTGGTAAAGCTGATCAATTCATTATTTGAAGATGCATTGCAAGTGGGGGCATCAGATATCCATATTGAACCCGATGAAGATGTGTTGCGGATTCGACAGCGTATTGATGGCATTTTGCATGAGACCCTACTTAACGAAAATAGTGTCGCAGCAGCTTTAGTATTACGACTTAAGTTGATGAGTGGCCTTGATATATCAGAAAAGCGCTTACCTCAAGATGGACGCTTTAATGTTAAAGTTCGCGATCATTCGGTTGATATTCGTGTATCAACAATGCCAGTTCAATATGGTGAGTCGGTAGTCATGCGCTTATTGGATCAATCGGCGGGAATTCTCGATTTAGATCATGTCGGCATGCCCGCGGATCTTTTATCACGGGTTAGACGCCAATTAAAACGTCCCCATGGAATGATCTTAGTTACTGGGCCAACGGGCTCAGGTAAAACCACCACCCTATATGGGGCGCTTAATGAACTGAATAAGCCCGGTAAAAAATTAATTACCGCAGAAGATCCGGTTGAGTATCGCTTACCGCGAGTCAATCAGGTGCAGGTGAATAATAAAATAGGGTTAACTTTTTCTTCGATTCTACGGACTTTCTTACGCCAAGATCCAGATGTGATTTTGGTCGGTGAAATGCGTGATCAGGAAACGGTTGAAATTGGTTTACGTGCCGCTTTAACTGGTCATTTAGTGTTATCGACTTTGCATACCAATAATGCGATTGATAGTGCCTTACGAATGATTGATATGCAGGCGCCAGGCTATCTGGTCGCTAGTGCGGTAAGGGCTGTATTAGCGCAACGATTAGTGCGTCGAGTGTGTCGCGACTGTGCTCAAGTAGCAGTATTAGAAGCGGAGCAGCAGTTATGGTTACGAGCTCGCCATTTCGGTGATGATCATAGTGTATTTAAGCTTGGTCAAGGCTGTCAAAGTTGTAACTTTACCGGTTATAAAGGCCGAGTTGGCGTGTTTGAATTATTAGAAATCGATCAACCGATGATGGATGCTTTACGCAATAACAATGCGGTGCTATTTAGCCAAATTGCACGAGAAAGTGACGGTTATAAACCATTGGTTGAGTCGGCATTGGCACTGGCTTTAGCTGGGGTTACCAGCTTAGATGAAGTCATGATCTTAGCCGAAGGTGATTTTGATGATTGCCATATTGGGTTGCCAGTCAATGAAACTATTTAATTATCGTGGTCGTGGTGCACAGGGTAATATTCAGCGTGGTCAGTTGGAAGCATTAACCCAATCAGCGGCGGCCGATCAATTATTACGCCAAGGTATTATTCCACTAGAGATCAAACTGGCGCCTAATAACCACTCATTATTTGCTGTTAGTGGTTGGTGGCAACGGTCATTACCGATTGAAGTATTAGTTATTTTTTGTCGGCAGTTATACAGCTTAACTAAGGCGGGAGTGCCGTTATTACGCGCTTTTAAAGGCTTAGAACAAAGTGCTAGTCATCCATTATTACGCTCAACGTTAGCGGAAGTCGCAACAGAATTAACCAATGGTCATTCGTTATCTGCAGCAATGAAACAACATCCTCGAGTGTTTTCTGATTTATTTGTCTCCATGATCCATGTTGGAGAGAATACTGGTCGCTTGGATCAAACTTTATTGCAGCTTGCTAATTATTATCAGCAAGAGATGGATACTCGACGCCAGATTAAATCGGCAATGCGCTATCCAATGTTTGTCATCATTGCAATTGGACTGGCGATGGTGGTGTTGAATACTCAGGTTATTCCACAATTTGCAGGCATGTTTGCTCGGTTTGGGGTTGATTTACCGTGGCCGACCAAGGTATTGATCACCACCTCAAACGTATTTGTTCATTATTGGCCATTAATGATCGCCATTAGTGCCGCACTTTGGATGAGTGTTCGAATGTGGCGTAATACTATTGCTGGCCAACAGAGGTGGGATCTATGGCGACTGCGAGTGCCTATCGTTGGCAGTATTATCAATCGAGCTCTCATGGCACGTTTTTCGCGTACATTTGCGTTAATGGTACGTGCTGGGTTACCGCTAAATCAGGCTTTAAAAATGGCAGCCGAAGCATTAGATAATCGTTTTTTAGAGCAACGGTTGTTAGAAATGAAGCTTGGTATTGAAAGTGGTACTAGTATTGCTACGACAGCTGCAAATACGCATATTTTTACTCCGCTAGTATTGCAAATGATCGCGGTAGGTGAAGAAACGGGTCAAATAGATGATTTGTTATTAGAGGCTGCCGATTTTTATGATCGTGAAGTTGATTATGATTTAACGACCTTAACTGCTCGTATCGAGCCATTATTATTATTAGTGGTATCGGCAATGGTGCTCTTACTGGCTCTCGGTATATTCTTACCAATGTGGGGGATGTTAGATGTCGCCAATGCAGGCTAATATTTATAAATTCCAAGGTGATTACGTTATTAATTATCATTGATGGAAATATTAATTTGTTATTTACGATTATATTAACTATCTACTAGTTATTATTATTAAATACAATATTAATAATATCCTAATAAAGAATAATAATATTGTTAATTGGAATTTAATTGTTGTTTTCTTATTATATATTAATTGGTTGCAAATAATTGTTGGCAATATTTTGACTAAGTGAGAAACTATTAAGATAGTTTTTTGACAGTTTATGTTGTTAGGAATAACCATTGTCAATACGACCTAAAGGTTTTTCATTTATTGAGTTGGTTATTGTCATTGTGGTTATTGGTTTATTAATGGCAGTAGCGTTACCGCGATTTATTAATATTATTCAACAAGCAAAACAAGCCGCTATTGAAACAATTAGTGGTAATTTTGCGACGGCGGTTATTTCTGCACGGGTGCAATGGGAAGCGGATGGTCACCCACGAACACCTAACGATAATAATACGGTTAACTATGACGGCAGTATTTTTAGATTAACCTCAGCAACGACTAACAGTTCGGTATTAATTGGATATCCATTTGCATTGTTAACCAGCACGACTATGGATGTTGAACAATTAACAGCCCAAGACTGTGTTGATTTAATTGAGAACTTATTACAAATCCCACCGCCAGCAACGGCATTAATCGCCAACGTTGCAATGGGAAAATATATATTTTTCGTCACGGTTGAACGACAACACGCGCATCAACAGTGTCGATATTATCAGTTAGCATCTGCTAGCAATCATCGCTCAGGCGCTATTAATGTGACTGCCGGGCATTCATTTACTTACATACCGGCTCAAGGTCGAGTTGAAGTGAATTTACATCAGAGAAAGGACTAAGTTATGAAACGTCAAAACGGTTTTACATTAATTGAATTGGTGGTGGTGATTGTAATTCTCGGTATTTTAGCCGTAACTGCAGCACCTAAGTTTTTAAACTTGCAAGATGATGCACGTGCGTCATCACTACAAGGGTTGAAAGGCGCAATTGATGGGGCGGCAGGGATTACTTATGGTAAGGCTGCGATTCAGGGCGTTGAGTCTAAAGATACAGATACTGTAGATGATATTGCAATTGTTTATGGCTATCCAGCAGCAACATCGGCTGGTATTGGTGCTGCGATGACTGGTTTTTCTGATTGGGTCGCAATTACAAATCCTGCACCAACAGCAGGTAGTTTAGTATTAACTTACAAAGGCAATACTGATGTTGGTTGTAGTGTAACGTACACTCAAGCAACAGATACTACTGCTGCTTCAACAAAAATCGCAACAACAGGCGCTGGTTGTAAGCCTTCAACTGACGAAACACCATAACTAATAGTTAGCGCTCTGTGGAGCGCTATTTAGTGATGTTATTTTATTTGAAATAGCATCACTAAATAATCATCACAAAAGGTTAGGGCTGTGGCGCGACAACATGGATTCACCTTAATTGAATTAGTGATGGTGATTATTGTACTGGCGATTATCTCAGTTACTGCTGCCAGTCGTTATGCCAGTAAATCGAGCTTTAGTGCCCAACTTGCTCGTGATCAAGCGATAGCTATTGCGCGTCAAATTCAAATTACGGCGATGCAGCAACAACGCGGTTGTGCAACGTTAACGATTAATCAGCAGTTATTCGGTTGTGCGACTCGTCAAAACGCCACCAATTACCTTACGACCATAAATGATCAGGTCACCATTACCCCAAATTCTATTATTGTTTTTAATTTACTTGGGCAGCCATTACATGCCCACGGTGAGCCTCAATGCATGACTGGATGTGAGATTGTATTTACTGCTAATAATAACAATTACGCGAAAATGTGTATTAATCAGCAAGGTTACATTCACGCGGGGGCTTGTTTATGACCTGCTTTGGTCGTCGAACTCAGCGCGGATTTACGCTAATTGAAATGATTATTACGATTGTCATTTTTGCGGTGGCAATGCTTATTTTAAGCCGCTTTTTATTTCCGCAAATCGCATTATCAGCTCAGCCGCATTATCAAGCTCGAGCTGCAGCGTTAGCGAATGCGATGATGAGTGAAATTTTAGCGCGTAAATTTGATGCCAACAGTGATGATAATGGTGAGCAAATTCGCTGTGATGATACTCAAGATCTGCAGGGTAAAGTGATTAATAATCCATGCTCATTAAACCTAGTCGCAACCACGGATAGACAACAGTTTTCGAGCGTTGATGATTATATTGGCTGTTGGCAGGGCAAGAGTGCCCATTGTGACGGCGGTAATGGAAAGGCGTTGAGTAATGCGCTCGGTGATTCGATTGCAGCAGACTATAGCCATTTTACCGTGACGGTGGCTGTTTTTTACGATAACAATTTAACTAATACGCCTAATCCCATCGCAGTAGAAACCCCTCATAATTATAAGCGTATCAATATGGTGGTTGATAGCGGCCGATATGGGCGTTATCAATTTGCAGCTTATCGAGGTAATTATTAATGTTATCGCGGCGCTCGCAAGGATTTACATTGATCGAATTGATCATGGTGATCGTGGTGATGGCTATTCTTACCATTGGTATTGGCCGCTTTGTCAGTCTTGGTACTGAGGGCTATTTGCAAACTCGCGATCGGGAACAATTACAATCCCAAGCTCGATTTGCGGTTGAGAGAATAAGTCGCGAATTACGTGATGCGGTGCCAAATAGCCTTGAAATCACTAGTGATGGGCAATGTTTGGCGTTTAAGCCGATTCAATATAATGGTGATTATGTTAACCCAAGTCTAACGAATATCGATGTGATTACCGGTTTTATTACTCAGACAATAGCTCCGCAATTTCAATCCGAGATGATATTAGTGATTAACCCTCATAAAGCTCAGGATTTTGATGGTGTTAGTGATCAAGCTGCTAAAGTGAAAGCGATAAATAAAGGCACTGAAAGCAATCAGTGGCAATTTGAACTTGATGGTCAACATCGCTTTGGCAGTGGTTCATTGGCACAGCGTTTCTATGTTTACACTCATAGCGTTAAGTTCTGTATTGAAAGTAATAGCCTCACACGCATGACCATCAATAATTCGGGAATCGAATCACAGCCAATATTACTGGCACAATATATTGATACTAATTTGTCTGCTTTTGAGCTCGACAATGCCGCCCTTGCACGCAGCGCGTTAGTGGCTTGGCAATTAACGTTTACTCGTAATGGTGAAACTAGCCGTTATAACCATACCGTACAGGTGATGAATGCGCCGTAATTACTCTTCATCATTGGCTTCCCAAACGGGGAGCGCCTTAGTGGTGGCTATTTTTATTATTACTGTGATGTCGATGATGGCTGCTGCAATGATCAAAATTAATGCGTCGCAAGCGGTAACCACCACTCAAGAAATACTCGGTACTCGAGCATGGTTTGCCGCTCACAGCGGGATTGAAATTAGCTTAAATAAATTATTCCCGATTGGTGATCCGAATCAAATGTTAACTTGTGAAGCTATTCCTACTCAGATCCCGTTGGTGGATTTTAAGGGTTGTCGCGTAACCGTAACATGTGATGAATTTTCAGCTAACGATAATACTGTGGTTAGTGCCGACCGACGCATTAAGTTAAGTAGTACAGGACGTTGTGGTAGTGGTCAATATCAAGTGGCTCGCCAGCAACAAGTGTGGGTTAAGGGATTACAGCGATGAAATTTATAACCATGTTAAGCGGTTATGTGTTTTTTATGATGGTGAGCTTTGCCGCAGTTAGCGAACCTGTATTTGATTTTGGTCAGTATACGGTCAAGCAACAACAGGGTTGTATTGAGAACGACTGTGAAATTATTTTAGAAAAAAACTTTACTCACAAGCCACTGGTTTTTTTAATGCCAACCATTACTGAAAATGGTTTAGATGCGCCATCCTCACTAAAAATAACCACAATATATAAAAAAACGACAGGAAAATATGCATTTAAAGTTCGGCAGGTGTATCCGCTGATTAGCGATAAAATAGAACTTGAAGATGGTGATGAATTTGAACCCGACGATGATTTGGAATCAGATAAAGATTTAGAGCTATATAAAATACCAATGATGAAAATCGCTTATTTCGCCATGGAAGAAGGTGAAATAGCATTAGGTAATAAAGGTCGTATTTTAGCGGCTAAAACAGAGATTAGTCATAACCTTGATGGCAGTATTAAAAGTCTTTATAAAAATCAAACACTCAAAAAAGGCAGTGCCGATCAGTTAGTGAAAAATGGCAAACTTATTTCAATACCGTTGCCTGAACAATTTAATCATCCAGGGGCAATAGTTGAGGTTCAACCGTCTGCTTCTATTCATGATGATAACAGTCATATTGAAAAAAATTGGTTTACGCCATTAATGCTGCGTAATAACGATAGTAACAACAATAATTTTGGCGATTTTTATTTAGGGGTTGATAGCTCAGAAACTGGCGCTGTACTCAATAAAAAATTGATGGTTGGTTATCTTTTGGTTGAAGGTAGTGGTTTCCATCGTGGATTACAATTTGCATTAGGTTCTGCTGCCACCCCCAATACTTTAAAAGAAGAGTATAGCGGTAATGAGTTAGTCACTCAGCCAGTATTGGATCAATGTCAGGGATTCACGACATTAAAAAATACTAACTTTAATTTTACTGATCAGCAGAATAATCCGATTTTATTTGTCGCATCTAAAAATTCGCGTTTTGGCTCCAATGGGGGCTGGGTACGTTTGTGTCAGGTAGAGACAAATGCGGTAACTAAGCAATTGCAGGTTAGTTTTGTTAATGATGAAGATCTTAATGAGAATAAGCTCCCTGAACGTAAGCATGCTAATGAAGAAGTGGGCTTTATGGCATTTCAGCGCCGTGTTGCTGAAGAGATCTGTAATGTTTTTCCTGGACCGGTACAAACCTGGCAAGATTCAGGTGGTATTTTTGCTGGTTCTCATAAAGTAAATATTAAAGGGGCGCCGTTTGTAGGTGATCGTTATCGATTAGGTTTTGAACGTGTTAGCAGTAGTTATGCACCTAATGATTATTGTAATGGTCAGCAGTGTTTTGCTGCCGATGGGTACCCTAAACTTTACGCTCAAAAAATGTTATTGCCGACATGGCCCTCAAAGGATGATGGTGAATATTTTGATCGTAGTAAAATAACCCCCCATAAAAAAGAATATTGGTTTAAAAAATTATATTTATCTGGTGGTGATCCAGTAATATTTCCTGCGGGAACTAAGCTACATCTGCAAGATTTAGATCTTAGCCGTGGTGCAGTATTAGCTGCAGATACTGTGTTTGCAGATGACTTACAAATTTTTATTCATGGAGAAAAGGGGCCACCAAACCGACCTTCAATTACTTTAAGTAAGGGAAGTAAATTACATGCATTAATTTATTCTGAGCGTCATATCTCAATGTCTAATGGTAATAATAAAGATGAAAAAACGATTATTACGGGGGCCGTTACTGCACCTGCTATTTTAATGGCAGGCAATAAAAATAATCGTTGGACTGAAATTATTGGTCAAACGGGCTGTTTTGACGCTCAACTTGAATATCAATTAGCGATTACTCCTACCGTAGCAACATCAACCTTGTGTGAGCCACAAAAAATAGAGTTTTTAGTCTCGCAAGCTGGAGCCAGTAAGTCTGATTTTAAAGGCGATATTTCATTTAGCATTAGCTCTGCGACAGGCGGTAAATGGGCTCGTAATGTAGGGCTTAATAATGCGACCTCATTTGGTGTTGGAACCTCAACTTTTGTGCTGAAAGAGAGTGACTCAAGGAGTGTTATTTGGTTACAACCCAATGGTGCTGAAACGGTAACTGTTACGGCATCGATTGCTAATATGGTTGGTGAACAACCATCTGGAAAATACAGTTTTATTCCCGGTGGGTTTAGCGTTACACCAAATACCAATAACATTATTGCTGGTCAACCGTTTT
Organism: Photobacterium kishitanii; assembly: GCF_003026355.1. Classification (GTDB taxonomy): domain Bacteria; phylum Pseudomonadota; class Gammaproteobacteria; order Enterobacterales; family Vibrionaceae; genus Photobacterium; species Photobacterium kishitanii. The sequence goes on along the minus strand of NZ_PYON01000006.1, from coordinate 208,063 downwards.
CAGTAACAGTTAAAGCTGTTGCTTGTGCTAATAGCGAAAATATTAATGATAGCGTTATTGAACAATATTCTGGCTTAAAATCACTTCAGTTTAAAACCGAGTATTTAGCTCCTAAAATAGGACAATTTAAAGTTGGTGTTGTGAGTGATAATACTGAAGTAGAACAGTTAAATGTTGATTTTACTAACGGTGTTTCTGAAGTAATAACGATGCGTTATCGTGATGCTGGAGAGCTGGCGTTAATCGTTAATGACGCTGATTGCACTCGTGACACTTGTTCCTTAATTGAGAGTAAATCAAAACATAATAAGAGATTACTCACCAAGGCGGATCTACCTCAAGGATTGAGTGGTAAAGCTAATCTAAAATCCCGTCCTTGGACATTTGCTATGTGCCCTCAAGTGGGTGACAGTTTTACTGGTACAGCGACGAGTGGCGATGGTTTAGTCGCGGCGGGAGAAGCGTTTGTGGTGCGGGCTAAACCATTGCAATGGCAGGCGGGTGATAGCTTAAATAACCCTATTGATGTCACAAATAAAACTTACTGCCAACGACCCATTACCCCCAATTTTTTTGCCAATGGTGCGCCGATTACCACTTTAACAGCCTCGATTGCTGGTATTGATACACCAGTAAATGGCCACCGAGGTGATCTTAGTGGTACTGTAGCGCAACCAAACAGTGGATCTCATGATAAGACAGCAATGATTTTTAATAATTTGCGCTGGAGTGAGGTTGGCAGTGTGGTGTTAAAAATGACCGCTAATAGTTATCTTGGTATGACCGTTAACCCAAGTCAGCGTGCGATTGGACGTTTTTACCCCAAGCAGTTAGTTATCATTGATAGTGTAATCACCAATGCTCATACTGAATCATCACCGTTCACTTATATGGATCAAGCTTTTACCACCAATGTGACCGTTGAAGCGCAAAATGTTATTGGTGAGCCAACGTTTAATTACGGCAAATTTGCGCCCCAATTGAAAGAAACATTGCTATTAACAGCGGTTGATCTTAATCCGCAAACCAGTATAAATGATCTCAGCTTTCGATTGGATCAAGTTAATTTAGCTAATGATTGGCAGCAACAGTGGCAGCAAGCACAATTAACGATTACCAATGGTGTGCTGACATTTAAACGTTTACCTAAAAATGACACTCATGCTACCGTGAAAGTGACAACGGCAGATGGTCCGTATGAGGTTGGATTGGGCTTGTCGGTACTGCCACGTTCACAATGTTCGACATTAGGTTGTACGGATTTTATTGCTAAAACGCTACCGTTACGCGGATATAATACTTCTCAGGCGGCCTCTATTGCTCCTCTTACGGGTCAAGTCAGTAGTCGCTATGGCCGAATGGTATTACAAGATGTCAATGGTGTGTTTGATAAACCGTTAACCATGCCACTTAAAGTGCAATATTGGAATGGTAAGCAATTTATAATCAATAGTGACGATAGCCGCTCGCGATTTAATAGTCAGTGGTCATGTAAGAAAATTATCTATACCTCTAAACCGCATGATAAAGCCAGTTTAGTCGCAACCAACAATAGTGTCTCGCAAGGTCAAAATAATTCGCTACAGGTATTACCTGGCATTGGTGAAAATGAAGCCTATATAAAGCAACAATTACGGTTTTGGTTACGAATAGCCGCTCAGCCTGCGAGTAATATTGGTTGTACAGAAGATAAAATGGCAAATCAGCCATGGTTAACATTTAACTGGCGTGGTGTTGGTGATGAGGATCCATCAGGGTTGGTGACCTTTGGCAGTTACCGTGGTAACGATAGAATCATTTATCGAGCAGAAAAAGGCCTCAATCAACCCATAGAGTAAATAAATTGCGTGTCTAGGCGCGGTTTAGCGATCCATATCTTGTTTCACTTGGTTGCACTTGATACATTGAGCGCAATTTACGATTTTTTAACGCTTGCAGGAATAGCTGAAGACTATGTTTAAGAAGCTTCGTGGCATGTTTTCCAATGACTTGTCTATTGACTTGGGCACAGCCAACACCCTTATTTATGTCAAAGGACAAGGAATTGTTCTTGATGAACCCTCTGTAGTGGCTATTCGTCAAGATCGCGCGGGGGCAACCAAAAGTGTTGCCGCAGTAGGCCATGACGCCAAATTAATGCTTGGCCGTACGCCAGGTAATATTGCTGCTATCCGTCCAATGAAAGATGGCGTTATTGCCGATTTTTACGTTACAGAAAAAATGCTTCAGCACTTTATTAAACAAGTGCATGACAATAGTTTTTTACGCCCAAGCCCACGTGTATTAGTGGCAGTACCTTGCGGTTCCACCCAAGTTGAACGTCGTGCTATTCGTGAATCGGCTCAAGGTGCTGGTGCGCGTGAAGTGTATTTAATTGATGAGCCTATGGCGGCAGCAATTGGTGCGGGCATGCCTGTATCAGAAGCAACTGGCTCAATGGTGATCGATATCGGTGGTGGTACTACTGAAGTTGCGGTTATTTCATTAAATGGTGTCGTGTATTCATCATCAGTACGTATTGGTGGTGACCGTTTTGACGAAGCGATTATTAACTATGTGCGCCGTAATTACGGTAGCTTGATTGGTGAAGCAACCGCTGAACGTATTAAGCATGAAATTGGCTCGGCTTATCCGGGTGATGAAGTGCGTGAAATTGAAGTGCGTGGTCGTAACCTTGCAGAAGGTGTACCGCGTAGCTTTACATTGAACTCCAATGAAATTTTAGAAGCATTGCAAGAGCCGTTAACGGGGATTGTGTCTGCGGTTATGGTTGCACTTGAGCAATGCCCACCTGAACTAGCGTCTGATATTTCAGAGCGCGGCATGGTGCTAACGGGTGGTGGTGCATTATTGCGCGATCTTGATCGTCTACTAACGGAAGAGACTGGAATTCCAGTCGTTGTGGCTGAAGATCCATTGACGTGTGTAGCTCGTGGCGGCGGTAAAGCGCTTGAAATGATCGATATGCATGGTGGCGATCTTTTCAGCGAAGAATAATACCATCATGGGTTTTCAACTAAACAGGTTATAGCGTTATATGAAACCTATATTTGGCAGAGGTCCATCTCTGCAATTACGCCTGTTTCTTGCCATATTATTATCGGCTAGCTTAATGCTAGCCGATAGTCGTCTTGGTGCTTTTGCCAATATTCGTTATTTATTGAATTCGGCGGTAGCGCCGCTGCAATATGCTGCCAATTTACCGCGTGAAATGTTAGATGTTCTGCGGGGGCAATTTAGTTCTCACCAACGATTATTGACAGAAAATAAAGCATTAAAACGTGATTTATTAGTCATGAAAAGTAATGTGTTATTACTCGATCAATTACAGCAAGAAAATCAGCGTTTAAGAAGTTTACTCGGATCTCCATTTGTTCGTGACGAACGTAAAATGGTGGCAGAAGTCATGGCGGTTGATTCAGATCCTTATAGCTATCAAGTAATGATAAATAAAGGCCGTGTTGATGGCGTTTATGAAGGTCAGCCAGTCATTAATGACAAAGGTATCGTTGGTCAAGTTTCTTATGTCGGGGCGCATAATAGTCGGGTGTTATTATTAATCGATCCTACTAATGCGATTCCAGTACAAGTTGTTCGTAATGATATTCGTGTTATTGCCACTGGCGGTGGTCGTAATCATCAAATTTTACTGGAGCATGTACCCAGTAGTACGGATATTAAAAAAGGTGATTTATTAGTGAGTTCAGGTCTTGGTGGACGTTATCCTGAAGGTTATCCCGTTGCGCGGGTAACATCGTTCTCATTTGACAATAAACGCCCATTTGCACAAATTACCGCTAAGGCAACGGTACAATTTGATCGCTTGCGTTATCTGTTATTAGTGTGGCCAACTGATCGCGTTAAAATGAGCTCTAAGCCAGCTGTTACCGAGGCCGCTCCAGCAACGGTTGTTGAACCTTTAGTTGCGCCAGCAGTTGCACCTGTAACGACAACGACAACAGCTCCTGTGGTACCAGCTTCGAATAAGGTGAATCATGCCAACCAATAAAGCACATGGCCGAATCTGGATTTGGTTATCATTTTTATTTGCGTTAGTGTTACAAGCGGTACCGTGGCCTGGAGAACTTGAACCCTTTCGACCATCATGGGTCGTATTAGTAACTTGTTATTGGGTATTAGCATTACCCCATCGAGTTAATGTCGGTACTGCGTTAGTTGTTGGTCTATTATGGGATTTAACCTTAGGGTCAACACTTGGTGTTCGTGGGTTAATGCTGTCAGTGATTGCTTATATTATTGCACTCAACTTTCGAGTATTACGCAATTTATCGCTCTGGCAGCAGGCAATTGTAATTGCGTTATTATCATTAGCCGCTAAATTAATTGAATTCTGGGCTGAATATTTAGTCTCAAATATTAGTTTTTATCCGCAGCAATTATGGGCGGTGTTATTAAACTTTATATTATGGCCATGGTTATTTTTATTACTCCGTCGAATTCGGCGTAAATTAGCCATTCGCTAGTAACGATTAACATTATAGGGGGAAGCCAACAGGTATTCCCCCTTTGTGCTTTTGGCGCAAAAATTGCTAATTTAACAATTTATTATTTAATACAGGATAATTATGGCTGCTATTCAACTTTACCTTGCCTCTGGTTCGCCGCGTCGAATGGAGCTTTTGACCCAACTTGGTTATAACTTTGAGCGCATAGTGGTTGATGTTGAAGAGTGTCATCAAGCTCAAGAAACAGCAGCACAATATGTGCAACGTTTGTCACGTGATAAAGCGTTTGCAGGTGTAAAAGCCGCTGATAATGATATTCCAGTACTCGGTGCTGATACTATTGTTGTGGTAGATCAACAAATTCTAGAAAAACCTGTCGATTTTGAGGATGCGGCGCGTATGCTGAGGTTATTATCAGGAAGGCAGCATCAAGTGATGACCGCTGTCACCTTAGCAACACCATCACATAATCAAACCTGTTTAGTGACCACCCAAGTGTGGTTTAAAACTTTGTCCGAGAACGATATTAAAAAATACTGGCAAAGTGGTGAACCGCAAGACAAAGCCGGAAGTTATGGTATTCAAGGTCTAGGTGGCAAATTTATTACCCGTATTGATGGCAGTTATTATGCTGTGATGGGGTTACCATTAGTGGAAACCGACATCATGGTGCAAGATTTTTTAAAGTTATAAGTAGAGGCAACCATGGGCACTGAGCTGCTAATAAATGTGACGCCGAGTGAAACACGTGTCGCAATGATTGAAGGGGGTGTTTTGCAAGAGATTCACATTGAACGTGAATCGAAGCGAGGCATTGTCGGCAATATTTATAAAGGACGTGTTAGTCGTGTCTTACCGGGAATGCAGGCTGCATTTGTTGATATCGGTTTAGATAAAGCGGCGTTTTTACATGCGTCAGATATAGTTCCACACACTGAATGTGTGGCGGAAAATGAAAAAAAACAATTTAAAGTCCGTGATATCTCGGAACTCGTCCGTCAAGGGCAAGATATTGTGGTGCAAGTTGTTAAAGATCCTCTCGGTACCAAAGGCGCCCGTTTAACGACTGATATTACTCTACCATCGCGTTATTTAGTGTTTATGCCAGGGGCGAGTCATGTTGGTGTATCACAGCGAATTGCCTGTGAAAAAGAACGCGATCGACTGAAGAAAGCAGTGGCGCAGCATTGTGATCACCTTGGTGGCTTTATTATTCGTACTGCCGCTGAAGGTGCTGATCCTGATGAAGTGGCACAAGATGCAGCCTTTTTAAAACATTTATGGCGTAAAGTCATTGAGCGTCGTGCGAAATATAAGCCGCGGTCAATGTTATATGGTGAATTGGGTTTAGCGCAGCGTATTTTACGTGACTTTGTTGGTACTCAAATTAATCATATTCAGGTCGATTCACGCGTGGCGTTTGATAAGCTCAAAGAATTTACCGATGAATTCGTGCCTGAAGTTACCGAAAATATTGAATATTATTCTGGTGATCAGCCTATTTTTGATCTTTATGATACCGAAGCTGAAATTCAGCGTTCACTTGATCGTAAAGTCGAGATGAAATCTGGTGGCTATTTAATTATTGATCAAACTGAAGCCATGACCACTATTGATATTAATACTGGTGCTTTTGTTGGTCGTCGTAATTTAGATGAGACAATTTTCAATACTAATATTGAAGCCACTAAAGCGATTGCACGCCAATTACGCCTACGTAATCTTGGTGGCATTATTATCATCGACTTTATTGATATGGCATTAGAAGAGCACCAACGCCGTGTACTACAGGCTTTAGAACAAGCACTGTCGTTTGATCGAGTGAAAACCAATATCAATGGTTTTACTCAGTTGGGCTTGGTTGAAATGACGCGTAAGCGTACCCGTGAGAGTATTGAGCATGTGTTATGTAATACCTGTCCATCTTGCGAAGGCCGCGGTACGGTAAAAACAGTTGAGAGTGTGTGTTACGAAATTCTACGTGAAATTACTCGCGTTAATCGTGCTTATGATGCTGAGCGGTTTGTGGTTTATGTATCGTCAGCTGTCGGTGATGCGTTAGCGGGTGATGAATATCATGCGTTAGCCGAGCTAGAAGTGTTTATCGGTAAACAAGTGAAAATCAAACCAGAGCCTCTTTATACGCAAGAGCAGTTTGATGTGGTAATGATGTAATGTACTCAGTGAGGAAGTAACAGTGCCCAAGATACTCGTACGCCTTGTACGCGGTGGTTTATGGTTGATAGTGATTATATCGTTACTATTAGCGTCGTTAATCACCGGCTTAAGGTTACTGCTTCCTCACCTCAATGATTACCGTCAGCCGATAGCACAATGGGTGTCTCAGCAGGCGGATATTTCTTTAAAATTGACGCATATCGAAGGGCGTTGGCAAGCGGCAGGCCCGGCTTTAACCTTAACGGGTATTACGCTTTCCGCTCCAAATCAGTCGCAACCGTTGGCTAAAATTGGCCAGGTTGGATTTTATTTTGATATTTGGCATTCCGCGCTGCATTTACGGCCCATTTTCAAACAAGTCACTATTCGTCAGGTCGATCTTGATCTGACAAAAATAAAACCATCTTCATCATCGTCTAATGGGGCTGATGTCAATGTCGCTCAACATTTAGAGCAATTATTTTTTACGCGTTTAGGTCAATTTAAACTGCTTGATTCGTCAGTATCTTTTATTGCGCCATCCGGCAATCAGCAGCAACTTAATATTAAGCAGCTTGATTGGGCGAACGTTGAAGGGCGTCATTTAGCACAAGGCAGTATTAATTTTACCAATACTGATTTGGGACAATTAGCGGTTAAAGCTGATATTTATGAACAAGGAGGACTTAACAGTTTATCCGGTTCGGTGTATATCAAAGGTGAACACGTTTCGGTAACGCCGTGGTTGAATAAACAACTCGCTGGGGTAGCAAATATTACCCATAGTGAAATTGGTGTTGAGGCGTGGTTAACCTTAAAACAGGGCCAGATAGAGAGTAGCAAAGCGAAGATCAATAACAGTATTATTGATTGGCAGGCCGGTAAGCAACAGCATCAAATTAATATTAAACATGGGCTGGTTTCATTAAGGCCAATTCGATTAGCTGATGGCTCAAAAACGTGGCGGATTGATACTGAAAAATTTTCTATTTATACCGATGATGTCGAGTGGCCAACATTTGATATTGCTGGACAATTAGCTTTTAGTGATCACGACCAATTAAAACAATGGAAACTCGCTTTAAGTAATATTGCCTTACAGCGATTATTACCATTAATTAATTTTTTACCCTCGACGAATCACATCGTTAATGCGGTGCAACACCTCCAACCGAGTGGATTATTGACTCAGATTCGGGTTGCTGGTGAACATAATAAGGTGCCACGTTTTTCATTTAAGGTGCAGCAATTAAGTGTTAAACCATGGCAATGGGTACCGGGACTCAATCATTTAAATGCGACTATTGCAGGTGATGGTCAGCAAGGCAAAATTACCCTTAATGTTGCAGCTGACAGCTTTGCCTATGAACGGGTGTTTGCCAAACCATTAAAGATTAACCAAGCTCAAATACATGCTTATTGGCATCGAGATGCTAAAAGTACCACGTTATGGAGTGATCAACTTGCAGTGGCAACGCCTGATTTAACTTTTGCGGGACAAGCAAGAGTGGATATTGCTAATAATGCTGCACCATGGTTATCGTTATACGGCGAAGCGAATGTGGTTGATGCGGGGCAAACTTGGCGTTATTTACCACGACCAGCATTAGGTGATGCGCTCACTGATTATTTATCGAGGGCGATTAAAGGTGGTCAAGTAAAGTCTGCGCGTATTTTGTGGTACGGCGCTTTAAATAATTTCCCTTATCATCACCATGATGGTGTTTTTCAAGCATTTGTGCCGTTAACCAAAGCCAAGTTTAGTTTTGATCCTAGCTGGCCATTATTGCGTGACCTTCAGCTCGATTTATTGTTTGAAAATGACAAGATGTACATTGATTCCAATCACGTTAAAACAATGGCAGCACAAAGCTCCAAAGTGATTGGTGAGGCTGATTTAACCCCTAATGGTCATTTGAAATTGGCAATAGATCTTGCTGCGACAGGACCGCAAGTTCGCCAATATATGCTTAATAGCCCATTAGCAAATTCTGTCGGTAGTGCTTTGACGACAATTGATGTGACAGGGCCTGTCACAGCAAAGCTTAATTTAGATATTCCATTTAATGGCACCGCGGTTGATGCGAGTGGTCGAGTCTATTTCAAGCATAATCCAATTACACTTACCACACCGCATTTAGCGATAGATAATGTTAGTGGTAGTTTACGTTTTACGAATAGTGCGATTAAAGCACAAGGACTGACAGGGCTATTATATCAGCAACCAATTCGGTTTGGCTTTAATGGCGATAATAGTCATCAAGCGGCGGATTATAAGGTCAATGTTAATATTGGCGGCCGATGGCAACTGGCTAAGTTGAGAGATTATTTGCCAGCCGTCGTCTTAAATAATGTTAGCGGTAGTAGTGATTGGCGAGCTCAGGTCGGGGTTAATATTAAACCTAAGGGGGTTAATTATAACGTTGGTGTCACGATCCCTTTAAATGATGTTAGTTCTAAATTACCGTATCCACTCCAGCAACCTCAAGACACTGCTGCAGCGCTGACGGTGCGTGTTAATGGTGACAAATCCCGCTTGTATGCTCAGGCTTTATTGCCTGATGTTAGCTATCAAGCACAACTGTCGTTATTGACAAAAGTGCCTAAAATTACTGCCAGTAACCTTAGTATAGGTAAAAAACGCTTATTAACTCAGCCATTACAAGGCCAGTTAGTGCGGATTAATAGTCGGCAATTTAATGCTGACCAATGGCTTGCGGTGGTAAAGCAACTAACGGATAAAAACGCCAAACTATCATCAGTGACAACAGCCAACACTGCGGCATTTTCGTTGCCATTACCTACACGAGTGATGGCAAATATTGGTCAATTAACGTTAGGTGGTCTTAATTGGCACCAAGTTGATACCGTTGCAACGCGTGGTCAGGGGTGGTCGATAAAATTGGCATCACGTGAAGCGAATGGTTATATTTCATGGGTCAAGAATCGACCATTAAATGTCATTTTAAAATCGCTACACCTTAATTTACCACAATTAAATCAGCAGCCACCTGCTGCATTATTAACGCCAATATTAGCCACAAAACTGCCATCAACGTTGGTTACCGCTAACGATCGCCGCATTATGGCTGCAATACCGAAAATAGATTTGTCGATTGCAGATGCATGGTTACAAGGCTATCGCTTGGGGGCGGTAACGGCAAAGTTAACAAAGACCAACAATAGCTTGCAGTTGCAGCAGTTTAATATTAAATCTGGTAATGTGAAATTAAATGCATCTGGTGACTGGAGTATAGGTCAGCGGCATAATCAGACTAAACTCGATGTCGTTATTAGTGGCAGTAATAGCACTGATTTACTTGATAGGTTTGGGATTTCAGGTGGAGTACAGAATGCACCGTTTAATACTCATGTCATAGTTAATTGGCAAGGTACTCCTTGGGGCATAGATCGCAGTACATTAAATGGCACCGTGGCCACTGATATCGGTAAAGGTCTCGTTAGTGGTGTTGGTGGTGCAGGGCGATTACTGGGCTTATTTAGTCTTGATTCGATTATACGAAAAATGAAGCTCGATTTTTCTGGGGTATTTGATAACGGCTTAGCCTTTAATTATATTCGCGGTAACGGCATTATCAAAGACGGTATTTTTGATAGCGACAATATTAAGATGCAAGCGTTAGCGGGTGATATGTACATTAACGGTAAAGTTAATCTGATTGATGAAAAAGTGAATGCTAACGTTAAATTTATTCCTGATTTTACCTCAGGATTACCGGTAATGACGGCATTTGCAGTTGCACCGCAAGTTGCATTGTATGTGTTCGCGATCTCAACCGTATTATCGCCGGTGTTAGACGTTATTACCCAAGTTAATTATCAAGTTACGGGACCGATAGCTTCACCAAAAGTGGTCGAACGATCACGTTTAGAGGGTGAATACAAAATACCAGAGAGCAGTAATCTTTAATGTTGAAGCTGTTACTTTTGCAGTGATAGTCGATGAATCTGATTCATTTCAGTTATAGTTCAGGAGATAGCCATGACAAAGATTGGTGTAGTACAAATGAACTCAGGCACAGATCCTGAGCGTAACCTGAGCCAATTAAAGAAGTTTATGCAAGGGTTGCAGCTACAGGGGGCTAAATTAGTAGTTACCCCTGAAAATACTGTTGTTTTTGGCAGTAAAGCCGATTATCAACGCTGGGCTGAGCCACTGGGCAACGGCCCATTGCAGCAACAACTATCTCAGTATTCACAACAGTTAGGGATTTGGCTATTGATTGGTTCGATGCCAATTTTACAAGCTGACGGCAGCATCACGACGACTGCGGTGTTATTTGATGATCAGGGTAAGATCCAAGCTCATTATAATAAAATGCATATGTTTGATGTTAATGTTGCCGATAAACATCAGAGTTACCGAGAATCTGATACTTTTAAAGCGGGTGACGACATTAAAGTGATCGATACTCCTTTTGGTAAACTAGGATTATCTATTTGTTATGATATTCGTTTCCCTCAACTTTACAGTGAATTACGTCAGCAAGGTGCTGATATTATAGTTATTCCGGCAGCATTCACTAAGTTGACGGGACGAGCCCACTGGGAAGTGTTAGTGCGAGCGCGAGCAATTGAAACTCAGTGTTGGGTTGTCGCGGCAGCGCAGTGGGGCGAGCATAATGAAACGCGAGAAACATGGGGTCATTCAATGATTGTTGATCCATGGGGACAAGTGGTTGCTTGCCAACAACAAGGAACGGGTGTTCTGACAGCGAATGTTGATTTACAATTAGCTAATAAGATTCGCACAAATATGCCAGTGGCTGATCATGCCCGCTTGGTGCTCAGTCATATTCAATAATTAAGAGCAAATTAATGACCCTTAACACTGTAGAAAGTACCATGCTAGACCAATCAGGTCTTGGTCGTGATGAATTGCATAACATTCTTGGCTTAATTGCTACCCGTGATGTTGATTATGCTGATATATATTTTCAGTCATGTTGGCATGAGTCGTTAGTTTTAGAAGACAGTATTATCAAAGATGGCTCGTTTAACATTGATCGTGGTGTAGGCGTGCGTGCTGTTGCTGGTGAGAAAACTGGCTTTGCTTACTCAGATCAAATTAATTTATTAGCCTTAACCCAAAGTGCTAAAGCTGCGCGTGGGATTGTGCGTCAAGGCGGTAATGGCAAAGTTCAGACATTTGCACCAATGGCATCGTCTGGTATTTATTCACCAATTAATCCATTAGGTAGTTTTGATAAATACCAAAAAATTGCATTGCTTGAAGAAATTGATCGTTATATTCGTACTAAAGAGCCATTGGTCACAGAAGTTTCAGCCAGTATAAATGGCGTCTATGAAGAAGTATTAGTTGCGGCATTAGACGGTACTTATGCGGCAGATATTCGCCCATTGGTACGTTTATCTATTAGCGTCTTGGTTGAAAAAGGTGATAAGCGTGAACGTGGCAGTGCTGGTGGCGGTGGTCGTTATGGTTATGAAACGTTTTTAACTGAAGATGCAACCGGTAAAAGCCAAGCGATCTTTTTTGCTGATGAAGCGATTCGCCAAGCATTAGTTAACCTTGAAGCTGATGCTGCGCCTGCTGGTACTATGCCGATTGTATTAGGGGCGGGTTGGCCAGGGGTGTTATTACATGAAGCGGTAGGCCACGGTTTAGAAGGTGATTTTAACCGTAAAGGCTCATCAATGTTCGCTGGCCAAATAGGACAGCAAGTGACTTCGCCGTTATGTACTATTGTTGATGATGGTACGCTAGTCGATCGCCGAGGTTCAATTAATATTGATGATGAGGGTACGCCAGCACAACATAATGTCTTGATTGAAGGCGGTAAGCTTAAAGGCTATATGCAAGATAAGCTCAATGCACGTTTAATGGGGGTTGCACCAACAGGTAACGGTCGCCGTGAATCCTATGCGCATTTACCGATGCCGCGAATGACCAATACTTATATGTTGCCAGGCGAACATACTCCAGAAGAAATTATTGCCAGTGTTAAAAGTGGTATTTATGCGCCTAACTTTGGTGGCGGTCAGGTTGATATTACTTCGGGTAAATTCGTTTTCTCTGCTTCAGAAGCTTACTTGATTGAAAACGGTAAAATTACTCGTCCGATTAAAGGTGCGACCTTAATTGGTAGTGGTATTGAGGCGATGCAGCAAGTGTCGATGGTCGGTAATGATCTTGATATTGACCGTGGCGTTGGTGTGTGTGGTAAAGCGGGTCAAAGCGTGCCTGTTGGTGTTGGTCAACCAACATTGAAGATCGATTCAATGACGGTTGGTGGCACTGAATAAATAACAGTAATTACTTTATTTTAAATAAAAATGCCGGCAGAGATGCTGGCATTTTTGTTATTGCTGAGGGCATTAATCGAGGAGATTAATCAGCAAGGTATAAAGATTTTAGATATTGAAAAATCTCACGGCATGCTTTGCCTGGTTTTTCCTGCGCTTTTTCTTTGGCTGCTTGACGAACCAATTGGCGTAGGTGTTGGCGATCAGCATCTGGATGATCAACCATAATAGCATTAAGCATGCTGTCACCATTTTCAATCAGCTTATCACGTTTGATTTCAAGCTTTTTAAGGGCAACAGTGTGCTGTGAGTGCTTATTATTTAATTTGTCGAGTGCAGCTTGAATTGGTTCGAGATCCATATGACGCATCTGCTTACCAATAAATTGCAACTGACGACGACGCGCTTCTTTGCTAAAGCGCTGGGCGTCTTTAATTGCAGCCATCATTTCTTCATCTAATGGCACTTTTGCTAGCGCGTTGGGTGTAAGTTCAACTAACGCTTCACCAATTTTTTGTAACTCTTCCATGTCGCGTTTCATCTCGGATTTACTTACCCAGATGATTTCTTCTTCTTCATCCCAAGGGGCTTTTTTGTTTTTACGGCTCATAAATGGGCTCACTTATTGTATCAATAGTTCTATTTTATCAGTTTAATAACGATTTTGGGCGTAAATTACATTATTCTATAACTAATAAGCTAAACCCTAACCTTAAGTGATTGTATGGACGTAAGAGAACAGGTTGCTCATCAGCGTGTTGAACTTGAAGCTGCAGTAGCAAAAGCGCTTGAAGTTGCTGGTAAACAGGCTGATGCAGCCGAAGTAGCCATTAACAAAACAACAGGTATCAGTGTTTCAACTCGCATGTGTGAAGTTGAAAATGTTGAATTTAATAGCGATGGTGCGCTTGGTATTACTGTGTACCGTGGCAACCGTAAAGGTAGTGCATCAACTTCAGATTTAAGCGAAGCCGCTATTGCTCAAACTGTTGCAGCCGCTTTAGATATTGCAAATTACACATCGGAAGATCCGTTTGCAGGTCCAGGTCCAGCAGAGTTAATGGCGCGTAATATTCCTGATTTAGACTTATTTCATCCAGATGAGCCTGAGCCTGACCATGCTGCTGCCGTCGCAATTGCCGCAGAAGAAGCTGCGCTTGCGTTTGATCCGCGCGTAAAACAAAGTGATGGTGCTAGCTACGATAGTCACTACGGTGTACGTGTTTATGGTAATAGTCATGGCATGTTAGCCAGTTATGCCTCTAGTCGTCATAGCATTAGTTGTTGTGTGATCAGTGAAGGTAAAAATGGCAATATGGAGCGTGATTATAGCTATACCACTTCACGTCTAGCATCTGAAATGTGGACGCCTGAACGGGTTGGTCGTCATGCTGCTGAGCGTACGGTTAGCCGTATTGATCCACAAAAACTGACTACGCGTGAAGCACCGGTGATGTTTGCCGCTGATGTCGCAACGGGATTGTTTGGCCACTTAGTGATGGGGATAAGCGGTGCTAACCTATACCGTAAATCATCATTTTTATTAGACAAACTTGGTGAGCAGATTTTTCCAGAATGGTTAAACATCAGCGAGCGTCCTCATATTCTACGTGGTATGGCAAGTACCCCGTTTGATAGTGAAGGCTTAGCAACTTATGATCGTGAAATCATTACGGGTGGTGCACTGCAGACGTATTTGTTAACCAGTTATGCTGCGCGTAAGATGAAGATGCAGCCGACTGGCCATGCTGGTGGTATTCACAACTGGTTAGTATCATCAAGCGGTGAAAGCTTTGAGCAAATGCTGAAGAAGATGGATCGCGGCTTGCTCGTCACTGAATTGATGGGTCAAGGGGTTAACATTATCACTGGCGATTATTCACGTGGTGCTGCTGGCTTCTGGGTTGAGAATGGTCAAATTCAATACCCTGTATCTGAAATTACGATTGCGGGTAATCTTAAAGATATGATGCAGAATATTGTCGCAATTGGTCGTGATACTGAAACTCGCAGTCAGATTCTAACGGGGTCAATGCTGTTAGATTCAATGAAAATTGCGGGCGAATAATCGTATTTAACCTAGCATAAATTATCAATAAAAAGCCCGAATCAATTGCTTGATTCGGGCTTTTTTGATCGCGTTAGTTATTCGGAATTAAGGCGTAATAAAGATCGTTGCTAGACCTAAGAACACCATTAAACCGACAATATCAGTACAGGTCGTGAGTGCCATACCACCTGCGAGTGCTGGGTCGATCTTTAGTTTTTTAAGTCCGATTGGAATTAATACTCCAGCAACACCAGCAATAAACAGGTTGGCTAGCATGGCTCCGGCCATAATGGCACCCAGCATTAAGCTGCCTTTCCAAACAAAGACCACGACCCCGATAATTAATGCCCAAACTAAGCCATTAATTAATCCCACCCGTGCTTCTTTACTCAGTAGCCAGCGGGTGTTGGTATCACCGATATGGCCAACAGCAAGGCCTCGAATCACCAGTGCTACAGTTTGGTTACCTGCGACACCACCCATCGATGGCACAATCGTCATTAATACCGCTACGGTCGCCATCTGTTGTAAAGTGTGTTCAAACATGTTGGAAACAGATGCTGCCGCTAAGGCTGTTAGGACATTAACCCCTAACCAAATGCTACGACTTTTCGCTGATTTTAATACTGGAGCAAAAGTATCTTCATCATCATCCATACCTGCCATGGTCATCATTGAGTGTTCCGCTTCTTCACGGATCAAGTCAACCACGTCATCGATAGTAATACGACCTAATAGATGGTTGTTAGCGTCAACAACAGGCGCAGATAGCCAATTTCGACGTTCAAAGATATTCGCTATTTCACTATCTGCCATATCAACAGCAATTGCTTCGTCAGCATCTTGCATCACATCTTTAATTTCAATGTCTGGTTGGGTTGTGATCAAGGTAGATAGAGATAGATGACCAATTAATACTTGGTTATCATCGACAACATATAAAGAATCAGTTGCTTCTGGAAGTTCACCACGCATACGTAAATAACGTAATACTACATCAGCAGTTACGTCACCACGAATGGTGATAAAATCGGTACTCATCATCCCACCGGCAGTATCTTCCGGGTAGGCGAGCGCTGTTTCGATACGATGACGATCGGTGGCATCCATTTGTGCCAATACTTCTTGGTAACGCTCATCAGAGAGGCTACGAAGTACGTATGCGACATCATCGCTTTCCATCCCCTCGGTAACGGCTGCCAGTTTTTCTGGTTCCATTTGCGAGACGATGCCATCTTTTACATCTTCAGAAAGCTCATCAAGGATCTCCCCTTGCTCTTCCGGATCCGTCAATTGCCATAAGACTTGACGTTCTTTCGGAGGCGAGGCTTCTAACAGGTGAGCAATATCCTCCGGCTCCATATCTTGGAGTAATCGGCGAACATGGACAAACATGCCATTTTCAAGTGCTTTGTTGACTTCTTGGAGTGTGTGATGGGTTTGATCTTGTTCTAATACATCCGCCATAGGTATTAGGCCCACTTATATTTGATGGCGCAATAAGCTGAATTTTAACGTAATCAGTTAGCCTTTGTCTCCTGCTGATTGATATTTAATTAGCTCATAAACCAATCAAGTATGGGCGATACGCATGATCATAATGGTGATATATCTACATTTCATGCTTTTTATCTACCAAGAACCTCTAAAAAGCGTATTTGGCGAGAATGTATCGCGCACTAAAAAAGTTATTAAGTTGAGCAATAAACCAGGATTTAATAGCTAATAATCGATTGTTAGTGAGATAGTTTGTTAATTTTCTTCATCAAATCCCGCTTCAATTAGGCTTGAAACGGCAATCAAAGCAGATTTAGCATCTTGGCCTTCAGCACTGACCATGATTTTTTGGCCTTGTGCTGAATCAAGCATCAGTAATCCCATTACGCTATCAGCTGTAGCACTGTTATCACCATTAGAGATAGTAATGACGGCTTCAAAGCTTTGAGCTAACTCAACCAACTTTATCGCCGCTCGAGCATGGAGCCCGAGACGATTACGAATAAATAACTCACGGCTGATGGTCATTTATAATTTTCCAGCGTGCGATGACGCACCTGCACTTGTTGACCTTGCTGAGTAAAATAATCGGCAAGTTGCTGGGCGATATAGACCGAACGGTGTTGTCCGCCAGTACAGCCAATGGCTACTGTGACATAACTACGATTATTTTTTTCTAACATAGGTAGCCAAGTTTCGATGAAATTACGCAATTGATAATTAAGCTTATTGACTTCAGCATGCGCGGATAAAAAATCTTTTACGCCTTGATCAAGACCTGTTTGGGGTTTGAGCTCAGGCACCCAATGTGGATTAGGTAAAAAACGCACATCAAATACATAGTCAGCATCAGAAGGGAGACCATGTTTAAAACCAAAAGATTCAAACACTAAGATCAACTCTCGTGCTTCACGGCCTAATACTCGAGCACGAACAGTTTCACTTAAATCATGAATGGAGCGGTTAGTGGTATCAATTACAAGATCCGCATGCTCTTTAAGATCACTTAGCAAAGCACTTTCTGATTGGATAGCTTGTTCCAAGCTCATGTTATGGCGAGATAACGGGTGTAAACGGCGTGTTTCACTGTAGCGTTTGACCAACTCTTTATCATCAGCATCGAGAAAAATAATGTTGACATCAACATCACTGGCTAAATTTTTAAAAATGGCTTCGAGCTCACCTTGGTGCGGTGGCATATTACGAATATCGATGCTAACAGCTATGTCTTGCTCGCTATTTGCTATGTCATTTACAAATTGTGGCAGCAGGTGTACGGGAAGGTTATCAACACAGTAATACCCTAAATCTTCTAGCACGCGTAGTGCGACCGATTTACCAGAACCTGAGCGGCCACTAACAACCATTAACCTCATGGTTAAGCTACCTTCTTTATGTGGGGGTTCACTGATTTATTCTTCATCAATCAGTATGTTATATAATTCTTGATCGGTTGTTGCATTGCGTAATTGCTTGCAAATTTTCTTATTTCCAAGTTTTTCAGCCATGCTTGCAAGGGTCGATAAATGCTCTTTACATTGTTCTTCAGGAACCAGAAGGGCAAATAAAAGATCAATCGGTTGGCCATCAATGGCATCAAAGTCGATTGGATCTTGGCATTGAATCAGGATCGCAATAGCGTGATCACTGTTACTGATTCGACCATGCGGAATCGCAATGCCGTTACCAATACCTGTGGTACCCAATTTTTCACGATTGAGCATACATTCAAATAATGGCTGCGGATTTTGATCAAGATGTGCTGCGGCGATCTCACTGATGAGCTCTAGCGCGCGTTTTTTGCTGGAGCAGGGGACTGCACTTTTGGTGCAGTCCAGGCTCAATACTTTACTCAGTTGCATGATTAGTGACTATTGAGTTTATCTTTATGTTTGTTTAATTGACGGACCAGTTTATCAGTCAATTCGTCAATCGCGGCATACATATTTTCAGAATCAGCCTTTGCGTGGATTTCTCCTGAATTAATATGCAGTGTTGCTTCGGCAATTTGTTGGAGCTTTTCGACATTTAAGATCACTTGTACAGTATTGATTTTGTCGAAGAATCGCTCTAATTTTTCAAATTTGGTACTGACATACTCTCGTAAAGAATCGGTTACATCAACATGGTGTCCGGTAATATTGATTTGCATAGACATCTTCCTTTTGTTGGCGCTGATCCGATTTAGATCAGACATTTTCGCTGATTTGATGGCGGAATTCCTAAAGATTCACGGTACTTAGCGATAGTTCGTCGCGCAACCATGATCCCTTGTTCTGCCAATAAAGTCGCAATTTTGCTGTCACTCAGGGGTTTAGCCTGATTTTCAGCAGCAACAAGTTTCTTCACCAGTGCGCGAATAGCTGTCGATGAACATTCACCGCCATTATCCGTACTGACATGACTTGAGAAGAAGTATTTCAATTCAAAAATACCCCGAGGTGTATGCATATATTTTTGTGTAGTGACTCGGGATATGGTGGATTCGTGCATTTCAACCGCAAGAGCGATGTCGTTAAGAACCATCGGTTTCATGGCTTCTTCACCAAATTCAAAAAAATCTTGCTGTTGTTCTACAATACAGCGAGCAACTTTGAGCAAGGTTTCATTGCGACTTTCAAGGCTTTTAATTAGCCATTTAGCGTCTTGTAGGTGGGTGCGGATAAATTGGCCATCAGCACTATTACGGGTGTTGTTACTCAATGCGGCATATTGCTGATTAACTTTGATGCGTGGAATGCTATCAGGGTTAATACTGACGACCCATTTGCCATTCTCTTTAAATACTGACACGTCGGGAATAACGTATTCAGTTTCAGTTGATATTACGCGGTTACCTGGGCGAGGATCTAAGCTATGGATCAGATCCATTACCGCTTTAAGTTCTGGCTCTTTGAGCTTGGTCTCTCGCATTAGCTGACGATAATCGCGATTGCCTAATAAATTAATGTGTTCGCGCAATAGCGTTTTAGCTTCAGTAAGCCATTGGGTCTGGGTTGGATAAGTGGCAAGTTGCAGTAATAAACATTCTTGTAAATTACGAGAGGCGACCCCGAGAGGATCAAATTGCTGTACTCGTTTAAGTACAGCCTCTACTTCATCAAGTTCAATCTCAAGCTCTTCATCTTCGAAGTTCTCAAGAATTTCAGCAGTAGTGCAGCTGAGATAGCCTTTTTCATTAACCGCATCGATAATGGCGGTCGCAATGGCTAAATCCGTTTCACTAAATGGGGTTAGATGCACTTGCCACATTAAGTAATCTTGTAGTGATTCGGTGGTTTCACCTTGATACACAGGAATGTCGTCATCAATCGCAATGCCAGCACTACCTGTGCCGGCACTGTAAACATCATCCCAAGTGCTATCAACAGGGAGTTCAGTGGGTAGTTCGCGCGTTTCTAGTGCTTCTGCTGTATCAAAGCTTTCAATATCGTCGAGATTTTCACTGCTGTCGTTAGTGGTGGTTTCTGCGGTGGAGGTGTCATTGTTAGTGCTGACTTCATCCGCATCAAGTGTTTCATCGAGCTCTAGGAGAGGGTTACCATCAAGCGCTTCTTGAATTTCTTGTTGGAGTTCCAACGTAGATAGCTGCAACAAGCGAATGGCTTGTTGTAGCTGAGGCGTCATTGCTAACTGTTGACCGAGCTTAAGTTGGAGCGAAGTTTTCATTAACGTTGATACACCTTATTGTTATTGTTGTTAGTATCTGTAATCAATAGTGAATGCTAGAGACGGAACTGATCACCAAGATAAACCCGTTTAACGTGCTCATGATTGAGTACATGATCCGGGGTGCCATTAGCGATAAGATGGCCTTGGCTTACAATATAAGCATGTTCACAGACATCCAGTGTTTCACGGACATTATGGTCAGTAATTAATACCCCTAACCCACGATCCCGTAAATGTTTAATGATCTTTTTGATATCGATAACTGAAATAGGGTCGACACCTGCAAATGGCTCATCAAGTAGAATAAATTTCGGATTTGCTGCTAATGCGCGAGCGATTTCAACTCGACGACGCTCACCACCTGATAATGCTTGTCCTAAACTATCGCGAATGTGTTGGATATTAAACTCATCCAATAACTCTTCAGCTTTGTCTTGTCGACCTTCTTTGGTGAGCTCTTTACGGGTTTCTAGCACCGCCATTAAGTTGTCATAAACCGTTAATCGACGAAAGATTGATGCTTCTTGGGGTAAATAGCCAATACCCATTCGTGAACGGTTATGCATTGGTTGTAGGCTAATATCTTCTCCATCGATGGTGATAGTGCCTTCATCGCGGCTAACTAAGCCAACGATCATATAAAATGAAGTGGTTTTACCGGCGCCATTAGGACCAAGTAAACCAACAATTTTTCCTGATTCTACCTCAAGACTTACATCGGAAACGACTTTGCGCCCGTTGTAACTTTTTGCAAGGTGTTCAGCTTTTAGAATAGCCATAAATGATGTTTATTTCTTATTATTGTTTAATTGACTTGGTAGTATCACCGTGGTGACACGCTCTTTGTTGCCGCTTTCTGCTACTAGGCGTTGGTCACGAATATTGTAGGTGATGATATTACCTTTAATATTGCTACCGTCTTGATTAAGTTGAGCTTTTCCTGTCATTTTTAGGCGTTCAGTCGCTGTTTCATAGTGCATCGTAAGCGCTTCACCATCAAGAGGTTTACCGTCTTCCATTATTTGATGGAAAGTTGCCGGTTTTCCATATGCCATGATCGTTTGCTGCTTGGATTTAGCATTTGGTTGAGTCACAACGACTTTATTGGCGCGAATATCAATCGTACCTTGGCGCAACTTAACATTACCGATAAAAGTGACAATATTATTCGGCATATCAACTTGTTGACTGTCTGAATCAATATAAATGGGTTGCTTGGTATCACTTTTCATAGCCCATGTTGGTGCACTGATACACAACAAGCATAGTAGAGTACTAATTTTTAGTCGGTTCATATCTACCTTTTACATTTTTTAAGAGAGTTGCCACATTACGATCCATATTACCTTTCATGCCATCGCCTTCATTTTGAAAAACAGGGCCATTGATTGTGACATGATCATTGGTATCAAAATCTTTATTAACTAAATTTAAGCGTAGATTATTTGTTTTAATAACCTGAATATCTGAATCAGGTAATAAGTTAAAAATACGCACATTACCTTGAAGGTGTAAGATTTTATCTGACTCTAGTTTGGCGTTGTTAGCACTTACTCGCCACTCAGCATTTTGACCTTGCTTAAATACCCATAGCACTGGTTTAGTGAACGTAGTGATACCACTAACGTTGAAATGCTCAAGGTGCTCAGCATCAATTTGATATTGGCGTACGCCTTTCAAATTGAAACTAGTGTTACTGACTTTATTACCAATAAACATCGGTTTTTCGTCATTAGGTGTTACTTGGACATCTTGTCGCCAATGTTGTTCAAGTAGATAGTAGCTGAGCCATGCACATATAATCATTAGCAGTACATAGAGTAGCTTTTTAAAAGTCATAGACTTAAGCCTTTATTGTCTTAGATGTTACCGATAGTTTCTAAATAGGTATACGCTTTATAATAGCGTTACATGACGCCGGCTTTAAGTAAATCGTGCATATTTAGCGCCCCAACTAATTGGTTATTTTCGGTCACCAATAAGCCATTAATTTTGTTATCTTCCATTAATTTTAGCCCTTCTGCGGCTAATAGTTGTGGCGAAATAGTTCGTGGGTTAGTCGACATCACTGTACCAATACTGGTGTTGTGAATATCAACATGATTATCCAGTAAGCGTCGTAAATCACCGTCAGTAAAAATACCACGTAATTGTTGGTTATGATCAACAATTGCCGTCATGCCTAAGCCTTTGTGTGATATTTCTAACAATGCATCTTTGATGCTGGCATGCTCCTCAATCATAGGTAGCAACTCGCCACTATGCATAACATCTGCAATGCGAAGTAATAATTTGCGACCTAACGCCCCGCCAGGGTGAGAAAGTGCAAAATCATCAGCAGTAAAGCCGCGCGCTTCCATAACTGCAATTGCGACCGCATCACCCATAACCAGCGTGGCTGTAGTACTAGAGGTTGGCGCTAGATTTAGTGGGCAAGCTTCTTTATCTACCGTTACTTGAAGATGCACTTGTGCCATTTTTGCCATACTAGATTCGGGTTTACCTGTTACGCTGATCATTGCAATACCAAGCCGTTTAATGACGGGCAATAAAGCGAGGATTTCAGTCGCTTCGCCTGAATTAGAAATCGCAATCACGACATCATTTTTTTTAATCATACCTAAGTCACCATGGCTGGCTTCACCAGGGTGAACAAAGAAAGCAGGGGTTCCTGTGCTGGCCAATGTTGCTGCTATTTTTCGCCCAATGTGACCTGATTTCCCCATCCCCATCACGATAACTTTCCCTTGGCAATGTAAGATTAACTCACAAGCTTGGCTAAAGCTGCTATCAATATAATGACGGATTTTTTCAAGGGCTTGTAACTCAGTATCGAGTACCTTTTTACCATAGCTGCAAAAATCAAATTGACCAGACATCAGAAAAAACTCCTTTATGCGGCAATATTTAGAAACAAGAATGCTTGATAAGCAATAAAGCAAACCACTAATATTCCGCCTTCAATACGACTAATTTGGCGTCGTTTTCCGAGTGCCATTAGCAGTAATAAAATTGAAATAGCCAACATAACATAAAAGTCACGGCTCATAGCCAGTGGACTTAATGCGGATGGATTCAGTAATCCGGGAATGCCCATTACCGCTAAGATATTAAAAATATTGGAGCCGATAATATTACCAACTGCCATATCATCTTCGCCCTTAAAGACACTCGCAATTGAGGCGGCAAGTTCAGGTAAGCTGGTACCGACAGCAATAATCGTTAAGCCAATCACTAAATCACTCATGCCGAAGTATTTAGCGATAGTAACTGCTGACTCAACCACCATGTCTGAAGAGTATAATAAGAGACCTAAGCCAATAAAAACCCAAATAATAGCCTTAGTATTAGTCACCCCAGTTGGAATATCTGCTTGTTGTTCTTCAACTAAAGGATCACTTTTACTGCCACGACTGATTTTTAGCATTACGATTAAGAACAGGCCAAACAGTACTGCTAAGATAATACCTTCATTACGGCTTAAATAATTATCCCATAGAACAGCACCGGCGATAACCGTAACCCCAAGCATTATTGGTAGTTCGCGGCGAATAATGGTTGAACTTATGCACAATGGTTTGATTATTGCGGTGATACCGAGAATTAACGCGATATTGGCAATATTTGAACCTAACACGTTACCAACTGCAGTATCGGTTTTATCAGCAAGGGCTGCGGTAGCCGATACCATCATTTCTGGTGCAGATGATCCCATAGCTAGAATTGTCATACCAATAACTAGTGGCGCAACACCAAAATTTTTTGCTAGTGCCGCCGCACCATATACCAATCTATCGGCACTCCAAACCAGTAAAGCTAATCCGATACAGAGCAACACAATGGCTTCTAGCATGTTAATTCCTTTTCAGTACGACTCGCTAAAGAGCGAATTTCAGTCAATTGATGAAATATTTCCAATTTGAGTTGCTAATTTTGACGTTAACTCATGCAAAAGGGAAGCATAAGCCAATACTAATTATCATCTTGAGGCGGTTTTATAGTAACGATCTTGGTAAACCATCGCTGAATCACAACCAATTGAGGCGAGAAATAGCAGTTTGACTATTTACACTATTAAAACGATGTTTTATTGTGTCAAAATTACAATCGCTATGATTTGTTTTAGGCTGAAATCGTGCTGTTAGTGCCGTTTTTATGGTAAATGTTTTATTTTTGATAAAAATCCACCATTAAAGCGTGATAATACCGCGCTTAGGTTGAGTTGATAGTTAATTCCTCCTATCATCGGCGCTCTATTTTTATAATACCTACTGATTGTTTTTCAGATGTTTATTATGAAGAGGTATGAAGCACGATTGTGTCAGATAACATCAATATTCATCGCTTACGCAAGCTAGTTAGCTAGAGGTAACGTAAACATAATGCTCAATGATGATGTACTTGTTTCGATTAAAAATATGAGCTTCTCTCGAGGAAGTCGAGTTATTTTTGATGATATTAGCCTTGATATTCCACGCGGAAAAGTTACCGCGATTATGGGGCCGTCAGGGATCGGCAAAACCACCTTATTACGTTTAATTGGCGGTCAGATTGCGCCTGATAGTGGTGAGGTGTGGTTTGATCAATGGAATATACCAACATTACGTCGCAGTGAACTTTATCAAGCGCGTAAACGAATGAGTATGCTATTTCAATCAGGGGCATTATTTACTGATATGACAGTATTCGATAATGTCGCGTTTCCATTACGTGAACACGCACAGTTACCTGAAGATTTGCTACGCACCTTAGTGCTCTTAAAATTAGAAGCGGTAGGGTTACGTGGTGCGGCACAATTAATGCCCAATGAGTTATCTGGTGGTATGGCACGTCGAGCTGCATTGGCTCGTGCGATTGCGCTTGATCCTGATTTGATGATGTACGATGAACCTTTTGTTGGTCAAGATCCGATTACTATGGGTGTATTGGTCAAATTAATCCGCGATCTTAATCAAGCATTAAATATTACTTCAGTAATTGTATCGCACGATGTGCCTGAAGTGATGAGCATTGCTGATCATGTGTATATTCTCTCCGGTGCTAAGATCATTGGCAGTGGGACACCGAATCAATTACGTGCAGATACTAATCCTCAGGTACGTCAATTTTTAGATGGTGATGCGGATGGTCCAGTGCCGTTTCAATTTCCAGCACAGCCATTAAGTGATGATTTGTTTGGTTAATGTGTGGTTCTGATAGTCGTTATGGCATCAGTCTATTACAACAAAGAATATGAGCAAAAAATGATTATTGATGCTATTTCCCGATTGGGACGAGCGACCATTGAAAAGTGTCAAGCATGCGGGCGTGCAAGCTTGATGTTATATGGCGCGTTAGTGTGTAAGCCACAACCGAAAAAAATGTTGCCATTATTAATCAAACAACTGTATTCAGTTGGGGTGTTATCAATGGCGATTATTTTAGTCTCGGGATTATTTATCGGTATGGTGTTAAGCCTTCAAGGTTATTTGGTGCTAGCGGGTTATGGTGCCGAAACTAGCCTTGGGCAAATGGTGGCATTATCATTACTGCGTGAATTGGGGCCTGTGGTCACAGCCTTGTTATTTGCAGGTCGAGCAGGCTCAGCATTGACCGCTGAAATTGGACTGATGAAAACCACAGAACAATTATCGAGCATGGAAATGATGGCCGTCGATCCGCTACGTCGAGTGATTGCACCACGTTTTTGGGCGGGGGTAATTTCAATGCCATTATTGGCACTGATGTTCTCTTTAATTGGACTTTGGGGGGCACAGTTAGTTGGTGTTGATTGGAAAGGCATTGATTACGGTAGCTTCTGGTCAGTGATGCAATCATCTGTTGATTTCAGTACTGATATTGGTAATAGCATTATCAAGTCAGTCGTGTTTGCCATCGTGATAACTTGGATTGCAGTCTTTAATGGTTATGATGCCGTACCCACGTCGGAGGGGATCAGCCGTGCAACAACTCGTACAGTAGTTAATTCATCATTGGCGGTACTGGGACTTGATTTTGTGTTAACAGCATTAATGTTTGGTAGCTAAACATTCACTTAGCCGCATGCATACGACGGCATAAATTACATGGATAAAGACAATGCAACAAAATAGACGATTAGAGTTGTGGGTTGGCGTTTTTATGCTAGCCGGCATTAGTGCCT
Source organism: Photobacterium kishitanii (assembly GCF_003026355.1). GTDB lineage: Bacteria > Pseudomonadota > Gammaproteobacteria > Enterobacterales > Vibrionaceae > Photobacterium > Photobacterium kishitanii. Next base: position 181,791 of record NZ_PYON01000006.1, on the reverse strand, counting down.
TATTAGTGTTAGCGTTTAAAGTCGCTAACGTACAAAGTTTCGGTAGTACAGAAACTTATACCCTCAAAGCCCATTTTGACAATATTGGTGGTTTGAAAGTACGTTCACCGGTCAAGGTTGGTGGTGTTACTGTCGGTGAAGTAACAGCGATTACGTTAGATAAGCAAACTTACGTGCCGATTGTGACTTTAGAAATCAATAAAAAGTTTGGTTATTTCCCTGAAACGAGCTCTGCGTCGATCCTAACCTCAGGGTTATTGGGTGAGCAGTACTTAGGTATTCGTCCTGGGTTTATAGATACTGATACTGAGATGCTACATAACGGTGATTTAATTGAAGACACTAAATCCGCGTTAGTATTAGAAGATATGATTGGTCAAGTGCTGTATAGCCTTGGCGGCGATAAGAAATAATGAGGAGAACCACTATGAAATTTGTACGAGGCTTAATGCTGTGTTTATTGGCAATACCAATGCTAGCACAAGCGGCGACGATTGATCAGACTAACCCTTATCAAATGATGGATAAAGTATCTGCACATTTGTTTGGTACCTTAAAAGCTGAACAAACAAAAATTAGAGCGAACCCAGAAGAATTACGACTGATCGTTAAGCAAGAGTTATTACCATATATTAATACCCGTTATGCTGCTTACAAAGTATTAGGCTCTAATTTACGTAATACAACTGCTGAGCAGCGTGATGCATTTACTGCTGCTTTTACTGATTACTTAGTTGCGTCGTATGCACAAGTTCTTACTCAATATACTGATCAAAAAATTGAATTAGAATCACCAAAACCAGTACCTGCTGATCGGAGTATTATTTCTGTTCGAGTCGATATTGTTGATCCACAACGTCCGCCTATTCGTCTTGATTTCAAATTACGTTTGAATAAAAAAACCAAAGAATGGCAGGGATTTGACATGGTAGCTGAAGGTGTCAGTATGCTTTCAACTAAACAAAGTGAATGGAGCGGTCAGCTACGTACCAAAGGTATTGATGCTGTGACGCAAAGTTTACGTGATTTGGCGGCGAAACCGATCCAAATAGAGAACAACTAACCATGGCTGTTGATAAGATTTGTTGGCAGGTCATTGCGGAAGGGCAATACCACTTGTCAGGGGTATTAGATCGTGACACAGTGCCTGATTTCTGGCGTCAAAGACACCAATGGATGCCACATAATAAGCGCTTAACCATCGATCTTGCTGACTTGTCTCGAGTTGACTCCGCAGGCATGGTAATGTTGCTACATTTGTGCCAGCAACTTGAGCAAGCGGGAAGTGGTGTGATGTTACATAATGTACCTCAGCAGCTTAAGACGCTGTTTCGCTTAAGCCATATCGAACCAATGTTAGCAGCTTGCATGGAGTAAGCTGTAGAGAGGATAGCTTGTGGAAATCTCTGAAATTAAACAAATTCTAGAAAGCGCTTTAGACGTTGATGAAATCATCGTTAAAGGTGAAGGTAGCCACTACCAAGTGATCGCAGTGGGTACCTTATTTGACGGCATGAGCCGTGTTAAAAAACAACAAACAATTTATGGTCCATTAATGGATCGTATTGCAGCAAACGACATTCACGCGTTAAGTATTAAAACATTTACGCCTGAAGAATGGGCGCGTGATAAAAAATTAATGTCGTTATAGAGAGCTAAATGATGCAAAAGTTTCGTATTCAGGGCAGTGGCCCATTAAGCGGTGAAGTGTCTATTTCAGGTGCTAAAAATGCAGCATTGCCTATTCTATTCTCAGCGTTGCTTGCTGAAGGTCCAGTAGAGATTGCTAATGTACCTCAGTTACGTGATATTGATACCACCATGGAATTGCTGTCGCGTTTAGGCGTGAAAGTTTCCCGTAATGGTGCTTCGGTTCATATCGACGCGAGTGATGTTAATGAATTCTGTGCCCCTTATGATCTCGTGAAAACCATGCGTGCATCTATTTGGGCATTAGGTCCATTAGTGGCACGTTTTGGTCAAGGTCAAGTGTCATTACCTGGCGGTTGCGCTATTGGTGCACGTCCAGTTGATTTACATATTGCAGGTCTTGAGCAACTTGGTGCTGTTATCACATTAGATGAAGGTTATGTTAAAGCCGCTGTTGATGGTCGTCTAAAAGGCGCTCATATTGTTATGGATAAAGTCAGTGTTGGCGCAACTGTAACGATTATGTCAGCGGCAACATTAGCTGAAGGCACGACTGTGATTGAAAACGCAGCCCGTGAGCCAGAGATTGAAGATACTGCTGCATTCTTAAATGCGATTGGCGCTAAAATTACGGGTGCTGGTACTGCAACTATCACCATTGAAGGTGTTGAACGTCTTGCTGGCGGCTATCATGAAGTGGTTGCTGACCGAATTGAAACAGGTACTTTTTTAGTTGCAGCTGCGGTATCTGGTGGTAAGATTGTATGTCGTAATACCAAGCCTGAATTACTTGAAGCAGTACTTGCTAAGCTAGATGAAGCTGGTGCATTAGTTGAAACTGGCAGTGATTGGATCAGTCTTGATATGACGGATCGTGAGCTAAAAGCGGTTAATATTCGCACTGCACCACATCCTGGTTTCCCGACAGATATGCAAGCCCAATTCTCGCTATTAAATTTAATGGCGAAAGGTACTGGCATTATTACTGAAACGATTTTTGAAAACCGTTTTATGCATATTCCTGAATTGATCCGTATGGGTGCTCACGCTGAAATCGAAGGTAATACTGTGATTTGTGGCGATACTGATGGTTTAAGTGGCGCCCAAGTCATGGCGACTGATTTACGTGCCTCTGCGAGTTTAGTGATTGCTGGTAGTATTGCTAAAGGCGAAACTATCGTTGATCGTATTTATCATATCGATCGTGGTTACGAATTTATTGAGCAAAAATTCAGTGCGTTAGGTATGAATATCGAACGTATCTCTGAATAAGCACTCATCGTTTCAAGCTATAAAAAAACCTCGCATCATGCGAGGTTTTTTATTGCTGTTTTTTGGTTAATCGTACCGTGATAGGCGCTTATTTAGGCGGGTTAGCCATTGGTGGCCTATTCGCAACGGTAACGGGAATCATCAGTGGTTTGCCATTACGTAATATCTTCACTTGAATATGGGTACCCGGACGAATATCAGTCACGATATCACGTACACTTTGTACATTAGTCACTTCCTTACCCGCTATCTCAATCACGATATCATTTTTCTTAAACCCTGCTTTTGATGCCGGGCCTGTCGGATCTAGACCATCAACAATGATGCCATTGACTTTAGCGACGTCATAAAGTCGTGCCATTAGCGGGTTGATTTCACGACCTTGAATACCAATCCAACCTCGAATAACTCGCCCATCAGCAATCAATTTTTGCATGATCTTAATCGTCAGCTGGTAGGGAATCGCAAACGAAATACCATAAGTTTCAATATTGGTTGCTTGTTGGAAAGAGGCAGTGTTAATGCCAACTAATTCACCACGCGTATTGACTAATGCACCACCAGAATTGCCTTTATTAATTGCAGCATCTGTTTGGAGGAAATCTTGGGGGCCGTAGAAACTCATGCCTGAGCGTCCTGTGGCTGAGATAATTCCAAAAGTAGTAGTTTGGCCAAGGTTATAAGGGTTGCCTATTGCCAGTACCACATCGCCCACGGCAGCTTTATATTGGGGATTAACCGGGATCACTGGCAAGTTATCGGCATTGATTTTTAATACTGCGAGATCAGTGAGCTGATCTAAGCCAATTAATTGGGCATTGAGTACTCGTCCATCCTGTAAGGCCACAATGATTTGATCAGCATGAGCAACAACATGGTAGTTAGTAACGATATAGCCTTTATCGCTCATGATAACGCCAGATCCTAACCCTTGGGTACGTAATTCACGCTCTTCACTATTATTATTGTCATAACGACGATTATAAATATTAACCACTGCCGGCGAGGCACGACGAACTGCATAATTAAAAGAAAGTGGGGTTGAACCGCTATCGGGTAATGATAAGGACGCTGGCGTCGTCGGACGTAAATCAGGGACGGCAATGAGCACAATAATAGCAGTGATAAGGCCGAGGAGAATAGAGCGACCAATAAATGCCAGCATTAACAGTCCTTATAAAATGGGTAATAAAAAGGTGCTAACAGAATAGCACCCCTCTGGAGTGAGACCAACTTTGACGTTGATTATCACCGTTAAAGCCAAGCAGTAATATCAGCTCAGTGAGCGCTAATTATGGCTAACGAATGATAATATACAGCACATTATTACTGCGTTGAATTTCGAGCGCGATGACTTTAGGTGGATGCTCTAGAGCTTTACGCAGTTGGCCGAGGTTATTAATTGCAGTTCGATTGAGACCAATAATAATGTCACCTTTGAGTAGTCCTGAACGTGCAGCTAACGATCCTTTAGTGAGTTGGCTAACTTCAACGCCGCGGGCCTTACCGTTAACAGTAACATTTGTGAGTTGGGCGCCAGTTAAGCTAGTGTGAAGATCATCAGCTTTGACGATACTATCAGCGCTAGCACTCAGAGTGACGGTAAATTGTTGTAATTTACCATTGCGCATCGCTTGCAGTGTCAGGGTTTTACCGGCACCTAATGTGGCTATTTTTGCGCGTAACTCACTGAATGAACGAATAGGACTGCCATTAACTGTAGTAATGATATCACCTGCTTTTAGACCTGCTTTTTGTGCGGCAGAATTTGGCATTACTTGGTTTACAAACGCACCCTGATTGGTGTCATAACCAAATGTTTTGGCTAATTCTGCGGTCAGTTCACGTCCTTGTACCCCTAATGTACCGCGTTGCACATGACCAAATTTGATAATTTGCGCGGTAAGGTTGTTCACCATATTGGCAGGAATAGCAAAACCAATTCCAACGTTACCGTTATCTGGAGCCAGTATTGCAGTATTAATACCGATCAGTTCGCCATTAAGGTTAATCAGTGCGCCACCAGAGTTACCACTATTAATTGCGGCATCTGTTTGAATGAAATTCTCTATGTTTTCAAGGTTTAAACCACTACGCCCTAACGCAGATACAATACCGGAGGTGACAGTTTGCCCGAGGCCAAAAGGGTTACCAATTGCAATCGCAAAATCCCCCACACGTAACTTATCAGAATTGGCTAATTTTATAGCCGTTAGTTTTTGTGGAGTATCGATTTGTAGCAAGGCGATATCGGATAATTTATCACTACCAATCAACTTCGCCGTTACTTCGTTACCATCATAAAGTTGAACCATTATTTTATCAGCGTTATTGATAACATGCTGGTTGGTAACAATATAGCCTTTGTCTGCATCAATAATAACCCCAGAACCTAAGCCACGAAAAGGGCGTTCTTGAACTTGCTCGGCTGGAAAATTAGGGCCAAAGAAAAAGCGATAGGCTTCTGGAATTTGTTGCTTTGAAACTTGTTTGCCTTCAATTGCGATACTCACAACAGCAGGCGTTACTTGTTCAAGCATGGGAGCAAGACTGGGTAGTGGTTGACTATTTACCGCTATTGGTAATGCGGCATTAGCGGCGATTGGTGACAAAAGAGCACTAACAGTTAAAGCTAATGCACTAATAAGAAAAAGATTTTTTTTACGCATGATTTAACTCCAAGTTAACAAGTTAAAGTATGACTTGTTAACTGGAATTAAGTTCCCTCTACCGTGATGTTTTGTGGTGGAGGTATTGATATGGTGATTAACTGTTAGCTGGCTTTTACTTGCTGCTCAGGGGTAGCAATTTCATCTTCTCTAACGGTAGTTGCTTTATCACTGAAGAGACCTGTGGCACCATTTGCGTAGTCACGCGGTTGATGATCCATGACTTCATCTTCAATTGGCTTATCATTCTTTACTTGTTCCAAGGTGGTTATTCGTTGTGCGAATGGGTTGTCTTGGGTTGGTAAATTAGGCATAAGCTCTGCAGATGTTTTTGCCATATGTTCATAAAGTTTACTGTAATCTTTAGATACGTTGTCTAATAACTCTGCGCTACGAGCAAAATGATCAACAAGTTCTTGTCGATATTGTTCTAGCTCGTACTTTGATTTATCAAGATCTTTTTTTAATGATATTTGTTGATTTTGATTTTTATTGGTTAAGCGACTTACGATGGAACCAATAAAGATTCCGGCAATAAAAATAGCAGCTGCAATAATCCAACTCATAGCCATGATAATTCCTTGTGATTTTGATGTTAATACGTGTTTTTTCAGTCAGAGTGCTGTTTATTAATAGGTAATAACGCTATTACTATACCTTGAGCGGGTTACGCATGGAACAAATTCAATCATCTATTGTGACTATTTATGCTCTAATTTTATGGCAAATAAGATAAAAAGGGACAACTTCAAATGAATCAGCAGCAGACGCCGCTTAATAAATATCATGCAGATCTACAACGTCTCGATTTTTTTGCAGACCCTGCTCAGGCTCAGGCCGTCACTCATTTAAATGATTTGTACCATAGGTTGATAGCGCCAGTTGCCCCATTACCAGCCACAACCGAATGGCAACGATTATGGTCGGCGACTAAAACATTATTTCAAACCACAACCACTCAAGCAGATATCGTGCCAGTAACGGGACTGTATTTTTGGGGAGGGGTTGGGCGCGGGAAAACGTATTTGGTTGATACCTTTTATGACTGTTTGCCAATAGAACGAAAAATGCGGATTCATTTTCATCGCTTTATGTATCGGGTTCATCAGCAGTTGCAACTGCTTGATGGAACTGAAGATCCGTTAGAGCATGTGGCTGATAATTTTAAACAACAAACTGATATTATTTGTTTCGATGAATTTTTTGTTAGTGATATTACCGATGCGATGATTTTAGCTACTTTACTTGATGCGTTGTTTAGACGGGGGATTACTTTAGTTGCGACATCAAATATCGCGCCTGATTGTTTATATCGAAATGGTTTGCAACGTGCACGGTTTCTGCCAGCAATCGCTCTTATTGAACAACATTGTCTGGTGGTTAATATTGATGCTGGTATTGATTATCGGTTGCGTTCTTTAGCACAGGCTGAAATTTACTATTCGCCACTAGGACCACAAGCCGATGCTAATTTAGCGCGTTATTTTGAGCAACTGAGCTTTGAACCGCGGTATTACGCTAAAGATATTATTATTAATCAGCGTCCAATAACGACTCAACGAGAAGCTAGCGGGGTGGTGCAGTTTAGTTTTCATCAGCTATGTCAAACTGCGCGTAGTCAAAATGATTATATTGAAATTGCACAGTTATATCACACCGTGCTTATCGCAGATGTGATGGTGATGAAAGAGCAAGATGCCGCACGGCGTTTCATCGCCATGGTCGATGAATTTTATGAGCGTAACGTGACGGTGATTATTTCTGCGGCGGTGCCATTAATTGAGCTTTATACTGAAGGACGATTGTTATTTGAATTTGAGCGCTGTTGTTCACGCTTAATTGAAATGCAAAGTGAGCAATATTTAGCAAGAGCACATCTAACGGATTAATTACTGCTGTTAATTACTCAAGGCTATTGCACTTTTAGTATGATTAGCACACTTTAAGTTGTGATTTATTGGTCTAATTAGCAATTAATGACCGTGGATATGAAAAAAAAACATTTTTTTTGGGAAAAAAGGTGATTTTTTCCACACCCTTCTCTATAATCTTGCGACCCACCGTACCTGTATGGCGAAAGCCAGGAGTGCCACCCACTCGAAGGGGTGATGACTGGGCTCTTAACAGAGGAATCATCATTTGATGGTTCTAGTAAGTGAAACTATTTAAATAATGGGTATTAATTAGCATGAAAACTTTCGTTGCTAAACCAGAAACTGTAAAACGTGACTGGTATGTTGTTGACGCTGAAGGTAAAACTCTAGGTCGTCTTTCAACTGAAATCGCTTCTCGTCTACGTGGCAAGCATAAGCCGGAGTACACTCCACACGTTGACACTGGTGACTACATTGTAGTTATCAATGCTGAGAAAGTAGCAGTAACTGGTAATAAGCGTACAGATAAAATGTACCATCACCACACTGGCTTCATCGGCGGCCTTAAGTCAATCAGCTTTGATAAGCTAATTGCTAAGAAACCAGAAATGGTTATTGAAACTGCTGTTAAAGGCATGCTTCCAAAAGGTCCTCTAGGCCGTGCTATGTTCCGTAAGCTTAAAGTTTACGCGGGTACTGAGCACAACCATGCTGCACAACAGCCTAAAGTACTAGACATCTAATTGGGAATTATGACAATGGCAGAGAATCAATACTACGGCACTGGTCGCCGTAAAAGCTCAGCAGCTCGCGTTTTCATCAAACCGGGTACTGGCAACATCGTAATCAACAAGCGTAGCATCGAAGAGTACTTCAGCCGCCCAACAGCGCGCATGGTAGTTCTTCAGCCTCTTGAGCTTGTAGGTATGACTGAGAATTTTGACCTATACATCACTGTTAAAGGTGGTGGTATCACTGGTCAATCTGGTGCTATCCGTCACGGTATCACTCGTGCTCTTATGGAATACGATGAAACTCTACGTCCTGCTCTACGTGCAGCTGGCTACGTTACTCGCGACGCTCGTTGCGTTGAGCGTAAGAAAGTTGGTCTACGTAAAGCACGTCGTCGTCCACAGTTCTCTAAGCGTTAATTTTTCGCTTCCAGATTTTATCTGGTTACTGTGTACAGAAAAGCTCAGCCCTCGGGTTGGGCTTTTTTTTGCCTTTTTTCCAATAGAGGTACTCATTAGCTTCAATTGGTTATTTTCTCGCATCTCGCATCTCGCATCTCGCATCTCGCATCTCGCATCTCGCATCTCACATCTCACATCTAACGTCGTATTTTTCGATAAACCTTGATGCATAATAATGAAAAACGGTATATATCCAATATTTGCGGCTAAACAATAGCTTGAACTTGTGAATATATTGACCTTTACTTATTCTTTAAATGTTGGTGATAATTTAAAACTGTAGCAATATTGTTGCTACGGTATGTTTGGCTAAGTTTGCATCTAAGCGCTAGGGATATATAAAAATCCAAGCAGGAGCTATTGGAGAAAATGGATGAGCAATGTGCGAATAAGTAATGGAAGACGTCGCTTTCTAACGGCAACAACCTCGATCGTTGGAGGTATAGGTGCGATTGCAATTGCTGTGCCTTTTATTAAATCATGGAATCCCAGCGAGAAAGCGAAAGCAGCAGGTGCACCCGTTGAAGTCAATATTAGCAAATTAGCCGATGGGCAAATGATCCGCGTTGAATGGCGCGGTAAGCCGGTATGGATTGTGCGTCGCAGCCAAGCGGTGTTACAGCAATTAGCTTCTCACGATGATCAGCTTCGTGATCCGGCCTCTGAAGAACCACAACAACCCACTTATGCGCAAAATTCACATCGTTCATTAAAGCCAGAAATCTTTTTAGCGGTGGGTATTTGTACTCATCTTGGTTGCTCGCCGACATATTTACCGAATAGTTTTAGTGATCAAGTCAGTGGCGTTGCTGCTGGCTTTTTTTGTCCATGTCATGGTTCTACATTTGACATGGCAGGGCGGGTATTTGCTGGTGTACCTGCTCCTCTTAATCTGGTGGTTCCACCGTATCAATTCTTAGACGATAACACCATTTTGGTTGGGCTTGATAAGGAGACGGTATAATGGCAGGTTTAGTTGATTGGATCGATAAACGTTTACCGGTGATCAATGCCTACCGTAAGCACTTGTCTCAATATCCAATGCCAAAGAATTTTAATTTTTGGTATGTATTTGGTTCGTTAGCGATGTTAGTGCTAGTCAATCAAATTATTACTGGAATCTGGTTAACCATGAATTATGTGCCATCAGCAGAAGGTGCATTTGCTTCGGTTGAATACATAATGCGAGATGTTGAATATGGGTGGTTACTGCGTTATATGCATTCTACCGGCGCTTCAGCATTTTTTGTGGTGATATATTTACACATGTTCCGTGGCTTAATTTATGGCTCTTACCAAAAACCACGGGAGTTATTGTGGTTATTTGGCATGCTGATATTTTTGGTGTTGATGGCTGAAGCTTTTATGGGATATTTGTTGCCATGGGGACAAATGTCTTACTGGGGAGCACAAGTTATCATTTCACTGTTTGGTGCGATCCCGGTGATTGGTGATGATCTTACCTTATGGATTCGAGGTGATTATGTTATTTCTGGAGCAACCTTAAACCGTTTTTTTGCCTTACACGTGATAGCGTTACCATTAGTATTACTACTGCTGGTGGTATTGCATGTGTTAGCGCTGCATGAGGTGGGTTCAAATAATCCTGATGGTATTGATACTAAGTTACCTAAAGGTAGTAAAGGGGATGACTATCAGACTCAATTTACTTTTCATGAAGACTATACCAAAAAATATGACATTATTGATTCGATCCCTTTTCATCCTTATGGCACCGTTAAAGATCTAATTGGAGTAGCAGTGTTTGCACTTTTCTTCAGTTATGTGATCTTTTTTGCCCCTGAAATGGGCGGCTATTTTTTGGAAGCGCCAAATTTTGAAGCTGCTAATCCGATGAAAACCCCTGAACATATTGCCCCCGTTTGGTATTTCACTCCATTTTATGCCATTTTGCGCGCTGTACCCGATAAACTGCTGGGTGTTGCAGCAATGGGGGCTGCAATTGTGTTTCTATTCTTATTACCTTGGTTTGATCGCTGCAATGTGCGCTCATTCCGTTATCGCAGTAAATGGCACTTGGCTAATTTGGTTCAATTTACGATTAGCTTTATTGGCTTGGGTATTCTTGGATCTTTACCCGTCACCCCTATGTTCACCTTGTTAGCTCAAACATTTAGCTTTACCTATTTTATGTTTTTTATTGTGTTGTTTTTCTACAGTAAAAATGAAGCGACTAAACCGCTACCAGAGAGGGTAACATTCAAATGAAGCAATGGATTGTAACACTACTGGTTTTGGTGCCGACATTAGCATTTGCAGGTGGTGGAAATGTACGTCTGCAAGCGGCGAATAATGATTTGACAGATCAAGCCTCTTTACAACGTGGAGCGCAATTGTTTACCAATTATTGTGCTGGTTGTCATTCAACGCAATATCAACGTTATGAACGGGTTGCTACCGATTTAGGTATTCCATTGGAATTAATGCAACAGCATTTGATATTTAATCCTAAGGCTAAAATCGGTGATTTAATGACCAATGCAATGTCGGAGCAATATGCAGCGACTTCATTTGGTGCCCCTACGCCCGATTTAACGATGGTTGCCAGAGTGCGGGGGACTGATTGGCTGTATACTTATTTACATTCTTTTTATGCTGATCCTAGTCGTCCATTTGGCGTCAACAATAGCCTTTTTCCAAGTGTAGGTATGCCACATGTACTGGAAGAATTACAAGGGGTACCACGTAGGATCTATGAGACTCAGATGATCGATGGTAGTCCAACTCAAGTATTAATGGGGATCGAAACCGATGGTAGCGGTGAGTTAAATCCACAGCAATATGATACTGCGGTACGTGATTTGGTGAATTTTTTAGATTACTCCGCCGAGCCAATGAAGCTTGAACGCCAGCGTTTAGGGCTGTGGGTTATGGGATTTATTGGTGTATTCTTAGTATTAACAGTATTGTTGAAGAAAGAATATTGGCGTGATGTCCACTGATAAGGTAATCTAGTGGGTTAAGAATCTCGCAATGGGGGCTTGAGCCTCCATTGCTTTTTGTGTATTGAAATATACTGGAGGGGTTGATGGCTGTTGCTGCCAATAAACGCTCTGTGATGACTCTGTATTCTGATGCTTCAGACATCTACAGCCATCAGGTGCGTATCGTACTAGCCGAAAAAGGCGTTAGTGTTGAAATTGAGCTGGTTGATCCAATGAGCCTGCCGGAAGATCTGTTAGAATTGAACCCATACAGTTCAGTTCCAACATTGGTTGATCGCGAATTAGCGCTATACCAAGCTAACATTATCATGGAGTACTTGGATGAGCGTTTCCCTCACCCACCTCTAATGCCTGTTTATCCTGTTGCTCGTGGTAATAGTCGTTTGATGATGTACCGTGTTGAGCGTAACTGGTACTCACTAGCTGACAAGATTAATTCAGGCAATGCTGATGAAGCTGATAAAGCACGTAAGCAATTACGTGAAGAGCTATTAGCATTAGCACCTGTATTCGCTGAATACCCATTCTTTATGAGTGATGAATTTAGCTTAGTTGATTGCTACCTAGCTCCACTATTATGGCGTTTGCCTGAAATGGGTATTGAGCTAAGTGGTACTGGCGCTAAAGAAGTGAAGGCATATATGACTCGCGTATTTGAACGTGATTCATTCCTTGCATCATTAACTGAAGCTGAACGTGAAATGCGTTTAGCTGGCCAGTAATTATGGATATGGAAAATATGACGCCGCGTCGCCCTTATTTGTTGCGCGCGTTTTATGATTGGTTGGTTGATAATGACCTAACACCACATTTAGTCGTTGATGCGACTTTACCTGGGGTTAAGGTGCCAATGGAGTTTGTTAGCGATGGTCAAATCATCCTTAACATTGCTCCTATGGCGGTGGGTAACCTCGAACTGAGCAATGAAGCAGTTAGCTTTAGTGCTCGCTTTAGTGGACGCCCACATTCAGTTATCGTACCTATGTATGCCGTTTTAGCTATTTATGCACGTGAAAACGGCGCAGGAACGATGTTCGAGCCAGAAGCTGCATATGATACTGAAACTCCTATCTATGATGATGAGCATGCGTTAGAAGACGACAACACTGATGATGCAGTGTCTCCTACAGTTTCACCATTTGCAGTCGTTACAGAAGCGGCTGAAGGTGATGAGCCTGATGATGAGCCACCACGTCCTCGTGGTCGTCCAAGCTTACGCGTTGTCAAATAACATTGGCAATTAGCTAAAATAAAAACGCAGCCATTGGCTGCGTTTTTTTATTACTCAAATAAGCGAACTAATTAGCTGGTAAGTGGTTTTTCAAATAGTGTAATAACGTGTTTAACACCTGAAACATTCCGGGCAATATTAGCGGCTATTGCAGCTTGTTCTGGTGCGACATAACCCAATAAAAACACCTGTTTATTTTCAGTGATCACTTTAATGACCACATTGGTTAGTTGTTTACTGGCAATCAGTTGCGACTTCACTTTAGTGGTTAACCATGCATCGTTACTGATACTCGTCATGGTTAATAATGGCCGTACTTGGATTTGATCATAAATACGTTTCACATCGCTAATCGCACGAACTTGAGTAACAAATGCTTGCTTAAGTGGTTGTGATGTTGCTTGACCAACGAGCAATACTGTACCGTCTAAGGCAACACTATCAATACTCAATTGTTTGGTATATTTACGGGTGTGGGCAATACCTGCAATATCCATTTCCGTTTTTTGATCTTGCCAATGTTGGGTGTTATTGCGTGGATCTTGGGTTGAAAAAACAGAACATCCAGAGAGTGATAAGCTCGAAATAATGAGTAACGCCAATAACCACTTCATCGGTTAGCCTTCGTGATGAGGAAATAAAACTTGGTCAATTAAATCGCATAGGCAATGGACCGTTAATAAATGGCCTTCTTGAATACGAGCTGTTCGTTGTGATGGAATGCGAATTTCAACATCTTGTACGCCTAATAATCCCGCCATTTCGCCACCATCTTTACCTGTTAAGGCAATGATATTCATATCACGAGTTAGCGCTGCTTCCATCGCTTTAATGATGTTCTTACTGTTACCGCTTGTGGATAGCACCAATAAAATATCACCGGCTTGGCCTAAGGCGCGGACTTGCTTTGAAAAAACTTCATCATGGTGGTAATCATTGGCTATAGCGCTTAACACGGTAGTATCTGCCGTTAATGCTAATGCGGGTAAGCTCGGACGTTCAATTTCAAAACGATTGATTAGGCATGAGGCAAGTTGTTGGGCATTGGCTGCTGAACCACCATTACCACAACTTAAAATCTTATTGCCATTTAATAAACTTTGAACCATCACTTGAGCAGCTTTTGAAATTGCATCTGGCAGTGCTTCAGCAGCGGCGATTTGGGTTTGGATACTTTCGGTGAAACTTTCTCGAATGCTATCTAGCATGACTAACCTTCAACTAATATGTTAGTAAACCACTCAATGTGGTGGTGATGACCTTGGATAGCAATTACATCAAAGCGAAATTGACTATGCTCAATTGAGAAGCCATTTTTGTGTAACCAAAAAAAAGCTGCGCGTTTGAGTTTTTGTTGTTTACGCCAATTTACCGCTTCAACGGCTGATCCATAGTGAGCTTGGGTTCGGTATTTTACTTCAATAAACACCAAACATTTACCTTGTCGCATGATTAAATCAATTTCACCACTGCGACAGCTAAAATTTCGTGCAATAGGCGTCAAATTATGGCGGCACAAAAATTGTTCCGCCATTTGTTCATAGGCTTGGCCAATTTGACGTTTATTGGGCAGAAGTCTCACCATTGATAAGAGTAATATTATCAGCTGTACTAGATATAGGTGCCGTTGGCGTATGCGTTGCAGTTAGCGGTGTTATACCTTGACTACTAAACTTGCCCCAATCCATTTGACGCTGAACAACACAGTAGTTATTCACGGATAATTGTCCAGTTTCACCCTGTACGGTGTAATCACTATTTGCACGCATTTCAGGTAACTTTTTAGCGATTAAGTAAGCATCCATGCCAAATGCATGTAAACGAATACTGGTATTACCTTGATTTGGCCACAGTTGATTAAAGCGTTCCATATAACCCGGTTGCGGGTTGATGAGTAATGGAATATCACTGACTTCGATACCTCGCAATTCACGATTGGTATTGTGACTATCTGGGTTACTGCGTGAACTTGCGTATATTTGAGCTGGATCACCACTTGGAGGCATTGATGCTTCAATGAAAGGTTTTAGCATCATTACTTCGTTGCGACTGGCGACCATATAAATAGCATCAACATGGCTGCCTGCACCGCTGGTAAAAGCGCTTTTAATTTGCTGAGGTATCTCAGCGCGGCTACCAAAATTAACGATGAGCGCTGGTTGATTATCAAGCTGTAACCACTGCTGGTTAAACGCTTGTGCAACTCGTTGACCGAAGCCATTGGATGGCACTAATATCGCTGGATTACGGTGCCCTTGGGCGTAAATACGTTCTGCGGCTTGCTGTGCTTCTTGTTCTGGTGATAAAGCAAAATAGCAAGCATTGGGTTTGTTATTACTGATTTGTGGTGGCATGTTTAATGCCAGCATATTGATATGGCTGGTATTGTCTTGTTGAAACTCAGTAATAACGTTTTTACGTAGCGGGCCGACAACAAACTGAGTACCGTTATGCTGTAGCTGCGCCATGATATCTGGCATTGATTGTGCTTCAGTATCGTAAATATTGAGCTCGCTATCCGCATCGCGATTTTTATCATCCATCATCGAATTAATAAAACCATCACGAACGGCTTTACCTTGAGCTGCAAAACGACCTGAGAGTGGCAACAATAAGGCGATATTATCAAGCTTAATCGCTTTCATGTCGATTAACGCTTTTAGCTCTGCTGGTAAATATTGATTTGCGGGATGATAAGGATGGCGATGTAGCCATTGTTCAAGTGCTTGTTTCAGTTGCATTGGCTGCATCGCCGCATTGTTTTTCAACATTGCGAGTTCAACCCAACCTTTCAGGACACTATCATTATCGGTGAGCTTAACGCTGCCTAATTGAGCATTAGTATAACCAGATAGATCATGCCAAACTTGCTGCCAGTTAGCGGCTCTTTGACTTTGATCTAAATAGTAATCAAGCTTAGTACGTTCACGTGCTGCTTGGAACGGATGGTTTAACTGCTCCAACAGATGTGCTCGTAAAGTGTAATAACGTTGATACTGGCTCTTGGTTAGCTGCCACGATGGCTGAAAGTTTAAGCTGTTCAGTGCCGCTTGTGGTTGACCCTGATGCTCACGTACCATTGCGCGTGCGAGTTGCCACTCCGCAATTTGGGTTGGGCTCATAGATTGTTGAGATAATTTAGCAATCCATTGATCGGCTTGTTGCCATTTATTTTCGAGGATCATCGCTTTAACAGCCATGATCTCCCAGTTAATGCGCTCTGCGCCATCACTGGTGTTAACTTTATTTAAATAGGCGGCTGAGCTTTGAGCGGCTACCGCAGTGATATCCGTTAATGGTACCTGCTGGTTGTACAGGTTTGGCGTGCTACACCCTGCTAAAGCAACAGCAAGGGCTACAGGCGCCATCAGTCGTGATACACTTTTACGCTTATGGGTAAAATTGGGCATTGAATTTATTCAACTGTGACAAATTACTCTTGATATTAATTGCAGATGAGATCTTAGACAAATGAGTGAGAGCAATTCAGGCATGGTAGATGTCGCAACTTTGTACATCGTACCGACACCTATCGGTAATCTTGCTGATATAACGCAGCGTGCATTAGACGTATTAGCAAACGTAGATTTAATTGCTGCTGAAGATACACGTCATACATCGCGATTGTTGTCCCATTTCTCTATCTCGACCCGCACCTTTGCGCTTCACGATCATAATGAACAGCAAAAAGCTGACTTTTTGATTGAGAAACTTCAGGCAGGTACTAGCATCGCGCTTGTATCAGATGCTGGTACGCCGCTGATCAGTGATCCAGGGTATCATCTTGTTAATCGCTGTCGTCATGCGGGTGTTAAAGTTGTGCCATTACCAGGCCCATGTGCTGTGATTACAGCGTTGAGTGGTTCAGGTTTGCCTTCTGACCGTTTTAGTTTTGAAGGTTTTCTTCCTCCAAAAAGTAAAGGTCGCCGCGACTGTTTTCAAGCATTAGCCGACGATGCACGAACATTGATCTTTTATGAGTCGCCACATCGTATTAATGATTCCCTAAGTGATATGTTAGCCGTGCTTGGCCCTGATCGCCAAGTAGTATTAGCGCGTGAGTTAACAAAAACTTATGAAACCATCCATGGCGCACCACTTGGCGAGTTGATTGACTGGTTAGCTGAGGACAGTAATCGTGTTCGTGGCGAGATGGTAATTTTAGTGGCTGGTCATCGGGCTCAGAAAGATGACCTGCCTGGTGAGGTTTTACGGACGCTAACATTATTGGCTAAAGAGCTACCCCTTAAAAAAGCAGCGGCGCTAACCGCTGAAATTCATGGTGCCAAGAAAAATGCGTTGTATAAATGGGGTCTTGAAAATCTTGAGTAAAGCGACCTAGCTTACGCCAGTTAATTTGCTGACTTGAGACGAGGGCGTGGTTTTTATCAACGAATTAAAATCAGACGTTGGTTTTTTGTTCAAGCTGTAACTTTGGTGATTTTTTCACTGGTAACTGTGAGCGTAGTCTTATACAATTCACAGCGGAGTTGGTCAGGTAATCGCTGCTTCGTTGGTAACCTTCGGGAAATCAATGGAGGGGAGGAAAGTCCGGGCTCCACAGGGCAGGGTGCCAGATAACGTCTGGGGGGCGCAAGCCCACGACAAGTGCAGCAGAGAGCAAACCGCCGATGGCCCATTGCTTGCAATGGTGCACAGGTAAGGGTGAAAGGGTGCGGTAAGAGCGCACCGCGCGGCTAGTAATAGTTTGTGGCAGGGTAAACTCCACCCGGAGCAAGACCAAATAGGTCCCTAATGGCGCGGCCCGCGTTGGGGACGGGTAGGTTGCTTGAGTCTGTGAGTGATTGCAGACCTAGACGAATGATTGCCGCCGCGAAAGCGGAACAAAACCCGGCTTATCGACCGACTCCCTACATTTAGAGAAGGTGGTGTTTGATTACAAGCACCACCTTTTTTTCGTTTTATTTTCCGCCAAAATTACATTTCGCAATCAGGTTTCTTCGCCACTGTTAGAAGTGTGTCTGAATTACTGCCAATTGCTTGACATCGTTTTTGTCTCATACGTACACTTTGCGGTGGGAATTTGTGGGGAAAAGTGGTGTTGTCTTATTATCTTTGTTGTTATTCTGCTAAAGTGAGTAATTAACGTACTCTTTTATCGTGTAATTTAACCGAGATCCCCAAATGTTAAGAGGTGCCACTAACGTTGTTATTGATGATAAAGGTCGCTGGGCAATGCCGAAGCGTTACCGAGCATCATTAATAGAGCAATGTCAGGGACACTTTGTTTGTACTATCGATCACCAGTTTTGTTGCTTGTTGCTATATCCCATTGATGAATGGGAACGAATTGAAGCTAAATTAGTACGTCTATCCAGTCTTCACCCCGCAGAACGCCGATTGCAACGATTATTGCTTGGGCATGCAAGCGAATGTGAATTGGATGCGCAGGGAAGGATATTAATTCCACCGACGTTAAGACAATATGCTCAGTTAGCGAATAAAATTATGGTCGTCGGCCAGTTAAATAAATTTGAAATCTGGTCCACGCCTTTATGGCAACAGCAAATTGAACATGATATCGACCTTCAGGCTGAGGATGCGCCGGAATCTTCCCCGCGCCTTAGTGAGCTTTCACTTTAGCTGAAATTATATTTATGTCTGAGCAATTTGAGCACGTCTCCGTTTTACTTAATGAATCAGTAGACGGGTTAGCCATTAAACCCGATGGTATCTATATCGATGGTACTTTCGGTCGCGGCGGTCACAGCCGTTTAATTCTTTCAAAATTAGGTGATAACGGTCGCCTTTACAGTATTGATCGCGATCCTCAAGCGATTGCAGAAGCGCAAAAAATTGATGATCCGCGTTTTGAAATTATCCATGGCCCATTTTCTGGCATGGAAAAATACATGCAAGAACGTGATCTTATTGGTCGTGTTGACGGTGTCCTACTTGATTTAGGTGTTTCGTCCCCACAGCTTGATGATGCTGAACGTGGTTTTAGCTTTATGCGTGATGGTCCACTTGATATGCGAATGGATCCTACTTCAGGTATGTCTGCTGCTGAATGGTTAGCAGAAGCTGATGCTGATGATATTGCATGGGTACTGAAAGAGTTTGGTGAAGAACGCTTCGCTAAGCGCATTGCTCGCGGTATTGTTGATCATCGAGAAAACCCGGATAAAGAGCCATTAACACGTACGCGTGAATTAGCCAGTCTAATTGCTGAAGTATCACCGTTTAGAGATAAGCATAAGCACCCAGCTACTCGTAGTTTCCAAGCTATTCGTATTTACATTAACAGTGAATTAGAAGAGATTGATACTGCTTTGCATGGTGCAATGAATACGCTTGCTGCTGGTGGTCGTTTATCTGTGATCAGCTTCCATTCCTTGGAAGATCGCATGGTAAAACGCTTTATCCGTAAGCAAAGTAAAGGGCCTGATGTGCCCGCGGGCTTACCATTGACAGAAGATCAAATTAAAGCGCTTGGTAGTGCTGATATGAAACCTGTAGGTAAAGCAATTAAACCGTCACAAAATGAACTTGGTTATAATACCCGTGCTCGTAGTTCAGTATTACGTTTGGCCGAGCGTCTATGAAACCAACAGAATCTTCAATGAATCTGGCTAGCCTGATCGGACGAGACCTCGTCACGGTCGGGTTGGTACCGCTGATTCTAGCCTTTACTATCCTCATATCTGCCTTATCTGTTGTTTATGTTACTCATGAATCTCGTCAATTAATTGCCAAGCAAGAAAAATTGCTAATGCAACGTGAGAACTATGATGTCGAGTGGCGAAATCAGATCCTTGAAGAAAACTCACTTGCAGAGCACAGTCGTATTGAACGATTAGCTGAAACTGAACTCAAAATGCAACGTCCATCTGTCGATAATGAAATTGTTATACATTAAAAGATGAAATTACTTAATCGTTCAAATAAAAATACCAAGGTTAGTCCTAAGAGCACGCCATTTTTAAAATGGCGTTTTATGATCATTTGTGGTTTTATTTTATTAGGTTTCTTTGGCCTAATTGCTCGTGCTGCCTATATTCAGGTGCTTGAACCTGGCCGTCTTATTCAAGAGGGTGATGCCCGTTCGTTGCGAGTGCAATTAATGCCTTCTGCACGTGGTATTATTTCTGATCGTAACGGTGAGCAACTTGCCGTTAGTGTGCCAGTACAGGCAGTATTTGCTAACCCGGTTGAGATCTTTAAACACGGTGGTTTAAGTGAGACTAAGCGTTGGAATGCGCTTGCCGATGTGCTTGATCTTGACCGCACCAAACTGCTGCAACGACTCGAAAAAAATAAAAATCGCAAATTCATTTATCTTGCGCGCCAAGTTAGCCCACCGATGGCTAATTACGTCGAGAAATTAAAATTACCAGGTATTGGCTTACGAGCTGAGTCACGTCGTTTTTATCCTTCTGGTGAAGTTAGTGCCCAATTAATTGGTTTTACCGGTATTGATGGTCATGGGCTTGATGGTATCGAAAAAACCTATGATGGTTGGTTAACGGGTGAGCCGGGACGCCGAACGGTACGTAAAGATCGCTATGGTCGAGTAGTCGAAAATATTTCTCAGCAAAGCCGTCAGCCAGGTAAACCGTTAGAGCTAAGTATTGATCAGCGCATTCAAGCAATCGCTTATCGTGCCGCGAAAGAAGGGGTGATGGATATTCCTGCGACCTCGGTCAGTATTGCTATTTCAGATGTGCGCACTGGTGAAATTCTCGCGATGGTGAATGCGCCATCATTTAACCCTAATGATCGCAATGATCGTCAACCGTATAAAATGCGTAACCGAGTGATCACCGATACCTTTGAGCCGGGTTCAACGGTGAAGCCATTTGTGGTTTACACCGCACTCAAAAATGGTGTCGTCAATGAGCATACGCTAATTAATATTCCGCAAAGTAAGCATTTCCGTGTGGGTAGCAAAGTGATCACTGACGTATCACGAATTGAACCGTTAGCGACCGTACAACGTATTTTACAGAAATCGAGTAATATCGGTGTAAGTAAACTATCGTTGGCAATGCCAGTCGAAGACATTCTTGATACCTACCGCAAAGTTGGCTTTGATGAGCCATCAGGGATCAACTTAATTGGTGAAACGACGGGTCACTTCCCTAACCGTTATCGTTGGTCAGATATTGGGCGCGCTACTTTGGCCTATGGCTATGGTATTTCATTAACACCAATTCAATTACTGCATGCTTACACAACCCTAGGGGCTTATGGTATTAAACGGCCATTATCAATTTTAAAAACGGAAAAAGTGGTTCCGGGAGAGCAAGTACTCGATCCTAAAATTGCTAAGAAAATTCTGTTGATGATTGAGTCTGTTACCGATAAAGCCGGTGGTGGTGGTGGTTGGCGTGCTGCTGTTCCTGGCTATCGTGTGGGTGTTAAAACCGGTACTGCGAAGAAAGCGATTGCTGGTGGTTACGGTAATGATTACTTCTCATATACCGTTGGTGTAGCGCCGATCAGTCATCCGCGCTTAGCAATAGTGGTAATGGTGAATGAGCCTAAAGGTGATAAATTCTATGGCGGTGCAGTTGCTGCACCAATTTTATCAAAAGTACTTGGTGGTGCACTACAGATCCTAAACGTGCCGCCAGATGCTGATACGCTAAAAATAGATAAATGAGTGTGATCATGGCATTGGTTAAGCAGGAAGTACAATTAGGCGCTTTATTAGCGCCTTGGTTAACAGCCAAAAATGTGCCAGCTGAATATGCACAATTGTTGTTAACTGCAATGACATTGGATAGCCGTCAAGTAACGGCAGGATGTTTATTTGCCGCGGTTAATGGCCATACGGTCGATGGGCGTCGTTTTATTACCAATGCTATTGCAGCTGGTGCGAGCGCCATTGTTGCAGAAGCTGAAGGTGTTGCTAGTGATGGAGAGATCCAGTTTCAAGATGGGATCATCATTATCTATCTACACCATTTAGGCCATAAGTTATCTGCTATTGCTGGGCGTTTTTATGCTGAGCCTGATAGCAAACTTAAATTGTATGCGGTAACGGGCACCAATGGTAAAACGACCATTAGCCAATTATTGGCACAGTGGGCTGATTTAATTGGTTATCGTGCTGGTGTGATGGGGACAACAGGCAATGGTTTGTTAACCGATCTTCAGCCAGCGGCAAATACCACCGGTAGTGCGATTGAAATTCAACAAACGCTAGCGGAATTAGTTACCCAAGGTGCTAATTTTGCTGCGATGGAAGTGTC
Source organism: Photobacterium kishitanii (assembly GCF_003026355.1). Classification (GTDB taxonomy): domain Bacteria; phylum Pseudomonadota; class Gammaproteobacteria; order Enterobacterales; family Vibrionaceae; genus Photobacterium; species Photobacterium kishitanii. The sequence continues at coordinate 159,718 of NZ_PYON01000006.1, read as the reverse complement.
CTCTCATGGTTTAGTACAAGGCCGTGTGAGCACATTACATTTTGTGGCGAGTATCTTTACTAATCTTAGTCGTGATCATCTTGATTATCATGGTGATATGGCCCATTACGCGGCAGCGAAAAAAAGCTTATTTACAGAGCATGATAGTGGTGTGGCGGTGATTAATGCCGATGACGCTATTGGTCAGCAATGGTTAGCTGATTTACCACAAGCGGTTGCAGTCGCTATGAATGCTGAGGCTGTGGCTGCGCACTCTGGACCAAAATTGTGGGCGACTGCTGTCGATTTTAGTACTCAAGGTGTGACGATTTGTTTTGAATCAAGCTGGGGTAACGGTAACTTTACCGCACCATTAGTGGGCTCATTTAATGCGACTAACTTATTGTTGGCATTAGCAACGTTATTAGTTAGTGGGCACTCATTACCACAACTATTAGCCGTTGCACCACGCTTACAAGCTGTGATTGGTCGCATGGAAGTCTTTCAGGCACCACAAGCTGATAAAGCGATGATGGTAGTTGATTATGCGCACACCCCTGACGCGCTCGATAAAGCACTGCAAGCATTACGTGTACATTGTGATGGTCAGTTGTGGTGTTTATTTGGCTGTGGCGGTGATCGTGATAGCGGTAAACGACCAATGATGGCTGCAATTGCAGAGCGGTATGCTGATCATATTATTTTAGTCGATGACAATCCTCGCAGTGAAGATCCACTGCAAATTATGCTCGATATGCAAGCAGGACTAACTGTCGCGACGGCTGCTACGATAATTCATGATCGTGCTCAAGCGTGCGCTTATGCACTTACGCATGCGAAGGCGAATGATATTATTTTGGTCGCAGGTAAAGGCCATGAAGATTACCAAATTCTTGCAGATCGTACGATCCACTATTCAGACCGCGAAACTGTGGCCGCATTATTTAGAGAACTTCCATGATTAAGGTTCAACTGAGTCACTTACAATCAGTATTAGCCGCAGAGTTAATTGGTGAGGATATTGAGATTGCTGCAGTATCAACGGATACTCGCGTGATCGGTGATAATACCTTATTTATCGCTCTTATTGGTGAGCGTTTTGATGCCCATGACTTTTGTCAAAATGCGGTTGAAAACGGTGCTAAAGCATTATTAGTCAGTAAGCCATTAGCATTAGATATTCCACAATTAGTGGTTGCGGATACTCATCAAGCTTTAGGCCAGTTAGGCGCATGGTTAAAAGCTAAAATGACCGCTGAGCATGGATTAAAAACCCTAGCATTAACGGGAAGTTGTGGCAAAACCACCGTTAAAGAAATGGCTGCAGCAATTTTAGCGACCAAAGGTAAAGTGTTAGCAACTGCGGGAAACTTTAATAATGATATTGGGGTGCCATTAACATTATTGCGTTTAACTCCTACCGATAACTATGCCGTGATTGAGCTTGGTGCTAATCATTTAGGCGAAATTGCTTACACGACTGCGTTAGTTAAACCTGATGTGGCCTTGATTAATAATCTTGCTGCCGCTCACCTTGAGGGATTTGGTTCATTACTCGGGGTGGCTAAAGCCAAAGGTGAAATTTTTGAAGGATTAGCCGCACAAGGGCAGGCGGTGATAAATCTTGATTCTAATCAACTTGCAATGTGGCAGCCAACGTTATCTAACCACAATGTAGTCAGCTTTTCGGCAACGATGAATAGCGCTGATTATTTTGCGACTGAGATAAATCTTAACCAGCAAGGTTTAGCGTGTTTTACCATGCAAACCCCGATGGGTGCTATTGATATCAAGTTAACCTTAGCTGGCATTCATAATGTTAGTAATGCATTGGCAGCCGCGGCATTAACCATGGCATTAGGTGCCAGCTTAACAGCGGTAAAACAGGGTTTAGAAACCGTGACTAATGTTAAAGGTCGGTTAGCGATCTCTGAACCACGTTCAGGGTTACGGTTAATCGATGATACCTATAATGCCAGTGTTGCTTCTGTGAAAGCAGCGATTGATGTGCTACATAGTTTCAGTGGTAAGCGCTACTTTATTCTCGGTGATATGGCTGAACTTGGTGACGAAAGTGAGAGTTTACACCGAGAAGTGGGCGAATATGCACGCGATAAACAGTTTGATGGTGTGATGACATTTGGTCGTGCCAGTGCTGTTGTCAGTCAATTAAATAATGGTCAGCATTTTAGCGATAAAACTGCGTTGATCGATGAACTTAAACAACAATTACACCAACAACATGCTTCACAAGTGACTGTGCTTGCCAAAGGTGCGCGTAGTTCACATATGGAAGACGTTATTATTGCCTTGCAGGAAGATAAATAATGATTTACTGGTTAGCTGACCACTTTCAGTCCTCAATCCCTTTTTTCCGTCTGTTTGAATACCTGACGTTTCGCGCCATCATGAGTATTTTAACGGCGCTACTGTTTTCGTTGTGGCTCGGCCCTCGAATGATTGCTCGATTGCAGATGCTGCAAATTGGTCAAGTTGTGCGTCATGATGGCCCTGAGTCACATTTCAGTAAGCGCGGTACGCCAACCATGGGCGGCTTAATGATTTTAGCTGCAATTACCTTAACCGTATTGTTGTGGTGTGATCTTAGCAACCCTTATGTATGGGCTGTTTTGGTAGTTATGCTGGGCTATGGTGTGGTGGGTTTTGTTGATGATTATCGCAAAGTCGTACATAAAAATACTGATGGCTTAATTGCTCGTTGGAAATATTTCTGGCAATCAGCTATCGCCCTCGTGGTTGCTTTTGCACTTTATGCTTACGGCAAAGATACCGCAGCAACGCAATTAGTATTGCCGTTCTTTAAAGATGTGATGCCGCAGTTAGGTTTGTCTTATATTGTACTGACCTATTTTGTGATTGTTGGTACCAGTAATGCGGTTAACTTAACCGATGGCTTAGACGGTCTTGCAATTATGCCGACGGTAATGGTTGCCGCAGGTTTTGCTTTTATTGCGTGGGCTACTGGTAACTACAACTATGCAGAATACCTGCATATTCCTTACCTAAGTAATGCCGGTGAATTGGTTATTCTATGTACAGCTATTGTTGGTGCAGGTTTAGGTTTCCTATGGTTTAACACTTATCCTGCGCAAGTATTTATGGGTGATGTCGGCTCATTAGCATTAGGTGGTGCGCTAGGTACGATTGCAGTGTTAGTTCGTCAAGAATTCTTATTGGTGATCATGGGTGGCGTGTTTGTGATGGAAACGGTGTCGGTAATCTTACAAGTTGGCTCATTTAAATTACGTGGCCAACGTATCTTCCGAATGGCACCGATTCACCATCACTATGAATTAAAAGGCTGGCCAGAACCACGTGTTATTGTCCGTTTTTGGATTATCACGTTGATGCTGGTATTGATTGCATTAGCAACATTGAAGGTGCGTTAACATGAATGGCTTGGTAGGTATCAATAAGGTTGTGGTGATTGGACTTGGAATGACTGGTCTGTCAGTAGTTCACCATTTAGGACGATTACCGCAATCACTGGATATTAAAGTGATTGATACTCGTGATAACCCACCAGGCCAAGATCAATTGCCCGCTGGTGTTGATTTATGTGCAGGGCAGTGGAACTTACAGTGGCTGTTAAATGCTGATCTGATTGTTGCGAGCCCTGGGATTGCATTAGCCACGCCAGAATTATTATTAGCAGCTCAATCAGGGATTGAGCTGGTGGGTGATATTGAGTTATTTGCACGCGCGGTTAATAAACCAGTGATTGCAATCACTGGTTCTAATGGCAAAAGTACTGTTACTAGTTTAGTCGGTGAAATGGCTAAAGAAGCCGGCATTAATGTTGGTGTTGGCGGTAATATTGGTTTTGCAGCGCTTGATATGCTGGCACAGGATCATGATCTTTATGTGTTAGAGCTATCAAGTTTTCAGTTAGAAACTACCTCATCGTTGGTGCTTGAAGCGGCGGTATATTTAAATCTGTCTGAAGATCATATGGATCGCTATCCTGGCGGTTTAACGGATTATAGTAACGCCAAAATGCGCATTTTTAATCATGCCAAATTAGCCGTTTATAACCGTGATGATCTCGCGACTAAACCGTTATTTAGCGATAACATGACCAGTTTTGGTTTTGATAGTAGTGATTATGGTTTAGTCATCGTAGATGGTGAGGAATGGCTTGCGATAGCGGGTGAGCCATTGATGGCTGTGAGTGAGATCGCTTTAGTTGGGCGTCATAATGTAGCTAACTGTTTAGCGGCATTAGCGTTAGCTGATGCGGTTGGCATTGATCGCCACGCTGCTTGCCAAGCAATGCGTCGTTACACCGGCCTTGCCCATCGTTGTCAACTTGTGGTTAATCAGCATGGTGTTAAATGGGTTAATGATTCTAAAGCCACCAACCTTGCTAGCACTGTGGCGGCATTAACTGGCTTGCAACTGGCAGGCAAACTGCATTTATTAATGGGCGGTGATGGTAAAGGTGCTGATTTCAGTGAACTTAAACCCGTTCTGGCTGACTTAAATGTACAACTTTATTGTTTTGGGCGTGATGGCCATTTATTTAGCGAACTCGTAGAGAATGCGATAAATGTCGACACTATGAGTGAAGCAATGGATCGTGCAGCAGCAACAGTACACGCTGGCGATATGGTTTTATTATCACCGGCATGTGCCAGTTGGGATCAATTTGCCAACTTTATGGCTCGTGGTGATGCTTTTGTTGAACAAGCCATTCGGCTCCAAGATTCAGTCTCAGGAAAAATTTAATGTTTAAAATGGCCCGTAACGGATTATCGGTAGTCTCTGGTTGGTTTCTAAAGCCAGCTAAACCGATTCTGTATGACCGCCAATTGGTGTGGATAGCAATCGCCTTGATGATTACTGGTTTAGTCATGGTAACCTCAGCATCCATACCTGTCGCCACTCGTCTTACTGGTATTCCTTTCTTCTTTGCACTTCGACATGCGTTTTTTCTCGCGTGTTCATTAGTGATTGCAGCGATTGTAATGCAAGTTCCATTAACAAAATGGGAAAAATATAGCGTACCGATGTTACTCACTTCGATCTTATTATTGGTCGTGGTATTGGTCATTGGTCGTTCGGTTAATGGTGCCGCACGTTGGATTCCACTTGGCGTGTTTAACTTGCAGCCTGCTGAAGTCGCTAAACTATCGTTATTTGTGTTTCTGGCCGGTTATTTAGTCCGTAAAAATAAAGAAGTTAGAGGCAGTGTCGCTGGTTTTCTTAAACCTATTGCCGTACTTGGTATTATGGGATTTCTATTACTACAACAGCCTGACTTAGGATCGTTTGTAGTAATGTTCGTTGGTACTATTGGGATGCTGTTTCTTGCAGGTGCTAGGTTATGGCAGTTCTTAGTCATGATTGGACTCGCGATGGGGGGGATTACGATGTTGATTGTATTTGAGCCCTATCGTCTACGACGAGTCACCTCATTCTTAAATCCATGGCAAGATCCGTACGGTAGTGGCTATCAGTTAACCCAGTCATTAATGGCATTTGGCCGCGGTGACTGGTTTGGGCAAGGCTTAGGTAACTCGATTCAAAAACTGGCTTACCTTCCTGAAGCACATACTGACTTTGTGTTTGCCGTGTTAGCCGAAGAATTAGGTTTGATTGGCGTTATCGTGGTATTAACGCTGTTATTTGCGTTAGTGTTTAAAGCGATCATGATTGGCCGTAAATGTCTTGAAGATGGCTTGCTTTTTGGCGGCTATTTGGCATCTGGATTTGGTATTTGGTTTGCATTCCAAACCTTAGTTAACGTTGGTGCGGCGGCGGGTATTGTACCGACTAAAGGCTTAACGTTACCCTTGATCAGTTATGGTGGTTCGAGCTTATTTATTATGGCTGCCGCCGTGGCGATTCTGATTCGTATTGATTTTGAACAACGGGTTGCCGCTAAATTCTCATCAGAGCAACCAGCTGATGTTGATGATGAAGCATTAGATAATATGGAAGTAGCGGTTGAGCAAGGATCTTTAGGTTTACAGAGCCTAGCCACTGCTGATCATTCACAACTAGAACAAGATAAAAAGCATTCTAATGACAAAGAATAAACGTTTATTAGTGATGGCTGGTGGTACTGGTGGTCACGTATTCCCTGGACTTGCAGTTGCACGTCAATTGCAGCAACAAGGTTGGGAAATTCGCTGGTTAGGCACCGCGGATCGCATGGAAGCGGAGTTAGTACCAAAGCATGGTATTGATATTGATTTTATTAAAGTAAAAGGCCTACGTGGCAGCGGTATTGTATCGTTACTCGGCGCGCCATTTAAAATTATCAAAGCGATTTTTCAAGCCCGTAAATACATGCAAGCATGGCAGCCTGATGTGGTGCTTGGCATGGGCGGTTATGTTAGTGGTCCCGGTGGTGTAGCTGCTTGGTCGCTTGGTATTCCTGTGGTACTGCACGAACAAAATGCAGTCGCAGGTTTAACCAATCAATGGCTAGCGAAAATTGCCAGTAAAGTGCTGCAAGCTTTCCCTGGTGCATTTAAAGACAAGCAAGTCGTCGGTAACCCAGTGCGTGAAGATGTGACATTACTGGCTGACCCTAAACAACGTTTTGCTGAACGTAGTGGACCGATTCGCATCTTGGTTATGGGTGGCAGTCAAGGGGCACGTATTCTGAACCAGACTATGCCTGAAGTTGCTGCAATCTTAGGTGAGCATGTGACTATCTGGCATCAAGCTGGTAAAGGTAATCAGCAGTCGACTGAACAGGCCTATGCCAAAGATACTCAAACGCCACATAAAGTGACCGAGTTTATTGATGATGTTGCTGCTGCTTATGGCTGGGCTGATTTAGTGGTTTGTCGTTCAGGCGCATTAACCGTTTCGGAGCTATCGGCTGCTGGGGTAGGGGCAATCTTTATTCCGTTTATGCACAAAGATCGTCAGCAAGCATTAAATGCTGAACATTTAGTTGCTTGTGGCGCAGCTAAAATGATTGAGCAACCACAATTAACTGTTGACGGTTTAGCTCAACAAATTAATTTATTAAATCGTATTGCGCTTGAGCACATGGCTTGTGCGGCGCGCAATGCTGCTATCATTGACGCAGACCAACGTGTCGCTGATGTGATCAAATCACTAGCAAAGAATTAAACAGGAACAAAGTGATGAGTAAACTGGATAACCAGCAATTAGCAAAGATTCGAACTATGGTGCCCGAGATGCGCCGAGTCGAACGTATTCACTTTGTTGGTATTGGTGGTGCTGGCATGAGCGGCATCGCAGAAGTATTAGTCAATGAAGGTTATCGTATTAGTGGTTCAGATATTGCACCTAATGCGGTAACCAATCGTCTGACAGCGAAAGGTGCTGAGATCTTTTTTGGTCATGCGGCTGAAAATGTTACTGGTGCTAGTGTGGTGGTGGCATCAACCGCTATCAACAAGCAAAACCCTGAATTATTAGCTGCAACAGAATTACGTATTCCGGTAGTACGTCGTGCTGAAATGTTGGCTGAGTTAATGCGCTATCGCCACGGTATTGCGATTGCGGGTACTCATGGAAAAACGACCACTACCGCTCTAGCAACTCAAATTTACTCTGAAGCTGGGCTTGATCCAACGTTTGTTAACGGCGGTTTAGTTAAAAGTGCTGGTACTAATGCCCGCTTAGGTTGTAGTCGTTATTTAATTGCTGAAGCTGATGAAAGCGATGCCTCGTTTTTACATTTGCAACCGATGGTGTGTGTGGTCACTAACATAGAAGCTGATCATATGGATACTTATGGTGGTGACTTTGAAGTGCTCAAGCAGACCTTCATTGATTTTATCCATAACTTACCATTTTATGGTTTAGCTGTGATGTGTATTGATGATCCTGTGGTGCGTGAATTATTACCACGTGTTGGTCGCCCAATGTTGACTTATGGTTTTGCCGAAGATGCTGATGTGCGATTAGTTAACTATACTCAAACTGGTCAGCAAGGTCACTTTACGGTACTGCGGAATGACAAACCAGCGTTGAATATTACCCTGAATATTCCGGGAAAACACAATGCACTTAATGCGACTGCTGCTATTGCTGTCGCGACTGAAGAAGGTGTTAGTGATGATGCCATCATGCGTGCTTTAATTGAGTTTGAAGGTACGGGGCGTCGCTTTGATCATCTTGGTGAGTTTGAAACAGGCAATGGTAACGTGATGTTGGTGGATGATTATGGTCATCACCCGAGTGAAGTCGATGTGACGATTCAAGCCGCACGTGCTGGCTGGCCGAATAAACGTTTAGTGATGGTATTCCAGCCGCACCGTTATAGCCGTACTCGTGATTTATATGATGATTTTGCTAATGTGCTAGAACAAGTTGATGTGCTAGTGATGCTTGATGTTTATGCTGCTGGTGAAACCCCAATTGCAGGTGCTGATAGCCGTTCATTATGTCGTACTATTCGTTCTCGAGCTAAAATCGATCCTATATTTGTACCGCAAGCAGATAATCTGCCTGCAATTTTAGCCAATATTATCCAAAATGATGATTTAGTTCTGACACAAGGTGCAGGCGATGTTGGCAAAATAGCCCGCCAATTGGCTGAATTACAGTTGAATATCGCGGTTATGCAGAAGGATGCCTAGAAGGCATTATTTGTTACTGATAATGTCGTAACTATTGATCACTGGCTGTAAATTGGATATTCCATCGCCAGTGATCGCTATTTTTTGCGATTTCTCGACAAATAGATAAATTTATTGTCAGGTTATGCTCGGAAAACGCCTCATGAGTGTTGGAGTGGGTCGAGTTGCTCGGTATAATCGTTTAACTTTGCTCGTTATACCTGATTGAGCGCACCATCATAAAATACCTTTATGGAATGGTTTGGCTGAAATGGTAAGGTAAATAGACACGCGATGACTGAACAAGTCGTAAACAAAGAGCATATATCATCCTCTCCTCGTGGCTTAAAACGCTGGGGTGGATTAGCGTTTTTTATCTTTGTCATTGGTTTTACGGTTTGGCTTGTCAGTGCTACTAAAGACTGGATGACAGATGCAAATCGATTACCATTGTCAAATTTAGTAATTCAAGGGCAGTTGCATTATCTGACTAAAGATGATGTTAGGCAGTCAATTTTAAATCTTCATCATCTGGGTACTTTTATGACCCAAGATGTGAATAGTATTCAAGCATCCGTAGAGGCATTGCCTTGGGTTGCTCAAGCCGCTGTACGTAAACAGTGGCCGAATACTATTAAAGTATTTTTGGTTGAAAATCAGCCTATCGCAGAATGGAACGGAACTTATCTAGTTAACCGTGCTGGCGATGTTTTTAAGGCGCCAGCATTACAGGTTGCAGGATTAGGGTTAACCAATCTGATTGGTCCGAAAGGCACTAGCCAAGAAGTTTTAGCTGGATTGCGTGAAATGCGTCCGGTACTGAAAAAAGCGGGTTTTGGGATTGCGTCATTAGCATTTAATGAACGTCGTTCTTGGCGCGTGGTATTAAAAAACGGAATTATACTTCAATTAGGGCATGAAGCTCGAATGCAACGTATAAAGCGTTTTATCGAGATTTATCCTGAGTTATTGAAGCAGGATAAACCGATTGATTATGTAGATTTGCGTTATGATTCTGGCGCAGCTGTGGGTTGGAAAACAAAGTCGGAGTATGATAATCATGCGTCGACAAAAAATAAGAGCGTGCACTGATGACTAAGGCTGCAGATAAAAAACTCATAGTTGGTCTTGATATCGGCACTTCCAAAGTTTGTGCTTTGGTTGGGGAGGTCCTACCCGATGGCAATGTTAATGTTATTGGTGTAGGTAGCAGCCCGTCACGCGGAATGGATAAAGGTGGGGTTAATGACCTTGAATCAGTAGTGAAGTCAGTTCAGCGTGCTGTTGATCAAGCTGAACTCATGGCTGATTGCCAAATTGGTTCCGTGTGTTTGTCGCTATCAGGTAAACATATTAGTTGCCAAACAGAAAAAGGCATGGTGCCTATTTCTGATAAAGAAGTGACTCAAGATGACGTCGATAATGTTATTCATACGGCGAAATCTGTAAAAATAAGCGATGAGCAACGTACGTTGCATGTGATTCCACAAGAATTTGCGATTGATTACCAAGAGGGTATTAAAAACCCAGTTGGTTTATCTGGTGTTCGTATGGAAGCAAGTGTTCATTTGATCACTTGTCATAACGACATGGCGCGCAACATCGTTAAAGCAGTAGAGCGTTGTGGTTTAAGTGTTGATCATCTGATTTTTTCAGGATTAGCGGCAAGCCATGCTGTACTGACCCCAGATGAGCGTGAGCTCGGCGTATGCGTAGTCGATATTGGCGGCGGTACAATGGATCTTGCTATTTGGTCTGGTGGTGCATTACGTCATGCGGAAGTGATTCCGTATGCGGGTAATGTAGTTACTAGTGATATTGCTTATGCGTTTGGTACACCGCCGGGTGACGCTGAAGATATTAAAGTGAAATACGGCTGTGCATTAAGTGAGTTGGTGAGCAAAGATGCTAAGGTAGACGTACCCAGTGTAGGTGGTCGTCCATCGAGGAGCTTGCAAAGTCAAACACTAGCAGAAGTGATAGAGCCTCGATATAGTGAATTGCTAGGGTTAGTAAATCAAAAATTACTAACCGTACAAGATCAATTGCGAGAGGCTGGTGTTAAACACCACCTAGCAGCAGGCATCGTCCTTACCGGGGGCGCTGCACAGATGGAAGGTTTAACTGAATGTGCTGAGCGGGTTTTCCGCAATCAAGTACGTATCGGTCAGCCTCTTGAGCTGAGTGGATTGACTGACTATGTTCAGTCTCCACCTTATGCAACTGCAGTAGGATTACTGCACTACGGAAAGGATAGTCAATCATTTGATGAAAATGCACCAGAACCGAAACGCTCGGTAACGGGGATATTTTCACGAATCAGTGGTTGGTTCGAAAAGAATTTTTAAACCTGATGCGAACAGGATAACGGAGAGAACAAATGTTTGAACCGATGATGGAAATGTCTGATGAAGCTGTAATTAAGGTCATTGGCGTTGGCGGCGGCGGCGGTAATGCAGTCGATCACATGGTACGTGAGTCTATTGAAGGCGTGCAATTCATTAGTGTTAACACTGATGCACAAGCTCTTCGTAAAACAAGCGTAAGTACTGTTATTCAAATCGGTGGTGATATCACTAAAGGTTTGGGTGCCGGTGCTAACCCACAAGTGGGTCGTGATTCAGCGTTAGAAGATCGTGAAGCAATCAAGAAAGAGCTTGAAGGCTCTGACATGATCTTCATTGCAGCGGGCATGGGTGGTGGTACCGGTACTGGTGCTGCGCCAATCATTGCTGAAGTGGCTAAAGAGCTTGGTATTCTTACTGTTGCTGTTGTGACTAAACCATTTAGCTTCGAAGGTAAGAAGCGTATGGCATTTGCAGAGCAAGGTATTGATGAGCTTTCTAAGCATGTTGATTCATTAATTACTATTCCTAACGAAAAGCTACTTAAAGTACTTGGTCGTGGTATCACATTACTTGATGCCTTTGCGAAAGCAAACGACGTACTTAAGAATGCCGTTCAAGGTATTGCTGAGCTAATCACTCGCCCAGGCATGATTAACGTCGACTTTGCGGACGTACGTACCGTAATGTCGGAAATGGGTCATGCAATGATGGGTAGTGGCGTTGCTGCTGGTGACGATCGTGCTGAAGAAGCTGCTGAAATGGCAATTTCTAGCCCATTACTAGAAGATATCGATCTAGCTGGCGCACGTGGTGTATTAGTTAACATTACTGCTGGTATGGATATGCGTCTTGACGAATTCGAAACTGTGGGTAACACAGTTAAAGCATTCGCTTCTGATAACGCTACCGTGGTTATTGGTACTTCACTTGACCCAGATATGACTGATGAACTACGCGTAACTGTAGTTGCAACGGGCATTGGTAAAGAGTGCAAGCCTGATATCACATTAGTAACGTCATCTAAGCCAGCACCTGTTGTTGCACAGGAAAAACCTGCTGCGATCGCTGAAGAAAAGCCTGTTGAAACACCACAAGCTAAATCTCAGGGTGCTGATCATGACTACTTAGATATCCCAGCATTCTTGCGTAAGCAAGCGGACTAAATAGCCATCATATTGATTGTGGTAGCTAATTTAGCTAAGTAAGAGTTGCATCTTTTGTTTCACCACAAAAGATGCGCTGTTTCACCCGCAGTTAATTATTTTGGATATTTTTTAGGTTATGGTATGATAAGTGTTCGATTCGCCATTTTGGTGTTGCGAATAGTTTCTATTCACCTAATTAGTTTGCAAGCAAAAGTTTGTTTAACCGTTGAGATATAAAGCAGATGATCAGACAACGTACACTTAAAAGCATTGTGCAGACGACTGGTGTGGGCCTCCACTCTGGACGTAAAGTGACGCTTATTCTGCGTCCTGCAGCCGCAAATACTGGCGTGATTTATCGCCGTACTGACCTTAATCCACCTGTGGATTTTCCTGCAAATGCAGACTCAGTGCGCGATACCATGTTATGTACAGCTCTTGTTAACGAACAAGGCGTGCGCATTTCAACTGTTGAGCACTTGAATGCTGCACTAGCCGGTATGGGTATCGATAACGTGATTATCGAAGTTGATGCACCTGAAATTCCTATTATGGATGGTAGCGCAAGCCCATTTATTTACCTGCTTCAATCAGCAGGTATTGATACGCTAAATGCGCCAAAGCGTTTTTTACGTATTAAAAAGCCTGTTCGCATTGAAGATGGCGACAAGTGGGCGGAACTCGTGCCTTATAACGGTTTCCGTCTCGATTTTGCTATCGACTTTAACCACCCTGCGATTGATTCAGATCAGCAGCGTCTAGTGCTAGATTTTTCAAGCCAGTCTTTTGTTAAAAAGATTAGCCGTGCACGTACTTTCGGTTTCATGCGTGATATCGAATACCTTCAGTCACAAAACTTGTGTCTTGGTGGTAGCTTTGATAACGCAATTGTATTGGACGACTACCGTATCCTGAACGATGATGGTTTGCGTTTTGACAATGAACTTGTTACTCACAAAGTATTGGATGCCATTGGTGACCTTTACATGTGTGGTCATAACATCATTGGTGAGATGCGCGCCTATAAATCAGGTCATGCGCTTAACAACCAACTACTGCGTGCAGTATTGGCTGACCAAGAAGCCTATGAGTGGTCAACCTTTGAAGATGAGCGTGAAGTGCCTGTCACTTTTGCTCAACCAGGTATGGTGTTAGCGTAAATCACGCAATTGCCTTGTATTAAAAAACGCCGAGCATTTATGTTCGGCGTTTTTGTAGCTGTTGTTTGTCGTTTAGTGACGTGATCGCAATATGCTCAATTAACCGATTATCTTTAGAAGCATTAGTGTTTTTTCTTTTGGGCTAATTTAGCCAACCGTTCTAAACAGGCTTTGACTTTATCAGGTGCATTAGCCGCTGTTGCCAATAAGTGTTGTGCTGCTACATCGCTGATCGGTTTTTGAATAATATCAGGGATTTTATCTTGTTTACGAATTGCAACTGCTGCCAGTGCTGGATTTACCTTCACTTCGATATCACGTAATTTTGGTAATAATTTTTCGCGTAATTTAGTCATTAACTGGTAGCGTTCATAGTTAAGTCGCATTGACCATGCCGCCGATGCGGTTTCAATGATCAGCACCCCTTGGCGATAATTACTGACTCGACAATGCTCGGCACAATTTAGATGGGCTTTTACTGCGGTATCTAGTTGGCTAAGTGCCGCTGCGCGTTGTTGAATTGACGTTAGACCATCACTATCGAGCAGATGAGCAGGGGTTTGCGGGCGATGATCTCTCATGATTTTAGTTCCTGAATATTCAACAGAATAAAAATGTGACTTTTGCGGATACGATCTTAATTTTTCACAGATAAAAACCGTTGCTGTGGCTTTTATCATAGGCGATGACATTAATATGACTTATCATATCAGATGTATAGGTTAATATATGTTGAGTGATATGTCTGCCAAGCGTCAGTGACCATTGTCTTTTTAGCTGAGATGGCAAGTAAAAGGGTATTAGTTTAGCATTGAGCAAGGTGCTTTTTGTTAGGATAGTAATGATAGCCCTTGAAAAGCAACTATCGCGACACAATATCAGTTACTACATGTTTTAGATTAACCTCTTAGTCACCGTTGTGACGATTCCTGTGGGATAGGGATGGCTTAGGTCCCCCAAGGAATGAAACCCGAATTAAGCGATTCAGCAATAGAAACGCTGATATAACAAAGAGAAAACGGCATCACCATGTTATCAAAACTACTGACTAAAGTTATCGGTAGCCGTAACGACCGCACTCTGCGTCGTATGCGCAAAATTGTTGATCAAATCAATAAGCTAGAACCTCAGTTTGAAAGCCTACAAGATCATGAGCTGCAAGCAAAAACAGCTGAATTTCGTGAGCGTTTAGATCAAGGCGAAACGCTAGATCAACTACTACCAGAAGCCTTCGCGACTGTTCGTGAAGCATCAAAACGTGTTTATGGCATGCGTCACTTTGACGTCCAGCTACTTGGCGGTATGGTTTTAAATGACTGTAAAATTGCCGAAATGCGTACCGGTGAGGGTAAAACTCTTACAGCAACATTGCCGTCATACCTTAATGCTTTAACCGGTAAAGGTGTTCACATTGTTACTGTGAACGACTATCTTGCTGCGCGTGATGCCGAAACTAACCGCGAATTATTTGAATACCTTGGCATGACTGTCGGTGTTAACGTACCGAATATGTCTCCGCCAGCGAAGAAAGAAGCTTACGCAGCAGATATACTTTACGGAACTAATAACGAATTTGGTTTTGATTACCTACGTGACAACATGGCATTCCGCCCTGAAGATCGCGTTCAGCGTGAGCGTTTCTTTGCGGTTGTCGATGAAGTTGACTCAATTCTAATCGATGAAGCGCGTACACCATTGATTATCTCAGGCCCTGCTGAAGATAGCTCTGAGATGTACATCAAAGTGAACAAGCTGATCCCGTTGTTGGTGCGTCAAGATAAAGAAGACAGTGCTGATTACCGTGGTGAAGGTCACTACACCGTTGATGAAAAGTCTAAGCAAGCGCACTTTACTGAAACGGGTCAAGAATTCATCGAAGAGTTGTTAATCAATAATGACATTATGGCTGAGAATGACACTCTGTATTCTCCGGCTAATATTAGTTTATTACACCACGTTAACGCCGGTTTACGTGCGCACGTGTTGTTTGAAAAAGACGTCGATTATATTGTGCAAGATGATGAAGTTATCATTGTCGATGAGCACACTGGCCGTACTATGCCAGGTCGTCGTTGGTCTGAAGGTCTTCACCAAGCTGTTGAAGCGAAAGAAGGCGTTAAGATCCAAAATGAAAACCAAACTTTGGCATCTATTACTTTCCAGAACTACTTCCGTCTATACGAGAAGTTATCTGGTATGACAGGTACAGCTGATACTGAAGCGTTTGAATTCCAATCTATTTACAACCTAGATACGGTAGTACTACCAACTAACCGTCCAATGGCACGTATCGATAATGGTGATTTAGTTTACATGACTGAAGCGGAGAAATTCGCAGCGATCAGTGAAGATATTACTGAGCGTGTTAAAAACGGTCAGCCATGTCTCGTGGGTACGGTTTCGATTGAAAAATCAGAGATGCTATCAAACGCACTTAAAAAAGCCGGTATCAAGCACAACGTATTAAACGCTAAATTCCACGAGAAAGAAGCCGATATTATCGCCGAAGCGGGTGCGCCAGGCGCGGTAACTATTGCAACTAATATGGCCGGTCGTGGTACCGATATTATGTTGGGTGGTTCATGGAAAACGGATGTTGAAAAACTTAACAACCCAACGGAAGAGCAAATTGCTAAGATCCGTGCTGAGTGGCAGGTTAAGCATGATGCAGTATTAGAATCAGGTGGTTTGCACATTCTTGGTACTGAGCGCCATGAATCTCGTCGTATCGATAACCAGCTACGTGGTCGTGCTGGTCGTCAAGGTGATGCTGGTTCTTCACGCTTCTATCTTTCAATGGAAGATGGCCTAATGCGTATCTTCGCCTCTGATCGTGTTTCAGGCATGATGAAGAAGCTAGGTATGGAAGAAGGTGAAGCAATTGAGCACCCATGGGTATCAAAAGCTATCGAGAACGCGCAACGTAAAGTTGAAGGACGTAACTTTGATATTCGTAAGCAATTGCTTGAATTTGACGATGTGGCTAACGATCAGCGTCAGGTAGTATATGAACTACGTGATGAGCTAATGAATGCTAACGATATCAGTGAGATGATTGAGCACAACCGTGAAGACGTGTTGAATGCAATTATTGATAACTATATTCCACAGCAATCGCTAGAAGAAATGTGGGATATTGAAGGCCTAGAAGCGCGTCTAAAAGAAGACTTTGATTTAGAACTACCGATTAAGCATTGGTTGGATACTGAAGATAAGCTTTATGAAGAAGCGTTACGTGAGCGAATTATCGAACAAGCGTTTGAGCTTTACCGTGAGAAAGAACAAGTTGTTGGTGCGGAAGTACTACGTAACTTTGAAAAAACAGTAATGCTGCAAAACCTTGATACGTTATGGAAAGAACACCTAGCAGCGATGGATCATCTTCGTCAGGGTATTCACTTACGCGGTTATGCACAAAAGAACCCTAAACAAGAGTACAAGCGCGAGTCGTTTGAATTGTTTGAAGAGATGTTAGATAACTTGAAGAGTGATGTAGTCTCTATCTTAAGTAAGGTACGAGTACAACAGCAGGAAGAAGTTGATCGTATGGAAGAAGAGCGTCGTCAAATGGCAGAAATGCTAGCACGTCGTCAACAGTTCCAACATCAGGATGCTGACAACCAAATTGTCGATGAGTCATCTCAAGCAGAAGACGATAGCCATCAAGGTACGTTTGAGCGCGAAGAGCGTAAGATCGGCCGTAATGAGCCTTGTCCATGTGGTTCTGGTAAGAAATACAAGCAGTGTCACGGTAAGATCGACTAAGATCACCGTTAAGCTGTAACAAAAAAGGTCGCTTTCGAGCGACCTTTTTTTATGGTTATTATTTTCAGTGTAAGAAAACTACCGTCATTCCCTACAGTGAGGTTACGAACGAGATAGGAAATCTACTATCTATACGCCGTAGCGTTAATATTATTTCTGGTATCTTTTAGGCTCAAGCTCGTTGTGAGTAGATCCCAAATAATTTCGTGCCTCAATTTTCGGGATAACTTATTCCGTTATCCCCCATACACCTCAACGATCTTCGCCAGTACTGCCGCATTCGCCTCAGGAAATGGATATTGATTAAGCTCATTAATTGCTACCCATACTCCAGCTTGACCCTCATTACCGCAGGCTTCACCGGTGAATGCTGTAATAGCAAAGAAATCGAACTGTAATGCTTTATCTGGGTAATCATGGGCGAGGCTAATTAACGGTGCTAGCGTGGTAACTTGAATGCCAATTTCTTCGTTAAGTTCACGTATTACTGCTTGCTCTGCGGTTTCATTAGCCTCCACTTTACCACCGGCAAATTCCCACAACCCACCTTGATGAGCATTGGCATCACGACGAGTGATAAATATCTGATCTTGTTCTGAATTTAAAATGATCCCCGCAGCGATCCAAACGCGTTTTTTGGTCATAAGTCAGTACCTGAATAAAATCGAGTTATTAAAAATTTAGTCATTAAAAAAGGGCGAGCTAATGTGAACATTGACTCGCCCTTATCAGCAATAGGTTTCTAAATAGCACTAGAAAGATTTAGTAATTATCTTCAGACCAACCATCGGCATCAGACATATCTGGTGCGCCAGCAATGGATTTTTCTTCATCAGCCCACTCACCAAGATCAATCAATTGGCAGCGTTTACAGCAGAAAGGGCGATATGGACTTTGTTCGCCCCAGACCACATCAGTTTTACACGTTGGGCATTTCACCACAGTAGGTTGAGATTGCGACATAGTCACCTCAGCAAATAGCTAATTTAAAGTCGATATTCGTTGCTACTGTCGAACCGTCTTCATAAGGTGAAAACCGAATAGAGAAGTGGCTACGATGGCCTGATACCACAGGATAAACCCCATAGCTTGCATCGATTTCAACTCGAAGTAAACACGATAAGCTCGCATCATTCTGGAAAAAGCCATTATGTGCAGACTGCGGTTGATATTGAGCAGACTGGCGAACCAAATGTAGCCATAAGCTTAATGCTTGATCAACTTCAGATAATTGATCAAGCCACGCTTGGGTGGTTTGTTGACGTTCTTCAAGTGGTAATTGACGCCAGTAATGTAACGCTGGCAGATCAAAACTACAGGTGCCGCCAGGAATAGAGAACCGTTGTCGAATCGAGCTTAGAAAACGATCTTCACGTAGGCTTTGGCCTAAACGTGGTGCCGCTAATAAGTTTTTCTGAGCGTGACTCATGTCATTGAGTAATGATTCAATCGCAGTCGGATCAACACCATCATAATCTAACCATGCTTTTAATTTAGTGCTCTGTTTATCGAGTGCTTTGGCGAGATCGGTTTTAACCGGAATTTGCTCAATCAATTCCAGCAGATCAAATAAGGCATTAAAGAAAATCGTATATTGCCATGGATCGCTAAGTTCGCTGCTGTCATGTAATTGTTTAAGTAAGTGTTCTAGGCGCAGATAAATACGCACTTTTTCATTCAGTGGATGTTCATAGCGATGTATTTGCATAACGGAAACCAGTGGAAGCCAAAAAGAATAATGAATGCACGCTGAGCGTTATTTCGCGGCCTGTGCGAGTGCGAGATAATGTTGGTGTAGCTGAGCGACTTGAGTCAACAGTGCCTGATTATCACCGTTATTACAAATGATATCATCGGCGGCATCGAGCCGTTGCTGGCGTGACGCTTGCGCTGAAAGAATACTTTTTATTTGCTCAAGCGATACATTATCACGCTGTTGGGTACGCATTATCTGTGTTTGTTGGTCAACGTCAACCACCAGTAATCGGTCGGTCATGGTTTGAAGGTTATTTTCTACCATTAACGGCACGATAAGCAGACAATACGGCGAACGAGCACGATCTATATCAGCTAACATCTTTTCACGGATCAATGGATGAAGCAGTTGATTGAGCCAGTTTTTGAGGTGTGGATCACTAAATATAGCCGCTCTTAATTGGCTTCGATCAAGATTTCCGTCTGCAAACAGTATGCTATCACCGAATTTTTCAGTGATGCGTGCTAAGCCGATGCTGCCGATGGCCACTACCTCACGGGCAATGATGTCAGCATCGATCAAATCAATCCCATAGTCGCCAAATAAGTTAGCCACCGTTGTTTTACCGCTACCAATTCCACCCGTTAAACCAATCACAACTGCCATTAATTAGAATCCTAAATATGAAGTAACATACCAATGTAAGATTGGCTCGCCCCATAGAATAGCAATCCAGCCAGCGACAGCAAGGTATGGTCCGAAAGAGAATGGCGTTTGTTGATCTTCATGCTTGATTCGCAGCATGATAATGCCGCATATCGCACCGACAAGTGAAGAAAGCAACACCACAAACGGTAATAATGACCAGCCAACCCAAGCGCCGATAGCGGCTAACAGCTTAAAATCACCGTACCCCATGCCATCTTTTTTAGTCAGTAGTTTAAACGCCCAGAATATCGACCATAACGATAAGTAACCCGTCATCGCACCAATAATCGAATCGGTTAATGAAATCGGACTGATACCGATGACCGCTAATAAAATACCAGCCCACATTAGTGGCAGCGTGATTTGATCCGGCAGTAGCATTTTATCGATATCAATAAATGTCAGTGCGATAAGTGCAAAGCTACAGCCGAGAACAGCAACAGCCCACCATGTCGGTGGTAACACTAGCGCGACCGTTAAGCTAATGATGGCGGTGAGTAGTTCAATTGCAGGATAGCGTTTACTGATCGGTGCCTGACACTCGCGGCATTTGCCTTTTAATACTAACCAACTAATTAGAGGAATATTTTCCAGCGCACTGATGGCATGATTACAATGCGGGCACCGTGAACGGGGGACACTTAAGTTAAACGGGGCTGGATCATGATGCTGAGGATTATCTAATTCAGGAAAACAATCATGACATTCTTGACGCCATTGGCGCTCCATCATTATCGGTAGTCGATAAATCACCACATTGAGAAAGCTGCCGATCAATAAACCAAATATTGTTGCAAATAGTGGATATAACCACGGGTAATAACTCAATACAGCCATGAAGTGCTCTCTAAAAAATGCATGTATTAACCTTTAACGTCATGGTTATTGATTGAGTTGTGATCACCCTATAACGCTCATTAGCGTAAAGATAGGCATGTACATCGCGACTAATAAACCACCGATAATGGTACCAAGAATGATGATAATAAATGGCTCCAGAATTTGACCAAGGTTATCGACGGTATTATCGACATCATCTTCGTATAATTGTGCCATTTTATTTAGCATATCATCAAGTGCGCCAGATTCTTCACCAATCATTACCATTTGCAGCATTAATTCTGGAAAAACATCAGCTTGACGTAAGGCTAAATATAGCGGCATTCCTGCTGCAGTACTGTTGTAGACCTCATCAATCGCTTGTTCGATATAAATGTTATTACTGGTTTTAGCTGCTGATTGAATCCCAGTCAATAATGGAATGCCGGCATTAAAAGTGGTGGCAAGGGTGCGAGCAAAACGAGAGATAGTCGCTTTAAGTAACACATCACCTAACAGCGGTATTTTAAGACTGAGCTTGTCAGCACGATAGTGAAAGCGGTAATAATGTTGATAACAATAGCGACACAACATCACCACCCCCACTATTCCAATCCCAAGGTAACTGCCGTAGTTAACCAGAAAATCAGAAGCTTTCATCACTTGGCGAGTAAACCACGGCAGTTCAGCGCCAAAACCACTGAAAATAGCCGCGAATTGGGGAATAACAAACACCAACATTAGTACAGTGACTAATACGGCGGTGATCGATACCATTGATGGGTAGATCATCGCTTTAATGACCTTTTTGCGCATCGCTTCGGCTTTTTCACGGTAAACCGCAATACGGGCGAACACTTGCCCTAAATGACCGGTTTGCTCGCCAGTATCAACTAAGTCGCAATAGAATTTATCAAACAATGGCGAACTGGATCGCATTGCCTTAGAGAGCGATGATCCCGCTTCAACTTGAGTGGTTATTTGAGTTAAGGTGGCGCGCATTTCTGCTTTATGGTGGCTGTTAGCCATTAAGGTTAATGCTTGTACTACTGGTACGCCTGATTCGACCATGGTTGATAACTGGCGCGTTACCATAGTGACATCTTCAGGCTTCATTTGGTTACGCAGTCGGCTTAACGTTCCTGGGGTAGTGCGCTTGATCTTTTTAACATTGATCATTTGTTCTGTGAGTTGGTAGCGCACTTCTTGTTCTTGATATCCCATCGTGACACCAGAGACTTTACGTCCGGCTTGATTGATGCCACGCCATTGGTAGTAACGAATTTTAGTGGCAGCAACCATAATCAATTCTCTTTAATTGAATGATAGGAAAAGGTATTAGTGTTAATACCCAAGTTGTATGGCGGGCTAAGTTAAAGTTGCAATACTCGCTGTAATTCAGTGAGACTAGTAATGCCCTCAACCAGTTTATCGACCCCTGATTCTCGCAGCCGCTGCATGCCTTGGCTGGCAGCAATATCTTCTAACTGCAAGCTGGTGGCGTGTTGCATTAAGGCTGCGGCAATTTCGCGACTAAATGGCATCACTTCATAAATACCGACGCGACCGACATAACCTTTATTACAATCATCGCAGCCTTCTTTATGAGCTTGATAAACGCGGGTGTTGATGGGGAGCTTTAGTCGCTCACAAGTGAGATCATCAAGTAGATGTGGTCGCTTACAGTGGCAACATAAACGTCGTGCTAACCGTTGGGCAATAATCAAACTTAAGGATGAGGCGAGATTAAAATCTTCAATCCCCATATTGGTTAAGCGGGTAATGGTTTCCGCGGCTGAATTGGTATGCAGAGTCGATAATACTAAGTGCCCAGTTTGGGCCGCTTTTACTGCAATTGCTGCAGTTTCTAAATCCCGAATCTCACCCACCATCACCACATCAGGATCTTGGCGCAGAAATGCTCGTAGTGCTGCGGCAAATCCAAGTCCGGCAAGATTATTGATCTGCACTTGGTTAATCCCTTGAAGGTTGATCTCGACCGGATCTTCAGCGGTGGAAATATTGCGCTCATCGGTGTTTAAAATACTTAAGCCAGTATATAGCGACACGGTTTTGCCACTGCCCGTTGGACCGGTCATTAAAATCATCCCTTGCGGGCGCTGGAGCGCAGTTAAGTAGGCCTGCTTTTGGGCGTCGCTATAACCTAAAATATCAATATTTAAGCTGGCGCTGGAGCTGTCTAAAATACGCAGCACTACTTTTTCCCCCCACAAGGTGGGTAGTGTCGATACCCGCAGATCTATTGCCAGCGATTCCGAGAGCTTAAGTTTGATACGACCATCTTGTGGTTGACGACGCTCGGCAATATTGAGTTTTGACATCACTTTTAAACGGGTTGATAACCGCCGCGATAAACTTGAAGGTGGGGTTAAATGTTGGTGCAAAATGCCGTCACAGCGAAAACGAATTCGATAACTGGTTTCATAGGGTTCAAAGTGAATATCAGATGCTTTACGGCGCAGGGCATCCATTAAGACTTGGTTGATATAGCGAGTGACAGGGGCGCTATCTTGGCTTAAATCCGTACCATCATCGATTTCACCATCGTGAATATCAATTAAGTTACCCAGATCTTCATCGCTGATTTGGCGGCTATGGCTAACATCACCAATGTCACTGCCATAAACTCGCCGAATCGCGGATTCAAGCTGTTTATTATCTAATAATAAGGGTTCAACATTCTTACCAATGGCGAAGCGAAACTCATCTTGAGCATCGACATTGGTAGGATCGCTCAGACCAACAAACAGGGTGTTATTATCTTGTGCCAGTGGTAATACGCGATGACGCAAGACTAACTCACGTTGGTAGACACTTTGGCAACAGCCTTGAAAGTCATAGTGGTGGGCATCAACCCGATCGAGGTTGAACAGATGCGATAGTGAACGTGCTAATTCATCATCCGCCATGATCCCCAATCGAGTAATGGCGGTCGGGACATTGATCCTTTCCGCCGTTACTGACTCGACGATTTGCTGTTCCTGTTCGCGGCTGATTAACTCCGCTTGGAACAGGATCGAGGCGAGGTTGGTTTGCATTAGCTTGCTGGACAGCCTTTAATTTCTACACCTGTATCTTGGATACAAGTCCATACTCCATTTGATGCTGCATTTTTTTGAAAAGTAACTTTTTTACCATTAACTGAACTATCTGCATCGAAAGTAAAGATTAAAGATGATGCAGCACTTGTCACTGATGCTGGATCTGTAATTGCACCTAATGGATTGGCATTTGCGTTAGTTCCAATATCAGCTAAAGAATATGAAGGTGTTCCCTCAAAGCCTTTTTCTTGTATACGTGCTTCTAATGGGGTAATTAATGCTTTCATGGTTGCCATTGCTGACGCAACTTCACTTTTGGTGACGTAGTTTTTATAAGCTGGAATTGCGACTGCTGATAACACACCGATGATCGCTACGACGATCATCAATTCAATCAGGGTAAAGCCTTGTTGCTTGTTCATTTTCCATTCCTTGAAAGTGTAATTCGCCCGCTGCGAATCAAAAAGGGATAGTGCAATGACAGTAGGATAAAAGGCTTAGGATATTGATTGAATAAGGTGCAAAGGATTGCTCGGCACAGGCTGAATTATTTATGGGGTTGTTGCAGCGCTTGCAAAATAGAACTGGAGTTAGGGCGCAGAAAGAAGGGACGAGTAGCGAGATTAAGCGTAGCGAGGAGGGTTGGGACAAGGAAAAGCAGAGGCGAGTAACGAGTAGAAACAAGGAACGAGAAGTCAGGAAGGGCGAGTGAGGTTATTATCCGTCATCTCGGAAGTGAGGTACGAGCTATTCGGGATCTACTCACCACGTGATTGAGCCTTAAATACGCCACTGAAAACATAAATTTGGCAACGCGTGGAAGGTAGATTCCCTATCTCGCTCGTAACCTCGCTGTAGGGAATGACGGGGCTGGTGTAAGAAAAATTGATCTTCCTCGAAAACTAGAAACCCCGCCCCTCGAAACCTATGTCCTATTTAAACCGCATCGATAAATCCATTGCGCGTATATGCTTAGTCAATGCGCCAACCGAGATATAATCTACCCCAGTTAACGCACATTCACGAATATTGCTCAGGGTAATATCGCCAGAATTCTCTAGCGCGGCACGACCAGCATTGATCTTTACTGCTTCACGCATCATCTCTAGGCTAAAATTATCCAGCATAATAATATCGGCACCAGCGGCTATTGCTTGTTCTAATTCAGCTAACGATTCGGTTTCAACTTCAACCGGTTTGCCGGGGTTTAGTTGCTTAGCCGTGGCAATTGCCTTATCGATCCCACCGCAAGCCATGATGTGATTTTCTTTAATTAAATAAGCATCAAATACCCCAATGCGGTGATTAAAACCACCACCACAACTAACCGCATATTTAAGCGCACTGCGCAGACCGGGAACCGTTTTGCGGGTATCTAGTAAACGGGTGTTAGTGCCAACCAGCTGGTTAACATATTCTGCGGTTAAGGTCGCGCAGCCTGACAAGGTTTGAATGAAGTTCATCGCATTACGTTCGCCAGTTAGCAGCACTCGCGACGGCCCGTTGAGGGTACACAAAACTTGATTAGGCTTAACCACTTCGCCATCGCTAACATGCCATTCAATCATCACTTCGCCACCTAATTGAGCAAACACTTCATCTGCCCATAATTGACCACAAAACACCCCATATTCACGGGTGATAATGGTGGCGGTACTGATACTGTCAGCAGCAATTAAATTCGCGGTAATATCGCGACTGGCATCGATCTCGCCGCCTAAATCTTCCCGTAGCGTATCAGCAACGGCACGGGTGATTTCTAGTGGCAGTTGTTGTTTAAGGTAAGCGAGGCGGGCGGTGCTGTCGTGTTTATGTTCCATAGCTGTCATGTCGTATCCATTGCATGAGTTTGCCGGTAATCGAGTTACCGCGAGTGATAACCAAAGCATACAGGGAATAGATTCAGTTTTCGAGGGGCGAGGGAAAGCAGGGACGAGGAAGAGCGGGATACGGTGTGGAATATTTTTTTCCGTCACTATTTACAAGGGGATAGTTTTAGTTTTTTCTACGATACTCGATACTCGATACTCGATACTCGATACTCGATACTCGATACTCGATACTCGATACTCGATACTCGATACTCGATACTCGATACTCGATACTCGATACTCGATACTCGATACCTATTCTTTACTCTGAGGTTGATATGACCCTAACTATTAACAGCGACCATTGGCTCGATAACGTTAAGCAAGTGCCATCGCCATTTTGTGATCCGCGTCCTGATGATGAAGTTTCATTGTTAGTGGTACATAACATCAGCTTACCACCGGGGGAGTTTGGTGGGCCTTACATTGAGCAACTGTTTACTGGCCAGCTCGATCCGAATGAACATGCTTATTTCGCATTAATTCATCAATTCCGCGTTTCGGCTCACTGTTTGATCCGTCGTGATGGCAGTATTATTCAGTTTGTGCCATTTAATGCTCGTGCGTGGCATGCCGGTGTTTCTTGTTTTGAAGGGCGAGATAAATGTAATGACTATTCGATTGGGATTGAGCTTGAAGGTTGCGATTATTTACCCTTTACCAGCAATCAGTATCAGACGCTAACGGCACTCAGTAAAAAAATTATGCAGCATTATCCTGCTATTACTCGCCAGCGAGTAACGGGGCATGAATTTATTGCGCCTGGGCGTAAAACAGATCCGGGATTAGTGTTTAATTGGCTGAGTTATAAAAGTCAGCTTTAAGCGGTTATTTATTCATTATATTGTTGATAAAAAAAGCGAAGCAAAGGTTTGCTTTGGTTGGTTAGAGGTTGTTTTCAAGTACTGACTGTATCTTAATCTAATTACGTTTGTTGGCGTTAGTTGATGCTGATGTGTGTTTTTTGTTAAACGAGCCGCATTCTATGATTTCAATCAAGTTGAATGTGGACTTTCGCGATTATTTCTGTAAACTTTCCTCGTCAGTAAATTGGTAATACCAATTATCCGTATTGTTAGTTTTGTTATGAATCAGATTGACTATAAGAAGCGTTAATCATAATGACGTATAAACGTATTCGCCAACCTAAACTTTGTGATGCTATCGAGCAAGAGCTTGAGTGTTTGATTGTCGAGGGGACGTTATCGCCCGGACAACAATTGCCTCCAGAGCGCGAATTGGCAAAACAATTTGATGTTTCTCGTCCTTCGGTTCGAGAGGCGATTCAACGCTTAGAAGCCAAACATTTACTGACTCGTCGTCAAGGTGGTGGCACATTTGTCACCGATGATTTGTGGAAAAGTTTCTCTGAGCCGTTATTAGATTTATTGGCTGCTCACCCAGAAACACAATTAGATTTAGTCGAAGCACGCCATGCGCTAGAGGGATTAGCGGCATATTATGCGGCCCTGCGTGGTAATGATGATGATTTTAATCGAATTAAAGATTGTCATGTGTGCATTCAACAAGCCCAACAGCAAGGCGATTTAGCCGCTGAAGCAGCCGCAGTGATGCAATATCTTATTGCGGTCACAGAGTCAGCGCATAATGTGGTGTTACTCCATATTATTCGCAGTTTAGCGCCGTTGTTGGAACAAAACGTACTACAGAATTTTGAACACCTTAATCGTCGCCAAGAGGTGGTGGATAAGGTTAGTAAGCATCGAGCCAATATTGTTGAGGCGATTGTTTCTAAACAGCCAGAAAAGGCACGTGAAGCATCCCACGCACATTTGGCTTACATTGAGGAGACTTTGTTGGATTTATCGCGAGAAGATAGCAGACGTGAACGCTCTCTCCGTCGAATTCAACAACGCAAGGACGGGCTTGACTAGGGTTCTTTATCAGCCAAAGGCCATTTGCAAGTCGCGACATTGTTAGTTTAGTAGATTATAACGAAAGGATAGATCGCATGTCTGAAGTCATGAAGAGTGACGTGGATGCACTGGAAACTCAAGATTGGTTAGAAGCTCTTGAATCAGTAGTCCGTGAAGAAGGTGTTGAACGCGCCCAGTACTTACTAGAGCAAGTATTGGACAAAGCACGTTTAGATGGCGTTGATATGGCCACTGGCATCAACACAAATTACATTAATACGATTCCTGCGGAGCAACAGCCTGCTTACCCAGGTGATATTACGCTAGAGCGTCGTATCCGTTCTATTATTCGTTGGAACGCAATCATGATCGTATTGCGTGCTTCGAAGAAAGATTTAGACCTAGGCGGCCACATGGCTTCTTACCAGTCTGCTTCTGCTTTCTATGAAGTATGTTTTAACCACTTCTTCCGAGCACCTAATGACGTTGATGGCGGCGATTTGGTTTATTACCAAGGTCACATCTCTCCAGGGATCTACTCTCGTGCATTCGTTGAAGGTCGTTTGACTGCGGAGCAACTTGATAACTTCCGTCAAGAAGTTGATGGCAAAGGTATTCCTTCATACCCACACCCTAAGTTAATGCCTGAATTCTGGCAGTTCCCGACGGTATCTATGGGTCTAGGTCCTATTTCTGCGATCTACCAAGCACGTTTCCTTAAATATTTAGAAGGCCGTGGTCTTAAAGACACTTCAGCGCAACGTGTTTACGCGTTCCTAGGTGACGGCGAGATGGATGAGCCAGAATCACGCGGTGCGATTTCTTTCGCTGCACGTGAGAAGCTAGATAACCTATGTTTCCTTATCAACTGTAACTTACAGCGCCTAGATGGCCCAGTTATGGGTAATGGTAAGATCATTCAAGAGCTAGAAGGCCTATTTAAAGGTGCAGGCTGGAATGTGGTTAAAGTGATCTGGGGTAACAACTGGGATTCACTACTAGCAAAAGACACTAGCGGTAAACTACTTCAGTTAATGAACGAAACTATCGATGGTGACTACCAGACATTTAAATCTAAAGATGGCGCTTACGTACGTGAGAACTTCTTTGGTAAGTACCCTGAGACTGCAGCACTTGTTGCTGATATGACTGATGAGCAAATCTTTGAACTGAAACGTGGCGGCCACGATTCATCAAAACTATTTGCTGCATTTACGAATGCGAAAGAGACTCAAGGTAAACCAACTGTAATCCTTGCTAAAACTGTTAAAGGTTACGGCATGGGTGAAGCAGCTGAAGGTAAAAACATTGCTCACGGCGTGAAGAAAATGGACATGACTCATGTTCAATACCTACGCGATCGTTTAGGCCTACAAGACCTTATCTCTGACGAAGCAATTAAATCATTGCCTTACCTAGAGCTTGAACAAGGTTCTGCAGAGTATAACTACTTGCACGCTCGTCGTGATGCACTACTAGGTTATACGCCTAAGCGTAACCCTAAGTTCACTCAAGAATTTAAAGTACCTGAGCTTGAAGAATTTGCACCATTGCTTGTTGAGCAAAAGCGTGAAATCTCTACCACTATGGCTTACGTTCGTACGCTAAATATTCTATTGAAAGATAAGAATATCGGTAAGAACATCGTGCCAATCATTTGTGATGAAGCACGTACATTTGGTATGGAAGGTCTATTCCGTCAAGTGGGTATCTACAACCCAGCGGGTCAAACTTACACTCCAGAAGACCGTGGCGTTGTTTCTTACTACAAAGAAGCAAACTCAGGTCAGGTATTGCAAGAAGGTATCAACGAACTAGGTTCAATGGCTTCTTGGGTTGCTGCTGCAACATCTTACAGCACCAACGATCTACCAATGATTCCATTCTACATCTACTACTCAATGTTCGGCTTCCAACGTGTTGGCGACATGGCGTGGATGGCAGGTGACCAACAAGCACGTGGCTTCCTATTAGGTGCTACTGCAGGTCGTACAACCTTGAACGGTGAAGGTCTACAGCACGAAGATGGCCATTCACACATCATGGCTAACACTGTACCTAACTGTATCTCTTATGACCCAACGTTTGCTTACGAGCTAGCGGTTATCATGCAAGACGGTATTCGTCGCATGTACGGTGAGAACCAAGAGAACATTTATTACTACCTAACAGTAATGAATGAAAACTATGCGATGCCTGGTATGCCAGAAGGCGCAGAAGAAGGTATTCGTAAGGGTATTTACAAGCTTGAGTCTTACGCTGGTGATAAGTCTAAAGTTCAGTTAATGAGCTCTGGTACTATCATGAATGAAGTACGCGCAGCGGCACAAATTCTAAGTGAAGATTACGGCGTAGCATCTGATGTTTACTCAGTAACATCATTCAATGAATTGACTCGTGACGGTCAAGATGCAGAGCGTTACAACATGCTTCACCCTGAAGCTGAGCAGAAAGTAGCTTACATTACAACGGTTATGGGTACTGAACCTGCAATCGCTGCGACTGACTACATGAAGAACTACGCAGAACAAGTTCGCGCGTTCATGCCTTCAGAGTCATTTAAAGTACTTGGTACTGATGGCTTCGGTCGTTCAGATAGCCGTGCAAACCTACGTCGTCATTTTGAAGTTAATGCAGGCTACGTTGTTGTTGCTGCACTTTCTGAATTGGCAAAACGTGGTGATATCGAGAATTCTGTTGTTGCTCAAGCAATCGCTAAATTTAACATTGACGCAGACAAGATCAACCCGCTATACGCGTAAGAGGCAAATATAATGGCAATCGAAATTAATGTACCAGATATCGGTGCGGATGAGGTTGAAGTAACTGAGATTCTTGTTAGCGTTGGCGACAAGGTTGAAGAAGAACAATCACTGATCACTGTTGAAGGCGATAAAGCATCAATGGAAGTGCCTGCTTCACAAGCGGGTATTGTTAAAGAAATTAAAATCGCTGTTGGTGACACAGTCTCTACTGGTTCATTGATCATGATCTTTGAAGCTGAAGGCGCTGCAGTAGCAGCTCCTGTCGCTGAAGCGGCACCCGTTGCTGCGCCTGTTGCAGCAGCAGCGGCTGAACTTAAAGAAGTACACGTGCCTGACATCGGCGGTGATGAAGTTGAAGTAACTGAAATCATGGTTGCTATCGGCGACAGCATCGAAGAAGAGCAGTCACTACTTACTGTTGAAGGCGATAAAGCATCAATGGAAGTACCTGCACCGTTTGCTGGCGTACTAAAAGAAATCAAAATCGCAACGGGTGATAAAGTGTCAACTGGCTCACTTGTGATGATCTTTGAAGTTGCGGGTTCTGCACCAGCAGCGGCTCCAGCGCAAGCTGCAGCACCTGTAGCTGCGGCTCCAGCTGTTGCAGCAGCTAAAGATGTTCACGTGCCTGACATCGGCGGTGATGAAGTTGAAGTTACTGAAATCATGGTAGCTGTTGGCGATACAGTAGAAGAAGAGCAATCTCTAATTACTGTTGAAGGCGACAAAGCATCAATGGAAGTACCTGCACCTTTCGCTGGTACTATCAAAGAAATCAAAATCGCCGCTGGCGACAAGGTTTCTACTGGTTCATTGATCATGGTATTTGAAGTTGCTGGCGCAGCACCTGTTGCAGTAGCGGTTGCAGCACCAGCTCAAGCAGCAGCTCCAGCTTCAGCACCAGTTGCATCTGCTCCAGCAGCGACAACTGGCGACTTTGAAGAAAACAACGATTATGCACATGCATCACCTGTTGTTCGTCGTCTAGCACGTGAGTTTGGTGTTAACCTTGCGAAAGTTAAAGGTACTGGCCGTAAGAACCGCGTTCTTAAAGAAGACGTACAAAGCTTCGTTAAAGATGCACTTAAGCGTCTTGAGTCTGGTGCAGCAGCATCGGCTTCAGGTAAAGGCGACGGCGCAGCATTGGGTCTACTACCTTGGCCGAAGATTGACTTCAGCAAGTTTGGTGACACAGAAGTTAAGCCTCTTTCTCGCATTAAGAAGATCTCTGGCGCTAACCTACACCGTAACTGGGTAATGATCCCGCACGTTACACAGTGGGATAATGCTGATATCACTGAGCTTGAAGCATTCCGTAAAGACCAAAACGCTATCGAAGCGAAGAAAGACTCTGGCATGAAGATCACGCCACTTGTGTTCATTCTTAAAGCTGCTGCGAAAGCATTGGAAGCGTTCCCTTCATTCAACTCTTCACTATCTGACGATGGCGAGAGCTTGATTCTGAAGAAATACATCAACATCGGCATCGCGGTAGATACCCCGAATGGCTTGGTTGTTCCTGTATTTAAAGACGTGAACAAGAAAGGTATTTACGAGCTTTCTGAAGAGCTAATGACTATCTCTAAGAAAGCACGTGCTGGTAAGCTAACTGCATCTGATATGCAAGGTGGCTGTTTCACTATCTCAAGCCTAGGTGGCTTAGGTGGTACTGCGTTCACACCAATCGTGAATGCACCAGAAGTAGGTATCCTTGGTGTATCTAAGTCTGAAATGAAGCCAGTATGGAACGGTAAAGAGTTTGAACCGCGTCTACAACTTCCGTTATCACTATCATACGATCACCGTGTGATTGATGGTGCTGAAGGTGCACGTTTCATTACTTACCTAAATGGTTGTCTATCAGACATCCGCCGTTTGGTACTATAAGGTTTCACATCCACAACGCCATGCCTACGCTGAGTAGGCATGGAATTGTTGTTTAGCTCACAGGCTGCGGTAATTTATTTTTCATGTTGTTAACAGGTCTGTAAACTTGTTAATCAGTTTGATAATAAATTTAGCATTAAAAAAGTACAGCATAGCTGATAGCCTGTTAGGGATAAAAGACTTACAACGAGGTCATGATGAGCAAAGAAATTAAAGCCCAGGTAGTGGTGTTGGGTTCAGGCCCTGCAGGTTATTCTGCGGCATTCCGTTGTGCAGACTTAGGTCTAGATACGGTTCTAATCGAAAAATACAATACTCTAGGCGGCGTATGTCTTAACGTCGGCTGTATTCCATCAAAAGCTCTACTTCACGTAGCGAAAGTTATTGAAGAAGCAAAAGCGATGGCTGAACATGGCGTGATTTTCGGTGAGCCACAAACCGATATTAATAAAATCCGTCTATGGAAAGATAAAGTAATTACCCAACTTACTGGCGGTCTTGGCGGTATGGCTAAGATGCGTAAAGTTAACGTGGTTAACGGTTACGGTAAATTTACTGGTCCTAATTCAATCGTTGTTGAAGGCGCTGACGGTCAAACGACAGTAACATTCGACAATGCAATTATTGCTGCGGGTTCACGCCCAATTAAGCTACCTTTCATTCCACATGAAGACCCACGTATTTGGGATTCAACAGATGCGCTAGAGCTGAAAGAAGTACCTGAAAAGTTACTTGTTATGGGCGGCGGTATCATTGGTCTTGAAATGGGTACGGTTTATCACGCACTAGGTTCTGATGTCGACGTTGTTGAAATGTTCGATCAAGTTATCCCTGCTGCTGATAAAGATATCATTAAAGTCTTCACTAAGCGTATTTCTAAGAAATTCAACTTAATGCTAGAAACGAAAGTAACAGCAGTTGAAGCGAAAGAAGACGGTATCTACGTATCAATGGAAGGCAAGAAAGCACCAGCTGAGCCTGTTCGTTATGATGCAGTGCTAGTGGCTATCGGCCGTGTACCAAATGGTAAACTTATTGATGCTGAGAAAGCGGGTATCAATGTTGATGAGCGCGGCTTTATCAATGTAGATAAGCAACTACGTACTAACGTAGCGCACATTCACGCGATTGGTGACGTTGTTGGTCAACCTATGCTTGCTCACAAAGGTGTGCATGAAGGTCACGTAGCTGCAGAAGTTATTTCTGGTAAGAAGCACTACTTCGATCCTAAAGTAATTCCTTCAATTGCGTACACTGAGCCAGAAGTTGCGTGGGTAGGTAAGACTGAGAAAGAAGCAAAAGCTGAAGGTATTAACTACGAAGTTGCAACATTCCCATGGGCTGCGTCTGGTCGTGCAATCGCATCTGATTGTGCTGATGGTATGACTAAGATGATCTTCGATAAAGACACTCACCGCGTTATCGGTGGTGCTATCGTTGGTACTAACGGTGGTGAATTACTCGGTGAAATCGGTCTAGCGATCGAGATGGGTTGTGATGCAGAAGATATTGCATTAACTATTCACGCTCACCCAACATTGCATGAGTCAATTGGCCTTGCAGCAGAAGTATTTGAAGGTTCAATCACTGACCTTCCAAATGCAAAAGCAGTAAAGCGTAAGAAGTAATTCTCGCTTAACTTGCTCGGTTAATTAAAAAGCGCCTGATAGGCGCTTTTTTTGTGGCTGAGATTTGATAATGATGAAAAATTAACCGCGACGAGTGCAACAAACTTACAAATTTGTGAATGTTGTAAAACATCGACTCATTTTAAAATTAGGTTAAAAGTGATATGGTATTTAACAGTTTTGATCTCTGATTAACAGCGAAGACGTAAGGTATGGATTAAACGTCAATCATTGATCAGAGAGAGATCATTCAACTTCCAAGGATGTTCGACGCTATAGTCGAGCCAATATAAGAGGAATATGTCGTGCTTGAAGCCTACCGTAAACACGTCGAAGAACGTGCGGCTGAAGGGGTTGTTGCCCAGCCGCTAAATGCAGAACAGGTTGCCGCTCTGATTGAGCTATTAAAAACCCCACCGCAAGGTGAGGAAGCGGTATTACTGGATTTATTAGAAAACCGTATCCCACCGGGAGTCGATGAGGCCGCTTATGTTAAGGCCGGTTTTCTAGCTGCGATCACGACTGGCGAGACCCAATCGCCATTGGTTAGCAAAGCAAAAGCGGCGCAATTATTAGGCACTATGCAAGGTGGTTATAATATTGAGCCGTTGATTGCATTACTTGATGATGCTGAACTGGCCCCAATTGCAGTGACGGCGTTATCACATACATTACTGATGTTTGATTCATTTTATGATGTTGAGCAAAAAGCCAAATCAGGCAATGCTTTTGCCGAGCAAGTGCTGCAGTCTTGGGCTGATGCCGAGTGGTTCTTATCTAAACCTGCTCTTGCTGAAAAAATTACCTTAACTGTTTTTAAGGTCACCGGTGAAACTAATACCGATGACTTATCTCCTGCGCCGGATGCATGGTCGCGACCAGATATTCCACTGCACGCATTAGCAATGTTGAAAATTGAGCGTGAAGGGATCACCCCAGATCAAGCTGGCACTATTGGTCCAATTACTCAAATTGACGCGCTAAAACAGCTAGGTCATCAGCTGGTTTATGTTGGTGATGTGGTTGGTACGGGTTCTTCGCGTAAGTCGGCGACTAACTCAGTACTGTGGTTTATGGGGGATGATATCCCTTATGTACCTAATAAGCGCGCCGGTGGCTATGTGCTTGGCGGTAAGATCGCACCGATCTTCTTTAATACCATGGAAGATGCTGGTGCACTGCCGATTGAAGTTGATGTTACTAAGCTTGCGATGGGTGATGTGATTGATGTCTATCCATTTAAAGGTGAAGTACGTCGTCACGGTAGCGATGAATTAGTATCAACCTTTAAACTTAAAACCGATGTTCTGATTGATGAAGTGCGTGCTGGTGGTCGAATTCCATTGATCATTGGTCGTGGTTTAACAGATCGTGCCCGTCAAGCATTGAACTTACCTACCTCTGATGTGTTCCGTCGCCCCGTTGCGGTTGAAGACAGCGGTAAAGGGTATACCTTAGCCCAGAAGATGGTTGGTAAAGCCTGTGGTGTTGAAGGCGTTCGCCCTGGCACTTACTGTGAGCCGAAAATGACCACGGTTGGTTCGCAAGATACTACTGGCCCAATGACCCGTGATGAGCTTAAAGATTTAGCGTGTTTAGGTTTTTCTGCCGATCTTACTATGCAATCTTTTTGTCATACTTCGGCTTATCCAAAACCGATTGATGTCAATACTCACCATACCTTGCCTGATTTTATTATGAATCGTGGTGGCGTGGCGTTGCGCCCTAAAGATGGCGTGATCCATTCATGGCTTAACCGGATGTTATTGCCAGATACTGTCGGTACTGGCGGTGATTCACATACCCGTTTCCCATTAGGTATTTCATTCCCTGCCGGTTCTGGTTTGGTGGCGTTTGCTGCTGCAACAGGAGTGATGCCGCTGGATATGCCAGAATCTATTTTGGTGCGCTTTAAAGGTGAGATGCAAGCAGGGATCACACTACGTGATTTAGTGCATGCAATTCCTTATTTTGCGATTCAGCAAGGGCTATTAACGGTTGAAAAATCTGGCAAGATCAATGAATTCTCAGGGCGTGTACTTGAGATCGAAGGGGTCGAGCATCTATCCGTTGAGCAAGCATTTGAACTTTCAGATGCATCGGCGGAGCGCAGTGCCGCAGGTTGTACGGTGAAATTGTCACCTGAATCAATCACTGAATATTTAAATTCAAATATCGTGATGCTGAAATGGATGATCGCTGAAGGCTATGGTGATCGCCGTACTATTGAGCGTCGTGTTACAGCGATGCAAGAGTGGTTAGCTAATCCTGAGCTAATGAGCGCAGATAAAGATGCTGAATATGCGCATGTGATTGAGATCGATCTGGCGGATATTAAAGAGCCTATTTTATGTGCGCCAAACGATCCTGATGATGCGCGTTTACTTTCCGATGTTGCAGGTACTGCGATTGATGAAGTCTTTATTGGTTCATGTATGACTAACATTGGTCATTTTCGTGCCGCGGGTAAATTGTTAGAAAAATTTGGTGGTCAATTAGATACCCGTTTATGGGTTGCACCGCCAACTAAGATGGATCGTGATCAACTGATCGAAGAAGGTTATTACGGTATTTTTGGTCGTGCTGGGGTACGAGTTGAAACTCCTGGGTGCTCATTGTGTATGGGTAACCAAGCACGCGTAAAAGACAAAGCAACGGTGATGTCGACTTCAACCCGTAACTTCCCTAACCGTTTAGGTAATGGCGCTAATGTGTACTTATCATCAGCGGAATTAGCAGCAGTAGGTGCCATTTTAGGTCGCATTCCAACCATGGATGAATACCTAACTTATGCTAAGCAAATTGATGCAACTGCCGCTGATACTTATCGCTATCTAAATTTTGATCGCATGGCTGATTACACTAATAAAGCTGATGAGGTCATTATTCAGCAGCCGGTCTAATTGACGTTGCTATTAGTGTTATAAAAAACGCCGCGAATATTCGCGGCGTTTTTATTGGCTGAATGTAAATATTAGCGAATATGTCGATTAACGGCCTAAACAATACATTGCAGCGACATTACGTGCGGTTAATTCAACATTGATCGCAGCGTCTTTAAAGGCTTGTTCTAGGCTAATTGCAGCTGGAACAACGCTAAATACGGCATCAATTCCATGCTCATAAACCACACCACAATCTTGGCTTAAACAACCAGCAATACCGATCACTGGCTTATTAAATTTCTTGGCTGCGCGAGCGACACCAATGGGCGTTTTACCGTGAATAGTTTGGCTATCAATACGGCCTTCGCCAGTGATCACTAGATCGGCATCTTTGACTATCGCGTCTAAGTTAACCGCATCGATCACTATCTCGATCCCTGAGCGTAATTGGGCTTTAAATAAACCTAATAGCGCCGCCCCCATACCGCCAGCAGCACCCGCTCCCGCCATATGTTTAACATCAATCGCTAAATCGCGTTCAATAATAGCGGCATAGTGAGCTAAATTTTGATCGAGTTCGGTAACCATTGCAGGCGTCGCACCTTTCTGGGGGCCAAATACCGCAGAGGCTCCCTTTGCACCACAAAGAGGGTTATCAACATCGCATGCTACTTCAAGTTTGATGGTTGCTAGACGCGGATCGATGTGGCTGATATCTATCGTTGCTAGCTGTGCTAGAGCTTGACCACCAAAACCCAAAGATTGGCCGTTATTGTCTAACAGTTGCACGCCAAGTGCCTGTGCCATACCGATACCACCGTCATTAGTGGCGCTGCCACCGATACCGACAATAATGTGTTCAACCCCTTGCTCAAGCGCAGCTAAGATCAACTCACCAGTACCATAGCTGGTGGTAAGCATTGGGTTACGTTGCTCAGGACTAACAAGGTGTAATCCTGATGCTGCTGCCATTTCTATTACTGCTGTTTTACCGTTACCCATAATGCCGAAAAAGCCTTGTACTTGTTCGCCTAAAGGCCCGGTCACTGGATGATGAACAATTGTGCCGTTACTGGCATCAATCAAGGATTGGACAGTGCCTTCACCGCCATCAGCCATTGGTAGCTTAATGTATTCAGCATTCGGCATTACTTGACGAAAACCGGCTTCAATCGCGGTAGCCACTTCCATTGCGGTCAGGCTTTCTTTGTATGAGTCAGGAGCAATAATAATTTTCATAATCAATCAGCCTTGTTAAATTGTGAAGCCAAATACACCAAAGATAAGGGTTGATACTGTCGCTATCATTAAGCCGACGGCTGTTTCATAAGGGATCAGTTTTAAACGTTCATGCATGTCCATGTGAACCGAACCACCGGTTGCGTGGAAGAAGCTACCGTGCGGCATATGGTCAAACACTGTCGCACCAGCATGGATCATCGCAGCACCTGCAATTGCTGGTACACCTAATTCTAAAATAGTGTGACTAAAGACACTTGATGCCACTGCAGTACCGGCGGTGGTTGATGCTGTTGCTAACGACATCATCGCACCTGAAATTGGCGCAAGTAAGTAAGACGGTAAACCGGATGCTGTTAGAACGTCAATTAAGCCTGTTTTTAAACCTGAGTTGGCAATAATGCCGGCTAGAGTACCAGTACCAAGTAACATTACTGCCACTGGCGCCATACGATTTAATCCCGATACCGCAAAGTGGTTAGTATCACGGAAACGCTTCATTGCAATCGCTCCCATCAAGCCACCTAAAGGTAACGCAATCAGTGGATCAACATTAATACCAGCAATTGGACGTAGGGCTAATAATGCGATCGCAACCAGTGGTGCGACAATCGCGGTAGCAAAAGAGGGTAAGCGGCTTAAATCAACATCAATCACTTCATGAGCTTGAACTTTACTGCCTTTATTCACTAATTTTTTAGCAATAAAGTAGGCAAATAGCATTCCACATAGACCAGGAATAACACCAGCGGCCATAACCGATGTCAGTGGTACATGAAACGCATCTGCTGCTGCAATTGAGTTTGGATTGGGTGACATTACGTTACCCGCTTTACCGCCGCCAACCATGGCGAGCAAGATCGCCATTTTTGATAGATCAGCGCGACGGGCAATTGCTAAAGCAATCGGAGCGACAGTAATAACGGCAACGTCAACAAATACCCCTACCGCAGTAAGGATCATGGTCGCAATAGCAAGGGCGAGTAATGCTCGTGTTTCACCGACTTTTTTAACAATCGTTTCAGCAATAGAGGTGGCGGCACCAGATTCAATTAACACGCCAGCTAAGACACCAGCAGCTAAAATTCGTAATACTGCGGTGACAATGCCTTGTGCACCACCAATCATCATGGTCACGGTATCGGTTAAAGATATACCACCGACAATACCACCAACCAGAGCGCCGACGATCATGCCATAAGCGGGTGGTACGCGTTTTAAGATCAGTCCGATTGCGACGATCAGTGCCGTAAGTGCACCAAGGGTGGATACTTCAACCATGTTCCATTCCAGTGAAAAGTTAAGATGGCTGCACTGTAGTGAATTTTGAAAGTAGAAGCTTTAGGCAAATTAACAAATAAAGAGTTGTTATTGCGGTTGTAAATTGTGCAAATGCACAAAGTTAGTGAATTATGACTGACTAATTATCGCTAAATATAAGCGCGTGATATCACTTATCTTATTGATTTCTAAGTTTGTTTGTTGTTCTATTTTATCGAGTCGGTATCGAAGCGTATTACGGTGAATATGTAGTACTTGGCATGTTTGAGCTAAATCACAATTCTGATCAAAAAATGCAGTGAGAGTTTTAACTAAGGTGCCACGGGGATCGTGTTGTTTCAGTTTATCAAGCGGAGATTGCAATTGTTGATAACGCCAAGGCTCCGCTTTTATTTTATTGAGTAACACCGGCAGAATATGATCTTGGTAAAAGAATACCTGCTGTTGAGCATATTGATTACTATTGAGAGCGGCTTCCATAGTGGCAGTGGCGGTTAAATAAGATTGTGCGAGGCCGTGAATAGTAGGGAAATAATCGCCAAGAGCGATCTTAATACTGTAGTTAGCGTCTTTGCCGATGCGTTTAAGCAGTTTATAAACCCGTTTTTGTTCGAGATCCCGTGACCAACCCTGGCTATTGATAGTGATTGGTTTAAGTACTACTACTTCATTGCGAGACACTGAACTAATTGCGACTAAGTTATCCCGTTCTGGATATTCTAGTAGGTGGACTAAATGCTGTAAGTTTTCTAAAGAAAAAGCTTCGCCATCTTGAGGTAACACTTTGATGATAGTTGCAATTCGCGGTTGCTCTAGCTGTATTTCTAGTCGTTCAGCAATGGTTATCAATTGGATATCATCTAAATTGGTATCATTGATTAACTGCATCACCAGTTCTTCACGGTGGCGTTTATGCCATTCAACTTGGGTCATTAAAGCCGCTTGCTCGATAATGAGTTCGGCGGTCATTTTGACTAATTCGCCATAGTTGCGCACTTCATCGGGATCACCTGAGATCCCAACCACGCCGATTGCTTGTTGTTGAAATATAATCGGTAGGTTGATCCCTGGTTTGACACCTTGTAATTGCTGCGCAGTGGCGTGATCTATTTCTATTACATGGTGATTGTTAAGCGCCAAAATAGCGCCATCATGTTTTTGATTGAGACGCTTTGGATCGCCAGAACCAATAATCCGGCCATCACTATCCATCACATTCACTGAATGCTTAATTATTTTCATAGTACGAGCGACGATTTGTCGAGCAATAGTGGTATTGAGTTGCATTTTAGTGAGAGATCCTGACAATGGGCGCCAAGCGCATTCTGCTGGCAGTGTAGCAGTTAACAACTAAGATGATCATAGATGGGGTACTAAAGGTATGGATTACGAATTTAAAAAAAATACCTTGGACGGTAGTTATCATGCCATTTTTTCAATGGGACATGAAGTATTAGGCCATTGGATCATTGACGAGCTAGGCAAGGATGTCGAAAAAATAGATATGGTAATGGAGCAACTTAGTACATTGAAAAATAGTACTAAAGAGTGGCGCTTAATGGGTGAAGAGCTGACGTTATGTTTACAAGATAACGAGGCTTTAGTTCAAGCTAACTGTTTGTTTTCTGAAGAAGATGAAGATTTTGAAGAAGATCTGCATTTTTATGATGAAGAAAGCATGTCGGTATGTGGTTTTGAAGATTTAGCGCA
Organism: Photobacterium kishitanii; assembly: GCF_003026355.1. Classification (GTDB taxonomy): domain Bacteria; phylum Pseudomonadota; class Gammaproteobacteria; order Enterobacterales; family Vibrionaceae; genus Photobacterium; species Photobacterium kishitanii. The sequence goes on along the minus strand of NZ_PYON01000006.1, from coordinate 119,323 downwards.
AGCATTGGCTGCTTGGCGAGCATTTGTGATCCGTTTTTAATCGGGTTATTTATCAGTAGCACTTAAATGCCACATTACAGTGAAAAGGCTGCACCTATATGGTGCAGCCTTTTTTCGTTCTACGGTGATGGTTTTAAAATGACAATATTAAACAGTTACTTAAATACTTGGCATGATGATTGTTTGTTGTTTAATCATAACGGGAACAGATATTGAGGCTAAGGGGTAAATCATGAAAATAATTAATGCGATTATTAAGCCATTTAAATTAGATGATGTGCGCGAAGCATTAGCGGATGTCGGCGTTGAAGGGATGACAGTATCAGAGGTTAAAGGATTTGGACGTCAAAAAGGACATACTGAACTCTATCGTGGTGCTGAATATCAAGTTGATTTCTTGCCAAAAGTAAAATTAGAAATTGCGACTCAAGCTGAGAACTTGGATGACATTGTTGATGCGATCAGCAAAGCCGCTCAAACCGGAAAAATCGGCGATGGTAAAATTTTTGTTTATGACCTTGAACATGCTGTGCGTATTCGTACCGGAGAGGTCGATAGAGAAGCACTTTAACAACAATGAAAATCAAGATAATTAATGCAAGGTATTAAGGGAAGGTAACCATGGAATTATCAACGACAGTAATTGAATTACGCTATGCACTCGATACATTTTTCTTTTTGATTTCAGGTGCATTAGTGATGTGGATGGCAGCTGGTTTTGCAATGTTAGAAGCTGGCCTCGTACGCTCAAAGAATACCACTGAAATATTAACCAAAAACTTTTGTTTATATGCGATAGCGTGTACCACGTTTTTACTGGTCGGTTATAACATTATGTATGTCGACAACAGTGCTGGCGGCTGGTTACCGTCGTTTGGTGCACTGATTGGAACCCAAGCCGAAGGCGCCGACCACTCTTTAGAATCAGATTTCTTTTTTCAGGTTGTCTTTGTTGCTACCGCAATGTCAGTGGTATCAGGTGCAGTTGCTGAGCGAATGAAGTTATGGTCATTTTTATTATTTTCAGTGGTACTAACAGGACTTATTTACCCGATTGAAGGTTATTGGACATGGGGCGGTGGTTTCCTTGCCGAAGCTGGTTTTAGTGACTTCGCAGGTTCAGGTATTGTCCACATGGCTGGTGCTGCTGCTGCATTTGCGGGAGTGTTACTTCTTGGGGCACGAAAAGGTAAATACGGTAAAAACGGTGAAGTTCATCCGATCCCTGGTTCAAATATGCCATTAGCCACTTTAGGTACGTTCATTTTGTGGTTCGGTTGGTTTGGCTTTAACGGTGGTTCACAGTTAATGTTGTCAGACTTTGAGAATGCCTCAGCGGTTGGACAAATATTTTTAAACACTAATGCCGCGGCGGCTGCTGGAGCGATTGTTGCACTGCTTGTTTGTAAAACTATGTGGGGTAAGGCAGATCTAACCATGATCCTTAATGGTGCATTAGCTGGTTTGGTGGCAATTACCGCCGATCCATTATCACCATCGCCATTAGCCTCTGTTGCTATTGGTGGTATCTCAGGTGCACTAGTGGTGTTTAGTATTATCGGTTTCGATAAGATCAAGATTGATGATCCGGTAGGTGCTATTTCAGTCCATGGTGTATGTGGTTTATTTGGCCTAATGATGGTGCCATTGAGTAATCCTGATGCTTCATTTATGACTCAGTTATTTGGTGCCGCGGTTATTTTTGGATGGGTATTTGGTGCCAGTCTTGCTGTGTGGGGGATTCTAAAATTCACTATCGGTATTCGTGTTAGTGAAGATGAAGAGGTGGAAGGTATGGACTCACATGACTGTGGAGTTGATGCTTATCCTGAATTTGTTAGTGTAAAATAGTAATAATAGCGTTATTTGGCTGCTATAAAAGGTAAAAAAAACGTCACCGGCAACGGTGACGTTTTTTTGTAATGAAGTGTTACAGGCTGATTGTGTTCGAAGATGAAAAACGTATAATCTGCATTAATCTAATTGAGAAACATTATCATTACATTTTGCATTAAGGGATTTAGCAATGAAGAAACTTTTAGCTACCGCGGTATTATTGGGTTTATCTGCGCCTCAAGTCGCTACTGCTGCTGAAGAAGTCAATGTCTACTCATACCGTCAACCTTTCCTTGTTGAACCGATGTTTAATGAGTTCACTAAAGAAACAGGTATTAAGGTTAATGTTAAATTCGCGAAAGCGGGCATTGCAGAAAAATTACAGCAAGAAGGCGAATACAGCCCAGCTGACGTAGTGTTAACTACCGATATTAGTCGCTTGGTTGAATTATCTGATAAGAAGCTAGTCCAGCCTGTTGATAGCAAAGTTATTGATGCGAACATTCCTGCACAATTTCGTGATAATGAAGACGAGTGGTTTGCACTAACGCTGCGTTCTCGTAATGTATTTTCATCAAAAGATCGTGTAGGTAAATTACCAGCATCTTTTGATTACAGTGATTTAGCTAAGCCAGAGTGGAAAGGTAAACTTTGTACGCGTTCAGGTAAGCACCCATATAATGTCTCACTGGTTTCAGCCATGATTGCTCATAATGGCGAAGCAGAAACGAAAACATGGCTAGAAGGTGTTAAAGCTAACTTAGCTCGTAAGCCTCAAGGTAATGATCGTGGCCAAGTACAAGCGGTTAAAGAAGGCTTATGTGATATTGCAATTGGTAACAGCTACTACTTAGGCAAAATGGTTAATGATCCAAACCAACAAGCATGGGCTGAAGCGGTTGAGATTAATTTTCCAGGACAGCAAGGTAACGGCACTCACGTTAACGTCAGTGGTATGGCAATGGCGAAGTACGCACCAAACAAAGATAATGCGCTTAAGTTAATGGAATTCTTAACGGCAACCACGGCTCAGCAAATGTATGCTGAAGTGAATTATGAATACCCAGTTAAAGAAGGTGTTAAACGTTCAGAGTTAGTGGCATCTTGGGGTGAATTTAAAGCTGATGATGTATCACTCGATCAAGTGGCACAATACCATCAAACAGCAATAAAATTGCTAGATGAAGTGAAGTTTGATCTGTAATTAGTTACAAAATAAATGGGGTGTTAAGCCCCATTTTTCAGTTTAACTTAGTCTCTTTTACAATAAGTTGTGGTAGCTTCTGATGCTTGCTTACAGTGAATGTATTTACTGACAAAGTGGTCTGATGTTGCAGGCTTAAATATATTGAAAAACGTACTAAGTAGTAGTAAATGAAAGAAAAATTTTTATTTTGGCGGATTAGCAGTTGGTTCTTAGGATCATTGTTAGTATTGCCTATTATCGCTATATTCATTACCGCTATGGGTAACTCTGATCAAGTGTTCTCGCACTTGATGGATACAGTGATGTCTACCTACGCTTTAAATACCCTGGGGCTGGTGGTTGGTACCGTGTTACTGACTTTAGTGTTTGGGCTTCCTTGCGCATGGTTAATGGCGATGTGCCGTTTACCGGGTGAAAAAATACTTCAATGGGCACTTATCTTACCTCTTGCAATGCCCGGCTATATCGTTGGCTACCTTTATACTCATTGGTTTGACTACGCGGGTCCAATTCAAATTTGGCTGCGCGAATTATTTGGTTGGCAACATGTTAGCGACTACTGGTTTCCTGATTTACGCTCATTATGGGGAGCATGTTTTGTATTAGCATTAGTGCTGTATCCGTATGTGTACTTATTAGTGCGTGCTGCTTTTATGGAGCAAAGTAATAACCTATTGCAATCGGCGCGTTTGCTTGGTTGTTCACCGTGGCAAAGTTTTCGGCGTATTTCATTACCATTAGCACGTCCAGCGATTGCGGTTGGAGTGTCATTAGTGGCGATGGAAGCGTTAGGTGATTTTGGTACGGTGAGCTATTTTGCTTTAAATACCCTCACAACGGCGGTATACGATACTTGGCTTGGCTATTCTAATCTTAATGCAGCCGCCAAAATTTCTGCGATTATGCTAATGGTGATTTTCTTACTGATTAGCAGTGAACGTTTTAGTCGTCGCAAACAAAAAATGTTTCAGCAGCAATGTGGTAACGATGGCCATACTAAATACCAACTGACAGGCTGGAAAAAATGGCTTGCAGTTAGCTGGTGTTGGGGGTTAGTCGGGTGTGCTTTTATTTTACCAATGCTGCAATTGGGTTCTTACGCAATTGATTATTTTGAGCAAAGCTGGACTGAGCAATTTAAGAACTACAGCTTTAATAGTTTGATGGTGTCATTTGCTGCCGCCATATTTGCAGTATTATTAGCATTGATAGTTAATTTTTATCAGCGTTTAGATGGCCGAGGTATCAGTACTGTGCCGATGCGATTAGCCTCATTAGGTTATGCGGTGCCTGGAACTGTATTGGCGATTGGAGTCATGATCCCTTTGACCAGTGCTGACCATTTAGTGAATGACATAGCTCGAAGCTTCGATTTAGGCCGCCCAGGACTTATTTTCTCTGGCACTATGTTTGCGATTATTTTTGCTTTTGTGGTGCGATTTGCTGCTGTCGCTATCGGTAGTATTGAAAGTAGCTTAGTGAAAATACCGCCGTCATTAGATATGGCTGCTAAAACCATGGGCTATGCGTCGACAGCAATGCTACGCAAAGTGCATTTGCCATTAATTCGTCGTGGTTGCTTAATTGCTGGTTTGCTGGTGTTTATTGAATCAATGAAAGAGCTTAATGCCGCAATATTATTACGGCCGTTTAATTTTGAAACGTTAGCGACTTATGTGTTTAATTTTGCCTCTGATGAGCAGTTAGAAGTGGCTGCTCTACCTGCCATTTTATTGGTGATAGTCGGATTGATTCCGTTGGTAATGGTGAACCGTTCTTTGGAGCAAAAACATTGATGAAATATGCATTATCTGTAACTGATCTTACTTGTAGCTACTATGGTCAGCCGATATTACAAGATTTATCGTTGGCGGTTGAACGTGGTGAAATAGTGTGTTTGCTTGGTGCCAGCGGTTGCGGAAAAACCACGTTACTAAAAGCGATTGCGGGATTGTTACCATTGACCCAAGGTACAATGGCAATTAATGAGCGCACGATTGTTGATCACCAATTATGTTTGCCTCCTGAGCAGCGAAATATCGGGATGATATTTCAAGATTATGCGTTATTTCCACATTTAACCGTGGCTGAAAATATTGCCTTTGGCTTGCGTCATTGGGATAAATCACGAGTGGTTGCAAAAATTAAGCAAATGTTGGCATTGGTACATTTAACTGAACTTGATGATCGTTATCCGCATCAATTATCTGGCGGTCAGCAGCAGCGGGTTGCAATTGCACGCGCCTTGGCTAATGAGCCTGATTTAATTCTATTAGATGAACCATTTTCTAATATTGATACCCAAGTTCGTCATAGTTTGATTCGTGATATTCGACAAATATTTAAAGACCAAGGTGTGACCGCAATTTTCGTGACTCACAGTCGTGAAGAAGCCTTTGCCTTTGCAGATAAAATGGCCGTAATGAATAATGGTGTGATTGAACAATTTGGTACCGCGACTGAGCTTTACTATCAGCCGAGTAGTCGCTTTGTGGCTGAATTTTTAGGGGTAGGATCTTATTTACCCGCAACTGTTACTGCTAGCCAGCAGTTAGACACTCCATTTGGCGAGTTAGCGTTAGCTGCCCAACAAAAGCTTGCTGCGACGACGAATGTTGATTGGCTATTAAGGCCACAACACTTAACGGTAACGCCACAAGACGAAGGCTTAGCGGTTATTATTGAACAGCAGTTTATGGGGGATAATTGTCGTTATATCGTAGAATTTGAAGGACATAAATTAGTGATTAATTCTAATTTACTTTTGGATGTCGGCGAGCGAGTGACGGTCAGTGTTACTCCTCATCAGCCCGTTATTTTCGCGAGTGTATAAATACAATCAGGCTTGTATATAAATATAAGCCTGATTGTTTGAACTCGTTGTGTATTTAGTTCTTTTGGGTTAATACCTGTAGATAAATTTGAGCTTGTTCACGGAGCATATCTTGATCTGGATGTTGGTTAGCTTGCATGTAAATCACATAACACATGCCATGCAACATTTTCGCTAAATTCTCTGGGGTTTGATCTGTAGTTATTTCTTTATTATCAATAGCCTGAGTAAATGCTTGTTGTACTTGCTTGAGGTTTTTTTGGTTGCTTTCAATAAATTGTGGCCATACTTCATCACGGACTGATGTACTCCACTCAAACCACACTTTTATCCAATCTTGTTGTTCTAACACGGTATCAATTAAGTTATTGCTGATGCAGGTCAAGCGCGCATGTAAGGCTTTATTTGGCGCTCCAATGCACTCTGTGAGTAGCTCATTAAATTGGGTAGCGACTTCCATTAATACTTGTTCAACTAATGCTTCCCGAGTGGGAAAATAGTTAAAAACAGTCGCGACTGAAACATTGGCCATATCTGCAATATCAGCATGACCTGCGCGACCAATACCACGACGAGAAAAAACTTCAATCGAGTAATCAAGTAGTTGCTGCTTTCTTTTTTCTGGAGATAAGCGTGTACGTGGTTTTTTAGTAATCGTATCCATAATTATTAATTCCCTAACCCTATTTATATTTGTTCTGTTTATATTTAACAGTTTTCATATAAACACTACAACAGCAACAAGGTTGGTTCAAACTAAACTATCAATAAGTGTTTCGGATTCTGGACACTATTGATTAAATAACGCTTAACTTGAATGAATGCTACAATAACGACCTTTGGAATATATAGCCTCAGTCGGCTAATGCAGTCGCGTTGATGGAGAATAAAATGAAGCACACTATCGAAGTAATGATTTCTGAGCAGGATGTTCAGGAACGCATCAAAGAGCTAGGAAAGCAGATCACGGAGCATTATAAAGATTCGACTGACCTAGTAATGGTTGGCTTACTACGTGGCTCATTTGTCTTTATGGCAGATTTAGCACGTGCGATTGATATCCCTCATGAAGTTGATTTCATGACTGCATCAAGCTACGGCAATACTATGCATAGCAGCCGTGATGTTCGTATTTTGAAAGACTTAGATGACGACATCAAAGGTAAAGATGTGTTATTGGTCGAGGATATTATCGATACTGGTAATACGTTAAGTAAAGTGTGCGAGATTTTATCACTACGTGGTCCTAAATCTATCAGCATTTGTACGTTATTAGATAAGCCAGAGCGTCGTGAAGTAGATGTGAAGGTTGATTGGTACGGCTTTATTATTCCTGATGAGTTTGTGGTTGGTGTTGGTATCGACTACGCGCAAAAATATCGTCACTTACCGTTTATTGGTAAAGTTATTCCAGACGCAGAATAAAACAAAAAGCGACCTTCACGGTCGCTTTTTTTATGGCTGCTATTTATTATTTTCTAGCTGCTTTAATTGCTCTTCAAGCGGCGGTAATAATGATGACATCGCAGCTTGATAAGCGACTTCAAGGCTTTCACGACTGGTAGCTGTTACGCCAAGGTCTTTTAGAATGCCATTGCTGGTACCATAAATCCAACCGTGAATTTTGACATCTTGGCCGCGTTCCCATGCTTGTTGCATGATAGTGGAATTGCCAAGATGATAAACTTGAGAGGCGACATTAATCTCACATAGTTTGTCATCCCATTTTTCACGTGGCAAGCTACCAAGATCTGAGCGATGTTTAAGATAAAGATCGCGAATGTGTAATAACCAGTTATTGATAAGCCCTAATGGTGGGTTTTCTATTGCCGCAGTTACACCACCACAGCCATAGTGTCCACAAATGATGACATGCTTAACCTTAAGGACATCAACCGCATATTGAACTACAGATAAGCAGTTTAAGTCGGTATGGATAACTTGGTTGGCCACATTACGGTGCACAAATAATTCACCAGAGGTTAAGCCTGTAAGGCGTTCTGCTGGTACGCGACTGTCGGAACAGCCTATCCAAAGGTATTGTGGATGTTGTGCTTCTGCGAGGTGAGAGAAAAATTCTGGATCTTCATCCTTAATGTTTTCTGACCACGAGAGGTTGTTTGCGAAGAGCTGCTTTATATCTGCCATGATAATGCCTTATATTAATATGTTCCTTACTATACACAAGCTACGCTGATAGCAAATCGGATTAGTTGTTAGCGTTTTGTCACTAGCCTATAAATATTTAACAGAAAGATTGCATATAATGAATGCTTTAGAAATAAAAAATGTAAGCAAAACTTACAAAGGCGGCGTCAAGGCGCTGAAAAATATGAGTCTAAATGTCGAGCAAGGGGATTTTTTTGCTTTGCTAGGGCCTAATGGTGCAGGTAAGTCGACCACCATTGGTATTATTAGCTCATTAGTAAATAAAACCTCGGGTGCGGTCAGTATTTTTGGTTATGACCTAGATACTCAAAAGGTGGATGCTAAAAACCAACTAGGTTTAGTACCACAAGAATTTAATTTTAATCCCTTTGAAACCGTTGAACAAATTGTTGTCAACCAAGCAGGATTTTATGGGGTTGAACGTTCACTGGCTAAACAACGCGCTCAAAAATATTTAACCCAATTGGATTTATGGGGCAAACGTCATGATCGTGCTCGTAATCTTTCTGGTGGTATGAAACGCCGATTAATGATCGCTCGCGCGTTAATGCATGAACCTAAATTATTGATTCTAGATGAGCCAACCGCTGGGGTTGATATTGAATTACGTCGTTCAATGTGGACTTTTTTACAACGTATTAATCGCGAAGGGGTAACGATTATTTTAACTACCCATTACCTTGAAGAAGCGGAAATGTTGTGTCGCAATATTGGTATCATTAATCATGGTGAGTTAGTTGAGCATACCTCAATGAAAGCGCTATTAAGCCAATTAGAATTAGAAACCTTTATTTTAGATATTGATACTATAACAGCAACGCCAACTCTTGATGTTGGTTTATGTCGATTAGTTGATAGCACCACCTTAGAAGTTGATCTCAATAAGGGGGATGACTTAAACCGTGTCTTTACCGCATTGACAGCGCAAGGTGTCGTAGTGCGCTCTATGCGTAATAAGAGCAATCGTTTAGAAGAGTTATTCGTGAACTTAGTCAATAAAGCTCAAACCGCTATTGCAGTAGGTGATAAGCAATGAAAAAACAATATTGGATTGCATTCAAAAGTTTAATTACCAAAGAAATTCATCGGTTTACTCGAATTTGGGTGCAAACTCTAGTGCCGCCAGCCATTACCATGACGCTGTATTTTATTATTTTTGGTAACCTTATTGGTAAGCGTATTGGTGACATGGAAGGCTTTAGTTACATGGAATATATTGTGCCGGGATTAATCATGATGTCGGTGATCACTAACTCTTATTCTAATGTTGCTTCTTCATTTTTTAGTGCCAAATTTCAACATAATATCGAAGAGTTATTAGTCGCTCCTGTACCTAATTATATTATTATTGCTGGTTATGTTGGCGGTGGTGTATTGCGAGGTTTAGGCGTAGGTTTGATTGTATCAGTGGTATCGTTGCTATTTGTATCACTTAATATCGCCCATTTAGGGATAATTATTGCAACTGTCGTTATGACCTCGATAGTGTTTTCTCTCGGCGGGCTGATTAATGCCATTTTTGCGCGTACTTTTGATGATATTAGTATTATTCCGACTTTTGTATTAACGCCGCTAACCTACCTCGGCGGGGTATTTTATTCAATTAATTTGCTGCCCGAAGGCTGGCAAATCGTATCAAAGGTCAACCCGATTGTGTATATGGTTAACGCTTTCCGTTATGGCTTCTTAGGGGTGTCTGATGTGGGCATTGGGACTTCGTTTGCGGTATTAAGCTTGTTTGTTATCGCATTGTACGGTGTGGCTTACTATCTAATTTCACGTGGTATCGGTTTGCGTTCATAAGTGGTTCGTTACACCTTGACGGTGGTTAAAACTCGCCGCCCAAGAAAATAGGGCTAAAAAAATACCGCGCGTTAATGGTTAACGAGCGGTATTTTTTTAGCAATCAAAGCTGATTAATTTGCTTCTGCTACGTCTTCTTCTGGTGGCGTAACTGCAGCAAAATCGACTACTTGATTGTCAATTAAGCGCGCTTTACCCAATTGTGCAGACATTAAAATAACCGCTTGTTGGGTTGCGTCAGTGATCGGTAATAAGGTTACTGCATCACGAATAAAACTTTTATCGGGTTGTAAGCCTGCTGCACGTAATTGATCGTTAGCATCAACAATTAATTCGTCATAGTCAGTACGACCACCACGCATTTGACTGCTGATCCAACGCATTGTACGTGCTAAAACAGGTGCACGTTGACGTTCATCTACCGTTAGGTTGCTGTTACGCGAACTCATGGCTAAGCCATCCATTTCACGTACTGTCGGTACGCCAACAATTTTAATATCCATACTTAAATCAATTACCATCTGGCGAATAAGTGCCAATTGTTGATAATCTTTTTCGCCAAAACATGCCACATCTGGCTGAACGATATTAAACAGTTTATTAACGATAGTTGCTACGCCACGGAAATGACCTGGACGTAATTCGCCTTCTAAAATGGTTGATAATCCAGGAACATCGATGAAGGTTTGGTTATTAACACCAGCTGGATACATAACTTCTGGAGTTGGGGTAAAGACCACATCCACCATATTCTGTTGTTGTAATTTAGCTATATCTTGTTCAAGTGTACGGGGATAATTGGTTAAATCATCAGTTTTTTCAAACTGCATCGGATTAACAAAAATACTCGCGACAACAACATCAGCATGCTTACGTGCTTTACGCATTAACGTAAGATGACCTTCATGTAAGTTACCCATGGTTGGAACAAAGGCAATACGACGGCCTGCGCGGCGCCACGTCGTAATCTGTTCTCTTAACTGGGCAATCTCGGCGAATGTTTGCATCTCTTATTCCTTATTCAAAGGTATGTTGAGACCCTGGAAATGCACCAGACTCAACATCTTCAATGTATTTAGTAACCGCAGCACGCATATCACCGGTTTCTGCAAGGAAGTTCTTAGAGAACCTCGGCATGTAGTTCGCAGAAATACCAAACATGTCGTGCATAACCAGTATTTGGCCATCAGTCGCATTACCCGCACCGATACCAATTACAGGCACATCCACCGCTTTGGTAATACGTTCAGCAAGACTTGCCGGAACACATTCCAATACGATGATTTGGGCACCAGCTTTAGCGAGAGTTATGGCATCTTTAACCATAGTCTCAGCTTGATCCAAATTGCGGCCTTGAACTTTATAGCCGCCAAAAATATTGACAGACTGAGGCGTTAAACCAAGATGAGCACATACAGGAACTGCACGTTCTGTAAGGGTTGTAATTGTTTCAGCAACCCAAGCGCCACCTTCTATTTTTACCATGTTAGCCCCTGCGCGCATCAATTTAGCGGCATTATCACAAGCTTGTGCTGGGGTTGCGAAGGTCATGAATGGCATGTCAGCCATTAGCAGCGCGTTAGGGCTGCCTGCACGAACACTACGCGTATGGTAGGCAATATCATCAATGGTTACGGGTAAGGTGTCGTTTCGGCCTTGGAGTACCATGCCTAATGAGTCGCCTACTAACATAACCGGCATATTCTGTTGCTCAAATAATTGGGCAAAACTAGCGTCATATGCTGTTACTGATGCAAATTTACGACCTTCTTGCTTCCATGTCAGTAGATCGTTGATAGTGATTTTTTTCATAGCTTCTTCCTCGCCCTGATGAATTTATGCTTGCCAAATAGCTAAGCCATTACGGTTAACCTGAGTCAATAACGTGCGTAAAGAAGTGTGATCAGGTAAAACTAAATCAGGGTTAATTTCGGCAAGTGGATACAGTACGAACTCCCGTACTTTCATTCCATAGTGCGGCACCGTAAGGCGCTCGCATTGGTGTTGCAGATCACCATATAAAATAATATCGAGATCTAACGTCCTTGGACCCCAGCGTTCATCTTTGCGAACACGTCCTTGTTCAAGCTCAATCGCTTGAGTATGGTTGAGTAACTCAAGTGGAGCTAATGCGGTATCGATAGCGATAACCGCATTAATATAATCAGGTTGGTTTTGTGGTCCCATCGGGGTACTGCTGTACAACGAGGATACGCTAACAACCTGACTTTGTGGTAAATTTTGTAGTGCTTCAATCGCAGCTTGAGCTTGGGCGACAGGATCGCCCAAGTTACTACCGATAGCAATATAAGTGCGAATCATGACTTAACTTGCGGTTTTTTACGACGTTGTTGCTGTGGGCGACGACGACGAGGACGGCGAGTGCCACCATCATTAATGTGCGTTACCATCTGACCGCGTTGGTTATAATCGGCATCTTGGAATTCACTCCACCATTGGGCTAATTCTTTGATGTCGCTGCCTTCAAATAAACTGCGCATTTCTAAGAAATCATAAGCAGCTCTAAACTTAGGATGCTCCATGGTCTTAAAAGCACGTTTGCCACTGCGACGACTAAAGCGTAACTGTTGCTGCCAGATATCACGTACAGTGGTGGTATGACGGCGAGGGATAGCAATCGAGCGCACTTGTTCATCAAGAATGTCATTACTTGCTACCATAAAGGCATCATAGAACGATAAGCCGCTTGCAAAAGAAACTTCTTCAGCACGAATCATCATTGGATACCATAGCATTGCAGCATAAATGAAGGCTGGATTGACACGCTTATCTTCAGCAATACGCTTGTCAGTCGAGGCCAGAATATGCTCGATCATTTTTTCAGTTTTGCTGCTGTTATTCTCAGTAAAATGGTCAGATAAAATTGGGAATAACTGCTGGAATAGGTTGTACTCACGCAGCATACGGTAGGTTTCTAAACCTTGGCCCGATTGTAATAACTTGAGGCTTTCTTCAAACAAACGTGCAGCTGGAATATCTTGCATCAGTGACGCTAATTCACGGATCGGTGCCGCAGTTACTGGTTCAATATCCATATCAAGCTTGACAGCAAAGCGTACCGCTCGCAGCATACGGACTGGATCTTCGCGGTAACGCGTTTCTGGATCACCCATTAGACGCACTACGCGATTATTAAGATCTTCAATGCCTTGTGCATAGTCAGTTACGGTGAAGTCTTTGACACTGTAGTACAACGCATTAATGGTAAAGTCACGACGTTGAGCATCTTCTTCGATGTTGCCGTAAACGTTATCACGTAGCAACATACCTTCTTCACTGCGAGATGATATTTGTGGCTTTTGCTTATTGTCTTTAGGCGCAACGACTTGTACTGGTGCGTCTGAATGATGGCCACGAAACGTAGCGACTTCAATAATGTCACGTCCAAAAAGAATGTGTGCTAGACGAAAGCGACGGCCGATCAAACGACAGTTACGAAACAGTTTTTTGATTTCTTCCGGGGTTGCATTGGTTGCAATATCGAAATCTTTTGGCTGTTTGTGGAGCAATAAATCGCGGACGCCGCCACCTACAAGGTAAGCGTCGTAACCGGCTTTGTTTAGACGATATAGTACTTTCAGCGCATTTTCGCTGATATCTTTTCGTGAAATGCCGTGCTCTGGGCGTTGGTAAACTTGCAAAGTTTGTTCCTCTGGAACGCGAGTACTACTGTCGCGATTCAATACTTTACGGCAAAAGCTGGCTACTCGATTAAAGATAATACACCCCATTTTGTGCACTTAGTTCAACAAACAGCCGTGTATAATATATCACGGCAGACTATTTTAGAATGCTAGTGTGATAGCAGTTGTCTTTGGTAGCTGCTTAAGCTGCCAATGAGTGATGCCCCACTGTAAAATTTGTTCTACGCTTTCTATGATAAGCTCTGTCGGTGGCGACAAACCTAAAAAGCGTAGCGCTGCCATTAATGCTGGCCGAGGATTGTGTTTATCAATCGCTGGAGCATGGTTTTGTTTCGACAATTTATTACCATTGTCAGTAATGGCGAGCGGTAAGTGTAAATAACTGACTTCAGGATGCCCGAGCTGATGATAAAGACCTATTTGGCGCCCAGTAGGCTCAATTAAATCTGCACCACGTACAACCTCAGTGATCCCTTGTTCAATATCATCTAGCACTACAGCAAGATTATAAGCAAATAAGCCATCGCGGCGACGAATGATAAAATCTTCACTCGCCAATGCTAATGGCAATTCGATACGACCATGTAATAGGTCATCGAAATGGGTTATTGGTGTGTCTACTTGTAATCGAACCGCACCATTGCTGTGCCGTTGATTGAGGGTACGACAGGTACCAGGGTAAAAGCCGCCCGTTTGTTTAATGTCTTTTCGACTGCACTGACAATAGTAGGCATTACCTTGTGCTAACCAAGCTTCAATTTGAGCGTGATAAGCATCATGGCGTAAACTCTGATACATGATATTGCCATCCCACATAAAACCAAAAGCTTCAAGTGTGCGCAGAATATCATCAGCAGCCCCTAGCATTTCGCGAGGTGGATCAAGATCTTCGATCCTAACTATCCATTTTCCTTGCTGAGATTTTGCTTGCAGGTAGCTACCGAGAGCAGCAATTAACGATCCGAAATGCAATGGCCCGGAGGGCGATGGTGCAAAACGACCGACATATTGATTCGTGTTAGTCATACATTAATGAACGGTTATAAAATCCAAGTTGATTATTATCTAACTTGGTACGGCAGCGTAAATGTCGCCCAGAGTCAGGGGTAAATATGACAAGATATATTCCCTCCAAACTGAATAAGGCTCTCAGTTTATGAGAGCACTATTCAGTTTGGTGCCTGTTTATCTATAACGCAAAGTTATGACTAAACCGGCAGAGCTCGTGCGACATCGGTAAGTAAGTAACCATCAGGTTCGTTACTGTGTGTTATTTCGAGCGCTAGTGTAAACGAAAGAGGGAGCTTACGCTCCCTCTAAAATTAGCTTAACCTGATAAAGACGTAATTAGCCAGCCATTTGCTTTTCTTTGATCTCTGCAAGTGTTTTACAGTCGATGCAAAGATCTGCAGTTGGACGAGCTTCAAGACGACGAATACCAATCTCAACACCACAAGAATCGCAGAAGCCGAAATCATCTTCTTCGATACGCTTCAGTGTTTTGTCAATTTTCTTGATCAGTTTACGTTCGCGGTCACGATTACGAAGTTCAAGACTGAACTCTTCTTCTTGTGCGGCACGATCCACTGGATCGGGGAAGTTAGCGGCTTCATCTTGCATGTGGTTTACGGTGCGATCAACTTCAACACGAAGTTGGTTACGCCATGCTGATAGAATTTTATGGAAATGCTCTAATTGAGCTTCGCCCATGTATTCTTCGCCAGCTTTTTCCTGATAAGGTTCAACCCCAGCAATAGCCAGGATGCCTAGTGATTTTTTAACGTTGGTCTCTGGCATATAGCATCTCCTAATGTACCTAATAACCGTCACTGGTTAATTTTGGGCGGTATCTATACCAGAAAGGTTACCATGTGGCAATTACTGTATTACTTCAATTCTACGTCAATGTGAAGAAAACGGCATTTTTTATGTTGAGTGCTGAAATTGTATACAGTCTTTGAGTTTTATTTCATCAGCATTAATCGTGGCGCGATAGCAAATTATTTCAACCCCAGCGTTGACTGCTTGTTGTAATAATTGTGCGTATTCAGCATCGATATGCTGTGCCACATTAACCTTATTAATCCCGGTATGTAACACCGCAAAAAATAGCACTGCCCGTGATCCTTGTTGTGCCATTTGGGTTAGCTCACGCAGATGTTTTTGACCTCGAATGGTCACCGCATCTGGAAAGTAACCTTGGCCATTATCTGCTAATAAGGTCACGCTTTTTACTTCAATATAGCAGCGGGGGCGATTTTGTGATTCAAGTAATAGATCTATGCGGCTATTTTCAGTGCCGTATTTTACTTCTGTCCGTAAGCTATCGTAATTTTCGAGCTCAGGTATACGTTGCTGTTCAATTGCTTCTTTAACGAGATGGTTCGCTTGAATAGTATTAACACAAATCCAGTCATTAGCGACAGTGTGTGCAAGTTGCCAGCTATTGGGGTATTTACGTTTTTTATTATCCGAGGTTGAATACCATACTGTGGTTCCAGGTTCAGCGCAGCCAGTCATGGCACCAGTATTGGCACAATGAATGGTACGGACTTCACCATTACTGAGTTCGATATCAGCTAAGAAACGTTTGTAGCGTTTGAGCAAAATAGCCGCTTGAAGTGGTGGAGAAAATTTCATTTATGGCCTCGTGTGCAGATTATTATTTTTAGTTGTGACTAGGCTTTCGTTACAATGTGATTTCGTTTGATCATGACATAAGGTGACGCCATTGTCACAACTCCCTATTGACGAGGTTTTAGCAACCTTGTTTAGCGCTTTAACGCGCCATACCCAAGTGATTTTAAAAGCACCACCGGGAGCGGGTAAATCAACTCGGTTGCCATTAGCACTATTAGATCAAGCGCTCATACAAGGGCGGATTATCATGCTTGAGCCGCGGCGATTAGCGGCAAGAAATATTGCTGGGTATCTCGCGCAGCAATTGGGGGAGCGTGTTGGTCAAACCATAGGTTTACGAGTTCGAGGCGAAACCAAAGTCAGTGCTCAAACGCGATTAGAGATTGTCACTGAAGGGGTGATGACTCGCATGTTACAGCATGATCCTGAACTCTCTGGAATCGGACTGATTATTTTTGATGAATTTCACGAGCGTAGTATTCACGCCGATACCGCATTAGCGTTAGCAATTGAGGTCCAGCAAGCCCTGCGTGACGATCTGCAATTGTTGGTTATGTCAGCCACACTTGATCACGCAGCATTGGCACAATTGCTGCCACAGGCGGCTTATGTTGAATCTCAAGGTCGTTGTTTCCCTGTAGAGTATCGCTATCAGCATGTAAATGATCCTCGAGATGTGATTGAGCAAATGGCTGTAGCGATTAGCCAATTGCTTAGCCAAGAATCAGGATCAGTGTTAGCATTTTTACCCGGGGTCGGTGAAATCAAACGTTTAGCACAAGCATTAGCGACTCGTTTAACTGCGGCTGATACCCATATCAAAATTTGTCCGTTATATGGTCAGTTACCGATTGAGCAACAACAGCAAGCGATTAATCCCGCACCAGTTGGACAGCGTAAAGTAGTATTAGCGACTAATATTGCTGAAACCAGTTTAACCATAGAAGGTATTCGATTGGTGGTTGATAGTGGCTTTGAACGAATCGCGCAGTGGGAGCCCAAAACAGGCATTAGCCGCTTACAGCAAGTTAGGATAGCCCAATCATCCGCCGAACAGCGAGCAGGGCGTGCAGGACGCTTAGAAGCGGGTATTTGTTTACGAATGTACAGTGAAGAATTACTACAGCGTCAACCAGCAACACCACAACCAGAAATACTACGTAGTGATTTAACCGCGTTGGCAATGGATTTAGTTCAATGGGGCTGTAATGATCCACAAGACTTACAGTGGTTAGATATACCGCCAGCGATTGCTTTACAGCAGTCGCGACAGTTATTGCGACAATTAGGTGCGATTGATGAGCGTGGGCAACAAACCCAACGCGGCCAATTGATGCAAACATTAGGTGCTGATCCTCGCCATGGTGCAATGTTAGCGTTTGCTAAACATGCCGCACAGCAGCAAGCTGATACGACAATTTTAACCACAGCGGCGATGTTGGTGGCATTACTTGAAGACCCTCCGCGTGGTATCGATAACCCCGATTTGGCGTTTCAGTTACATTTACTTGAAACTAAAAAACTCGCTAAAAGCCATGCTTATATACAACGATCTCAACAACACCTTGCGACTTTAGGTGGTCCCAAAAATAGTGTATCAGTCGTTAATAATCAGTGGGCCGCGATGGTGTTAGCGGTAGGTTTTCCTGATCGAATCGCACAATCTCGCCCTGATGATGGTCGTTATCAGTTAGCTAATGGTCAAGGGGTAATGCTTGATAGCAGCCAAGGGTTAGCCAACCAGCCATTATTAGTGGTGGCTGATGTGGTTAAAACCCGCCAAGGTGATAGTCGAATCTTCTCTGCTATCAGCGCCGAATTGAGTGGACTACAACACGCATTACCATCCTTATTTACTGAGTGTGAGTGGCTTGATTGGGATGATAAAAAAGGCCGTCTAAGTGCTGAGCATCGCGTGTATTGTGGCAAATTAATTGTTGCACGTAGCCTCGCGGCAACGCCTGACGCCACATTAGCCAGTGAAGCATTGTTAAATGCAGTTAAGCGTAAAGGACTGGCAGTGTTAAATTGGACTCCTGCCGCAATGATGTTACTTACTCGTGGTCGTTGTGGCTGCGAGTGGCTACCTGAACTCGATTTTCCTGCATTGGATGAGACGAGCTTACTTGCTAATGCTGAACAATGGTTATTGCCGTATCTCAGCGGTATAACCACTTTAAAAGGCCTCCAAAAAGTTAATTTAGTCGCAGTATTGGAAGCGTATCTAGGTTGGAATAAAAAACAACAGCTCGATCAATTATTGCCAACCCATTATCAGGTGCCGACAGGTTCTAAAATTAGTATTCGTTATCAAACTCAACAGCAGCCAGTATTAGCGGTAAAGTTACAAGAAATGTTTGGTGAGCCAACCACGCCAACTATCGCCAATGGCAAAGTAAAGTTAGTTTTAGAATTGTTATCTCCAGCCCAACGTCCGTTGCAGATCACTCAAGATTTAGCTGGATTTTGGCAAGGTTCATATAAAGATGTCCAAAAAGAAATGAAAGGGCGTTATCCCAAACATCCTTGGCCTGATGATCCTGCTAACCACCTTCCAACCCGCAAAATTAAAAAATACCTTTAGCAACGGTAAACAAGACAGATACCTGTATATATAATCAGTTATAGTTGTTAAGATTTTACTAATTTGAATTATCAAAGCAGAGCCAGATTATGGTCTCTGCTTAAATATAGGAATGACGGTAGTTGATGCATTATGAGTAAGTTGCCACAGCCCCCTAAACCACAGCAGAAGAAACCTGCCGCTGCACGCAAAAAGGCCGCTGTAAAACCAACTGCTAAAAAACAGCCTGCCAAAAAAGCGGCGCCTAAAAAAGCCGCATCTAAAAAAAGTGCCACTAAAAAATCCGCTGGCTCTCATCCATGGCTACGCAAGCTTGGCGGTTTAGTCTTTAAAATGACCTTAGTGGTAGTGGCTATTTTATTAGTGATCGGTATTTATTTAGATACTGTGGTGCGTAATAAAATGGATGGCCCAATTTGGGATTTACCCTCTGTTGTGTATGGCCGAGTATTAACCTTACATCCAGGCCAAGCGATCACTATCAGTGATGTGCGACGAGAGTTAGATGTACTGCAATATCATAAAGTACGGAGCCCACAACGGATGGGTGAGTACTCTGCCTCTTCAACTCGAATCGAGTTAATTCGACGCCCATTTAAATTTGTTGATGATCC
The DNA here is from genome assembly GCF_003026355.1 of Photobacterium kishitanii. Classification (GTDB taxonomy): domain Bacteria; phylum Pseudomonadota; class Gammaproteobacteria; order Enterobacterales; family Vibrionaceae; genus Photobacterium; species Photobacterium kishitanii. The sequence continues at coordinate 99,972 of NZ_PYON01000006.1, read as the reverse complement.
GCAACCACAACGACATGTGATGCTGACTTTTGTTGGCACTCAATTAACCTCTATTGTTGATGTTACGACTAAACAACAATTAAAAACCTTAAAAATTGAGCCAAAGTTACTTGGTATGTTGGGCCTTACGGGCAATGAGCAACGGATTTTCATGGCGCGAGATCAATTTCCCCCATTGTTGATTGACGCATTGTTAACCACAGAAGATCGTGATTTTTATCAGCATGATGGTGTATCGCCGTTGGCAATTTTGCGAGCGATGGTAGTGAACCTTAAAGCGGGTCATACCGTACAAGGGGGCAGTACTTTGACTCAGCAACTGGCGAAAAATTTATTTTTAAGTCGTGAGCGTAGTTTGTGGCGAAAAGTACGCGAAGCATATATCGCGGTAATTATTGATCATCGTTACAGTAAAGACCGAGTGTTAGAAGCGTATTTAAATGAAATTTACCTTGGTCAAAATGGCGCTAAAGAAGTGCATGGTTTTCCATTGGCGGCGCGATTTTATTTTGGGCGTCCATTAGAAGAATTGCGCGTTGATCAACTGGCAATGTTAGTTGGAATGGTGAAGGGACCATCGCAATTTAATCCGTGGCGTCATCCAGAACGAACCTTGAAACGTCGTGATCTCGTGTTGACGTTGTTGTTAAAAAATAACTACCTGACAGGAGCTGAATATGAACAAGCCGTTTCAGAGCCATTAGGTATTCAAAAAACAGCTAAGATAGCCAGCCGTCAACCGGCTTACTTTCAACAGTTACAGCGAGAGTTACAGCAAGACGTTGGTGATATTTACAAATCAGGCAAAGGGCTGCGTATTTTCAGTACTCTTGATCCTGTTTCTCAACAAGCAGCTGAAAAAACCATTGCAGCAATGGTGCCACGGTTAAATAAAAAGGCTGGCGTTAAAGTTGAAACTGCGATGGTAGTGGTGGATCGTCAATACGGTGCTGTACGCGCGCTGATTGGTGGTAGTCGTCCAGGTTATGCTGGCTTTAATCGCGCTCTGGATGCCAGTCGTCAAATTGGCTCGTTAGCTAAACCGGCTGTTTATTTAGCGGCGCTGAGCCAACCACAAAAATTTAGCTTAGCAACCACACTTAGCGATCAGGCGATTGTGTTAAAAGGTAGCAAAGGCACGTCGTGGCGGCCAAGAAACTATGATCGTAAGTTCCGCGGTCAGGTACCGTTATATTATGCATTAGCGCATTCGTTAAATGTACCAACGGTGAACTTAGGATTAAAGGTTGGACTTGGCACTGTGATTAATACGATGGCTAAGTTAGGGGTTAATCGTGATGAAGTGCCACGTTTACCATCGATACTATTAGGGGCATTTAGTTTATCACCGTTTGAAGTTGCACAAATGTTCCAGAGCATTACCAATAATGGCCGCAAAGCGCCGTTATATAGCCTTGATGCGGTGGTTGATAGTAAAGGGCGAGTGCTATACCAACATCAGTCTGACATCGAACAAGTTGTTCCAGAGCAAGCCGCTTGGTTAACAACTTATGATATGAAAAAAGTGGTTAGCCAAGGTACTGCGCGTTTTTTACAGAGTAAATTTAGCGCCGCTAAACTGGCAGGTAAAACGGGTACCACCGATAATAACCGTGATAGTTGGTTTGCAGGCGCTGATGGACGAGAAGTTGGTGTGGTTTGGGTTGGGCGTGATGATAACACTCCAGTCCGTTTAACTGGCTCTAGCGGCGCGCTACGGGTTTATGCTGATTACCTTGCTCGTCGTCAACCGTTACCGTTAAATATCGGCTGGCCGCCTTATATCACGACGGTTAAGTACCAACGGACAGCCAATGGTAGTTTACAGTTTGACTGTGATGGTAATGTTTCACTGCCAGCGTGGGATAACAATGGCGATTTAAAAGCGAAATGCCAGGATAGTCAGCCTGCAACGTGGATTAAACATATGTTTGCGGGTTAAAGAGTAGAAGCGAGTTTTCGAGGGGCGAGGAAGATCTGAAGCAAAAGATAGGCTAGAACAAGGACGAGGTTACGGGGAGTGAGGAAGAGCAGTTGTAAGTAATGAGATGACTGTTGACAACGTGTTGAGGGTGTTGAAAAATTTCGAACCCTCGAACCCTCGAACCCTCGAACCCTCGAACCCTCGAACCCTCGAACCTTTTATTCAGACGAAAAAAAAGCCTCATCAAAGATGAGGCTTTCAAAAGATGGTGCCGACTACCGGAGTCGAACTGGTGACCTACTGATTACAAGTCAGTTGCTCTACCTACTGAGCTAAGTCGGCACACTAAATTCTTTTTAAATAATGAGATAACTCATTATCTTTAATATGGTGCCTCGAGGCGGAATCGAACCACCGACACGAGGATTTTCAATCCTCTGCTCTACCGACTGAGCTATCGAGGCAAACACAGCAATTAAATTGCTATTTTTGCATTTCTTACCGAAGTAAGAGAATAAATGGTGCCGACTACCGGAGTCGAACTGGTGACCTACTGATTACAAGTCAGTTGCTCTACCTACTGAGCTAAGTCGGCACATATATTCGGTGTATCTCTTTACTCTATTGAGCGAAGAAATAAAATTGGCTCCCTCTACTGGACTTGAACCAGTGACATACGGATTAACAGTCCGGCGTTCTACCAACTGAACTAAGAGGGAATTATTCTTTTATTCAACACGACACATCGTATCAAATTTTAATATGGTGCCTCGAGGCGGAATCGAACCACCGACACGAGGATTTTCAATCCTCTGCTCTACCGACTGAGCTATCGAGGCAAACACAGCAATCAAATTGCTATTTTTGCATTTCTTACCGAAGTAAGAGAATAAATGGTGCCGACTACCGGAGTCGAACTGGTGACCTACTGATTACAAGTCAGTTGCTCTACCTACTGAGCTAAGTCGGCACATAAATTCTGTAATCTCTCCGCTCTATTGAGCCAAGAAATAAATAGTGGCTCCCTCTACTGGACTTGAACCAGTGACATACGGATTAACAGTCCGGCGTTCTACCAACTGAACTAAGAGGGAACAGATTTTATCGTTGCTTGGCACCACACTTCAAAAGAGAAGAAATGGTGCCTCGAGGCGGAATCGAACCACCGACACGAGGATTTTCAATCCTCTGCTCTACCGACTGAGCTATCGAGGCAACGGGGCGCTATTAAAAGGGTTTTGAGCCTTTTCGTCAACCCTTTTTTTAATAAAAAATGATTATTATGTTCGAGTGTTGGCTTTTTGTTCGTTATGGTGTGATTTTTTACTTTTTTTAATGTTTTCCGCCGTTTGAGTTACGGCGGAATATCTCTTTGATCTCAATATTATTTTGTTGGTGGTGTATAACCATCAATCACCACATCTTTACCTTCAAACAAAAAATTCACCATTTCAGTCTCAAGTAATTGGCGATGTTCTGGGTTCATCATATTAAGTTTTTTTTCATTAATCAGCATAGTTTGTTTTGCTTGCCACTGTGCCCATGCTTGCTTTGACACAGTATCAAAAATACGTTGACCAAGTTCGCCTGGGTATAATTGAAAATCTAGACCTTCAGCATCTTGCTGTAGACGGACACAAAAAACAGTACGGCTCATGGAATATTCCTTATGCATTGATTATTTAAGCTACGACAACAGTCGTCGTAACTTATAATTGCTGTATTTATAACAATAGTTATACCAGAGTAGGCAAGTAGCGGCTAGGGTCGAAAATGGAATAAAAACCGCGTAATCACTATGGATTACGCGCTAAAAAAGGATTAATGGGCGTTTAACATCGCTAAGGTGATAGCCACTGAATTATCTGCCGTTATTTGTTTTAATTTAGGGTAATCAAAATGTGCCGAGCCATCAGCTTTATCTGAAATAGTGCGAATTACAACAAATGGTTTATTAAACATAAAGGCGACTTGTGCGACTGCTGCTCCTTCCATTTCAATGGCCATCGCATTGAATTCATTATGAATAAAATTCACTTTTTGTTTATTAGCAATAAATTGATCGCCGGTAGCAATAATACCTTTAAAAACTTTTTGTTGGCCAATCACTTGCTGTGCAGCTGTAAATGCTTGAGTTGTTAGTTCACTATTGGCATAAAAATAGCGGTCATCAAACCCATCCATGTGACCAGGCTTTTGACCAAATACAGTTAAATCAACATCATGTTGAACCAAGGCGGTTGAGATCACGACATCTGTTGGTGACAGTTGAGGCGCAGCTGCCCCAGCAATGCCTGTAAAAATTAACTTATCAACCTTAAACTCACGAATTAGGGTTGTCGTGGTTACTGCGGCATTGACTTTACCGACTCCTGAACGGGTCACAATAACTGAATGTGAGCCAATATTACCTTGATAATAGCGATGTTGGCCGATGGTGATAGTTTGTTTATTTTTAATGTGTGGCAGTAAATTGGTGATTTCAGCATCCATTGCGCCAACGATAGCAATCGTTTGCGTGGCGGAGGCAAAAAAAGAGCAACTAGCTAGAACGGCAGCGAATAAATATGCGATTTTTTTCATAAGGTAAGTGAATAAATAAGAATATTAGAAGGCCGCGATAGTAACTAGTTACATTTTAAAATGACACTACAAATGGTGTATTGTGAGCATAAAAATGTAACTAGTGATAAACCTATTCATTATTGGGGGTATAGCAAACTCTCAAGGATCTTTTGCACAGGGGCTGCAAGGCCAATCTTGGCTGGATCATGCAGATCATACCATTGTCCTTGACGTTGATGGATAACATCAGGCATTTGGTTCAAGGTGAACAATATCGGTACGATATCAAGGTGGTAATGGCTAAATGTGTGCCGAAACGCGATCAATTGCTGTTGGTTGGTGATCATTGTTTGTGGCTGCCCCAGTTGCTGCAACAACAAATCTTCAAGATCATCAGTGTCATGTTGTGGAAAGCACCATAAGCCGCCCCAAATACCGCTTTGTGGTCGTTGTTCTAACCAGACTTTGTCGCCATAACGTAAAATGGCGAACCAAGTTTGTTTTTCTGGCATCACTTTTTTGGGTTTCTTACCTGGAAATTCTGTTTGGCGTTGTTGCGCTTTGGCAAGGCATTGGGCTTCAATTGGGCATAAATCGCATTTAGGTTTGCTACGAGTACAAATCATAGCGCCCATATCCATCATCGCTTGGTTATAACGTTCAACACCAAGTGCGGGAGTATTTGCAGTGGCGATTTCCCATAAGGCATTTTCAACCGGTTTTTTACCAGGCCAACCTTCAATTGCATAGCAGCGGGCAAGAGTACGTTTAACATTGCCATCTAAAATCGGGTGGTGTTGTTTTAATGATAGCGATAATACCGCGCCAGCAGTTGAACGTCCGATGCCTGGCAGTGCTTCTACTTCTTCAATCGTGGTAGGAAATTCACCATTATGTTGAGCTACAATTAATTGTGCAGCTTTGTGAAGGTTACGAGCGCGCGCGTAATAGCCTAACCCCGTCCATAAATGGAGTACTTCATCTTGTTCTGCGGCGGCAAGATCTGCCACCGTCGGGAAGCGAGTCATAAAGCGTTCAAAGTAAGGGATCACGGTGGCAACTTGGGTTTGTTGCAACATGATTTCTGATAACCATACTTTGTAAGGGGTCTTTTGGTGCTGCCATGGTAGGGTTTTACGGCCAAATTTATCATACCACGCTAAAATAGCGTCGGAAAAAGCTGTACTCACGGTGGGCTCACTTTACTCTATAGACATTAAAAAATGTCATGTTGCGCTTTATTATGGAATGAGCTTGCGGAAAGTTGGAGTCCGTGGGGACGATCCCTTATACTGCAAGCCATCGATGTAATGGCGTCTATAATGACGTTATTGACTATGATTGCATCATAAATTGGCTATTGTCACAATTGATAGACTTGAATTGAGTCTATAACTTTGGATAATGCCACTCCGTTTCTTTTTTTGTTTGGATAGTTAGCATGAGCGAAGTTTCAAAAAAGTCAGGTGACGTAACCCTGACTGAATTTACCGATGAAGGCAAAATGGTTCGTAAGATCCGCAGTTTTGTTCGTCGTGAAGGCCGTTTAACCAAAGGTCAAGAGCATGCGATCGAAAAGAACTGGCCAGCTATGGGTATTGATTTCGCCACTGAAATGCTGGACTGGACACAAGTCTTTAATCGTGAAGCGCCAGTTGTATTAGAAATTGGTTTTGGCATGGGTGCATCATTGGTTGAAATGGCACAAGCTGCGCCACAGAAAAACTATGTTGGTATTGAAGTACATACACCAGGTGTTGGTCATTGTTTGATGGGCGCAGAAGCGGCTAATTTAACCAACCTTCGCGTAATGTGTCATGACGGTGTTGAAGTGTTTGAACACATGATCCCTGATGGCAGCCTTGATATGGTGCAATTGTTCTTCCCTGACCCATGGCATAAAGCGCGTCACCATAAGCGTCGTATTGTTCAACCAGAATTTGCTCAAATGCTACGTAAGAAACTTAAAATTGGTGGTATTTTCCATATGGCAACGGATTGGGAAAATTACGCAGAGCATATGGTAGAAGTGATGGATGCTGCGCCTGGTTATAAAAATACAGCAACTGATGGCGCTTACATTGCACGCCCAGAAGATCGTCCTTTAACTAAGTTTGAAGCACGTGGTCATCGCCTAGGTCATGGCGTATGGGATATGAAGTATATGCGTACTGAATAATTGCAGACATTGCTGTGACAATCGATTAGGGTGACAGCAGTTATTGCGTTATCTATTTAGAAAGCCAACTTTTGTTGGCTTTTTTGTTATTGGAGATGAAGTATATGAAGCCAACAGAAACCTTGCTCAATGGCATTTTAGATGAAGTTAGACCTTTGATTGGTCAAGGAAAAGTGGCTAATTATATTCCTGCTTTAGCTGAAGTGCCTGCCAGCAAATTAGGCATCGCTGTGTGTTATAACGATGGTGAAATCATTCAAGCTGGCGATAGCCAAGAAAGCTTTTCTATTCAATCGATCTCCAAAGTATTATCGCTAACTTTAGCAATGGCACTCTATGAGCCGGATGAATTATGGGCTCGAGTCGGTAAGGAGCCGTCTGGTCAGGCGTTTAATTCAATGATTCAGCTTGAATTAGAAAACGGTATTCCGCGTAATCCGTTTATTAACCCTGGCGCAATAGTTATTTCTGACATGCTTTATAGTCGGTTGTGCGCACCGCAATATCGAATGCTGGAATTAGTGCGTGAATTATCCTGTAACCCACAGATTGTATACGACAAAATTGTGGCTAACTCTGAAATGCAGCACAGTGATCGTAATGCCTCAATTGCCTATTTAATGCGTTCATTTGGCAATTTTAATAATGAAGTTATGCCGGTGCTTAATAACTACTTTAGCTACTGTGCCTTAAAGATGAGTTGTGTTGATTTAGCACGGACATTTTCTTATTTAGCAAATAAAGGTCAGCCTTTAGGTGCAAATACGCCAATTATTAGCCAAACTCAAAGTAAGCATATAAATGCATTGCTTGCGACATGTGGGCTATATGATGGCGCCGGGGAGTTCGCTTATCGCGTTGGTATGCCAGGGAAATCAGGAGTTGGTGGTGGCATTGTTGCGATTGTACCAGGAGAAATGACCATTGCTGTATGGTCACCAGAATTAGATCAATCGGGTAATTCTTTGGTAGGCACTGCGGCATTAGAAAAATTATCAGCTCGGATTGGACGTTCTATTTTTTAGTGGGTATCTGTTGAGGCAATATGTCGCTACCCACTATGGACAGGGAAGTGGGGTATTATTGATGAAGATTAAACTTTATATAAAAAATGGGTGTGGATTATTAATCGGACTAAGTATCAGCTCAGCAGTTGCAGCGGTTGAGTGTCAGCCGTTATGGCATAACAACCTGAGTTTTACCGATGAAAAATTAATTCTAGAGCACGAAACGCAGACGTTTACGATTAAAGATAATGGTCAGCTTTATTTTGATATTCATAAAGTAAATTTGAATCCTGAGCAAAGCCACCTATTGGCGCAATATTATCAAATAATCGCTACTGATTTACCGTATGTATTATCTCATGGTCAGCGAATTGATACTCAGTTATGTGATTTTGCTGCGGTACGTATTGATCAAGAAAATCAAATTCGACAACATATTCCAGCATTGAAAAATTGGCATAGCGTTAGTTTAGAATAATGCTGCGATTTTTTGATGGAACATAATTTGATGGTAGACAGTAAAAAAGCGATTCACAGTGGTGAGATCGCTTTTTTTGAGGTTGGGTTTTGATAACCAATAATAGGGCTTAATTACTCATCATCTTCAACAAAAGCCGCCAATAAGTCATTTAAAAATAATTTTCCGTGTTCAGTGATCTGCCATTGATCGCCATTATCGAGTAAATAATTTTGCTCGATTGCCCAATCGATATTAGCTTCAATTGTCGATAGAGGTAGGCCTGTACGATCGATGAAGTCTTGTTTTGGACAAGCTTCTAATAATCGAAATCTATTCATGAAAAACTCAAACGGTCGTTCATTATCGGCAACAGCTATTTGCTGGCTTAAATAGGGTTTATCAGCTTGTAAATATCCACGCGGATGTTTCACTTTGACGGTGCGAATGATACGACCATCATCAAAGCTGATCTTGCCATGGGCACCACAGCCAATACCTAAGTAATCACCAAAACGCCAATAATTAAGATTATGTTGGCATTGCTTATCGGGTTTGCTGTAGCCAGATATTTCATATTGTTGATAACCAGCGGCGGTTAATAGTGCATGGCCCTGCTCAAAAATATCCCATAAATCATCGTCATCAGGCAATGTTGGTGGTTTTGAGTAATAGAGAGTATTCGGTTCAATGGTCAGTTGATACCAAGATAAATGCGGGGGATCAAGTGCGATCGCTTGCTTGAGATCACTGATCGCATCAGCGATAGATTGATCGGGTAGTCCATGCATGAGATCAGTATTAAAACTGTTTAATCCGGCTGATTTAGCCAGTTCAATTGCTTTAATTGCTTCTTGGCTACCATGAATACGGCCTAAACGCTGTAATTTGTCATTTTGGAAACTTTGAATACCAATCGAAATTCGGTTGACACCTGCTTGGCGATAACCATCAAAACGTCCTGCTTCAACTGTGCCAGGGTTAGCTTCCATAGTGATTTCAATATTGTCACTAAATGGAATGCGCGCTTCAATTGCCGTTAATAAGCGACCAATTTCAGAGGGTGAGATTAAACTTGGCGTACCACCACCAATAAAAATTGAATGCAGTGGTCGTTGACCGTTGATTAATTGGTATGCCATCAGATCTGTTTCTAGATCGTCAATTAATGCATCAATATAATCCAGTTCTGGCAATTCAGTTTTTAGCGCGTGCGAATTAAAGTCGCAATAGGGGCATTTTTGGACACACCAAGGAATGTGAACATATAAGCTGAGTGGTGGAGGAACAAGCATTAGTTAGCCTTTAGTGCACTGAAAAGTTGTTGGAGCGCTTTACCACGGTGTGACAGTTGCTTTTTGCGACTCGGATCTAACTGTGCTGAAGCACATTGATCTTCAGGTACCCAGAAAATTGGATCATAGCCAAAACCATTATCACCATGACGTTCAGTTAAAATACTGCCTTCCCATGAACCATGACACACTAACGGTGTTGGATCATTTTCATGGCGCATCATCACTAATACACAATGAAAACGCGCACTGCGTTGTGCTTCAGGAACGCCGTCCATTGCTGCTAATAGCTTATCAATATTTTCCGCATCAGTAGCACCTTCACCGGCAAATCGTGCCGAGTAGATACCAGGAGCGCCGTTAAGGAAATCAACTTCAAGACCAGAATCATCAGCAATCGCAGCGCAGCCTGTTTCTTTAGCGGCATGACGCGCTTTGATGATTGCATTTTCAATGAAAGTAGTCCCCGTTTCTGCCACTTCTGAAACGTTAAAATCGCTTTGAGCGACGACATCAAACCCAAAGTCAGCAAGTAGGGAAGCCATTTCTTTTACTTTGCCTTGATTACCTGTAGCCAGTACCAGTTTGCTCATATTGAATGCCTTTTGAAAACGTTAATGCGTTAATGATCGCTATGATAGCCGTTGTGGGAATAATAACAAACTAGTGCACTCAGTGAGGCTATTTTATTGGGGATTCTTGCATATAAAAAAAAGCGAATATCGGTAGGATATTCGCTTTTAAGTTGACAGTTGTTGGTTGAAGTTATTGCATTAGGCTCGCAATCGGTTCGGGGATCTGTTTAGGATCCTCAATCCGTATTTGCTTGTGACGGCCTTGAAAGCCTTTTTCGACATGGACTAAACCTTTAGCAACTTTGAACTGTTTCGCCAAAAATTTAGCTAAATGTGCATTAGCTTTACCGTCAACAGGGGGAGCTGTAATGGCAATTTTTACTTCATCGCCATGTAAGCCAACAATTTGATCGCGACTGGCTTTAGGTTGGATGTACAGTCTAATCACGACATCATCCCCTTGGCGACAGACAGCGTTGGTACTCATAATTGGAACCAAATCGGCCCAATTAAATCACCCATCAAGTAGTTAGCAAACTGTAATCCTAAGAAGATAACCAGAATACTTAAATCTAAGCCACCCATCGCTGGTAGAACGCGACGAATCGGTGCCATTAGTGGTTCAGTTAATTGATGCATGACATATTCCATTGGGCTACGGCCTTGGCTTACCCAACTTAGAATGGCACGAATCAATAGCACCCAGAATAATAATCCGCCAGCTGCTTTAACGAGTGCCAGTAAACCTAGCAGTAAGAAACTTGGGCTAAAGGCAAAAGCACCACCCGTTAACGCCAGTTGTAGCAGAATAAATTTAGCGACACACAATAGGTAACCAAATAAAATGGTTGCCATATCGACAGAGCCAATTGATGGGATCACACGACGTAATGGCGCTACAACCGGTTGGGTTGCTTTAACAATAAACTGTGAGAACGGGTTGTAAAAGTCTGCGCGTGACCATTGAAGCCATACACGGAGTAACACAATCATGATGTACAGATCAAAAACTGTGGAGATTAAAAAAGCCAGTGAATTCATAATTAAACCTTAAAACAATTGTTCCATTTCTTGAGCACGAGCAACCGCAGCTTGCATTGCTTTAGCGACTATTTCTGTTAAATGATGGTTGTTGAACGTATTAATCGCTTCTGCGGTAGTACCGCCTTTAGAAGTCACTTGCTGGCGTAATGTGGCAAGATCCGTTTCAGGATTTGCTTGCACCATTTCCGCCGCGCCTAATGCAGTTTGTTGAACTAACAATCGTGCTGTTTGTTCATCAAAACCTTGCGCCATTGCTTGTTGTTGGATTGCTTCCATAAACAAGAAGAAGTAAGCGGGCGCACTGCCTGCTGCGGCAATGATACCATTGATATCTGCTTCTTGTTTAACCCAGCAAATTTCACCAACGGCTTGTAATAACTGGCTGGCAAAATGATGATCTTGCGGTGCTAATGTTGAATCTGCATATAATCCACTCATGCCTTTACCGATTAATGCTGGTGTATTTGGCATTACTCGCACTAAGTGCAGTTGGCTATCAAGCATGGTTGCTAATCGAGCACAGCTAATACCAGCAGCAATGGAGATCACTAATTTATTACTGAAATCGATCGCTTGCAATGGTAAACATACTTCGGCCATTAATTGTGGCTTCACCGCGAGTACCACGACATCAGCTTGTTGAGCTGCACGTAGGTTGTCACTGTCGGTATGAATTCCAAAATCATGCTTTAGCGGTGCTAGACGGGTTTCACTGGGAGCTGTCGCAGTAATTTTATTGGCATCATAACCGCTGGTTATTAGTCCAGCGATAATTGAACGTGCCATATTACCGGCACCGATAAAGGCGATAGAACGCTGTTCCATGTAATATCCTTTGCTGTTGGTACGACACGCAAATAGGTCGCTGAGTCGTGGACCGTTATTTTAAATTATTATTAAGCTTGGCTGCCATAGTCTCGCGCACCAAACAGTGCTGTACCAATGCGCACCATAGTACTACCTGCTGCAATAGCGGCTTCCATATCACCACTCATTCCCATCGATAACGTATCAAGTTGAGGGTGGTGTGGTTTAAGTAGTGCGTGTAAATCCGCCAGCTTCTTAAAAGCCGCGAATTGGCTATCATAATCGGTTTCGGGTTGTGGGATCGACATTAATCCACGTAAAACTAATTGCGGCATGGTCGCAATTGCTGCTGCTAGCTCGACAACTTCATCAGCATTAACTCCTGATTTACTCGCTTCACCACTGGTGTTGACTTGCAATAACACATTTAGTGGTGCCATTGTTGTTGGGCGTTGTTCATTTAAGCGAGTGGCAGTTTTAAGGCGATCAATCGAATGAACCCAATCAAAATGCTCGGCAATTGGGCGCGTTTTATTAGACTGGATTGGACCAATAAAATGCCACACTAATTGTTTTGCGGCAGGGTGGTTCGCAAAATAATTAACTTTATCTACCCCTTCCTGAACATAGTTTTCACCAAAAGCAAAGAGGCCAGCATCAATCGCTTGTTCGATCGCGGCGACGGGCTTGGTTTTGCTGACAGCTAACAGTTGCACTGAATCGGTGGCTCTGCCGCATTTTTTTGTTGCTAGTGCCATCTCATTGATGACCTGTGTAATATTTTGCTTAATACTGTTCATAATTGATTCTTGAGGAAAATGTATGGATATCACCGAATTACTCGATTTTAGTGTAAAGCATAACGCATCAGATCTGCACCTATCTGCGGGCGTTCCACCAATGATAAGAGTTGATGGTGATGTGAGAAAGCTCAGTTTACCAGCTTTAGATCATAGCGAAGTGCATCGACTAATATTTGATATTATGAACGATGCTCAGCGTCGAGAGTATGAAGAAAAATTAGAAGTCGATTTTTCTTTTGAATTACCCGGCACGGGTCGCTTCAGGGTTAATGCCTTTCATCAGTCGCGTGGTTGTTCTGCTGTGCTACGAACCATTCCCGTTCAGATACCTACTTTAGCATCACTAAATGTACCAGAAGTTTTTTATGATATTGCTCAGCTGAATCGTGGATTGGTGCTGGTTACTGGCGCGACCGGTTCAGGTAAATCAACCACCATCGCCGCTTTAGTAGATTACATCAATAGTAACTATCAACGCCATATCTTGACCATTGAAGATCCAATCGAATTTGTACATACCAGTAAAAGCTGTTTGATTAACCAACGTGAAGTACATCGCGATACGTTGAGCTTTCAAAATGCATTGCGCTCATCATTACGCGAAGATCCAGATGTGATAGTCGTCGGGGAATTACGCGATCAAGAAACCATTAGTTTAGCGTTAACCGCAGCTGAAACTGGCCATTTGGTATTAGGGACATTACATACCAGTTCAGCGGCGAAAACGGTTGATCGTATTATTGATGTTTTTCCTGGAAGTGATAAATCGATGGTGCGTTCAATGTTATCGGAATCATTGCGCGCTGTTGTGGCACAACATCTTTTGAAGTGCACTTCCGGTGGGCGAGTGGCATGTCATGAAGTGATGATGGCAACCCCTGCGATTCGAAATTTAATTCGTGAAGATAAAATTGCTCAGATGTATTCGATGATCCAAACCGGCTCATCACTTGGAATGCAAACCATGGAGCAAAGCGTAAAAATGCTGGTGGCACAAGGCATAGTTGAAGCCGAAGAAGGGCGGCGTATTCTTGATAGCAGCAAACGTGGCTTTTAAAGAAAAGGATAATTGCATGACTTTAGATGACATCCTTGAGCAAATGGTTGCTAAAAAAGCCTCTGATTTATATATCACGGTTGATGCTGCGTGTTTATTAAAAATTGATGGCAATCTGCATGACGTTGGAGAAACGTTAACTCGTCATCGGGTTGATAGTTTGTTTGATCAAGCAATGGATGCCAGCTTGCGACAAGAATTTATCAGTACTAAAGAAGCCAACTTTGCCCTCGTACGTAATGCGTTTCGGTTTCGTGTCAGTGCGTTTTGGCAACGAGAATTACCCGGGATGGTGATCCGTCGCATTGAAACTCAAATCCCGCAAATGAATGATTTACAGTTACCGATTGATATGGAGCGGCTAGCGTTATCAAAACGAGGTTTAGTATTAATTGTCGGGGCTACTGGTTCGGGTAAATCAACCTCGATGGCTGCGATGATAGGTTACCGTAATCAGCACCGTAGTGGCCACATTTTAACGGTTGAAGATCCGATTGAGTTTGTTCATAAACATGACAAATGCATTATCACCCAGCGTGAAGTTGGGCTTGATACTGCCAGTTATGAAGTGGCATTAAAAAATTCATTACGCCAAGCACCGGACATGATTGTGATCGGTGAAATTCGTACACCTGAAACGATGGAATACGCGATGAATTTTGCTGAAACAGGACATTTATGCATAGCAACCTTGCATGCTAATAATGCTAATCAGGCATTAGAGCGTATCTTGCATTTAGTCCCCAAAGATCGCCGTGAGCAATTTTTGTTTGATTTATCACTGAATCTTAAATGTATTTTGGCGCAGCAGTTGGTTGCCGATGCTAATGGTATCGGCCGTCATGGAGTCTATGAATTATTACTTAATACGCCGCGAGTTGCTGATCTTATTCGACGTGGCGATCTGCATGAAATTAAAGATGTGATGGCAAAATCGGCACAGGCGGGAATGATAACTTTTGATCAATCACTGTATGCGTTATTTAGTGAAGGTAAAATCAGTGAACAAGATGCGCTTCATCATGCCGACTCAGCTAATGACTTACGGTTGATGATCAAGGTCGGTGATCCAGCGGCTAAACCATTAAATAGTTTAGCGGGTGTAACGTTAGATAAATAATAAAGACTATGATGATCCTTTTGCAAAAGGATCATTATAGTAAAATTACCAATCATTAATGCTAATTGCTGATAATATTGTAACCAGTTGTTTTTTAAGTGTTTTATTTTTATTGGAATAAACAAAATTAGAAGGGTGAGTTTTTGGGTTTAAATGATCCAAAAGCTGTACAAGCTGATCAAGAGAGAGATAATGCGGCTTGATAACAAGGCGAAACGCTTACAGAAAAGTAGCGTCAGCTTTATGATGATCTTATGATTGAAAGCTGTACAGCAAAAAAAAGACAAGCTTCCAGCGGGAGCTTGTCTTTTTTATTATTGTTTTTTTAGTTGCGGTGGTGACGGAAAAAAGTTGTTTATTAAGCGCCGTATTGACGTTCAAACCAGCTTTCTAAAATCACTACCGCAGATTGTGAATCAATATTACCTTTACTTAATGAGCGATAACCACCACGTTCAAATAAGTCAGCTTTGGCTTCAACAGTACTTAAACGTTCATCGTGTAATTCGACTGCATAACCAAATCGACCATGAATACGGTTAGCAAATTTTTTGGCACGTGGCGCTATGGTTTCTAGCTCTTTGCCTTCGAGATCTAATGGTAAGCCGACGACGATTAAATCTGGCTGCCACTCTTTAAGGATTTTTTCAATATCATCCCAATTAGGAATGCCATCTTTGGCTTTTAAAGCAGCCAGCGGACTGGCTGTGCCTGTGAGTTCTTGGCCGATAGCAACACCAATACTTTTGGTGCCGTAATCAAAGCTTAATACGCTGCGAGATTGACTCATGCATGACCTATATCTGAAGACAGATTCGCGGGGCTAATACCCAATATTGCCATGGCTTGTTGCCAGCGCTGATCTATCGGAGTGGAAAAAATTATGTTGCTATCAGCTTCAATAGTGAGCCAATTATTATTGGCTAATTCTTGCTCTAGTTGACCCACATCCCAACCAGCATAACCGAGCGCGACAATAAATTGTTGTGGCGCTTGCTGAGTGCCGAGTTGGGCTAAAATATCTAAGGATGTGGTGACAGCAAGTTGAGGAGTGATAGTAATACTAGAGTTATAATCAGCTTGAATAGTGTGTAATACAAAGCCGCGATCTTCGGCCACTGGACCACCATTGAGAACCGGATATTCAATACTCAAAGGGTCAATTAAAGGCAGTGTGCGTTCGATCTCAATTTGCTCAAGCATATCGGCAATTGAGATTTCAATTGGTTGATTAATGATAATGCCCATTGCACCTTCATCATTATGCTCACAAAGATAAATCACACTGCGTTTGAAATTTGGATCTTGCATAGTGGGCATCGCCACTAAAAAGTGATTAGTCAGATTCATTTACAACACCATTAAATACACGTCAGCACCGATGATGGTGTTGATAGTAAAAAGCAGCGATAAAATATAATCGCTGCGTTCTTGGTTTGATTATGGCTGATGTTTAGCGCTTAGGTGATCTTAGTTAGCGTTAATACGGCGCTCAATCGCATCCATTAATTTACCCGTGATTGAAATATCAAACGCGGCTTCAATTTCACAAATACAAGTTGGGCTAGTAACGTTAATTTCAGTTAGCTTGTCGCCAATCACATCAAGACCTACAAAGATTAAGCCTTTCTCTTTTAAAATAGGCGCTACTGTTTCGGCAATTTTACGATCGGTGTCGCTAATTGGGCGTGCTTCACCACGACCGCCAGCAGCAAGGTTACCGCGCGTTTCACCTTTAGCAGGAATACGCGCTAGGCAGTATGGCATTGGTTCGCCGTCAACCACTAAAATACGCTTATCGCCGTTACTGATATCAGGCACGAAAGTTTGTGCCATACAGTAGTTTTCACCCATCGCTGTTAGTGTCTCAATGATCACTGATACGTTAGGATCATTTTTCATCACTCGGAAGATCGATGAGCCCCCCATACCATCAAGTGGTTTTAAGATCACATCACCGTGTTCTTGGTGGAAAGCTTTCAGTTTGTCAGCACGACGAGTAACAAGCGTGGTTGGCGTTAGTTCTGGAAACCATGCCGTAAATAATTTTTCATTACAATCACGTAGGCTTTGCGGTTTATTAACGATTAAGGCACCGTTATCTTCTGCACGCTCAAGAATGTAAGTTGCATAGATGTATTCAGTATCAAAAGGAGGATCTTTACGCATTAATACCGCATCAAGATCCGCCAGCGGGATCTCTTGTTCATTATGGAATTCAAACCAGTCGTTTGGATCTTTTTTTACAGTTACAGTGCGAGTACGTGCAATCGCGACACCTTGCTCTAAAGAAAGATCACTCATTTCCATGTAGTGTAATTCCCAACCACGACGTTGTGCTTCCATCATCATGGCAAAGGTCGAATCTTTTTTGATATTGATAGACTCGATAGGGTCCATCACTATACCTAGCTTGATCATTGTTTTCTCCTGATTACTTAGCCTAGATCACCAAAGCGAACTTGTAGTGCGGTAATGGCTGTCATTGCGGTAGTCTCAGTGCGTAATACACGTGGGCCTAATAAAATTTCGTCAAATTTATATTGCTCAGTCATACTGATTTCTTCAGCAGATAAGCCACCTTCTGGACCGATCAATAACCGTACTTTAGTTACTGGGGTCGGAAGGGTGTTAATTGAATAATGTGCTCGAGGGTGTAAATTTAGTTTTAGACCGTCATATTCTTCAGCACACCATTGCTCTAGTTTCATTACTGGGCGAATAGTTGGTACAACATTACGGCCACATTGTTCACAGGCTGCGATAGCTATTTTTTGCCACTGCTCAAGTTTCTTCTCAAATCGTTCTGCATTTAGCTTAACTCCGCAACGCTCTGAAATCAGAGGCGTAATAGTATTAACGCCAAGTTCAACTGATTTTTGAATCGTGAACTCCATTTTATCGCCACGTGAAATTACTTGGCCTAAGTGAATATCCAGTGGTGATTCAATACTATGTTCAACGCGCGCTTGAATCTCAACTTCAACACTTTTTTTGCTAGCGCTGCTAATCACAGCTGGGAACTCAGCATTACTGCCATCAAACAGTAATACTTGTTGTCCAACTTGCATTCGCATAACACGACCAACATGGTTAGCCGCATCGTCGCTAAGCATAACCATACCTTGGCTTGGTAAAGGTTGTGGATGGTAAATTCGTGGAATTCTCATGATGCGGTCATCTGCAGTAATGGTTGAGTAATACCAGATATTACCACGGTTAGCGGCAGATTGAGGGCAAAAGTTAATTACTGAAATAGAGTAAATAGATCAAAGTAAACAATAATGGTCATGTTTGATGATGGCTATTATCATCTGCTAATACGAGGTTGATAAATTAGCTTTTTGAGATGCTGCGACAACGAAACAATTGTGGTTGTCTGGTTTAGCCACAGAGACTGAGGAAGAGATTAGTCGCTTACTGATAGTTATCTTTTGGGCATGTTAGTAGTGCTATTTGGTCACGGTTAATTGACAACTGTGCGTCAACATTATTATTGAATGTCAGTCTTAAACTGTAATGGTTGTTTGCATTTACGGCAGTAATAGCTAGCTTGGCCCCGTTTTACTTTATTATGGCGTCGAATAGTTAGTGGGTATTCACTACATGGGCAAAGGTAAATATAGCGGGTGCCTGCGACTGAACTAACATTAAAGTTATGGGTGGTTTTAGGCGTTACATTAAACACTTCAGTCATGATTAGTTGCCATTCACGACCATGAGGGCGCACGCGACCAAATAATTTAAATACCACTAAATGGGCGACTTCATGGGCAACGACTCCATTAAGAAAGGCATCAGGATTTTCAGCCAGTAGTATTGGATTAAAACGTAATTCCCATTTTTGTAGATGGGCAGTACCAGCAATTTTGCCACGCTGATTAAAGTTGACGGTTGGTATTTGTAGTCGTTTGTTGAGGCGTTGATTGGCATGTTTGATACAGTACTCTACGTGAGTAAGCACTTGCTTTTGTAGCGGGGTCATAACTTGAAATATCCTAGATTAACGTGTTACAGAGCGGAGAATAAACACTGCTGACTATACACTGGAGGATAAATATTAACGATTATTTTATTTTAGGAATAAAAAAAGGGACGAATTATCGTCCCTTAGTTTTTGATAAACTTAAATTTATTATTATTTAAGTTTAGCGAAGTCGCGTAGTGCGTCTACTTTGTCAGTTTTTTCCCAAGGGAATTCATCACGACCAAAGTGACCATATGCAGCAGTCTTTTTATAGATAGGCTGCAGTAAGTTTAGCATTTCTTGTAAGCCGTATGGGCGTAGGTCGAAGTGCTGACGAACCGACTCAATAATAATTTCTGGGTGTACTTTCTCAGTACCAAACGTTTCAATCATGATAGATGTTGGATCAGCAACACCGATTGCGTATGAAAGTTGAATTTCACAACGGTCAGCCATACCAGCGGCAACGATATTTTTCGCTACGTAACGTGCTGCGTATGCTGCTGAACGGTCAACTTTTGATGGATCTTTACCTGAGAATGCACCGCCGCCGTGACGCGCTGCGCCGCCGTAGGTATCAACGATAATTTTACGGCCAGTTAGACCACAGTCACCCATTGGGCCACCAATAACAAAACGACCAGTTGGGTTGATAAAGAATTTAGTCTCTTTACGTAGCCACTCTTCTGGTAATACTGGCTTGATGATTTCTTCCATTACAGCTTCACGTAGATCTGCTGTTGAGATTGAATCACTGTGTTGAGTTGATAGCACAACTGCATCAATACCAACAATCTTACCTTGATCGTACTCAAACGTTACTTGAGATTTAGCATCAGGGCGTAACCAAGGTAGGCTACCATTCTTACGTACAAGCGCTTGACGTTGAACAAGACGATGAGCATAAGTAATTGGTGCCGGCATCAATTCTTTAGTTTCGTTGGTTGCGTAGCCAAACATAATACCTTGGTCACCAGCACCCTGTTCTTTAGGGTCAGTTTTATCAACGCCTTGGTTGATGTCTGGTGATTGCTTACCAATGGTATTTAACACAGCACAAGAATTAGCATCAAAGCCCATATCAGAGTGAACATAACCAATTTCACGTACTGTCTCACGGGTGATTTCTTCGATATCAACCCAAGCTGATGTGGTTACTTCACCACCGACCATTACCATGCCAGTTTTTACGTAAGTTTCACAAGCAACACGCGCTTTCGGGTCTTGCTCTAGAATTGCATCCAAGACTGCATCTGAAATTTGGTCTGCAATTTTATCTGGATGTCCTTCCGATACTGACTCAGAAGTAAACAAGTGTTTAGCCATTGGTGATCTCACTTATATTCATAAATTTATTAGAACGGTAGCGGTAATACTGATACTACATTGCATTCCATACGTTTACATGTATGGAGCTACCTCCGTCTAGACGTCCATAATACCCCGACTAGTTATAAAATCAACAATGTAATATGTAAGGATTTAGTCAAAAGCCCAACCCATTAAATACTAAGCTTTTTATTGTGACTATTTTAAATGTAAAAACTTAAATTAACATCGGTTGCATATTATTGAATAAATTAACTTTTTTAAAAACGAAAACGATTGCAGTTGGTGGTGCCTCTTTGAGACAATATTCAACCGAAATCAAGTGATCGCTAATAAATGGCGTCATTATTTATTCGTAAATTATTATTTTATGACTATTTGGAGCAGATATGTCTTCTAGTAATGCGGTGTCGCGTAAAGAACTAGCCAATGCAATTCGTGCACTTAGTATGGATGGTGTGCAACAAGCGAATTCAGGTCACCCAGGTGCACCAATGGGAATGGCAGATATTGCTGAAGTATTGTGGCGTGGCCATCTGAACCATAACCCCCATAACCCTAACTGGGTTGATCGTGATCGTTTTATCTTATCAAACGGTCATGGCTCAATGCTTATTTACTCTCTGCTTCATTTAACAGGTTATGATTTATCGATTGATGATCTTAAAAATTTCCGTCAATTACATTCAAAAACGCCAGGTCATCCGGAATATGGGTATGCTCCAGGTATTGAAACCACGACCGGCCCTCTCGGCCAAGGTATAACTAATGCAGTCGGTATGGCATTAGCTGAGAAATCGATGGCTGAGCAATTTAATCAGCCAGGCCATGATATTGTTGACCACTACACTTATGCTTTTATGGGTGATGGTTGCATGATGGAAGGTATCTCTCATGAAGCGTGTTCACTTGCTGGCACACTAGGCCTAGGTAAGTTAATTACTTTTTGGGATGACAACGGTATTTCTATTGATGGTGACGTCGAAGGTTGGTTCTCCGACGATACTGCAAAACGTTTTGAAGCTTATGGTTGGCATGTCATTTCAACTGTTGATGGTCATGATGCTGAAGCGATTAATGCAGCGATTGAAGCGGCGAAAGCTGAAACAACCAAGCCAACTCTTATTTGTTGCCAAACCATCATCGGTTTTGGTGCACCCAATAAAGCCGGTTCGCATGATTGCCATGGTGCACCATTGGGTACTGAAGAAATAGCTGCGGCACGTGAGTTCTTAGGTTGGCACCATGGGCCATTTGAAATTCCAGCTAATATTGTTACTAATTGGGATGCGACAGCAGCGGGTAATGCTAAAGAAGCGGCATGGGATAAAAAGTTTGCCGCCTACAGCGCTACTTTTCCTGAATTAGCCGCTGAATTCACCCGCCGTATGAATGGCGACTTACCTGTTAATTGGGAAGTTGCAACGTCGAACATTATTGCTGATTTACAAGCCAATCCTGCCAATATCGCCTCACGCAAAGCTTCACAAAATGCGCTTGAAGCCTATGGTCAATTATTACCTGAGTTCATGGGCGGCTCGGCTGACTTAGCACCGTCTAACTTAACCATGTGGTCAGGTTCTAAATCACTGACACCGACTGATGCTTCTGGTAACTATATTCATTACGGTGTGCGTGAGTTTGGTATGACAGCCATCATTAATGGTATTGCATTGCATGGTGGTTTTGTTCCTTATGGTGCAACTTTCCTAATGTTTATGGAATACGCGCGTAATGCATTGCGGATGGCTGCATTAATGAAAGTGCAAAACATTCAGGTCTATACTCACGATTCAATTGGCTTAGGTGAAGATGGTCCAACTCACCAACCGGTTGAGCAAGTCGCATCACTGCGCTTAACACCAAACATGAGTACTTGGCGTCCTTGTGATCAGGTTGAATCTGCTGTGGCGTGGAAATACGCGATTGAGCGTAAAGATGGTCCGACAGCATTGATCTTCTCACGCCAAAATCTTGATCAGCAAGATCGTAATGCTGAGCAAGTCGCTAATATCACTAAAGGTGGTTACATTCTTAAAGATTGTGCTGCTGAGCCAGAGCTTATTCTTATTGCGACGGGATCTGAAGTTGGTATTGCTGCGCAAGCTTATGCAGAATTAACGGCTGCAGGTCGTCAAGTTCGTTTGGTTTCTATGCCAGCAACTGATTTATTTGATAAACAAGATGCGGCTTACCGTGAAAGTGTATTGCCAGCTAATGTAACAGCACGTATTGCCATTGAAGCGGGTATTGCTGATTACTGGTATAAGTATGTTGGCCTTAACGGTCGTATTATTGGTATGACAACCTTTGGTGAATCAGCGCCTGCAGATGAACTATTTAAGATGTTTGGTTTTACAGTAGAAAATATTGTTAATAATGCCAATGAGTTACTTGGATAATATTTTATTATTTCCTAATAACTAAGTTTGAAAAAGACCGCAGATAGCGGTCTTTTTTTTGTGGTTATGATCTGTGTTTTTTTAATAAAAATAAAATCGTAATTCAACCGTATTAAGCATTACTAAAACTAATCTGAAGTAGCTATTTTTATCATTTTTCAAGGCCATTAAAATATCTATAATGGCCTCCATCGAAACACGACCGCAAGCCTTATAGAGTCAATGGTTAGGCTATGGTTGTATTATTTAAAGCTTAGTTTATTGAGGAAAAAGAAATGACTGGTATCGTTAATAAAATTATCGCACTTTACACTCCTGTATTCGCTACTATGTACAAAAGCGGCAACATGACTAAGTAAAGTCAGTGTTAAGGCTTAGCCTTAACCATTAAAAATATTTGTTAAGAAGGCTTTGAACTTATTGTTCAAAGCCTTTTTTGCGTTTATGCCAAACATGAAAATTTTCTGATCTAATCATCGATTTTATTCCATTACAGTAAATGCACGTAAAGATAGTAGGGAACCTAAGGCTTTTATTATGAGCTGTTAATTCATGAGCTAGGATATTACCAATAAAACATGCACTATAAGTGACGTAATAAACAGTCGTTATATGTCTTAACGATATATTTAAATATTTCCCAATACCGCTAGAGATGCATTTCGCTGACGTTTGTCAATTTTTAATTTTTAAGCGTTATTTTGCTTTTGTTTATAGAGATAACCATTAAAATAAACTCTCAAGTTTACTTTTGGCGGTATTATGAAAAAAACTATTTTAGGGTTATTAGTTGGTTTAGTTGCGATAACTTCAGTACCAGCGCAGGCTAATGATTGGGGTTCTTGGGGCGAGACTAAAAAAGGTCGTGTTGAGAGCGCTAGAATCTGTGGTAATAATGGTTATATTTTTAAAGTACGAGATTCTTTTTACGTTGCAAAATATCAATCAGGCAAACGCTTTGCTGTTGGCGTACCAGTTAAAGCACGTTTCGGTAAAAATAAGTGGCTACATATTGAAGGACTTAAAAACGACGGTAATTATTTAGTTAAGCGTAAGTACTACAGTTTAGCGAAAGCAAAAGCGAGCGCATGTGGTTTGACGTGGTAAATTATATTTAAGAATATGCCTAATATAAGGCCGTCTAACGGCCTTGTTATATTGAAACATAGCTAAAAAAGGGCAGTCTCAGACTACCCATAGCAACGATCATTTTATTATCTAAAGTGCTCTTTCTGCAGTAGATACATAATCTGGCAAGTTGGTTACATAAGGTGCAAACCAAGATCCTTTAATACAGTGTGATTCACTGTCAACAATGCAAATATCTTTGTTATTATTTTCAACTACCCCGAGCACCATTCCATCCGCTTCACCCGTGACGTTGATTGAAACATCAAACCAGTATGTCGCGCTTTCGTTATTACGATCTTTACCAGAAAAAACAGCTTTCATTTGTCTCTCCAAATCATAAATTTATTAAGTTTATTAAGCACAAAGATAAACGTAAATATACGTAATTAACTGAATATACAAGGTTTTAATTTATCTTTTAGCTTAAGTTAGCGTTAGTTTATACCTTAGGTGAATAGTTAAATTAGCTATAGATCACAACAATAGCAGTATAGTTAAAATAGTTGCATATAAGGTTGTTGCTCCCAAAGTAAATAGTGGTTAAAGAACACTATTGAACAGTATGGATATTTATGCGATTTAATATATGTGTAACCGCTGTACATAAAAAGGCTACCTAAGCGGTAGCCTTTTGAGCATTAACGTACGAGTGTATTAAATCTTAATTATGCTTAATGACTAATATTTCATTAGTTCGTTTTTTCATTATTATCAGTGCAAATGATGTAATCATACCAATAATAGCAACGATTAAACCTATTCCAAAAATGATTTGATATGCTTTAATTGCTGGATATGTATCAATAATCCAACCATTTAATGCATAAGCCCAAAATACAGAAGAATATGCAGCAAATGATCCAATACTCATCGCTGAACCGGTATAACTTTTAGGAACGCCGGCTTCTGCTACTGGAGCCAGAATAATTCCTTTAGCTAAAAAAATACTAAACGAAAAGCACATTAATAAAATTATATTAATGAATAACATATTTTGTTCTTTAGGCAAAAATATCGTAATAGATAAAGATATAATTGTTAAGAATAGTGCAAAAAACATCATTTTAATTGAAGATTTAAAAATAAAATCAGCGATTGAACCAGAGATTAATCCGGAAATTACACCCATAGCACCTGTGTTAATAATACCAAATAATGCGGCTTGTTCTGTTGACAATCCAAAAACAGCCTGTAAGTAAGGAACTGTATAAATTAGAGTGATGTATATCCAATATACAGTTAAAGATGTAATAGCTGCTAGCCACACTGTTGGCATTTTTAATACATGTAGTAATCCATTAAGAGCTTCTTTATTTTTACTTTCTCCTTTTATTATCTCCATTCTATTATTAGGTACAAATTTCCAAACACAAAAAATCATGGGTAAAATAAGTAAGGTATAAATGATAATAGCACTTTGGAAAACTAAAATAGAACCGCCTAATAATGCCATGATTCCAACAATAATAGCATTCATCCCCATTTCAGAGGCGCGACGTACCGATTCAAGTAAACCAAATGCCATACCTTTATTATTATCGCCAGACATTAATGTCACACCATTTACAACAGCAGGCCAAAATGCAGAGTCAACTAATCCCCAAATACCTGCAATAACCATTAACATATGAAAACTTGGAGATAAAAAAATAACGCCCATCATAGTGATAAATCTTATTAATAAACTAGTTATTAATATTGATTTAACAGGGAAACGATTATTAATCCATCCGGCAGGTATGTAAAAGAAAATTGCAGAGCCTATTAATGTAAACAATATACCCATTTGTGTATTGTTTATTTTTAGAACTTCAAGTAGTAGGTCATAAAATGTGCCTTTAAATGCTTCAAATCCAGAATATATAATTTGCCCTGATAGAACAACAGAGAAAAACCCGAGGACTTGTTTTTTTCCTGAAAACCCTATCTTTTCAAAGAGATTCATATCAAGACCTGTTTTTAATATTTGTATTTGGAAGGGAATTTATGCGCAATATCAGTGAAAACCCCATCTACTCCCCAATTAAATAGTTCATTGGCACGAGATAAACTATTTACTGTCCAAACATTAATTTTAACGCCAGATGCTTTGAATTTATTAACCATCTCTCGTGTTAATCCTTTATCTTCTGGATGAATATATTCGGCTTTACACCATTCTATAATTGAATGCCAATCATCCCATATATTATTATTTTCAAATAAACAGGCGACTTTAGTTTGAGGCCTTTTATTTTTAAATTCAGATAAGGCTAAGAAATTAAAACTAGACACAATTAATTCTCTTTGAGGATCTAATTTTTCAAGAGCTAAAATTAAATTATCTATTAAAAGATGACTTAATTTTGCGCTCTCTGCACAAGATTTTATTTCTATGTTTACATTTAGTTCTTTCTCATTAATCAATGAAATCAACTGTTGGATTGTTGGTAATCTTTCTCCAATATAGTCATCACTAAACCAACTACCAGCGTCTATTGTTGATAAATCATTATGACTAATATCATACAATCGTCCTTTTTTATCTGTACATCTATCTAAGCAATCATCATGTGAAATAATAACTGTTCCATCTTGTAGTATATCAACATCACATTCAAACCATTTTACTTTAGAATCTTTACATAATGAGAATGCAGATAATGTGTTTTCAGGAGCAAGTGAAGACATTCCACGGTGAGCAATTAATGTAGGCATTTTTATTTGTCGTTAAGAAGTTGAGCTATAACGATATCACCACGCTCATCATGAAAGTGTGATATAGGTATACAATATTCTTATTTGTACAAATATTAAATGAAGTGTATCCGTAGTGTTTATATTTTATAAATACATCTATCAAGTATAAATAAGATGAAATTTTTAGAAATACTTACAGATATTATCATCACCTAAAAATAGTATTATTTAAATAAATTTTAAATTTATATAAATAATACTAAGATCACAAAAATAAGAGATGATTAGTATTATATGGAGAATTCTAAAATATATTTTATATTTAAATTAGTCTCGTAGGGAAGTTAAGGTTAAGTAAAATATGACTAATAAATATCTTTAATCAAATCGTTTTATGATCATGCCGATCTATTTACTATACGATCACGCAGTATTAAAAAAACATAAGCTCGGTTTTAATAGACTTTGCTAATTCCGCTTATAAAGTATTTTTGACTCTCGCCACTTTAAAACTAGATTTTGCTCCGTACAGTAAGGAGCTCCTACCTAAAATAGACACACAGTATTGTTTCTGATAGGTAATAATCTTTTGTAATTTGATTGTATTGTGCGTTTTTGTGTAATTGTTAATATAGCCGCATCGAAACGCAGACAGCGTTGAATAAAAACTCTAAAGATAAGGTTACACAACTCATGAAAACAGTTATTAAAGCAATCATCGCTACCGCCATTATCGCCACTTCTTATACTGCTTCTGCACGTGACGGCGCATTTACCGGTAACGTTAGTTTTAACAACCAAGCTAACAATGCTGTAGTTGCATGCCACTATGCAGTCAATGGTAGCGCTGATAAATCACATTCAGGCATTGTGGTTACTAACAAAAATACCCATATGAGCTTTAATGAAAAACTGCTATCAGCCGCTGATAAGTAATATTTCACTGCTATGGTAAACAAACGCTTATTACATCTTTTTATTATTACATTTAAGTAAAAGTGTTTTGGTTTTATCTCTATTGTTACCAAATGGGTGGGGTGTAGAATGACAGCATCGACACCAACAATAACAAATAAACTCGATATAGCTTCTTACGCTATCACCCCTTTATAACGCGCTATCAAACAAATTCAGACTTATGGCTATCGCGGTAAGTCACTATAAATTAATTAAAATTATCGGAGTTTTACTATGAGCAATGTATTTTACATGCCACCTGTAACCTTAATGGGTCCTAATGCTATCCAATCTTTAGGGGCTGAATTAGCGTCAAAAGAACTGAAAAAAGCACTTATCGTCACTGACGGTGTGTTAGTTGAAGTGGGTCTTGTTAGCAAATTAACTGATGAGCTAACCGCTCACGGTATTGATTACGCAATCTACGATGGCGTTCAACCAAACCCAACTGAGAAAAACATCGAAGATGGTCTTACTCTATTAGCTAAAAGCAACGCTGATTTTGTGATTTCATTTGGTGGTGGTTCTTCTCACGATACAGCTAAAGGTATCGCATTGGTTGCTGCTAATGGGGGGCATATTCGTGATTACTCTAAAGGTGTGCACCTTTCTAAGAAGCCACAACTTCCATTGGTAACCGTGAACACAACTGCGGGTACGGCATCAGAAATGACGGTATTTGCGATTATCACTAACCAAGAAGATGAAACTAAATACCCAGTGGTTGATAAGCACTTCACGCCTATTATTGCGGTTAACGATTCAGAGCTAATGGTCGCAATGCCTAAGTTCCTTACCGCGACCACAGGTATGGACGCATTAACGCACGCGGTTGAAGCGTATGTTTCAACAGCAGCGACCCCAATCACTGATGCAGCTGCAATCAAAGCGATTGAGTTGATTGTTAATAACTTAGAAGCCGTTGTAGCTAACGGTCAAGACCGCGCAGCACGTGATGCAATGCAGTACGGCGAGTACTTAGCCGGTATGGCATTCTCAAATGCTTCTCTCGGTTACGTGCACTCAATGGCGCACCAATTGGGTGGTGTTTACGACTTGTCACACGGTCTATGTAACGCAATCCTACTTGCTGAAGTATCACGCTTTAATGCACAACAAGTCCCTGAGCGTTTTGTTGATATTGCGAAAGCAATGGGTATCGACACTGCAGCGATGACCCAAGAGCAAGCGGTTAATGCAGCTCTTGAAGCGATTGATGCACTATCTGAAAAGGTCGGTACTAAGCAACGTTTAACAGATTTGGGCGTAACAGAAGACAAGCTAGCATTCATGGCACAAAATGCCCTAAATGATGCCTGTTCTTTAACTAACCCACGCCAAGCAAGCCTAGAAGAAATCGTAAATATCTTCAAAGCACGGATGTAATTACTCTGACTATCAGTAATTACGCTTAGATAAAAGGCCGCTGAGAAATCAGTGGCCTTTTTTTATTTGAGTCTTTTCGCTAGGTGACAACGCATTGAGCTGCTAGTTGCGACTATAATTAATCGTTACTCCAAGTCCTGGATTACAATCATAAAGCTTAATATTTCCTTGGTGTAATTCTGTTACCGCTTTAACTAATGTAAGTCCAATCCCTAATCCGCCATCATTGCGTGATTTATTAATGCGATAAAGGCGTTCAAATACTCGATTTTTTTCTTGGTCATTAATACCTGGTCCATTGTCTGCCATAGTAATAATGACGTTATCTTTGTCTGTGGAACATGATAAGCAAAGTTGACTCTCGGGCGGGCAATATCGTAGCGAGTTTTCGACTAGATTAGCCAACTGCTGAATAAGTAATTCTCGATCGCCTTGAATGAAAATAGGCTCTATTGGGGTGTCTATTTTTAATATCATTCCCGCGTCTTCTGCAACATAAGTATATATATCTGCAATTGTTGTCACTACTTCGACAATATCTATTTGCTCAAAACGTTGGCGTCTGTTTCCTGATTCTATTTGAGATATACGTAGCAAAGCATCAAAAATTTCCGCTAAACGGCTCGACTCTTTGAGTGATAACTCCAACTGCTCATAAAAGCTATCGTCAATATTATTGCTGTGTGATTCTGCCATCTCATTGAGTGTTAATAAGTTATACTGCAATCGAGTAATCGGTGTTTTTAACTCATGGGCAATATTGGCTGAAATATCACTCATTGCAGCAACGACGCTTTGTAAGCGTGAAAGCATCTCATCAACAGTATGACCAATACGAGTTAAATCATTACCTTGAGTCGACATCATTGTTCTTGCCGATAACTCACCATCTGCTGCTGCACGTAATACTGTTTCAATACACTCGATTTTTGATTGATTGTGTCTTGTCATATAAATAACGATAGCTGAGCTAAAAAGAACCACTAAAATGCCGGATAAGGTAAACCCAGTCACTAATACATCGATGACATCATCTTCATCAATCGGCTCCTTGTCGATCTCGGAGGTGATACCAAGCATAAATGCTTCAATATTGTGTTCAATATCGTTATTGACTTCGTCAAGATGGTAATCAACATAAGCAATCGTGAGGCTGGACATCAAAATTAAGCTCACTACTGACATCATGATAAACATCAGTCCTTGTTGCATTGCTGAACTTCGTAACCAAATTGGCGGAGGAAACCGTTGTTGAACTCGCTCTATTAATAGATGCATCAATTACATTTCCCATGTTTATGTTCTAATTTATAACCTGCACCTCGAACGGTATGAATAAGTTGATCACCAAATGGTTTTTCTAGCTTATTCCGTAAACGGCTAATGTGGGTTTCAACGACGCTAGTTTGAGGATCGAAATAGATATCCCAAACATGTTCTAATAACATCGTACGAGTGATAACGCGTCCCGGATGGCGAAGAAATAGCTCCAGAATGCGAAATTCTTTGGGCTGGAGATTCAACGTTGTGCCTTGTCGTATTGCAGTATGATCAAATAAATTCAATTTGAGATCACCGTAAATGAGTTCGCTTGTTGGCGTCATTGCTAAGGTATTAGAACGGCGCGATAAGGCTGATAATCGTGCGAGTAACTCTGAAAATGCGAACGGCTTCGTTAAATAATCATCCCCGCCAGCCTCTAAACCATCAACACGATCATCAATACCACCCAATGAGGTGAGGAATAAGATCGGCATAGATATTTTTGATGCTCGCAGCGCCTTCACAAAAGATAACCCATCTAACCCCGGTAGCATTCGATCGACAATCGCGATATCAAATTGTTCAGACATACATATCGAAAGGGCATACTTTCCATTGTCAATCGACTGCACATGATGGCCAGCCTCTGTGAGTCCTTTTTCAATATAACGACTTAAGCTAATATCGTCTTCTACAAGCAGTATTTGCATAATTACAGCCTTCAGTGAAATTAAATGTATTTATATGTCTATAAAATATTTACGGCACAATATAGGAATTATTTAAATAGGCTTAAATATAAGTGTTACAAAATTAAACAACCGCTCTATTGTTAGTATCTATGATCCGATTATTAATAGGGCTATTAGTCTGTATATAAAAGTAATGATAGACATTAATAGGTGTAGAGCGTTGATGAGGATGTGATTAAGTTAAAGTGCTATATGGTGTTGGGTTGGTGAGGAGATGACTTTATGTATTTACGCCAATGGCATTTAAAACTTGAAATAGATGTAGCCTTGAGAAATGTTAGCTGTTCCTCAAAGCTACATATAGATGGGGCGTTAACTGACCACACGCAGATGATCAACATCAATAGCGGTATGATTAAATTCTTTATCAATTTCACCATGGATAGTAATTTTTGTTTGTGGCGTAACCTGCACCCCAAACCATTTATCATGATCAATCTCAACTGTAATTGAGCCAGTACCATCGGTAAATGTATAATGGTCACCTCCTAATGAACTGGTGATATTACCGGTTAATGTGACTGGCGTATCATCGCTGAACATACCGGAATTAAGAACTGTCTTCACTGTATTTAGACCAAGGCTTGGGCCGTTAAAACCTTGTTGAGTTGTAGTACCTGTGAACCCTTGAGCCGTAGCTGCGCATACAGATGTTGATAATAGAACAGCAGGAAGAAGCATAAGAAATGGTTTAGTAAACATGGTAAAAACCTTAGTTGTGTTTTGATGTGGAGATAATACCTAACGATCTATACGGCTACCTTTCCTGCAGATTACATTTTTGTAAGCTTTCTCTGGCCTATGTATGGACATAAAAAGGCCGCTAATTTATTAGCGGCCTTGCGATGTCTTATATAACAATCATGGTGCAGTTTTGTATACCAAGCGAACTCAAATAACTATTGATTTTCAGGTGCTAATATCTCATTGAATAACTGCTGCTTATGTAATTGTTCTGCTATGTATTTTGTACCTGCACGCGTTGTATGACGTTTATCAGAGTAAAAACTATTACCATCTTTATCTATAACATCACAACGATTACTATGACACATAACCTGCGTCATATTGATGAAAGTGTAATTATATTCAGGTAACTTAGCATTTGCTTCAAATTGCTTATTTTGTACAGCTCGATTTTCCAGATCATTGCTTGCAATATTCATTTTTGCATAATGACCAAGATCTGCTTGTTGTTTATAAGCGTCATAAGCCAATGTTGATACTGGAGTATTAAATGATTTACCGCCAATAACATAGATTTTTGCATGCTGATTATTAGCGCGAATATTTTGAATAGATTTAAAAATCCAATTCATATTAACATCACGCCAATACATAGCTAGGATAATAACGTTAGCTTGTTCAACAACATCGCCTTTATCTACATTTTTAATAAAGGTACGACATTTATTCTGCCACATTTGATTACCTTTAATCGTTGGTGATTGACTAAAAGCAATATTTTGTTCCGCTGGTGGTAAGTAGAAAAAGCCACAATCAGCTTCAACAACTCGTGAAACTATATCAACATTTTTATTTAAACCAGCATCATAAAGACTATTAGTAAAATCACCCGCTTGAGAGTCGCCGATGATTAATACTTTTTCTTTATTTTTACCTGCAAAGTCTTTTTGATCTAAATGTCTAATTTTGTCCCATGTGTATTTACCATTTTGATCTGTTTCTGTATTTGTAACAATTGCTTTCAATTTCATTTTAGGGATATTGTAGAATAAACCGATGTTTGATGAAACGATACACGCGAATCCTAGAATTAAAACATATGGCAAAATAATAGCTTTTAAAGTTACTTTGTTTTTTTCAATAACGGTATAACTAATGAAGCCTAATAATATAGATAATGGAATACCAACGAAAGCCCAGTATTCAATATTAAAATAATGTCCGATAACAACAACAGGCCAATGCCATAAATAAATAGAATAAGACCATAAGCCAATATTCTTCATTATTTTATTACTGGTAATAGGGCTATTGCTATTATTAGCAAGAATAACTAATGCGGCACCAACAACAGGGATCAGAGCTAAGTACCCTGGCCACATATCTGATTTTGATATAAAGGCATAAGAAAGGAAAATTAAAGCTAATCCAGTCCATTCGATATGTTTTTTTCTAGGTTGGCTTAACGTTATAGGATATAAGAATACGAGACCACCCGCTAGCATTTCCCATGCACGTGTAGGTAATAAGAAATAAGCAGGAGATGGCCAGTAGTATGATGCATAAATACTAATACCTAAACCTAATACCGTTGCTACTATCAGAATTCTTTTTATGTTAGTAAGAGAAAATAGCTTTTTAAGAACAATTAAAGCAATTGGATAAATAATATAAAACTGCCATTCGACAGATAGTGACCACGTATGCAGCAACCATTTAGTTTGCGATGATGTATCAAAGTAACCTGATTCAGTCCAATAAAGGATATTAGATAAGAAGCTAACACTGCCTATCACATGCCGACCTAAAGCTTCAAGCTTTAATGGCATTAAAAAGAACCAACAGAATATAAGTACTGTGATACAAACCGCTAATAAAGCAGGGATGATTCTTACTGCTCTCGCTTTATAAAAAGTAAGTACTGAAAACGTGTTATTTTCTAACCCTCTAAATATAATACTAGTCATTAAGAAACCAGATATAACAAAAAACACATCAACCCCAGCAAAACCACCAGGTATAAGTGAACTGTTAAAATGAAATAGCACAACAGCAATAACGGCTATTGCTCTTAAGCCATTTATATCTTCCCTAAACTTCATAGGTGCTCCAAAATGAGAATATAATTAATAATGCAGTATATAGATTCCTTATGAAAATTCAGAAACACGTTATAAATATAACAATAATATGACATTAATATATTGTATGTATTATAATAAGTATGATCTTATATAAGATATTGAAATGATAAGGCTGTTTAAACTATTATCAGAGGCTTATTATTATTTAAATTGTTGAATTTAGATGCACTCATTGAAGGTAGTTATCTGTTAGGGATGAGATTTGAATTTATTTATACTATAAGATTTTTTGTCATTATTAATTTAATGATTAGACGTGTTTAAATAACATTTAGTTTGGTTAGTTATTTGAATTTTTTATTTAGATGTTCAGTATAATTAATAGATTTTTTTGTTATCTATTTTATCGTAATAAATGCCACTGATTTATCAGCGGCATTTATTTTTCGTTATAAAACTACAACGTTGATGGCTTGTAGGCCCTTTTGGCCTTGTTCAACATCAAAAGAAACTTTTTTACCTTCAGGTAGAGTCGTTAAGGTTTTATCTGCAATGCCACTGCTGTGGACAAACACATCGGCATTACCGGTATCTTGAGTTAGAAAACCAAAGCCTTTTTCTTCGCTAAACCACTTCACTAAACCCGTTGCTTTATGCGACATGTGTAACCCTTACTGTAAAAAATATGAATAAACGGTGTTGCTGATAAGCGTGAATTATTAAATACGACGATGAAGCTAAGGGAAACACCGAGGATGACAACATTAACGAAGATATTCTAAGGAGTTTACTTTACTTGATGTTTCATTAATAACGCTGAGCAACAGAGTGGGCTGATTATTTATGTAAAACGCAGGCTTGTAAAGGGCAATGTGTGACGACTTTTAGCTGAGTGGGGGCTGTATTAGTCAATATATTTTATCGCTAATATTCTCTTCAATATTGTTAAATCAATTATTTCGGCTCCAGAATTGATAAAAAAAGACCGCATTAATGCGGTCTTCATTCAACATATAAACAAGAAGATGATTAACGTTTTTCGAGAATATTAATCAAATCGACTGTACCTGCTTGTGCACGTGAAACATAGTTAGCCATGATCAATGAGTGGTTGGCGATAACCCCAAATCCATTACCATTTAAAATCATTGGGCTCCACACGGTTTCTTGGGTCGCCTCAAGCTCACCGATGATCTGATCCATCACCACCATTGATTTGGTTTCTTCTAATACTTCTTTGAAATCATCTTTCATCGATTTCATCAGTAACAACAGCGCCCATGTGGAACCACGGGATTCATAAAAGATATTATCAATTTTTAGCCATGGCGTTTTGGTATTATCGACTTTGATCTCTCGCATCACACCATTACCTTCTGCTAATTGATCATGATCCATATTTAAGTGCGCTTCACCAACTGATGAGCCGAGATCTTGCGAGATACTACCTAAGCGGTTTTGAACCACTTCAAGCCATGCAACTAAACCATCATCGCGAGCATAAAATGTTGCTTGTTGACTCGGTTTTTTCGGGGCTGTTAGGCGATCACGGTAGCTGATCAATGAATCAATAGCTTCTTGATACTGTGATTCAGCACTAGGGAAGTTCCAGCTATGACTATTAATGTTCAGTGCTGGTTGAGCTTCTTTTAGATCAGGATCAGTGCGGCTTTCGTTTTGAGATCGGCTAATACGATCTTTTAGTATTAGTACCATATCTCGTACTTGGGTTAACACTCCGGCTTCCCAGGCTGGCATGTTATCCATTAAAACACTTGGTGGTAAACGGTCATTAGTTAGGAAACCACCCGGCTTATCCAACAATAGCTGATTAATGTGGATTAAAGTCGTCGTGGTTTCGTAACCAATAACTTGTTGTTGATGATTTAAAGTTGCTTGTTGGGCTGCATACTTATCTGGCGAAAAGGTGTCGGGCTCGAAAGACCAATAAACTGAAACTGCGTAGCCAAGTAAGACCGCGAGAGCTCCCCCGATAACAATTTTTTTCTTGTTCATAATAACCTCATTGCGGATGTAACAAATGTTTAGCAGTAAAAATAATGGCTGTTAAAGACGTGAATGTAAGCATATTGATGCGCCATTACGAGTTTGAAATGTAGATAAATATGTCATTTTGTATAATTATACTACGAATAAATTATTGCTTTTGTGAATTTTGTACAGTGTTGATTTACATCTAAAATAAGCAAAAAAAAGCCTGTCTGAATGACAAGAAATTGACATTTATAGTGGATGATAGTGGCTGGATATTCACATTTTCATTTTTAACCATCCAGCTTTGTGTGATTATGTGTTTGATTATGTAAGTATTTAATTAAACGCAGTGAGAGTTGTCACAATTATGGTGATTCTCAAACTTGGTTGGTATACACTAACGCCGTTTGGTTTTTTTGTAGCACGGATATGACACTAAAAGTCGCAATAAATGGATTCGGCCGCATCGGTCGCAGTGTGCTCCGCGCATTGTACGAGAGTGGTAAACATCACCAAATTAACGTCGTGGCCATCAATGAATTGGCTGAGCCAGAAGCAATGGCTCACCTGCTTCAGTATGATTCAAGCCATGGACGTTTCGGTAAGCCTGTCAGTCATGACCAGGAGCATCTTTTTATTGCCCATGAAAATGGTCACCGCGATCAAATTCGCCTACTTCATCAACCCGATCCTAAACTGTTACCTTGGCACGATTTGGATGTCGACATCGTCCTTGATTGTACTGGTCATTTAGGTTCTCGTGATGATGGTTTAGCTCACATAGATGCTGGCGCTAACAAAGTGTTATTTTCCCATCCAGCTGCCAAAGATATCGATTTTACTGTGATATATGGCGTTAATCATCAACAGTTAACTCCGCAGCACACGATTGTTTCCAATGGCTCTTGTACGACGAATTGCATCGTGCCCATCATTCAAGTGTTGGATGATAGTTTCGGTATTGAAACTGGCACCATAACCTCAATTCACTCTGCAATGAATGATCAGCAAGTTATTGATGCTTATCACCCCGATTTACGCCGAACGCGTGCTGCTAGCCAATCCATTATTCCAGTAGATACCAAATTACATCTAGGTATCGGTCGTATATTTCCGAAGTTTTCTGACAAATTTGAAGCTATTTCTGTGAGGGTGCCCACAATAAACGTCACTGCCATGGATTTAACGGTTACTGTTACAACAAACGTGAAAGTTAATGACGTAAATCAAGCATTATTAAATGCGTCTCGTTGTACATTAAAGGGTATAGTGGCTTATACCGAAGCACCATTAGTGTCAATTGACTTCAATCATGATCCCCATAGCGCGATTGTTGACGGCACTCAAACTCGAGTCAGTGGTAAGCATTTAATTAAAATGCTGGTGTGGTGTGATAATGAATGGGGATTTGCTAATCGCATGTTAGATACTGCGTTAGCAATGGCGGCAACAGATAACTCTGCTGCAACGCCGCAAAAATAACGAGTAAGAATTCTTGGGTTTGGCAGTGAAGCCGAGCCGTGAAATTTATGAACTTTTATTTTATATAATGTTGAGAGGGCAAAACATGTCTGTAATCAAGATGACTGATCTGGATCTAGCTGGTAAGCGTGTATTTATTCGTGCTGACCTAAATGTGCCAGTAAAAGACGGTAAAGTAACTTCAGATGCACGTATCCTTGCATCTTTACCTACTATTCAGCGCTGCTTAGAAGCGGGTGCTAAAGTAATGGTTACTTCTCACCTAGGTCGTCCAACGGAAGGCGAATACGCAGAAGAATTCTCTCTACAACCTGTAGTTAACTACTTAAACGATGCACTAGATTGTGACGTTAAATTAGCAAAAGATTACCTTGATGGTCTTGAGCTAAATGCAGGTGAGCTTGTTGTTCTTGAGAACGTACGTTTCAACAAGGGCGAGAAGAAGAACGAAGACGAACTATCTAAGAAATACGCTGCACTTTGTGACGTATTCGTAATGGATGCATTCGGTACGGCTCACCGTGCACAAGCATCTACTTACGGTGTAGGTATGTTTGCTCCTATAGCATGTGCAGGCCCACTACTAGCTGGCGAATTAGAAGCGCTAGGTAAAGTAATGGATAACCCAGCACGTCCAATGGTTGCTATCGTTGGTGGTTCTAAAGTATCAACTAAACTAACAGTTCTTGAGTCACTATCTAAGATTGCTGACCAAATCGTTGTTGGTGGTGGTATTGCTAACACTTTCATCGCAGCTGAAGGCAACGATGTAGGTAAGTCACTTTACGAAGCCGATCTTATCCCAACAGCTAAAGCGCTAATGGCACACACTGATATTCCAGTTGCAACTGATGTTGTATGTGCAAAAGAGTTCTCTGACTCAGCTGAAGCAACGATTAAAGCTGCAACTGATATTGCTGCTGACGACATGGTTCTTGACCTTGGTCCAGATTCAGCTCAAGCGCTTGCTGACATCATCATGAACGCAAAAACTATTCTTTGGAATGGTCCAGTTGGCGTATTTGAAATTGAGCAATTCGGTAAAGGTACTGAAGTTGTTGCTAACGCAATCGCAGCATCTGCTGGTTTCTCTGTTGCGGGCGGTGGTGACACACTAGCAGCTATCGACAAATACGGCATCAAAGATAAAGTATCTTACATCTCTACTGGTGGCGGTGCTTTCCTTGAGTTCGTTGAAGGCAATAAATTGCCAGCAGTTGAAATGCTAGAAGCACGCGCTAAAGCATAATTTATTTGGCGTGGAGACTGGGATATTTATAATAATAGTCTTAGTTTCCACGTTTAAATGTTTGTGATAGCCGTTATATTTCAGTAAAATAGAAGCTTATCGCAAACGTTTGCACAAGAATTTTTCCACAGACAACAAAGTAAATATAGGACTATTGTTATGTCTAAGATCTTCGATTTTGTAAAACCTGGTGTTATTTCTGGCGACGACCTACAGAAAGTTTTTGCTGTAGCAAAAGAAAACAATTTTGCTCTACCTGCTGTTAACTGTATCGGTACTGATTCAGTAAACGCTGTTCTTGAAGCTGCTGCTAAAGCTAAAGCGCCAGTTATCGTTCAGTTCTCTAACGGCGGTGCTGCATTCTTCGGTGGTAAAGGTCTTAAGCTTGAAGGTCAAGGCCCTCAAATTCTTGGTGCTATCGCTGGTGCTAAATATGTTCACGCAGTAGCAGAAGCTTACGGTGTGCCAGTTATTCTTCATACTGACCACGCTGCTAAGAAACTACTTCCTTGGATCGACGGTCTACTAGACGCGGGTGAAGAGTTCTTCGCTCAAACTGGTAAGCCTCTTTTCTCTTCTCACATGATTGACCTTTCTGAAGAGTCTCTAGAAGAGAACATCGCAATCTCAGCTAAATACCTTGAGCGTATGGCTAAGATGAATATGACACTAGAAATCGAACTAGGTTGTACTGGTGGCGAAGAAGACGGTGTTGATAACTCAGATATGGATTCTTCTGAGCTATACACTTCTCCTGAAGATGTTGCATATGCATACGAGCAACTAAATGCAGTTAGCCCTCGTTTCACTATCGCAGCATCTTTCGGTAACGTACACGGTGTTTACCAAGCAGGTAACGTTGTACTTACTCCGACTATCCTACGTGATTCTCAAACATACGTTTCAGAGAAGTTTGGCCTACCAGCTAACTCTCTAAACTTCGTATTCCACGGCGGTTCAGGCTCTTCTGAAGCTGAAATCCAAGAGTCAATCGGTTACGGTGTTATCAAAATGAACATCGATACTGATACACAGTGGGCTGCATGGGACGGTATCCGTCGTTACGAAGCTGAAAACCACGATTACCTACAAGGTCAAATCGGCAACCCAACAGGTGAGTCAGCGCCTAACAAGAAATACTACGATCCACGCGTTTGGTTACGTGCAGGTCAAGTATCAATGGTTGAGCGTCTAGAGAAAGCATTCTCTGACCTAAATGCAGTTGACGTTCTTTAATAGAATATCAGCCACATAAAATGTGAAAAAGCCCACTTTGGTGGGCTTTTTTTTTGTATATCATAAGCAGTTAGCGCTACTTTATTACAATAGATAATTTATATTTTTTTATGATTGTTCGATTTTTTTTACTAGCCATTTATCTAGTAAAGGATTAATAATGCACCGTTTCTTTGATGTTGGAGTGCATCATGCTAATTATTATATCAATTACAGCATGGTCAGTTGTCACCATCTAACATCATATTTGTTGCTGAGGTGTTATTTTTTACTGTTTACTGTATGATTTACTCATTAAGCGGCATTTTGTTATTATTCTTATATTTTTTAGAGAGATACCTTCATGACAGAGAGCGTTACTGACAAGGTTGTTGAACATATATCTGATAACTCATTGACTAACGGTGTATTACACGCTGGAGACTGGATCACTAAAAACCAAGATCTATTAGTCCAATATGCAGTTAATATCGTTTCAGCCTTACTGATTTTATTTATTGGTAATATCATTGTTAAACTCATTGCTGGTTCAATTGCGAAAGTTTTACGCAAAAAAGAGATGGACAATGCAGTTGTTGAGTTTATTCATGGCTTAGTACGTTATGTGCTATTCGTGATTGTTTTAATTGCCGCATTAAGTCGTATTGGTGTTCAAACTGCATCAGTGGTTGCTGTTATTGGTGCGGCAGGTTTGGCAATTGGTCTTGCACTTCAAGGGTCATTATCAAACTTTGCAGCAGGTGTATTGATTGTTGGTTTCCGCCCATTCAAATCTGGCGATTATGTTGAAGTTGCTGGTGTTGCTGGTGCTGTTGAATCTATTCAGATCTTCTCTACTGAATTACGTACGCCTGATAACAAAACAGTTATCGTACCAAACGCTCACATCATTGGTAATCCAATTACTAACTACTCTCGTAATGACACTCGTCGTATCGATTTAGTGATTGGTGTTTCTTACAATGCTGATTTACAAAAAACCAAAGAAGTATTACGTCGCGTAGTAACAGCTGACGAACGTGTGCTTAAAGATCCAGAACCAACAATTGGTGTGGTTGCACTTGCTGATTCTTCTGTTAACTTTGTGGTACGCCCATGGGTTAATACACCTGATTATTGGAGTGTATATTTCGATCTAAACCAAGCTATTAAAGAAGAGCTTGATAAAGAAGGTATCGAAATTCCATTCCCACAGATGGATGTGCATGTAAATAAAGTTGGTGCTTAATTTGCTCAAGTTTTAATTATATGACACTAAAAAAAGAAGCCTACGGGCTTCTTTTTTTTATCCAGATAAAGAGATGGTTCGCAATAATTATGACGTTATAACGATAATATTCCTGAATGATTTCTGAATAATAATTAAAAAACAGTGTTCGTTATATTGGGGGTTTGTTAGCATAACGGCATAATTGATGAGAAAAGATAATATATTTATTGCTGTAACAGAGAATAAATAACAATCTTGTGCGACAAATAAAAGGATGAATAATGAATAAGAAATGTTTAGCGATGATGGTACTTGGCGCTAGTGCGTTTGTTTCAACTGCTGCAATGGCGGCAGATATTCCATTTCCTCACTTAGAAACAACGGGTCGTGGCGAAATTGTGGTTAAGCCTGATATGGCAGTATTTTCCGTCAGTGTGGTTGAAACCAAAAAAAATGCAGTTGATGCTAAGTTAGCGGTTGATCAAGCAGTAACCAAGTTTATTGAGCGTTTACAAGCAGCTGGTGTGAATAAAAAAGACATCAATAGTGCAAATATTGCCTTGTCGGCACAATATAATTACCCTAAAGATCATAAGCCAGAGTTAGTCGGCTTTAGAGCTAATCGTAATGTTGAGGTGACGGTACATCAACTGACTAAGCTAAATAGCTATTTAGATGACGCCCTTGGTGATGGTATTAACCAAATTAATAACATTGAATTAAAAGTGGCTGATACTGAGAAGTATCAACAGCAAGCTCGTCAAAAAGCGATCGAGAATGCTAAGCAAGTTGCTGCATCACTGGCCCAAGGCTTTGGTAATAAAATCGATGGTGTATGGCAGATAGATTACAATACAGATGGTTTGCCGATGCCATATATGCGCACTAATACCTACATGGTTGGCAGTGCACCACAAAGCGCCATTGATCAAAGTTATACTGATAACAACATTGTGATTAAAGACAGTGTGAATGTTATATTTAAATTAGCTGAAAAATAATCATTAAGTACAATAAAAAAGGAGAGCGATATGCTCTCCTTTGTCGTAGTTAAGTGTTCAACTTAATGCAAAATCCGGGCGCGAATTGTGCCTTCAATGGATTTAAGTTGTTGCAGGGCTTCTTTAGAACGCTCAGTTTCAACATCTATTACCACATAACCTACTTCTGCGCCGGTTTGTAAGAATTGGGCCGCAATATTAATGCCTTCTGAAGCAAAAATAGTGGTGATTTGATTTAATACTCCAGGGCGGTTGTGGTGAATATGCAGTAGACGTGAACAGCCATGATGTTCAGGTAAGGATACTTCAGGGAAACCAACTGCAGATAATGTTGAGCCATTATCTGAGTACTTAACCAGTTTTCCAGCTACTTCAATACCGATATTTTCTTGAGCTTCGTGAGTTGAACCGCCAATATGAGGAGTTAAAATCACGTTATCAAACTGCATTAATGGTGACTCAAATGGGTCGTTGTTGGTTTTTGGCTCAATTGGGAACACATCAATTGCAGCACCTGCAATATGCTTACTTTCTAAGGCGCTACATAGCGCATCAATATCGACGACTGTGCCCCGAGCAGCGTTAATGAAGATCGCTCCTGGTTTCATGCGGGCAAATTCTTCTACTCCCATGAGGTTAGCAGTACCTTTGGTTTCTGGTACATGCAAGCTCACCACATCTGATTTATTCAGTAATTCAGATAGATTATGTATCTGAGTGGCATTACCTAATGACAGTTTGGTTTCAACATCATAAAAACATACTCGCATACCAAGGTTCTCAGCCAAAATACCAAGTTGAGTACCAATATGACCGTAACCAATAATACCTAATGTTTTACCGCGTGCTTCAAATGAGTTATCCGCTGATTTGAACCATTCACCACGATGGGCTTTGGCATTTTTCTCTGGAATACCGCGTAATAATAATAGAATTTCACCCAGAACAAGTTCAGCAACACTGCGGGTATTGGAAAAAGGGGCATTGAAAACAGGGATACCACGTCTTACTGCTTCATCTAAATCAACTTGGTTAGTACCAATACAGAAACAACCTATCGCGGTAAGTTTTTTTGCAGCAGCAAACACTTCTGGTGTCAGTTGAGTGCGAGATCTAATACCAATGAAATGAACATCTTTTACGGCTTCTAATAGTTCATCACCGACTAAAGAGCCTTTGTGGTATTCAATATTGTTATAACCCGCTTGCTGTAAGACCTCGAGTGTTGATGGATGGAGGCCTTCTAATAGAAGAATTTTAATTTTTTCTTTATTGAGTGACACTGTTGCCATAGGTTCTTATCCTTAAAAACGTAGCGACTAATGATTATAACGCCACAGTAGTGAAACTAAAGAGGATTACATCTTAGTAGCTAAATGGTTAAATGTTTGCTACATGCTGTTTAATAAAGTATCAAAATTTAACCATTAAGGGTAAGAATATTACAAAAAAGCCAATAAAAAACGGCAGCTAATGATTCGCGAACGATCAATGACTGCCGTTTTGTAACCAAATAACGAATTAATCATTATTTTTCGATGATTTTAGTTCCTTCAGGTGAGCCGACAACTAACACATCTGCGCCACGGTGAGCAAATAGACCAACAGTAACTACACCAGGTAAGGCGTTGATACTATCTTCCATTGCTTTAGGATCGGTGATCGCCATATTGTAAACATCAAGAATGATATTACCATTATCTGTGATCACACCTTCACGGTATACCGGATCACCACCTAGCTTGACTAATTCACGACCGATGAAAGATCGTGCCATTGGAATAACTTCTACTGGTAATGGGAATTGACCAAGTACATCAACTTGTTTGGTGTTATCAACAATACAGATAAATTTCTCTGCAATTGCAGCGACGATTTTTTCGCGGGTTAATGCTGCGCCGCCACCTTTGATCATGTCAAATTGGGCATTGATTTCATCTGCGCCATCAACATAAATATCAAGGCTTGCCACCTCGTTAGCATCAAAGACTTTGATGCCAATTTGCTCTAGGCGCTCAGTTGAAGCAATAGAGCTTGAAACCGCTCCTTTGATTTCTTCTTTACGAGTTGCCAAGGCATCGATGAAGTGATTAACGGTCGAACCAGTACCTACACCAACAATACTGTTTTTCGTTACGTACTCAAGTGCTGCCCAGCCCGCTGCTTTTTTCATTTCATCTTGTGTCATGCCGTTCTCCTCGTAATGACCTCAATTATGCGAAAGGTGATTATAGCTAACCGAAGTGATTTCGTCAGTTGGATTCTATGGTTAAACAGTGCAAACTTAAAACTAAAAATATAACTTTTTGAATAACATACAATTATATTCAGTTTTTTTTAACGAAAAGCCAATCGTTTGCGTGATGGTGTTAGGCTTCTATAAATTGGTGGTTAGGAGTGATGATTATTGGTAGTGGCACATCCCATTGTTGATTTGGTAACTGGGGAATATATTGGCAATCATGACCAATACCGATTGGATAAGGCCCACGACGGTGTTGGTGCCATT
Organism: Photobacterium kishitanii; assembly: GCF_003026355.1. GTDB lineage: Bacteria > Pseudomonadota > Gammaproteobacteria > Enterobacterales > Vibrionaceae > Photobacterium > Photobacterium kishitanii. Next base: position 55,820 of record NZ_PYON01000006.1, on the reverse strand, counting down.
GGCCTAAGGTGCGATCATAATAGCCCCCTCCCATACCAAGTCGTTGGCCATTATTATCAAAGGCAACTAACGGGGTACAAATAACATCCAGTTCAGCAATGGGCTTAACACGACGCACATCTAATTTAGGCTCATGAATCTGATAACGATTGGTCGTCATCGGAGTCGTTGCATCATAGTGTAAAAACAACAGATGGCCCTTACTGAAAGGGTGCAATACTGGTAGATAAACCGACTTACCTTGCTGCCATAGCCATTCTATAAATGGTTGCGGATCAATTTCACCGTCATTGGCAATGTAAACGGCAATATGCTGGCTATGTTGGATATGATCTAAGGTTTGTAAGCGCAGGGATAGTTGTTGCGCTGCATGTTGTTGCTGTTGAGCAGATAATTGTCGTCTAGCGTGACGAATTTGCTGTCGAAGTTGATGGCGTAACTGTTGGGTAGCTGCAATGGAGGGTGTCATCACTTAAGTATCCAATCCATGAACTGTGGGTGTTTAGGGATTGTAAAGTGCTAATGCTGAGAAATAAAGTGGGATGCAAAAGAGAGACCCCAAGGTGCCGTTGCGAAATAAGGCCCTTGAACCAGATGTTCAAGGTGGACTGGCAACATTAACCGCAGGCTTCTCAGTCAGGCTGAGCATGCACAATAGCTAATAAAAAAGCCAATCCTGGGTATTTGCTTATCGGCTCGGGGACATTCATTCACTGACGTACACCCCAGGGTTAATTCATTATCAACGCTTTGGCTGATATTGCAATACTTTATCCAGATTTTCTTCTATTGAATTGATTTTATTGGATATTAATTCAGCATTGCGATTGTGTTCTTGTCGCTCTAAATGCAACTCGTTACTGATGTTGAGGCCAGTAAAGATTAATAATTGTTCTACGGATACGTTACTACGCGCAGACATATCTTTCAAGCGTTGGTCAAAATCTGCCGCCGCGGCACGTAATGCATCTTCTTGACCCGTTGGACAATTAACTTTTAATTTTCGGCCCAATACTTGAATTTCTACAGCCTGAGTACTCATAAACCTTCGATTTGCTCCGTGCCAGAATGGGTATTCATTCCGCTTGCGACGAGGGTCAATATAGGAAAACCCTACACAAGATGCAAGCGACTATATCGCGGTTTCGGTTCAATATGTTCTGACTAAACAGATATTAATCAGACTCGTCAAGGAGTTGATTAAGGATTGAACGTTATCACTAGTGTTATTATTTGCCGAATTAGGCTTAAATGTTAGCATAACACAGTGCCGTCATTCGCTCATTGCTATTTATTATATCAACTAAGCCGTAAGCGTGATTATTGTTTGGTACAATTTCAAACAGTGTAATCTTAATGACAAACGTGATTGTTATGTCATACCTATAAAAAATTTATCTTAAATTGTGTCAACTACAAAGGTGATAAACCATGAGTGAAATAACCCTACCGACATACTCAGCTGTTGAAGCGGCTTTAAAAGAGCAAGGCCTAGCAGCGGTACCTGCTGAGTTACATGGTTTACTCAGTGGGATGATTTGTGGTGGTCTCGCTGTTGATGATGAGAGCTGGGCGGGTCCAGTATGTGACTACGCTAATGAAGGCGAGCCAATGACTGATGGCGCTAAGATGATGGTACGGACATTATTTACGACTACCGCTGAAGAGTTAATCGGTGGTGGATTTGAATTTTCGTTGTTAATGCCTGATGATGATGAACCGTTATCTGATCGCGCAGAAGCATTAACAGAGTGGGTAAATAGTTTTATTTCGGGCTTAGGGCTAATGGATTTACAAAAAAATCAATTGTCTGAGGAAATCACCGAAGCGCTGGCTGATCTACAAGAGATTTCTCAACTTGGTATTGATGAGGATGACGATCTTGAAGAACAAGCGGCATTATTTGAGCAAGTGGTTGAACATGTACGTATGTGTGTGTTGAGTTGTCATTCTGAATTAGGTCAACGACTAGTGAATGATGATGCTGATGAGCAGCCAACCGTTCACTAATAATTTCTATTGCGAAAGGGACAAAATGTGAAGCAATATGATGTGGTTATTGCGGGTGGCGCAATGGTTGGTGCGTGTTTAGCTATCGCACTTGATGAATTAACTCAGCATCAATTACATATCGCTGTGGTTGAAGCTGTGGCGACAGATGATCAGCAACATCCAGGTTATGATGCCCGTAGTATTGCTGTTTCTCATGGATCTAGCCGGTTATTAGACTCGATTCAGCTTTGGCCAGCATTGGCTACTGTCACGACGGCGATCAAGCACATTCATGTGTCCGATCGAGGTCATGCCGGAATGGTTGAATTGTCAGCTCAACAACTGGCTGTTGATGCTTTAGGTTATGTCATTGAGTTAGCGGCTGCAGGGGCGATATTTCACCACCAGTTAGCCACTCGTCCACACATTGATCTGTTTTGTCCCGCAAAAGTTGAGCATATAGAGCGTACTCAATCAGAAGCGTTAGTGCGTTTAAATAACGGTAAACGGTTACGGACTAAGTTAGTGGTTGCGGCTGATGGTGCTGTATCCCATTGCTGTGATTTATTAAATATCGGTCGCAGTGAGCATGATTTTGAGCAAGTGGCGATCATTGCCAATATCACCACCTCAGAGCCTCATCGGGGCCAAGCTTTTGAACGCTTTACTAAACATGGGCCCGTCGCATTGTTACCCATGTCTCAGGGACGTAGTTCACTAGTTTGGTGTATTGAGCCACAGCAACAAGCTCGAATCATGTCATTGACTAATCAGCAATTCTTAGCGGAATTACAAGCGCTATTTGGATGGCGATTAGGGGCATTAACTATGGTCGGTGAGCGTAATTGTTATCCATTAATATTACGCCAAGCACAACGGTTAGTGTCACATCGAGTTGCGGTAATTGGTAATGCTGCGCAAACGCTCCATCCTATTGCAGGTCAAGGATTTAACCTTGGACTTCGTGATGTAATGACCTTAGCAGAGGAAATTACAGCGGGGGTTAAATGCAATGCCGATATTGGTTTACCGACAGTATTAGGTCGTTATCGTGAACGACGGTTGCCTGATCGACAGGCAACTATTGCGATGACTGCCGGCTTGGTTAGCTTGTTTGCCAATGATAATCCTGCGCTCGTTGCTGGGCGTAATCTGGGCTTGATGACAATGAGCCTTTCTAACACACTTCAAGCACCGCTGTTACGCCGTGCCATGGGACAGGTAAAACGATAGCTATGATGCAAAATGTTGATGTCGCCATTATCGGTGGTGGAATGGTGGGCTTAACGCTGGCAGCAGCGTTAGCCGATACCGAATTACGAGTAGCAGTGATTGAAGGTCAGTTACCTGATCCTAAGTTGGCAGCCTTACCTGATGTACGCGTGTCGGCACTAAGCCGTGCCAGTGAGAGAATATTACGTGGTGTTGGGGCTTGGGAAGGAATTTGCGACCGTCGTATGAGCCCTTACAGTAAAATGGAAGTATGGGAACAAGACAGTTTTGCTCGTATTGATTTTGATGCTGAACGACTAGCGCAACCAGATTTAGGCCATATTGTTGAGAATCGCGTGATTCAATTAGCGTTACTTGATCGGGTTAGCAAGCAGCAAAATGTGATTTTAATGGCTCCAGATAGGTGCCAAAATATTGCTTTTGGTGAAACTGAAGCCTGGCTCACATTGGAATCAGGTAAAAATCTAACGGCTAAATTAGTGGTTGGTGCTGATGGTGCGAATTCATGGTTACGTCAACATGTTGATATTCCGCTGACCCATTGGGATTATGGTCATAGTGCGTTGGTGGCAAATATTCGTTGTGATGAACCTCACTTGCAAACAGCGCGTCAAATTTTCCGTCCAGATGGTCCATTAGCCTTTCTTCCGTTAGCTGAAAAAGATCTATGTTCAATTGTATGGTCACTACCGCCAGAGCAAGCATTAACCTTATGTGATGTCAGTGATGAGGTATTTAATCAACACTTAACTGCTGCGTTTGATCATCGTTTAGGCTTGTGTCGTGTAGAGGGAGAGCGGCAAGCATTTCCACTTAAAATGCGTTATGCCCAAGATTTTGTGCGTGAACGAGTGGCATTAGTGGGAGATGCTGCTCATACTATTCACCCGCTTGCAGGCCAAGGCGTTAACTTAGGGTTACTAGATGCAGCGGCATTAGCGCAAGAAATTATTGGCTTATGGCAGGCAAATAAAGACATTGGTAAACAGGTCAATTTACGTCATTACGAACGCTGGCGTAAAGCTGAAGCTGCAAAAATGATCACTGCAATGCAAGGCTTTAAGACTCTGTTTGATGGTGCACATCCTGCCAAGAAATTAGTACGCGATCTTGGCATGCTATTCGCTAATAAAGCGCCTGGGGTCAAAGATGAGTTTATGCGACGTGCTTTAGGGTTAAGTGGTGAATTGCCTGAGTTAGCGCGTTATAAATAGTCTCTAATTAAGTAACTATTCCAGTGATAATTTATGAAGCCATAGCATTTTTTTGTTGTGGTTTTTTTTATATCTAAAATTGAGCAAAAATTTTTTTTTCACCTACAGTAATAAATGGAGTGATAGTTACCGATTAATGGTGAGATTAAAAAGGATGTGTGAATGAGCTATGTACCCTCTGAATTAAAATTTACTCATACTCATGAATGGTTGCGTGATGAAGGTGATGGAATTTACACCGTTGGTATTAGTGATCACGCTCAAGCGCTATTAGGTGATATGGTTTTTATTGATTTGCCTGATAGCGGGGCTGCTGTTGATGCTGGAGAAGAGTGTGCGGTTATTGAATCGGTAAAAGCAGCATCAGATATTTATGCGCCGTGTACTGGCACGATCATAACAATCAATGATGATCTTGATGCTGCACCAGAGTTGGTCAATAGCGATCCTTATGGTGATGGATGGCTATTTCAAATTCGAATTGATGTTGAAGAGGATTTAGATGAGTTGCTTGATGCTGAAGATTATTTAGCATCCATCGCTGACGATGAGTAGTTGCTACGATTAAAGCCCACCCAATGAAGTGGGCTTGATGTGGTTTATTTAGCGAAGAGTTTATTTTTAATAAATATCGTCTTTAATAAACTTCACGTAGGCGCTTAATTTCTAGGTTAACCTCGTTAACCGTATCATAATGATGTTGTTGGGCCTTTAGTGGTACCAACAATATTCCTTTCTCAAAATGATAGCCGCCACGGCCATCAATATAAATTCTTCCATTAAATATACGACTAACATGCTTGGCGATTAATTTAGGCAAGTAGCGTTTGAACATCCGCATAATACAGTTTAACTCCGACCATCCTGGCGATTAACGTGCTAAGTATACGTTAAGGGCGATGACACTTCTGTGACACTATCAGCATAAATTTCACGATAAGTTTCATTTATCGACTTATTATGTAATAACAAATCTAATATTTAGATTAATATTCTGATTTGTGTCTTTTTTTATAATTTATTATCGAGGCTGGTATCTCTAGTTCGAGCTGATTTATTTGCGAGGATATCAACCTGTTTAGCGATGTTAGCGTTAAATTAATTATCGGTGGTTGGTTTTTGTTCTAGCAGTGTGATTTCTAAGCGCAGTAGTGAGTAATGAATTAGATACGATTACGATATATTGTGCTGATATTTTAAAAACGATGTTATTTGTGTTGGGGGTTATTGATTGAAATTGGTACTTAGATGATGATTTATGATCCTAGATCAATGCGGAGTTTTTGGCGTATGCCAATAATAACCGTCAATGAACAGGGGTTATGATCATCATGGCAAGACCTAAAATTGTAAGAAAGATAGCTTGCCGTCCAGCTTATAGCTGTTTTAAGCCTAATGGTGTACCAATGAAGCAATTGCCGAAACTGGCATTGGCAAGTGATGAATTAGAGGCATTGAGATTGGTCGATATGTTAGGTTTGCAACAGCTTGAAGCTGCGCAACAGTTGGGTGTGTCACGTCAAACCCTAGGCAATATTATTGCTCGAGGGCGACACAAAGTAGCACAGGCGTTAGTGATGGGCATGGCATTAGAGTTAGCATCAGACAGCATACAGACTATCGAGGATTAATTTATGTTAATAGCAATTGCATTGACTCCCAGAAATCAAATAGCGGGCCATTTTGGTAAAGCAGCAACGTTTGCTATTTATGATCAACAAGGTCAACTAATTGAACAGCTTGAAAATAGTGGCAGTCGTGAATTGGGGTGTAAGCATAAAAAAATTCTGCAACGCCAACTAGCAGCACTTAATGTGACTGAAATTGTATTAGGTAATATTGGTACTCGATCTTTAGCGCGTTTATTACAAGCTGGATTCAGTGTTAGTCGTGTTGCTCCACGAACATCATTAGTGGATTTCTTAGCTGGTGGGGTGACTAAAGAAGCCTTACTGAGCGCAGAACAGGGGCGTGCTTGTAAACGAGAAAAAGGCGCATGTGGCTGCGGTTGTGGTTCTAAGAAATCAGCGCCAGTAGCGGTAAAAGTTGGCATGCTAAGTCCAATTGTTAATGGCCTCGGTAAGATAGGCGGTCTCAAGCTATGACCACTTTTTTATTAACCTTAGGGATTTTTGTGGCGGTGATATTGGCGATGGCAATTGGGTGGTTTGTCAAACGACAAACGATCAGTGGCAGTTGTGGCGGTCTTGCTAATGTTGGTGTCAATAAAGAGTGTCATTGTGATGAGCCTTGCGATGAACACAAACTTTATCAGATTCAAGAACCGAATAGCCGCGCCTAGGAATAATATTGGCAGAGCTACTATGCTCTGCCATAGCGATCTATATACCAATGCGAAGTTGTTTAACTTGGGCTATTACTGTACTGGCAACGACTTGGCGCAACCATTGGTTGCGAGGGTGGTTACTGTTGCGATGGAGCCATAATAATCGAATATCAAAATCAGCAATGGCGACAGGCGGTGGGCATTGAGTGAGTTGGTCGTTAAAAATATCCAGTTGTGCCATTAATCGTGATACCACACAGATTAAATCACGGCCACTCAGTAAATGTCTAATGGTTAGAAAATTATGTGATCCCACCGCAACTTGACGTTGAAATCCCTGTCGTTGTAATTGGTCATCGACTTGCGTGGTTAATTTACCATCAGGGCTAACTAACGCATGTGGATGCTGACTGTATTGATCGAGACTAACGTGTTGGTTAAGACCTGTGGCTTGTTGATCGTAAAGGCAAACATGATCTTCAGTGTATAAATATTGATGTTCAATATCTTTACCCATATCAGTCATGGATCCAATCACCACATCAATTCGGTGCTGATTAAAGTCTGTGTGATAACTGTGCCGATCAACATTAAAGAAACTCAGTTGGCATTGTGGTGCTTGGTGGTGAATCGCATCATATAAGGCTGGCGCAAAGAGCAGCTCTGCATAATCGGTTAAGCCTATTTTAAAAGTGCCACAGAAATCTGCTGGAACAAAGACGCTTGGGCGTAGGAGTTCATTGGTGATCAGTGACAGAATAGTATCAACCGTGGCAGCATGATCTAACGCGGTTTGAGTTGGCAGCATTTGGTGACCATGACGCTCAAACAATGGATCATTTAATAAACTGCGCAAACGCGATAAATTATGGCTCATTGCTGATTGACCAATGGCAAGTTTATTGGCTGCTTTAGTGACACTGCGGGTTTCTATTAATGCCGCAAAGGCAATCAATAAATTCAGATCGACACCGCGCCAATTGATATCGTGATGATGGCTCGCCATTGTCTATTCCTCTATTATCTCACTAAACCAACGGCACCTTAATCAATACCGCCAGTTTAACTATGTGTTATTACCAATCAAGATTGATCTCGGCAAATATTGCCTAAGATGGGATCGCACAAGATCAATAAGTCTTCAGTGGCGATCTCAATGCCAGCCATACGATCACCGCTGCTAATATTAACGTGTTCAATGGCTGTAATCGCGGCATCAAACACAACCGCAAGTGGGCGTTTTAGCCCTAGAGGTGCAACAGTCCCGATGACTAATCCGGTCACTTTCTCAACTTCGGTAGCATCAGCGCAGGTCATACGCTGACAACCAAATAATGCCCGTACTTTTTTAGGATCAACTGATTGCAGCCCAGGTACACATGCCAATACATGAAACCCAGACATATCTTTGAGCAATATTGATTTGACCATATGCTGTGGATCGACCCCGCGTTCTGCTGCTGCTTCGGCAATGGTTTTGGCCGGTTTAGTATGCGGTAGTAAACGGTAATCAACCCCTTCGCTAGCCAGTAACCGCGTTACTGGCGTATCAATCTGATTATTCTGCATTAAGATCATACGGTAGATCGAGTTTGTGCCATAGTGCATCTGGGTTAGCTGCAAACCGGAATTGGCTATCAGCGTCGAGATCATTAGGTAATACCACGAGTGCCAATGCTTGATTGTCACTGTATTGATAACCACAAATTACTGTACCACCTTTACGCCAATTTTCACCCACGCTACGCTCTAATGCATCACCTGCTTGTGGGCACTGAGTTGCTATGCCTGCAACGATATACATGGCGCGTTTATTGATGCCACGGTACTTAGCACGTGCGACAGTTTCTTGACCGGTATAGCAGCCTTTTTTAAAGCTAATACCGTTAACGGCTTGTAAATTAACTGCTTGTGGAATGAACTCAAGTTCGATGGTGCTATCAATTCGCGGCATGGCAGCTTTAATATCATATAAATCCCACAGGTCAGTGGTTGCCAAAATTGCCGTGGGTGTCAAGGTGGTGATCACTGAATCAGCTTGCTCTGCAGTGGTTATGATTAACCAACGTTCGTTATCTACTTTTACTACCGTCGCAGTGTCGTTATGACGCACATCAGCATCGCCACTGAAATGATGATCAATCGTTGCTTGAGCTTGGCGACCAACCAACGCCAAAATAACCACTTCAGCTTGGGTTATTTCTGTTTTAGAAAATACGGCATATTTTTTTAATTCGGGTAATTGGTTTGCCATCACGCTTTGGCGTTGCACTAAGCCATAGCCATTCTGATAGTGGAAAACACGCATAATCGTACGTAATTTTCCTTTAGCGTCACAGTGGCCAGCAAAGGTCGAGGCATCTGCGGCTAATGACACCACATCACAGGTTAATTGACCTTGTAAATATGATTTACTGTCTGGGCCAACGAGTGTCACCATGCCCCAATCGCTGAGGTTGATTATGGCTAAATCAGGCAAAGAATCGGTGGTGCTTAAAGCGAGTGGGGTAAAACTATGTTGAGTTGACCAAGTGTTCATAATGGTATCCACAAATGCAGTAATGATTGCGCTATGTTATACCAACTGGACAAAATAATTAACCATGGTTACATGATGGGTTAATTAGCTGTTTTCATTAGATGTCATTATGGTGGGCTAGGTCTCATCTTGAGCGATTGTTTGCGCTGGTGCATGGTCGTTATTGAGCACGACTGTTAATATCGTTATAACGGAAATACACTAAGTATTCGATTATCAGTGAGCCATTAGGCACGCACATAGAGGTTATGTATGTTAGTTGCAGAAGAGAGAGCCCGCGTAAAATGGGCATGTCGTCGTGGCATGTTAGAGTTAGACGTGTTGGTGATGCCATTTTTTGAAGAGTGTTTTGATGATTTATCAGAGCAGCAACAACGTGATTTTATTTCTCTACTGACATGTGACGATCCTGATTTATTTAAATGGATGATGCAGCATGGCCGCAGTGATAACGCTGCTCATGCAATGATGGTTGATAAGATTGTTGCTCACAACAACAGCAAGTTACGTTGATTTAAAGCTTAACTTATCCCCGCTACTGAACACTGCACTGAGTCGATGTTATCTTGGTGCAGTACTATTGTTATGTGTCGTTCCACCTGTTTTTTGGCCGTTGAGTTATTTTTTTGCCGAAGCATTATTATTTGAATGGCAGCGAATGTATCAATATTATTTACGCCAACAGGGACCGTTACGGCTTTATAGTGATGGTAATCTTCGCTGGCATAATCAAAGGGGGGAGATGGTAGCGGTGAAATTAGTTACCCGCTGGCTGGTGGTCTTGTCGGTGTCACATCCTCGAAATCAGTGGCTCATTATCTGTTATGACAGTTGCGATGAGTTGCGTTATCGGCAACTAAAAATGTGGCTTCATTTAGGGCTATTAAAGCCGGCTTCCTCAGTAAATAAACCATGATGCTAATATTATAATTAGCACCATAGTATTGGCGAGTTACAGCGTATTGAAGCTAGTAATTATCAGGCACTAAAATGGTTGCTGTAGCTTGCTCATCAAGCTCTGGATAATCAAGAGTATAGTGTAGTCCTCGGCTTTCTTTACGTTCCATCGCACAACGTACTATTAGTTCTGCAACTTGTAATAAATTACGCAGTTCGAGCAGATTATTTGAAACTCGGAAATGACAGTAATATTCATCAATTTCGTGCTTAAGTAATTCAATTCGGTGCATGGCACGCTCTAAACGTTTGGTTGAACGGACAATACCGACGTAATCCCACATAAATAATCGTAATTCATGCCAGTTATGTTGAATGACTACTTCTTCATCAGAGTTAGTCACTTTACTGTCATCCCAAAATGGCAGCTGTTGTGGCTGTAAAATAGTCTTAAATTGGCGCTCAATATCTTGTGAAGCAGACCATGCATAGACTACGCACTCAAGCAGTGAGTTTGATGCCATGCGGTTAGCACCATGAAGACCGGTATAGCTCACTTCACCAATGGCATATAAACCATCAATATCTGTTTTACCTGATTTATCTACCACCACTCCACCACAGGTATAGTGTGCAGCAGGAACAATTGGAATCATATCTTGGGTGATATCAATGCCGTAACCCTGCAATTTTTCAGCAATGGTTGGAAAGTGACTTTTAACGAAATCAGCGGGTTTGTGGCTAATATCGAGATACATACAATCGGCGCCTAAACGCTTCATTTCGTAATCGATCGCACGTGCAACCACATCTCGTGGCGCCAGTTCAGCACTCTCGTGAAACTCTGACATAAAACGGCTGCCATCAGGACGGCGTAAATATGCCCCTTCGCCACGTAATGCTTCACTTAATAAAAAGGTCTGTGCTTTGGGATGGAATAAGCAAGTGGGATGAAATTGATTAAATTCTAGATTGGCGACTCGACAGCCTGCGCGCCATGCCATAGCAATGCCATCACCGGATGATACATCAGGGTTTGAGGTGTATTGATATACTTTTGAAGCACCACCTGTGGCTAAAACCACAAACTTAGCCGCTAGGGTTTCAACACACTCTTTGTCTCGATTCCAAACATAAGCACCTAATGCACGATTGGTTACTGCTTGGGGATTAATTTTTTTCTCAGTGATTAAATCGAGGGCATTATGGCGTTCAAGAATGGTGATGTTAGGATGATTACGGGCTTGTTCTTGGAGCGAGGTTTGCATTGCCATTCCGGTGGCATCAGCAGCATGAAGGATGCGACGATGACTGTGTCCACCTTCTAATGTTAGGTGGTAGCGGGGGTCGTCATCAGTGTCCGTGTCTTCTCGATCAAATGGCACCCCACCATCAATTAACCATTGTACACATTGCTTGGCATTTTCAGCGATAAACTGCACCACGTCTTGGTCACACAGATGGGCTCCTGCAATCAAAGTATCTTCAACGTGGGATGCGATACTGTCTGATTCATCAAAAACGGCAGCGATACCTCCTTGAGCATAAAAGGTTGAACCTTCACTCAGTGGCCCTTTGCATAAAATAGTCACTTTACCTAGGTGGGCTAAATGTAGTGCCAGTGACAGTCCTGCTGCGCCACTACCAATGACTAAAATGTCGCTATCGTGTTGATGAAATTGATTCATAGTGATTGCATGTCCATGTGATAATCTTATTTCATGCTACCAAAATTGTTATTAAAACGCATGTTTGTTTGGGTTTGAGTAGCGTAAATATCATTAATATACGGTACTTTAGCAGTATTATTGTTAAATGTTAGCGAAGTAACAGCAGTCTACTTTAGTGATTATTTTACTTTTTTCAGTTACAGATCCTCGTTAGTATTATTATTTCAGGTAAAATGACTAAAGTTATTAATCCTACCTTTGTTTAACTTTGTTACAGGTAATAACCTAACGGTAACGAAAACATAAAATTATTTTACTGACGGTGGAACTTTGCCATTATCCATCGGTCTTACGTAGTGCTCATGCTCATAAATATTTCATAAGTCAGTGTTTTATTTACGGTGAGACTAACGCTTATAGTGGCAGGATAATCTAAATAAACCATTGTGCATCAATAACGAATTACAGCCATTATCGGTGTTAGTTCTCGTGAGATGAATGCAATATTACTAACAGTTAGACATGGGAGTAAACGCTCGAATGAGCGAGCAGCAAACTGATCAGGTATTAATTGAGCGAGTACAGCGGGGAGATAAGCAAGCATTCAACCTTCTGGTTATTAAGTACCAGAATAAAGTTTGTAACCTTGTTTCACGTTATGTTAGCAATTCTGGTGATGTGCCAGATGTTGCTCAAGAAGCATTTATTAAAGCGTATCGTGCCTTACCCTCATTTCGTGGTGAAAGTGCATTTTATACATGGCTTTACCGTATAGCTGTTAATACCGCAAAAAATTATTTAGTTGCTCAGGGACGTCGTCCGCCAGCATCTGATGTTGATGCTGAAGACGCGGAATATTATGAAAGTGGAAATGCGCTTAAAGAAATTTCGAACCCTGAGAACCAAATGTTGTCTGAAGAATTGAAGCGGGTTGTTTTTAGTACGATTGAATCATTACCTGACGATCTTAAAACAGCGATCTCATTGCGTGAACTGGATGGTCTAAGCTATGAAGAAATCGCTGAAATAATGGGATGTCCGGTAGGTACAGTTCGCTCACGTATATTCCGTGCACGAGAGACGGTAGAAAAACGTATTCGTCCTCTTATGCAGCAATAACAATGTTGCACCAAACGGTGGAAAAAATGGCTGATAAAGAAAAAATTTCGGCATTACTTGATGGCGAAGATTTGGATCAGAGCATTATCAATGCGCTGACTGTTGACAAAAATAGCGAGCAAAGCTGGCATGACTTTAACCTTATCGGTGATGTCATGCGTGGTGATGTACCGCAATGCAAACAATGGAATATTGCAGAAAATGTCGCGTTAGCGCTAGAGGCTGAACCTGCTCATACTGGTGCGACGGCCACTAATATTGAGGCCGTTGTTGCGCCGATTATTACTGAAGAACAACCGACCCCATTTAAAGCGAAGCGGACCTTACCCGCTTGGCTATCCCAGTTTGGTCAGGTTGCTGTGGCTGCATGTGTTTCGCTGGCGGTGATTGTTGGTGTCCAACAATATGATGGTAATGGTAGCAACCTTACAACAACAACCAGTAATGATGTGCCTGTGCTGCAAACCATTCCATTTGTTGGTAAAGCTGAGCCTGTGAGTCTAAATACCAATATGGTTGATGATAATCAGACACCATCTGAGTCACAGTTAATGGAACAACGACGTCGAATTAACTCGATGTTACAAGATTATGAACTTCAACTTCGGTTTAATGCTGAAGATGGTAGTATTGATAATTCACGATTACATACTAATAATTCTGTGGCGGATTAATGAAAAAAACTCTGGTCGGTGCGCTTGCATTGGTCAGCCTATTGTTGCCACTCCAAGCCTCTGCTGAAGCGGTTCAACCTTCAACAGAGGCTTTGTTGCATCAAATGGGCCAAGCCAGTCGAGATCTTAGTTATGAGATGTCTTACATTTGGGTTAAGAAAAATAGCATTGATACATTGCGGTATCGGCATGCATTAGAGAATGGTCAAAGTTATGGTCATCTGTTGTTCCTCAGTGGTCCACCACAAGAGGTGATTCAACGTGGTGATGAGGTGAGTTACTTTGAACCAGGGCTCGATCCTTTTACGATTAAAAGTAATAAAATGGTCGCGCCAATATTACCGTTAATGAAAGCCAATATAGATAAACTGTCTAAGTATTATGAATTTATCGCTATGGGACGCGCACGTGAAGCGGGTGTCGCCTGTAATGTTATTCGTATCGCACCTAAAGACGGTAATCGTTATTCTTATTTATTGTGGATAGATCAAGCGACTCACCTTGTTATGCGCGCTGATTTATTGGGGCGTGATGGTGACTTACTGGAACAATTCCGTGTTGTGTCATTTGTCGTGAATCCTAAAGTTGCTGAAATGCTCAGTAAGCTCGATCAAGTTAAATTGCCGGCCGTGGTACAATTACCGCAACAGCCACAGAAAAAACTGGAATGGTCGGTAAATTGGTTACCGAATGGTTTTACATTAATAGCCGGTAATCGACATCGACTACTATTAACTGAGCGTGCGGTTGAAAGCCGAATGTACAGTGATGGTTTATTTAGTTTTTCTGTTTATGTTTCTGATGCCGATAATTTTGTTGGACGAGGACAATTGGTTCGCCAAGGACGTCGTACGTTAATCACTCGAGTTGATGGTAATAAAGAAATTACTGTCGTTGGTGATATTCCACCACAAACAGCACGACAAATTGCAGAAAACGTAACCTTTGATAAAATTAAAGCAGAGGTTACCTCAACGAGTAAATAATCATGATGCGAACATTAGCAACGGTTGTCGCCGTTGATAGCGGCCATATAACCGTGAGTTGTCAGCAAGAAACCAGTTGTGGTCATTGTGCTTCACGCGATAGTTGTGGCACAGGTATAGTCAGTAAAGCTATGCCTGGGCGTTCTCATCAGATAAATATCGCGACTGATGAAAAAATAACCCTTGGACAAGTGGTTGAAATTGGCTTGTCTGAGCGTAGTATGCTGAGTTCAGCCTTGCTGGTTTATATGCTGCCGTTACTGTTTTTAATTGGTGGTAGTTTAATCGGTCAGTATATATTTATTGATTTAGCAGGCAGTAATCAGCTAGGTGTTATTGTATCAGCCGCGGTTGCTACAACGATAGGATTAATGATTGCTCGGTATTATGCCAAGAGATTAGATGGGGATTCAGCCTACAAACCAAGCCTTATTCGAGTGCTAGGGCTACCCATTTCAGCAGATAAGCTGATAAATGCCGCATCGAAAGATAGCGAGTAGCGTTTAAATTCGGTAGAATCCGTCAACTTGATCTTAAGATCCCATTCATTTTAATCACGAGCTAGTCACGCCATTCATGAAGCACATTCGTAACTTTTCGATTATCGCACATATCGACCATGGTAAGTCGACCTTATCCGACCGTCTAATTCAAGTCTGTGGCGGCCTTTCTGATCGAGAAATGGCTGCGCAGGTTTTAGATTCAATGGATCTTGAACGCGAACGCGGTATCACCATTAAAGCCCAGAGCGTGACGCTCGATTACACGGCTAAAGATGGTGAAACTTATCAATTAAACTTTATCGACACCCCTGGGCACGTTGACTTCTCGTATGAAGTATCGCGTTCACTTGCAGCCTGTGAAGGTGCATTATTGGTAGTCGATGCGGGCCAGGGCGTAGAAGCTCAGACTTTAGCAAACTGTTATACCGCTATGGAAATGGATTTGGAAGTGGTGCCGATTTTAAATAAAATCGACCTTCCTGCCGCCGATCCAGAGCGTGTAGCTGAAGAAATTGAAGACATCGTTGGTATTGATGCTATTGATGCTGTGCGTTGTTCAGCAAAAACTGGC
The DNA here is from genome assembly GCF_003026355.1 of Photobacterium kishitanii. GTDB lineage: Bacteria > Pseudomonadota > Gammaproteobacteria > Enterobacterales > Vibrionaceae > Photobacterium > Photobacterium kishitanii. Next base: position 40,135 of record NZ_PYON01000006.1, on the reverse strand, counting down.
GTTGGTGTTGACGAGGTTCTAGAGAAAATCGTTGAAGCTATTCCTGCACCTGAAGGTGATCCGGATGCGCCCCTACAAGCACTAATTATTGACTCATGGTTTGATAATTACTTAGGTGTAGTGTCTTTAGTTCGTGTTAAAAACGGAAAGCTAAAGAAAAACGACAAAATTAAAGTAATGACCACAGGTCAAATTTGGGGTGTTGATCGTCTTGGTATTTTCACGCCAAAACGAGTTGATACTACTGAATTAAATACTGGCGAAGTAGGCTGGGTAGTATGTGGTATTAAAGACATCCTTGGCGCCCCTGTTGGTGATACACTAACATTAGCAAAAGGCGGTTGTGAAGTTGCATTACCTGGCTTTAAAAAAGTAAAACCACAGGTATATGCAGGTTTGTTCCCTGTATCATCTGATGATTACGAGAACTTCCGTGATGCATTGGGCAAATTAAGTCTTAATGACGCCTCATTGTTTTATGAGCCAGAAAGTTCATCTGCACTTGGTTTCGGTTTCCGTTGTGGTTTCTTGGGTATGCTCCACATGGAGATTATTCAAGAGCGTCTAGAGCGTGAATACGATCTTAATTTGATTACTACTGCACCGACAGTAGTGTATGAAGTTAAGAAAAATGACGGCACGATGCTGTACGTTGATAGCCCTGCGAAATTACCTGCGGTTAATGATATTGAAATTATGGGTGAGCCTATTGCTCGCTGTAATATTCTAGTACCAAGTGAATACTTAGGTAATGTTATTACGCTATGTATTGAAAAGCGTGGTATGCAGGTTGATATGGTTTATCACGGTAATCAAGTCGCACTAACGTATGATATTCCAATGTCAGAAGTAGTACTGGATTTCTTCGATCGTTTGAAATCAACTTCGCGCGGTTATGCATCGCTAGATTATAATTTCCAACGTTACCAAGAATCAGACATGGTACGAGTTGATATTCTGTTAAATGGTGAGCGTGTTGATGCGCTAGCTATCATTACTCATAAAGAAAACTCACAGACTCGGGGTCGTGATGTTGTTGAGAAAATGAAAGAATTCATTCCTCGTCAAATGTTTGATATCGCTATTCAAGCGGCGATTGGTGGTCATATCATTGCACGTTCAACCGTGAAGCAATTACGTAAAAACGTAATCGCGAAATGTTATGGTGGCGATATTAGCCGTAAGAAGAAGCTACTACAGAAACAGAAAGACGGTAAGAAACGCATGAAGCAAATTGGTAATGTAGAATTACCACAAGAAGCCTTCCTAGCGATTCTTCATGTGGGCAAAGATAAGTAACCTTTCTTTGTTTATAACAGTCTATATATGATTAGAAAGTGCTTATTTAACCTGTTAAATAGCACTTTCTTTTACTTAGGCGTTTTAAATTAGACCCAATCAGCTAACTGTCGGGGTTAGTTGCGTTAAACCTAAGGAATAACATGGCAAATACATTTTCAATAATACTGGTCTTAGCAACAATTTTTACCGGTATTATTTGGGCTCTAGATAAATTTATCTGGGCACCTAAGCGACAATTAAAAATTGCAGCCGCAGCTGAAAAAGCCGGTGGTCAAGTTGATGCTGAAGTACTTGCACGTGTTGCGCCTCAGCCAGGTTGGATTGAGTCAGCAAGCTCAATGTTCCCTGTGATTGCACTGATCATGATATTCCGTTCATTTATTTATGAACCGTTTCAAATTCCATCAAAATCAATGCTACCAACCTTATATGTTGGTGATTTTATCTTGGTAAATAAATTTGATTACGGATTACGCGATCCAGTATTTGACCATAAGTTTTTAGATTTAGGTGAGCCTAAACGTGGTGATGTCATTGTATTCCGTTACCCGCCAAATCCAAAAATTGACTACATTAAACGTGTTGTTGGTTTACCTGGTGATATGATTCGTTATAGTGCAGATAAACAGTTATGCATTCAGCCGCAAGGTACTTCTGTTTGTAAGCCAGTTAAGTTAACGGATATGAAAGACAGCGATTTTACTCAAGGTATGGCGCGTCTGATTGAGTTTAACGAACACCTTGGTGATGTAAATCATCATATTTTGATCAATCCATTGCGACGTGATAACCGTATGGCTTACGTACCTCGCCCAGGGATCGGTGAGTGGGTTGTACCAAAAGGTGAGTATTTTGTTATGGGTGACAACCGTGACAATAGTGCTGATAGTCGTTACTGGGGCTTTGTTCCAGAAGCGAATCTAGTCGGCAAGGCGGTAGCTATTTGGATGAGCTTTGATTTCGATCGCAAGCCTGATAGTTTACTTCCATCTTGGATCCCTACCGGTGTACGCTTTGACCGTATCGGTAGCATTAAATAATCGAGAGAAAATGACAACTCCAGCGAATAGGCTTCAGCGCAAGCTGGGCTACCAATTTAACAATTGTGAGTTGATGACATTAGCACTGACACATCGCAGTGCTAATGGCACCCACAATGAGCGCCTAGAATTTCTAGGCGATTCTATTTTAAGTTTTGTTGTTGCTGATGACTTATATCACCGTTTTCCTTCTGTGGATGAAGGTGATATGAGCCGAATGCGCGCAACACTAGTCCGTGGTAAGACATTAGCTGAGTTAGGACGTGAGTTCGAACTTGGTGACTACTTACTATTAGGCCCTGGTGAGTTGAAAAGCGGCGGCTTCCGTCGTGATTCGATTCTGGCTGACTGTGTTGAAGCAATCATTGGCGCGGTTTATCTAGATAGTGATGTTGAGACAGTGCGTCAAGTCGTATTGGCTTGGTATAAATCACGTCTTGATACGATTGAACCTGGCATCAACCAAAAAGATCCTAAAACACGCTTGCAAGAGTGTCTTCAAGGTCGCCGTTTACCATTACCAGCATATACTGTAATTAAGGTACAAGGTGAAGCTCATAACCAAGAGTTCACCGTACAGTGTGATGTTTCAGGTTTGGATGAACCTGTTATCGGTAAGGGCGGCAGTCGGCGCAAGGCAGAGCAGGCAGCAGCAGAAATTGCACTTAATCAGTTGGAATCATGACAGATAAACAACACTGTGGCTTTATTGCCATCGTTGGTCGACCGAATGTCGGAAAATCAACCTTGCTTAACCGTTTAGTGGGGCAGAAACTGTCTATCACTTCACGTAAACCGCAAACTACACGTCACCGCATTATGGGTGTTGATACTCGTGATGGGTATCAGGCTGTCTATATAGACACTCCAGGTTTGCACATTGAAGAAAAGCGTGTGATTAACCGTTTAATGAACCGTGCTGCAAGTAGTTCATTAACTGATGTTGAGCTAGTGTTATTCCTTGTGGATGGCACGATGTGGACTGCAGATGATGAGATGGTACTGAATAAGCTTATAAAAAGTGAGCTACCAACAGTACTGTTGATCAACAAAGTCGATAATATTAAAGAAAAACATGAGTTATTCCCGCATTTGCAGGAACTAGCGAACAAAATGCCATTTGTTGATGTTGTGCCAATTTCTGCGAAGAAAGGGACTAACGTTGATGCGGTTGAAAAAATTGTTCGTGAGTATTTGCCTGAGTGTGAATACTACTTTCCTGAAGAGTATGTAACGGATCGTTCCCAGCGCTTTATGGCGTCAGAAATTATTCGTGAAAAACTAATGCGCTTTACCGGTGAAGAATTACCGTATTCAGTGACTGTTGAAATTGAGCGTTTTGATTTCAACCCTGAAACAAATGGTTTTGATATCAACGGTTTGATTCTGGTTGAGCGTAAAGGCCAGAAGAAAATGGTAATCGGTAAAGGCGGCGATAAGATCAAAGTTATTGGCCGTGAAGCCCGTTTAGATATGGAAGACTTATTTGAACGTAAAGTGTATTTAGAACTTTGGGTTAAAGTGAAATCAGGTTGGGCAGATGACGAACGTGCACTGCGTAGCTTAGGTTACATTGACGATCTATAAGGAAAGTAATGGAGGGCCTACAGCGTTGTTTCGTCCTTCATTATCGTCATTATAGTGAGACGAGCCTGATCCTTGATGTGTTTAGCGAGGATTATGGCCGTCTTACCCTACTTGCAAAAGGAGCGCGACGTAAGCGTTCTAATCTTCGAGGAACCTTGCAGCCATTTACGCCATTATTTATGAAATGGAGTGGTAAAGGTAGCATGCCCGTTCTCACTCATGCCGAACCTATCAGTATTGGACTGCCGTTGCGCAGTTATATTTTATATTCCGCGATGTACGTTAATGAAGTTTTAGCGCGGGTATTAGAAAATCACACCCCTTATCCGGTGTTGTTTCTTGATTATTTGAATGTGCTACGTGAGCTTGCACAAGCGGATAATCCAGAGCCAGCATTGCGCCGTTTTGAACTCGCCTTATTACACCATCTTGGCTATGGCCTCGACTTTCTTCATTGTGCCGGTAGTGGCTTAGCTGTCGACGATCATATGACTTACAATTACCGCGAACAGTTGGGGTTTATTGCCTCGATAAAAATAACCCAACTTACTTTTCGTGGTGATGAATTAAAAGCCATTGCAGCGAGATGTTTTGAAACGCCCGCCCAACTTCGGGCGGCGAAACGCTTTACACGGATAGCCTTAAAGCCGTATCTTGGTTCAAAGCCATTAAAAAGTCGGGAATTGTTTATCCCACGAGCAAGGAGTATTGGAAAATGAGCAACATTCTACTCGGCGTCAATATCGACCATATTGCAACATTACGTAATGCCCGCGGTACACGGTATCCTGATCCCGTTCATGCTGCAGAAGTAGCTGAGCGCGCAGGTGCTGATGGTATCACGGTCCATTTACGTGAAGATCGTCGTCATATTAATGATCGTGATGTTCGAATTTTACGAGAAACATTGCAGACGCGAATGAATCTAGAAATGGCGGTTACCGATGAAATGGTCGCAATTGCTTTAGAGACCCAACCTGAATATGTATGTTTAGTACCAGAAAAACGGGCTGAGCTGACAACTGAAGGTGGCTTGGATGTGGCGAGCCAATGTGAAAAAATCAAAGCAGCAACGGCTAAACTAGCCGCTGCAGGGATTAAAGTGTCACTGTTTATTGATGCAGACAAGCGCCAGATTGATGCAGCACTAGTGACTGGTGCCCCGTTTATTGAATTGCATACTGGTCATTATGCAGATGCAACTACTGAAGAAGTACAAGCCGCTGAACTTGAAAAAATTGCCGTTGCTGCAACTTATGCTGCAAGCCTTGGAATTAAAGTTAATGCTGGTCATGGTTTAACCTACCATAACGTTAAGGCTATTGCGGCATTACCTGAGCTGTATGAGCTCAATATTGGTCATTCTATTATGGGACGAGCAATGTTTGATGGTCTTGAAAAAGCGGTAGCGGATATGCGTTTATTGATGCAGGAAGCGCGTGGCTAATGGCTATTTTAGGTTTAGGGACTGATATCGTTGAAATTGAACGGATTGAAAAAGTACTTGCTCGTACAGGCGATGGCTTTGCCGAGCGAGTGTTATCAGCCTCTGAACTCGAACAATATTATAGTTTAAAATTACGAGCCCGCTTTGTCGCTAAACGATTTGCGGTTAAAGAGGCAGCCTCTAAAGCGTTAGGGACTGGGATTGCGTGCGGTGTCTCTTTTCAAGACTTTAGTGTTACTAATGATGCTCGCGGTAAACCATTGGTTACCTTCTCCGGCCAAGCATTAGCATTGCTGACTGCAATCGGTGGTCAGCATGTACATCTTACTATTGCAGATGAGCGCCGTTATGCCGTCGCAACGGTGATCATTGAAAGTTAATATCATCGATAGTCGTTAATATAAAAAAGCGCGAGCTGATAAGGCTCGCGCTTTTTTTATGGTTAAAACGGTGGTCATTAATGGCGATATTGCTTTGAGGCCTTAACAACATTATCCATTTCATCAATTAACTCTAGCAGTTCGGGTTCAATATCAACCATCATTGCATTGGCTTTTAATTCAGTTTCAATGGTGTGACAAAGGTATTTCAGACGCGGTACACCACTGTAAGCACAGCTACCATGTAGTTTGTGGATTGATGGCCATAATTCGACAGACTTTCCATCCAAGGCTTCATTGACTAATAATTCTACCTCTGGCATGTAATCCAGTAACATCTGCAACATATCACGGGCAAGATCTTGTTTACCAGCTGCCTGTTTGAGTGCTAATGACCAATCAAAGCTAATGCTATTATCGATGGTCGGTGCCACGTTCTGTGGTGGTGTCTCTTCGATCGCCACGGTTTGTGGTGCAGTTAATCCCCCCCTGTGATGAGCGGTCGGGGTGATCCACTTTGCCAGAATTTGCTGCAGAATATGTTCTTCAATTGGTTTGGTTAGGTAATCATCCATACCGGCATTGATCAGTCGCTCACGTTCGCCAGCCATTGCATGGGCGGTGACAGCAATTATCGGTGTATTGTGGTTAAGGGTCGTTTTGTGTATTTCTTGGCAAGCAGTAACCCCATCCATTTCTGGCATTTGAATATCCATAAAGATTAAATCAAAGGCTTTATGATGAGCATATTCGACTGCTTTTTTACCACCAGTGGCGGTAATGACGGTTTCAACACGTTCGCCTAATAGCGCAGAGATTAATTTTAGGTTAGCTGGATTATCATCAACTGCCATCACCGTTAATGGTTGAATTGGCTCCTGCGGTGTGGCGAGCATTGGCAGTTCCGGTTCACTATTGTCATCACTGTTATCGCATAAAGCTTCAAATAATTTACGTGAGGCAATTGGTTTACCAAGGCAGATATCAACTCCAGTATTGGCGAGTTTTTCAGATAATGCGAGCTCAGTTGTTGGTAGGCAAACCAGTACCTTATCAGCCATCTGTTCGGCTTTAAAGACATGATCAAATAACACCGCTGTTGGTGGTTGTTCGCTTGGTGATAAACACAACAGCGCAAAGTCATGGTGTTCGACATCATCTGGCATGGTAGAACGGTAGGTCACATGCACGCCGGCATTAATTAACCGTTGCTGTACGACAGAGGCCGCTTGCATATTGGGTTCAATTAGTAGCAGTTTTTTACCGGCTAATGATGAGGTATCGATTAGTTGTGATACTGGTAAATCGGTTTTGTTCATGCGAATGCTAAACCAGAAAGTTGAACCTTGATGGAGGCGACTAGTAAGGCTTACTTGGCCACCCATTTGGCTTACCAATTTCTGTGTGATCACTAATCCTAAGCCAGTACCACCATAACGGCGTGAGATACTGGCATCAGCTTGACTGAAGGCTTGGAATAATTGTGCTTGCTGGCGCTCTGAAATACCAATACCGGTATCACGCACCATAAATTGCAATTCAATATTATTTTCATGCTCAGATTTAAGCTCGACAGAAACATCAATATTACCTGTTTCAGTGAACTTTACTGCATTACCAATTAAGTTGGTTACTACTTGTTGAATTCGAAGTGGATCGCCAATTAAGCCCGGTGGAATACGGGTATCTATTTTAAGAGTTAACTCTAAGCCTTTTTCATGCGCACTTGGAGCAAGTAAGCGCATCACATCATCAAGCGCATCGGTGAAATCAAATGGAATATTTTCCAGTAATAATTTACCAGCTTCTAATTTTGAGAAGTCTAAAATATCATTGATGATGGTTAGAAGGTTATTGGCTGAGTTTTCAATCGTCAGCAGATAATCTTGTTGGTTGGAATTAAGTTTAGTTTTGAGCATTTGACGGGTGAAGCCAATTACACCATTAAGTGGTGTCCGTAGCTCGTGTGACATATTGGCTAAGAATTCAGATTTAACTCGCGCAGCTTCTTGAGCGCGTTTTTTAGCAATATCTAATTCTACGTTTTGAATTTCAAGTTGCTCAAGGGTCTCACGTAAATCTGAGGTTGCCTGATCAATACTTTGTTGCATTTCAATGTGATATTCAGATAACGAGATAGCCATCGCATTGATGCCGTTTTTAAGGGTATCAAGTTCACCTAAAAGTTGACCTTCAATACGAATATCAAGGTGACCCCGACGGATTCTGTCAACGACACTGATCATATGAGAAATAGGGCGAGTAACATCTTGCATCAAACGGTAGGCAAACAGTGATGATAAACTTAAGCCGAGTAATAGCACCATTAATGCCGTGAAAACTTCTTGGTATTGTTGCAGTCGCAATGAACTTAAATCGAGCTCTATCGCAATATAACCTAATGGTTTACCTAATGAACTGGCACTGGTATTGGTACCAAATTGGCCTTCAGTCAAAATAGGGGTACGTAGAATTAGGGTGTTATCGTTAAGTTGTGTGTCGAGTAAGCGTGGAATCGGCTTATCATCGGGGTACATAAATGAAGCAAAGTTGCGATGGAAATTAGAGGTCGCAAATATTTTATTGTGATCAGTAAATACCGCAATGCTACGAATAATATCGGAATGCTTGCGATGGGTATAACCAATCAGACGACGAATAGCCTCCCGATTTTTTTCGGTCATACCATATTCAGCTGAAATCGCTAATGGCTCAATAATACTCGTGCCGGTCGAAATCAATTGATGTTCAAGATCTTGATAGCGGCTCATAGTAAAAAAAGCGCTCAATAACAGGCCGATTATCAGTGTTGGTGCTAATGTCAGGGTAAAGACCCTGGCACGAAGTCCATATTTGGTCATGGTTCTCTTAATTACAAGCAAGCGATTCTGTGGGAGAATTAGTACCTATCTATATTCCTAGTTTAAATAAAACAGGGATATGCAACAAATACTCAATGTCTGAACGGTGAGCAAAACACTATGGCACGCTTTTTTAAGCCTCAAAAACGTAAAACTGACACCAAACATAAAGAAATCACTATTGACCGCTTAGATCACCAGGGCGCTGGTATTGGTCACTTAAACGGTAAATCTATCTTTGTGGATGGGTTACTTCCCACTGAAACCGCAGTGGTGCAGTTAACGGAAGATAAAAAAAATTACGCTCGTGCTCGAGTAATTAAACGCCTTTCAGACAGTAATGCCCGTATTAAACCCCATTGTGCGATCTATGACCAGTGTGGCGGCTGTAATTTGCAGCATTTATCTCATCAAGGCCAAGTTATTGCGAAGCAACAAGTGCTAAGTGAACTGATGGCAAAGTTCGCCGTTGTTGATCAAGCTGATTGCGTTCAACAACCACCGATCATCAGTGAATCGTTACATTATCGTCGCTGTGCACGTTTTGCGGTGCGGGTTGAAAATAATGGTCAGTTACAGTTTGGTTTCCGCAAAAAGCAAAGTAATGACATTGTTGATGTCAACGTGTGCCCAGTATTAGCACAACCATTGAATGATTTATTGCCGCCATTACGCGATTTATTACAAAGCTTAAAAGGGCGTCGATTCATTGGTCACCTTGAATTGACTAATGCTGATAATGGCCGCGTGGTGTTGATTCGCCATTTAGCGCCTTTTAATGCCGATGACAGTGCTTTAATTCAAGCGTTTGCTGTTAAACATAATGTAATGCTGTTTTTAGCGCCAGAAACTGATGAACTAATCCAGACTTATGGTGACCAACCATATTATGAGGTTGATGGTTTGAAGCTGACTTTTTCACCGAAAGATTTTATTCAGGTTAATGGTGATGTAAACGCTAAAATGGTCGCACAAGCTATCGAATGGTTGGATGTTCAGCCTCAGGATAGGGTATTAGATTTATTCTGTGGCTTAGGTAACTTTAGTTTACCGCTCGCCAAGCGCGCTAAAACCGTGGTTGGCGTGGAGGGTATTGATGATATGGTTTTACGCGCAACAGACAATGCTCAGGCAAACAACCAATATAATGCCACTTTTTATCAGGCTAATTTAGAACAAGACGTTACGAAATTAGTGTGGGCACAAGAGCAATTTGATAAAATCTTATTAGACCCTGCACGTGCAGGTGCTGCTGGAGTGATGGATCACGTGGTTAAGCTGGCGCCTAATAAAGTGGTTTATGTTTCGTGTAATCCAGCAACACTGGCTCGTGACAGTCAAGTATTACTACAACAAGGTTACCGGTTAGGGCATCTTGGTATGTTGGATATGTTTCCACATACTGGGCATTTAGAATCGATGGCATTATTTGTAAAGGTTCAAAAAAAGCAGAAAAAATAGCTACAGCAATTACAGATATTGCCATTAAATAGCAAACAGGACAGAGACATGGTCGCAGTACGCGGAGCACATCTAAAAGAAAACACGACGTTTGAGCTTGCCTCATGGGTTGAAAGTTTACGTTTGGATGCAAAAACGTTTGGACGTTTAGAAGGAACTTATCTGCGTTGTCAGGAGCTAGTTGTTGATCAAGAGAACGGTTCGTTGCTGTTATGGCGCGGTCGTGAAATGGTTGAGATTCTGGTGACGTTAAGCATGGATACCGATACGCTAATATCGGCAATGCTATATCCATTAGTTGAAGCGGGTTGTTATAGCCATGAACAAGTAAAAGAAGACTACAACGGTAATATTTTGCATCTAGTGCAAGGTGTTGAGCAGATGTATGCTATTAGCCAACTTAAATCGACTGCGGAAGAGGCGGCGCAATCAGCGCAAGTTGATAGCATTCGTCGCATGTTGTTATCGATGGTTGATGACTTCCGTTGTGTCGTCATTAAGTTGGCTGAGCGAATTTGTAATTTACGTGAAGTTAAAAATGAGCCGGATGCTGTACGTCGAGTTGCTGCGCAAGAATGTGCCAATATTTATGCACCCTTAGCCAATCGGCTTGGTATTGGACAGTTGAAATGGGAAATTGAAGATTATGCCTTCCGTTATCAACATCCTGAGGTGTACAAGCAAATAGCGAAACAGCTTTCAGAACGTCGAATTGATCGTGAAGGCTATATTACCCACTTTGTTGATGACTTATCTGATGCGATGAAAGCATCAAATATTCGTGCTGAAGTGCAAGGTCGACCAAAGCATATTTATAGTATTTGGCGCAAAATGCAGAAGAAGAGCTTAGAGTTTGATGAGCTCTTTGATGTGCGTGCAGTACGTATTGTTGCCGAAGAATTGCAAGATTGTTATGCCGCTTTAGGGGTGGTGCACACTAAATATCGTCATTTACCGAAAGAGTTTGATGATTATGTTGCTAACCCTAAACCGAATGGCTATCAATCAATCCACACCGTAGTGCTTGGTCCTGAAGGTAAAACCATTGAGATTCAAATTCGTACTAAGCAAATGCACGAAGAATCTGAATTAGGGGTTGCAGCACACTGGAAATATAAGGAAGGCCCAGCGGCTTCTGGCGGCGCTCAGTCGGCGTATGATGAAAAAATAAACTGGTTGCGTAAGTTACTCGTTTGGCAAGAAGAGATGTCAGATTCTGGCGAAATGCTCGATGAGCTTCGTAGCCAAGTGTTTGATGATCGTGTGTATGCGTTTACACCTAAAGGTGACGTAGTTGATTTACCATCAAATGCGACCCCGTTAGATTTTGCTTACCATATTCACTCAGAGGTTGGCCATCGCTGTATTGGTGCGAAAGTAGAAGGCAGAATTGTGCCATTTACTTACCATTTACAAATGGGGGATCAGGTTGAGATTATCACTCAAAAAGAGCCAAATCCTTCACGTGATTGGTTAAATCCAAATCAAGGTTTTGTGACCTCAAGCCGTGCTCGTGCCAAAGTACATGCGTGGTTCCGTAAACAGGATCGCGATAAAAATATTATTGCAGGTAAAGAAATCCTTGAAGCTGAGCTAAGTAAGATCCATGCGACACTAAAAGATGCGCATGCTTACGCGAGTAAACGTTTTAATGTTAATTCGCCTGAAGAGTTATATGCCGGTATTGGTAGTGGTGATTTACGTATAAACCAAATTATTAATCACATTAATGCTTTGATTAATAAGCCCACTGCGGAAGAAGAAGATCAGCAACTGTTAAATAAGTTGTCTGAAGCGAGTGATAAAGCCTCACATTCGGCGAAGAAACCACAACGTGATTCAGTTGTAGTGGAAGGGGTTGATAACTTAATGACCCACTTAGCGCGTTGTTGTCAGCCTATTCCTGGGGATGATATTCAAGGCTTTGTGACCCAAGGCCGTGGTATTTCTGTCCATCGTCATGATTGTGAGCAGTTAGAAGAGCTGCGTCATCATGCACCTGAACGTATCATTGATACTGTTTGGGGAGGCGGTTTTATTGGGAACTATACTATTACCGTTCGCGTCACTGCTTCAGAGCGTAATGGCTTGCTTAAAGAGTTAACCAATACTTTGATGAACGAGAAAGTCAAAGTGGCGGGAATGAAGAGTCGAGTTGATTATAAAAAGCAAATGTCGATTATGGACTTTGAACTGGAGTTAACCGATCTCGAAGTATTAGGTCGAGTTTTAAACCGAATTGAACAAGTAAAAGATGTTGCACAAGCTAAGCGTTTATACGGTTAGTTGTGATAGATAATATCGAACATAGAAATAGGTAGCTTCGGCTACCTATTTTTTTATTTCGGGAGATAATGATGAGCAATAAAACCACAGTTGATATCGATAAGTTACTGGCAATAATGGCCCAGTTACGGGATCCCCAAGCTGGTTGTCCATGGGATTTAAAACAAGATTTTGATTCAATCGTACCTTATACCATTGAAGAAGCTTATGAAGTTGCTGATGCGATTGAGCAAAAAAACTGGACTGATGTTAAAGAAGAGCTCGGCGATCTATTATTTCAAGTGGTCTTTTATAGTCAACTCGCGACAGAACAGGGCTTGTTTGATTTTAATGATGTGGTTGCTGGTATCAGTGAGAAGCTAACGCGTCGTCATCCGCATGTTTTTGGTGATACTGAATTTGCCGATGAAGCCGCTGTAAAACAAAATTGGGAAGCTGAAAAAGCAAAAGAGCGTGCTAAAAAAGCGCAAGATGACAGTTTGTTAGCGAATATTCCGCTGGCATTACCTGCACTTAGTCGAGCCCATAAAATTCAACAACGCTGTGCGAGTCAAGGTTTTGATTGGGATACGTTGGGACCGGTGGTTGATAAAGTCACAGAAGAGTTAGATGAAGTGATGGCAGAAGTGATTCAAACGCCACAGCAGCAACATAAGATCGCTGAGGAAATGGGTGATTTGCTATTTTCGGTGGTAAATTTAAGTCGTCATCTCAATGTAAAGCCCGAACATGCACTGCAACAAGCAAATAAAAAATTTGAGCGACGTTTTCGCCAAGTTGAAAAAAATGTGCTAGAACAAGGTAAGTCTTTAAGCCAATGTTCACTAACTGAGCTAGATCTTGAATGGGATAGAGTAAAACAGCATGAATGCAAAAAATAATTATTCCCATCTAGAATTGTTATGCTATAAAGGTATAGTGACTTAGTGGCTAAAAGTAGTGAAATGGGGTGAAAACACGGCGCATATCACTTCCTTGATTTGAGACAAAAAAAATCTTAGGGGTGTGTGATAGTTTTCACGTTGTGGCGATAAATGGTGTCTGGTATACTAATTTCCCGTCCAGATACACTTTATCCTCTACACCAATCTTCCAGGTTTAACATGACAACGAATTATATTTTTGTTACGGGCGGAGTAGTATCCTCTCTAGGTAAAGGCATTGCTGCAGCATCTTTGGCAGCTATTCTAGAAGCGCGTGGTCTGAATGTGACCATGATGAAATTAGACCCTTACATTAACGTTGATCCAGGCACAATGAGCCCAACTCAGCATGGTGAAGTATTCGTTACGGAAGACGGTGCAGAGACTGATCTTGACTTAGGTCACTACGAACGTTTTATTCGTACCAAAATGACAAAGCGTAATAACTTTACTGCTGGTCGTGTGTACGCTGACGTATTACGCAAAGAGCGTCGTGGTGATTACCTAGGTGCAACGATTCAGGTTATTCCACATATCACGAACGAAATTAAAGATCGTGTGATTGCAGGTGCTGCGGGTCATGATATCGCGATTGTTGAAGTCGGTGGCACAGTAGGTGATATTGAATCACTACCATTTATGGAAGCTATTCGTCAGCTTGCAGTTCAACAAGGTCGTGAAAACACCATGTTTATGCACTTGACATTAGTTCCTTACCTAGCTGCTGCTGGTGAAGTGAAAACTAAGCCAACTCAACACTCAGTGAAAGAATTACTTTCTATCGGTATTCAACCAGATATTTTGGTTTGCCGTAGTGATCGTGTTATTCCTGCTAATGAGCGCGCAAAAATTGCGTTGTTCTGTAATGTGCAAGAAAAAGCGGTTATCTCAATGAAAGATGTAGATTCAATCTACAAAATTCCACAGCTTATTAAGGCACAAGGCCTTGATGACTTGGTATGTAAGCGTTTTGGTATTACTGCACCAGAAGCTGACTTATCTGAGTGGGAACAAGTTATTTACGAAGAAGCTAACCCTACTGCTGAAGTCACTATCGGTATGGTTGGTAAGTACATTGAATTACCTGACGCATATAAGTCAGTCAACGAAGCGCTTAAGCACGCTGGTTTGAAAAATCGTATTTCAGTACAAATTAAATACATCGATTCTCAAGATGTTGAGTCTAAAGGTACTGAAGTACTTGCAGATCTTGATGCTATCCTAGTACCTGGTGGCTTTGGTCATCGTGGTATCGAAGGTAAGATTCTGACGGCTCAATATGCACGTGAAAACAAAATCCCTTATTTAGGTATTTGTTTGGGTATGCAAGTCGCATTAATTGAGTTTGCTCGTAATGTAGCAAACATGGCGGATGCACATTCAACTGAATTTAACGCTGAAACTAAACACCCAGTAGTTGGTTTAATCACTGAGTGGGTTGATGGCGAAGGTAACGTAGAAGAGCGTACTGAAAAATCTGATCTAGGCGGTACTATGCGCCTTGGTTCTCAGTTATGTCATCTTCAAGAAGGTTCAAAAGCACGTGAATTGTACGCACAAGCGTCAATCCATGAGCGTCACCGTCACCGTTACGAAGTTAATAATAACTTGCTACCTAAGTTAGAGAAAGCTGGTCTAAAAGTATCAGGTTTATCTGCTGATAAGAAGCTAGTTGAAATTATTGAAATTCCGAATCATCCTTGGTTCGTTGCTGCACAGTTCCACCCAGAATTCACTTCAACACCTCGTGATGGTCACCCATTATTTGAAGGTTTTGTAAAAGCTGCTGGTGCACACCACCGCGGTGAATCTGATAAGTAAGGATTACTGATAGCTGTAGCAGTTATCGCTGCAGCTATTTTATTTCGCTTTTAATTTGAAGATAAAGCAGAGGAAACACAATGTCTAAGATCGTTAAAGTTCTAGCTCGTGAAATCATTGACTCACGTGGCAACCCAACAATTGAAGCTGAAGTTCACCTAGAAGGTGGTTTCGTTGGTATGGCTGCTGCACCGTCTGGTGCTTCTACGGGTTCTCGTGAAGCTCTTGAGCTACGTGATGGCGACAAATCTCGTTTCCTAGGTAAAGGTGTTCTTAAAGCTGTTGCTGCTGCAAACGGTCCAATCGCTGAAGTACTTATGGGTAAAGACGCGACTGATCAAGCTGCAATCGACCAACTTATGATCGACCTTGATGGTACTGAAAACAAATCTAACTTTGGTGCTAACGCAATCCTAGCTGTTTCTCTAGCTAACGCTAAAGCAGCTGCTGCATCTAAAGGCATGCCTTTATACGAGCACATTGCTGAGCTAAACGGTACTGCTGGTCAGTTCTCTATGCCTTTACCTATGATGAACATCATCAATGGTGGTGAGCACGCAGATAACACTGTTGATATTCAAGAGTTCATGATTCAGCCAGTAGGTGCTAAGTCTCTTCGTGAAGCTGTACGTATGGGTTCTGAAGTATTCCACAGCCTAGCTAAAGTGCTTAAGTCTAAGGGCATGAGCACTGCAGTTGGTGATGAAGGTGGTTTCGCACCAAACCTTGAGTCAAACGAAGCGGCTCTTAAAGCAATCAAAGAAGCTGTTGAAGCTGCAGGTTACGAGCTAGGTACAGATATTACTCTAGCTATGGACTGTGCTGCTTCTGAGTTCTACAACAAAGAACAAGGTATCTACGACCTTAAAGGTGAAGGTAAGCAATTCACTTCAGAAGAGTTTAACTTCTTCCTTAAAGATCTTGTTGATAAGTTCCCAGCTATCGTTTCTATCGAAGATGGTCTAGACGAATCAGATTGGGCTGGCTTCAAGCACCAAACTGAACTACTAGGTGATAAAATTCAACTAGTAGGTGACGATCTATTCGTTACAAACACTAAGATCTTTGCTGAAGGTATTGAGAAAGGTATCACTAACTCAATCCTTATCAAGCTTAACCAAATCGGTTCTCTAACTGAAACACTAGCTTGTATCAAGATGGCTAAAGATGCTGGTTACACTGCAGTTATCTCTCACCGTTCAGGCGAGACAGAAGACGCAACTATCGCTGATCTAGCGGTAGGTACTGCTGCAGGCCAAATCAAAACTGGTTCTATGAGCCGTTCTGACCGTGTTGCTAAGTACAACCAACTTATCCGTATCGAAGAAGCACTAGGTGAGCGTGCTATCTTTAACGGTCTTAAAGAAGTTAAAGGCCAAGCTTAATTCTTTTAAGCCTATAATTGAGCTTGCTCAATTAGCCTAAATCGAACCGTCTCTTAGGAGGCGGTTTTTTTTTAGTAAAAAATAGTAGTGCTACAAATATCGCTAAATAAATGGTTTTTTGTTTGATTTATCAGCAAAAATGACACGCAATTAGCACAGTACCAACTCTATGACCATAATAGTGGTCACAATAAGCTGATTATGGGATTATTACTCTTCCGCAGTATGTATTCCAATTACTCACAATCAGTGGCTGATTGGCATGTATATTGTTGGCATTGACATTTAGGCTGATTTTGAAGGGGAACCATGCGTCTGTTTATCATTATCCTGCTAGTGGTTTTAGCATGGCTGCAGTACGATTTCTGGGATGGTAAAAACGGTATGAATGAGTATACCGCAGTAAAAGAAAGCGTTGCGTTGCAACAAGCTGCTAATACTGAATTACAACAACGAAACCAACAAATGTATGCGGAAATTAAAGATCTTCACGGTGGTAAAGAAGCAGTAGAAGAACGCGCGCGTAATGATTTAGGTTTAATTAAACCCGGTGAAACCTTTGTTCGAGTTCTGGGTGATAATAACTAAGGATTCGCGTTTTTTGTTGTGAGTGATAAAGCGGATGATAGCTAAAGAATTTATTGCCGTAGTACCTGCGGCAGGAGTGGGGAGTCGAATGGCTGCCGATCGTCCAAAGCAATATCTTCATATTGCAGGTAAAACCATTTTAGAGCATACCGTTGATCGGCTGTTGAGCTTAGCTGAGATTACACGGGTAGTGATTGCAATTAGTGCTGATGATCCTTATTTCCCATTGTTACCGTTAGCGACTGATCCACGAATTACCGTCGTTGATGGTGGTGCTGAACGGGCTGATTCAGTGTTTGCCGGTTTAGCTGCGATTGACAATGATAATGCGTGGGTGTTGGTACATGATGCAGCACGCCCCTGTGTCCGTCAAACTGATTTACAAGCATTGATTACTGCTGCTGTTAGTAGTGAATATGGCGCAATTTTAGCTGCACCTGTGCGCGATACGATGAAGCGCGGCCAGAATACGTTAACTCAGCCTCAGATTAGTCATACGGTAGATCGTGAAAACTTATGGCATGCGCTGACACCGCAAATGTTTCGGGTAGGGCAATTACGTGATGCATTAACTGCAGCATTAGCACAAGGTGCGACGATTACTGATGAAGCATCAGCACTAGAGTTTTGTGGTTATACGCCACTGCTGGTCGCAGGGCGCAGCGATAACCTCAAGGTGACACAGCCAGAAGATTTAGCTTTAGCTGAATTTTATTTACAACTTTTATTAAAGGAACAACATTAATGCGTATTGGTCATGGGTTTGATGTGCATAAATTTGGTGGTACCGGTCCGGTTATTATTGGTGGTGTTGCGGTTCCTTATGAACAAGGCTTAATAGCACATTCTGATGGTGATGTTGCGTTGCATGCTGTATGTGATGCGTTATTAGGGGCAATTGGTGCCGGTGATATTGGCCGTCACTTCCCTGATACTGATGCTGAATGGGCTGGAGCGGATAGTCGATTCTTACTGCGTGATGTTTATAACAAGGTTAAAACTGCAGGTTATTGCCTTGGTAATGTAGACGTCACTATTATTGCTCAAGCACCTAAAATGGCGCCTTATATTGACGCTATGTGCCAAGCAATTGCTGAAGATCTTGAAACAGATATAACTAACATTAATGTTAAAGCAACCACTTCTGAACGTTTAGGTTTTACTGGACGTAAAGAAGGTATTGCTTGTGAAGCAGTTGTTTTAATTAAAAAGGTATAATCACACCATGTCGACAAATAACACCTCAGCAAACGTAATGGATTGTTTTAAATGGCTTCATGAGCAGCCAATTTGCCAAGGAAGTATTAAGGCAAATCCCCAAGATTTTATCGTTAATGAGCAGTTAGGTTTTACCTTTAGTGGTACTGGCGAACACTTGATGGTTAAAGTTCGTAAAACGGGTGAAAACACTAAATATGTCGTTAATGAATTAGCCAAAGCTTGTGGCGTTAAATCACGTGATGTTAGCTGGGCTGGTCTTAAAGATCGCCATGCAGTGACTGAGCAATGGATAAGTGTTCATTTACCGGGTAAAGCCGATCCTGATTTAACGCAGTTTGAAGCAGAACATCCAGGTATTGAGATCCTTGAAACGACTCGCCATGACAAAAAATTACGTCCAGGTGATCTACAAGGTAACTGGTTCCAATTGCGTTTAACTGATTTAGATCAGCCACAAGTGTTAGCTGAGCGTTTAGAGTTAGTTAAACAGCAAGGTGTTGCGAACTACTTTGGTCAACAACGTTTTGGGCATGGTGGTAATAATGTCGTTAAAGCGCGTGCTTGGGGTAATAATGAATTCCGTGTTCGTGATAAGAGCAAGCGTAGTTTTTATTTATCGGCAGCCCGTTCATGGATGTTTAACCAAGTATTGTCTGCTCGTATTGAGCAAAACCTTACCCGTGAAATTATGTTAGGTGATTGCCTGCAAGCTGCTGGTGATGAGCGTACGTTTATTGTCGATACTATTACACCAGAATTGCAGCAGCAAGTTATGCAAGGTGAGGTGTTAATTACTGGCCCATTATTGGGTGATAATGCCTTACCGACAACTGCTGATGCGCAAGCATTTGAACTTGCGATTGTTGAGCAAGAACCTGCGTTAGTGGCATTGGTACGTGATAACCGTATGCGTCATGATCGTCGACCATTACTTTTATTGCCTCAGAATATGCAATGGCAGTTTGATGATAATGGTGTGATCCTTTCTTTTGCTTTACCTGCTGGCAGTTTTGCGACTTCGGTAGTGCGTGAGTTGATCATGCCGCTAGAATCAGAAGGTATGAATGATGAGAATACTGATCAGCAATGATGATGGTATTTTTGCTGAGGGCATAAATACGTTAGCTCAGGTCTTAGCAGATTTGGGTGAGGTAATAGTAGTAGCTCCTGATCGTAATCGATCAGGGGCGTCTAATTCGTTAACTATTGATTATCCACTACGTATTCGTCAGCAAAGTAATAACAGGGTAGCAGTCCAAGGTACACCGGTTGATTGTGTCCACTTTGCACTAACTGAATGGTTAGATGAGCAACCTGATATTGTAGTGGCAGGCATTAATCATGGTGCCAATTTAGGTGATGATGTGCTGTATTCTGGCACTGTTGCTGCTGCAACTGAAGGCTATTTTTTAGGTGTGCCTGCGATAGCGGTTTCATTAGTGGGTGACACTCATTTTGAAACGGCAGCCCAAGTGGTAAAAATTCTGATTGAAAAAATGGTCATGCAGCCATTATCTACTCAGAAGATTATTAATGTTAATGTTCCCGATGTGCCTTTTGAGCAATTAAAGGGCTGGAAAACAACCCGCTTAGGCGCTCGGCATCGAGCTGTTAGCATGATTAAAAAAACCGATCCTCGGGGTAATCCCTTGTATTGGTTAGGTCCTCCTGGTGACACACAAGATGCTGCTGAGGGAACTGATTTTTTTGCGATTGAACACGGAGAGGTTTCGATTACTCCGTTGCAAGTCGACCTGACTGCGCATGATGCAATAGCCGGGTTAGAAAGCTGGATGCATGCTGTGGAGATCCGATAACTATGCGTTATCAGAGCCAAGTTGATAACTTAATTGCGTTATTAGTAAGTAGAGGAATTACGGATCAACGGGTATTGCGCGCTATCGCAACAATCCCACGCGAATTTTTCGTTGATGAAGCATTTTCTTATCAAGCTTATGAGAATAATGCGTTACCTATTGGTAGTGGTCAGACGATTTCACAGCCGTATATTGTCGCTAAAATGACGTCGTTATTAAGGTTAACACCGCAATCATCCGTGCTAGAAATTGGTACTGGATCTGGTTATCAGGCTTCAGTGTTAGCACAATTAGTTGATCATGTTTATTCTGTTGAGCGAATTAAAGGCCTGCAATGGCAAGCTAAACGACGGTTTAAGCAATTAGAATTGTATAATATTTCAACCAAACACGGTGATGGATGGCAGGGCTGGGAAAGTAAAGGCCCATTTGATGCTATTATTGTTACCGCTGCGCCAAGTGAGGTTCCCCAGAGCCTATTAAACCAACTTGCCGATGGCGGTCGATTAATATTACCCGTAGGTTATTCTGAACAAGTGTTAAGATTGATTGTTCGCAACGGTGAGCAGTTTATTGAAACGGATATCGAACCTGTTAAATTTGTGCCGTTAGTGGCTGGAGATTTGGCGTAAACTATGAGTATTGAGCGTATGATAAAAAAAATAATTCAACCTTCTGTGCTAGCAGTAACCTGTGTCGTTCTGCTGTCCGCATGTAGTAGTCATACGCCTGCTCCTGTTTCAAATCTTGCTAAAGATTATTCACAATTACAGCGTGGTAGCTTCCATGGCCGCTACTACACCGTTCAAAAAGGCGATACGCTGTATTTTATTTCTTATATGACGGGTCGCGATGTTAAAGATATCGTGAAGCTAAACCGTTTACCTTATCCTTATACGATTTATCCAGGACAAACGTTAGCGATTCCAACTTCAGATAGTCAAGCTACCGCACCGACACGAACAAATAACGTAGTGGTAACGCCACTGATAGCGCCATCGACAACTAAAACGGTAACCCAGACCGTAACTAAACCAGTACAACCTACCGTTGTCGTTAAACCGGCTGTGCAAAAAACAACCAACAAACCAGTTGCGAAGCAAGAAGCAAAAGAGTACTCTGGAAATTCAAAAGTTAACAAACCTGTAACAACTAAGCCGGTAACTAAAGCGCCAGCTAAACCAGTAACTAAACCGACGGTACAAGTTTCAAGTTCTGGCTGGTCTTGGCCTGTGAAAGGTAAAGTGATTACAGGGTTCTCTAACGCTGATAATGGCAATAAAGGTATCGATATTACAGCTGCTCGTGGCACACCTATTCGAGCAACAGCTGCTGGTAAAGTGGTTTATGCTGGTGATGCGTTACGAGGATACGGTAACTTAGTGATCATCAAACACAGTGAAGATTATCTTAGTGCTTATGCGCATAACGATAAAATCTTGGTTAAAGAACAACAATCAGTTAAAGCTGGCCAGGAAATCGCTACTATGGGTAGCTCTGGTGCATCAAGCGTTAGGTTGCACTTTGAAATTCGCTATAAAGGTAAGTCAGTTGATCCAATGCGCTTTCTTCCTAAGTAGCAAGCCATAATAAAAATAGAGAGAAACGTATAAATTAGAAATGACATCATGACGTTGTAATGTCTTTAACTCGCCATCTGGGAGGCGCTATGAGTAGAAGCAGCACAGCCAAAAAACTTGAATCATTGACATTAGATGACAGCATTGAGCTTAATAGTTTAGTGGTGCCAACTGATAATAATTCTGATACGTCAGCATCGACAGAAGGTGCTGATATCTCCAAATATGAGACCAGTGCTAAAGCACTTGATGCAACTCAACTTTACCTTGGTGAAATTGGATATTCTCCGTTGCTCACCGCTGAAGAAGAAGTGTTGTATGCACGGCGCGCGTTACGTGGCGATGAGGTCTCACGTAAACGGATGATAGAAAGTAATCTCCGTTTAGTGGTCAAAATATCACGTCGTTATAGTAATCGTGGTTTAGCTTTACTTGATCTGGTTGAAGAAGGCAATTTAGGGCTTATTCGTGCGGTTGAAAAATTTGATCCTGAACGTGGCTTTCGTTTTTCGACTTATGCGACATGGTGGATTCGTCAAACCATTGAGCGAGCGATCATGAATCAGACTCGAACGATTCGGTTACCGATCCATGTTGTTAAAGAGCTTAATGTTTATTTACGTACCGCACGTGAATTAGCCCAAAAACTCGATCATGAGCCAACCGCTGAAGATATTGCGCTGCAACTTGAAAAATCGGTTGATGATGTCAATCGCATGCTGCGCCTTAATGAGCGCGTAAGTTCGGTCGATAACCCTATCGGTGGTGATTCTGACAAGGCATTGTTAGACATTATTCCTGATGAAAAAGGCGGTAGCCCGGAAACATCGACTCAAGATGATGATATTAAGAACTCGATTGTTGATTGGCTTCAAGATCTTAATCCTAAGCAGCGAGAAGTGCTGGCACGTCGATTTGGCTTATTAGGTTATGAGGCATCGACATTAGAAGATGTTGGACGTGAAATTGGTTTAACTCGTGAGCGGGTACGTCAAATTCAAGTTGAAGGTCTACGCCGTTTACGCGATATGTTGACTCATCAAGGGTTAAGTATTGAATCGTTGTTTAATCAAGAAATGTAAGCTTGAATATCAATGCTCGCGGTCTTTTTTTGAACTTACTTTTACGCAAGCAAATATCAATCGCATTGAATAAAAAAGGACGCTAAGGCGTCCTTTTTTTATGTGCTTCAAATGAAGTATGCGTTGCTAACTATTACTGCAATAACGCTTTAAGACGATATAACTCATCTAATGCTTGGCGAGGGGTTAACTCATCAGGGTTAACATTTGCCAGTGCTTCTTCGACTTCACTTGGCTCTGGAATCAAGCTCAGCTGATGTTCTTCACGTGGCGGTTGCCCTGCAACAGTAGGTTGTTGGGCTTTTTGATGACCAAGTGCTTCTAATTGCTTTAGCTTTATTTTAGCGCGTTTAATAACAGCCTTAGGCACACCAGCAAGGCTAGCAACGGCTAAACCATACGATTTACTCGCAGCCCCTTCTTGAACGCTATGCATAAAGGCAATATTGTCGCCGTGTTCAACCGCATCAAGATGAACATTTGCTAAACCAGAGAGTAATGATGGCAACTCGGTTAATTCAAAATAATGGGTTGCAAACAGTGTCATTGCGGCAATTTTATCTGCTAGCCATTCCGCACTTGCCCAGGCCAGAGATAAACCATCATAGGTACTGGTGCCACGACCAATTTCATCCATTAACACTAAACTGTGTTTAGTCGCATTGTGGAGAATATTGGCTGTTTCCGTCATTTCTACCATAAAGGTTGAGCGGCCAGAGGCGAGATCATCGGATGCTCCAATACGGGTAAAAATACGATCTAGAGGACCAATAGTAACGGCTTCTGCCGGCACAAATGAGCCCACATGTGCTAGTAATGCGATTAAAGCCGTTTGACGCATATAGGTCGATTTACCGCCCATATTCGGACCCGTAATAATCAACATACGACGATCTTGATGTAATGCAATTGGGTTGGCGATAAATGGTTCGCTCAACACTTGTTCAACCACTGGATGACGACCTGCGGTAATATTAATGCCCGTGGTGGTGGTCAATTGTGGGCGACAGTAGTTTAAGCTGTCAGCTCGTTCGGCTAAGTTAGCTAATACATCTAATTCTGATAATGCACTTGCCGCTAACTGTAATCGTTCTAAGTGAGGTAACAGTTGATCAAACAGTTCCTCCCACAGTTTTTTCTCAAGTGCTAAGGCTTTTGATTTTGAATTTAGCACTTTATCTTCGTGTTCTTTTAATTCAGGAATAATATAGCGCTCAGCATTTTTTAATGTTTGGCGACGAATATAGTGATCCGGAACTAAGTGACTCTGGCCTCGACTGACTTGAATAAAGAAACCATGAACCTGATTAAAGCCAACTTTCAGACTATCAATGTCGTGACGTTCACGCTCACGGGTTTCAAGGTCGGTTAAATATTGTTTAGCGCCATCGGCTAAATCACGCCATTCATCCAATTCTGCATTATAGCCTGGTGCTAATACGCCACCATCGCGAATAATCACTGGTGGGTTTTCAATAATCGCGTGCTCAAGCAATTGGCACAGATCATCCATTGGCGCTGAATGTTGGGCTAACTCGCCAATACGAGCCTGTGGAATCTCTGCTAATAATTGTGCCAGTTCAGGCAAATATTGCATTGCGGTACGCATACGGGCTAAATCACGTGGTCGAGCAGAACGTAAAGCTAATCGCGCTAGAATACGCTCTAAATCCCCCATATGACGCAGCACACCGGCAGCATCAACAAACATTCCGCTATCTTTAAAAGCTTCAATTGCATCTAAACGACCATTTAATTGATGCTGATCGCGAATGGGTTGGTGTAACCAGCGTTTAAGTAAGCGGCTGCCCATTGGGGTCGCGGTATGATCTAATACAGCAGCAAGAGTGTTATCAAAACCACCGGCTAGATTTTGGGTTAACTCTAAATTACGGCGTGTCGCGGCATCTAAAATAACGGCGTGATCTTGAGTATCAAGCGTGATCGCGCGAATATGAGGGAGTGCTGTGCGCTGAGTATCTTTGACATATTGCATCAAACAACCTGCAGCACATAAGCCAAGGTTCGCTTTTTCAACCCCAAAGCCGACTAAATCACGCGTACCAAATTGTAGCGTTAGTTGTTGGCGTGCGGTTTCTAGTTCAAATTCCCAAATCGGACGACGACGTTTACCCTTAAACGGTTCAACTAAATGTAAATAGGTGAAATCTTCAGGGTAAAGCAATTCGGCAGGGCTAGTACGTTGTAGTTCGGCCTGCATTTCTTCTTCGGTATTAGGCTCGGTTAACATGAAACGACCCGAGGTAATATCAAGTGTTGCGTAGCCAAATTTATTATTTGCGGTATAAATAGCTGCAATTAAGTTATCACGACGTTCATTAAGCAAGGCTTCATCACTGACTGTACCTGGAGTTACGATACGCACAACTTTACGTTCAACAGGGCCTTTGCTGGTAGCGGGATCGCCGATCTGTTCACAGATTGCAACGGATACCCCTTGTTGAACTAATTTAGCTAGATAGCCCTCTACTGCATGGTAAGGCACACCAGCCATTGGAATGGGTTCACCATTGGTCGCGCCACGTTTTGTCAGAGAGATATCAAGTAGTTGTGAAGCTCGCTTGGCATCATCAAAAAACATCTCATAGAAGTCGCCCATGCGGTAGAACAATAGAATATCAGGGTTTTCAGCTTTGATCCGAAGGAACTGCTGCATCATAGGAGTATGTTTTTCTAAGCCTTTTATCGTCACGATATTGCCTACTCTTGCTGGTTCGACGTCGGCCACTTAAGGTAGCTCGACCAAAAATAATGAGCACTAAGGATACGTGAATCAGCGGATCGGGCAAAGTAGCCATTGGACTTTTTTTATCATCTTTGCAATGGTGATTAACAGGCGTAAAGTTAATGCCAGCGTTTCAATATATTAAATACAGAAAGTAATAACAGGCTTGGAGGCACTTATGGTAGATATCGAACAGTTGGCTGATGAACTCGGTCAAGCATTAAAGGCTAAACAGTGGGTAGTAACCACCGCAGAATCTTGTACTGGTGGTGGTGTTTCGTTTGCTATTACTGATATTCCTGGAAGTTCAGTATGGTTTAATCGTGCTTTTATTACTTATAGCAATGAAGCAAAGAAACAGATGCTCAGTGTGACCGATCAAGCTTTGGTTGAATTCGGTGCGGTAAGTGAGGCGGTGGTATTTGAAATGGCCTGTGGTGCTTTAGCGGCTTCTCGAGCAGATATTAGTGTCGCGATCAGTGGTATTGCTGGCCCTGATGGTGGCAGTGACGAAAAACCTGTCGGGACAGTATGGTTTGCTTGGGCTGATGCGACAGGTTGGCAACAAACCCGTAGTTGTTTATTTAGTGGTTCACGCCAACAAGTAAGACAACAAGCAATAGCTGAAGCGCTGTCTGGGTTGATTGAACGCGTAAAGAGTGTGATAGAAGAGTGATCTAATCCTTAAAAAAATGTATTTAACAAAAAAAATTAAACCAGAACTAGACACTGTATGAATAGACAGTATACTAAGTCTCATACCCAGTTCAGTAACTTTATTTTAGCATCCGTTGGAGAGTCGAATGGACGATAATAAGCAAAAGGCTCTTGCCGCAGCGTTAGGCCAGATTGAGAAGCAGTTCGGTAAAGGTTCAATCATGAAATTGGGCGATAACCGTACTATGGATATCGAAACCATTTCAACCGGCTCATTATCACTTGATATAGCATTAGGTGCTGGTGGTTTACCAATGGGACGTATCGTAGAAATCTATGGTCCAGAATCATCAGGTAAAACAACCCTAACACTGGAAACTATTGCCGCGGCTCAAAAAGTAGGTAAGACGTGTGCATTTATTGATGCAGAACACGCACTCGATCCAATTTATGCAGAAAAACTGGGTGTTGATATTAATCAACTTCTTGTTTCTCAACCAGATACTGGTGAGCAAGCTTTAGAAATTGTTGATGCATTGGCTCGTTCAGGTGCAGTCGACTTAATCGTTGTCGATTCAGTTGCTGCCCTAACACCTAAAGCTGAAATTGAAGGCGAAATGGGTGATTCCCATATGGGTCTTCAAGCTCGTATGCTGTCGCAAGCAATGCGTAAATTAACCGGTAACCTTAAGCAGTCTAACTGTATGTGTATCTTCATCAACCAAATTCGTATGAAGATTGGTGTGATGTTTGGTAACCCAGAAACCACGACTGGTGGTAATGCATTAAAGTTTTATGCTTCTGTTCGTCTTGATATTCGTCGTACTGGTGCTATCAAAGAAGGCGATGAAGTTGTTGGTAACGAAACCCGAATTAAAGTCGTTAAAAATAAAATTGCGGCACCGTTTAAACAAGCAGAAACTCAAATTTTGTATGGCCAAGGTTTTAACCGTAATGGTGAATTAATTGATCTTGGCGTGAAGCATAAATTAGTTGAAAAAGCAGGTGCTTGGTATAGTTACCAAGGTAATAAAATTGGTCAAGGTAAAGCAAACTCTTGTAAATACCTAGTTGAAAATCCTGAGATTGCAACTGAGATCGAAAAGAAATTACGTGATTTACTGCTATCACCTGCTGTAGCTGAAACTGATGAAAAAGATGCAGTAAAAGCAGATGTTGAAGACGGTGATGCTTTTTAATTAACGCATTATTTATTGCCGTTTATATAAATAATAAATATCAACCCAGCCTTTGCGCTGGGTTTTTTTGTATATCAATGGCTACCATTAGATAAGATATATTCAGTTTTAGAAGCAAAGTGTATCTCCACCTTTAAAGCTTAAAGTATCGTTATAACTGATTGCTTGATGTTGTAATAGCACTGTTTTTATTGCTTGATATTTTTCTGAACGTGGGTTGATCGAATATATATCATATCTATTACAATTGGTTTTAGGTGGGGAAATTAGCTGTTTGAACTTATAGAGTAAACTACCACTTTCGGTATAGAAAGGAACTAGATACATTTTATAATTCATTTCTTTTATCGCTATTAATATGTTTGTGCATTGATTATTCCATGATCTTTCATTCTGAATGCTATTTTTTATTTTATCCATATAACAATGAGACACAATGAGGTCATAATTTCCATTTTTTATATCTATAGGCTGGATGAGCTTTTTTGAAAACTGAGGGGTATTTAATCCCCAGCTATCATGAACGGTCCAGTCACTATAATAGGCTAAACGCCCTGATTCAGTTACTAGCATGCGGCCATTTATACCATTTAGGTTTTTGGATAAAGCGAAGATATTTTCATTTTTTGAATAGATAATTTGATTGATTACTCTATGAGTTATAGCAGCGGATAGGATAGAAACAAAAAGTACATATATATACTTCTTTATATTTTTCTCTTGATGTAATAAATATAAAACGCCAAAGAATAATGGGGCGATAAAACGATTGCCTATATTTTGAGATAATGTCATCGATGAATAAAATAAAATAGGTATAATTGTTATAAGAATGATTGTTCTTTTATTTTTCGACATGCTTATAACAATAAGCATCGGGATAGCCACTATTGCTACATCTTTTAATGACGAATATGAAAATAGTAGGAGTTCTTTTGTTCCGTGTTGTTTAATATAAAAAGGTAATGGTAATAGCTCGTTGAAATAATACATTCGCCATAAAAAATAAATCCCACCGGGTATAATTAAATATTTCAAACTGACGAATAGACGTTCTTTACTCAAAGAAAATCCATTTTCAAATTGATAAAGTAATACTAAAGATGCTCCCCACACCACACCGTCAGGCCTAAATAAGCATAGCAGCAGTATACATAAGTGCATGTTTTTATGTTTTTTTTGTAAATAAAACTGTAAGCAATATAGATATATAGTTGAAAAAACAATACTACTAAACCCAAATGCTGCAGAATAAATAAATGACGTAATAGTCATTGCGATGAGAATGAAAAATAAATGATTATGTTTACAGAGTAATTTTATAAGTAAATATAGTGATAATGAGGTAATCATTAATGATGCTGTATACTCATTTATACCAACAAAATGGAATAAGCTTATTGCGACCATCCATAGAAAATCAGTTGCTCCTTCAATTGGAGTGCCTATATTACCGTATGAGATGACACCAGTATTTGCTAAGGTGTTTGAATATTCATAGAGAATTACAGCATCTTCAGCGGGATGAATAAACAGCAAACTGATTATAAAAAAAAGCCCTGAAAAATATAAAGCCAGCCCAGTTTGTAGTTTGCTCATAACTGACTCCGATTAAAGAGCTTCGCTGGAATGAACTTAATAATAGCCATGATGATAAACCAGAACCAAGGTACGTAAGAAAATAAGGATTTTGATTCAATGCGTTTTTTTATGATTTTGGCAACATATTCAGGCGATGACCATAAGATGTTTTTGGTCAATTCGGCTGTCATTTGAGTCTCGACAAAACCGGGCTTAATATCTAGCACATGAACATTTGATTTGGATAATCGTTGTGCTAGACCTTGTAGGAACGTGGAGACTAGACTTTTAGCTGCTCCATAAACATAGTTAGATTGGCGTCCTCTATCTCCAGCCACGCTGCTGATCACGGTGATATTACCGTCTTGTTGTTTTTCCATCTTATTAGCGATGGGGGTTAAGATGGAGATTATGCTACTTGCGTTGATTGTGAGCTGTTGTAATGTGTGTGAGGCTGAAGATTGGCATTCGGTTTGATTTGATAAACGGCCATGAGCAATAAAGATACAATCAATATGGTTAAAATATTTAAAGATGTCATTGATAAGTTGATGGTGAGAGGTTAGCTCTTCAGCATCAAATAGAGCGGTTGACACAGATTGAGCACCACGGATCTGTAAGTCTTGAGTAATAATCGATAGTTTTTGTTGATCACGAGCAAGCAAATATAAGTTATCACCGTCATTGGCATGCAGCCGTGCAACGTGTTGGGCAATTGTTGAAGTAGCACCAAAAATAACAATGTTTTTCACGGCTTATAACCCTATACGCAGAGATTGTAGAGATTGGAATACCTTGTCTGCTTGGTAATGTTGGCGTATTGCTTGAAAAGACGTCCATTGGGGGTAACCGGCTTTAAACATCTTTTCTGACATGCGGACATCTTTTGATAAATATAACCTTCCGTTAAGTTTGGTTACGATTGCATCTAATTCATCGAGCAGTGCTAATACTTTGGGGGTTAGCTTAAAATCTAACGCTAACGTGTAGCCTTCTATTGGAAAAGAGAGATAGTTGGCATTTTTTTTACCAAATAGTTTTAGTACCGCCAGTAATGAGTTTTGTTTTGAGTTGGACACTGTCGTTAATATTTCGGTTAACCCGTTAAGACCTGCCGACTTTGGGATCACAAATTGATATTGCGTAAATCCATTTTTTCCATAGATGTTGTTCCAATTACGAATACTGTCTAATGGATAAAAAAAAGAGTCGTAGTGTACTGTTGCGGTGGTTTCTTGATGACGCACTCGGCGAAAATAGAGTGCGTTAAATATTTTAATGGTATGTGGATTTAGCAACCGAGAGGGGAAATTAATGGGGATGGTTAATTTACTTTTTTGATGGGGAGTTAATGGTCCAGTGTCTGCATGCTCCCCTAGGATTAATAAAGAGCGGCCTAAACTTTCGCCTGTTGCAGAACAATCAATCCATGCCACAGAATAGGTATAATGTTTATTCGTTTCAAATAAGCTTAAAAGTTGTTTGAGGTTATTGGATTTTATGGTTTTCTGTTTGATATAGGCACTTTTTATTGGGAGTAAGCGAAAAGAAACCGATAAAATAATGCCTGTTAGCCCCATTCCGCCACAGGT
This sequence comes from Photobacterium kishitanii, assembly GCF_003026355.1. Classification (GTDB taxonomy): domain Bacteria; phylum Pseudomonadota; class Gammaproteobacteria; order Enterobacterales; family Vibrionaceae; genus Photobacterium; species Photobacterium kishitanii. Next base: position 9,579 of record NZ_PYON01000006.1, on the reverse strand, counting down.
TGCGTAAAACAAGTTGGAATAGTTGCTACGAGAGCATTTTAAAATACCTGAGTTGACCGTTAATAGTTCGAAAGATTGTACATGGTCGCTAAAACAACCTGAAAGATGGTGATTTTTGCCATGCACATCACTTGCAATTGCTCCACCGACCGTTACAAATTTAGTGCCAGGTGTGACAGGTAGAAACCAGCCTTTGGGGACAAAGTATTGCAAAATCGCTTCAAGTGAGACACCTGCATTACAGGTTAATATTCCTGTATCGGAGTCAAAAGACTGAAAATAGTCTAATTTATGGCAGTCTATTATATGAGCAGATAATGCACTATCGCCATAGCTACGGCCTAAACCTCGAGCAATAGTATGAGGTTGAAGCGTGATTGTTTGAGATTTAAATTGTAGGTAATTAATCGTGGCATCAATATGAGGATATTTACCCCAACTGGTTATGTTCATGACGAGTGTTTTCCATCTATAAAATAGTCTCACCTAAAACCAATGTGATTAAAAATATTTAATAAAGGTACTGATTTAAACTATCGTTTATTGAATATAGTTATTGATTAAATAATAATTGTATTAAGATTGATATTTTATTATTTATATATAAAAGCTTTAATGTTCATATAAGTGAGACATTAAATTATATCTTGTAGGCTACACTTGATTTTTATAGTTTTATTTATTTCATATAAATGGTTGTTGCTATGTTTAAGTGAGAATTAGTCTCATTGTTTTAATAACATCCCCATTAATGTTGTTTGATTAATATATCGTGTTATTGGGTTTTTAAATGAATTTGATCAATAAGATAATTTTACTTTTTAGACAATTCTCATTTTTAAAATTTATAAAGTTAATGAGGCCTAAGCATTGGGTTAAGAATCTTTTTGTTCTCGCGCCTGTTATTTTTTCTGGATTATTAGATAGTAAAGTTGCAATAGTTGATGCATTTTTGGCAATGGTATTATTTTGTATAGCGTCATCTGTTACTTATGTTTTTAATGATTATATGGATATTGAAAGCGATCGTCAGCATCCAATTAAATCCAAAAGACCTTTAGCATCTGGTGATATTTCAAAACAAGCTGCGATTATTTTAATCTGTATATTATATAGTGTTATTATTGTCTTAGGGATGTTTAATAAAAATGTTTTTAGTGTCGTTGTTAGCTATGTTTTATTAAATATAGCTTATAGTCTATATCTTAAACATCAACCCGTTCTTGATATTTTTACGATTGCTATTGGCTTTGTCTTACGTGTGTATGCAGGAGCTGTTGCAATTCAGGTTCCATTATCGGCATGGATGTTTATAACAACCTTCTCATTAGCTTTATTTCTTGCCTCGATTAAGCGCCGTCAAGAGATCCTTAAAAGTAATGCTATGAGCCGTAATGTTTTACGCTTTTATACCGTACCGTTGATGAACCGATATGCTGAGATGTCATCTATTTGTGCATTACTATTTTATAGTTTGTTTGTTATATCAGTAAATACTGAGATGGTTATCACTATTCCTTTTGTTATTTTTGGATTATATCGATATTGGTTTGTCGTCGAAGGTAATGGAAGAGGGGAATCGCCAGCAGATGTTTTATTTGAGGACTATCAATTACAATTATCTATTCTGTTATGGGTTGCATCTTGTATTTATATAATATGGATTTAAAGAGGGATTAATGGATTTTAGTTATTTGATTACGCCATTTTTCACATGGCTAGTTGCTGGCTGTAGTAAGTTTTTAATTAACTCAATAAAATCTAGGCAATTAGCCTTTAAATTAATTGGTTATGGCGGGTTACCGAGTAATCATACCAGTATTGTTTGTAGTGTGGCTGCTCTTATTGCATTAAAAGATGGCATTGATACTCCAGCCTTTGGGGTGGCCGTGGGGGTAGCATTTATTGTTATGCTTGATGCAAACGGTCTGCGGCAGAAAATAGCTCAACATGCGGTGATGATTAACCAATTGAATCGAGGAACAGCTTCCCCTCAGTTACGAGAACAGATCGGGCATACACGGTTAGAAATTTTTGCTGGCATTATAACGGGTATTAGTTGTGCTTGGGGGGTAAATCTTTTTCTTCCTCTTATCATTATTTCCTAATACCACGGGTATATTGTTTTGTATGTGAATATTAACAATGCGATGAAGTGTCTTTCTTAGTAAAATGCCTAGGTACTTGATAGAATTATTCTAACTCCCCGTGCTATCGGTCGCTTTCCTTTAGTCAGTCAATCAGAGTTAAGGGCTTAGTTTTATCGTCATGGAATAAGCACATATCTAGGTTAATCTACTGTAATGAAAGAACATTATTCGTTTATACATTGGATGGCGAACACCATTCGACGGTTTACCAAGTGGCTTTATACTCTGCGCCATATCTTTGTGGCTTTGTTTGTTTTAGGTAACAGCGGACTTATTTTTCATACGATTTATGGCTTGCCGATTGATCTGTTTACGTTGTTTAATGTTCGAGACTACGAGCAAATTAATACCAGCTTTTTAACCAATGCACCTTATTTTATGTTAGGGGTGTTTATTGTTATGAGTTCGGTTGGGCTTTTTTTTAGAGCCAGAATTTCATGGATGATCAGTTTTACGTTAATGCTGATCAATATATTTTATACCGCCCATATTCACCCTCAGCAAACCCATAATATTCACTATGGTATCGCATCATTAGTGTTGTTATTTATGGTGCGTAAATACTTTTCGAAAAGCAGTGTTGCCGCCGGTAGTATCTTTGCGTTAATTAGTGTTATTACTTTATTATTAACATCAACTTATGGCGCATTATATTTTGGTGATGGATTTAATCCTAAAATTACTAGTTTATTGACAGCGTTTTATTATGCGATAGAAACCATGTCTACCGTTGGATATGGTGATATTGTTCCAGTGTCTGAACCCGCTCGATTGTTTACTATTTCGGTTATTGTGTCAGGCATTACAGTCTTTGCCACTTCGGCAACGTCAGTGTTAGGCCCTGTTGTTCATAGTGGTTTTGAACGACTTGTTAAAGGTAATAGCAAAAAAATGGATCGTACTAATCACTTTATAATTTGTGGCTTATCAAGCCTAGCCGTTAATACCATCAAGCAACTAACGGAGCGCAAGCAGCCGATTACGGTTATTGTTTCACCGCGAATACAGCAAGTGGCTAAAGACCAATTAGAAGGACTAGATGTTGTTGTTGGTGACTACAGTGATGGCTCCATATTAACTCAAGCTGGGGTAATGAATGCCAAAGCTGTCTTGGCTCTTAGTGATGATGATGCCGACAATGCATTTATTGTGTTATCAGCAATTGAATTAGCCAGTTCTGCCCGTACCGTGGCACTGGTGAATGAAAGCAAAAATATCAATAAAGTAAAAAGTGTTAATCCTGACATTGTTATTTCACCGCAGCAATTTGCGAGTGATATTCTAGCGCGAGTATTAAACGGTGAGAGTATCGATAGTGATTCTATAGTGGCGTCGCTATTACATTCCGTACAAGGGCTATCAGATAAAGAAATTAATAAATAATATTGGTGCATTTGTTTAACAAAGCCATCAATGTTGTGCGCATTGGTGGCAACTAAAATTTAATTAATCGCCATCATTGACGATAGTTCATATGTTATATGAATAGTTTACAAGGGGGCTGAGCTTTCATTGGCTATATAAAGGATGATTATTTGATACATTTTTCCACATATCATTTCCCGTAATAGCTACCGTTGTTTTACAATAGCCCCCAAAAAATTTATCTTAGCTTTATTACTAGATGGTAATTGTTCACAAAGCCTTGTGGTTTAAGGCGTCAACGGTTACCGAAGAAAATCACTTCGAGGTGATTTTCTGTCTTTCTATTTCAAGCATTAATTCAGGATTTGCCAATGTACATGAGCACTGATGAGATTCGCCGCGCGTATCTTGCGTTTTTCGAGAGCAAAGGCCACCAGATCGTGGAAAGCTCATCTCTTGTACCTGCGAATGACCCAACGTTGTTATTCACTAACGCAGGTATGAACCAGTTTAAAGATACATTCCTAGGTCTTGAAAAGCGTAACTATACACGTGCGACAAGCGCTCAGCGTTGTGTTCGTGCGGGTGGTAAACATAACGACCTTGAAAATGTAGGTTTTACAGCCCGTCACCATACTTTCTTTGAAATGCTGGGTAACTTCAGCTTTGGCGATTACTTTAAGCATGATGCGATTGGTTATGCGTGGGAGTTTCTAACCAAAGAACTTAAGCTTCCTGAAGATCGTTTAGTGGTTACTATCTATGAAAGTGATGACGAAGCGTTTGAAATCTGGAATAAAGAAATTGGTATTCCAGCTGATCGTATCGTACGTATTGGTGATAACAAAGGCGCGCCGTTTGCTTCAGATAACTTCTGGCAGATGGGTGACACCGGCCCTTGTGGCCCATGTACTGAAATTTTCTATGATCACGGCGATCACATCTGGGGTGGCCGTCCTGGTACGCCAGAAGAAGATGGTGACCGTTTCATTGAGATCTGGAATAACGTATTTATGCAGTTCAACCGTCAAGCTGACGGCACAATGGAACCGCTACCTAAGCCATCTGTAGATACAGGTATGGGTATTGAGCGTATTGCTGCAATCATGCAAGGTGTACACTCAAACTATGAAATCGATATTTTCCAAACGTTAATTAAAGAAGCTGCTGCTGTTATTGGTTATGACGATTTGTCTAATCAATCACTACGCGTTGTGGCTGACCATATCCGTTCTTGTGCTTTCCTTATTGCTGATGGTGTGATGCCATCAAACGAAGGCCGTGGTTATGTATTACGTCGTATTATTCGTCGTGCAGTACGCCACGGAAACAAGTTAGGTGCACAAGGCGTGTTCTTCTACAAACTTGTAGGTCCATTAGCTGAGATCATGGGCACTGCAGGTGTTGAGCTTAAAGCGCAACAAGAACTTGTAGAGAAAGTATTAAAGATTGAAGAAGATAACTTTAGTCGCACCCTTGAACGTGGTCTGACAATTCTTAATGAAGCGTTAGATAATATCGACGGCAATGTGCTTGACGGTGAAACGGTATTTAAACTTTATGATACTTACGGTTTCCCTGCTGACTTAACTAACGACGTTGCGCGTGAGCGTGGTTTCTCAATCGATGAAGAAGGTTTTGAAACAGCGATGGCAGCGCAACGTCAACGTGCACGTGATGCGGGCAACTTTGGTGTTGATTACAATGACGCCATTAAAGTTGATGCTGAAACAGAATTCTGTGGTTACAGCTCGACTGATGGCGAAGGTGTAATCGTGGCGTTATACCGCGATGGTAACGCTGTTGATAGTATCAATGCTGGCGAAAACGCATTAGTTGTATTATCAAATACACCATTCTACGCAGAATCAGGTGGTCAGTGTGGCGATAGCGGTTTATTAACAGCTGAAGGTGTCGTGTTTAACGTTGCTGATACGCAAAAGTTTGGCGCAGCAACCGGTCATAAAGGCCAATTAGTTGAAGGTTCACTAACAGTGGGTCAGCAATTAACAGCAGCTGTTGATTCTGAGCGTCGTCAAGCGATTAGCCTTAACCACTCAGCGACACACTTAATGCATGCAGCACTGCGTACTATTTTAGGTGATCACGTTTCTCAGAAAGGTTCATTAGTAAAAGCGGATAGCCTTCGTTTTGACTTCTCAAACTTAGAAGCCGTTAAACCTGAGCAATTACGTGCTGTTGAGAATATGGTGAACGAGCAAATTCGTGCTAACCATAGTATTGATACTAACATCATGGATATCGAAGCTGCGAAAGCAAAAGGTGCGATGGCATTATTTGGTGAGAAGTATGATGACCAAGTGCGCGTATTAAGCATGGGTGATTTCTCAACTGAACTTTGTGGTGGTGTGCACGCAACACGTACTGGTGATATCGGTCTATTTAAGATTTTATCTGAAAGTGGTATTGCTGCTGGTATTCGTCGTATTGAAGCTGTGACAGGCGCTGGCGCAATTGCTGCGATGCACACTGAAGATATGATGCTAGCGAAAACAGCGCGTTTAGTGAAATCTGATGTGGCTTCTGTGGTTAGCAAGGTTGATGCACTAGTATCACACAGCAAACAACTAGAAAAAGAAATTCAGCAATTAAAAGATAAGCTTGCCGCACAAGAAGGTGCGAGCTTGATCAATAAAGCACAACAAATCAATGGCGTTAACGTATTAATCGCTAAGCTTGATGGTGCTGATAACAAAGCACTTCGTGGCATGGTTGATGAATTGAAAAATCAATTAGGTAGCGGTGTGGTGCTATTAGGTAATGTTAGCGATGGCAAAGTGGGCCTAATTGCTGGCGTAACCAAAGATTTAATTGGCAAAGTAAAAGCAGGTGAGCTAGTTAATTTAGTTGCACTGCAAGTTGGCGGTAAGGGCGGTGGTCGTCCAGATATGGCGCAAGCTGGTGGTACTGACGCAGCAGCATTGCCTGCAGCATTAGACACTGTTGCACCATGGCTTGCTGACAAACTGTAATTACTGGAGAGGTAATGTGGCACTATTAGTGCAGAAATTTGGTGGTACATCGGTCGGTAGTATTGAGCGAATAGAAGCTGTTGCTGAGCGAGTAATAAAAGCCTGCCAGTGTGGCCACCAAGTTGTTGTTGTCTTGTCTGCAATGGCCGGTGAGACTAATCGTTTGTTAGGCTTAGCTAAGCAGATTGATGCTGTACCTACCCCACGTGAGCTTGATGTTTTACTTGCAGCGGGTGAACAGGTGTCAATTGCCTTGTTGGCTATGGCGTTGAATAAACGGGGCTATAGCGCAATTTCATTGACGGCAGATCAAGTTGTTATCCACACTGATAGCAACTTTAATAATGCCACTATCGATGAAGTTGAAACCCAGCATATAACCACATTACTTGGCCAAGGCAACATTGTTGTCGTGGCCGGTTTCCAAGGACGTGACATTGATGGCAATGTCACAACCTTAGGACGTGGTGGGTCAGATACTACTGCGGTTGCTATTGCTAGTGCACTTAAAGCCGATGAGTGTCAGATCTTTACTGATGTTGATGGAGTGTATTCTACCGATCCAAGAATTGTACCAACTGCAGCCCGTTTGGATGTTATTCATTTTGATTACATGACTTGCATGGCGCGCCTAGGGGCAAAAGTGCTACAATTACAGTCTGTAGAGTATGCGTGCCAACATCGCGTTCCATTACGTGTTCTTTCTTCGTTTGAAGAAGGGCAGGGAACGTTAGTGAATTTCGATGTAATGAGTAATCAGAGCATCATTGGCGTTGCGCTCCAAAGGCAGCAAATTTTAGTTAATATTACACTACCAGCAACTGTTCTTAATGAGCAGTTGGACCTATATGGTTTGACAGCTTGGAATTTATCAACTAATTCTAGTGATGACACATCACAAATCGTTATTTCTAATGATGATTTAGCGCGTTTAAGGCTAGTGTTTGATAGTAAAATGCGCCATATTGGTATGGTCTCTATACTTTCTTTGATAGGAAAGGATATTCAGCAACATTTGAAATCTATTCAAATGGTACTGCAAGAGGCTGGCATTACAGTGCATACATATCAGGGCGATAAGAAATGTTTGTCTTTATTGATTAATGAAGATGATCATCTCGCAGCTGTTGATTTAATCCATGAAAAATTTGTGGTCGATAGCCAGTATTTAGGTAATCTATCGCATCTTGCTGTTTCTTGAGCCACGGCTATTTACGAAATTGTGAATTTTATTGGATAAAAAACGTTAAATTCTTATAAGACTGAGATTACTCAAGGAGCACTCGAATGCTAATTTTAACACGTCGTGTAGGTGAAACTCTAATGATCGGTGACGAAGTAACTGTTACTGTTCTTGGGGTTAAGGGAAATCAGGTACGTATTGGTGTTAATGCACCTAAAGAAGTATCTGTTCACCGTGAAGAAATTTATATGCGAATTCAAGCAGAAAAAGAAGCTGGTACTCCGAGTACTGGTAACTACTAATTCGAAGAGGGCTAGGATAATTATCCTGGCCTTTTTTGTGTCTGTAGAAAAGCAATACCTTGGTCGTTGCGATTAAATGCAGATCAAAGCTCATATTTTTTGTAAGCTTCAGAGACGATGATCTGTCTTGGAAAATGAATATTTCATCACTGGCGTTGTATTAATTATCGCATTGCTTACTAAGTGTGCATTCGTGCGGCGAGTGTTGGTTTTTATCAATAAAGTGTTTGACTTATTTTGGGCTAACAGTAATATGTGCCTCCACAACGTGGTGAGGTGGCCGAGAGGCTGAAGGCGCTCCCCTGCTAAGGGAGTATACGGTTTATCCCGTATCGAGGGTTCGAATCCCTCCTTCACCGCCATTATTTTTTAATGGATATTGTGAACGCTTTCTTATTGATTTAATTATCTTAATTTGGGATAATATTACGGTAGTAAAGCACAGTGCGCGCGTAGCTCAGCTGGATAGAGTACCTGGCTACGAACCAGGCGGTCGGAGGTTCGAATCCTCCCGCGCGCACCATTATTTAAGCAATGAGTCATGTTAGCTTTAGCCGCTAGTATAACTTATTACTTGCACCGAATTGTGTGGTGAGGTGGCCGAGAGGCTGAAGGCGCTCCCCTGCTAAGGGAGTATACGGTTTATCCCGTATCGAGGGTTCGAATCCCTCCTTCACCGCCATTCTTTATTGATGGCAACGATGTTGATATCAATATGGTGTTTTCTTTAGCAAGAAACACCCAGTGCGCGCGTAGCTCAGCTGGATAGAGTACCTGGCTACGAACCAGGCGGTCGGAGGTTCGAATCCTCCCGCGCGCACCATTATTTAAGCGATGAGTTAATTGTAATAATTAACTTGTTACTTATACCAATTTGTGTGGTGAGGTGGCCGAGAGGCTGAAGGCGCTCCCCTGCTAAGGGAGTATACGGTTTATCCCGTATCGAGGGTTCGAATCCCTCCTTCACCGCCATTCTTTTGCAAGTTGTTAAAAATTACCGCAAGGTAAGGTTTGACGATTGCACTATTCCTTTTTATAGCTAAAAGGAATTGTTTCTAGCAAGATATTGTCTTAAAAGAAACACAGTGCGCGCGTAGCTCAGCTGGATAGAGTACCTGGCTACGAACCAGGCGGTCGGAGGTTCGAATCCTCCCGCGCGCACCATCATTTAAAAGCAATAGGCCTCAATGTCTGTTGTTGCAACAAAATTTAGTGCGCGCGTAGCTCAGCTGGATAGAGTACTTGGCTACGAACCAGGCGGTCGGAGGTTCGAATCCTCCCGCGCGCACCATCATTTAAAAGCAATAGACCTCAATGTCTGTTGTTGCAACAAAATTTAGTGCGCGCGTAGCTCAGCTGGATAGAGTACCTGGCTACGAACCAGGCGGTCGGAGGTTCGAATCCTCCCGCGCGCACCATCATTTAAAAGCAATAGACCTCAATGTCTATTGTTACAACAAAATTTAGTGCGCGCGTAGCTCAGCTGGATAGAGTACCTGGCTACGAACCAGGCGGTCGGAGGTTCGAATCCTCCCGCGCGCACCATCATTTAAAAGCAATAGACCTCAATGTCTGTTGTTGTAACA
>NZ_PYON01000058.1 GCF_003026355.1 Photobacterium kishitanii | reverse complement strand
CTTACATTCCAGAGCCAGAGCGTGCTATCGATCTACCATTCATCCTTCCAATCGAAGATGTTTTCTCAATCCAAGGCCGTGGTACTGTTGTAACTGGTCGTATTGAGCAAGGTATCGTTAAAGTTGGTGACGAAGTTGCTATCATCGGTATCGTAGACACTATTACAACTACTTGTACTGGTGTTGAGATGTTCCGTAAGCTTCTTGACGAAGGCCGTGCTGGTGAGAACGTTGGTGTTCTTCTACGTGGTACTAAGCGTGATGACGTTCAACGTGGTCAAGTTCTTGCTAAGCCAGGTTCAATCACTCCACACACAACTTTCACTTCAGAAATCTATGTGCTTTCTAAAGATGAAGGTGGTCGTCACACTCCTTTCTTCAAAGGTTACCGTCCACAGTTCTACTTCCGTACAACTGACGTAACTGGTACTATCGAGTTACCAGAAGGCGTTGAAATGGTAATGCCTGGTGATAACATCTCTATGACTGTTACTCTAATCGCACCTATCGCGATGGATGAAGGTCTACGTTTTGCTATCCGTGAAGGTGGCCGTACAGTTGGTGCTGGTGTTGTTGCAACTATC
>NZ_PYON01000057.1 GCF_003026355.1 Photobacterium kishitanii | reverse complement strand
GGGAGGGCGTTTACCACGGTGTGGTTCATGACTGGGGTGAAGTCGTAACAAGGTAGCCCTAGGGGAACCTGGGGCTGGATCACCTCCTTACCTAAAGACTTATACTGTTTTATGCAGTGTCCACACAGATTGCTTGGTCGAAATGTAAAAGAACATCTAAGTTATCCCATAACTTAGACAAAAAACTTAGTCCCGTTCGTCTAGAGGCCTAGGACACCGCCCTTTCACGGCGGTAACAGGGGTTCGACTCCCCTACGGGACGCCACTTCTTTTCATCGGAAGTAAAACGATGGGCGATTAGCTCAGTTGGGAGAGCACCTCCCTTACAAGGAGGGGGTCACTGGTTCGAGCCCGGTATCGCCCACCACTTTCTTTGAATAGAACTTCTCCTAAGAAGTAAAACTTGATGGGGTTATAGCTCAGCTGGGAGAGCGCCTGCCTTGCACGCAGGAGGTCTGCGGTTCGATCCCGCATAGCTCCACCACTTTCTAAACACATTCGAAAGAGTGTGCTTAGAAAGTGGATTTTCATCGTTTAAGATGACAAAAACACATGTTCTTTAACAATCTGGAAAGCTGACTAGTAAATTCAATCGAAAGATTGATTTTAAAAAATGTTTTTATCTTCGGATAAAAACGAGTTCTCAAAACAACACACATTCAAGTGTCTTGTATCGA
>NZ_PYON01000056.1 GCF_003026355.1 Photobacterium kishitanii | reverse complement strand
GCATCTGAGCCAACATCTAATGGCACTTCACCATGGATAATTTGACCTTGCTGGCTTGATTCATTAATCGTAGTGCCAGTATCAGTACCAAACTCTGGGTTAGCACCGTCTTTAATCGTGATATCAACATTGGCTGGTTTTTGCAGCCAGTCACCATCGGTATCTTGCACCTGAATCGGCACATCGATAGTGATCTTATCATTCACACTATCAACTAACCCTTGGTTACCGTTATCGGTGTGATTTAATGGTTTTTCTTGAGTGATGGTGACATTAACTGCCACATCATGACCATTCGCCGCTTGTACCGCAGACAATGATACCGTCACAACCTGCTCGTCATTGGCTGTTAAACCAATTAACTCACCCGTCGCACTGTCATAATGAAAACTGATCGCTTGATGATCACCAGTGGTTAATTCAGACGACAATTCATCAATTAATGCCGTTAATTGTGCTGGATTGATGGTTATTGTCTCAGGATTGAGACGGTCTGCGCCTGCTTCAATTGTGATCGTGGTAGTGCCAGATACTGGGTAGCCATGTTCGTTACCCTCCGGGGTTAAATCCCCTTCGGTGATCGTCACTTGACCCTGCTCATTACCTGCAGCATCGCTACCATCTTTAATGGTGATCACTACTTGGCCGCTGGCGGTATCGCCATCGTTATCAGTCGCCGTTACG
>NZ_PYON01000055.1 GCF_003026355.1 Photobacterium kishitanii | reverse complement strand
TGTGGTTCATGACTGGGGTGAAGTCGTAACAAGGTAGCCCTAGGGGAACCTGGGGCTGGATCACCTCCTTACCTAAAGACTTTTCTGTTTTATGCAGTGTCCACACAGATTGCTTGGTCGAAATGTAGAACGTAAAAAGACTTGGGTCTGTAGCTCAGGTGGTTAGAGCGCACCCCTGATAAGGGTGAGGTCGGTGGTTCGAGTCCACTCAGACCCACCACTTTTTCTCCCAGAAAAAGTGGCGGTATAGTCTTTTACATCGTTGGGGTTATAGCTCAGCTGGGAGAGCGCCTGCCTTGCACGCAGGAGGTCTGCGGTTCGATCCCGCATAGCTCCACCACTCTTTAAACGCACTTCTCTTGAAAGACAGAGAGTTCAGTGTTTTTAAAAAGTGGTTATCTAACGATGATTACATGTTCTTTAACAATCTGGAAAGCTGACTAGTAAATTCAATCGAAAGATTGATTTTAAAAAATGTTTTTATCTTCGGATAAAAATGAGTTCTCAAAACAAACACATTCAAGTGTCTGTGTTTGGTTTCACTTTTTAAAGTGAAGACAAATAAATGAGTCCGGCGAAAAACCAATGTTTAATATTTTCTTGATCGGATTATTAAACGCAAACCTTGGTTAGTTGAACATACAAGACCTCTTGGGGTTGTATGGTTAAGTGACTAAGCGTACACGGTGGATGC
>NZ_PYON01000054.1 GCF_003026355.1 Photobacterium kishitanii | reverse complement strand
CTCGATACAAGACACTTGAATGTGTGTTGTTTTGAGAACTCGTTTTTATCCGAAGATAAAAACATTTTTTAAAATCAATCTTTCGATTGAATTTACTAGTCAGCTTTCCAGATTGTTAAAGAGCATGTGTCTATCTTTCGACGTCCACTTTTTAAAAGCACTCAAAATCTCTTTTATTTAAGAGAAATACGTTTAAAAAGTGGCGTCCCGTAGGGGAGTCGAACCCCTGTTACCGCCGTGAAAGGGCGGTGTCCTAGGCCTCTAGACGAACGGGACATTGGTGGAGCTATGCGGGATCGAACCGCAGACCTCCTGCGTGCAAGGCAGGCGCTCTCCCAGCTGAGCTATAACCCCAATGTTTTACTTCAAAAGAAGTTCTCCGAAGAGAAGTGGTGGGCGATACCGGGCTCGAACCAGTGACCCCCTCCTTGTAAGGGAGGTGCTCTCCCAACTGAGCTAATCGCCCACGATAGTTTTAATTCCTTCGTGAGAAAGAATGGTGGGTCGTGCAGGATTCGAACCTGCGACCAATTGATTAAAAGTCAACTGCTCTACCAACTGAGCTAACGACCCATTGGCGTCCCGTAGGGGAGTCGAACCCCTGTTACCGCCGTGAAAGGGCGGTGTCCTAGGCCTCTAGACGAACGGGACAATGTTCATAACATAAGTTGTTGGGCAACTTATGTTGGCTCTTTTACATTT
>NZ_PYON01000053.1 GCF_003026355.1 Photobacterium kishitanii | reverse complement strand
GAGAAGAAAAACCCCTTGGGTGTTGTATGGTTAAGCCTCACGGGCAATTAGTATCAGTTAGCTCAATGCCTCGCAGCACTTACACACCTGACCTATCAACGTTGTAGTCTTCAACAACCCTTTAGAGACCTTAAAGGTCTAGGGATGACTCATCTTGAGGCTCGCTTCCCGCTTAGATGCTTTCAGCGGTTATCGATTCCGAACTTAGCTACCGGGCAATGCATCTGGCGATACAACCCGAACACCAGCGGTTCGTCCACTCCGGTCCTCTCGTACTAGGAGCAGCCCCTCTCAATCATCCAACGCCCACGGCAGATAGGGACCGAACTGTCTCACGACGTTCTAAACCCAGCTCGCGTACCACTTTAAATGGCGAACAGCCATACCCTTGGGACCGACTTCAGCCCCAGGATGTGATGAGCCGACATCGAGGTGCCAAACACCGCCGTCGATATGAACTCTTGGGCGGTATCAGCCTGTTATCCCCGGAGTACCTTTTATCCGTTGAGCGATGGCCCTTCCATTCAGAACCACCGGATCACTATGACCTGCTTTCGCACCTGCTCGAATTGTCATTCTCGCAGTCAAGCGGGCTTATGCCATTGCACTAACCTCACGATGTCCGACCGTGATTAGCCCACCTTCGTGCTCCTCCGTTACTCTTTGGGAGGAGACCGCCCCAGTCAAACTACCCACCAGGCACTGTCCGTAA
>NZ_PYON01000052.1 GCF_003026355.1 Photobacterium kishitanii | reverse complement strand
GCATCCTACGCTATTCCCTTCACATTCCATGTCCGATAAACCATCCTAGTTTACCAGTATCTCATCCTGAGACTGCCTGTATCCGTGGCACTTTCCTGTTCCGTTGTGTCAGTTCCTTCCGACACCATTAATACTATGTGAATTACCGTATAAATCCTATATATCTCAAAATGTCTTTTTTGATTTATTATCAAAAAATAACACCACAACTAAAACAAAACATTACCAAACAATCACTTAAAGTAATCCTTATAGATATGTAGCTACTCTTTCATGCTTATCTCCCACGCATTTGTAAGAGATCTCGCACACAGAAGTAAGCCAATAACTATTCATCATTTATCATATTTTTTTATAAGCGGTAAAATATTGTTATTACCTAAGTAAATTGCGAGGTGCGAGGTGCGAGGTGCGAGGTGCGAGGTGCGAGGTGCGAGGTGCGAGGTGCGAGGTGCGAGGTGCGAGGTGCGAAATAAAACCGATGTTATATAATCAGTCAAATAAAAAACCATTAAGCTTATCGCACAAAAAAGAGCGGGCGCGACTTTCGTCACGCCCTTAGGTCTTACTTGCAGCTATCCCGCTACTATGTTGCTCCCTGCATCCATCCGTTGACTGCTGTGTTCCGTCAGCATTGTCCTTTATACTTCATCCTGAAGTTGTTCCTATGGCCATCCTAACCCGTCATCACATCCTGTTCTGACTCTCATCTCCTTCCTGGAGGTGTCCTTTACTTCATCCTGAAGTGATCCTTTATGCCTCAATCCTAGAGGTGTTCCCTACTTCATCCTGAAGT
>NZ_PYON01000051.1 GCF_003026355.1 Photobacterium kishitanii | reverse complement strand
TAGCAGCAGTTATCGCATGTATCGGCTCACTACTTGGCTGGCAGTTCACTAACGCACAGGTTTCTAAAGCAGCAGCAGATGAAGGTCTATTCCCTAAAATCTTTGCTAAAACCAACAAAGCAGGCGTGCCTATTGCTGGTATGTTAATCATGCTAGCGGCTGAGATTCTACTAGCGGTAATGACTATCTCTCCTAACTTGATCAGTCAGTTCAACGCGCTATTGAACCTAGCAGTATTTATTAACATGGTACCTTACATCCTATCGATGACTGGTCTTGAAGTATTACTTCGCAAGAACATGGTATCTAAAAAGCAATACCGTCTGGGTGCAACCGTGGGTACATTAGCTGTTCTTTACAGTATCTATGGTGTGTACGCTTGTGGTGCAACCGCAGTATTCGGCGGTACTATCTTGACGCTACTTGGTTATATCTTCTACGGCTTCATTGCTGCTCGAGATACTAAACCAGAAGTTAAAGCAAACTAATTTAAAGATTTAATAAATTCGATACTAAAGAAATTTATTAATAACTAGCTAGAACGGAAATGGGAATAAATAATAAATAAGTCGTGCGTTAATTATTAATTAATAAATGGCATTATTTATTCCCTTTCTAAAATATTCGGTCAGAGCCTTTATTACTTCATATTTTTTATGTCGCGGTAAAACACATCTGCCATTAATCATTTTATTCAGGCGTTATTATGAACAACAATAATAGTACAAATAAAATGCGTGCTCTCGTTATTGAGCACCAAAACATTACTCCAAATAGCTTTGCTGATCGTGCAACTAA
>NZ_PYON01000050.1 GCF_003026355.1 Photobacterium kishitanii | reverse complement strand
GGCCAAGTAGTGATCACCATTAAAGATGGTAGCGATGCTGCAGGTAATGAGCAGGGGCAAGTGACGATCACCGAAGGGGATTTAACCCCGCAGGGTAGCGAACACGGCTACCCAGTATCTGGCACTACCACCATTGCGATTGAAGCAGGCGCAGACCGTCTCGATCCTACAAAAGTGACCATCGATCCGAAACAACTGACATCGCTAATCACTGAGTTAGAATCAGAGTTAACCACTGGTAATAATGAAGCGATCAGTTTTCATTATGACAGTGCGACGGGTGAGTTAATTGGTTTAACAGCCAATGGCGAGCAGGTTGTGACGGTATCATTGTCTGCGGTACAAGCGGCGAATGGTCACGATGTGGCAGTTAATGTCACCATCACTCAAGAAAAACCGTTAAATCACACCGATAACGGTAACCAAGGTTTAGTTGATAGTGTGAATGATAAGATCACCATCGATGTGCCGATTCAGGTGCAAGATACCGATGGTGACTGGCTGCAAAAACCAGCCAATGTTGATATTACGATTAAAGACGGCGCTAACCCAGAGTTTGGTACTGATACTGGCACTACGATTAATGAATCAAGCCAGCAAGGTCAAATTATCCATGGTGAAGTGCCATTAGATGTTGGCTCAGATGCGATTCATCAGACTGATTTCAACGCTGAGCAGCCAGGCCTTGATGGTATAACGAGCAATGGCGAAGCCACTACCTTTAGTGTGGCAGGCAATGTGCTAACCGTGGTTGATAGCCACGATAAGCCCGTGATGGTGGTAACTATTGCCACCGATGGTTCATACACGGTTGAAGTTACCGGTTCGA
>NZ_PYON01000005.1 GCF_003026355.1 Photobacterium kishitanii | reverse complement strand
TACTTACTCTGAGTCAAATTGTAAAAGTGGATCGTACAGTATAAATACTGATAGTATAAATACTGATTTATTACTCTTTGATTTATCATCACCAGTAACTATTAATTATCCAAAAACAAGAATCACAAAAGGATTAATAATCCCTTATGAAAAATTAAAAATTAATCATATGGTTATCCCTACAGGTAAAATACAACAAACTAAATATGGAAAATATATTTACGATATAATTTCATCTATAGTTTCTCATGATAAAAACCTAGATTTAAAAATAGAAACTATAATCAATTTACTAAACTTCTATTTATCAGAAAATATTAATTCAAAAATTATAGCGACTAAACGACAACAAAAAATATTTGAAGACGCACAAGAAATAATAAAAGATAACATATTAAATGTTAACTTAAATTATGTTGCAAATCAGCTATATATATCAAGAAGCACATTGCAATCAGCCTTCTCTGTCCATAATACATCATTTATAAAAACGCTAACAGATATTCGTATAGAACGCATTAAAATGTCACTATCTTCTACAGAAAATATAAATAAAAAAATATCAACCATATGTAACGAAGCGGGATACTCATCAATATCTAATGCATCTAAACAATTCAAGTTAACTACAGGTCTTTCGTTTGCAGAATTTAAAAATTCATGTGGAATATATTATGAATAATGTTGTTATTTTTGAAACATCATCAATAGAAGAATGGTGTGAATTCAACCATCTGTCTAAATACAGTTTAGAACTAAAAAATCATAACTGTGGTGGATTCTACTCAGATATAAAAATCGTACATATGAATGACGATGTTGATTTCACAATTGTAACATCGACCCCACAAAGAAATATTTTTTATACAAATCATGATCTATACTTTCTATTCGTAACATACTCTCCAATTAAATATACCAATGGAGAAAGACAAGGTATAATTAACAATGGAGAATTAGGGTTATTCGATTTATCTGAAAACTTAGACTTAGACTACTCTCACTTACGAATCGTAAAAACATTAAAAATCCCTCACTCTTTAATAAACCTGAAGAAATATCAAAAAATAGATATAAATGAAATTATATTTTCTGATTTAATATTGCATATACTGTCATCAATGTCGATTGATGATCCTTTAATAAATGAAAAAAAAGACACAATCATTAATTTACTAGAGCTTAATGATATAATATATAAATAATCATCTTATACGAGCCAGTAATTTACTGGCTCATATATAAATAATTTATATTTACGATATTTAGTTTTAATCCCCCCCTAGCAAACAACAACTTTTTATCTTATTTTCAATTTTATTTTTACAAAACAGAAATAAATGCTTCCTTTCTCCCTCAAATTAGTATTTTCTCACTAATCCATAAAAAGTATTTTTTCACTACAAAACTTTAATAAAACCACTTCAGTGGCTTAAGTAGATTTCGTGTTACCTTCGTATAGTTACTGATTATAAATTGACTCATACCATCATACTTTACTAATTATCTGTTCTAATAAAGTAATACAAAAATTTAGTTAACTACTAGAATCCACTTGGACCACCTTACATTGACTCTAAAAATCTATAAGATATTAATTCTCTTTTACTAAATAGCTTATATTTATTATTACATTAAGTAAATTTTACAGTATTGGCTATTTACCACAAAGCATTCATCATGCTCCTCGCGATCAAAGTCCGTAAGAATTCCCCCTAAAAAATTTATTTCCCTCTAAGAAAGCACCTTAGCATAACGTTATTATTTTGTTGCTTGATTCTAATTTTTCACTTTGAACACGATTTGCAAGTTAATCATTAAAAAGTAGATATCTTTATAGGTGTATGACTTTGGTCGTAATATAAATACTATAAGTTATTTATAACAGAGTCGAGGGTGATCACAGTGAGTTAATCTATATTCGAATATAGATTCTCCACGATCTGACTTATAATCTAACACTTTCTTTGAACTATTTTATCTTGAATCCAATCTGTTATTTCACTCTCAACCCAAGCCACAGCTCTGCCACCTAACAATACTGTTTTAGGAAAGCGCCCTTCTGCCATGTAGTTATAAATACTTGAACGTCCTAAACCTGTTACGTGCATGACTTCTTTTAAGCGGATGAATCTCATGATGAATTCCTTTACGTTGTTTCATTCATCAAATTGGCGGAATCCGTATTTTTAATTATGTTCACCAGCTTATCTCCCCTCATTACTTCACTTCCTCATTAAATCCAGAATCAAAGAAATTTCAAACACATATCATCCTTGTGTAGAAGCCCATTAAGCATAAGGAATCAAGGCTATGCACAAACCAAACAACTATGTTGTTCATGCTCCTATGACAGCAAATCAAGTATTAGAAAAAGCCGCAGAGATTGTGGCTAACCGCTATTTACGTGGTGATGTATTTACCAACCCACAGGCAACAAAAGATTTTCTGCAATACAAAATGGCGGGCTATGAACGTGAAGTGTTTGCGGTATTACTGCTAGATAACCAACATCGCCTTATTGAGTACAAAGAGCTGTTCTTTGGCACCATTGATGCTGCAAGTGTATATCCAAGGGGGGTGGTAAAAGTGGCATTTAACTGCAATGCTGCTGCGGTGATCTTTGCTCATAACCATCCATCAGGAATTGCAGAGCCATCTAATGCTGATAAACAGATAACGCAAAAACTCAGAGATGCCTTATCGCTTATTGATATTCGAGTGCTAGATCATTTTGTGGTGGGAGAAACGTGTATCTCTTTTGCTGAACGGGGGTATTTATGATTGAACAACATTATGGCGAATTACAATTGCCACTAGCATTACATCACCACCTTGAAAAGCTATTGAGCTGTTATACGATCCCCGTTCAAGCAATGCGCTTAGTAATAAATTATAGGGCGTTAGATTATTATCAAACCAAACAAGGGCTACACCCGGTAGAAATACAACTCAAGAAAAGTGGTGATCAATGGCTGGTGGTATTTATTGCCAGTTTTTCATTTATTAACACGCATCATAAATCTGTCGATGTTGAATTGTATTTTCACTTAATCAACCACTGGTGTTATCAGCCTGATGCTGGTGGCCGTTGTGATCTGCTTCATCCAGCCGTTATTGATCTGTTTCATACTTGGGTCACTGCTTTTCTGCGTCACATTCAATACCAACAATTCGATGATATTAGCCTAACCATTCTGCGCTAATTCTTATCTGGTTTTAATACCTATTCCACAACCAATATCTTGTCGCCACAGGAGGCTTCATTATGTCTGTAATTTCATTCACACCAACACTATTACCTGTTTCAAATAAGCTTAAATCGCTACTGAATCAAACGCTATGCGACTATCTCACTCAAGCAACACAACTCAATCAACAGTCAGCAGATCGCTATACCTTCAATTTTAGAGACACTAGCTATGATGCTGAAAATGGTGGGTTCCGTCCGGTTGAAATTGCTATTAATCAACAATCATCAGGAGAATGGAATATTGAATATATTACTGAGTTTGCGTACTTCGGCAGTTACTACCCTGAGTTAGAAAGAAGTATGGATTTTGATATTAGTAATAACTGTTGGTTCACTTCTTATAGTGGCTGGTTATCGCTTAAAACTCACCAGCAAGATGCAAAAGAGTTATATCAACTATGGGAAGGAAACTTCTTAGCTTATGTTGATATGGAAGCTTATGACCAAATAAAAGTCAGCTGTTAATCATCGTATGGCAACCAGTAATATGCTTATTACTGGTTACTATCTTGATAAGGCATCTAATGCCCTACGCCCACCTACGATACAGTTTTTAATCAGCTAGCTTGAGTCTACAAGATGGCAAAAAAAGTTAAACCAACCACTCGCGAGCATATCTCGCTCGCATTAGAACTCTATAATCGAATTCCACAAGGACGAAAAGTAACGGCACAAATACTACAGGAGGAATTAAGGCAATCAGGTATCGAGCGTGATATCAGAACAATACAACGTAATCTCGATCTTATCGTAACCTATTTTAATGTCGATAAAGATACCAGAGATAAGCCTTATGGATATAGCAGACATCTACAATCAAAGTTCGTTTTAGGGCCAAGAGAACATATTATTTTAGGATTAGCGGAATCCTATCTTCGCTCTGTCTTACCACAAGCACTGTCAGCTGTTATTGATTCAACATTCATCCAAATACAAACACTAACGCTCTCAACCTTTATTCCCTTTCACATCAGCTCAAAAGTACATGTTGGCATTGATCTTCATACACAAATGCAATGTCCTCAATTTAATTCTGTCTTTGAAAGGATCTGCTTAGCACTTGCTTATCAACGAGTAATTACGATTGAAGATAAATACTTTACAAGACAGTCCAACATACAACCTTTGGGTTTAGTTCTTGCTGATGCTGAACTGTATTTAATCTATCAACAACAAGGAGAAAAACACATAGCTGTAAACCATATTCACGCTATAGAAGTATCAACCTTCACATTTGATTATCCCTCTAACTTTAATTTAGTGGATTACAAATTACTGTTTTTAAAAGATGAGAATAATGAGAATTTGCCATACTCATCACAACTTACAATATGAACATAATAGTGCAGCTCACCATAAGGCACTTAATGCCACAAGACTGAATACGATAAGTAAAACAAAATCTAAGCGAGAAACACGTAAATAAAACACCTCGTATTTAAATTAATAAACGTAATTATTCAATACCAATTAATTTATAGGAAATAAAATGAAACTTAAAATTTTTGCAATAATGATCGTGCTTAACTTACCTTCAATTGCATTTGCCTCACAAGGTTCTAATGGCGCTAATGGTAACAGCGGCGCTATAGGCCCTGAAATTGACTGTGTACTAGCAAACGGAGAAACTAAACGCCTACCAGCCTTATACTGTGATATCGCTAGAGCTCAAGCTAATAAAAAAGACACTACAAAATAAAGTAATAAAATATCCATAACAGATAAAACATAATAATTAAAGGAGGGGGTCTCCCCTCCTAATCAATGCTTTTTAAAACACATATTACCTTTAAAAAAACACTATTTACTACTTTAAGCTATAGCCAAAGTTCTTTTCTTTTGTACCAAATACCTTCGTTTCTATTTTAGCTAAATAACTTAATCGATAGAACACTCGATTATAATCGCTAATATATGTTGAACTAGTAATGCTCACATAATAGGTAGGTGTATCTTGCGGAAAATGAACATAACGACTAATTGAAAAATATTCGATACCAAGTGCACTCGCCCAGGCTGAATAAACTTTAGATGCTAGGTTATTACCACTACCATCATAATTACCTAGTGTAAAATAGGTATCATGGTTTAATAATAGTGCCACATGATAATGCGCTTGCTGTGATTCATTTTTTTCTTTTGTCCATATATACCTGATTGTACAGTCATGTACTCTTTTTCCTTCTCTTTTCTTGGCAATAAGATCGTATTTAACATGAGCTTTAAATGAATCAATAAATCTCGATATAACGGTAGAGTCATATACATTTGGCATATCAATACAATTAGGTTGTATTGGTAAATGCAAATCAAATCGAACTACAAAGGTTCTAGGGTGTTCTGTAATAGTTTTATCTAACACTGCTTTAATTTTAGCTAAGTAGTCATCTATCATCGTATAACCAGGAATGATAGCAAGTCCCATATATGTAGGGTTTATATTTTGGTTTAATTGTTGTAAATGGTTATTCATGTTTTATCTCCGTTAGTAATTACATAAGAGAGACAACATGCGTAATTTATTATTTAACCAATATCACTACCACTTACATTACAGGTATTAGTAATCGTTCTATTCATATCACAATAAATATAAATCTAATTATTGATAGTACTTTAAGTATTAGTGTTATTAGCTAACTAATATATTTATTACTATTAAACATACTAGTATTAACATACAGACAAATAAGCTTTTTAAAAACATCGAAGCTACCGAGAGCATTGTCTACCTTAGTGACGGTAACGCCATAACTGTGTTACTCTGGAGATATTCCAACTTTGTATCTACCACAACCCCAGTATCCACAAATAACCAACCGTATATGATTACTATAAATCGCCATTAAATTTATGCTAAAACCATCACAAAACCATCTTTAAATACACTGTAAAATCACCATCAATACTACATAGTAGATTATAAGTTAAGAAGATGAAATTAATAATAAATAATAAAAGAAAGTATAGTTTTTATTGGTACTATATTCATCCTATGACAAATAGTTCAATAGATGTAATACCACAATATACTAACCCCCATATATCAACCGCTCTAATTAAAGCTAAAACAGTTGTATTAATTAAAAATAAAACTAAAACAGATAAAGAAAAAGTAAATGAAATATTGAATGAAATATTGAATGAAATAGAAGCACTGTATAATCGGTCATTATTAAATGAGAATGAATTAATATGGATAAAACAGAACAATAGCAGATTAACGAACTGGCTTTGGTTTTTAATAACACAAAATAAAAATCCTCTAACTTTATTTTATAAATACATTAACACATCAAAGTATGAATATGATGCTAATTCTGTAGGTTTAGATTTTTTTGATTATTTCTCTTTTAATAAAAAAGCTTATTCAACAAAAGAAAAAGATGATTTAATCCTACAATTCTTTGAACTATCATCAATGAATAGAAATGATAAAATATCTCTTATAAATAAATTAAGAGACATATGGAATGAAATAATTACAATCGATGATTTCAAATGGATAATTTCAAATGATGATAATATCTATGAGTGGGCTATTAATTATTTCATCGAATATAATGTTAAAAACTCAAACTATATAACAGATATAAAAAATATCAGCTTTGAAAATGATTTTCATAAACTAGTCTTACTCATTGATAGTTGGGATGCTCATGTAGACACTAAAAAACTTTTTATCCAATCAATTAAAAAAGCCTATTCTCAGAAAAAATTCAGAGATAAACAAGTAGGAAAGAAGCAATGTTCATTTAATCTTTCACAAAAAAGCATTAACCAATTAGCTCTATTATCAGAGCTTCAAGGTGTACCTAAAAATCATATTCTAGAATCACTTATCAACCATAAAATACTTGAGCTAGGAGTAAAACAATGACAATCAATATTATTGCTGGCGATATAACTACCGCTATATCAGATGCTATTGTTAATGCTGCTAATTCTCGTATGTTAGGTGGTGGAGGCGTTGATGGTGCAATACATCGCGTAGCTGGGCCAGCTTTATTAAAATCGTGTTATGAGGTTCCTGAAATAAACGGTATTCGTTGCCCTGTTGGCGAAGCACGTATTACTGAAGCGGGAGAACTGAATGCTAAATATATTATTCATACTGTTGGACCAATGTATTACGGTCATAAAAATCCGGCACTCGCATTAGAAAATGCTTATCGACATTCACTGCAACTGGCTATTAGCCATCAATGCCAGTCTATTGCCTTCCCTGCTATCTCATGTGGTATTTATCGTTATCCACCAGCACAAGCGGCTACCATTGCAATTAACGTCTGTAATGAGGCTACATTTAAACAACTCGATATTAGCTTTTACTTATTTGATCAAAGCTTGTTCAGTATCTGACAACAAGCCTTAGCTGCGACTGAGCAATAGCTCCTGAACAATAACCACAGGGCAATAGCTACTGAACAATAACTGACCATGCTTACGGCGCTGTAACGTCTAAATACATTAACGGGCAAGCATCCCCTATCAGTTATGGTAAACTCAGTGATAAGTATTTGTATGTAAGCGATCGCAGCATTACCAGTGTGGATAGAAAATGATGTCCACTGCTATCTTTTACAAAAGTTTTTAGTACCCCCTGATGTACCCCATGGGGCTACTAGCAAAAATAAAGAGTATATAAATCAAATGAGTAGTCAGAGTATCCAGTGGTTCCCGGGCCATATGCACAAAGCCCGTAAAGAAATAGAAGAGGCAATGCCTAAAGTCGATGTGATCATCGAAGTATTAGATGCCCGTATTCCTTTTAGTAGTGAAAACCCGCTGATCAAGTCATTCCGTGAAACAAATGATGGCAAACCGGTTGTTAAAGTACTTAACAAGCGTGACTTAGCTGATCCTGAAATGACGCAACTTTGGATTAATCACCTTGAAAAAGAGCAAGGTGTAAAAGCAATTGCAATTACTACTGAGAACTTAAACGAAGTAAACCAGATCATGGATCTATGCCGTAAACTTGCGCCACAGCGTGAAGAAGCAGGCAAAAAGATCCGTACTATGATCATGGGTATACCAAACGTAGGTAAATCTACCATTATCAATGCGCTTGCGGGTCGTACCGTTGCAATTACTGGTAACCAACCTGCGGTTACTCGTCAGCAACAACGCATCAATTTAGATAATGGTATTTTACTGTCTGATACCCCAGGAATTTTGTGGCCAAAAGTAGAAAACCCGCACAGTGGTTTTCGCTTAGCTGCAACAGGTGCTATTAAAGATACCGCCATGGATTACATCGATGTTGGCTTCTTTACTATCGAATACCTGATTAAAGCTTACCCTGATTTAATCAAATCACGTTATAACCTTGATGATGACCTTCCTGAATCTGAAATTGAATTAATAGAAGAAATCGGTCGCAAGCGTGGTTGCTTAAAAGGTGGCGGTCGTGTCGATTTACACAAAACTTCAGTTATTTTAATTAATGAACTACGTAATGGCACGTTGGGTAACATTACCCTTGAACATCCTGACATGATCACTGAAGAATTGATTAATGTTGCGATTGCATCAGAGCGTAAAACAGAAGAAAAGATCAAAAAGAAAGAAGAGCGTCGTAAGCGTTATCTTAAAAACAAACGCTAAATAATAAAACGATATTTTTTTTCATAAATATTAATAGTCACTTTTATCTTTTTATTAATTTATATTAGATGAAGTGGCTTTTTTTATTCCCCAGACAAATGAACCTCCTAAGAAAAATTTTTATTGGTCATCATTAATTTTTTTCGTACTAAATATGGAAGATATCGCTATTAAACTCAATTACAACACTAATGATTTTATGATTATTAATTGATTGATTCAGCCACGTAATAAATATAACCCATTAAATAAACAGCGTTTTTGTATTGTAGCTACTCTATTGAATCCATTCGATTAAACATAACTCTAATCATTTTTTTTATAGCAATAATATTATAAATAAAAACACAGTTTCGGATTAGTTTTTCTCATTTTACTCATGCTACCGTTGCGTGAATAATCGCTCGGCTTTCAGTCGAAAGTTAACTTAAACAGCACTGTCTCTTCATCCTTTCAGCCTTTCTGGTTGATGGGTTTAACTACTCTTTCAGGGTTATTCCTTTTATATAAAGAGACAGATAATCTAAACCGAATTTATGTGGAGAGTACGGTAGTGCAACAAACCACTACTTGTCACAAAAGCAACGGCATGCTTGTGCCTGTTGCAGGACTAACTGTATTTGCAATTGCTTCAGGCTACTTAATGAGCTTGGTGCCACTATCATTAGCAAATTTTAACATCGATAGTAGTTATGCCAGTTGGTTAGCGAGTATCTATTATATTGGCTTATTAATAGGATCATTAATGATTGAACCTATTATTGCTAAAATAGGTCACCGTATTGCCTTTATTAGCTTTCTTGCATTATTAGCGTCAACGGTTGCTGTGCTACCTCTGTTTCCATATAAAGAGCTATGGCTATTTGCGCGTTTAATCGCCGGTATGGCTGTTGCTGGTATTTTCGTGGTTGTTGAATCATGGTTATTGATTGGCGATAACGCAAAAGAGCGCGCTAAACGTCTTGGCTTTTACATGACGTCATTATATGGCGGTACGACAATTGGTCAGCTTGCAGTAGGTTATTTTGGCGTTAAAGGATTTATTCCTTTTGTCGTTATTATGGCATTATTGTTAATTGCTATTTTACCGCCTCTACTGATCAAGCAAGGTCAACCTGATAGCAGCGGTCATCAAATATTGTCTCTTAAGCAAATTTCACGCTTAAGCAAGCCAGCTATTATCGGTTGTATTACTTCTGGTGTTGTAATGGGCAGTATTTACGGTCTGATGCCACTGGCTCTTAAAAAAAGTGAGCTAACAACTAACCAAATTGGGGTGTTGATGGCTGCCATTATTTTAGGTGGTATGGTTATTCAGCCTATTATTAGTAAGCTATCAACTCGCATGAGCAAAACACTGCTGTTAGCATTGATGTCATTATTAGGTGTATTTGCGATGGGTTTAACTTACTTATCACCAAATTACGCAGTATTAATAACCGCATTAGCACTACTTGGTATGTCAGCATTTGCGTTATACCCAATTGCGATTACGTTAGCCTGTGATAACTTGGATTCATCTTATATTGTTGCTGCAACCCAAGTGATGCTATTTAGTTACAGTATTGGCTCTGCACTGGGCCCTATTGGCGCAAATAGCTTTATGGCACAAAAAGATGGATTGATGGACTTCTTCTTCATTGTTCTATTAGCTACAGCTATTTATATGCTGTTTGCTAGCTTACAGCGTAAGCCTCAGATTTTGGCAAGCTAAGTACAACAAAAGCTGTTTAAAAAAGGCGTGATAATTATTGGTTACTCATAGTAACAAATAGCTATCACGCCTTTTTATTATCTTTCAATACACAATGACAATCAGTTAACCACGACTTACTTAACTAAAGCAGCAGCACCAAACACACCCGCACTATCGCCTAAGTCTGGCTTAACAATCAGGGTGTTTAACTCACCATTAAATAAATGCGGTAAAATCGCTTGTTCAGCTTGTTGATATAAAGCATCGATATTTCCCACTCCACCACCAATCACAATAACATCGGGATCAAGGACATTGATGATCTGCGCAACAGCAATACCAAAGTAATGCGACATTCTTGCCATCGTCGCTTGCGCATGAAGATCGTTATTGGCCGCTAGTGCGACTATTTCTGGCAACGGCAACACACGTCCTGATTGTTCAGTATAAAATCGTTCTAGTCCTTTGCCTGAGATCACTGTCTCTAAGCATCCTGATTGACCGCAATAACAGGCGGCACCATTAGGCTCAATAACATTATGCCCCCACTCACCGGCAATACCATGGCGGCCATATAGGCCTTTACCGTTAACAACCACTCCAGAGCCAACACCTGTCCCCATAATGATGCCAAATACGACTTCAGCATCGGGTTTTACTCGCTTAGCGGCACCAAAATGCGCTTCAGCTAGAGCGAAACAATTAGCATCATTGGCTAAGACAACTTTTACACCTAATAATGACATAAGATCTTTATCAAGTGGTTTGCCATTAAGTGCGGTGGAATTACAATTTTTCATGACGCCATAATGAGGATCTAAGGTACCGGGAGTGCCAAATCCAATCGCTTGAGGTCGCTGACCTAATTGTTCTACACAACGATCAATCAACAATTTAATTTGATTTAAAATATGGCTATAACCTTGATCGCTTTCCGTTGCGATTCGCTCTCGAACGACACAAATGTCACTATTACGCTCAATGACTGCACATTCAATTTTAGTACCACCTAAATCAACACCCCAGTAATAACGATCCATTGCAACTCCACTGTTATTTTATTATTTTCAGTTATTATACTTGAGACATAATATTAAATACTGCGACATTGCCGAAAATTCAATCGATAATATTTCTTGTTAAGGCTATTTAAGTACAACTTTTGTGCATTTATTAGGCCACTGCAACAGAAATACATTCTGTTGCAAAATATATCTTGTAGTGAAGCAATAATATTTTAAAGTAGCACTACCTTATCATCGGTGCGCAATTACGCGTGGTTTGCAGTAGTACTTAATGAATAAATACCGTCCTTATCTTGATATACCACTTTGTATATCAATTCTCCTTTTGATCACATTTAGTTCATTAACCGTATGGAGCGCTAGTAGCTTTAGTGTACCTATTATTGAGCGTCACCTAATACGTGGCATGCTTGCAATTGGCGCATTAGTTTTCATGTCAGCCATATCTCCAGCAACTTACCAACGCTATACACCTTATTTATTTATTGTAACCGTTATTCTGCTACTGGGCGTTTTTGTTAGTGGCGACAGTACTAATGGTTCACGACGTTGGTTAGCACTGGGACCAATACGTTTCCAGCCTTCAGAACTTGTTAAAGTCGCAGTACCATTAATGATGGCGTGGGTACTCATTGCTGAAGCTGGGCGTCCGACGATTAAAAAAGTACTTATTTGCCTATTCATCACCGCGATTCCAGCTGGACTTATTTTTATTCAGCCCGATCTAGATGGCGCTATTTTTACCATTCTATACGCGCTGTTTGTACTCTATTATGCCGGTATGAGTTGGAAGTTAATTTCGACTGTTTTAGGCATCATTGGAGTAACAATACCGTTGGCTTGGTATTTCGTAATGGAAACCTACCAGAAAAAACGTGTACTACAGTTTCTTGATCCAGAGTCCGATCCGCTCGGTTCTGGTTACCAAATCATTCAATCAAAAATTGCGATTGGTTCTGGAGGAATACGCGGTAAAGGTTGGACCGATGCAACCCAAGGCAATTTAGGCTTTATACCAGAAAGCCATACTGATTTTATTTTTTCAACCTTTGCTGAAGAATGGGGCTATTGGGGCAGCGTCTTTTTATTAGGGATTTACGCCTTCATGACATTTCGTGTTATTTGGCTAGCAAATCAATCAGAATCACCGTTTGCACGCTTAGTCAGCGCCTCTTTCGCGTTAAGTTTCTTCCTATATAGTTTCATTAACATAGGTATGGTAAGTGGAGTATTACCTGTAATGGGAAGTCCATTACCTTTCTTTAGTTATGGTGGTTCAGCGATTATCACTCAAGGGGCAATATTTGGCATGATCATGTCATTATGTCTTCGTAAAAAACCGGTTTATACACCAGAAAAATAATCATCGTTCCTTATGGTGTTCATATAAAAAAAGCCAGCTATGATTATTATCAACATAGCTGGCTTTTTTATTGCTGCTTTTATTACTCTGGTTTGAATTCAATAACCATGTAATAAGAAAACTAAAACTTAACGCTCAGAAGCGGCTTCTGTCGCAATTTTTAAAGCAGGAGAGGTGATTTCAACACGACGGTTTTGCGCACGGCCTGCTGTCGTATCATTGCTAGCGATCGGATGTTGCTCACCCATACCTTGCGCTGTTACTTGGGTAGGATCAGCCACATATTTTGCTAACTCTGAAGCTACAGCATGAGCACGTTTCTCAGATAATGTTTGGTTATAAGCCACAGTACCTGTATTTGAAGTATAACCAGTCACCACAACTTTAGCGCTTGGGTAACGAGTTAGACGCTTCATCATTGGCTGTAATGCTTTTTCATTAGCAGCCGTTAATTTATACTGATTAACACCATAACCTAATGATAATGTTGAAGGCTCAATCGTCACTGTCTGTGCCATTGCCGGCGCAATAGTATCAACCACTACTGGCTTTGCTCCCCAGTTATAAACCAAGCTTAAGCCGTAGAAATTAGTATTAAATTTATAGCTTAAATCAGTGCCACGTGGTTTTGAGGATAAATCATGGTAGAACTGGTATTCAAGACGCGTTGATAAATGATCGGTTAATTGATATTCAACACCAGCACCAACGGTACCTACAAGATGATCATCAGTATCACTAATACCATTACCATGATAAGCCGTTAGCATATAACTACCACCAGCTTTAGCAAAGAGACCCCAGCTATCATTAAGATGCCATGTTGCCTTACCCGTTAAATCAAAAGCGTGTTGTTTAATATTTTGATGATTAAACTGTGCATCCCCCAACCAAGTGTAGCCAGTCTCAACAGCAAACCATGGTGTAATATTATAACCAGCAAAAATACCTGCCCCAAGGTCGTTGTGTTTCAAACCAAGGTTAGAGGTATGGCCATTCTGTTCAAAATGAGAATAGTTAGCATCGCCTAAACGAACACCAACATAGTAAGGATTAGCGGGTGCTGCTTGGACAACACCAGAAATAAGAACAGCGAGCGGTAAAAGCGCAAAATATTTATTAGACATACTATTTACTTTATAGTGATTAATATTAGATAAGTTCTGGATGCAATTATATGCAGACTCACCAATAATGCCAAAATAGTATTTATTTGTCATAGGTAAATAAAAATAAAATCACACCGACACGACGCGTATTACTATTCGCTCATAAAATACAACTAAACACCCAAGCAGTTAATGATGTGTGATTGCAATCCCTATTTCAGTGGCTAATTGCTGAAGTTGTTCATCTGTATCTAACTTAACTGACCAATTTAAACCGCTACCAACAGCGGTGATCACATTAGCACCACCGATTAATGTTAATTCGTCTACTTGGGCCTGCATCATTATTCGACAACAGCCATCAATACGAATAACAACCTCATGTTGAGTCGCAATAATTTTGCCTTGAGAAAAAGTAATGATCATTATATTTACTGCTTTTTATGTTTTAAAACGGCCATCGTCAAACGGCTAGTACACACTAAACGCTGACGTTCATCTCGAATTTCAATTTGCCATACTTGTGTTGTCGCACCAAGATGTAATGGTGTCGCCTTCCCCGTAACAAAACCACTACGAACGGCGCGAATATGGTTCGCATTAATATCTAAGCCAACACAATAATAATCACTAGTTACTGCAAAATTCGCAGCCAATGAACCTAATGTTTCGGCTAATACGACAGAAGCCCCGCCATGTAACATCCCTAGTGGTTGATGCGTACGAGAATCGACAGGCATAGAGGCTGATAGCGATGAATCATCGACAGCAACGTATTCAATGCCTAAATGTTCGACTAATGTATTTTTAGAGGTCTGATTAAAAAGTGCTAACGTAAACGGTCGCTGCCAAATCGCCATAATATTCTCCGCTTATTTATTATGCCTAACATCTACCTAATTCATGAATCCGACATGATAACACTCTCTCGATACGTCAGAGAAAATAATACTCCCGTTATAAAGTTGAATAACCACAATAAAATATTGATACTCCACTTATCATGGTTTTTAGGCATAAAAAAAGCGCCAATCTGGCGCTTTTTTAAAATACCATTAAATAATACTTATTGAACAACAGCAGCTGCAGCCGCTTGTTCAATGTCAAAACCAGGAGTCGTTACATCAGCACGACGGTTTTGAGCACGACCTTCAGTAGTATCATTCGATGCTGCTGGGTCTAGTTCACCACGGCCTTCCGCAGATACACGGCTAGGATCAATGTTGAAGTGCTTAGTTAAGTATGTTGCAACGGTAAGTGCACGTTGCTCAGATAAGTTCTGGTTGTATGCTTCTGCACCAGTGCTATCTGTATGACCAATAACAACAAGTTGTGCTTCAGGGAAGTTCACAAGACGTTGTGCGATTGGATCTAGACGTTGCTTATCTTCTGCAGATAGTTTATCGCTATCAAATGCGAATGGCATTGCCGCAGAAATAGGCTCTAATTGAATAGTTGTAGATTCAACAACTTCAGTTACAACAGGAGCAACGGCTGCTGGAGCACCCCAACCGTAAACAAGGCTCACACCGTAGTAATGTGCATCCCAGTTAATTTTAGTCTCTGCAGGTTTCACTTCCATATCGTGGTAGTACTGATATTCAGCACGTGCAGAAAGGTTGTTTGTAAAGTGATATTCAGCACCAAGACCAGCAGTAGCGATCAAGCTATCATCACGATCAGATAAACCTTCAGCTTTAATATGAGAGAACTGCCATGCGCCACCAACTTTAGTATATAAGTCTAATGCATCAGTTGCTTGGTAAGTAAATTTACCTACTAAGTCAATTGCTTGCTGCTTAACTTTAGCGTTAGCTTCTTTAAGCTTTACTTCGCCTAGCCAAGTATAACCCGTCTCAACAGCAAACCATGGTGTTACATTGTAACCCATGAAAATACCACCAGCCAAATCATCTCTATCGATTGAAGTTACTTGACTTGGGTTCCAATGATCATTGCCTGTTTTAGCATCTAAATCAGCATAATGAACACCACCAGCACGTGCACCCACATAGTATGGATTTACAGTTGCTGCATTTACGGCACCAGAAACAAGAAGTGCAAGAGGTAAAACTACCAAATTCATTTTAGACATTATTTATCCTTTATTATACTTATTACCACTACTGCTGTTTTCTCGATATCTCAACATAGAAATATAATTCGCGACCATATTTTTATATTTAAGTTCAAAAAAACATAATTAAAGTTAACAAAAGAAAAAATAAAAATCCAGAATAAATAAATATTAACACCAAATAAAAAACACAACACATTGATAATAAAGGTATAAATAAAAAACGATTTTGCTGATTTTATTCAAAAAGGTATTATATTTATTTTTAAAAAGCATTTAATTCATTACCTTTATCACTATAAAATGAAGTAAATATATCAATTTATAATAACTCAAGCATAACAATACACTCAAAATCGCAACCAATTCCAAAAAGGAATTTGATATGTATACTTGCAATGACATACACAAAACAAATACCACTGATGTGCTTTTAATAGGATTTTAATTCACTACTATTTCTCTTTATGTTATTACAACGTAAAATGGTTTCATTCATGCATTCAAGGGATTTATTACATATACCTTTATTAAATAAATCCTTTTGTTGTTTTTAGCTGATTTACGTGTTCAAGCATTATGAATTTAATTGAAAGTAAAATGACATCGCTTCCCCTCTCTGATTCACCTATCACTGTTGGTATTATTGGTGGCGGTATAGCTGGATCAACTATTGCACTTCGATTAGCAGAGCAAGGTATAAATGTTCAGTTGTTTGAAGAAGGGAAAAGTTTAGTTAATGGTCCCCCTATTTGTCACTTGCACGCAGGTGGAAATCTTTATCGTGAAATATCAGATCAACAATGTCTGACACTGCTCACACAATCGATTGATACACTACGTGTCTACCAACATACTTCGAATATTAGGCCAACCGTTATTGCTATACCTTGCAATGATGCTGGTAATCCTAATGATTTATTACCTCGACTTGAGTTATTACAACGTACTTACCAAGCACTGGTAGAACACGATCTTAAAAATAAAGTGCTGGGAGAACCAAAGGATTACTTTAAACTGTATCAACGTAGTGATTTGGAGCGTCTGGCATTACAAGACAATCCATCCCAACCGCTAACGCCAGATCAGTGGATGATCCCAGTCGCTAAATCTATCAATTTAGATCAATTCAAATACCCGTTAGTCATGGTGCAAGAATATGGCTTAAGTGTATTTAGAATTGCAGCAACATTGACACTAGCATTAGAAAAGCTGACATCGTGCCATGTTCATACCAGCACTAAAGTGACATCATTAGCTGAAAAAAGCACAGGCTGGCAAGTTAGCTATCAAGACGCGACTAACCAGCGACATCAGATCCATGTTGACTATCTGGTCAATGCCGGCGGTTATAGAACGGGGACTATTGATGACTTGGCACATATTCCTCGTCAACGAATGGTCGAATTTAAAGCAGCTTATGTCACCCATTGGTCACAATGTGATGCACAGTGGCCTGAAGTCATTTTTCATGGAGAACGTGGCACACCGAACGGTATGGCACAGTTAACACCTTATCCTGATGGTTTCTTCCAACTCCATGGTATGACACAAGATATTACTTTATTTAAGAATGGCTTAGTTGCATCAAATGCAAACAGTGCTCAACCACAGTTAGATTCTTCCTTTAAAGCCAAATTACAACAGCATTGGTCACAACAAGAGATTGATCAACGGACGCAACGGGCTATTAACCACATGGCGCAATTTGTTAATAAGTTTGATCAAGCGACTGTCGGTGGAAAACCCTTATTTGGTGCTCAACAAATTCCAGGAAATGATCCAACCTTACGTGCAGCTGATGTGTCTTATTCTCATCAACGCTATGCACGATCTGAGATTGTTAAAGCTTCATCTGCATTATCCGTAGCTGATGCCATTATTGAACAACTTGCTACATTAGATTTAATTCCAACACCAGTACCACAAACCCGTGAAAACGAGTTTCCAGTGGCTCATCAATTAAGCCAACACGATATCGTTAGTTATGCAGAGAAGATAGCTGAAGAGCGCGGTTTTCCGATCTCACTAGCACGTCCGATTGGCCACTAAACACAATGACAATCTTACAGATATAAAAATAGCTGCAATTGCAGCTATTTTTTATTTAATATAGAGCCCGTAAATAGCCTTTATTTCTTACCAATTTCATCATTAATAACCGCTAAAGCTTGTTGCTGAGTCGCTAAAATAGCTTGTTTGTTTTTCAATAATCCCAATTGCTGATCATAATTATCGCAATCTTTTTGTGATACCCAGTTCCAACTATTGCCAGATTTAAACTCATCACAGGCTTTTTTGAAACCTTTCGCCGCCTGTTGTAATTCTACAATCTTTGCCTGCGTTGATTTCACATTCGCCTGCATCTCTGCTTGACGTTCAAAGTACTGTTGCGATTTATCAATAACAACTTGCTGCTTATTCGTGGTTGTTTTTAATTTTACAACTTCAGTATCTAATTTCTTTTTAGTCACTTCTAATTTTTTTTGACTTACTGATAACTGTTGTTTCTTTTGCGCCAAAGACGCTAATTGTTGTGCAAAATCGGCTTTTTGCTTCTCAACTAACTTCGTCATCGCAGTTAACTCTGTAGTAGCTTGCTCTAACTGCTTGCTTTGCTCTTCACTATCAGCCACTAGTGCTTGATATTGTTCAGCACTATGCTCTAGTTGATCTGTTTGAGCCTTAATATGTTGCTGACAAGCTTGAAGATTCGGTGCACTACTATTCTGTTCTACTTTTACGCCTACACCATAACCAATTGCACCACCAACAATTAGTGCTAAAAGAGATAATAACAAAGGGGTTTTACTCGTCGCCTTAGTAGACATAATCACTTTCTCCATTTTATTTTTTTGGATTAAGAATAACTAATATATTTAACTGCTAATGAAATTAACATTTAACCGATGATGAATTGTTAATTTCACATCAAATAATATTCTATCTTTAAAAAAAACCTTACTTATTAGTAAATTCGAGAAAGTCCATCCTTGATTCTCAATTTTAATAATTTGTTTCAATCATAATATATTTTGAGATTAACCGATAAATGTACTCTAGCCAAACTAGGATTAATTTAACGGATTTCAATACACTATATAACTTTATGGTACATTTATGATCACACCACTTATTGTGTTAACTGTTTCAGCATTTTCAATACCTTTACTAGAAAACTCAACCTATAGTCAAACAGAAACTAAATGTACACTCACAGTTAAAGAAGAGCGCTTACTCGATAATACCGTCCTAACCATGTCGACAGACAGAAAAAATAACTATGACGTTAAAATCTACCATCTCAGCGATCTCCAAGCGCCATCTCGAGGACAATTAACCCAACATTCGATAGATAATGTCGATCAACACCAAGAAATCAGCTACGCCGTCGACCATAATTTGTTTAAACGCATCGATGATAAAACCGCTATTTATACAGCAACCATTGCCAACGATAATCTCAGTCCACAGCTATTTACCAAAGCATTTAAAGCCCACAGTTATCGCACTAAATTACATATTAAAGGACTGGCTCCCTTTGCTTTTATTGCCAGCCAACGCCAAGCGGATGCTTTTTTTCGCTGTGCGGAACAACAACAAATAGCAACCTTAGCTAAGCGTTAATAATCACTAACTATCGGCATTAACTTAATTTCAAGACTAAATCACTGTCTTTAATCCAACCTTGGCGACGCATAATATAGGCAACAATAAGTGTGATCGCTGCTGGTAAAATAAAATGCATTAAAACGATTAACCCATAAATATAACCACTACTGACACCAGGTTGTTCCATCGCAATCAACGTCTGAATCTGTCCTACAAATCCAGATGTTCCCATACCAGCACCAAGCGGCGTATTTTCCATATGAAAGACAACAGTTGCTATTGGCCCTAGAACTGCAGAGGCGATAATCGGTGGAATCCAAATTTTATAATTCTTAACAATATTAGGTAGTTGTAACATCGATGTACCTAACCCTTGCGCGAATATGCCGGCCCAGCCATTAACTCGGTAACTCATAACAGCGAAACCAACCATTTGTGCAGCACAACCGACAGTTGCAGCACCTGCCGCCAATCCATTGAGACTCAACATAATTGCGATAGCTGCACTACTGATCGGTAAGGTTAATGCCATTCCCATTAATACCGCAATTAGCGCCCCCATTAATAATGGCTGTAATTGCGTAGTCGACATAATTAATTGACCAAATTGAGTCATCACAGCCCCAACCAATGGTCCGATCCAACTACCAATTAATACACCAACTAATACTGTTACCGCAGGAGTCACTAAAATATCAACTTTCGTTTCGCCAGCAACAAGTTTACCGCATTCTGCCGCACAAACGCTGGCAACGTATGCACCAACAGGTCCCCCCATTGCAGCCCCCGCAGCACCAGCAATAGTTGAAGAGAATAATACTAATGGTGGCGCTTTTAGCGCATAAGCAATAGCAACACCAATTGCTGGCCCTGTCATTTGTTTCGCTATCGGCCACAATACGTCACTCAGCAAAGGTATTGAAAATTTAATACCTATCGTATTCAGAATTGATCCAATTAACAGCGATGAAAACAACCCCAGCGCCATAAAACTCATGGCATGAATAAAATAACAATGAAAAGAAATATTGATATTCTTTGAGACTAAAAATTGATTAACACGAGTAAAAAAACGCGACGAAGAAGATTGCATTACAGCCAATACCACAGATAGAGATCAATTATGGCAGAATTTTACCCGAGCTAGCCCATAAATACAGTCGATAAATAACCTTTTTTTATCATTTTGACTATATTGATACTCAACATACTTAATTCCTATATAGCACTCTCAACACATAAATAATGTAACTGTAACCTGATTCACATTACGTAACTCTAACATCAGCACAAACACAACTAAAAAGACGACGTAGTAATATACCCATTTAAGCCATTTATTTACTGTTATGGCTCTATGTTCATTAAGGAGCGATATCATGCCACTATTACCATTTCAGCCTTTTTCACCAGATAATGATACGCATACCTTTCAACCTAGTGGCAAGCGATTAACACCTATTGCAGCATTAATTAGTCTCTCGCTTAGTTTTCCTATTGTTGCAGCTCAACCACCATTAATGCTGGCTAAAAGTTTACCCAATGAACAGTTAAATGCAGCTCATTATAGTAATGACCATCAAATCCACGAAAAT
Organism: Photobacterium kishitanii; assembly: GCF_003026355.1. Lineage (GTDB taxonomy): Bacteria > Pseudomonadota > Gammaproteobacteria > Enterobacterales > Vibrionaceae > Photobacterium > Photobacterium kishitanii. The sequence continues at coordinate 241,981 of NZ_PYON01000005.1, read as the reverse complement.
TTTACTCTCGATGATTATTTAGTTAGCGAAAAACTCGACGGTATTCGTGCTTATTGGAATGGTCAGCAACTTCTCACAAAAACAGGCAATATTATTCATGCCCCAAGATGGTTTTATGCTAATTTTCCTTCAACACCACTGGACGGCGAACTTTGGATTGAACGTGGTAAATTTCAAGCATTAACCCGTATTGTTCTTGATACAGAGCCGAACAATGAGGCATGGAAACAGGTGAATTATATGGTGTTTGATCTTCCACATAATAGTGCCCCATTCAGTAAACGCTACAGTCAATTAAAAGCACTAATTAAACAACAGCGAGATAGCAATAATCGACCACTTACTCATTTGCAGTGGATTGAACATAAATCTCTCGATAATCTGGCTATATTAGTACAGTGGTTAGATATTGTTAGCAGTCATGATGGTGAAGGATTAATGCTGCATCATAAATCAAATAATTACACTTCTGGTCGAACAGCACACTTATTAAAACTAAAAAACCATCAAGATGCTGAAGCTATTATTATTGGCTATGAGGAAGGAAATGGAAAATACCAAGGTATGATGGGAGCGATCTGGGTTAAAACAGCGACTAATAATACCTTTAAAATTGGCTCAGGCTTTAATGATCAACAGCGGCAATCGCCACCAGCTATTGGTTCAACGATTCAATATCGTCATAACGGTTATACCAACAATGGCATCCCCCGTTTTGCTCGCTTCATTCGAATTCGTAACAACCCAGATAGTTAACTAGACAACATCACTAAAATGTAATTATCTACGACATTTATTGTTACACTATTTAGAAGCAAATAAATATCAAGTCATTGATTAACTATAGTATATTTTTATTATAACTTTCTTATAATCATATAAATTAATGGCTTATTCATAATGCATATATTTAACATTTTCCGGACACTCTCAACAGCCGCAGTGCTCATCATTAGCGTTAGCAGCAATGCTTACGCCATGCCTAAAGGTGACGCAAGCAAAGGAGAACTCAAAACCCCAAGTTGCCGTTTTTGTCATGGTAGTAACGGCATAGCATCACAAGCAAGTTACCCTAATCTTGCTGGTCAACAGCAGAAATACCTTTATGATTCAATGCTCGCTTATACTAATGATATGCGTATTGGCCCAATGGCAACCATGATGAAAGGACAATTGCAGAACCTCACTTCACAAGATATTGCCGATATTGCTGCCTATTATTCTGAAATGAAATAGTTGTTATAGCACTTCGTTTTTAATCGTTTCAAATTGGCACAACCACTCAGAAAGCTCGGCAACCTGACGTGCCAATTCTCGATTAAGCCACAAATAACCGTAGTAACTGATATCAGTCCGGCTATCAACACTTGACGCTAACTTCGGATATAACGCTAAAATATCAAGCTGCTTTTTATTAAGCACCATTAATGGCTTTTGAGTTGATAATAAATCTTCCCCTAATAATCCACACATTAGTGATAATTGTTCTTTCGCCTGTGATAATGCCCTTATTTCCTGCACTTTTTCTTTACTGTATTGATGACGCCACTGAGTCTGAATAATATTTTCGAGTAAATTAAACATTCTTACCTGACACGCGATCGCTTTCTTTACAGGCAGTTTCATTTCAGGCGACTCATGACCAATACTCGATTCTAACGCTGTGATCTTATTTAATGTTTGACGTAATTGAGAGAGCTGGATCTCACGATAGGCATCATCACTATTGACTAACGCATTATGTTCCGAATAGTACTGATGAAATAGGCGTAAGAAATCACCACAGGCGAATTTAAAATGATCGGTCGCTTTAGCTGGAAATAAATATTGGCTCGCAATAATCGCCACTAACCCACCCCATAACACATTGGTTGTACGCCATAATGCAATATGTAAATCGCCAGGCCCGCTACCAGCCACTAAGACCAAAGTCACTGAGGTTAAAATTGCACTGTATGAGTATTTACCTAACGTAAAGTAAAGCGACACACTTAGCATCACAATCAGTAACCCATAATGCCAATAAACATTATCGATAGGGAAAAAATACAGCGACAGTCCTAAAATTGCCCCGACTGTAGTACCAAGTATTCGTTGACTGGCTTTATCTGACACTTCACCTGAATACTTGGCTGACATCACCACAATAATAGTAATAGGAGCCCAAGTGCCATAAGGAAGCTTAAAAATAATATCGACAGAAAAAGCTATAATGCAGGCGATAATAATACGTAGCACATGAAACAAACGCATGTACTTAATAATCTGTTGGTGTAAGGTTTTCATTCAGTGTTGTAACCACAAAAATAATCACTATGGGTAAGCTGATACAAATAACACACCACTTTCAAGATAACCAGCCACATAAAGCATATCACCACCACTATCACTGCATAAATTATCACTCAAAAAGCTGACTCAATCACATTAATGTACTTTAATTGATGTTTTAATAAAAAATATGCATTTTATACATAGCTGTATTATTAGATTCCAACAACAGCACCCTATCGATGCCAATAATCACTATTTTATACGGTTGATGCTTCTAAACAGCACCATTGATGATTTATCACTCAGCTAAACAATGGAACCTTATTTTGATGAACAAAAATCATTATCGATTGCTGTGGTTTGTGATAGCCTAATTCAATACTTATAATGATAACGAGTAAACACCATGAAAATTTTCAGTAACTTTGAAAGCGGTAGCATCAATGTTGTTAAAGCAGATCATAAAGACGACATTCAGCTAAGTATTCCTAACGATAACCAATCTGAACTACATCAATGGTTTCACTTCCGTTTAGAATCAGAAGCACAGCAGCCTCATACTATTAAGTTGTTAGATCTTGCTAACTCAGCCTACCCTGAAGGTTGGAACGGTTATGATGTTGTTGCCTCTTATGATCGTGAAGAGTGGTTCCGTATCCCTTCAGAATTTGATGGTGACACATTAACGTTTACTGTTATTCCTGAAAATGAATCAATGTACTTCGCTTACTTTGCACCGTACGGCTACGATCGTCATCAAGATCTATTGCACCTAGCGCAAAGCCACTATAACTGTCGCCTAGAAACACTCGGCCATACACTTGATAACCGTGATGTCAGCCTATTAGTTATTGGTGATGAGCACGCAGCAGATAGCGAAGAAACAGCGAAGAAAAAAATCTGGGTTATTGCACGTCAGCACCCAGGTGAAACAATGGCAGAATGGTTTGTTGAAGGTCTCGTTCAACGCCTATTAGATGAAACTGATACCGTTGGTCGCGCCTTACTAAACAAAGCTGTATTCTATGTTGTACCTAACATGAACCCAGATGGTAGTGCACGTGGTCATCTACGTTTAAATGCGATTGGCGTTAACCTTAACCGCGAATGGCAAACACCATCACTAGAAAAGAGCCCTGAAGTTTTCTACGTCCGTGAAAAGATGCTAGCAACAGGCGTGGATATGTTCCTTGATATTCATGGTGATGAAGCAATTCCATTTAACTTCGTTGCTGGTTCTGAAGGCATTCCATCATACGATGCGCGCCTTGAAAATCTTGAAAATAAATTCAAACAAGCACTATTAACCGTAACGCCAGAATTCCAAGACGAACACGGCTACGGCAAAGATAAACCAGGCGAAGCTAACTTAACAGTGGCATCAAACTGGGTTGGCGAACAATTTAACTGCTTGTCTTACACTGTTGAAATGCCATTTAAAGATCATAACAATCAGCCAGATAGCCTATACGGCTGGTCTCCAGAGCGTAGTATTGGCTTTGGTCACGACACGCTAGCAGCAGTACTTGCTGTTGCTGATGATCTTCGTTAATACCGATTCTCTATAAGCACCAAGCCAGCGGCTACCTTTTTAGGTGGCCGTTTTTTATTCAAAATAACGAATAAAAACACAAAAGCCTTAAGTGAGTAACTTAAGGCTTTTTTAGTGTAAAAACTAGCAAGTGGCGACAAAGTGGCGGCAAAAAGTAGTGATAATTGAATGTACTTTTAAATACAATAAATACCTTTATCTTAATCAAGTTCTCTTGCCATAGTGTCACTCAACAAAATCTTAATATCATGAGATATTAGCAAAGACTCTTTCATAATGGAGTTATACTCAACTAATGGAACATCGCAGCCTAATTCTGAATATTTTTTAAACAATTCCATTGAAGTAGACATTTTCGTATTGAGTTCTTCCTTTAGACTCATGAGTTGAGAGTTTGAACTAAAGTACAAATTAGTGATCATATTCACTTCATCACATAGTAAAAAAGTTTTCATACTTGCTTCTTTCCTATGCTCAATTGTTGTTGAACCAGTAAATGGGCTAAGCATTATCTTGCACTCTAAAAAGTACTCTGAAAATTTAGAGTAAAGTAACTCTATCTTTTCTCTACGTAAAATTTGATTTTCTTTTTTTCTCCAATTATCAATATCAACATTAGATTTAATAGTTTCTGTTGTCGTTGTAATATTTTTCTGCTGTTCTACAACCTGATCCATTTTAACAGTTAATACGTCAATTTTTGCTGCTTCGTTAGTACTCGTTATAGCCCTTTGTTGCGCTAATATTTCATCAATTTTATTAGTTACAGCATCAATCTTTGCTGACTCTTCTTGAATTTTAAAAAGGTATTTTTGATCTAATATTTCTAGAATATGATTTGTTTCCGCTGTAATTTTCGCAGATACTTTAAGATATGAAGCTGCATATGCGCCAACCCCTGCCCCAATAAGACCTGCTAAGAATGAAATAGCTGTTTGAGCTTCCATAAACACCTAAACTTGGTTAATAAAAGTAAAAATCCATCTCTTTATAGCGTCACTATGAACTGTCCGCAACTGATTGTTTCATTTCAACTTTTCATCTCCTCAAATTCCCCTGCAGCCCGCGCCAATACTGGCGTTGTGTGTTTAGTGAAAAAACAACCGTGATCATTAGTTTGTCAAAAAACGCCACGGAAAATACACTCTTTTTTTAATAATATCAATAAGTTAACAACCAACCGAGATCATCAAACTGAAATAAGGTGTAATTTAGATCATTCATTTAAATTTTATTTAACGCTCTGAATGACATTTAAGCGCATCACTCAAGCTGCCAAGCCCCACTATTACTGGGGCTTGCGCGTTAATTTGCTGCAGCCCCACGCGGCCAGAACTGCGAAAAATAAAACTGTAAAAATTTTTAGATCGTTAATCCCACAGGTGGGGAGGAGTAGTGGGGTTTACGTCACCGTGATAGATTCCGTGAGGGGCTGTGCGCTTCGTGGTTGGGTTGGTGATTGTTGTTCCATACCTTATCGACAGGCATAAAAAAACACCCTTGTGTGGGCGTTGAGGTGAGTATTATTAGCGCAGTTTATTTAGTGGTGGGATCCAAGCGTTGCTTTAATTTGGTTGATGCTTTGCCATGGCCTGTGACGCCGTCACCTTGAATTGGTGGTGATGTTGGCGCGCCTGTCTCTGGGCTGTTATGAGTATGGCTGGCTAAGGTACTTGATAGCTCCGTGACCACTTGCATTAGATCACTGAATAAACTCAACACATTTTCTTTTTCAGAACCTACCCATGTCTTAGGGCTTTGATAGCTTTGTGATTCAATGGCTAACACTTGGCGCACTTTACACTACAATGAGGCCAACACATCGGTTTCATCAATAAAGTTACCGTCTTGGTCTACTAACTAGTAAACCCCTTTGCGCTTTTGGTAACAGCTCCCCTACTTTTATGCCTAGTAGCTGTGAGTTTTAAATATCAGAAAGTGACATTGTAGTTCTCGGCCGTATCGCATTAGCTATATGCAAAGAGTAATCTAGATTTAGCCTACCTTCGCTCAGTCTTTAATAAACTTATATAGCTTGGTGAATGGCACTCCGCTAACCCGCTTAAAGATATGAAGCCGTTTCGTAAAAAAGATAATGTAATGGCTTTTCTTACTAAAGAACAAATTACTATTCTATTAGACAGCCTAGCCACTAGGCAAAATCCCGACATCATTAAGGTCGTTAAACTATGCTTATCTACAGGAGCACGATGGAATGAAGCGGCTCAATTGAAAGGTAGCCAACTCAGTAAATACAAAGTGACCTTTACCAAAACAAAAAGTGGTAAGAATAGATCTGTACCTATCAGCAAAGAACTCTATGACGAAATATATCAACCAACTTCAGGGGCTTTATTTTCTCCATGTTATAATTCATTTTGGAACCTACTTAAAACGATGGACTTTGATTTGCCATCAGGACAAGCATCACATGTATTACGCCATTCGTTCGCAAGTCACTTCATGATGAACGGCGGCAATATATTGGTGTTGAAAGAAATCTTAGGTCATTCTGATATTACAATGACCATGCGTTATGCTCACTTCTCACCAGATCACTTATCAAAAGCACTCACCAAAAACCCCCTATTTAGCCTATAAAAAGTGGCGACAGAATGGCGACAAACATCATTAAACGTCGCCTAACATCGCAAAACGTCGTATTTACAAGCAATACAAGTCATTGATCGAAAAAACTCAAGATACTGTTTATAAATGATTTTATTTTTAAGCGCTAACTTCTCCCATTCAACTTCGTTGCTGGTTCTCTATAAGCACCAAGCCAGCGGCTACCTTTTTAGGTGGCCGTTTTTTATTCACGATAATGAATAAAACCACAAAAGCATCAAAATGTGATGTTACTAATTTTTAATGAGGATATTTGCTTAGTGGCGACAGGTGAATCTTAACCTCAATTCATTGTTAACACATTTATAGGTGTTTTATTTAAGGTTTACATATATCTTTGCATAAATACGTAAAAATTTATCTCTCGTTAATTTTGATATTTTGAGAGCTAACCGTCTCTGTATTACTTTCTCTTGCTTACCCATCTATCGATATCCAACATCTATTAAGGATATGTATTTACTGACCAATTGAAAACTAACGACCATTATTAGGAAATACACAAAATTACGTATTATTAAGCCATTAACAGACATAAAAACACCTCAAATAGTGGCATGTAAGCGATAGTTGTCATGTTTAGGTACAAAAAATGTCGCTAGATAAGCGACATTTGAACTATCTAAAAACTAACCATGTAAATATTTTCTTTTATATTTTGATGCGTTAGCAAATAAAAACATAAAAGGAAGTGGTGTTATTAATCCTAAAATTGCCCAAATATTCTCATCCACTAAAAGTAAATAACCACTACAAAAAAACATAAAAATACACAAAATCACAATACTAAAATGAAATATTGGATATCTTTTCGTAAATTTCGCATATGAAGCAATCATGCAACAACCAAGTTTAAAATTAACATTATCAATAATATACTGTTAGAAAAAAAACTTAGCTGTAGATTATTTATTTCTTGTTACAATTTAATGACATTGATAGTCATTTTCCCCTAAAAAACACAAAAAACATTCCTTAATTACATCGATATCCGCAACCGGTTCTCACTAAAGTAAAGTTATCGCTTTTGAGCATTTCACTATGCAGGACATTGAAGATAAGCTTTGGCTTAACCAACAAAAAGATAATCGACATTTAACCGACTTAATTAAATATTGGAAACTTGCTCATAGCATGACATTTTCTAATGGTGAAAAATTTAGAGTGCTTTAATGCTTATTGCTGAAGCGATGAATAAACTAAGGAATACTACTCCCCTAACCCTACAATAAATATAAAACTATTTTGTAACAAAGATAAAGAAATGGTGATAAATAGATTATTAAAAATCAAAAAAAAGTGTATTTTAGAATAAAAAATACCACCAATAAATTATTTAACCTTTTGTTTATATTATCTTTTATTTAAAAGTGCACACTTTGTTACAAGTTAAGATAAGTTTTACTAATCAAGATTCCAAAAATAATGAGAATAACAGTGAATTCATTTATATTTGTGAAAATTCTGCATCAGAAAATGACTATATGAAATTAAGAATTACTTTTTATTTATTACTTTTACAGGCTTTTTACCAAAATCCTGTTTATGCCTCATCAACACTACCTACTAATCACGCCAAAAATGAAAATATTATTGTTATTCATGGTTTTGGGCAAAACGCAAAAGGAATGGAATTTATAACAAATGGTTTAAAAAATACGGGTTATAACACTTGTGTTCTAGAATATAAAACCGTTGGTCGTTCTGTTGACACCATAAAAAAACAGGTGGTTAAACAAATTAATGATTGTTTTTTAACCTTTGATAATTCATATAACACCCATTTTATCGGTCACTCTTTAGGTGGATTAATGATCCGCTCTTATTTAGCTGATCATCCATCTATGCTTAATAAACGAAAAATCGATAAAGTGATTATGATGGGAACACCGAATAATGGCAGCCCAATAAGTGATTCCTACCGAGAAAAAAGTATTTTTGGTCTTTTAGGTGAAATGTCGCTTGCTCTTGGTACTGATGAGGGAGATTTAGCTAAATCATTGCCTGAACCGTTTTACAAAACAGGTATTATTGCAGGTAATAAACCATGGCGAATTACAAGAAAGGCATTTAATGAACCTAATGATGGATTAGTGCCCGTTTCTTCAACTAAATTACCCAATATGGGCGATTTTATTGAATTGAATGTCGATCATGCAAGTATGAGAACTAACCAACTAGTAATAGACCATATCTTAGAATACCTCGATAAAGGTAAGTTTGTTTAGACAAAACATAGGACACTCATACCTTTACTGTTGAAGGTTAGGATGAAAAGTATTAAAGGATCCAAGCTGGATGGATTTAATTCTCCAGCATCAAATTAACGTAGAAGATAATTGAATAATAAATAATCTGTCGTCGTTTAATTATTGTTGATCTAATAACTAAAATCTAATTGGCCACACTCGTGGCCTTTATCTATATAAAATATTTTATCATTTTACAACACTGAATCATCTTATTTAAAATAATGTAAGTATGTGTTTTTCGCCTCTTCAAGCTCATCTATTGCTTCTTGTAGCTTTCTCTCTTTGTTTTTGATTTTATTTATCTTTCCATTCTCTTTTGCTTCTATTAATTCTTGTTTTCTTTCTTCTACTTTTTCCTCTTTGGTCGCTATCTTTTTCAGTTGTTTTGCTTTTAGCGACTCATCTGTACAATGAAAATTAACCTCTGCTAATGCTTTTTGTAAGCCCTTTAGCTGATGAGTATTGTTATATTCTTTTGCATAGTTAATCTGAATCTCAATTTCTTGTTTTTTAACCGCACAACCAGTGATTTCAGTAGCTTGAACTGTCGTTGAGAGTAAAAGTATCGTCAGCAAAATTGTTGGTGGAGCGATATTGTTTAGCATTACCACTCCAGTTATTAGGTATATTATTCACATGATAACTACAATTATAGATTGTCTTTATACTTAAATTGTTAGGGTAGAATCAAACCTCACTCTACAATTGATTAGAATGAGGCTGTGAATTTTTAATAACCGTTTAGATTAAACCAAGTTCACGCAAGCGTTCCATTAAATAGCTATGTGCTGTGTATTTTTCAGAGAGAACAACTTCAGGTTTGGGATGAAGAAACAGTGGCAATGAAATGCGTGATTTCGTTTTGTCTGCACCTTCTGGATTAATCACACGGTGAGTCGTTGATGGAAAGTAACCGTCTGATGCTTCTTGTAACATGTCACCAATGTTAATGATTAAATTGCCAAAATCACAAGGAACATCTATCCAATTACCATCTTTATCAAGTACTTGTAACCCCGGCTCATTTGCTGCAGGTAAAATTGTCAGTAGATTTATATCTTCATGCGCACCCGCTCGAATCGCCCCTAATTGTTCATTATCATCTAACGGTGGGTAATGAAGAACACGCAGTAAAGTCTTGTGACTGCCATCGATCATACTTGAAAGTGATTGGGAATATTTCTCAGAAATGGCGCTAGGTGAATATTCTTCAACCCAGGCTAATAACTCAGTTGCAAGCTGATTTGCTTCTTGATAATACTGCTGTATTTCTTGCTTAAGTTCAGTTGGACATTGACCCCAAGGGTAGTAATGAAAATATTCTTTAATGTCTTTTTGAGCGTGTCCTTTTGCGGTTTCTGACACCTCTGTTGGAAAAAAACCATCTTGAGTTTCTACATTAAAATAAAAATCAGACTTGTCTGCACTTATAAAAAATTTATACCAATTATCATAGATATTTTGGACTAGTTTTTGCTGAATCGGATGGTTTTTGAGTACGCCAAACCCAGTATTACGCAGAGATTCAACAAATAATTGTTTCGCATTCTCTGCGGTATAATCTACAGCTTCTAGTTTCATTGTTATTATTCCTTACTTTCTTTTTTATTATTTTATTAAACACTTTGCTGAGCGCGAGCATTCTATTTAAGAAACATATTCATAACAAGGATACACCGCACAAATATGAGCAAAAGCCACTATCGCCATTGCTGATAAGATGAAAATAGATTATGACGGCTAAAGCTAAAAACGATAAGATTGAGTAATATATCAATACCCGTAATTTCCAACGACTCGCTGCGTAACCACAAAGCATTGGGGCTAATGCTGCCGCCCATATAGGAATATAAAGAACCTGCATCATACGCACTTACATGAGCTTTATATAACTCACCAAGTAAACAACTTGAATTCGTTTTAAAAAACCGTATCCACAGATAATTAATCTTAACGCTGAATAACCCCAAAGATGGGTATCAAATAAACTAAAGAGTATATTCACCATATAACGCATAAACATATTTATGCTGACATTAAAAATTTTTTGGTTAAAAATAGAATAAGTAACGATCGCATAGTGTAATAACTAAATAATATTTTAGAATCTATATGTGAGCGCTTTTACACGCTCGCAGTATATTTTATTAATAAAAATTCATATTTGCTTATAGAAACCTATACGCCACTTCCCCCCTAGTTATTATTGTTCCAACTCGTAGGTATATCAGCTAGCGACTCGCAAGTAACAATAAAAAAATAAATACTTCCATTTATATTACCGAATTTAAACCTAATAAGTATTACCAACTAGTCTGCAAATTAAATTGTGTATTTGATGGATAACCCATCAACATAGAGACAACCCGAACAACGGGTAAATTATCAAGTTTGTAACAACTAATTCCCATATTACCACCATCATTACGAGAAGGCTTATTAACAGAACAGCTTAATTGTACTGTTTCACTCGTTTTACTATGCGGAAGAATACGTTCAGGAAAAGTTATATCATAAATACCTTTATTTATTCTCTTTACTGAAATTTCTCCTTCGAAAACATCAGGTCCTTTATCAACAAGTACTGAAGATAAATTACCTTCAGATGTAACTGTTATTTTTATATCTTTATCTGACGAAGGATAAGGTATTAAATCTGGAACAGGTATAGGGCCGGTATCAATATATTCAAAAGGAGGCTGAATGCCTTTAACTGTAGCGTAAACATGGTCTTGAGAATCTATATGAAAAGTTAGCCATCTATAATGAGGATTTTCAATCAGATTCTCAATATTTTTAACTTTTGACATATAGCCTTCTTCATATTTAGGGTGATTTAATGCTTCACAAATCAATTCTCCCTTAACATCTAAATGGCTTATTGAACGAAAATCAAAATCAGATATAGGTGTTGGCATACTATGCCCTGGATAATATTCACCCCGACCAGATTTTACTAACAATACTTTTGTTTTAATAATATTACTATTTGACATCAATATTGGGTTTTGGTCCCCTGGATAGTACTCCCCGCCCGATGATCCTCTTAAATATTTATCCCCTTGACAATCAAGTTTCTTATAATAAAAAAACTCATCATCTACAGAAAGTTCATTAGTCTCCCTATTATTTGGATCCAACTTAAAAATATTACCATCAACGATAGAATAATAACTCATCCAACCATTTTTATAAAACTTACCCTCTCTTGACCATCTTTCATCGCGATGACCATTTGGAATATCAATTTTATAACCTATTAAATTGTTATTTAAATCTTGCCAATAACCTATACTTTGAGGTGTAGTTGAAACTGCAAAAACATCAAAACTAGCTAACTCTAATAAAATTCCAGCCGCTACACTCGTTACTAACAATATTTTTTTCATATTAATCCTTTAAAAAATAATAACATTATATTATTCATTATCTCAATTGAAAAAATAAAAAACAAATACACTATTTATATGTTTGTAGAAAATTATGACACCAAACATATAAGTTAAGATGACTATAAACCTTTATAATTACAAATATCATGCTTGTTAATTATTTATGAAATAGCGTTACAATGAATAAATTTATCCACTATCACCGCTCATTGTTTAGTTATTCTAAACAATGAATTTAAATCCCCCTCAATTATCAAATACTTTTAAATCAATATACTGACATTATTAAATATTACTGCAAAAATCAGTCTCAACTCGCTGGTTATACGTTGTAGTAATAAACATAAAGAACAGAAGAGGTTATCGTGAGTACATTATTTGAGACAGTTAAACTAAACCAGCTAACATTACAAAACCGTGTTGTAATGGCTCCTATGACACGAGCACGAACCAGCCAACCGGGAAACATCCCGAATCCTATGATGGCAACCTACTATCAACAACGAGCGAGTGCTGGCCTGATTATTTCAGAGGCAACACAGATCTCTGATGACTCACAAGGCTATTCTTTTACTCCAGGCGTTTATACCGATGAACAGGTTGAAGGCTGGAAATTAGTTACTCAAGCGGCCAAGCAAGCCGGCGCGGCAATATTTTGCCAATTATGGCATGTTGGCCGTGTTTCTCATCCTGTATTTCAACAAGGTCAATTGCCAATAGCTCCCTCGGCTTTATCGCCCGTAGAAACAAAAGTGTGGATTGCTGATGAACAAGGTAACGGTAATATGGTTGATTGTGTTCAACCACGTGAAATGACATTAACCGATATTAAACGGGTCGTTAATGACTTTGCCTATGCTGCAAAACGCGCTATTGAAGCTGGTTTTGATGGCATTGAAATTCATGGCGGTAATGGCTACCTTATCGACCAGTTTTTACGTACTAACTCTAATCATCGTACGGATAATTACGGCGGTAACAGAGAAAACCGTACTCGTTTTTTACTGGAAGTCGTTGATGCCGTGAGTGATACTATTGGCAGTGACAGAGTAGGTGTACGCTTAGCACCATTTATCACCTTTAAAGATATGGATTGCCCAGATATCGTACCAACTATTTTAGCTGTATCAGAACAACTACAGACACGAGACATTGCTTACCTACATTTATCAGAAGCTGATTGGGACGATGCCCCAGTGATCCCAGAGAGTTTTCGAGTTGCGTTACGATCTGTATTCACGAACCCAATCATTGTCGCAGGCAGTTATACACAAGCACGTGCTGATGATATATTGCAACACGGTTATGCTGATCTAGTGGCTTTTGGGCGACCATTTATTTCTAATCCTGATTTAGTGTCTCGTCTTAAATATAATCAAGCACTCGATGATATTGATGGTGCAACATTATTTGGTGGCAATGAGCGTGGTTATACTGATTATAGTGTTTTTAGTCACCGTGAATAAATCAAAAATAGACCATGATTTTCTATAATTATCCAAATGGCTCTCTTTTCTAAGATAGCCATTTTTATTCGCATTATAAACCCTTTCCCCTACGGTTAGAGTCTATGGCGACAGTTGAAGTTCTTACGGTCAAGCTTGTACTGATGATAAACATACTCGATAACTGATGAAGTTATACTTACTTCACTCATTTTCTGTAATAAACAAGAATATTTCATTGTCCATTTCACAAAACATCACATTTCTTGACGGATTTTTCACGTTTATAGTGTAATTATGCACTATCTTTTTTTTATGGTATCTATCTATAGTGATAATTGAATTTTTAAGAAACCCTAAAAATACTGGGTCTGTTATATCAAGCAGCCAATTTTTAGTTCAAGAAATGATTTCACACATATCACCAGAAGGCACTATCATTGAGTTGGGTGCTGGCTCAGGTGTGATCACTCGTAAACTTGCAACAATTCAATCAGTAGATACTATTTATACTTATGAAAACAATCCAATTTTTCATAAATCGCTATTGAAAATAGATAAGACTATTTGCGTGTCTGACCTTTTTACTATGAAAGAAAGGCACCAACATCAAAAAGTCAAAACCATTATTTCAAGCATTCCTTTTGTGAATTTTTCTACTACGACTAAAGCAAAAGCTTTAAGTGATATGAGCACAGTATTAGATCATGGCGGTAAGTTGATCCAATATACTTATTTAAATCGTTGCCCATTTGGAGCAGAGAATTTAGAGCAAAATAAACTCATTCTTACCAAAGTAAAAAAGGTATGGCTTAACATTCCTCCTGCAACTGTTTTTGTCTACGAAAAAAATGATAATTTATAATATATCATCACGATAATACTGAAGGCTGCCAAATGGTAGCCTTTTTATCGTCTATATAATCACGCAACCTAATACATCAACTTGCTGGATCAACACTCACTTATTTGATGTTAGATTGCTAATTTGTATTTTTACTTATTCAGAATATATGACTAAAATTGCTTATTCTTTTATTGGAGCCAAACATGGACACGCAGAGTTATTGGTTTTCTTGCTAGGTAAGTGATATCGCATTCACTTACTGTTTTTATATGTGATGTGATTTATTCTTGGTAGCTACTGATGATATTATTTATTCTAGACACCCACTCTCTTTTTCCTCCTAGTCGATAATCCCTTTCGATATTAATTTACTTTTTATGCTTATTTTCTGAGCATGATTGTCGATTATTTTTTATTTCGCATGCAATAAATTGTTATATAAACACTCGCGCTATCGAGTGAAATTTTTATTTAGAGCAAAGCTCATGACTCAAATTAAATCAAATGCAACGGTAAACTCACGCCGAAAAGCAGACACTAATACACCTTTTTTAATTGCACAAGAAGGTCGTAATAGCGTTGATGCTACTTTATCCAATTTATCCACCAGCAAACAAGGCTTAACTCAGGATGACGTTGAAGACCGTTTACAAACACACGGTTTAAACCAAGTCTCTCATGAAAAAGCACCTAATGTTTTTTTTCAACTTTTAGCTGCCTTTAATAATCCATTTATTTATGTACTAATTATATTAGCAATCATTAGTGATATTACTAATTACTGGTTACCTAAAGAACATGGCCAACCAACAAGTATTTCAAGTGTAGTAATCATTGGTACGATGGTGACATTGAGTGCTGCTTTACGTTTTATTCAAGAGTTCCGTACTAACAAAGCAGCTGAAGCACTCAAATCAATGGTACGCACCACTGCAACTGTACGTCGTCGTGCCCATACAAATGCACCAGAAGAAGTAACTGAAATTGCACTCCAGCAATTAGTGCCAGGCGATATTATTCACTTAATGGCTGGCGACATGATTCCTGCTGATATTAAATTATTGGAGGCACGTGATTTATTTATTAGCCAAGCGGCATTAACTGGCGAATCTATTCCTGTTGAAAAAACAGATACTCCTTATCAATCACCAATCAATATAAATAATCAAGCCTCAGAAACCGCTAATGCTGACAGTAACCATGAAGCTGAACTAATTGAAATGCCGAACATATGTTTAATGGGCACCAATGTCTCAAGTGGAACAGCCATGGCGGTTGTTGTGGCTACTGGCTCAGAGACTTATTTTGGCTCATTAGCTAAGTCAATTATCGGTACTCGTTCGCAAACAGCATTTGATCGCGGTGTAAATAGCGTTAGCTGGTTATTAATTCGTTTTATGCTAGTGATGGTGCCTATTGTACTGTTAATTAATGGTTTTACTAAAGGTAACTGGATTGACGCAGCACTGTTTGCATTAGCCGTCGCGGTAGGTTTAACCCCTGAAATGTTACCAATGATTGTCAGTTCTAACCTTGCCAAGGGCGCGATGATGATGGCGCGTCGTAAAGTGGTGGTAAAACACCTTAATGCGATCCAAAATTTTGGTGCGATGGATGTCTTGTGTACCGATAAGACCGGTACATTAACGCAAGATAGGATCATTCTAGAACATCACATTAACGTTCAAGGTAGCAATGACGAACATGTTTTAGCCCTTGCTTGGCTTAATAGTCACCATCAAAGTGGATTAAAAAACTTGATGGATCAGGCTATTTTACACTTTGCAAAAGAAAACCAGACTCTAAGTCATTTAAGTTGCTTTTACAAAGTGGATGAATTGCCATTTGATTTTGTTCGTCGGCGGTTATCAATTGTTGTCGGTGATGAACACGATAACCACACCTTGATTTGTAAAGGTGCGGTAGAAGAAATGCTTGCTATAGCCACCCATATTAATGATAGCGGCCATGTGATCGCGCTTGATACAACTCGTCGTGAAAAGTTAATGGCGTTAGCTGAACAATATAATAAACAAGGCTTTCGAGTCTTATTGGTCGGTACCCGTGATTTAGGAATTAAAGGTTGCGAACTACCGCTCCAAAAAGATGATGAACGTGATTTAGTTGTCCACGGCTTGCTGACCTTCTTAGATCCACCTAAAGAAAGTGCCATTACTGCAATTGCGGCGTTACGCGAAAATGGCGTGATGGTGAAAGTATTAACGGGTGATAATCCAGTCGTTACCAGCAAAGTTTGTCGCGATGTGGGTTTAGAGCCTGGCGAACCATTATTAGGCACCGAAATCGAACGTTTAGATGATACTGCGTTAGCGCAATTAGTCGAGCAACGAACTATTTTTGCAAAACTCACCCCATTACAAAAGTCACGAGTACTTAAAACATTACAAAAGAATGGTCACACTGTTGGCTTTTTAGGGGATGGTATTAACGATGCGCCAGCGCTACGAGATGCTGATGTGGGTATTTCCGTCGATACTGGTACCGATATAGCGAAAGAATCTGCTGATATTATTTTGCTTGAAAAGAACTTGATGGTGTTAGAAGAAGGTGTGATTAAAGGTCGTGAAACCTTTGGCAATATTATTAAATACTTAAATATGACTGCGAGTTCAAACTTCGGTAATGTCTTTTCAGTATTAATAGCCAGTGCCTTCTTACCGTTCTTACCAATGCTAGCAATTCAGTTGTTGATCCAAAACTTATTATACGATATTTCTCAATTAGCATTGCCTTGGGATCGAATGGACAAAGAGTTCTTACGTAAGCCTCGTAAATGGGATGCACAGAACATTGGCCGTTTTATGGTTTGGCTCGGCCCAACGTCATCTATTTTCGACGTAACAACCTTTGCATTAATGTGGTTTGTGTTTGGTGCCAATACGCCAGCTCATCAAGCTTTATTCCATTCAGGTTGGTTTATTGAAGGGTTATTATCACAAACATTAGTTGTACATATGCTACGGACCCAGAAAATTCCATTTATTCAAAGTACAGCGGCATTACCGGTGATTGTTGCTACAGTACTCGTGGTGGTTTTAGGTATTACATTACCCTTCTCGCCATTGGGTCCATTAGTTGGTTTACAAGCACTACCTTGGCATTACTTCCCTTGGTTAGTTGCAATTTTATTTAGTTACTGCTTGGTTGCACAAGGTATGAAACGCTTCTATATTCGTCGCTTTGGCTGTTGGTTCTAAACGAATATTTATACCGAGCCTAATACTCAAACGGCTACTTATAAAGTAGCCGTTTGTTATATGGTTATACGTGGGCGTATTCAATAATAGTCTGATGGTATAATGCTAATAACTGCTCTGAATTAACCGTAACCCCAACGCGTTGAGTTGGCATCGATGACCACTCATCAGTTTGATACTGTCTTTTATCCAGCTTCTGCAGCGTCATTCCACTTGCTGGCCCCTCACAAACAACCCGCACAGATCCTTTTCGAGTGGTAAATAATGCCGGATTAATTACATAAGCAATCGCTGAAGGATCATGTACATGACAGCCATCAAGACCCACTTTCTGAGAATAAAAACGTAAGTAATAACGACTAATATCAAAGATAAACTCACCAACATCGCCTGCATCATGGCGCAATTTATCCAAATAACCAGCACTAAAGAAACTTTCTTCTGTTACATCTAATCCAATGATCGTCACCGGCCAAGGAGCACAAAAAACAATATCCGCGGCATGGGGATCATCATGAATATTAGCTTCAGCATAAGGAGTAACATTGCCATGATGATCGTTAACCCCAAATGCACCGCCCATCACCACAACCTCTGCCACTAATTCTGCTATTTCAGGTGCCGCTTGTAATGCTAAAGCAAGGTTGGTTAATGGCCCGACAGCCACCAAAGTGATTTCTTTAGGATGTGCTTTTACAGTATCGATAATATATTGATATGCTGGACGTGAATCATAACGCCCTATAAATGACTCTGGGATCTGAAAATCACCTAAACCTGTTACCCCATGCACGATTTCAGTAGGACCTACAGGTGCACGGACCAATGGCTGACTAGCTCCTTTGGCAATAGTCGCTTGCATATTAAAACGCTCTTTAAGATACAAAGCGTTACGAGTGCCATTATCAATAGTTGCGTTACCAAATACCGTAGTAAGGGCAACTAATTCAATTTCAGGATGGGCTTCTGCAAATAAAATCGCCATCGCATCATCAATACCAGGATCAGTATCTAATATAATTTTTTTTGTCATAATTTATTTTATAAACTCTATCGTTGATAGCACGTATCGACCGCCCACAAGTTTAGGAACGTTATTTGAAAGAGAATAAATGACTACTAGCACCGTTTCTGTGATAGTTGTAGATAAATAACGACTTCAGTAAGCTTTCTTTTTAGGCTCCAGTTAGTTATATTTCGACAATACCAGAAATAAAAGGCCACCTTTAATTATGACAAATCAACAGATCGACATTAACGAGATCGCTAAATCACTCAAAGAGCTAGGCCATCCAACCCGTTTAGCCATTTTTAAACGTGTTATTAAAGCTGGTTATCAAGGTATTGCTGTTGGCGATATTCAGCAACAACTTGCTATCCCTGGCTCTACCCTGTCGCACCATATCTCTAGTCTTGCTTCTGCGGGATTACTGATTCAACGCCGTGAAGGACGAACTCTTTTTTGCGTTGCTCAATATGATGCTTTAACCAATGTGATCAACTTTCTCCAAGATGAATGTTGTATTGATGAAAACTAACGGTCACTATCAACTTATTGCACATTATAATTAATAATGTCTTTTTATAGATGTAAACTGTACCGATAATATTATTTTATGGCGCTATGATGAATAATTAGATTGATAAAATAAATAACTCATTCTATATCGGCATATTGATAGAAAAAATAGCTTAATATATTGTAGATCCCTTTGTAATAAACAATATTGTTTATTTATCAACTGGAGATGTAATGATTAAACTTTCAAACTTAATCAATTCATTTGGTCCATTTTTTGAGTTGTTAGATGTTCCAATTGCTATAATAAATACTCAAGGTGTTTATCTTTATTATAATGATGCGAGTGCGCAAATAGATCAAATACCAAAAAAAGAAGCTTTAGGGGCAAATATCCTCTCGCTATATAAAGATATGGATACAGAATCTAGCACTATGCTGCAAGCTGCAATTTATGGTTCTGAATATAAATCAAGCACTCAAATTTATTACAATAAATACGGTAATAAAGTTGAATATGTTCATTCAACTTCACCACTGTATGATGATTGCGGACATATTATTGGAGCAATTGAAATAGGATTAAGTAAAAACATTTCTCAACGCATGACGAAAGAAGTGTCTTCACTCATAAAAACACTATCTCAGCACACTCAAAAAGGTAAAAGTCCAACGATTATTTACCGCTCAAAAGAAATGGAACACACCGTAGAACAAGCAGCAAAAATTGCACAGCAAGATGTACCGGTAATGATCTACGGTGCTACAGGTACAGGTAAAGAACTCTTTGCTCGATTAATTCATGACAATAGCAACCGCAGTCAAAAACCATTTATTGCGGTTAACTGTGCCGCAATTCCAGAAAATCTCATTGAAAGCATGATGTTTGGCACTGAAAAAGGGGCATATACTGGCTCTGAGAAGAAAAAAGGTTACATTGAAATGGCTGAAGGTGGCACTTTATTTCTTGATGAACTCAACTCTCTAAGTATTGATATGCAACCTAAGTTATTACGTTACCTTCAAGATAAAAGTTATTGGCGTTTGGGTGGCGATCGTGAACATCACTCAAACGTGCGTGTTGTTGCCGCTGTTAACGAATCCCCTGCTCTATTAATCAAAGAAGAGCGACTTCGAGAAGATCTTTTTTATCGTCTCTGTGTGGGTTTTATCACAATTCCAAAACTTAAAGATAGAAAAGAAGATATCGCATTACTTGCTAATTATTTCATCGAAAAATACCAAACTACTCTTAATCATAACATCACAGGCCTTGCCGAAAGTACTAAAAGCTTGCTTGAAACCTTTCATTGGGATGGTAATGTTCGCATGCTAGAAAATACAATTATTCGCAGTTTAATTTTTCAAGATATGCCAGGTAAATTACAACCAGCAAGTATTAATATGATCGATTTAGCATTACCAAAAAAAGATATTACAACGACATCTGAACAGATTAACTCCCCAAATAATCAAGTACCATATGTTGAAAAAAAAATATCAGGAAGTCTAGATAAAAACGTAAAGGACTATGAAAGAAAATTAATTATAAACTCTCTAAATAATCATCAGGGATGCTTATCTAAAGCGGCAAGAGAACTTGGTATTCATCGCTCAACCTTGCAGTACAAAGTAGAGCGACATAATATCCAATCAACAAATTTCTAATTTAAAATATACGGTTGTTATCTCATTTATTCTATTAGTACTACATTTTGTTCTAATATTTTATTTTTACGCAATAAATAGCAACCGCTTAATAAAATAATTAACGCTAACTCGGCTAATAATATATCGATACCATTTGTTGTAAACCACAATCCCATAATACTAATCCCATTTAAGGTCATTGCTATAATCGGTAACCATGGAAAAAACGGCGCGCGATATTTAATCGGATATTCAGGGAAATTTCCACATTGTTTCTCTTTTCTAAATCTATAATGGCATAACGCAATACAAAACCATGCAGCACAACCGACTTGGCCTGTTGTCGCAATCAAAATAATATACAGATGTTGAGGCGTAACATAAGCACTCACCAATGATACCGATGCAATAAACGCGGTAAAGATAACTGCGACTAATGGGCTACCTCGACGATTTATACGACCAAAAAACGATGGTGCAACATTATCTTTAGACATTGACCACAATAATCTTGAACTGGCATAGAGTGCTGAACTACACGCTGAAAAACCACACAAGACAATAATCACTTCCATCAACACATCAGCATGAGGTATTCCTACTTGAACAAAAATCCATACAAAAGGACTTATTGCAGCATGCAGCCCCGCTGGATAAACAAACGATAGCAACAATGTAGTTAATATATAAAATAAAAATACTCGAATAACCAACATCTTAATGACTTTCTTCATCGTACCGCCCTTATCATCAGTTTCTCCTGCCAAGGTTCCGATGATTTCTACTCCCTGAAAAGCGTATGTTACCGTCGTCATACTCGCAATAATTCCAAGGATCCCGTGCGGCAAGCGGCTATTTTCAGTTAACATCCCACTATGAGTCACCACTGTAGGTTCAAACACGATCAGTCCGATACAAGTCATAATAAATGCAATAATCGTCACAATCTTCAGCGATGCAAAGATGGTTTCACTTTCTCCATAAGCAGTAACGGTATAAAGATGAACACCACAAATAAACAATAAAATACAACCGATAAAAACAGCGATAGGAATTTGATGAAAGAGATGATGAAGTGTCATTGAGGTCGCGGTGAGATCAGCTGAAATTGTTAGCACCCAACTCAGCCAATATAACCAACCAATAATAAATGACCAATAGGGATTTTTTAGGAAAAGCCGCATATAGTGTTGAAATGAACCTGAGTGAGGAATAGCACTACTTAATTCTCCCAGACTCAACATCGTTAACAACATGATAATACCAGCAATGGCATAAGCAATTGTCATGCCTAAGCTGCCTGCAACCTCTAGTGGTGATGAAATACCAATAAATAAACCCGTACCAATTGTTCCGCCAATTGATATCATCATTAAATGACGAAGATTCAGTTTTTTCTTTAGCCCATTATCCATTGTATAACCTGTAATAACGGTGAAGTGTTCATTCTCTAAAATACGCTAATGACACCTACTGAATAAAACATAAGGGGGCCATATGCCCCCTTCTCAATTGTTACTCTTGAGTAAATTGATATTTAATACCAGTGGTTTGGCATGCCATCAATAATGCGGTGTAATCTAATTCAAATTCAACACAATCACCGACCTGAAGTTGCTGTTCACTGTCTTCGATATCAATCAAAGTATGATCGCTTGTTTGACCTAATAACGAAATTTTATCATCGACAGGATGACAACCATCAAATGGTACGTCTTGTAATCCAAAAGCTAGCAATGCACGTTTACGGATCCCCTTATCCTCAAACTCTTTGGGATTTAAAAAGGCATCAACGCCTAATTCACCAACAGGTACCGTTGGTTTTGCATTCACCTCGATAATTTCAGCAGATAAGATATACATATCAGAACAAGCTAAACCAACATCTTTGTGCGAATGGTGGTAATCATCCAAGTACTTCATATCAACATATTCAATACCAAACTCTTGTAAGCCTCCCATTCGCAAGTGATCCAATCCTGCAGGCCATGTCCCTTTATCCATTAAATGATAACTAGTACAGTTACCTGCTGAAGTTAATGGAATAGGCTGACCAAGATCTACTTCAAGTCTTTCCTTTATTGATACTAATGTATCGCCATTGGTGACAGTTGGCAGTACCGTGCCATAACAATTGAAATTCGATCCAATACCATACAAGTAAATATTGTCTAATGCTTGAATGAGCTTAATAAGCTGTAAGATATCATCGTAGTTCTCGAACCATACACCTTCGCGCAAATCGCCAAGATCAATCATAAGCAATACACCATGCTGACATCCCTGCTTTTGTGCTTCAGCAGCCAGGGCACGAATAACCGTTTCCTCACTATTTAAGCTCAGATCTGAGTAACGAATAACATCTTCAATTTCACTTAATACTGGACTACGTAGTAAGCATTTTAAGCAATCAATATGTTGCATTTTAGCAAGATTATAAACTCTTGATTCGGCAATGACATTAATACCGGCATCAACAACAGCCTGAGCTGTTTCAGGGGCGCCATTAAATACTTTATTTACAGCCATCATTGATACACCAAACTTATTAAGATCTTTAATAGCAGCTTGAGTATTTTCTTTTAATTTTCGAGTATTAATTTTTAACGTAGGTTTATACATAACAACTCCTAAATCAGGGACGATAATATCGCCCCTCCTTTTATTAATTACACTTCAGATTATTTTTATACTTCAGCGTGATTACGCTTTTGACCACGGCTATATAAAACCAGTGCGAAAATAATTGCGACAATAGCACCACCAAATATCTGAGCTTTATCAAGCCAGAAATTACCAGGCGCGATACCATCAGGTGGAATAAATAAAATGGCAATAGCAAACAGAATAGAAACAAGCCCCATCATTGCAATAACGTAAGGAGTAATATTACCAGGGATCTTAAATGCGCGATGCACATCCATTCGTGTTTTACGTAATACAATATATGCACTAAACAAGAGCAAATAAGGAATGAAATAACAGACAGTAGTCATGGCAGAAAGAATCCAATAAGCCCCTTCTAATGAATCACTCAAGAATGATGAAAAGCACATTACAGTAACAAGAATAGCTTGTACAATCATTGCGATATGTGGTGTATCATGCACAGGATGCATTTTTACAACCATACTATTTGGCTTCAGGATCTTCGCTTCAGTAGCTGCTTCTTGAAACATATAAATAGGACCCACTAACCAAGAGTTAATCTGTCCAACTGCACCAAAGAATAGACAGCCTCCAATAACATCAGAAAGCCATGGCATGCCTAAAGTATTACTTGCGAATTCAATTGATTGACTAATACCCGAAACAACATTTAGTTTACTAGCAGGATATATAGTATTAATAGCAATCGTGGCTAGAATATAAATACCTACAATTAATATTGAAGCAATAATCATTGAGCGTGGAAAATCACGTTGCGGATTTTTCATGCGTCCAGCAACCATACCCGTTACTTCTAAACCAGCAAATGCAAACATTGCAGATGATGCTAAAACTATATTTGATAGTTTTGAGAAGTCGGGAATAAAACTTGCTGATTGTGAAACATAATCGGTTTGCATTGGGTGTCCAGAAATAACCCAATAAATAGCAATAACCGCTATTACAGCTGATGGAATAAAAATACCTAAATATACTGATAAGCTATTTACAATATTTGTAAATTTAAGCCCTCGCATATTAATAAGCGTTAATATCCAAAATATCACTGCAGATCCAACACCAACAAAAACTTTATTATCTGCGATTTTTGCTGACATGATATTGCCACTCACGGCGGCAAAACCAAATTGCAGCATCAATGGAAAAAACACTACACATGAGAAAAGAAAACAGACAGTTGAGACCCAACCAACACGGGCGCCAAACGCCTCTTTTACCCAAACAAAAATACCACCATCATGTGGCCAACCTGTAGCTAACTCACCACAGACCATTGATAATGGTAGGATCATGAACAGCGCTGCAATAATCCAAATTGCAATCGCGGACGGCCCATATCCAGCAACCATAGGTACAGAACGTAATGCAAGTACTGCAGCAACAGCCATGAAGACTGCGTCTTTAGTCCCCATTAAATTTTTATTATCTGACATAACAACGCCTTTAAACAAAAGAGCCCCACACTTTCATGTGAGGCTATTCAAATACTTAGTAGATATCTTGACCTGTAATATCTTCGTACGTATCTTCACGACGAATTAAACGGTCATCTCCTTTGTCATCAATCATGACAACAGCAGTACGAGGTCGGTTGTTATAAACAGTTTGGCTTTCGATGGTATATGCACCAGCATCTAAGAAAACCATCACATCATTAATTTCGGTATTTTTAGGCACAGCAAAGAAGTCACCTTTAATACCAACATGATAGTAATCACCACCATCACATAAAGGGCCCGCTAGCTTTACATACTTATCGTGAGCTTCATTAATTTTTGAGGCATTATATACATAGAAGAACCAATCAAAATGCTGACTATCTGCAAGTTGGCTATAACCAGCATCAACAAAAGTCCAGTCAACAAGTTGCTCAACATTACCATCAAGATCGTAAAATGTTTTCACCTTTTCACAAGACACTTCGGTAAGAAGCACGGCTGCAGATCCCACAACCTTACGGCCTGGTTCGATAACAATTTCAATATCTTCACGCCATTTATGTACTTCGGAAATAATTGCATCAGCAAAGTCTTGTGATGTAATACCTGCATACATATTATCTTCTAGCGGGTTACCGTTTTCTTCATCGTATTTATAAGGCGTTGGAATACCACCACCGACATTGATTAACTCAAATTTAATTCCCAATGATCTTTCTAGATTACGACACTCATCAACCATAACTCGTGTCGCTTTAGCAAACGGTTCAGCTTCTGGCACCTGATCACCAACATGCATATGCAGGCCTTTTAATTTAACAAAAGGCATGTCTAAAATTCGGCGACATGTCGGTTCTGCCTGCTCTAAATCTAAACCTGACTTCGCATGATACGACGTAACAAGCTCATCATGTGTTGCTGATGGTACATTAGGCTCAACTCGAACACAGACGTTCGCAACTTTACCTAAACGACGAGAAATTGCATCGATATGGTCAAGTTCAAACGTGCTATCAACGTTAATAATGTATAAATCATTCGCAATAGCGTACTCGAGATCTGCTGGTTTTTTTACTACGCCATTAAATACAATTTGAGAACCAAGAAAACCCACTTCTAAGCACTTACGTACTTCATACATTGAGTTTGCTTCTGCATAAATGCCTGCATTTTTAATCGTCTTAAGAACCGACATCACAGAACACGCTTTTGAAGCAAAGAATATTTTGGTATTTTTATGTGCAGAGAATGCAGTTTCAATCTCACGAATATTTCGTTCAATTTCTTGCTCGGAATATACGTATAATGGCGTACCATACTTCTTGGCCAATGTGTCTAACTCAACATTTTCAAATCTTAGCTTGCCATCTACAGTTGAGAATCGACGATCACCATTGATTACTTGCTCACGTTGTTGATTAAAGTTGCTCATTTCAGTGTCAAACATTTCTTATACCTTCTAAATAAAAACCTTATGTTCGATTCACTTACTGCATTGAGTGTGCCAACTTTTAAATTAAAGATAACCAACTGTTTTAAAACAACTTAAACAAAAACCATCAAAAAATCACCACTAATTAAAATTACTCAAAATAATGGATATTCATTATTTTTAACGAGAATTGGTTAATTTATAATGGCCATTTATCTGTAATCCATCTGCTTTATTTCCATATTTATCGAAATATTTTGACAAACAATTTCTAACCCTTTATATTTCGATAATACTAGAAATACAGAGATAAATATCATGATCACTATTACTTCAGAAATGATAATGAATACCCTTCATATGTTTGGTTTTCTTGCGCTAGAACTTACCTTACTTTTTCTTGCGATTAGTTATTTAGTCGGTGTACTACAGGTTTATATTCCACCCGAAAAAATTCAGGCAATTCTTAGTGGCAAAAACGGTAAAGGCTACTTTATTGCAGGGTTACTCGGTGCAATAACCCCTTTTTGTTCATGTTCAACCATTCCATTTTTAAAAGGGTTGTTACGTGCTAAAGCGGGATTTGGCACCATGATGGTATTTTTGTTTGCGAGCCCACTGCTTAACCCCATTATTATTGGTTTATTTGCAGTTACCTTTGGCATCAAAGTGACGGTGTTTTATTTTGTGATCGCGATGGGGGTTTCAATTATTGCGGGTTACCTATTAGAGAAATTAGGCTTTGAAAAATATATTAAAGCTGAAGCTTATAGTGAGCCTAAACCATCGTGCTGTGGTTCTAGCTGTAACTCAACCCCAAAACCAACCAATAAATGGCTTCAAATTTGGCAAACCACATGGACAGATTTTAAAAAAGTATTACCATATTTAATCGGCGGAATCGCTTTAGGATCGATGATTTACGGTTTTATGCCGACTGAATTTGTGGCTAAAATCGCCAGCGAAAATAACCCATTTGCAATCCCTGTTGCTGCGATTATTGGTATTCCACTTTATATTCGTGCTGAAGCCGTTATTCCATTAAGTGCCGCATTAGCAGCCAAAGGAATGAGCCTAGGTGCGGTGATGACATTGATCATTGGTAGTGCGGGTGCAAGTTTAACTGAAGTGATATTGTTAAAATCTATCTTCAAAAATCAAATGATTATCGCATTTTTAGTGGTTATTATTGGTATGGCTATCAGTGCTGGTTTTCTGTATCAATTACTGTTTTAAAAAGACGATTAAAATATAAAAAATCCCTCACCTTATTAGCTGAGGGATTTACTTAATTTATTCTTACCTTTAATTAACGGTAACTGTATTGCCCGTGACCACTAGAGAATGTCCAATGATTACCATTAGACCATTTTATACCAGCAACTTGAGTACATTGACCGCCAGCATTAATAAACCCTGCACCGTAAAAGCCACCACGTGTTACGCTACATAAGTTGGCATCACTATCTGCAACCGCTTTAACTCGTTGGCCCACTTGTTGAGGATTATTAAGAGACATCCATTCAAATTGGTTAACAGCCGATAACAATGGTTGTTCACCTTGACTATCTGTCACTGTTATTTCCGAACCGCCTGTACATTGAAAATCTCCGTTACCAAAATCCTCAACGTATCCATGTACAGTTTGCTCAACACCATTAATCACTAATTGGAAACGACAAACATTTGGTCTTTCACTACCGACACTTAACGTTGCTAATGAGCTACGATCGCGCGTCGATAATGTCGCTGGATCAAAACCGTCCGTATGTGCAAACCAACCCGCAGGTATTGCTGATTCAAGCACTTTATAACCATACTCTTGACCAATGATCACTGGCCCCTTTAGATCAGCAACCGCTGGGTTACGTGGCGTCATTACTGTATCTAATACCGATTCACTACCAGTGGTGGATGCACATTCAATAGTGATACGAGCTGGATGGTTATCCGCCGGTAAGTTTACATGTAACTTATTACTTTCATTACTATTATGGCGAGAACCACTTAATGCAATATTACTGATCTCACCATTTTCAGCTTCAACAACTAATTTACACTGCTTTTGTGAAGCGAAACTATATTGCTTAATTCCACCTTGATGACTTGCGTAAGCCCAATTTGCACCATTGGTATGCTTAACATCAGCTATTTGCATACAGCGATTATTCTCAATAAATCCGGCACCATCATGTGATGTACCAGCTTTATCTAAGGTACATAATGTTTTTTCACCCAACTCAATCGTTGGGGTATAGGTAACATTACCTACTTTCTCACCTTTAGAGGCCAGCAGTTGATAACCATTAACGCTAGAAACAGGGACTTCACGTTGATTATTAACCGACCAGTACATATCAGATGATACCTGACATGTAGCCGTTTCAGTGTTCTCGAAACCAACAAAGTTTGCCGTCACACCATCGGTATTAGTGTAATTAAACTGACATAAAGGCAACCACTGATTATCTATTTTAATGGTTTGCCATTCAGTATCATTACGCTCGGTATCACTCATGTCTGCCACTGATACCCAGCCTTCACGTTGAGGAGCAACCGTACTTGGAGCAGGTAGATCAAATAAGTTACCGTAATTTGAATACGTTAATGGATAAATCTGGCTAGGATTTGCTTCTGCTGGATCATAAATTCCAAGTACAGTGATCACCGGAACACCTTGCTGTGTTGGTGCAGCAAAACCCGTTTCTGATTCAATATAACGTTGGCTTGCTTGATCCCATTGAACAAAACCTGTTGAGCTATTTGCATCAAGATTATTGGAACGATTAAACCAATCTTGAGTCACTCGCGTTGCCATTGGATGCTCTAAGGTATAATGACTGATTAAACCTGTTAACGCATTTTCACCGCCGCCCATGGCTTCACGCATAAAACGGAATTCATTCGCAAATGGTGGCACACTTTCACCACTGTTATCGTTGGTCATGGTAATTGCAGTATCAGACCAATGGATATTACCAATAAAGCGTTGGTAGCGAGCATCCCAACCCCAACCTGACTCCATATCATGAATAGATGCATTTTTAGGATGATGCCCTCGGCCAAAGTTATGTCCAAGTTCATGCGACCATTCATTACCACGGGTTGAACTTAACGTAACAATACCGCCACCACCGCTTAAACCATGGTTAACAACAGTAGACGTAATAACACCAGTCTCTTTATCTTTAGCTAAATAACGACCACGATTATTATGGGCGGTAATATGGCTAAATGGACGAGGCCAACTAGCATCACCACCCGCAGTATCAACTACACCAAAGTTGGCATTATTAATACCAAGAGAAATTAATCGCTTACCAATAAATTCACGCATATCACCCGCATAAACTCCCGGTGTTTCGTATTCACTGGCTTTGGTGTAAACCTTACCATTAGGCAGCGTTACTTTGCGAAGGTGTAACGGGGTATAGTCAGCTACTACCATTTTAGATACTGGAATTTTCTGAAAATAATCAGTGGCTAGCTGTTCCATATTATTGATCATGTCATATTGATTACGAGGCTCAACTAACATACCAATATCAATATTTTGAATAACCAACTCAGGCGCACCACCAAAGACCAATAAGTCTTGAGTTAATTCACCTTCACGACCACGGTTGTCACTAAATCGTAGCGTCAACCCTGGCTTCATCCATTCCCAGCTTAACGGTAAACTCCATGCGTAATGAGAGAACATTACTTTACTTTTGCCATTATCGCGCTGATCAGTATCAGGTAATGCACTTGGTGGATGCATTAAAAAACGCCCCATACTCACACCATCAACTTCAACATCAACCCATAGCTGATTAACATTTCTAGTTTTAGGCGTAACAAGTAATAAACTTTCTCGGTTCATCACCAAATTAGGATGTTTAAGCTCATCATTACCATAAGGTGCAACGCTAGTATGTGTCTGTGCTAGTGCAATATTCGCGCTCAGGTTACCCACTAAATGGTTAACTGCTTTACGACTATCGTTGTAACTTAAACGTGATGATAGGGTATTGAAAGAAAAAGTTTTCTCATCACATCCAAGTTGATTACATTCAACTAACTTCACTTCATATTGGGTACTTGGCTCAAGAGCTGCAATATAAAAACCTGAACTATCGGCTGTATAGTTATAAGTAATAGAAGACTCACCAGGTGTATGTGCAGTTAATTCAATCTTGTAATTATTACCTTGTACAATATCATCCCACACCAATTCAACACCGGTATCAGAAATAGAGGCAGCCTTAAATCCAGAAATGATAGGCATCGCCAAATCACCACAATCAGAGGTAACCGTTCGTTGTACTAACTCGCTTTCCCAAATATAACTACCATCATCATGTTGAGAACCTCGCGCTGCTGGTAAATATTCAACAAAGCAACCACTGTCATCAGAGTTCATGACCCCAAATTGACGATGAAGTAAGTAAAAACCACCATTATAAGCAACATACTCCCATTCAGGACCAACAAATGGAAATGCCGCACTATAAACACCATTTGCATCATTTAATGGGAATTTTGGCGAATTTTCATGATTCAACCAATATTCTTTACCTTGATATTGTAGATATCTTTTACCATCACGTTCAATAACATTACTTGGCTGAGCAGCAAGTGATTGCATATTGTTGAGCGTTTCAAATGTCTTTGTCGCAATTTCTGTCAATGAGCTTTCAGTTGCAAAAACGCCAGAACTGAACAAGCTTCCACCGATAAGTACAGATAATAATTTAACTTTCATTGTATGACTCCTACCACCCAAAAGAAGCGTTTTTTCGCTCTCAATAAAATATATTACCCCCTCCAAGTTAACAAGTTATATTTATGGTATGTATAAGAATAACTATTGATAAGGAGGTCAAAAAAACAGTTGACGCAATCGTTTGCTTTCACTACATTGCACGCTGTTTTTAGCTTTAACCTATTAGGAAAATCAATGTCATTACTAAAACGCGGTATCATACTTTGCTGCCTTATTTTGTCACCAATAACTGTTGCAGCCACGCCACCTTCAGCTCCAATCTTGATTCAAGGCGCAATGGATATAGAAACTACGACCCTAATAAATGCACTTGAAAATAAATCACAAACAACAGTCGGTGCATGGACATTTTGGCAAGGAACAATTAATAATTATCCGGTGGTGGTCTCTCGTACAGAAGTAGGTATTGCTAATGCTGCAGCAGCAACAACGCTAGCAATAGAACGTTTTAAGCCAACCTTAATTATTAATCAGGGTACATCTGGTGGGCATGATCCGCAGTTACAACGTGGTGATATCGTTATTGGTAAAACCAGTTTTAATATGGGGGCATATAAATCAGAATTTACCCCAAAAGGAAAAGGCATCGATCCCACTCAATGGCAGAATTTTAGCGTCACCATGCGCTTACGTGATCAAGGTAAATTAGTTGATCATAATGCTTTCTATGCTGACCAAGGTTTAGTTGATATCGCGCAATCAATAGCGAGTAGTTATAAAAAAGGCAAGGTAGTAACCGGTATTATTGGCACTGCTGATGAATGGAACCGCGAAGTTGATCGTATTAATTGGTTGCATACCAACTTTAATACGGCAGTAGAAGAAATGGAAACCTCATCAGCAGCATTAGTTGCTCAAGCTTATAAAGTACCTTTTATTGGCATCCGTATTTTGTCTAATACCGATCTGCACCTACAAGATTTTGATCCACAAACTGCGGTTGACTGTCAGCAGTTTGTACTTGATTACACCAAAAAACTCATCATGATACGTAACTAATACTGACAAAATAACAAGGGCGATATCAGCGCCCTTGTTATCTGATTTTCAGAAATAAAATTAACCCAACATTACCCCTAGACTAAGTAATACCATTACCATCGCGGTTAAAAAACCTAGTAATGGACCAATAAAGCGTAGCCATGTCGAATAACCAATCCTACCAATTGCCAAGCCTCCCATTACCACTCCCGATGTTGGCGTCACTAAGTTAGGTAGCCCTGATGCCGATTGAAACGCAGTAACAACCAACTCACGACTCACGCCAGCAAAATCAGCTAATGGCGCAAGAATAGGCATTGATAACACTGCTAACCCCGAAGATGATGGTACAACTAAACACAATACCGCTTCTATCCAATAAATGGCGTTAATAAATAACACTTGCGGCAAACCCACTAATAAGCCTTCAGCGAAATTTAAAATGGTATGGGTAATATTGCCATCATCCATCACCACCACCAGTCCACGTGCAATCGCAATAATTAACGCAACCCCAAGTAAATCACGCGCACCATTAATAAAACTGTCAGTAATTTCAACTTCAGATAATTTACCAACGAGTCCCGCAACAATACTAGAGCCAATAAATAATGCAGAAAGCTCAGCCATCCACCAACCTTCAGCTGCAACTCCCCACATCATAATTGCAAACGTAAAACCAAAAATAGCTAACACAATTTTACGAGTAAGCGTTAATTCAGGTGCAGTTTCATCACTACCATGTAAGAAGTATGCTTTATTTGCTTCTCGCTGTTCGGCGACTAAAGACAATGATGGATCACGTTTAACTTTATCAGCATAACGCATGACATAAATAACACACGCCAACCAACCAATAATTAGGATAGCTAATCGTAACCCAATACCATCGACAAAGTTTATTTCCGCAGCATTAGATGCAATAACGGTCGCAAAAGGATTAATCGTCGAACCTAAACAACCAATTCCAGCACCAACCATAATAATGGCGACACCAACAACTGAATCATAACCAGCAGCAATCATCACCGGAATAAGTAATGCATAAAATGGGATAGTCTCTTCAGCCATACCATATACTGTACCTCCCAAAGCAAATAAGCCCATTAAAATAGGGATCATCCACCGCTCTTTACCTTTTAGACGTACCATTGTTTTAGCAATACCAGCATCGATAGCACCTGTGCGAGTAACTACAGCCAAATAGCCGCCAATAACAAGTACAAATAAAGCAACATCAACGGCGCGTGCCATATAATTAGCTGGATCATAAAAGCCTTGAATTGGCGCCATTAATACATCGAGGAATCCTTGAGGATTAGCGGCAACTGTCTGATAAGACCCCACTAACGGTACCATTTTTCCTAAGGTCTCATTATTGACCATTTGATACTGACCCGCAGGGATCAACCATGTTAAGGCTGCCATTAAAACAGTAAGCAACATTAATATCGTATAAGCTGAAGGAAATTTAAGCGTTTTCATAAAGAGATCCTTGAAAATAGGGGCTCCATCTATCTGCCCCTTTAGAGACTTATGCTTTTTTTGTATTACGCGACATATGCCATGATGTCGGTAACAGCCATTCCTTCGAGTCCCATTTGCTTCAATGTTCGACCACACTTAAAGTAGTCAGTATCGTTATAGGCATTATCAATATGTAGGCATGCAGTAATGATTGGCGTATCAACCCCTGTTAATTGCGCAAACTCGTAGCATGGTACCAATAAATAAGCAGCATCTTCGGTGATATAACGGTTGCTTGCAGAATTAGGAGCACTGTTTAGTTTGCCGTGGGTTTCTGAGGTACGATTAACGTCATAAACGGTTTTACACTCCATGTCATACAAGGCATTCATTGCATCAAGTTCTGTTATTAAATGCAGACCAAGCGCTTGCCCAATCGCCAATCGTTCATTTTCCATGACTGCAGCAGCACGTGCAGTTGATACGGAACAACAATCTTTATAATAATTAAATTGGCCGTCAAAATTCTCTAACAAGCCCATATTCAATGTGGTAAGTAATGGATGACCACCAAAATTAATATTTTCTAATCCAGCAGCAATAACATTATCTAATGCCGTTAAAGGTAATGGCATCAAAGGTTGTAGACGTGTAATAGCAACTTCCGTTCGATGAGCAGGCAAGGCTGCAACAGGAAGATAATTTTTCATACCCAAAATGGCTAATTCCGCTGGGCCCACAATGCGTGTCGCCCATGGAATTGAGATCGCATCGACAAAAGTCAGATCTAAATCGTGATAGCCCTCATCATGCTTAATTTTATTTAATACTAATGAACCATAATTACCAGGCATCAACATAATCAATTGCCCATTTTTTAAATGCGGCAACATTGAACGAAATAACGGCTCTTGAGCAAAAGATGGAACCGGTAAAATCAATATATCGGCGTAATCGACCGCTTGTTTCAGGTCGCGAGTGATAGTCTCAATGGCTTGAAAACCAGCAAAAGATAACTCAACATCGTTACAGGTAGCTAAGGCTGTGATCCCTCCCTTGTTTTCTATATCTGCTAACGGTTGATCAAATCCTGTCGCGCCATATAAACATACATCAGCACCGTGCAATGTCAGATGATATGCTGCTGTCAGCCCTGCGTTACCTGAACCAATAATAGAAACACGCGTTGTCATGGTTATTCCTTAATGTAATGACATAAGATAAAAATCACATTAAGAAAAATCAGGTATAAGAAATAATACTATAACCTCAATATACTATGTCTTTAGGTTATAGCTTCTCCGTAAATTAAAATTAAAGTCTTTAAATACAGTTAGATAGTGAAAAATACATCATTCACGCCATCATATGCATAATGTGACCTATTGCTATTTAGGGTCATGATAGGCTATGCATCGGACCGACTTTTAAGTAAATATCCATCCTATCTGCAGTTAACATAAACTGCTCAATAAAACGTTCAGCATGTCGATGAATTGGTCTTAATCCTGGATATAAAATCGTAAATTCAAACGGTAAATTAAACGCTAATGGTCGTATAACAACATCTCGTGTTTCATTGGCTAAATACGCTGTAAAAGGATCAGTAATCGCAATGCCGACCCCCTCAGCAACTAAAGCTGCGGCAGTACTTGCCAGTGATACCTCAATTTGTTTATTAATTTTAACTTCATGCCGGCGTAATAAATTATCAAGACAGCGCTGAATCATGTCTTTTTCATGCCGAATCACACACTCACTTCCCAAATCAGTCACTGATAGTTGTCGTTTAAGTGCTAATGGCGATGATGCTGGAATTAATACAACACATTGACATGATACTGTTTGGCTGGTTACACCAGCGATATCATTAGTAGTAAACGCAAAACCAATATCAGTAGTTTGCGTTTGAATTTGGCGTACAACATCTTCAGAACGATAGGTTTTTAAGCCAATTTTAGTTTGGCAGTTATGCTGTAAGAAATTAGCTAATATTCGCGGTAAAAATGCATGCGAAAGTACAGGCATTGCAGCAATCGTTAATGATCCTACATGATGAGTTCTAATCGCTTCAGCAGCGCTGTCTAAACCATTAACGGCATCAAACACTTTTGCCACTTCTAAATAAAATGCTTGGCCCTCATCACTTAACACTAACCGGTTACGCTGACGAATAAACAATTTAAATTTTAATTGATCTTCTAAACTTGATAATAAACGACTAACCGCAGGTTGACTGATATTCAATAATTCTGCAGCAGCGGTTACGGTTTGGCATTCAACAACAGCACGAAAAGCATTTAGATACGACAATTTCATAAGCACTAGTATACATATTAATAACGGTGTTCCATCATAAACACTATTGTTAATAAAAACTTTGACGCTTAAAGCAAACTACAACATCAAATAAAACATAACCTTATAATCATAATTTCAAGCAAGTAACATACTTAATGATATGTAGTCAGTTTGTATTTGTCGCTATAATAGTGGCTCATCCACCAGCAATAACGGCTCTATAATGGCAAAATCAAAAGCAATTATTCGTATCGACTCATACGGGATTTATTCAACGTGGGACTCTAAAGCAAAAAAATTACCCAAAATCCAACAATTCACTTTAGATGTACCTGCAGAAATCGATATTGAGTTTGGCTTTACGGTTAATATCAAAAAAGCACGAGGCGAAAAAATCCGCTACTGTATTTATCACCCTAATATCACTGACGCTGATGGCGAAATCATGGCACCTTTTGATGGTGAATTGTATATCCGCAACAACGATTGGGATTTCTACCTCGGCGATACTATCTGGGCACCGATTGACAACAAAATTGGTGATTGGAGAATGACCCTAGAAATAAACAATACAATTATCGCGGAGAAAACCTTTAACGTTTACAGCCATGATGAAAACCAATTCTGGAAACGTCGCGGTTGTTAACTAAGCTGTTTTTAACATCTGCGCTTATTTTTGAGATCTTACCTTACAATCTGGCGTTATAGTTTGAAACAAAGCTGTCACATTAGCCCTTTAATTTAGTCCCTAAACAATTTAATCACTTTAAAGGACGCCACATGACTAAGTCTTTACTCGCGCTTTCATTAATCACAGCCAGCATCACAATGTCAGCGACGGCAATGGCAAGCGAGCACATTGCCGTTTCAGGTTCAACCTCAGTCACAGAAGTAATGGAAGTCTTAGGTGAAACTTACCACCAAAATCACCCTGATGTGTTTATTGATATTAACGGTACAGGATCAAGTGCAGGCATTAAATCTTCAATTGAAGGTGTTAATGATCTCGGTATGGCTTCACGCAACCTGTCTGCAAAAGAAAAAAAATCAGGCCTGGTTGAAACTGAAATCGCACGTGATGGTATTGCTGTGGTTGTTAACCCAACAAACCCAGTCAACAATTTAACGAAACAGCAGATTAAGCAAATATTTGAAGGCGATATTCCTCAGTGGTCAGGCGTGGGTGGAAATAGTGATCCCGTTGTAGTCACAACCCGTGAAAACGGATCTGGTACACGAGGAGCATTTGAAGAATTAATAGGACTAACAACGACAATCAATGGTATGAAAGTCTCAACAATTAGCCAACACGCACAAGTAGCCAGCGGTAATGGTATTGAAAAAACTATCGTCGCCAATAACAAAGACGCCATTGGTTTTGTTTCCCTCGGCTCAATAGATAAAACCCTTAAAGCTGTGGCGATCAA
Source organism: Photobacterium kishitanii (assembly GCF_003026355.1). Taxonomy (GTDB): domain Bacteria; phylum Pseudomonadota; class Gammaproteobacteria; order Enterobacterales; family Vibrionaceae; genus Photobacterium; species Photobacterium kishitanii. Next base: position 204,719 of record NZ_PYON01000005.1, on the reverse strand, counting down.
TGGCCATAAAGCATCAGTTGCTGATGTAATAAACAACACTTACCCACTATCTCGTCCATTCTTAGTACTTAATCAACCAGGAAAACTTAAACCAGCAGCCAAAGCTTTCTTGGCCTGGATTATGTCGCCAGCAGGGCAAAAAATAATTAAAGACAAAGGCTACATCTCAATGTCCTAAATGAGTTAGCCAGATAAGGACCCACCCCCTTCCTTTCGGCTATAATTGAATGAACCGACACCCAAAGCACTTTCATTGTGGTTTGGGTGTAAACTTATACATATTTTCTTCTGTAATAGCTTGCCGCTTTTTATATTTCCAACCTTATCATTTCTTTAGATTGTACGTTACGTGTTCAAACTCACCGACACTAGCATAAAAAACACAATTCGATTAGACTGCGTTCAATACCCACTCGTAAATTATTTTATAGGATATAAATCATGGGGCTATTTAACGCTATCTTGGGCAATGCCGGTGAAATGAGTATTGACGATGCTACCGAAGAGTTAGCAACAATTTTAGGCCAGGGAGAACAAATCGAATTAGCCTATAAATTAATTCGCGATATGATCATTTTAACGGATCGCCGCTTAATTTTAATTGATAAGCAAGGATTAACGGGCCGCAAAGTGGAATATCGCTCTATACCTTATAAATCAATTACGATGTATACCGTGGAAACAACGGGCCACTTTGATCTAGATGCGGAATTAAAGCTGTGGATCTCAGGTCAACACGACCCAATTGCACTTGAATTTAATGGTTCAACCAATGTCTACGCTTTACAAGGCTTACTCGCTGCAAAGATTGCAGGCAAATAACAACAACCCCACTAAACAATATTCAGACATCAATGTAAAAGGTTCGCCATATAGCGAACCTTTTCTTATTTACAGCTTCAAAAAATCAGTGATTACTGCGTGACAGCAATCAATGCATCAGCAAGGTAATCTATCTGTTGTTCTTGCAAACCGGCGATATTAACTCGGCCATCGCCTACCGCATAAATTGCAAATTCATCACGCAAACGCATAATTTGTTCTGGCGACAACCCTGTCATTGAGAACATACCTTTATGATCCGCAATAAACGAAAATTGATCACACCCTTTAGCAGCTAATGTTTTCACTAACCGCTGACGTAACCCAATAATACGCTGTTGCATCATAGTCAATTCTTGTTTCCATACGGCAGTTAGCGCAGTATCAGTCAAAATATCAGCGACAAGTGCAGCGCCATGATCCGGTGGCATGGTATAACTTGCACGCGCTAAAGTTAGAATGCGACCTTTTGCGTTTTGAGCATTGTTAATCGTATTACCCACTAGCAACGCTGCCCCGGTACGTTCGCGGTATAAACCAAAGTTCTTTGAACATGAGGTTGCAATCACCATTTCTTCAATATTGTCAGCCATAAACTTCAAGCCGGCACCATCTTGCTCAAGGCTATCTCCGAAACCAAGATATGCCATATCAACAAACGGCATAAAACCATTTTTATTCGCTAATGCCGTAATCGCTTGCCAATCTTCAATACCAATATCAGCACCCGTTGGGTTATGACAGCAACCATGCAGTAATACCACATCATTACTACCGGCTTGCGCTAATGTCGATAACATTGCATCAGTATTTACTCGCTTAGTAACACTGTCAAAGTAAGGATAAAATTTAACTTTAAGTCCAGCGGCTTCCATTACAGGTTTATGGTTAACATAACTTGGATCAGTTAACCACACCGTGGTATTCGCATTAGCTACATGAATAAGATCAGCGAGCATTCGCAATGCACCACTCGCGCCAGGGGTTTGAACGCCGACAGTACGACAATGTGCAGAAGTACCAGCAAGTAGTAAATCAATCATGCATTGATTAAATACCTCGCTACCAGCTAAACCTACATAAGATTTAGTTGTCTGAGTTTGCAGTAATCGTTGCTCAGCCTGTGAGATAGCCGTCATGATCGGAGTCTGACCATGATTATTACGATAAACACCAATCCCGAGATCCATCTTATTATCACGCTGATCAGAATTATAAATTAATGATAATGACAATATTGGATCGGGTTGTGCGGGAGAAAGTTGTGTGAACATTGATTAAATTCCATTTAACAAGCATGAATTCAAATTAGCATTTCAATTTCATGCCGTCATTAGAAATAATCACATCACACATTTAAATTACGATAAGGAATTGATTAAGCTAAGCTTCATAACTTAATCAATTATTGATGACTATTACCAAATCGTTTCATCACCGGGTAAATTAAGCAATGCTTTTAACGATGGCGCTTCTTCAAGTAAGCGGTATAAACGCTCGCTATGTTCTTCTAACAATTGGCACGCTAAATCAGCATTGCGTGCTAATACTGCTTTCATCAACGCTTCATGTTCACCGTTATCATGATACTGTTTTTCTGGTGACAAACGCGCATTCAGTAGAAAATGACGATAGCGTTCTTGTTGATCATAGATATGAGAGATCATTTCTCGAATAAATTCAGATCCATCACAGGCTACCAACGATAAATGAAACTCTTTATGGCGTAATTCCCATTCATCGTAATCAAACAATATCGATTCTGGGTCTAAACGATTCAGTTTATGGAAAGCGGTTAAAATTTGTAACTCCCAAGCCTCATCACCCTTTTTAATCGCATCTTGTAATGCCACATGCCCCAATGCTAACCGAGTTTTTAAAATACCCCGTAGCTCATCCAACGATACATCAGCAACCCAAAATCCTTTCTGTGGTTTCATTGTGACATATTTTTGCCATGATAATTGCACCATCGCCTCCCGCAATGGTGTTCCGCCCACTTGGTAGCGTTCTTTTAACTCACTCAGAATAAGCTTCTGCCCAGCTTCAAATTCACCACATAAGATATCATGCCTAATTTGGCACATTACTCTATCGCTTATGGTTGCAAAGTTGTCTTTATTCATATCAACCATCTAGTTTTGTTACACACAATATAGAACTCGGCGTTATCTAAGACCCAATCACTTATCATTACCGAATATTTTCACGCATACATATTACAAAAATCTTACTACTTACCAGTAACTTTATTATTAATTTAATGCTAATAAAGCAAATAACTATTCATGTAATATTAAATCGCTAATATAATAATACATTAATTTAACATTAAATAAGATAACGCATTATCTACAATAATCAGCTTTTTATACTAACAATGATAATTTATAGCGAAGACCAAAATATAAACCTTTTAAATTAATACCTTAAACGACCAACACTAACAAAATTCAATCCTATTATGCCACCCAAAGATACCATAAACACATATAAACTCACCAAATGTTATTTTTATAACCATAATATTTAGAAATAGTCGTTCTTGTGCTTTTTTATGAGCGATATAGCGATATTTATGCCTAATAAAAAATACAATCATAGACATTAATGCCTAACTTACCTTTTACTACTATGACTTACCGTCTTTATTCTATTATTAGCATATTTCTCATTAATATAATTATGTTCAATTGGCACCACCAACACAGTATATTTAGTCTCGCTATCATTCTGTGGTCATTAGTGCCTCTATTTAGCTTACATTATATTATTAAACAATATGAATATTTCCATAACAAAGTACTCATTGTCATCCAATCCTATTCAGCATGGGTATTGTTTTTCGCTTGGGTTTCTTGTGTATTTCTTTCTATTACAATGCCTTACATCATAAGCATCATTAGCAAAACTAATGGTCATTATATTTCCCTGTATATTTTATCTCCTGCCGTCACCTTATTCATCACGACCATTAGCGCATTTGCTACAAGTTTAGTCATCGTAATGATCACCCGCTTATTACGCTAATCATCCACTTTTAATCCATATGCAAACTGGTTAGTACCAATTCCTCGTAATATACAACTATCACCAAAACGACAATTGCTTAAAAATGCAAATTAAACTATCGGAATTTGACAGCTAAATTCGCTTCACAAAAGTAAAATCGATCATTACTATAAAATCGATTTTTACGGACAGACAGTTTAAATATCGATATTTTAAGATGAGTTATAGAGTATCGTTTTTTAAGTCTTTACTGCTTAACTGATAGATTTTGAGGTCTACAATGGCAAGCTCTAATGCTTCACCCGCTAAAATTGGCGTATTTAGTTTCGTCATGATTACCGCTGCGGTTGTTATGAGTGTACGTACACTCCCAATGACAGCGCAGCCAGGAATGATGACGATATTCCTAACGTTAGCTGCAGCAATTTGTTTTATGATTCCAACGGCACTTGTTTCGGCAGAGCTAGCAACAGCTTGGCCTGAAGATGGTGGTATCTTTATCTGGGTTCGTGAGGCATTTGGCGAGCGCATGGGTTTCGTTGCCGTATGGATGCAATGGATTCAAATGGTTTTCGGCATGACATCAATTCTGATGATTGTCGGCGCAATTTTTGCTTATGCTTTTGATCCTGCATTAGCACAAAACAAGATGTACATTCTTGCCGTAATCTTAGTGGTTTATTGGGCATGTACGCTAGGTAATATGCGTGGTGTTAAAACACTAGGTTGGGTATCCACTCTTTGTGTAATCTTGGGTGTGTTCTTACCTTTCTTCGTTCTTGTAGCATGTGCGATCGCTTACCTTGCAGGTGGTCACCCTATTGTTACGGATCTTTCATTTAGTACAGCAAACCTTATTCCTGATTTTTCAGATAAAGGGACTTGGGCACTATTCATTGGTTTCGTATTCGTAGTTATGGGTATGGAAGTATCAGCGTCAAACGTATCCCACGTTAAAAATGCTGAGCGTAACTACCCTATTGCTGTGTTCCTAGTTGCACTATTTGTGGTTATTGTTTCTGTTGTTGGTTCATTCGCAATCTTCATCGGTATTCCAACTAAACACATTTCAATGACCGCAGGTCTTATCCAAGCATTCCAGACTTACTTCAATATGTGGGGTCTAGGTTGGTTAACACCTATCATGGCTATTTGTATGGCGATCGGTCTTGCAGGTCAGGTGAACTCATGGGTTCTTGGTCCAGTTCGTGGTCTACAAGCAACAGCTAACGCAGGTGCACTACCTAAAGTTCTACAAAAAACCAACAAAGAAGGCGTGCCTGTTAACCTTATTTACCTACAAGCTATCCTAATCTCAATTGTTGGTGTGCTTATCTGTGTAATGCCTAACGTAGATTCATTCTACTTTATGCTACTAGGTCTAACGTCTCTTGTTTACATCGTTGCTTACTTACTAATGTTCTCTGCTGCAATCTACCTACGTTACAAGCGTCCTGATATGAAACGTAGCTTTACAGTTCCTGGTGGCAACATCGGTATGTGGATCTGCTCAGGCTTAGGTATCGCAACATGTCTACTAGCGGGTTACTTTGGCTTCCAAGCTCCATCAAGCTACGTTGGTACTGCAAGCAGTTACTTCAACTTCCAGTTCTTCGGCTTACTTGTCATGGTGATTATCCCAATTATCGTATACGCATGGGGTAAGCGTTCAAATAAAGCTGAACTAGCAAAAGCCGCGGCTAAAGCACATTAATAAATAGCAAAACCTCCTTAACGTTATCAACGCTATCGCAGGTAATAGAGAGAAAGCCGTTAATACAATTAATGAGCTATTGGTAATGGCTTTCCTCTCTTTATAACAATCGATTTAGCGGTCTCAGACCAAAAATTATTAAATTAACTACTAAAACAATATATTCATTACGACTCACAAACCGTCTTTTGAATTGCGTTTATTGATAAGTAAATAGGTTTTATTATGAGCGACAAAATGAACGTAGATGCCCTATTCTTAGGTCCAAAATCAGAAAACCAAGTATTCTTTAAAGAAATGATGGATTACGCAATCAGTGAACATATGCACTGGCGTTCTGATTTCCACCCTGAAGATGCGCCATTAATGACGCCTGTTACACAACATCAGCCTGATTTCCGCGATACGCTTTACCGTACTGAAGGCATTCTACAAGATCTATCTGCACGTCTTAAAACAAAGTCAGTGCCTTGGTTCTCACCTCGTTACCTTGGCCATATGAATGCCGATACATTAATGGTATCAAACCTTGCATACGTGATGACCATGCTTTACAACCCAAATAACTGTGCACATGAGGCTTCTCCTGTGACTACAGAACTTGAGTTGGCTGCAGGTCATGACCTATGCCGCATGTTTGGCTACGATGTAAACAAATCATGGGCACATATCACTTCAGGCGGTACAGTTGCTAACTATGAAGGTGTTTGGGTTGCACGTAACCTTAAAACAATGCCACTCGCGATTGCAGCTTGTGATAAGTCAAAAGATCTTGTTGAAGGTATGACTGAGCACCAGTTACTGAATATGAAATCTAAAGATATTCTTGATTTAACTGATGAATTGAAAAAACGCGGTATTTTTGAAGAAGTTCGTGCATTAACAGCACGTGGCGTCGGGGTTGATGCGGGTAAATTAGGTAAATTCCTTGTTCCTCGTTCTAAGCACTACTCATGGATGAAAGCAATGGACGTACTTGGCTTAGGTCAAGAACACATTATTCCACTAGAAGTTGATGGTAACTACCGTACTGACGTTGAAAAAATGCGTGAAGTAACCTTCAAACTAATGGAAGAAGGTACTCCGATCCTAGGAATGGTATCAGTAGTAGGTACAACAGAAGAAGGCTCTATTGACCCTGTTCATGAAGTAATGAAACTTCGCCAAGAATGTGAAGAGAAATACGGCTCATCTTTCTACGTACATGTTGATGCTGCTTACGGTGGTTACGTTCGTTCTATGTTCCTTGATGATGACAACCAATTCATGGAATATGATGCATTAATTGAACGTTATCGTAACGATGAGATCATTCCAGAAGGTGTGGTATGGCCAAAACGTGACGTTTACGATGCATTTGCTGCTATGTCTGAAGCAGATTCTATTACTGTCGATCCACATAAAGTGGGTTTCATTCAGTACGCTGCTGGTGCTGTTGCAATGAAAGATAAGCGTATTGTTGACTTAATCTCTTACCACGCAGCTTATGTATTTGAAGAAGCTGACGATGATAACGATGAAGATAAGCAAGTAGTACTAGGCTCTTCTATCATGGAAGGCTCAAAAGCAGGTGCTACAGCTGCAGCTGTTTGGGCTGCACACCGTCTTGTTCCGTTAAATGTAAGTGGCTATGGTCATGTTATCGGCCGTGGTATTGTAACTGCCGATTGGTTCGCTAAGAAACTAGCAACAGCAGAACCATTTGTTGTCGATGGGCGTCGTTTTGAGGTTCGTCCTCTTATGCACCCAGACTTCCATATGGTTGATTTTACCTTCAAAGAAATCGGTAACGATAGCTTAGAAGCGCACAACAAACTAAACCAACGCATTTACGAACTATGTTCTTACGCTACTGGCCGTACTTATACTAAAGACTTCCTAACCTCTTCTACTTCTCTATCAGAAGAAGAATATGGTCAAACACCACGTCTTTACGCAGAAAGCCGCGGTTTCAGCGATAACGAATGGAATACAGTTGGTTCTGTTTATATTCTTCGTTCAGCGGTTATGACTCACTTCCTACGTGATGAAATTCGTTTTAATAATTACTGGAATAACCTTCGTGATGTATTCACAAGCCTTCTAAGTGAAATTATTGATGAAGAAAATAAACAAAAATTAGCACATACAGCTGCTTAATAAGGAATACAGCGCCAGTCTTTATGACTGGCGTTTTTTTATAATAATGAAACCAATTTATATATTTATTAATTATCGTCGATTATTTATTATCGACAGTTAAGTTCTTATTACCTAATACCTTGGTAACTATTAGGTACTATCTGCAGGACAATCGTCATGAATGTAAAGTCTATTGGCGCGACACTACTTATTTCAGGCACTATGCTAGGTGCTGGAATGCTTGCTTTACCCTTAATTTCTGCGGGGTTAGGCATTTATAACACCATTCTTCTATTGACCGTTTTATGGGGAGTAATGACCTATACCGGATTAATGTTATTAGAAGTTTGTCTTAATTATCCTGAAGGTACTGGTCTTGAAGCTATTGCCTATGATTTATTTGGTAAACCCGGTAAATGGGTTATTAATATATCGCTCTTATTATTACTCTATGCATTATCATGTGCTTATATAGCAGGTGCTTCTTCTATATATAAAAGTGATTTTACTGATTATTTTCATATATCGTTATCATCTCATACCATTGCAATTCTATTCACTGTAATTATTGCAACCATTGTATTTATTAGCACCAAAGCAGTTGATATTGCTAACCGCGTATTATTTACTAGTAACATTGTTATTTTCTTTATCCTTGTTATTACGATAATCCCTTATCTTCATGGTCATTTTTTAGTCAACAACCACGACTCAGCCAAATATGCTTTTGCAGCGATCCCAGTGTTTATTACTGCGTTTGGATTTCATGGCAGTGTACCAAGTATGGTGAAATATATTGGCCGTGATAAACCGAAAACATTGCGCAATATTTTTGTTGCTGGTGGTTTAATTCCTCTCATTGTTTATATTATTTGGGAGATTAGCATGTTGGGCTCGTTACCTCGATTTGGTAACCATAGTTTTCAATATGTTGCACAACACGGCTCAAGTGTTGGCGTTATGCTTCAACAAATGCAGATATTTATTCAAAATAACAACATTATTTACCTAATTGGTGCTTTCTCGTCCATCGCCATGTTCACTTCCTATCTATGTGTTTCATTAGGGTTATTTGATTCATTGGCAAGTACCTTCAAACGTGGTAATAATACAACAGATAGATTAATGACTGCTGTACTATGCTACTTGCCACCTTTGGTTTTCACTCTAGTGTATCCTAATGGCTTTGTTCCTGCTTTAGGTGCAGCAGCAATTTTCTTAACAATCCTAGCAATTCTATTTCCTGTGCTTGCCCTTAGAAAACTTCGTGGTAAACAACATCAAATTGAATATAATGTAGCGACAAATAATATAGCGTTATTTGTTGTAGGATTTATTGGTCTACAAGTCATAATAAACCAGATACTGACATTGAATAATGCCGTACCTATTTTTAATTAAACGTAAATAAAATGATTATTGGAGAACACATGAATCATTTGAATTTAATTCAGGAGCTTAAAGATCGCGGTCTGATCGCTCAAATTACGGATGAAGAAGCTTTAAGCGAACGTTTAGCAAAAGGTCCGATTACATTATATTGCGGCTTTGATCCAACGGCAGATAGTTTGCACCTAGGTCATCTGGTACCTCTACTTTGCCTTAAGCGCTTCCAAGAAGCGGGTCATAATCCAGTAGCCTTGGTTGGCGGCGCTACCGGTATGATTGGAGATCCAAGCTTCAAAGCGACTGAGCGTTCACTTAACACTTTAGATATTGTTGCAGACTGGGTTACTAAAATCCAACGTCAAGTTTCTCCTTTCCTTGATTTTGACAATGCAACTAACCCTGCTCGCATGGTAAACAACCATGACTGGTTCGGTAATATGGATGTACTAACATTCTTACGTGATATTGGTAAACACTTCTCTGTTAACCAAATGATCAGCAAAGAATCTGTTAAGCAACGTATTAACCGTGACGAAGTAGGTATCTCTTTTACTGAGTTCGCTTACAGCTTGCTACAGTCTTATGACTTTGCAAGCATGAACAAAGACATGGGGATGGAACTACAAATTGGTGGTTCTGACCAATGGGGTAACATCACAGCAGGTATCGACCTAACTCGTCGTATGAACCAACAGCAAGTATTCGGTATGACTGTACCGCTAATTACTAAGTCTGATGGTACTAAGTTTGGTAAAACTGAAGGCGGTGCAGTTTGGTTAGATCCAAGCAAAACTAGCCCATACAAGTTCTACCAATTCTGGATGAACACAGCTGATGCTGACGTATACCGTTTCTTACGTTTCTTTACTTTCCTTTCTGAAGAAGAAATTCAACAGATCGAAGAAGATGATCGTAACAGTGGTAAAGCACCTCAAGCACAGCGTATTCTTGCAGAAAAAGCGACAGCATTAGTACACGGTCAAGCACAATTAGAAGCAGCACAGAACATTACTCGCTGCCTATTTGAAAATGATCTTGAACACTTATCAGAGTCTGATTTTGCTCAACTAGCACAAGATGGTATGCCAACGGCGCAAGCATCTAGTGAAGACGATCTTCAACAAGTGCTTGTTAATGCTGAACTTGCAACATCTCGTAGCCAAGCGAAAACTCATATCGAGTCAAACGCTATCATGGTTAATGGCGAGAAAGTAAGTGACGCTTACTACAAGTTCCAAGATGCTGATAAACTGTTTGGTCGTTACACTCTTATCCGTCGCGGTAAGAAAAACTACAGCCTTATCGTTTGGGGTTAATCCTTAACGGATAACTGCTATCTAGCTTATAGGTAACAACAAAAACCACCGTTACTATAATAACGGTGGTTTTTTATTATCTAAACCACGGCTCGAATAATTCCACGCATACTCAATGAGTCGCTATACCACTCAATCATTGCCGCAATAAAATAAGACTCACACATCATAATTTGACATTTTTATTAATAAATCATCAATTAATTTGATTTAGCCCCAAGTCGCATTCAGCAGTTTACGTTTACAGTCATGATCCCCAATGACAACTTGAAGCTAAATTATGTCGACAATTAATCAGCAACGCCTTATTAACCATTTCATTGAACTGATCAAAATCAATAGCGAATCGCGTAATGAAAAAGCCATTGCCGAAACGCTTGCTGAGCAATTATGTGAGTTAGGCTTCAGTGTCCATCGCCTACCCGTACCAGAAGCTATTTCTAACGGCTTTAATATCTACGCTCGCTTAGATGGCAATATCAATGACACAATTGCGATTAGTTGCCACATGGATACAGTGAATCCAGGTAATGATATTGAGCCGATTATTGAAGATGGGATTATTCGTTCTAAAGGTAATACCATTCTGGGAGGCGATGATAAATCTGGCATTGCTGCCATTATGGAGGCAGTACGCTGTATTCAAGCTGAAAATCGAGAACATAAGACCATCGAATTAGCTTTCACTGTTCACGAAGAAGGTGGTTTACAAGGCTCTAAAGTGTTTGATATGAGCTACATCACCGCTAATAAGGCAATTGTATTAGATTCAGGTGGCGCAATTGGAGCGATTATAACAACTGCGCCTGGACAACAGAGTTTAAAAGTGACTATCACAGGTAAACCAGCCCACGCAGGCTTAGCGCCAGAAGAAGGTATTAATGCGCTGACGGTTGCTGCTGATGCCATTAGTAACATGCGTTTATCACGTATTGACGAAGAAACCACAGCTAATATTGGGGTTGTTCAAGGTGGTCAAGTAACCAACATCGTCATGCCTTCGCTTTATCTTGCAGCGGAAGCTCGCTCTTTAAATAATACTAAACTTGAGCAACAAGCAGCTCATATGATTGAGGTCTTTGAACAAGCCGCGGCTAAACACGGTGCTAGCGTCAATATTGAATCCACTCGCTCTTATAATGCTTATCACATTGATGATAATGATCCGCACGTACAAAGTATTATGGCTGCGTTTACCGCAAATGGCTTAACACCATTCACCAAATCGACCGGTGGTGGCAGTGATGCGAATGTATTTAATGGTAACGGTTTGAAAACTGTCAACCTATCGACTGGTATGAGTAAAGTTCATACAACTGAAGAATTTATTACCGTTGATGATATGACTAAAATAACTGAGTTTCTGTATACATTCTTATGCAATAGTAACTAAAAAAACAGCAAAAATAACACGATTCAACAAAACAATCACAATGTCTTACTTGTTATTATCTATTATAAAAATAAGTAAGACGTTACATTGAAAAATATACCTATCAAACTAAATAACTAGTTAATATTATTAACAATTAATTTAACTATATTATAGAAGCAAGCCTCTACCAGAACATAACTAAATAGAATATAATCTAGCTGTTCATATCATAACGACCATTATTGAACGCAAGATACTACGACTAACATCTGTATCTAATTATAATAATACTATCTCAGATATAGAGCGCAATGCTCAAAAAAGAAGATTTTACGATGGATATTCAACATCTTACACCAAGAGAAAAAGATCTATTTATAGAAACACTTGCAGAGTGTTATCGACGCTTAACTACCGCAAAAATCGAAGCAAAAGAACTCACAAAAGAAGGGTTCCAGTTAATGTTTCGTTCTGTCTATAAAGATTTTAATAATATAACTTAAGTTTTATAAATTATTCATACTTAAGCACTGAGGCGTGCCATTATACGCCTCAATAAAGAATCTTATTCACTACAGTAACAACTCATTACTGTCCCTTATTTACCGCGATACCTTATTTACCGTGATACCCTATTTACCGCGATAATAATGTTGAGCAACAAACGGCATTTGCGTTACTGTCATTGGTAATCGCTTTCCACGTACTTCTGCAAATAGTACTGTATCCACATTACTGCTAGTTAACGTAACATATGCCATTGCTACAGGGATACCAATTGAGGGACCAAAACTACCACTGGTTACCACCCCAACTTGATTATCATCAGCATCAAATAACAGGCTCCCTTCACGAACTGGCGCTTTCGTTTGACCAATCAATCCGACTCGCTTACGAGTTACCGCTTTAGTCACCATCTGCGTTAAAATTACATCAGCCCCGATAAAGCCACCAGCACGCTCACCGCCACTACGACGCACTTTACTGATTCCCCATAACAAACTTGCTTCAATCGGTGTCGTGGTCTGATCGAGATCATGACCATATAAACATAACCCGCACTCTAAACGCAGTGAATCACGTGCACCTAATCCTATCCATTCAACATTTTCATCTGCAAGTAAAGCTGTTGCTAGTGCTTCTGCGTGTGAATTTGGCACTGAAATCTCAAATCCATCTTCACCGGTATAACCTGAACGACTGACATAGCATTCTTGACCTAACAATTCGATACGAACGGCATCCATAAATACCATATCGCGCACTTGAGGATTTAATTGCGCTAACACCTCAACCGCTTTAGGGCCTTGCAGTGCTAATAGTGCCCTATCCTCTATCACAGTCAATTCAACACCTGCTTGCAAATGTGACTGTAAATGATCAATATCTTGCTTTTTACACGCTGCATTTACCACAACGAACAGATGATCACCAAAATTCGTCACCATTAAATCGTCTTCAATTCCACCATCTTTATTAGTGAAAAAAGCATAACGCTGCTTACCTTGTGGCAAATCTATAATATCAACAGGAACTAACATTTCGAGCATTTTCGCCGCATTTTCGCCGCTTAGACGCAACTGTCCCATATGAGAAACATCAAATAACCCCGCAGCATTACGGCAATGAAGATGCTCTTTTTTAACCCCCAAAGCATACTGTACAGGCATTTCATAACCAGCAAAGGGAACCATTTTAGCACCCATCTTGACATGTAGAGCATAGAGCGGGGTATGTAATAAATGTTGAGACATGATGATTTACTCCAATAACAGCAGATATTCTCCAGCGATTGTTTCACCCTACCAAAAGCACAACATGAACGGAAAAGCCAATCGTTGATATCTTGATCAGATCCGCAATATTGTTAAATAGCTATGACAACAAGCAAACGATTACGTAGAATTTAAATCAACAAATTAACATCCCTACTTAAAAAATAAATAATAACAATATTAATCAACATGATTACCTACATAATCTACCCCTAGGAGTACAGCCATGGAAACGACACTAAAATTTACAGCTAGCCATGAATGGGTACGTGATAACGGTGATGGCACTATCACCATGGGCATTTCAGATCATGCACAAAAATTGTTAGGTGATGTCGTTTTTGTTGATCTGCCTGATATTGGTGATGCAGCCGATGCGGGAAAAACGTTTTCATTGGTGGAATCAGTTAAAGCAGCCTCTGATATTTACGCGCCAGTGAGTGGACAAATTCTTGAAACCAATAGTTCATTAGATGATAGCCCTGAACTTATTAATGAAGACCCTTATAACGGCGGTTGGATCGCTAAAATAAAATTAGACGATATATCACAGCTTTCAGAACTAATAGATAGTGACACTTACCTTGCTTCTATCGCTGAAGAATAATGCCACGCCAAGGAAAGAAAAATGACATCGACTACATTACTCAGCATTCTTAGTGATGATACTTGTTTTGCTCAACGCCATAATGGTCCAAGCCTATCGCAGCAACAACAGATGTTAGCGACAATTGGTGTATCAAGCATTGAGCAACTTATCCAACAAACTCTACCAGCGGCGATAGCATTGCCTGAGCCAATGGCATTGCCTGTGTCACAAAGTGAAGCGAACATGCTCGCATCACTGAAGCAAATTGCATCGAAGAACATTATCAATAAAAGCTATATTGGTCAGGGATATTATAATACTTATACCCCGAGTGTAATTTTACGTAATATTTTAGAAAATCCGGGTTGGTATACCGCCTATACTCCTTATCAACCTGAAATATCACAAGGGCGTTTAGAGTCATTGCTTAATTTTCAGCAGTTGATCATGGATATGACGGGCATGGATCTCGCTAATGCCTCTTTATTAGATGAAGCGACAGCTGCGGCAGAAGCGATGACATTATGTCTACGTGCAGGTAAAAATAAAAGCATGCAGTTCTTTATTGCAGCAAATGTTCACCCGCAAACCATTGATGTAATTAAAACTCGAGCTCAATTTATCGAGGTGGATATCATCATCGATGATCCTGATAAGCTCGAGCAATACGATGTATTTGGCGCCTTATTGCAATACCCTGCAACTAACGGCCATGTTGAAGATTTAACCAATATTATTGCCTCTGCACACAATAAAAAAACCTTAGTCACGGTTGCCAGCGATCTATTAGCATTAACCCTATTAACTCCACCGGGTGAAATGGGCGCGGATGTCGTGATTGGCAGCGCTCAACGTTTTGGCGTACCGATGGGCTTTGGTGGTCCTCATGCTGGGTTCATGGCAACTAAAGATCAATACAAACGCACCATGCCAGGAAGAGTAATCGGGGTATCAAAAGATGCCAAAGGCAATAGCGCCCTACGAATGGCAATGCAAACCCGTGAGCAGCATATTCGCCGAGAAAAAGCGACCTCGAACATCTGTACCGCCCAAGCATTACTTGCCAATATGGCCGCTTTTTATGCGTTATATCATGGCGCTGAGGGACTAAAAAAAATAGCTCGCCGCGTTCATCATTTTACCGCCATATTGGCTGCAAGTTTGCAAGATAACGGCTTTATTATTGAAAATAGTCACTTCTTTGACACTTTAACCTTAGTCACGGCAGAGCAAACAGAACCACTTTATCAACAAGCATTAGACGCTGGTATCAACTTCCGCAAATACCCCAATAAGCTCGGTATTAGCTTAGATGAAACGACCTCAATTGATGATATTCGTACTCTGTTTCATTTACTCACCAATCAAGCGCTCGACCTTAGCTATTACACCGACACTATTGCCAATGATGAATTTGCCGCTATTCCTGAGCATTGCCGTCGCCAGAGTGATTTCCTCACGCATCCCGTATTTAACCGCTACCATAGCGAAACCAAAATGATGCGTTATATGAAGCAACTCGAAAACAAAGACTATTCACTTACTCATGGCATGATCCCTCTTGGCAGTTGCACCATGAAACTCAACGCAGCCACTGAAATGATTCCGGTTACTTGGCCAGAATTTGGCCAGTTACATCCATTTGCACCCTCGGCACAAACACTGGGTTATCAAGAATTAGCCCAAAAACTGTCAGCAATGTTATGCACGATTACAGGTTATGATGCTGTCTCACTACAACCTAACTCTGGAGCACAAGGTGAATATGCAGGACTTATTGCCATTCAACGTTACCATCAAGCCAATGGCAATAGTCACCGTAATGTCTGCTTAATACCAAGCTCTGCTCATGGTACTAATCCCGCTTCTGCGGCAATGGTTTCAATGCAAGTAGTTGTGGTGGCATGTGATGAGCAAGGCAATATTGATCTCAATGATTTACAAGTAAAAATTGATCAACATCGTGACAATTTATCCTGCATCATGATCACTTATCCTTCGACGCATGGTGTTTATGAAGAAGGTATTCAGCAAGTTTGCGAGCGAGTACATGCCGCTGGCGGCCAAGTTTACCTTGATGGCGCTAACATGAATGCGCAAGTTGGGTTAACTAGCCCTGGTTTTATTGGCTCTGATGTTTCACATCTAAACCTCCATAAAACGTTCTGTATTCCACATGGTGGCGGTGGCCCCGGTGTCGGACCTATTGGTGTAAAATCACATTTGAGCCCTTTCTTACCCGGTCATGTTGATTCACAACAGCCTCAAACTAACCAATACGCTGTATCAGCAGCGGCCTTAGGATCAGCCTCCATCTTGCCAATCTCATATGGCTATATTGCTATGATGGGTGAAGCTGGGCTTAAACAAGCCACTGAGCTAGCGATTTTAAATGCTAACTATGTGATGGAACGCTTACGACCTCATTACCCTATTTTATATCGTGGTAAACAAGGCCGAGTGGCACACGAATGCATTATCGATATTCGCCCAATTAAAGCAGCATCTGGTATATCAGAAGAAGATATCGCGAAACGATTAATGGACTATGGTTTCCATGCGCCGACCATGTCATTTCCAGTCGCTGGTACCTTAATGATTGAGCCTACAGAGTCAGAAGATTTAACCGAATTAGATCGTTTCTGTGAGGCAATGATTGCTATTCGTGAAGAAATTAATCAAATACAAACTGGTGAGTGGCCTTTAGATGATAATCCATTGGTAAATGCCCCCCACACTCAAGTTGATCTACGAACTACAGAATGGATGCATTGCTATAGTCGGGATATTGCTTGTTTTCCATCAATACACACCCAAAATAACAAATATTGGCCAAGTGTTAATCGGGTTGATAACGTATTTGGTGATCGCAATTTAATATGTTCTTGCCCTAGCATTGAAACTTATATCGATGAATAAAAAATTTTGTTGGAACAATAAAGTTTTTACATAAATAGACTATTGGAATAATAACTAATCGTACACTAATCTACAGTTAATTATACATCAGAATAGATGAAGCTAATTGTGGCTAAACGTAGAAGATTAGAATCTTTATCTTATTTTCAGCGAGTATTAAGACAAAAATAGAGCTTGTTGGGAAGGAGTCCTACAAGCCTTGGATTCGTGTTCAAGACGTAAGTTCTCATGGGAATAGTGGTATGATCGATGGGATTAAAATTAATCGCATTCATCATACCCTATCTGAACACGGATTCTCTTTCTTCTATCTTGCTGAGTATTGCGACTCTTTAATCGATATCTGAGAACAATTTCCCTTATTACCATTAGACTTATCGGTAAAAATAGTTCAACAATTGGATGTCCATCATCCAATAATTGTTCGATCTAAAAGTAATGAATTTAATGTAATAGTGAGAACAGCAGAGAAACCAGATATAGAAACTAATTGATCATGACGAAACATCTCAACTTTTTCAAGGATAAAAGATAATCGTACACGCTGTTATATTAATTCCAATTTTGGTTAGATTTTAATAAAAATACCAATAAAATCCTCCCATATGAATCAAATAACAACTTATTGAGGATCTAATCAAATTAGACCCTTTTTCACCATTAATAATAACTTTTCTACTTTGGATAATTTAATCATTGAGCCATATTCTATAACCAATTCCAACCTCAGTTAAAAAATGTTTTGGACGAGTAGGATCTAATTCAAGTTTATTACGTAATCGGCGCATGTAGGTACGCACATAGTGCCCATGCTCAATAAAAGATGGTCCCCATACTTTCTTTAGCAAATAAGATTGAGTAAGAACTTTCCCAGGCTCTTCCAATAATACTAATAATAATTTAAGCTCAGTTTTCGTAAGATGGATTAAATGCTCATCTTTTATTACCGTTTTTAATCTCTTATTAATTACAACATCCGATAGTCGAATTATTTCACTAGAGGTCATCGGTATTTGACAACTACGACGAAGTGAAGCCTCTACTCTTGCGATAAGCTCAGCCATTCCGAATGGCTTAGCTAAATAATCATCTGCTCCATTATTTAATGCTTTAACTTTCTCAGTTTCTTCGGTGCGAGCTGATAAAACTATTATTGGAACTTGACTCCAAGAACGAAAATCAACAATAAATTGCTGACCATCACCATCAGGTAACCCCAAATCCAAAATAACAATATCAGGTTGTCGTGTACTTGCTTCCCTTAACCCTTCATTTAATGAAGTAGCAACAGACACAAGCCATTTTTTGTCTGTTAACGCCATACTGACAAAGCGGCAAATTTCCTCTGCATCTTCAATAATTAACACTCTATTTTCCACAATTTTTCCTTTCAGATGTCGTCTGGAATGGTAGGTACTTCATAATACGGTAATCGTATGCTAAATACGGCTCCACCTTTATTAGAATTATAAGAAATAATGTACCCTTCATGTTCTATAATAATTGCTTCAGAAATAGCCAAACCTAGCCCTAAACCAGTAATCTTGGACTCTTTTCCTCCTCTATAAAACTTTTGAAATATTTCTTTTTCTTTTCCTAATTCTATTCCTGGTCCATTATCAATTACATTAATTTTAAACCAACCTCCATCTAGGTAAACTTGAAGTTCAACTTGAGCATTGCTGCCTGCATACTTAAATGCATTTTCTAATAAATTAACTAATACACGCCGAATAAGTAACGCATCACAACTGACTAATGGTATTTCGTTATCCAATGCCACGCTTATTTGATTATCATATTGTGGAAATTGACTTAATGATGCTGAAATTAACTCACCCCAGTCTTGCCAATCTTTTTGTAAAGTAAAGCCAGTAGCTTCCAATCGAATCATATCCATTACATTATTTGATAAAGCTATCGTTGTATTTACTTGATTTACGATCTCTTTACTTTGAGTTGCTAACTCCGGTTGATCATGTAATTTTTGATGTAATGATTCAATTTGATTGAGCAATACAGTTAATGGTGTCCGCAAATCATGAGATAATGATGACAGCATAGTACTTCGCATTTTTTCAGTTTCAACTGAAATTTTAGCTAGCTCCGCTAACTTAATAGAACGCACTCGCTCCAATGATTGAGCGATTAATAATGCGCAAGTATGAAGAAGTCTAATTTGCTCAGGAATCATCAGCAAGCGAGGATTATTTACTTTAATAACAGCAACTCCCATCATATCAGTTCCATTAAACAATGGCTGATAAAAAAGGTCTGAACTAGGTAAAGTATCAGTTCCAATACCTGCTGGTTTTTGATTATTAAAACACCAAGAAACAATCGCCATGTCGTAATCTGGATTATTATCTGGTTTTAGATTGTTATTCTCATCTATCAAAATAAATTTCACGTTAGCTTGAAAAATATAATTAAGTTTCACCGCTGCTAATTTTATAATTTCTTGATGATCTTCAGCTTTACTTAATATTTTAGTTAATTCAAATAACTGCCTTGTTCTCTCTTCTCTATGGCGAGATATTTTAGCTTGATGTCGAGAACTATGTGTTAATCGAGTAATCGACGTCCCAACAATTAACATCACTATAAAAGTTAATAAATACTGTAAGTTATTCACTGTAAATGAATGATAAGGTTCAACGAAAAACCAATTAAAACAAAAAACATTAATAAAAGCGGCTAACATAGCGATTCGTTGTGAAAATCGCCAAGCTACCCCAACGGTAGCCAACATATAAAGCATGATTATATTAGCGTGATCAATTCGATGAAATAAAATCAGACTAATTGTAGTAGTTAAAATACATAACCCACATGCAACTAAAATTGCTGGTAATTGTCTTTGATGCTTATCTATAGAAATAAGAGATACTTTTTCAACCTTCTCGATTGATGTTAAAGCAATTGTAATAAAATCGAGATCTGGTGCTAACTTTGACATTTTTGAAACCAATGTCTGGGAGAAAATTTTCCACCAACGGAATTTAGTGGTTCTCGCAAGTACGATCTTTCCTAGATTATGTCTCTGAGCATAGCGTACTAAAGCTTGCTCAGGGTTTGGATCCCCTAATATTGCGGTTTCTGCCCCCAGTTTCTCTGCTAATTTTAACTCATCTAAAATTGCATATCGATTACTGTTAGGTAAATTGTGTAATTTAGGTGTTTCTACATAAACCACATGCCATTGAGACTTTAATTGTCGCGCTAATCGTACGCCAACACGTATTAATTTTTCATTATTACCAAAAGTATTTAGGCACACTAATATTGAATCATGAAAATCTGGTTGATAACTTTTTCCTAGGATTAACCTTCGTTGTTCATCAATACAATCAGCAGTACAGCGTAATGCCAACTCACGCAATGCTGTTAAATTCCCTTTATTGAAAAAATTATCTATTGCCGTTCCAACTCGAGAAGGTAAATATATTTTCCCTTCAGTCATTCTTTGACGTAAATCGTTTGGAGGCAAATCAACTAATATGACCTCATAAGCAGAATTAAAAATTCTATCCGGAATTGTTTCCTGAACTCGAATTTTAGTAATACCTCCAACGACATCATTAAGGCTTTCTAAATGTTGAACATTAAGTGTGGTATATACGGTAATGCCCGCTTCTAATAGCTCATCAACATCTTGCCAGCGTTTTTCATGACGCGATCCTGATACGTTATTATGAGCTAACTCATCAATTAAAACGACTGAGGGACTACGAGCCAAAACTCTATCAATATCTAATTCAAAAAGTTTATATTTTTGATATTTCATCTTTTTTAAGGGAATTACTTCAAGCCCATACAATAAAGCGGAAGTCTCTTTTCTACCATGGGTCTCAATAACACCAGCAATAACATCCACACCTTGTTTTCTAAGTTGCTGAGCTTCCATTAACATTGCATAAGTTTTACCTACGCCCGCAAAAGCTCCGAAAAAAATCTTTAAATTTCCTCGCCGAGGCTTAACCTCAGCGAGAAACTGTTGTGGGTCTGGACGTTCATCATCCATTTGAAGCACAATTACTCTCCTTTATCCAAAGCTAAATTTAGATCCAATACATTAACGGTTGGTTGCCCCAAAAAAGACAGATTAGGTACTTTAGTCATCGTTTTAATTAATTCATGTACATATTGCTCACTAATATGACGTGATTTAGCAATTCTCAGAACTTGCCAATAAGCGGCTGCGGGTGAGATATCTGGATCTAATCCACTTCCTGATTCAGTCAACAATAATTGAGGGACAGGTTTTCTCTGCATGGTGTTTTCTGATTTTAATATTTTACGACGATTAGCGACCTCTTCTGCAAACTTAACGCTTAATGGAGATAAATTACTACCACCTGATTGCTCTGCATCATACTGATTTGCAGAAGGGCGACCTTGAAAGTATTTAGGCTCAGTAAACTGTTGACCAAGTAATTGAGACCCTTTTACTTTATTGTTTATATATATCAAACTACCATTCGCTTTCTCTGGAAAAACTAACTGAGATGCCCCATAAACTAAAACCGGATAAACTACACCAACCAGTAAAAACAACAAAATAAAACTTGATAAAGCTGCTCGTAATTGATTCATTTTATTCCCCTTACATTAAGTGAAAGAAATTAAGAAGTAAGTCAATAATCTTAATACCAATAAATGGAACAAGTAGACCACCTAATCCAAATAACCATAGATTTCGTCGCAATAGTAATGCCGCAGACATAGCTTTATAAGTTACACCTTTTAAAGCTAATGGAATTAAAGCGATAATAATTAACGCATTAAAGATAACTGCTGATAAAATCGCAGATTGAGGAGATCCAAGATGCATCACATTTAATGCATCTAAAGCTGGGTATGTCGCTACAAAAGCAGCAGGAATAATCGCGAAATATTTAGCCACATCATTAGCAATACTAAACGTTGTTAAAGATCCTCTTGTCATTAACATTTGTTTACCGATATGAACAACTTCTATTAATTTTGTTGGATCTGAATCAAGATCTACCATATTCGCAGCTTCTTTGGCTGCCTGAGTTCCTGAATTCATCGCCATTGCTACATCTGCTTGAGCTAAGGCGGGTGCATCATTAGTGCCATCGCCTGTCATAGCAACCAAATGCCCTAGTTCTTGATATTCACGAATTAATGCTAATTTGTTTTCAGGAGTTGCTTCTGCTAAAAAGTCATCAACACCTGCTTCTGCTGCAATTGCAGAAGCAGTTAGCTTGTTATCACCAGTAATCATTATAGTTTTAATACCCATTTTCCGTAACTGGGTAAACCTTTCTTTCATACCAGGTTTAACAATATCCTTTAGCTCTATAACACCAATCACCTTACCTTTTTCAGCAACAACTAATGGCGTACAGCCCGATTTAGCAATGCGTTCTACTAGCTCATTTGTGTGTGGTGGGTATAATCCACCATTAGCTTGAACATATTGTTCAATTGCGATTGATGACCCTTTTCGTATATGACGATTTCCAATATTAATACCGCTCATTCTTGTTTGAGCTGTAAATGGAATAAATGTGGCTTCTATATCGCTATACTCACAAGCAGCTTGGCCATATTTTTTCTCTGCTAAAGTAACGATACTACGACCTTCTGGCGTTTCATCTGCCAAGGATGATAATTGTGCTATTTTAGAGAGTACTTCTATTGATACACCAGAGACAGGGTAAAAACACGTTGCTCGACGATTACCTAGGGTAATAGTTCCTGTTTTATCAAGAAGTAAAACACTTACATCACCAGCAGCTTCAACAGCTCGCCCTGATGTTGCAATAACATTAACACCAACCATTCTCCCCATGCCAGCGATACCAATCGTTGATAATAAGGCGCCAATGGTTGTTGGAATTAAACAAACTAAAAGAGCGATTAAAATGGTTAAACTTACAGGCTCACCTTGACCACTAACCGAAACTGCATAGTTAGAGAATGGAACTAAAGTCACTGTTGCTAACAAAAAGATTAAAGTTAAGGCAACCAATAAGATAGTTAATGCAATCTCATTTGGCGTCTTTCGACGCTGAGCACCTTCAACCATTGCAATCATTCTATCAAAAAAGCTATTCCCTTTTTCTTGAGTGCAACGCACAATTAACCAATCAGATAAGACCTGAGTACCACCCGTTACTGAAGAGAAATCACCTCCTGATTCGCGAATGACAGGTGCTGACTCCCCTGTAATTGCACTTTCATCAACCGAAGCCCCTCCTTCTATGATCTCTCCATCACAGGGGATAGTATCTCCACTTTTAACAAGAACAATATCCCCCATTCGAAGATCATCCGCTGAAACTTCAGTTATGTTCTTACTGTCTGAGGTTGCTAATTTCTTAGCTGTAACCGATTTACGTAGCTGTTTTAACGAATCTGATTGAGCCTTACTTCTTCCCTCAGCTAAAGCTTCAGCAAAGTTAGCAAACAGAACTGTAAA
Source organism: Photobacterium kishitanii (assembly GCF_003026355.1). GTDB lineage: Bacteria > Pseudomonadota > Gammaproteobacteria > Enterobacterales > Vibrionaceae > Photobacterium > Photobacterium kishitanii. The sequence goes on along the minus strand of NZ_PYON01000005.1, from coordinate 181,236 downwards.
CCATAACCACATATCAACGGATACTGTAAAATAAATATTTCCTTTAATTAAACCTGTCATCATTGCAATCATTGCAAACGTTAATATCCAGCTTCCTATGTATACAATAAACATAACCGGATTTCGCCATTGAACTCGTGGATCAAGCTTTTTAAAAGACTCAATCATTGCAAACTTTAGTGTCTTTGAGTTAATTTGAAACCTCGGTTGACTCGATTCAAAGTTTATTTTTTTTGAATGATTGGATTCATTCTGAATTAAATTATCACTCATTTTTATTTCCTAAAATTTTGCCATTATTAAATGCTCAGCGACAGGTCCCAGAGCTAAGGCTGGAATAAACGTTAATGCACCTATAAGTAAGACTGTGCCAACTAATAAACCAATAAATTGAATACCATTGGTTGATAAAGTTCCGGAAGTTTCAGCTTGGCATGGCTTAACTATTAAACTGCCAGCTATTGCTAATACGGGAAAAATAACCCCAAAGCGTCCGACAAACATGGAAAAACCTGTTAATAAATTCATTAATACTGTATTTGCAGAAAATCCAGCGAATGCACTACCGTTATTATTAGCAGCAGAAGACAAAGCATAAAGCGCCTCAGAAAAACCATGAGGGCCCGACTCTTGAATGCTTCCAGTTCCATAAGTAACGGTAATCGCAGTACCAATTAGAACTAATAATGGTGCGCATAAAATAGCTAGCGCAGTCATTTTCATTTCAAAACTTTCAACCTTCTTACCTAGATATTCAGGTGTACGACCAATCATTAAACCTGCAATAAAAACAGTTAAGAATACAAACATCATGATGCCGTAGAAACCAGCACCAACACCACCAAAAATAACTTCACCTAATTGAATAAGCCACATTGGTATTAAACCACCTAGTGCTGTGAATGAATCAAGCATCGAACTCACTGCACCGCAAGAAGCCGCGGTAGTAATAACAGAAAAAAGAGATGAGACATCAATGCCAAAACGAGTTTCTTTTCCTTCCATATTACCGACCATGGCATGGCCATTAATTAATAATGTTTGGCTTTCCGCTTTCATTACCCAAACTACTGCGGCAATAAAAATAACTGTCATTGCTGCGATTAAGACAGTTCCTTGTCGTTTATCTTTTGCTACTCGACCAAATGCAAAACAAAGTGCCGTTGGAATAATGAAGATAGCCAGCATTTGCATGAAATTACTAAGGTAAGTTGGGTTTTCAAATGGATGTGCTGAGTTTGCATTAAAAAAACCACCCCCATTAGTACCTAGCATTTTAATTGCCTCTTGAGAAGCAATCGGGCCCATAGGAATAATTCCACTATGCCCTTGCAGACTGGTATAACCTACATAAGACATAAAATTATCGGGAACACCTTGACCAACCATTAAAATAGCAAGTACAAATGAAATCGGTACTAATATGTAAATAGTAATACGTAATAAATCCATCCAGGCATTACCCAAATCTTTACCATGACTTCGAGTTAACCCTCGAATAAAAGCAAAAGCTACAGCAATACCTGTTGAAGCTGATAAGAAATTTTGTACTGTTAAGCCAGCCATTTGACTAAAGTAACTCATGGTTGTTCCACCACCATAAGCTTGCCAGTTCGTATTAGTCACAAAACTAATTGCCGTATTAAAAGCTAGATCCCATGATAGCCCTGATAAATGTTGAGGATTTAAAGGTAAATAACCTTGTGTTGATAAAATTGCAAATAATACAATAAAACCTAATATATTGAAGGTAAATATAGCTAGAGCGTATTGCTTCCAATTCATTCCTTCGTCAGATATACGAAGCCATTTTAAAATAAAACATTCTGTTGGCGTTGTTTTTTTAGTGTCGATTAAATAAGCAATCGGCTTTGCAAGCAGCCATCCTAAAGGAAATAATACTGTTAAATAGGTAGCTAATAATAAATAACCATTCATAACTAAAACTCCTCTGGATTCATTAACACATAAAATAAATAACCAAAAGTTACAGCAGTAACTATTAATCCAAAGATGCTGAATATAGACACAATAAACCTTTCCTTTATATTTTATTAAATTAACAACACACCCCACTCTGGATAAGAATAATATCCAATCACATATGTTATTGTTGTATAAAAACAGACATTCACCGTATAAATCTTGTGTATTTTTACATTAACAAATGTAAATCACAGGAGTAGAGAATGTTCTCTATTTTTATTTGTTATATAGGAAAAACACAAAGAGAAATACTTCGAGAAGTTATTCTAAAAAATTTAACAATCCTCCAATAATTTTTATCCTATTCATAATAATGAAGGATGAAACTCTTCTCTCCAGCAACAATATTCGCTCAATACCATTTCACATACCGCAATGAATATGAAAATACTGTTTTTATTTTCACCAATATAATTACAGCAGGTTATATTACACCCACCATTTTTAACTATTTAATTACGTTTGGAATTCCCAGTAAAACTTTCTCATTTTAAAACGTAAATAGAGAAGATCTAAATAGTTAGATCACATTGAATGTGGACTATATTAATTATTACGTTGTAATTTCAATAAAAACAAACACAATAGGTACTCAATATTATTGTTGATAATTTCATTTCAAAAATACGACTAAAACATAATCATATTAAAGTCGATAATTAATGTTGAATTTTTTATCTCTATTACTCTTATCATTAATGTGATTATATAAACAACAATGCAGCTTAGTAGAAAAACGTTAAACAGTGCGCAGATAAAAAAATAGATGCTCTTACGAACATCTATAAAAATAATCATCTACACCGATACTTTATTTTTGTTTATTGTGTTCACTGACCGCCGTCCAGTAACCAAACTCAGCATCGACAGCTTGTTCAATATCGGCTAAGAAATCCGCCCCATCATTTTTCATGACTTTCTTATAGCGGCGCTCGGAGCTCAAAATCTGCTTCAAGGCATCGGCCTTGGGTGCTTTTGAGTCTAAGTTGAACTTGCCTTTGCCGTTTTCAGACGGTTGATGACGATAAAGTGGCCATAAGCCCCCTTCCGTTGTCAATTTCTGATGATCAAAGGCGTTAGCTAAGTCATAACCATGCTCTTCACAAGGGCTGTAAGCGATAATCAAAGATGGACCATTCCATGCTTCAGCTTCTTGGAATGCTTTCACTGTCTGATTCATCTGAGCGCCCATCGACACTTGTGCCACATACACGTGATCGTACATCATCATTTGTGCAGCTAAGTTCTTACGTTTATGCGATTTACCATTAACGGCAAATTTAGTGGTACTGCCTGTTGGTGAGGCTTTGGAGTGTTGACCACCTGTATTTGAGTAACACTGAGTATCCAACACCAAAATATTGATGTTTTCCCCCGTACTCAAAGCTTGATCCAAACCACCAAAACCAATGTCATACGCCCAACCATCGCCACCAATGATCCACACAGACTTATCAACCAAGTAATCGACGGAATTTAAGAAAGATTCTGCGGTTGCTTGACCGGCTAATTGCGTTTTCAATTGCTCAATGGTTTGACGCTGTTGATCAATATGATGGTAGAACTCTGGGTAGCTTTTCTCTGGGGTTGCTAACAAGGCATCGCGCGCCTCGGCACCGAGAATGGCTTCGCCTTGCTCACTTAACAAACGCTTCGCACGCTCACGGTGATGATTCACCGATAAACGGTAACCCAAACCAAATTCGGCATTGTCTTCAAATAATGAGTTCGCCCACGCTGGTCCACGTCCATTTGCATCCTTGGTGTATGGCGTGGTTGGTAAGTTACCACCATAAATAGAAGAACAACCCGTTGCGTTAGCAATCAGCAAGCGATCACCAAATAACTGGCTCAACAACTTAATGTATGGCGTTTCACCACACCCCGAACACGCACCAGAGTATTCAAACAGTGGCTGAACGTATTGAATATTGCGAATATCAATGCGTTCCATTTCTTTACGTTGGACTTCTGGTAAGCCTAAGAACTCTTCAAACAAAGAACGTTTGTCATCGACTGGATCCACTTTTGGCACCATGTTTAATGACTTAACGCCTTCTTCGGTACGGCTCTTCGCAGGACAAACCACCGCACAAAGGTTACAACCTGTACAATCGTCTGGTGAGACTTGCAGCACGTAAGATTGTCCTTTGCGCTCACGGCCTTTGAATAGGATCGATTCCAACTCAGAACCTTCCAATACAACAGGATCAACCACTTTCACACGAATCGCAGAGTGCGGACACGCGGCCACACAGTAATTACATTGAGTACATAAATCGGCTTTCCACTCAGGCAATTCATTGGCAATGTTGCGTTTTTCCCACTGACTGGTTCCCGTAGGCCAAGTACCATCCGGTGGGAAAGCAGACACAGGCAATTCATCGCCTTTACCTGCTAACATCACGCCCGTTACGGCTTTCACAAAATCAGGCGCTTCCATAGACACTGGTGGTGGTGACATTTCACCGTTAGCCACGGCTTGAGTCGTCTCCACTTTTTGTAAACGCTCTAAGGTTTGCTCTAACGCACGAATGTTGGCTTGAATAATATTCTCGCCTTTACTGCAATAGGTCTTCGCAATGGTGTCTGACAATAACGCCAATAAACCAGACTGTGGTAACTGCTCTGTTAACCACAACATTGCCATTTGCATTACGGTATTAATGCGTTGACCCATGCCAGTGCTGTGCGCAATGTCGGTTGCATTAATAACGTAAAGGCGTGCGTTACGAGCGAGAATTTCAGTTTGCACTTCAAACGGCAAATGATCCCACACGTGATCAGCATCGTACGGGCTATTCAATAAGAAAATGCCATCATGCTTCAATTTATCCAACATGTTTTGCTTGGTTAAGAAGCTCCATTGGCTGCACGATACAAAATCTGCATAAGCAATTAAATAGGTTGAATCGATGGGGTATGGACGACTACGCAAATGTGACACCGTCATGCTGCCCGCTTTTTTCGAATCGTAAACAAAATACCCTTGCACGTATTCGTCAGTATGGTCACCTAACAACTTCAAGGTACTCTTTGCAGCACTAACACTACCATCACTACCCAAACCATACATAATGCTGTTATAACCGAGAGTGTGAAGCAACGGATAGTTACTTAACAACGGTAAACTAAGGTGAGTTACATCATCATTAATGCCGACCGTAAACCGAGAACGCATCGCCAATAACGGTTGAGTCAACTCTTCAAAGACAGCAGCGACTGAGTTTGGCGCAAATTCTTTAGAGGATAAACCATAACGTCCACCAATCACACGTGGCAAAGTAGCACGTTGTCCAAGCTGGAAAGCTTCGGTCAGGGTCGCCATTATGTCTAAGAATAAAGGCTCACCCAATGCACCCGGCTCCTTGGTGCGATCCAGTACTGCAATACGCTCTGCCGTTACAGGTAATACCTCTAAGAAATGCTTAGCTGAGAATGGACGGTACAAGTGAACCGCTAACACACCCACTTTTTGACCTAAAGAGCACTCACGATCAACCACTTCTTTAATAGTACCAATCGATGAACCCATCGCGATGATCACACGCTCAGCGTCAGGATGACCGTGATACTCAAATGGCTTGTATTGACGCCCCGTTAGCTCTGCAAATTGCGCCATGGTATCAACCACATGATCTGCCGCTTGGTCATACCATGGATTGCTCGCTTCACGCGCTTGGAAGAAAGTATCTGGATTGGAGGTTGTACCGCGAAGCATAGGGCGATCTGGCGTTAGCGCGCGATCACGGTGCGCTTCCATCAAATCTATTGGAATCATCTCACGGATCACATCGTCTGAAATTTCGGTAATTTTGTTCAGCTCATGCGAAGTACGGAAACCGTCAAAAAAATGCACGAATGGCAAACGACTTTTTAATGTCGCTGCTTGTGAGATTAATGCAAAGTCATGTGCTTGTTGGACAGAAGAGGCACAAAATAATGCACAACCTGTTTGACGAATGGACATCACATCAGAGTGATCACCAAAAATTGATAAGGAATGGGTTGCGATAGTTCGAGCTGCCACGTGCAATACAAACGGCGTTAATTCGCCAGCAAGTTTGTACAACGACGGGATCATCAGCAATAAACCTTGAGATGAGGTAAAACTGGTTGCTAGGCTGCCTGCCATTAAGGCACCGTGTACCGTTGCAATAGCACCGCCCTCAGACTGCATTTCCATAATACGCGGTACATCACCCCACGCATTTGGCATGTCTTGACTCGCCCATTGATCACAAGCCTCTGCCATAGAAGAACTTGGGGTGATTGGATAAATGCCAATGACTTCATTGGTTTTATAAGCAATTGCCGCTGCTGCGCCATTACCGTCCAGTATTTTCATTTAATTAACCTTAAGTTACGGCCAGCTTCTTAGCTGGTGTGATCGTTATATATTTACCTTAATGCCTAGTACCAATAATAATATATAAGTGTTATATGACTTATTGTCTGGATTCATTAAGCTATATCTCATCAAATATGTATAAATAAGGGTAAATACTAATGTATTAAATTAGTGTTAATTTTTACTTAATACGTATAAATATAATATAAGGATAAGGTACAAGCCCCTACCAAACAGGACTAACATTATGTCCTTACTATCTGAACAGTTCCTGAAACCGTAACCAGTCTGACACCAACAAGTCGGTTAGTCATGCCCTTGATCTAAACGAATCTCGACGTTCATTGCACCAATGTTAACTTTTTTTACTTCATGCTTTTCCGAGGCTGTAAGTGTGTAACGCTCGACTAAGTTTTCACACAGATTATGGGTTTTAGGACTTGCATTAACACTGGTAGGTATTTGAGCACGTTTAAAACACCCCAATTGGAATAAATTCGTCACTCAGTTCATCTTTCGAGGCTTGTATTCAAGATACTTTCGTTTTATGAATTTTAAATAATAAATCAAAAAATTAGCTTTATAATATTTTCAAGACATCTTTATTATAATTAATAACAAAAGCGTCACCATGAAATATTTACATAATAACAACAAGTGACTATCATTAACCTTCTAATTAAAACAAATACAATTTATCACAACAACATAATACTCATACTATAAACTTCTAATATTAAAAATAAAAATATATTTAATAGCAATAACCCACCCTGTAAATATCGTTATTTAAGATAGGAAAATAGTTAATATTAAATCACAGTGATAGTACAAATATACCTAAGGAGATATCATGAATAAACTTGCTTTAACCGCACTCATAACAACAACACTATTAGGATGTAACTCAAATGATGGTGAAGATATTATTGTTGATAAAGTCGGATTAGATATTTCCGCATTAACAAATGAACAAAAGCAAAATTATGCACAAATTTCTACTGATATTAATACGCTAATAATTAATATTGCAGGTAAATGTTTTGATGCAGCAGTAGCTACTAATCCTAACGTTTCAAACTTTAGCTGTAATATCGCTGAGTATATTGCCACAGCAAATAAAACTGAGTATTCAACAATAACGCTTATTGAAGGCACACTTGATGTGAGTAAAAAATCGACCAATACCTTTAAAATCGAAACCGACAACGCAGTTAAATTTCGAGCACCAATTATCAGCACAGATATCATTGCTTATAGCTTACGTGATAATAATGAAATCAACTTCGTGGACAATGACCCACTAGCGCCTACCGTCACTTTCCGTGGTTTCTACATTGATGAAAGAGATAATAATGCAAGTTATTGGACGGCCGAAACTTTAGAAGCTCATCCTCTAAAATACAACGAAGATAACAATAATCAATACATTTCACTGTATGATGGCCAAGCAAAACTTACAGGTAAAGATGAACAAACATACAGTTGGTCGACCAACTCCGCAGGGAAAGTAATATTGCAATAGTTAATTTTAATCAATGGGATAAGGCAGAAGACAGCGCTAATATCCCTTTTTCTGTCTCAGTTATGATAAATACCTAACATTCATATTATTAATGAATAAATAACTATACAAGTCGATACCTTTGATCAAATATAAATCAATATGCATATGATCATAAAAAGGACTTATTGATGTATTCATTTTTAAATACTAAACGCTCTCTCCAAGAGCGGTTAGCTCTCTTTGTGTCTTCCGCACAAAAAATTTATCCTGAAATTATTGGTATTGCAGTAACACATATCGATGATCACGATAACCTATACTCTGTATATCGTAGTCCTGATTACGGTGATAATTTTCCAACTTTTATTGCATCAATTAGCCAATCACCCCGCCTTAGTAAAATGAGAACATCATTAGAGCCAAGCATTATTGATAATATGCTTTCTCATCAATCGTCAGTAAAACGCATTCATTTGCGATTATTACAAAGCAATTGTATTTCAAGCATGGCATGTCCAATTTATACTAATGGTACCTTTATCGGGGTATTATTTATCAATGCTAAAGTAAAAGATTTCTTCAGCGATAAAATTGATTATTTCACCACTTTCTCTATTCTTATTACCTTACTTATTACTGATGATTTTAATAATAAAAGGGCATTTCATTCTATTGTTAAAACCGTCTTATTATTAAGTCACCATAAAGATCCTGAGACTCAAAATCATCTAAAAAGAGTCGCTGAATATAGTCGTTTAATTGGACTCTATTTAGCAAAAAAAAGAAAATGTGACGGTAATTTTGTTGATTCGGTTTATCATTTTTCCGATATGCATGATATTGGAAAGTCTTTAATTCCAGAAGATATTTTATATTCGACTGAAATATATACCGATCACGAAAGAGATATAATGAATCAACATCCTGAATTAGGTTGTCAATTATTATCTAATATATTAACCACATTTAAATATGATAATCATCAGGAACTTAATATCATTCTTAACATCATTCGTCATCATCATGAACGGTATGATGGTAAGGGTTACCCCGCTAAATTAAAAGGAACCGATATTCCATTAGAAGCACGGATTGTTACAGTCGCAGATGTTATTGACGCACTATTAAGTAATCGACCTTATAAAAAACCTTGGTCAATAGAAGATGTAGAGCTGTATTTAATTAATGGCTCCGGAACGCTATTCGATCCTCTGTGTATTGATGCGATTTTACACTCGCTCGATAAAGTCACCCTGATTCAAAGCCGTTATCCTGATGTTATTGAAGAAGAGCTACAAGCGTAGCTCTTAAATCAATACATCTGGTATATCTAGCAAATAGTGCCGCCAATTAATTGAATATCTTGTTCATTATCAATCACAGCTTGAGCGGCTACTTTCAAACCTTCAGCAATCATCTCTAATGACATACTTGGCTGATCCGTTAGAGCTGCTTGCTCAGGTAATAGTGGGATATGAATAAACCCATGTCCAATAGCAGTATCACGTAAGTAATGCTGTACACCATAAAATAAGTGATTGCAGACAAAGGTACCCGCAGTGTTTGATACCTGACACGGAATACCTGCTTGTTGTAATGCTTGCGTCATCGCCTTAATTGGCAACGTTGAGAAGTACCCATCAGGGCCATCAACAACAATAGGTTGATCAATCGGTTGATTACCCTCGTTATCGGCAATACGGAAGTCATCAATATTAATTGCTATACGTTCTGGTGTAATACCAGCACGCCCACCAGCCTGACCTACTGTAATAACAAAATCAGGCTTATGGTGCTCAATTGCAGTAATAACAGCGTCTATCGCTTTAAAACGTGTTACTGGCACTTGGCAAATAACAATTTCACCATTGTTAAGTGCGACACCATCTAATAGTTTAGCAGCTTCTAATGCAGGATTAATTGCTGCACCACCAAAAGGTTCAAATCCGGTTATTAATATCTTTTTCATTATTATTCGTACCTTAAAAAGCCAATGTGTACATTAATACAATATTGAAGGCTAACATCACAAAACCAGGTAGGCATTGTGTGATAATTATTTGATTTTTATTCTTTAATTCCAATAATGCCGCAGGTACAACATTAAAATTAGCAGCCATTGGTGTCATTAATGTACCGCAATAACCTGATAGCATTCCCAATACACCAACAATGGCAGGGTTACCGCCTTGCTCAATAATCAATAACGGAATACCAATACCGGTCGTGATCACTGCAAAAGCGGCAAAACCATTCCCCATCACTACTGTAAACAACATCATACCAACACAATAAGCCACAACATATGCTTGCAAGTTATTATCTGGCACTATCATTTTAACCAATTGTGAAACGGTATCACCAACACCAGCTTGGCTAAATAAATAGCCTAAAGCGGCTAAAAATTGTGACAATATTGCCGCCCAACCAATACCATCAATTAAGCGACGACCTTCATTGATACTTTGTGCAGCAGTTCCTTTGGTGATCACTAAAGCTAAACCAATTGCCAACACCGAACTAATACCCAGCCCAGTTAACGCACCTAAATCAGTACATTGGCTAATCACAATCGTACCAATAGGAATCAATACAGCAGGAACAAACAGTTTATTTTTAAGGGTAATTGCGCTCTTAGCTTTAGTGCTATCATCTGTACTGTTATAAGTACCTATCCCCATAAAGCCGCCAGTTGCTAGCAAGGTTAACGCCAGTACTAATAAGCCTGTTACCCAATGAGGCATCAATGGACCACACATAAAAGTGATACCATAAATAAGCCAAAATGCTCCTGTACCCCAACGTTTAGCACTATTTTTATCGGCGAAGCTTTGCACAGCAAAAGCAATCAACAATAAACCGGTAGTTTGATAAACATACTCAAGCATTATCCTGCTCCTTTAATGCCACTGATTGTGTTACCGAATGACGCGCTAATCGCATATCTTCCAATTTGCAACACACAGCAAATACAGCAAAAGATGCAATTGCTGTCGGTAATGCCCACAAATACATTTGCTCAAGTTCAACCTGAATACCGTTGTCTTCCATAACACCTTTGATCAATAACAACCCACCAGCACCAATGAACAATAGCTGACTAAAGAAATTACCAAAGTTTTCACTCACGGCAGATAAACAACGGATTCGTTGACTTTGCTTATCGGTTAACTCACCGACTTGTTTTTCTGCCGCAGCTTCTGCCATCGGCGCAATTAACGGACGGATCATTGAGGGATGTCCACCCAAATGTAATCCCATACCATTGGTCAATTTACGTAGTGCAAGATAGGTCAATAACACGCGGCTTACTGAAGCACTTTTCATACTGCCGATTAACGTTTCAGCACGCTGACGTAAGCCATAACGTTCTAAAATACCAATCATAGGTAATATAAGGATAAACAAAGACATATAACGGTTTTTTGTAAATGACTCACCTAAAATAGATAAAATTTCAAACAATGGAATGTGAGCAACTAAGCCAGTAACAACACCTGCTGTTAGAATCACTAACAAGGTATTTAATTTAAATGCTAATCCCGCGGTGATAATCACCACACCAATTAATGGCCATAAATCCACCATTTTCTACTTCCTTTTATTTATGTTGTATGCAATCAAAAGATACGCACTTAGCGTGCTGTTGTTTTTATTAATAGTCATAATATTTAGCGGAGATTACGAAATTAAATTTATCGTTGCCAGTTAAATTTTGCGAGGAAAAGTAACATGAAAAAATAAAAAACAAACTAATAAACATATATTTATAAAAAAGATGCAATTAAAACCCTGTATTATTCCAACTGCCGATAAATATTCGTATAACCTATATGGAATATAATGCTATTCATGGTCACAACAAGAAGATCAAATTGATAATCAACGCATAATAATTGATATTTTGTGCATACAATATCATTTAGTAGTGGATTATATTTTGCACAATTCAATTGACCATCCCGCAACAGCGGATACCAAAAAGTCATGGCAAGTACCTGACACGTTAATCATCATTTTCATGGTGGGTATATTAGCAACCATACTCACCTATCTCATTCCTGCTGGCAGTTTTTCTCAGCAAACAGTGAGCTTTATCGCTGATGGCGTTGAAAAAACACGTACCGTTATTGACCCTGCCTCTTTTAAATATGCTATTGATACTAATGGCGACAAAATCTACAACACTGTCGGTTTATTTAGTGCTGGGGGTGGCATTGGCTTAATGAACTTTATGTTCGAAGGTCTGGTTTCTGGTAGTAAATGGGGATCAGCTGTCGGCGTAATTATGTTTATGCTCGTTATCGGCGGTGCATTTGGTGTCGTCATGCGTACAGGTGCCATTGATGCCGGTATCTTAGCGCTAATCCATAAAACAAAAGGCAATGACTTTTTATTCATTCCAGCTTTATTTGTCTTATTTTCATTGGGTGGTGCTGTCTTTGGTATGGGTGAAGAAGCGATTGCTTTTGCGATCATCATTGCCCCCCTTATGCTCCGTCTAGGTTATGACGGCATTACCACAGTAATGGTTACTTATGTCGCAACCCAAGTCGGTTTTGCATCATCATGGATGAACCCTTTTTCAGTTGCTATCGCTCAAGGCATTGCCGGTATTCCTGTACTTTCTGGTATGGAACTGCGTCTACCAATGTGGGTTGGTTTCACCTTAATGGGTGTTATTTTCACCATGCGTTATGCCGCAAAAATCAAACGCAATCCTGAACTGTCTTATAGCTTTAAAACTGATCAATTCTTACGCGAAAAAACAGCTGATATTCAGCAATCAGAATGGCATTTTGGCTATACATTAGTCATCGCAACCGTTGCTATCACAACAGGTTGGGTTGTTTGGGGAGTTGTCGTACACGCATGGTATATTCCTGAAATAGCATCACAATTTTTTACGATGGGTTTTGTTGCCGGTATTATTGGTGTTATTTTCAAGCTCAACAATATGACCTTGAATGATATAGCAACCTCATTTAAAGAAGGTGCTGGAGTAATGTTAGCCCCAGCCTTACTTGTTGGTTGTGCGAAAGGCGTATTATTAATTCTGGGTGATGGCTCTGCTGATGAGCCAAGTGTATTAAATAGTATATTAAACAGTGCTGGCGGTGCCATTAGTGGTATTCCAGATGTTGCTGCGGTATGGATCATGTATCTATTCCAATCTATCTTTAATTTCTTTGTCACTTCAGGCTCAGGCCAAGCAGCACTGACGATGCCATTACTGGCACCTTTAGGTGATATTGCCGGTATTTCTCGTCAAGTCACCGTGCTTGCGTTCCAATTAGGCGATGGTTTTACCAATATCGTTGTTCCAACATCTGCATCATTAATGGGTACTTTAGGAGTTTGCCGTATTGATTGGGGTGATTGGATCCGCTTTAGCTGGCGCTTTATGCTGCTATTGTTTGTAACATCTAGCGTGATTGTTATTTGTGCTCACCTAGCAGGATTTAATTAATCATATGACAACCACTATTACGACCCAAATTACGGGTGATATTGTTAATAATATTGCGGTTATTTCAGCATTGAACGTTGATGATCTTGCTATTGGTCAACACCAATTTTGGTTTAAGGTTGCGACTAACGCACTCAATCAAGACCAACTTTTACCAGTATGGGTATTTAAAGGTCAGCGAGCAGGCAAAAAAGTAATGATCACCGCAGGGATCCATGGTGATGAGCTCAATGGTATTTTAACCGCGCAGCAACTGGCACGTCAGTTAAAAGACACTGAAGTCTGTGGCTGCATTACGATTATCCCTGCGATTAATTTATCAGGAATCATCCATCACCATCGTGATTATCACAGTGCCGATCAAGATCTATCTAGCATTAATCTTAATCGCTATTTTCCCGGTAACAGTACAGGTAATGCAGCTGAACGCTATCTGGCGCAGTTATGGCAGCAGCTATTATTACCTAATGCAGATATCGCAGTAGATCTACATACACAAACCACTGGCACTTGTTATCCACTTTATGTTTTTGCTGATTTTCGAGTAGAGTCAGCACTGGCAATGGCAAGGTTAATGACTCCAGATGCGATCTTAAATGATCCCGGCGATCTTGGCGTATTAGAAACCGTTTGGAATGCTCATGGCGTTAGTGCCATTACGGTTGAAGTTGGAAGCGGTAAAATTACTCAGCCAGAGTTAATTGATCGTGCTGTCACTGGAGTAATGAAAATTATTACTAATCAACAGCAATTAGCAACCATGACCATTGAAGCTTGTGCCATAGAAGCTAACACTGTCACTTCTATTCGTGCTGATATTGGCGGATTAACGTTAGCCCATGTTGAGATGCTAGCTTCCGTTAACGAAGGTGATGTTATCGCAACTCAATATGACCTATTTGGCAACGAAATAAAATGCTATACCGCCCCTTCAGCCGGTATCGTATTAAGTCACAACACCGATGCATTACGTGAAGCCGGCGCATTAGTTGTACGTCTCATTCATAATTAATATTTAACAATTAACAACATTATAATACCCATGCTAAGTTAATCATTAGCATGGGTTATTCTTTATAGAACCATCATTCCCTTAAAGCATTTAAATCCATTCATCCCACCTCTGCAATTTTAAATATCGTTCAAAAAATCACTCTTTTACATAAAATAGTCATCATTGTAGATAATCATTTAGCAACTATGCTGAAATTTATGCTTTACTTGATTAATAATAATCACTTAAAAGCATAACAAAGGAATTTTATGGTGAAGTATCTAAAATCAATCAAATATTTGTTTGTAGCATTATTGCTAACTCAACTAACTGGCTGTGGCATTAATACGATTCCCACTCTTGATGAACAAGTTAACGCCGATTGGGCACAAGTACAGAACAACTATCAACGCCGTGCAGATTTAATTCCGAATTTAGTTGCCACAGTTAAAGGCTATGCCGCTCACGAAAAAGATACCTTAACCGCAGTGACAGAAGCACGATCAAAAGTATCTTCAATGCAAGTCACTCCAGAAACATTGAATAATCCAGAAGCTTTTAAGAAATTTGAAGCAGCTCAAGGTCAATTAAGCAGCGCTTTATCTCGATTAATGGTTGTGTCTGAGCGCTACCCAGAGCTGAAAGCTAATCAACAATTTATTGCACTCCAAGCCCAGTTAGAAGGTACAGAAAACCGCATTGCTGTTGCTCGTCGCGATTACATTAATTCAGTAAAAGCTTTTAATACTGAAATTCGTACTTTCCCTGGTCGTTTATGGCATTGGGCAATGTATAGCGATTTAAAAATCAAACCGAACTTCACAGCAACCACGCCTAATGCTGATGTCGCGCCTAAGGTTGAGTTCTAAATGAAAAAAGTCCTTTTGGTATGTGGACTTTTGTTGCTAATCAGCCAAAATGCATTGGCTGCAATCACTTTCCCTGTATTGACAGGGAGAGTGGTCGACGACGCCCACATGCTCAACCAAGCTCAAATACAACAACTCGAACAGACCCTTACCACAGAAGAAAAAGCATCATCAAATCAAGTCGTGGTGGTGACGATCCCCTCAACCAATGGTATTCCTATTGCCGATTACGGCTACCAATTAGGCCGTGCTTGGGGGATTGGTCAGAAACAACATGACAATGGCGTGCTGTTAATTATTGCTAAAAATGACAAAAAAATGCGTATCGAAGTCGGTTATGGCTTAGAAGGTGCGTTACCTGATGCAATTGCAATTAATATTATTAACCATCAAATTAAACCCGCGTTCAAAGCCGGTAAATTTTCTACTGGCATTGATAATGGTGTAACCGCGATTATTGCCGCGATCCATGGCGAATATAAACCTGTGGTCACCGAGGATAAACCACCTTACGATTTATATTTGTTTATTCTATTTGTTGTCATCATTCAAATCGTCGCCTTTAGCCGTCGTCGTCGTAATCGTTCAACCTATTATGGTCGTGATGGTGATGTATTTACTAGCGGTGACTTTGGTTCAAACCGCAGCAGTTCTGGTGGCTTTGGCGGCGGTTTTGGAGGAAATAGCGGTGGTAACAGTGGTGGTGGTTTTAGTGGCGGCGGCGGTGGTTTTGGCGGCGGCGGTGCATCAGGAGGATGGTAATGAAATTATTTACAAATGAACAGTTACAAACGATTAGCCAAACCATCAGTGATATGGAAAAAACCACTGACGCTGAATTAATGACCGTTGTAGCAACCAAAGCTGATGACTATTACTTTGTTCCGACATTGTGGGCGGCAATTATTGCACTTTTTGTTCCTGCTATATTAACCATTACCCCATTGTGGCTTGAACTAACAGATATTTTATGGATGCAGCTATCGACCTTTATTATTCTGACGTTAATATTCCGTATTCCAGCAATTAAGTACCGTTTATTACCTAAAGCCGTTAAATATCGTCGTGCAAGCCTTGTTGCCCGCGAGCAATTTTTGGCCAATGGTATTCATCGCACGAAACAACATTTAGGCGTGATGATCTTTGTTTGTGAAGCTGAACATTATGTTGAAATTCTAACAGATTACGGCATTAGTGATTGTATCAGCGATGAAGCATGGCAAAGCTTAGTACGTGACTTTACCAAAGATGTTAAAGCAGGAAGAACATTTGAAGGCTTTATTCAGTGTCTAGAGCAGTCTGGAAAATTACTGACTAACGCTCTGCCTTATACTGAAGATAAAAATGAATTACCTAATTGTTTAGTCGTCATCGATTAACGTATAAAAATAATTAGTTGTTAATATTATTGTTGAAATAGCCCCGAGGGTTGTTTCAACAATTTATTCAACCCACAACCTAACATTGCTTGTTGCTGTCCTTTTAGCACCTCATACCAAAATATCATTAATGCGTTAGTTTATGACTCATATTGGCTTTTTAGCTTTCGTTACACAAATAGTAAACAGAGCCTTCATTGGTTCATAATTACAATGATAACCATGAATATTCGCATCTATCCATTGCTGTGCCGTGATCCCCGAAAAATTAATGTTATAACCACAATTAATTGCAATATGTTCAAAGAATAAACGCTGAACTCGACCATTACCCTCTCGAAATGGATGCAGAACATTAATATCACAATAATACTCAGCTAATTTAGTAACAAAATCATCGTATGCAAGACCAACTAAATAATTATCTTGCTCTAACATCGAGAACAAATTATTAGCTTCTTTTTCTATTCTAATGGCATTACAAAAACGGGTATTTCCTTTTGAGATATCGACTGTTCTAAGCTCCCCTGCCCAGTCAAATAAATCAGAAAACAAAATATGGTGTATTAAGCAGAAGTATTTAAAATCATAAGGTGGCAATTGAAATTCGATATACATTGCTGCTAACGTCGTTAAATCACGCTCAGCAGCTTCTAATACATCTTCATTGGTGATATTGAGCTTATTAACAAGAACCGTACTATTGGGATAAGTATAAGGATCTTGTGTTGTGCCGTATTTATCCGCCATTGACCGCCTCTAAGGAATTTACATTTAAGTATTTATTCAACAAGATTTGACGTTGCTGCTCTCTATCAAGTGATAAATCAAAATCACTCGCTATATCATGCCCTTCTAAACGCATACTTTCTTTAAAGTTATCCATCTTAACTTGTTCAAAATATGCATGTTTTTCTTCGAAAGAAACCAGCTTGGTGCTACTTGGTATAACCAGTTCAATGTTATTAAGTTGAGATTGAATCATCTGTCCCGATTCAAAAACACCCCATCCATTAATTGTAAAACGAAAAGTTCGACCTTGACGCTCTCTTTGAATATTTAACCCTAAGTTTTCAACCAAAGAGTGAACAACTGATTGTACTTTTCTCTCAGAAATCCCTGTTGCAGCAACAATGTCTTGAGTATTTGGAGACTCTAATCGTGTCATTGCAGCTAAAACTAATAGTTCGTACTTCACTCTTACCTCGCACATTTATGCGGAAATAATATTAGCTTACTATTCAATGTTAGCAATTACCATTATTGAAAGCTGAATCGTCATTGCAGAAATGAGAAAACCAGTATCCAAAATCTAATTGCCGTCGATATGGAAAGTTTGAATATTAGAAAATATCGACAACCCAAGATACTGTAATTAGCTATGTACAATATTATAGCGGCCATTTATTTTGAAATACCAATGCCATATTTTTTCACTGACCTAGATCAATTAAACCCTAATTCGTAGTATTGACTAGCATATACAGGTAGAATGCCCCCTCAAAAAATCACAAAAAAAGCATTAAGTGAGTTATTTCGCATGAGTAGAAAAATAGAATTATTGGCACCGGGTGGTGACGTAGAAGCAATTAAAGCGGCAATTGTTGCCGGTGCAAATGCTGTCTATTGTGGTTTAGATATGTTCAATGCCCGTAACCGTGCGTCCAATCTTTCATTTGATGAGCTAAATGGCGTATTACGACTTGCACACCAGCACAACTGTGAAGTCTTTTTAACCCTTAATGTCGTGATATTAGAGCACGAGATTGTTAGCTTAGTGCGCTTGCTTAATAAACTGGTTAACAGTGGTATTGATGGCATCATCGTACAAGACTTGGGTATTTTCAATATTGTTAAAAAGTATTTCCCGTCATTACATATCCATGCTTCTACTCAGTTAACAACCCACAACGAAGGCCAGATTTTATTCTTACAAAAAATCGGGGCAACACGAGTTAACTTATCTCGAGAGCTAAACTTAGGTGAGATTAAAGCATTAACGACCGTCGCCCATGACCATGATGTATTAACCGAAGTCTTTGTCCATGGCGCACTATGTATTGCCTTCTCTGGCCAGTGTTACTCAAGCTCTGTAAGTGTTGGTAACTCAGGTAACCGTGGCCGCTGTAGCCAGGCATGCCGTGACGAGTACGAAGTGACAGCTGAAGGCCATCGCTTTCCACTTAACTTAAAAGATAACTCAGCTTATTTTGATTTACCGGAACTGGTAGACGCTGGGGTAGATTCATTAAAAGTAGAAGGCCGTATTAAAGGCGCTCACTATGTTTACACGGTAGTGGATACATGGCGTAAACAGATCAATAGTTTTATAGAGTCTGGTCAGTTATTAGCTGACGATAGTAATTTACATAAAGTATTTAACCGTAGCTTCACTAACTCATTTTTGCAGGGTAATCTGAACAAGAAGATGTTTACAGATAACCCACGTGATAACAGTATGAATTATGCTGTTGAAAAAAGTAATGCGATCTCTGTCGTCCAGATTCAAGATGTAAAGCAAGACCTTTATAATGATAAAAATGCCCTCGGTGCAGAACTAGCAGACAAGATTAAAGACTTAAGCATTGATAAAATTGCTTTAACGTTAACTTTTTCTGCCAAAGAAAATACTCCACTAACGCTTAACATTACTGCCGGAAATGTATCACTTGAAGTGAAAAGTGATTCACTATTGCGTGTTGCAGATGAAATAGCCATGACACCAGAGACTATTGAAAAGCGTTTCCGTAGCTTCAATAATGCAACGTTTGATCTTGCACCAATGAACTTCGACAACTTTGACGCCAACTTAACGGTACCGTTTAAAGAACTCACGGAGTTAAAAAACCAAGCAGAGTTCTTATTAAACGGTTCACGTGAAGTGATTAAGCATGTGGATTTACCTGCGTTACCTAAGCACGATAAAGTAGAACAAACACCTAAACTATCGTTGATGATTGCAAATGAAAAAGATTTGCACCTTGCTGATGTAACCGATGCTGATATCTATTTCAAACTTCCTGAAAGCTTGAAAAAGAACTGTCTTAAGCATATTACGTTATTTCAAGATAACCCACGCTTAATTCCTTGGTTCCCAGCAGTATTGATTGGTAAAGATTATTTAGAATCAGTCAAAATTCTTGAGCAAGTTAAACCTAAACGGATTGTGACTAACAATACCGGTATTGCCTATAAAGCTTACGAAATGGGCATTGAGTGGGTCGCAGGGCCGTTCTTAAACACGACAAACTCACATGCCCTACTGACGTTACAAGAAGAGTTAAACTGTGCAGGTGCGTTTATTTCTAACGAGATCAATCGTGGTCAAATCAGAAATATTACCCGTCCAGAAAACTTTAAGCTTTGTTACAGCATTTATCATCCCATTCTAATGATGACCAGCCGTCAATGTTTCTTCCAACAAACGGTTGGCTGTAAGAAACCTGCGATTGAAGCTGGCTGTATGTTGAAATGTGAAAAAGCAACAACGATTACCAATATAAAGGGGATTTCGTTTGCCGTTGATAAGCAAAAAGGCGGCTACCCAAGTATTTACAACCACGAACAGTTCTTAAACTTTGATGCGGTAAATGATTTCACTCATTTGTTTGACGAATTCTTTATTGATCTAACCAACATTGGTGCAGGTTCTAAACAAGAACAAGACAAAGTAGTGTTAATTAAACACTTTGAAGCACTGCTTGCGGGTAATGATGATGCGAAAGCTGCACTGAATAACTTAGTGCCTATCTCAACTAATGCCCAATATATTCAAGGTTTATAAACGTTAGCGATATCCTTTAAATACAGAATAATATTAGGCAGCCAGATATTTAATTTGGCTGCCTTTTAATCGTTGGAATTATTGCAAGTACACAGGAATACCATTATTTTCAAACTTGGCGAGGATCTTGGTAATAAAATCACCGCCCTCGTTATCAAAGTCTTTCATACCAAACGGTAATACTTCATTTTTTGGCAACCACTGCGCCAGTTTATTTTTAATCGCCTGATACTGGTTATCAGCAGCTAAATTATGGTGTTCATCAGCATCAACACTGCGATCATAAAGCTCCTCACCACCATCACGGTAACGAATATAGGTGTAACGCTGATCACGAATCGCATGGCATTGATAACCATAAGTAGTGACTACTGGAATTTTACGTTCAAAATTTGGATTTCGAAGCAGTGGTACTAATGAAATCCCCTCATTGGTTGCTACTTTTGGTAAGCCACACATATCAACTAACGTTGGATAGACATCAAGTAAACTCACCGCTTGACGGCAAATTTGACCTTGACGCTGTCCTGCTACGCTGATTAATAACGGTACTCGCGTTGATTCACCCCACAAGGTTTGCTTACGGTAATTCATATGCTCACCAAAATTTTGGCCGTGATCTCCCCAAAAGATAACCGTGGTATTATTAGCATGTGGACTGGCTTCTAAAGTATCGAGCAATTTACCTACTTGCGCATCAACAAATGCAATACAGGCTAAATATCCCTGAACTAACTCTTTACGAATATTGGTTTTTTCAACCGCAGCCGCATCACCATTAGGAATAATCCCCAATGCTAACGCTTTACCATATAAAGGGATATCTGCCATTTCTTTACTTATCGTCTCTGGCAATATCACTTCATCAAGTGGGAATAAATCAAAATACTCTTTTGGAGCGGTGTAAGGTACATGCGGTCGAATGAAACCACATGCCATAAAAAACGGCTTATCGTAAGTTTTCTTTAACCGCTCAACAGTCCAATCCGCAAAATATTCATCGGGCATTACGCCACCATTAGGAATATCACGTCGCTCTAATGCCCCGCTACATAAAGACATTCCTGGTGTGCCTGGACCATAATGTTCTGATTGAATAATTTGTCCGCCACCAACGGGGAATGGATAATATTTATGATCATCTTTGCCATATGAACCATAACCATAACCGTTGGCAAACAAATGCGCGTCACGAGAACCAATAACATACAATGGCACTTCCTCATGCCACTGCTCAGCATGACGAAAATCTGCGGTACCATGATGAGAAATTTTCCCTGATGCCATGGTGTAATAACCATTACTTTTAAAATGTTGAGGTAAGACTGGAGAGCTGCCTAGAACTGATTCAGCAACAGGAGAAAACGGTTTGATACCTAACTCTTTATTAGTATATAGCCCAGTTGTGGTCGGGCTCATCCCTGTCAATAAAGCAGTACGAGAAGGCCCGCACACGGGAACTTGACAATGGGCGTTCGTAAACGCTGTTGACCGGTGAAACAAACGATCAATATTAGGGGTTTTTGCCTGCGGATGCGCGCCTAAAGCACCAATCCAATCATTAAGATCATCAATGGCAATAAACAGCACATTATCTTTTTTCGAAGGTATCGGTTGACCAATAACCCCAGTGCTAGTGAATGCAGCAGCCGATACTGACATTGATGCTGCATAATGGATAAATGAACGTCTACTTACTTTCATGTTATTTCTTTAAATTAAAATCAAAAGTAAATGAAAGTATCTACACGCTAGAAAAACAAACAATCACAAAATTCTAGAATCAACTTACCATCACAAATTTCATTGTAATCATTTCAAGTAATAGCGTTTACTGGCCGTTATTCCTGCTTTCATTCTATTACTTTATAAAATTGTAATGATCATTAAATGTCTGTTGCGTCTTATTCTGATAGCGTTGTGCTAACTCAATAATGTCATCAAACTGAAGTTGATCATTAGCAGTATATGTTACTGTTACAGCCTCTAATGGCATTGAGATTGCAGCATAATGCTGGCCGCTATAAGTCGCTATCGTTGAAAAATGAAGAGTAATATCAGCGTTGAAATAAGCAGTTGCTAACCGCATTTTAGCACCAACAGGAAGGCTATGATTTACCTCATCGACTTCACTTTTAAGCTTAGTTGTTAATTGCTTAACCACCGTATTTATTGGTGCCGTAACCGTTAGTATTGTTTCACCATCAGCCGTTATAACAACAGTAGTCAATAAATGCTGAGAATATACTTGCCCTAAATTCAATGTCTTACCATCAACATTAATGACATGGTGTGGGTATATCACTCGGTACAAACTCCAAGCACCAATCAGCCCAGCTAAAATAACTACGCTTATCGCAATAATCGTTCTTTTTTTCATTTCATTACAATCAGCTAAGTTACTATTCATTTAATCATAAATAATTAACCCAGAAATTTTGCGACGAAGATCACACTTAGTTATCCGTTTTTATTCATTCTTATCATCTAAGAATAATTACACCAATATATTTTATAAAACACATAAAAACCAATCACTTCAGATAGATAAACTAATAATGAAAACATCAATTACAATTCTAATCTCTACTGTTAATTATCAATACACGCGCGCATTACCGTTAACCATTCGGTTTTGTAAAACAAAGGATTGAAAAAAACGTTATCAGCCCCAAGATTACTCAAAACAAAGCAAATAATATTGCTGTATCTATATGGTCTTACTAAGCGGTTTTATCTCGCCAAGTAGCCACACAAGGACAACACTGTGAACAACACAACATCAGCTACACCTCATGATGACACTATCAATCAAGTCGCTATTGCGCCTATTGCTAAAAAAGTACCCCATGAGATGAGCATCCATAACGATACGCGTATTGATGACTACTATTGGATGAGAGATGACAACCGCACGGATCCTGAGATCATTGCACATCTTAATGCTGAAAATAGCTACACCGATGCAGTGATGGCGCACACTAACGCACTACAGCAAACATTATTTGATGAACTAAAAGGACGTATTGTTAAAGATGATAATACTGTTCCGGTAAAGCAAGGCAGTTACTACTATTCTAGCGAAGTATCTGGTGATAATGAGTACCCTATTTCTGTGCGTGCTACTGATTTTGCAGGTACAGATAAGCAGGTATTACTCGATCTAAATCAACTCGCAGCCAAACATGATTATTATGATGTATCAAGTCTAAGCATTAGTGTTGATGAAAATTTATTGGCCTATGGTGAAGACACTGTAAGCCGTCGTATCTACACGATTAAAATTAAGAATATTACGACAGGTCAATACCTTGCAGATGAAATAACAGGTACTAGTGGTTCTGTAGCATGGCAAAATGATAACCAAGCGTTTTACTATATTCACAAAGATCCTCAGACCTTACTTGGCTACCAAGTGTATCGTCACCGCTTAGGGACTCCACAAGCTGACGATCAGTTAATATTTGAAGAAACCGATCAAACTTTTTACACTTCAATCGGTAAAAGCAAAGACAACTCACTCATCTATATCTGGCATTCAAGCACCGAAACTAGTGCCGTCTCTTTCATTGATGCTAACGATGCTAATGCGCAAGCTATCTCGTTTTTAGATCGTGAAGTTGGTTTGGAATACAGCATTTCAAAACTTGATAACTGGTTCTATATTCTAACCAACTATAAAGCGGTCAACTTCCGTTTAATGAAAGTAGCCATCACCGATATTGGCAATAAAGATCACTGGCAAGATGTTATCCCCGCACAAGAAGGGGCAATGCTAGAAGATTATGAAATCTTTAATGATTATCTTGTATATCAACAGCGTGAAAATGGTTTAACTCGCGTTACTGTGCGTGATCTGCATACTCAACAGCAGCAACAATTACACTTCAACGATGATGCGTTCACCCTTTACCTCTATGGTAATAAAGAGATTGATACTGACAAATTACGTTTGTATTACTCAAGCATGACCACGCCAGGCACTCACTATGATTTTAATCTTAGCGATGGCAGTAATGTCGTATTAAAACAAGCACAAATTCTGGGTGATTTTGATGCCAGTAATTACCGTTCTGAGCGCATAATGGTGCCAGCTCGTGATGGTAAATCAGTACCTGTATCACTTGTTTACCGCAAAGATTGCTTCAAAAAAGATGGCACTAATCCACTGTATCAATATGGTTATGGCTCATACGGCGCAATCATTGATCCTAGCTTTTCATCAACTCGTTTAAGCTTGTTAGATCGTGGATTTGTGTATGCCATTGCACATATTCGTGGATCTGAAATGCTTGGTCGCCCATGGTATGACGATGGTAAAAAGCTCACCAAGCAAAACACCTTTAATGATTTTATTGATGTAACGCAATCACTAATCGAACAAGGCTATGGCGCAAAAGATAAGATTTTTGCGGTTGGTGGATCTGCTGGCGGTTTATTAATGGGAGCAATTATCAACCAAGCTCCTGAGCTTTACTGCGGTGTCGCGGCTCATGTACCATTTGTGGATATTGTTACCACCATGCTGGATGAATCGATTCCACTGACAACCAATGAGTATGATGAGTGGGGTAATCCAAACCACAAAGAATACTACGACTATATGTTAAGTTATTCACCGTACGATAATATTACTGCACATGATTACCCTCACCTCTTGGTGACAACGGGTTTACATGACTCACAAGTACAATATTTCGAGCCAATGAAATGGGTTGCTAAACTACGAGAATTTAAAACCAATAATAACCGTTTATTGTTTAAAGTTGATATGGAAGCTGGTCATGGTGGTGCATCAGGCCGCTTTAAAGCTTTACATGAGGATGCATTGGAATATGCATTCTTTATCGACCTATTAGCTGAAAAGAAATAAGTTATTACAACGTAAATTAGCGTCATAATATTTAAGCCTTACAAAAAAAGCCCCCTACCTCAAAAAGTAGGGGGCTTTGTTATTTAGCGCCAATTTTCAATGGCTGATGTTAGTAAAATAAACGTTATTCTTTACCCATTATTGTGGATTAAGACCAAGTTTCTCTAACACTAACTTAAAGTTATCTTGACGCTCTTTAACGTTATGAACAGCGCCTGTTGAACAGCTTGAATCAGGACAACCACGGTTTACAATACCAGAAACATCATCAATAAATTCAGTGCCTTTCAGGCCACTATCAACATATCTTTTCAGTTCGTTATAGTAGTTCCAACCTTCGTATGGACCACCATCATTTGAATAAGCTTGTACTGATGTTACCCAGTAGAACAAGCCCGCTATCCACTTAATTTCTTTGTTCTCTTCAGAGCTACAAATCAAACCTGGGTTTGAACAGAAATCAAGATCAGCATATAACGGATTCGTCGGTGGTGCTTCAACAGTGACGCCATCAATGGTTTGACCAATGGTCGCAGGATCAACATGTGAACGGCCTAAGTAGTGATTAAGGGTACCGAAGTTTTGACGGCCTGTGGTTTGAATAACACCACGGCCCCACCAACCACAACCTTCAACACTTTCTTGGCTGCTACCATCCCAAAGGAACGT
Source organism: Photobacterium kishitanii (assembly GCF_003026355.1). Classification (GTDB taxonomy): domain Bacteria; phylum Pseudomonadota; class Gammaproteobacteria; order Enterobacterales; family Vibrionaceae; genus Photobacterium; species Photobacterium kishitanii. The sequence continues at coordinate 155,354 of NZ_PYON01000005.1, read as the reverse complement.
ACCGGCTTTCTGACCAACATACGTTTTACATTCGTCACGCTCCCACACTTGCTTAGAGGTATCGACTTTATCGGGTACAACGTTACAATGGCCACTATTCGTCCAACGACCTACGCTGCCGTTAACAAGTAAACCGCGCTCTTCTAACACGGCATCAGGTGCTGCAAATACTGGTGCTGGTGCACCGTACCATGACGCATGTGTTAGGGCACTGACTTCCATTTTGTTATCACGAGGACAAGAGTAAGCATAATCTAAGCCTGAAGCAGGGTTAAAGCCGTAATCTGCATATTTCTGACCTAGCTGACCACAACTCGCTGACATTGGATAATCAGTTGGCGCACCGTATTTCACTTCCGACCAATTGTTCTCATCACACGCATTGTAACGAATAGTCTCTTGCATACTTTGCGCTAAGAAAGCAGCAATCGCGACTTTGGCATACATGATGTTAGTGGCATCATCCACGTCATCATTCAATAACCAGAACTTATTACCAGCAACACCAATGTTGTGCATCGCATTAAGGCCATCAAGGAAGTCATTCCACTTATACACTGTAGATGGAACCCACTGTGATTGCGGTGTTTCGTAAAGGAAAGCTTCATTATCCATCACGGTTGCAGCATTTGCTAACTCACGATTCAATGCATCAATGCGTGTTAACGAGCCTTTTTCTAACTCGGTACCGACATAATACAGTGGCACTTTCGCACCTTGGTAAGCTTCAATTTTACCAGTTAAATCCGTATTATTCTCATCAAACAAAATCGCAAATACGTTACTGTACGCTGCTTTACGAATTTGTTGCTCACGAGTGGTATTACCCATAAAGTAATTTGCCGCTTGTGCTGTTGGAATATTTGCCAACATCGCAGGAGTCTTCACGTAATCTGTAACTTGTTTTACATACTCTAGCGCGTTGTGCCATTGATCAGCAGATAATGCCGCAGTAGCACTCGATTTTGTAAAGGCAATAAAGTCAGCTTTAGTTGCAGAACCTGCTTTATAAAGTTCTAATGTATCAAGGAAGCCTGCAGTATAATTCGAGGCTGCGTTCCACACCGATTGGCGGCCTGAATGGGTATCAAATGCAAATTCACCAATGCTTAACGTCCAACCAAAGGTTACTTGTGGTGCAACGGTTGATACGATCAAGTTGTGTGCTTGCGTCCATCCTTTGACATCATTGCTGAGCGCATTAATAGCCGTAATATCAATCTGACTACCGGTGATATCAACAGCATTGGTTAATGCTTGTTTCACCTCAATTGCGCCTAACGCTAGACCTTTATCACGCGTCGCTTGATCAAGTACATCACTACTGATGATAATGGATGACGTACCCGCTTGGTTTGCCTGCTCAATAACCGAAACAAATGCTATCGTTAACTTATCAATATCTGCTAAGTCAGCACTGTTGCTTGTAGCAATAGTGACTGTTTCAGGTGTTGTTGTTGATGGACTTGCTACTACAAACGTATTTGGCCAGCCAGCCACTTCTAAACGAACCGGATCCATTGGGTTAGGTAACGAAAGTAATGGCGCGGTACCAGGATCTGTGCCGTCACAATTTAAATGAAGCGACCATGAAGCGTCACTACCAGGCACACTTTGTGTCCAGTAAACAGCAGAGTAAGCAATGTTTTTATGCACCATAATGTCACCCCCACCAGCATGACCATCACGTGTCCAGTCTGGATAAATATTAAAGTCAGCACATAATCCACCCGGTGGTGTAACTGGTGGTGGCTCAACCGTTTGTGCTGTAACCGTAATATTTAAACGAGTCGTAGATGAAAGCGCTTGCGCATCGGTGGCGATGGCATTCAATGTTACGCTACCTGCTTGAGCTGGCTGCCAGTCACACGTAAATGCATCTCCGGTTATCGCATCAAATGTACAAATTTGCTGATTATTGGCTTTAATAATTACCGAGGTTAAATCATTATCGACATCAGAAGCATTAACAGAAATAGAGACTGTCTCGGTTTCATTAACAGTAGCACCATTAACAGGGGCTATAAAGTTAACTACTGGCGCGGTAAAATCCGTATTCCCTTCTGCTTCTACCGTCACAGAAACTGACTGCTGCTCAATTTTTTGATCATTGCTATCAAACACAAACACATTAATCGCGGCATTGCCTGCATCGCTAGGTGTCCATGTTTGCGAGTAAAGCGTAGTGTTCTGGTCAATGGCTTTTTGAGCAAGTTTAGTGTTATTCACCCAAAACTCAACTTTTGATGCCAATTTACCATCAATACGCGCTTCGATTACAACGGCTTGATTCACTGTTAGCAACTGACCAGCCGTTGGTGCAAGAATTGATAATTCGGTAACTTCAGGTCCAGGCTCCCCAGGACATTCAGTTACATCCCAAAACCATGAATTAGTCGTTGGCGTTTCCCAAATACCCGGTTTATTCTTCGCAATAAAGCATTCATTATTATAAGAAACAATGTCTCCATTCTGAACTTCTGTTTCTCCAGGAACAAAAGGAATAACATTAACTACCTGACTAGTGCCAGAGGCATATAGAGAGCTACTCAACATAACGCTGAGTATAGCTACTGTAACTTTATTTATTCTTCTCAAGATCTAATTCCTTCCATGCTTAAGCGCTTAAAAAAACCAAATATCTGGCCATCATTAGCTATTGGTTGTTGCATTCCGTTCAACCTGTCTCTACTTACCAATATATTCAACAAGTTAAATATGATTAACAGATTTAACATATTTAACACAACAAATTAAGTGTCACAACATTCCATTGGTTATCAAAGTGATAATATGATTGCCAGCTCAAAGAAAAAGTAGATATAAAAAGGATAAATAACTTATAAATGTGAGATTACTCTAACAAGATTTATAGAAACGCAGAGCCAAATAAAAAACGCGCTAAAACAGGAAGCCCTAGTCGCAAGAACATTTTGAGACAATTGAGAATTTGATTAAAGCAATATATCAAGGTGATCAAATTAGCTAAATCACGACAACTAACCCAACAAGAATTACGGCGATATATGATCTCCCCCACACAATAAAATCTATTGCATACGATTTTTTTTCAAATAGTGATAATAAAGAATTCACGGATTTTTTTGCTTTCATATCATTTAAAATAGGGAATTTAATAATGTTTTATAAAGGATTTAAACACATTTCTCTTTTGCTATTGTTATTAATTAGCAGTCCATCAATAGCAAAAAATATAGATTCAGAGATGCATAGTAATTATTGTATGCTTAATACTCCTGATATCATTTATTCTACAACTTCATTTAACCGTTCTATCACTATTAATTTAGCCGATATTGTATCTGATTCACTTAACCATGAACTTTCAATCCTTGAAGTTGTAAAAGTAAGTTCTACTGAAAGTAATTCTAGCTACGTTGAGCAAAGTAAACCGCTAGAGTTTACCTATCGCCCTAATAACTTCCTCGGGGTTGATGTATTTATGTATACCGTTGGGCATAAAGGCATTGGAAAAACAGGACTTGTTGAGATAACAAGTCTTGAACATGACTATTGTACGCTTGAAACACCTGATACAACTTATTTATCAACAACATCAAACCAAGCAATAACAATAAATCTAGAAGGTATTGTAACTGACTCATTAGATCATAAGTTATCAATACTTGAGATAGTTAACATTACCTCTTCTGGAAATAATCTTAGTTTTTTTGAACAAATTAGCCCATTAACATTCACTTATAATCCTAATGGTCATCTAGGTGCCGATGTGCTTATGTATACTATCGGACATGAAGGTGTTGGCAAAACAGGATTAATTGAAATAATGACATTGGATTAATCGTTGTTTATTAGTATGCGCCCCATTTAACGGGGCATTTTTACACATTAAAGAAGTAATTAATATTTTCTATTATGTTGTTTATTAATGACCATGAATCCAATAAACCCGTTATGACAGCTCGTAATCCTCAAAATGATCAACAAACTTTTGTAAACCAATAAGATCTAGAATAATAAGCTCCGTGCCCTTTTTTTCAACTAACCCTTGTTGAATCAATGTTTTTAAGGCGCGACGATAAACTCGACTGGATGTACCAAAACGCTCAGCTTCTTTATCGACTTTATTAAATCTTCCGAGAGTCAGAGAGCTACGAGCATGCTGGAGTAAATCAAAGGCAATATTATAAGTAATTGGATGCAGCAAACGGTAAGTATATATATCAAGGGAGTCTTGGTAATCAAGTGCCAAAGCAGAAGCAAAAAACAGACTAAATTCAGGGTGTTCTAACAGTAATTTTTCTACTTTTTTTATATCAAGAATATCGATCTCTATCGCTTCTTCAACAACCACTGACCACTGACATTGCGTCTTAGTAAAGAATTCCATTTCACCAAATACATTATAATTACAATCCATCTCCCCTAACTGAAAACGACGACCATTAACTGCACAAATATGCATTGATACGCGACCAACAGGAACAATAACAAGCTGAGTAATCGCTTGGCCTTGTTGCAATATAGGATCGCCGATTTGGTAGCGTTTACTACCAATTTGACAACGGTAAAGAGCTTGACGAAAACTAAGATAATGTTGAGTCAGATAATCGCTAAACCTTGTTGATGGAGATGGTGTTAATTGCATCACTCATATCACTGTTATTTCATTTCATAGTAAGATAACGGGTTTTCATTATACTGAATAGAAAAATCTATATTACGCATTAAAATAGCCCAATCAGTAGCAATTGGGCTATTTAGTCGATGTTACACACTATTAAATAACTTGAGTCAGTGCATTCAGCGCAACATTTGCCGCTAACTGTTCACCTTGAATAAGATCTTCAGCTTCATTAACATAGGCGCTGATTCCTTCGGTCACATTCTGTTGATAAAGAACAACATTATTAAGTATTGCTGCGGTTCTTAACTGACGAAGACGACCAACAGTTAATAAAGCAGAAGTCTCCATATCAGCACCTAATACCCCTTTTTTATGCCAATATTCACAAATACTATCTTCATCATCGGTATAAAAACTATCGTGAGAGCGAACAATACCGCAATAGTAATTAATGTTCTGTTGAGATAAGTCCGTTTTTATCAAATGAACCAATTGGTGATCAGCAATAGCAGGAAATTCACTTGGAAGATAAGCTTTAGATCCTCCTTCATCGCGAACCGCACCTTCAGCAACAATTAATTCACCCAAGCCAATATTCGATTGCAGCGCTCCTGCTGAGCCAACACGAATAATATATTCAGCACCACATCGTTTGAGTTCCTCCAAAGCAATAATCATCGATGGAGCGCCCATCCCTGTACTGCACAATGTGACTGGTTTTCCTTGATAGTCGCCATTAATGATGCGGTATTCACGATTTTCAGCAATTAATACACTATTAGTTAAAAAACGTGCTGCTATTCGATTAACTCTATCTGGCTCACCACAAACTAAAACACCTGTGGCAATTTGACCGTAACTAATTAATAAGTGAGGTTGCTTATTCATGCGATAGCTTTCCTAACTTGTGGCTTATTTCTATTAGCAATTGCGATCCAGCAACGCGCACCATTCGCGGCAACAAAGAGAAGAATCGCATACTGAATAGAAAGAGCATAAACACCTTGGGCTGCATATAAACCAACACTAATGATGTTAATAACAACCCATAGAATCCAGTTTTCTACATACTTACGTGTCATTAGAATTTGAGCAACAATAGAAAGTACCGTCATAGTTGCATCCCAAAACGGGAAAGCGCCTGGCTGTAATGTAGGATCAGCTAAATTAGCACCAAAAATATTCAATACATCGACAGCAAAATTAGCTAACGCAAAAAATACTGGGTTGATATAAAGCGTTAATAAACTAATTGCAATTGCACTTAGCGCAACAGTCATGGCTAACTTTGGTTTACTTAACCAACGGATCTCTAAGCTGTCACCATTAGTGTTTGATTTCGTCCATGCAAACCAACCATAAATATTGGCACAAAAGAAAAACACTTGAAGTAGCAATAATCCGTACAGTTGAATTTGAAAGAAAATAATACAGAATAACGTGACATTAATAAGGCCAAAAAAGAAGTTTATGGTTTTTTCTTTACTGGCAAACCAAATACACAGTAAACCAAAAATAGTACCAATAGCTTCAATCCATGACATGGCATAGCCACCACCAATTGAAAAGTTAACAAGAGTGTTATTGATATCGAACCAAGAAAGAAAGTCCATCGGTTATTCCTTTTATTCTCATTAATAATTTGAATCAATTGTAAAAGGCATACTTATCTATAGTGAGGACATTTGTCCCATCACAAGTGAGGATGATCAACTTTTTAAAAATTAGTTCGTCACTTTCTCATTCAACGACATAATCATTTAACAGTAAATAAACTGTGACAAAGAAAAGCCGTTCTACGCTAGCTCAGTAAGCTAACGCAGATAATAATACGGGATATTTTGACTATATTTATATTCGCGATTTAAGACCAAATAGCGACCACAGCCATTAACGCAAAACCGATCACGACAAAAGTAAAATTCTTTAAATCACAGCATTTATCAACCATGGTCGATTGTTTTAAGCCATGTAATGTGCCGAGATACAAAAATGTACCTGCCGCTAATGAATAAAAGATCGGCTCTAATAATGGATAGCTACTAGTGTATTCTAAAACGCCTGAACCTAATGCAACCCCTAATGGCAACATCAACGTAAATAACCCAAACATTAATAAAGCTTGGCGTAACGATAGACGACTTTTACTTAATTGAACTGCCAGTGAAAAACTCGCGGCCCATTTATGCGCTAAAATAGCAATAAGGATCATCACCATCATCGTGATAGAACCACTCAATCCTAGCACCGTACCCGCAAGTAATGAGTGAATAGATAAAATGACCATTGCTAAAATAGCAAACGCAGGGCTATTACTATCACCGTGTTCATCTAAGCGGCGGCCTAAGTGTTCAAACCATAATAGTAATAAAAACACACAGCCTGCCAATACGAATGCTATCGGGTAATCAATACCATGATCTAAAAATGATTTTGAGGCGTCACCTAACATATGAATTAAACCTGCGCCAAGAAAAACGCCGGATGCTAATGCTTCTGCTGCAGGTGATTCTAAAGGTCGGGTCGTTTTAAATTTACGAATAAACGGATACAACCCAGCAAGCACAGTAGTAACAAAAATAAGCACTACTGATAATATTTTAAATTCATCGAGATTCATGTTGTATTCCGCATCGTTAAACAACCGACTTTATAGCACTTACGGGGTTACTCTGCGAACGATTTGAATGTAAAACATTAATTCCATATAGCAATAATATTAATTACTTATAATATTTGGAAATCTTAATAATAATCGCCGCAATATTGAAACAGTCATAAAACGAAAATAAATCTATATAAGTCAATTAATTAAATAAAATCACGCATCTATTGTTTAAATTATTAATAAAAAACGGCACTATAATCTCATTTATTTATAAAAATGAACTACGCTTAGTGAGTCCCAATACATCATAAAATAGAGGTATTATATGGCCACTCAGAAAACAAAAGAATCGACACACGAGACAATGGAACGCCATTACTCTGATGATGCAAAACACAAACATGATAAAGATCACCAAGAATATCGTGAACATGAACCATCACATGGACATCATATTCACGGCGGCGTTGGCGCTGCGCATAAAGAAACCCACCATCATCATCATACAACTCATCACCACCACCATCACTACTATGGCCATGTCACTATTATCAATGGTAATGAAGAATAATCATCTTTTAAAATGACTAAAACATGCTGATAAATATATCTGCATGTTTTACTTATTACTGCCCCATAGCAAAATCTTTATTGCGTTTTCATTTATAATCACTATAGTCTTACCTCCAATATAAAAATACACTTTCCCTTATGAAACAATTTCTTATTACATGCCTATTTTGTTTATTATTGGTTGGGTGCGTAACTGAAAGTGTACGAGTCATTCCAACCAAAGTAAGCGTAAAAGCAGGTATTGATTTCAATCCATGTGGCAGCGAAGTTGAAGGCTATAAATTTGAACCTAATGGCGTTATTTCAATAAGTTGCACCAATGGAAACGTCTATTCAGTACGTAATCGACAACAACTTGAAAAAATGAAAAAAAATGTCATTGATTGCCAACGAAAAGGCTTTGATGATTATAGCTTGTGTCTATCAAACAAAAACAACACTAAAAATAGCGATACAAACGCACAATCCGACAACGGTATGAGCAGATAACGATAATAAATGCTTAATACTCGAAAAATAACAACGCTTTATATTTATCGACACCATAAAAAATATTCATCGAAAAACAATATGATTAAATATTCATTTAATTGCTAATAAAACGGCGTTGAATTGCATAAAATATCACCCTCCCCTCAATGATCGTTTTTTAATCAATTTTGACTTCTGTAATTTTACTTCTGCTACTAACTTTTATTATTCCTCTTAGACTACTATTCACTCAAAATATAAGAGGTCTTATTATGAAAAAAACTCATCTTAGCTATCTTCTACTTATAGCAATATCAGCACCAACTATGGCTGATACTTTAACGAATCCATCAAATAATGTAATTCTTGGCAATAATGCGGATGTAAAAAATAGTAATACATCAATATCTATAGGATACAGTGCCCACGCCCAAGGCGGCTCAAGTATTGCGGAAGGGTATCAAGCAACTGCCGATGGTAACGCGGCGGTTGCCATAGGAGTGGCATCCAAAGCAAATGGCGATCAATCTGCATCTTTTGGATCTAACGCCAGCACTGATGGTAATAGTTCATCATCTTTTGGTTCAGGATCTGTCGTTAAAGGCGTTCAAGCAGAAGCGTTTGGTGCAACATCACATGCGCTAGGTGATAATGCTGTTGCTTTTGGTTCTGGTGCTAATGCCAATGGCCGTTATGCATTGGCTTTAGGTACTAGTGCTCAATCACAAACAGCAGATATAGCAATTGGTAATTATGCTAAAGCAACAGGAACAAGAGGCTCAATTGCTATCGGTAATGGATCACAATCAACTGATGGTCAAGTATCATTTGGTAATGCCCATGTTCAACGCCGATTAGAAAATGTGCATGCGGGTATTGCAGCAACAGATGCTGTCAATGTGAGCCAATTAAATCAAGGTATACAAAAAGCAGACAGCTATACTGACCAAAAAACAGCAGCAACATTAGCTGATGCTAAAACATACACGAATCAACAAACGGCTTCGACGTTAACAGACGCTAAGACATACACGAATCAACAAACGGCTGCGACGTTAACAGACGCTAAGACATATACGAATCAACAAACGGCTACTGCTATACAACAAGCGAATACTTATACTAATAATAAATCAGCCACAACATTAAATAACGCTAAAACATATACAGATCAACAAAATACAGTCACTTTACATAATGCAAATAGTTACACGAATAATAAATCAACCGAAGTTTTAGCAACAGCAAATAGTTATAGTAATCAGCAAAGTGCTGCAGCAGTACAACAAGCAAATAATTATACTGATAATAAATCGGCGGCGACATTATCAGCTGCAGATCAATACACTGATCAGAAGGTGAACTTCCTTACTCAGGATATTGAAAAGGTTCACAATCAGGCTAATGCGGGTATAGCAAGCGCAATGGCAATGTCATCAATTCCAATGAAACAAGGCTATCATTATACAATTGGTCTAGGTGCGGCTAATTATGATAATCAATCCGCTATAGCGTTAGGTGGCAAATTCGACGTGAGTCAACATAGCATAGTTACTCTTGCTGCATCTGATAATAGTCTTCATGATGCCGGTGTTTCTGCTGGCGTTGGATTTGGGTTTTAATTATTTAAACATAAAAGCAGTAGATAATAATTATATCAATTTTATCTACTGCTCAACGCACTAAAAACCTCCAACCCATTGTAATAATTACAAACATCAAAGTTAGAGCTTTAGCTCTAATGCATATTAATTCAAATGACAAACTCATATTTTTTATCGTATCAACAAAAAATTTATATCACGATTAAAATGTAACCATTTTTTGCTTCCACACACCTAAAAAAATATATTTCTGTACTTATTCTCTATATTATTAAATACCTTATTGATAATAATTATAATTACCCAAAAAATGGTAAATATAATTCTATTTATAGATTTAACTTTTCCATATGCAATGAATAGTATTGCCACACAACTCATATGGACGTAATCATGAATAGCTATAAAAAAACGTGTGCTGTAATTGCAATATTATCCACATCAACAATGACATATGCATCACCAATCAACACTCATAGCCTATCAAACAATTTGTCTAACAATATTACTCACGGCTACCAAGCAAAAACCAAAATTGAAAAAGACTCTGCTATCGCTATTGGCGTTGCTGCATCAAGTATCGGTAACCAATCGATAGCGCTCGGCACTAATGCTTACGCTCACGATAACAGTGCTGTTTCTTTTGGTGCTGGTTCATCTGCAACGGGTATTCAAAGTACGGCAACAGGATCTCGCGCTATTGCCAATGGTGATGCTGCTTCTGCATTAGGTTCTGGCGCCACCGCTACGGGTCGTCGTTCTATTGCTATCGGTTCAGAATCCAAAACAACAGGTGATCATGCTATGGCAATTGGCAACTATGCCTCAGCTGATAAAACCACGATATCTTTAGGCGATCATGCAATAGCAACGGGTCACAATTCAATCGCTATTGGGAACAGTTCACACTCAAACGACGGTCAAGTCTCTTTTGGTAATGCTAAAACTCAACGCCGTTTAGAATATGTAGCCAACGGTCGAGCAAATACTGATGCCGTAAATATGAGTCAACTAAATCAGCAAATGGCGCAAACCCGTACTTACACCCAACAACAAAAACAAACCGCAATAACCCAAGCAAAAACCTACGTAACACAACAAAGCACTGCCACCCTAAACAAAGCCAAAATGTATACTGATCATCAATCAGCAACGACGCTATCAGCTGCAAATCAGTACACAGACCAAAAAGTGAATCTACTTACTCATAACATTGAGAAAGTTCATAACCAAGCCAATGCTGGTATTGCAAGTGCGATGGCAATGACTTCAATTCCAATGCGACAAGGTTACCACTACACTATTGGTATGGGTGCTGCTAATTATGGTAACCAATCAGCGATGGCGATTGGTGGTAAATTTGATGTTGGCCAGCATGGCGTTATTACTTTAGCGGCTTCTGATGACAGCCAACACGATGCAGGCATCGCCGCTGGTTTTGGCTTTGGTTTCTAAAGGCTTTATTCATCCAACTGTGGTCGCCACCAGTAATGTAATAAGCGACGATATCCTCGTTTAATATCATACAAAATTAGATATAGAGCAGGCACTAATACTAAAGTGACAACGGTTGCGAATAAAATACCAAACGCAAGTGATGTTGCCATAGGAATCACAATCTGTGCCTGCAAACTCGTTTCTAATAAGATCGGAGCTAACCCAAAGAAAGTGGTAAGTGACGTTAATACAATGGCACGAAAACGACTACATCCGGCCTCTGTTACTGCATGATAAAGTGGTACTCCTTGTGCCAAGGCACGATTAATAAATACAACGAGTACTAAAGAGTCATTCACTACCACACCAGACAATGCCAAAATACCAAACACACTCAATAAATTAAGTGAGATATCAGCAAAATAATGCCCTGCAATAGCACCGATAATACCAAATGGGATCACCGACATGATAATCAACGGTTGAGTGTATGAACGTAAAGGAATCGCCATTAATGCAAAAATAGCAAATAGTGCCAATACTGCATCTCGAACTAGACTACCTTTTGTTTCACTCTCTTCTTTAGCTTGACCATCTAATTGAATTTTTACCGTTGGATATTGATGGCGCAATAAAGGTAAATAGCGATTATTGATAATGCTATAGATTTCAGAGGGAGAAGCTTTATCTTTCTGCACATTAGCGCTTACCACCAGCGTGCGGTGTTTATCGACCCGATGAATACTATTCAACGCTGGAATAAAATTAATTGTTGCCACTTGTGAAAATGGTACCAGACTGTCATCTGATAATACCACCTTCATATTTTGTAAGTCGCCAACACTACGTCGTTCGTGTGCGGGATAGCGTACCATTACTTTAACTTCTTCGTTATTACGTAACAGACGTTGGACTTCAATACCTTGAAAAGCATGTCGAACTTGATGAGTAAGGTTAGCCACTGATAGACCCAATAGTTTACCAATTGGAGTTAACTTGATATTGATCTCTTGAGTAGGTGCAGATAAATCATCTTCAATATTAAACACCCCTAAATAACGCCCTAACTGTTGCTTTAGTTGGGTTGCTGCTTGCACTAATTGCGCACTATTATCGCCTTGTAAACTATATTGAATATCACTTTTTTGACGATCAATAGATGCCTCATAAGCAATAGATTTAACCCCAACCAATGGTGGTATATTACTTTTCCAGTTAGCTAAGATATCAAAGCTCGTTATTGGCAAACTCTCACTTTTCTCTAATTCAACCAGCACAAACATATCGTTACTATCTCGCATATTAACAAAACTATGTTTTACTACATGAACGCCTTGCTGCTGATATATTTCCTCATCAGTTTTATAAAGAGCCTGTTCTAATTGATTCACAACCTTAATATTATTTGCCGCTGAATTAGAGTCATTCATTTCCACCAGCACTTGAATATAATCAGAGGGTAGTTTAGGAAAGAATACCCACCGTAATTGCCCACTAAACACCAAAGCCAATGCTAAACATAATACGCCAACGAAAGTCGCTAATACGTTATATCGGTGCATAATAGCAGCCATAATAAAGCGTCGATAATGGACATTAATAAATCTATTTACAGCCTGATTAAAATGCCGTTTAACTCGTACTAGTGGATTGTTCCATTGCCGCTGCTGTACTAATCGGGATCGTGCTAAATGCGCCGGTAAAATCAGTTTAGATTCAATCAATGAAAAGGTTAAACATAAGATAACCACCCACCCAATAGCTTTGAAAAATTCGGTACGAGGATTATCAGACAATAGCATTGGAACAAAAGCTGCCATGGTAGTTAACACCCCAAAAGTTGCAGGAACCGCAACCCGCTTAGCGCCTTGAATAACATGCTCAATCGTTTGTCCTTGTTGCTCTACTTCAGAATAGACACTTTCACCAACAACAATCGCATCATCAACCACAATCCCTAGCACTAAAATAAAACCGAATAGCGACAATAAGTTAATCGAAATATTGATACTTTCTAGCGGCATGAATAACAATGTGCCTAAAAAACAAAATGGCAATCCAAGTAGCACCCAAAACGCTAACCTAACTTCTAGAAATAACGCCAGAATAATAAATACTAATAATCCACCATATGCCATATTAGATAGCATCATGTTAAGTCGACCTTCTAGGTAATGCGACATATCTGCCCATTTATCAATATGTACCCCCTGCGGTAATTGGGCTTTTTTATTCGTTATATACTCACTAATTTGCTGCGATATTTGAGTCGCATCTTGGTTGGGAAGATTACGGATTTGTATGACTGCGGCGCGTTGTTGATTAAATCGATTAAGCACTGATTGCTCAACAAAACCATCTGTTACTGTGGCGATATCGGATAACTGGAGTTGACTTCCATCGGGATTAGTACGTAACACAACAGCCGCAAATTGATCGCCTTGATAAAGTTGTGCCGTGGTACGCACTAACACATCACCATCTTGCGCTTTTATTGCACCTGCGGGTAAATCCAATGAACGTTGCTGTAAGGCTTGTGCGACTTGCTCAATAGTTAAATTATAATTACGCAGTTGCTGAGATGATATTTCAATCGAAATTTCATCGTTTTTAACCCCAGTAACAGTAACTGCGGTTGCACTGGTTTGCTGAATAATTTCATCTTTAACCACTTGGGCATAGCGTTTAAGTTGGCGATCGCTCAATTCACCATATAGTGATAAAAACATCACATTACTCATAAACTCTGCCCGTTGGATCAACGGTGGTTCCATTTGAGCTGGAAAGGTAGTTATAGCATCAACACGTTGTTTTACTTGATCTAAAATCTTATCAAAATCAGCATCATTATCGAGTTCTAAGGTAACAACGCCTCCCCCTTGATTAGCAACAGCGGTAACACGTTTAATATCAGCAATATCATCCACTGCTTGTTCAATTTTAACAATAATCCCTTGCTCAATATCCGCTGCTGCTGCACCGGTATATTGACTGGTAATGGTTATTTTATTGGTACCAAAAGCTGGGAATATTTCTTTATTAATAAGATTGACTGAAAATAAGCCACCAATCATCACTAGCAACATCAATAAATTAGCAGCGACATGATTACGCGTAAACCAAGCAATGATTCCCGATGATTCCATTCACTACTCTCCGTTATCTACGTCCTTAGAATGAATAACCGTCAGTGGAGGTTGCTCAATGAATTGAGGTGGATTTAAAACGGTTGTTACTGCTGTCCCTTCTAAATAATTATCAGGCCAAGTTAGCGACACTAATTCACCATCTTCTAATCCCGCACTGATATAGGCATATTTAAGATCCGTACGCGCAACCACCACTTTCCGCATTTGAGTTAAACCATTACTATTGACTAATACCACCTGATCATTTCGAATCACATGCCGATGTAATTTAACCGCATTAGCAATCGGCTTCGCTGCAATTTTAGCCGTCACAAAAGCCCCAAAATTTAATACACCGGTTCGTTGTTGAATAGATAAGCGCCGTTGATAAGGATCAATAACATCAACAATGAGATAAACCATTCGACTTTGAGGATCAATCACGCCCTCTGTACCGATAAAACGTGCTGTCCAATGCTGAAAATCTTGGCCATGGTGCTCATTGGTTAGAATGACTGTTGTATTAGGCGAATTTGGATCAATAAATGAAAAAGCTTGAGGGGTAACAGGAAGACGAATACGAGCAACATCAGTACCGTATATAATCCCTAATTGCTCACCAATATTGACATGGCTGCCAACATTGATATGTTTTTCAGTAATTAAACCATCAAATGGGGCAGTAATAATAGTGCGAGCAACATTCCGTTGCGCCCGAGCTAATGCTGCTTGAGCAAATTTAACATTAGCTTGTTGTTGTTTTCGTTGAGGAATACGCAACCCTAACGCTGATTGCTTAGTTGTAGAGATATGACTTAAGGTTTTTTTTGCCACGATACCACGAGCAATTTCTTGCGCCAAGAGTGCCTTTGCTTGAGCGAATGTTGCCTCGGCTTGAGCGAGATCAGCATGATAATCAGCGTCATCTAAATGGGCTAATACCTCACCTTTGCGGACAAACTGCCCTACCGCAAAAGCAGGCGACAAACGGTTAACAACGCCACTCACTTGCGCGACTAATTCTGCTTGATGCTTTGGCTTAACCATACCATAGGAGCTAACATTAAATGCTAATTGTTGCTTTTTCACCGCCATCACTTCAAGCACAGGCACTATGGTTTCGACGATTTTTTGTTGAGTCTGTGGCCGATTTAATAATAGCGCTGCGGATAAGCCCACAAACAACAATAAAATCACTACCGGTAAATAACGCCGGATAAAAATACTCATGCTATTGAATCCCTTACTAGCAAACCAAAACGAAATATCGCTTTAATTTCAGTGTAGAGCATGAGTACATGGTGTGATGTTTATAAACGTAATTAAGCCATAATAACCGTCAAATCATAACCACATCGATAGTTCATAATGATACTGTTACCGCTTAAGAAGTTGGCCAAAATTAGGCGCCTTATTACCATAGATTTTATGTATTAATACCATTAATAGCTCACCACAAGCTATCGCATCAAATAGTGAATTATGTGCCTGATATTCGGGTAAACCTACACTACAACGCGCACTGCCTAAACGGGCATCATGATGTAATATTTGGGTGTTATATAAAGATTGATACAGTGGTAACGTATCTAGCCACAATAATGGACAGTCATGAAGTTGATATTTATGCTGTAAATAAGTACTAATAAACCCTTGTTCCATAAAGCTGCCATGGGCAATACCGACTTTTCCCGTTAATGCCACCAGCAACCGCATCATCACCTCATCGAGTGCCTGTCCCTGTAATAACATTGCATGATCAATATGATTAATCACCGCGCTATCTGGTTTGATAATTGCTGTAGAGTTCACCAATTCATTAACACTCGTACTGAGATCTACAGCATTAACCATCATAGAGACATACCCTACCGATAAAATCTGATCTTGCTGCGCATCAAACCCTGTGGTTTCAAAATCAATCGCTAATAATGGCCATTGGCTAATCAACGTTAAAGGTTGTGGTAGCGGCGCACTAAATAACGCTTTAATTGGCGGAGGTAAATCTGGGTGTTGCTGCAATAAGGTAATCCGCCGTTGATATAAATCACGCAGATGATTACCAAATAAGCGTTGCCACCATTGATGCCGCTGGAACGTAAAAAGGACTTTATTATTGGTAGCCATTAGCAAAACTTCATTTTCATTATTTCTTGATAGCTAGTAACTAACTTAAACGTTTCGCGTAAATGGGTGCGCTCAAAACTATTAAACGCATTAGGGTTGATATGATTATTAGGTATTTTACCTTGCTGTAATGCTTGAAGTTGATGGCTATAACGGATTTGAGAAATAAATTGAAACGCCCCTAATAAGTCCTTAAATGTCGCTTCATTAATAACTTTGTGCTCTAACAATAACTGTAATCTTTCTTCAGTATTAGCTTTATAGACCACAGCACCATCCGTGGTAAATAATTGTGCTATGAGTTGTAAATATTGCACGCGTACTAGGTTTACAATAATACTCAATGCCGCGCTTTTAATATCGAGAGTATTCGCGTTTTCACCTTCTTTAACCAAGACCCAATTTCTAAAAATACTCAGCGGTGGTTTTTGTAGTAAGGCATTACGCGCTAATGCTGATATCACGCGCGCATTATGAACCAGTTGTTGGCACATACATGCTTGTAAATCATTCACTAACTGTGGGTTTCCCGTAATATAACGACTATCAAGAAAAACACTCATCTCAAGTAACAAATCATATTCAGGATTAATCGCCCACTTTTGATAGTAAGTTTTCCACACTGCTAATGGCTGGCACCATTTATGAGTCACCGCCATAAAACGCCCACTACATAACTCATAGCCACATAGTGCCATCCCTTTACTGACATACATGGCTAAATGGTGAAAGTACACTTTATCAGCCTCAGTCGCATTATCAGCTAAAATCAAACCGTGATCTTGATCAGAAAGCATGTGAACTTCATTGCGAGCATGTGAACCTGCAACTATCCAGCAATACTCACACGGAGCGGCACCTAAATACACTTCAGCCATCACGACTAAACGCCGATTGTAGGCATCCATAATCATAGCCATTACTTGTCCAATCACACCAATGGCCACTTTAGCTTCAACTAACGCTTCAAAAATAGCTTGTCGTTCAATAGTCAGTTTAGCGAGCTGTTCTAAGCGTTCGATCTTATTAATTTTATCAATTAAAAAAATTGCTTGGATACGATGATTTTGCACTAAATCCGATGGCGTAATTAACCCTATTGGTATCCCGTTATCAACCACTGGAATATTTTTTATTCCGTGTTGCATCATTAACGCTGCCGCCGTGATCACTAAATCCCCACGTTTAACACTATAAGGATTTTCCGTCATGACTGCAGTGATCATCTCTGTGGTCGGAATACCTTCAGCAACCACTCGCTTAGTCATATCTTTATCGGTGATCAGCCCAACAAATTGATTATTTTGCATAATAAACGCGCAGGATGAGTTGGCATTAACTCGCATCGCTTTCGCAACAGCCTGAATAGTTTGGGTACTTTCAACTAATACTATTTGTGAATTAAGCACATCGATAATCGGCTTAAAAAATAACCCTTTCTCATGCTGTGACCACACAACATTTAATCCACTTTGAAGCCTACTTTGCGCATGCGATCCAAAATGGGCTAAAGCATCCGGTTGATCTTTTAACTTTAGTAATAGCGCATTAATCGATAAACAATAAATCAACGCATCTTCAATCACCGTAATAGTATAAGGATCACTGGCTGTATTCGTTTCAGCTTGTGTTAATCGAGAAAAACCAAAAAAGTCTTCTGCGGCTAATCTAGCCCTTAAAGTACCATCAAGGTTCCGTTGCTCAACCGCCCCAGTTCGTAATAAATACAACTGATCACTTTCTTGTAAATCAATCACTTCACCTTTGCCAAAATAGCGAATAGTGATCATTCCAGCAACATCGCGTAACGTTTTTGGGGTTAATTTATCGAACGGATCAACCGCGGCCATAAATTCAATAATATTAGGAATCAAGGTTTCAGACATATCATTAATCGCTCGTATCACTTAACCATTATTTTGTAATCGTTACCATCATGATTGTTGGATAAATCACAATAAAATGAGAGCAAATCTTATGATCTGCTTTCATTATTTCATCTCATAACAGTACTATTACCAAAATACCGAATAGAGTACAGCAAGAATAATTAAGATCGCATAAGCCCCAAGATTAAACATCTTATCGGTTTTAAACATCTCAGGATCTAAATCAATCGCTTTCTTATCTACCGCTGACGTTGAGCTACCTAAACTCACTAGCACGATCACTGCCATTGTAAATAATAAGGTATACATCATCTGATCCAAAAACGGCATATTTAATGGCATAAACTTAAGGAACAGTGCAAATGGGATTGATAATAACACCCCGACAATTGCCCCTTTACTGTTCGTTTTATGCCAGAATAAACCCAATAAGAATACAGCTAAAATACCAGGACTAACTAAACCAGTATATTCCTGAATATATTGGAACGCTTGACCAATACCACCCAACATTGGCGCAACAATACACGCAATAATCAATGCAATAATCGCACTTGCACGGCCGACATTCACCAATCTGCTATCACTCGAATCAGGTGAAATATATTCTTTATAAATATCCATGGTAAAAATAGTTGCGGTTGAATTCAACATCGAGGCTAGCGACGAAACTATCGCAGCAGCAAGAGCTGCAAACACCATACCTTTAAGACCAATAGGTAAAAATTGGGTTAGCCATGGATAAGCTTTATCTGCATGGGCAAAGGTAGGAATATTGGTTTGGCCTATATCGCCTAAACCAGCAAGTAAACCACTATCGTTAGTAATAACATAGGCAGCAATACCAGGAATAACAACAAGGAAAGGCACGATTAATTTTAAAAACGCTGCAAAAACAATACCTTTCTGAGCTTCACCAATTGATTTTGCAGCTAATGTACGTTGAATAATATATTGATTAAATCCCCAGTAATAAAGGTTAGCAACCCATAAGCCACCAATTAAAACAGCAATACCAGGTAGATTCATATACTGCGGATTATCTTGATCAAGGATCATTGTAAAATGTTCAGGTGCAGCGGCAGCCATACGCGATAAACCGCCCAAAAGTCCATCCGTACCACCAATATAAAGTACAGCGATCACTGTCGTAATTAAACCGCCAACAATAAGGAAGAAGACTTGAATAACATCAGTCCATACTACCGCAGATAAACCACCATAAATTGAGTAAACCAATGCAAAAAGGGCAAGTCCTAAAATAGAATAAACCAGAGGGATACCAAGAATAGTTTGTAGTGCTAAGCCACCTAAATACAATACAGACGTTAAGTTTACAAACACATACAGTGCAATCCAGAACACCGCTAAAATAGTCTTCAAATTTTTATTAAAACGTTGCTCAACAAATTCAGGAATAGTGTAAATACCTTTACTAATAAATATCGGTAGAAAATATTTACCAACAATTATCAAGGTTAATGCCGACATCCATTCGTAAGATGCAATTGCAAGGCCAATCGAATAGCCTGAGCCTGACATACCAATAAACTGTTCTGCTGAAATATTCGCCGCAATAAGTGATGAACCAACCGCCCACCAAGGTAAAGATTTACCCGCGAGGAAATAATCCTCTGTGGTTTTGGTATGTCCTTTTTTATTGCGAGAAACAAATAACCCTACCCCAATAATAATTAATACATAGATAACAAAGACTGCAATATCTATACTCGACAACCCTAAGTAAGACGACATGATGTAACTCCATGATAAATACTGTAACCAATTGTAAACGTTATCACGAGGTAAATAATGCGAAACCTCACACTCTGTGTTACTGGTATTTACTGATCACGGATACTGTGTAGTAGATCTCAATCATGGTTAAAAACGAATATATTACCCATTGTCATAGCTAGCATGTGATAACGGCAACAGAAAAAAACGTTGATTTCGTTTAGGTCATTAATAGATCTATATAAGGATTGAAAATGCTTTTTTTGCCCTTATTTATATATAAAGAGGCTGTAAAGATACGGTTAAATGTCGATGA
Organism: Photobacterium kishitanii; assembly: GCF_003026355.1. Classification (GTDB taxonomy): domain Bacteria; phylum Pseudomonadota; class Gammaproteobacteria; order Enterobacterales; family Vibrionaceae; genus Photobacterium; species Photobacterium kishitanii. Next base: position 134,855 of record NZ_PYON01000005.1, on the reverse strand, counting down.
ATTATCAATAGGGTCTCTTTACAATAAAACACAGTACATTTTTTATGTAGATATAGTTTTTAAAAATCAATATGTTAATGGTGATCGTTAAAAAACATTAGAAAAACTAATCAAAAACTATTGACGAAAACTTACCGGAAGCATATATTAATTACACGAACTGCCAGATGGAGTTCAAACCGCTATTAAGATTCGCCTTATTAGGGAATGCCTTATTAGCACTTATTATACCGAATCAATGTCCTAACGGATTGATTCACTTAGTTCGCTGTTAAGTCGCCTAGTCGATAACGACACACTTAACAAACAACTAAGGCTATTGCTTATTATTGAGGATAGTTTTATGCGTAATGTAGATTTTACTCCCCTATACCGTCACGCTATTGGTTTTGACCGCTTATTTAACCTTGTTGAAGCAAGCAGTACTAAAACCCAAGCGGCGGGATACCCTCCGTACAATATCGAACAAACGGATGAGAACAACTACCGTATCACTATGGCAGTTGCTGGTTTCTCTGAAGAGCGTTTAGATCTTACTCAAAACGAGAATATGCTTGTTGTTACTGGTACTCGTGCACCAGAAGAAGACAAGAACTTTATTTACCAGGGTATTGCTGAACGTAACTTTGAACGTAAATTCCAACTTGCTGATTACGTAAGTGTTGTTGGTGCGAATCTAGAAAATGGTCTACTCCATATTGACCTTTTCCGTGAAGTACCAGAAGCAATGCAACCACGTAAAATTGCAATTGGACAATCAGCATCAGTAGCACCAACTGCCGAGTAAAACTCGCCGTTGTAAGTGCTCCTCTAGTAATAACGTTGAGCTATTAGCATCACCAATAACGCCTGTATTTAGGCTATGACTAATAGCTCCGTCACTATTCAACCCTATTATGGGTTATTCAAAAATTTAGTTGGATTGATTATTGTTATTCCAAAGGCTCACATGAACGATTTTCATGGACCTTAACGGCACACCTATTAAGCCGTGATTCGAATAAGAAAAACTAATCAACTCAGCGCACAAAGGATATTAAAATATGAGTAAGATTATCGGTATTGACTTAGGTACAACTAACTCTTGTGTTGCTGTTTTAGACGGTGATACACCACGTGTTATTGAAAATGCGGAAGGTGAACGTACCACTGCATCAATTATTGCTTACACTGATGGTGAAACCTTAGTCGGTCAACCAGCAAAACGTCAGGCAGTCACTAACCCTGAGAATACTTTGTTTGCGATTAAGCGTTTAATTGGTCGTCGTTTTGACGATGACGAAGTTCAACGCGATCTTGATATCATGCCTTACAAAATTGTAAAAGCAGATAACGGCGACGCATGGGTTGAAGCGAAAGGCCAAAAAATGGCAGCACCACAAGTTTCTGCTGAAATATTGAAGAAAATGAAAAAAACAGCAGAAGAATACTTAGGTGAGAAAGTAACAGGCGCGGTTATTACCGTTCCGGCTTACTTTAATGATGCTCAACGTCAAGCAACAAAAGATGCTGGTCGTATTGCAGGTCTAGATGTTAAGCGTATTATCAATGAACCAACAGCTGCAGCATTAGCTTATGGTCTAGATAAAAAAACTGGCGACAGTGTGATCGCAGTTTACGACTTAGGTGGTGGTACATTCGATATTTCTATCATCGAAATTGATAATGTCGATGGTGAACAAACATTTGAAGTACTAGCTACAAATGGTGATACTCACCTTGGTGGTGAAGACTTTGATACTCGCTTAATTAACTACCTTGTGAGCGAATTTAAGAAAGATCAAGGTATCGACCTTAAAAATGATCCGTTAGCGATGCAACGTGTAAAAGAAGCCGCTGAAAAAGCGAAGATCGAATTGTCATCAGCACAACAGACTGATGTTAATTTACCTTACGTTACAGCGGATGCAACAGGTCCTAAACACTTGAATGTTAAGATCACACGTGCAAAATTGGAATCACTGGTTGAAGACCTAGTACAAGGTACACTAGAGCCTGTAAAATTAGCATTAAAAGACGCTAACTTGAATGTGAGTGATATTACTGATGTTATCTTAGTCGGTGGTCAAACACGGATGCCTATGGTACAAAAAGTAGTAACAGACTTCTTTGGCAAAGAGCCACGTAAAGATGTCAACCCTGATGAAGCGGTTGCTATGGGTGCTGCAATCCAAGCTGGTGTTTTAGCCGGTGATGTTAAAGATGTGCTATTACTTGATGTAACACCACTATCATTTGGTATTGAAACCATGGGTGGTGTGATGACAACCTTGATTGATAAGAACACGACGATTCCAACAAAAGCTAATCAAGTGTTCTCTACTGCTGAAGATAATCAAAATGCAGTAACGATCCATGTTCTTCAAGGTGAGCGTAAACAAGCAGTACATAATAAATCATTAGGTCAGTTTAACCTTGAAGGCATTCAAGCTGCACCACGTGGTATGCCACAAATTGATGTCACATTTGATTTAGATGCGGATGGTATTTTAAATGTATCCGCCACAGACAAAGCGACAGGTAAAGCACAAAAGATCACTATTCAAGCATCAGGCGGTTTAACGGACGCTGAAATTGAGAAGATGGTTCAAGAAGCGGAAGCTAACAAAGACGCAGACAAACAGTTTGAAGAGTTAGTCATTGCGCGTAACCAAGCAGACCAATTGATTCATAGCACCCGTAAGCAAATGACTGAAGCAGGTGATAGTTTCCCTGAAGCAGAGAAAACAAACATTGAAGCTGCTATCACAGCACTTGAAGCGGTTAAATCTAGCGATGATAAAGCCGCAATAGATACTCAAACTCAAGCACTGATGACAGCGGCACAAAAAATAATGGAACATGCTCAGGCTCAAACCCAAGCAAATACTCAAGGACAATCTGACGCGAACCAACAACAAACCGCGAAAGATGATGATGTTGTAGATGCTGAGTTTGAAGAAATGAAGTAAAACGTTACTGTTGCTGCCTCGATAATAGGCAGCACATAACATAAACTTCACAATAACAATGGGCGTAGGGATTTTAATCTCTCGCCCTTTTCGACGATCACAATAGAGAGAGAATCCCATTAGGCTAACTATCTGTGCCCTTTTAAATCATTAACCACTTAAGCGTAATGCTATTTTTGGTTATTATATGCTTAGACGTACGATTTAGAATGTTCCAGATAGTTGTCCCGATAGGGATAAGAGGTGTTACCAATGTCAAAACGCGATTTTTATGAAGTTCTTGGTGTCGCCAAAACTGCATCTGAGAAAGAAATTAAGAAAGCTTACAAAAAGCTAGCAATGAAATTTCACCCTGATAAAAACCCAGATGATCCAACTGCAGCAGATAAATTCAAAGAAGTAAAAGCTGCCTATGAAATCTTAATGGATAAAGAAAAACGCACTGCTTACGATCAGTTTGGTCATAATGCGTTTGAAAATCCAGGTATGGGTGGGGGTCATGGCGGAGGTCATCAAGGCTTTGGTCAGCAAGGTGGTTACAGCGATTTTGAAGACATGTTTGGTGGTGCTTTTGGCGACATGTTCTCTAATGCACGCGGTGGTCGAGGTGGTTTCGGTGGTCGTCACTCAACTCGCCCTCAAAAAGGTGAAGATCTTCAATACACCATGGAAATTGATCTAGAGGATGCGATTAACGGCGCATCACGTGTTATCGATTTACCTGTGTTTGAAGGTAATACGCAAACCAATAAAAAACTTAACATCAAGATCCCTGCTGGTATCGAAGATGGTGGTCGTATCCGCTTAACGGGTAAAGGTCATCCAGGTGTTAATGGTGGTGCTCAGGGTGATGTTTATATTCAAATGAATATTCGCCCTCATCCACGTTATACTCGTGAAGGTAATAACCTTCTTTGTAAAGCGACCACTGATTTTGTAACCGCAGCATTAGGCGGCAAGGTGGAAGTAAATACCTTAGGCGGCGCAATCAGTTTGAAAATACCAGAAGGTACTCAATCAGGCCGTAAATTCCGTCTTAAAGGTAAAGGGGTTACAGATCGCAAAGGCAACACCGGTGATTTAATTGTCCAGCTTGTCATTGAAACACCACAGAACCTTAGCGAACGCCAAAAAGAATTGCTGAATGAGTTTGCAGCAGCTTAACCAGCGCTAAAATAGACCTATTCGATAATGAAGCCAATATCAACGAATGTTATCATTCCAAGATATTGGCTTTTTTGCATTCAACTTAGATTAAAAGTAGGAACAACTATGCTGAAAAAAATCATTACCACTAGTTTGTTAGTGATTACTGGCATCAGCTTCACTGCCTCTTGTGCATTTGCTGCAAACGTCATGGATATCAACCGGGCTGTAGAAAATAGTCGTCATTTGCTTGAAGGAGAAACCTTCACTCTCGATGAGCCTTGCCGTATATTTGCTAACTACAATTACAAGATCTATCACTGCCAAGCAATGATCGCTCCACTCGCATTAATTAAAGATAAAACCTTAGCTGCGACCAAAGAGGATGATAACCTACTCCATCGTCAAATCGCTTTTGTACATAAAGAAGATGGCTTTGCTATATTTCGATTACTGCCCGTTTCCACTCACCCTATCGCTGAAGAAAATGACGACGATAGTAGCTATACACCACCAGCGGCGGCCAAAAAACAGCTGTCATTTTTAGGGTTTAAAGGTAGCCATAAAGAAGAAAAATGAGTTAATAATCGCTCATCTTAAATGGCTTAATAACGTAATCATCTACAATAAAATCACTTTGTCATGATCTGTAAATAATTCAGTAAAATTAACTACGCCTTTGGCTAAAGCCGATCTAGAATACGCAGCAATCACTATGCTGCGTTATTTCTATACTAAATTTATGAGTCTGATCTTTATCCGTTATGATTGAACATAAAATTGAACAATGGGGCATTCGCCGCGTTGAAAAACACCTTAGCCGTAATCAGCCCTTATTTACGCGAATTTCAGATAAAAGATTATGTCAGCTTTGTGTTGGCTTATCATTCTTGATTGGTTTTATGACAACGTTCGTTATCGTCGCGTTTGAAATTTATCTTGAGCTATTAGGTGAGAATTGGTTAGCCTGGGACAATTTGGCCAAACTACTAACGATCAATATTGTTTTTATTGGCTTAGAATTATTACTATTATTTGAAATCGGTTTTATAACCACCGCACTACTGATCAACCGAGCCAGTGCAGAGAATCACTTCTGTGACAAAATGAAAGCATCATTAGTCCGAGCTGTAATGGAACTCTCAGAGCCTATTGATAATATCCACGGCATCAAACCATATAAAGCACTGAGTAAGTTTCGCTATATCAAAGTTGCCCTTTATTCAGGTAAAGATATTCTGAGTAACTTTCTAATCAAAGCGGTATTACAAAAATCAATTTCACGCAGTAGCGTACGAGTTTATATACCGTTAATCTCAACCTTAATTACAGGATTTTGGGATGCATGGGTCCAACAAAAGGCATTACGTGAAGTGAGATTACGAATTTCAGCGCGTATTTATGTACTGAATCAAGTCACTATCCACCAGCAGAAACCAGTATCAATGACTTATCGCACCGCCCTATTACGTTGTATTGCTGTGCGCCAAAGTTATAAACAAGAATGTGATGTTAATTTAGAATTATTCTATGACGAGATTTATAAGCAAGCCCCAGTAATGCTAACAGATATAGAATCACCAACATTGCTATTACAAAGTTTAAGCCTATTAAACTCTACAGAATATAACGATGTAATCAATATACTCACAACTTTGCTCTTTTTCCGCCAACGCTTAACAGCAAATGAAAAAAAACTCTTGGCTCAATGCGGTATTATTCAGCAGCAGAAAATCAATCCGTTATTAGCCTAAACATCTAGAGCACGGGTTATTTACTTTTAATCAGTAAGAGTAAATAACCCATATTCTATTTATAATTGATCACTCGCCACCATAACTAAAGAATCATTTATCTATAATAATGGCAACGTTGATCCATTAATCTTTATTCTGCATTTGCTTTTTAAGGCGGGCTAAATTAATTGGGTTAGAGCGCACAGTGAAAGTAATATGTTCATATTCATATTCTTCCTTGGTCACACTCATGCTTGAACGAATTTCACCAATAATACCATTAGCTGTATACGGCACGACGATTTGATCTTCAATCATCTCGCCCTGCGCCACACTCACGATATATTGATGTAATTTAGTAATATCAGCCGGATTACGGGTCGATGTCATGATCGCATCAGGAAATTCAGCCATCAATGATTGCTGCTGCTCAACGCTCAATTGATCAGATTTATTTAACACTAATTGCTTAGGGATGTCATCCACGCCCACTTCATGCAGTACTTCATGTACAACATCAAGCTGCGAACGGAAAGAAGAATCCGATGCATCAACCACATATAACAATAAAGAGGCATCATGTGCTTCTGCTAGTGTCGAGTAGAATGAGGCCACTAAGTCGTGGGGAAGCTTTTTAATAAAACCAACCGTATCTGAAACTAAAATACGAGGCTGAGTAATTGGCTGTAAGGCACGCACTGTAGTATCAAGGGTGGCAAATAGTTTGTTCTCCACGAGCACTTCACTACCTGTCAATGCACGCATCATCGATGACTTACCCGCATTGGTATAGCCCACTAATGCTACACAAAACAATTCAGATCGTTGGGCACGACGACCTTTAAGCTCATCTTGTACACTAACGAGTTCGCGTCGTAACTCAGCTAATTGATCACGTATTTTACGACGATCTAACTCAAGGGTCGTTTCACCTGCACCTTTACCCATTTGACGTTCTTTATTGCCACTGGTTGACTCACGCAAGCGTGGTGCTAAATAATTAAGGCGCGCAATTTCAACCTGTAATCGTGCTGTTCGAGTACGAGCATGACGGCTAAATATTTCAATAATAATACCGGTGCGATCAAAGACCTCAACACCTAATTGATTTTCCACATTACGTAATTGTGATGGACTTAAATCGCAATCAAAGACCACTACATCAGCGCTACCAAACGGTAAGTCTTCACTCGGTAGTTCACTAAAAAGCATCTCATCAACAATATCATCGTCATCGTCGAAATCATCCACAATGCCTTGATTACCCGTCAAGTGCGCTATTTCAGCCATTTTACCTGAACCGAGCACATTCATGCGTTGAGTTGAACTTAGCTTTTGTGATTGAGTACCGACAACTTTAAAACCAAGAGTGGTAACTAGACGTGCCAATTCAGCTAATGATGCTTTGGCTTCATCACCTTTAAACTGCGGCGTTTGGATTGAAATCAGTAAAGCGCGATTACGCGAGGCTTTTGCTGTTAATTGCATATTTTTCTATTGTGCACATACGCGCACCCTATTTTTTATATTTCCTCCATCCTACGCTGTTATCAATCAGCTTTATATAAAAATAGCCCTTCGTTTAGATTATCGCTTAAACGTATTAGTCTTTAAATTCTACTTTCTCAAATAACGGCGAGTATTATCAGCTAATATCAAGGTTAACTGCTCAACTGATATTTGATGGTAGTTAGCTACTGCGGCGATAATATCAACAATCATACTTGGATCACCTATCTTGCCGTTATATTTACATGGCGCATCAGATTCAACCAACATCATCGAGAATGGTATGGCTTGCACAAATTGCCAATAATGATCATCGACGAAAATCCACGGGCTAACTGAGATAAAATGACCTTGTTGATGCAGTTGCGTTAGATGAGATAATGATCCTTCATACCAATGAAATAACGCCCCTCCAACACCATATTGGTTTAATATTGGTAGTGCTAACTCAATATCATCCTCCACAACATGTAAATTGACAGGTAAATTATAATCCGCAGCAATTGCGACAAAACGTGCCATTAACTGTGCGCCTTGCTGTTTTAACAACTGTTTCTGTAAAGCCGTTTTGTCATCAAGATAAAAGAAAGGAATACCGATTTCACCAATACCACTCAGCAAACGATGATGTTGATGGATCAGCGCAATAACTGCTTCTATCATAGCTTCATCTGCGGCGACTTCAGGATGAATACCTAAAAACAATTCAATCGCATCAGGATATTGTTGCTTTAGTGCTAGTACTTGTATTGCACTTTTAAGGGTCATCGATACAGACCCTATTTTACCCCCATCAGCAATAAATTTAGCTATATTATCCGCACTTACCTGATCTGAATGACAATGAATATCCGTAACCATTATTCGCAAATTCCTATTATTAATATTAAGAGAGCCAAACGACGACCTCTGCACTCTAGTTTATACGTCCTTAGAGCTAAAAATAGCAGCTTCATTCTCTAGTTGCCGAAACTACATTACCGCTATTTAAACCAAAATCATATCTACTCTCAAAAGTACACGACAGCTATATATAAAAACGCTTTCAGCAATACGCTCACTGAAGCAATCTATCCTAATATAGTTCAGCTGCAATAAAACACCATTCAAAATCAATTGCACAATGTTTTATTCTTTGCTATTGTAATTCTAACGCTGAACAAATAACTATTAATTTGATAATTTAACGTAAGGAGATGAAAGTAACTATGGCTCAGTTATCTTTATTAAAACAGCACCGTTTTCTGCCTTTTTTTATTACCCAAGCATTAGGCGCTTTTAACGATAATTTATACAAAAATTTTCTGCTCCTCTCGATTGTATTTTCAAGCTTATACAATCAAACACAAAGCGCTATTTTCGTTAATATTGCAGCCGCTGTATTTATTTTGCCATTTTTTCTATTATCACCTATTGGCGGTCAACTTGCTGACAAATATGAAAAGTCAAAATTAATCCAACGTCTTAAAATTATTGAAATACTCGTTATGACTGCTGGTGCAATCGCTATTTACCTACAATCGCTACCCGCTTTAATGGTTATTTTATTCGTAATGGGCGCGCAATCCGCTTTCTTTGGCCCAGTAAAATTTGCATTGATGCCGCAACACTTATCCCCTAAAACCCTACTCGCGGGTAATGCCTTGGTTGAAATGGGAACTTTTCTTGCTATTTTAGGTGGTACATTAGCGGCAGGATACATTTTTACTAGTGACTATCGATTTACTATTACTGCTGTTATTGTGGTTTTTATCGCCATTATAGGTTTTATTAGTAGCTTATATATTCCAAAAGCAGCACCCAATAACCCTAAATTAAGCATTAATTGGAACCCATTCACACAAATAGTACATACAGTACGTATCACTAAAAAAAATCGTACGGTCTATTTGTCAATTTTAGCTATTAGTTGGTTTTGGTTTGTTGCCGCAACTTATCTGACGCAATTACCCAACTTAGCTAAAGTCCTCATCAATGATAACCCACAATATGTAACCTTATTATTGACGCTTTTTTCTATTGGTATTGCCCTTGGTGCATGGCTGTGCGAGAAGCTTTCAGGTGATCAAGTTGAACTTGGGATCATCCCTATTGGTGCTTTTGGCATCAGTTTCTTTGGTATCGATTTGTACATTGCAAGCCAACACATCATTACCCATCAACATATTACAATTATTGAATTTATACTGACAAATAAACGCATACTGGTCGATTTAATGCTACTGAGTATATCAGGAAGCCTCTTTGTTGTGCCGCTAAACGCACTTATTCAACAGCGTAGTGAACAAAAAAACCGCGCTCAAATTATTGCTGGGAATAATATACTCAATGCATTATTCATGGTGCTGAGTGCTTTATTCTCAATTATTATGCTCACAGTATTTAATGCCACCATCTCTGAATTGTTATTAACTGTCGCTATAATTAATGCATTAGTTGCCATTTATGTATTTAGCCAAGTACAAGAATTTGTATTAAGGTTTGTCGTTTGGTTAATTACTCGCGTGCTATACCGAATAAAATCTACTGGGCTTGAAAATATTCCCAAAACAGGACCTGCAATCTTAATTTGCAATCATGTGAGTTTTGTTGATGCATTATTAATCGGTGCAGCAAGTCGTCGTTCAGTCCGATTTGTTATGGACAAAAATATAGCCAACCTACCCTTGGCCAAATATTTGTTTAAATGGGCTAAAACAATCCCTATATGTGCACAAAAAGTATCACCCCAAATATATAGAGCAGCATTTAATCAAGTTGAAGCAGAGCTTATCGCAGGAAATATTGTCTGTATCTTCCCTGAAGGTAAGATAACACGTACAGGTGAGCTAAATGACTTTAAACGCGGCATTGAAGTTATTATAAAACGTACGCCTGTTGTCGTTGTTCCAATGGGGTTAAAAGGTGTATGGGGATCAATATTTAGTCGACAGCGAAAATTCAGTATTATTACTGCAATAAAACGTTTTAGATCAGAATTAGAAGTGCTCGCTGCACCACCGATTCTCCCTGAAGATGTTTCCGCGTCCAAATTACAGAGTATCGTTCAACAACTTATTAGATAAAATATAAGCCCTCAATCTACGGTTTCTTTCTAACTAAAAAGATATAGTAATTGAGGGCTTACATCATGACGTTATTCACTATGTTCAATAGATAATACAATCGATTTATTTAGTAACAGCAGCTGCATCTGTGGACGTAGCAACTGTTGATGCACTATCTTTTGCTGGTGTAGCAACATGAGTACTTAATTTAACTTGCGTAGGTGAAGTTAATCCAGCCTGTTTAAATTGCTGCTGCATTGCTAACATTTGTTGCTGTTGCTGATGCATTAGCTTCGTCATGTTAGATTGCATAGTGTTAAAATCATTTGGATTACCCATAGTATTCCAAGCGTTCGCAAATGCTTGATTCATATCAATTTGTTGCTTTTGCATCGCATCAAAAAATTTCTTATCTACTTTTTGATTATGGCCGTTGCCTTGGAATTGTACTATCTCATAATGAAATGGACCTTGTGGTGTTTGAACAACACCTTTAGTCACACTTTTCTCACCATCTTTAGTTTTTACTGTATTAGTCGTTTGATCTGGTAACACCTTAGTATTCGCTTTGGCTATCATTTCTCGATCAACACTTTGAATCCAACCAGTATTACCATTAGTAGTATCACCTACTTTTTCCCAACCATTATTTTGATAAATGGTAATTAATGGCACAGCCGATTTTATTGTTTCCACAACAGGAGAACTAACGCTTGGGTTTTCATAAACCTTAATCGTTTGAATACTGCTATCCGCCCATGCTGCTGTACTTAGACAAGTGACAGCGACAATACCTGTAATTGCCATTGCTAAACGTTTCATATCGACCTCTGATGCGTATTTAAATAACTTAAAATTAAATTAAAATTGTGGCTATAAATAAATCACTAGCTAACAGCTATATTAAGAAATTAAAATGAATCCAAAATGAATAATAGCCTTTTTATATCATATATAAGAAGACTAAAATGAAATTTAACTAATTGAAAATCATTCATTGCATTATGTTTAATTTATTTATTCTTATAAAAAACGTTAATTATTCATAAAAAACAAATAACCGTTCTATCATTATTTATAATACTAGGAATTATTTTCAATCTTGCTTAATAATAATTTCACGAGGATAATACTTTTCTTTTTCATTAATATCATACTCAGAAGTCCCTTGACCTAAATCACTAATAGGCGCTTCAGTTGCTATCTCAACACCGACCCCAAATTCATGCTCACGTGCTTTAAATGCATCAAAGATAGCTTTTTCAGCCGCCGTTAAATGAGTAAGATCCTTACCTTCAAGAGAAAGTATTTGATCAAGAAGTTTTTTATCTGCAGGAGACATAACAACCAGCCTTAATAATTTAATTATAATAGAAATATTCTAATTAAAGAAGATACGCCATTATGCTTAATATACTAGTCTCTTATTGTTATAGAACTTGAGCAATAATTTTTCATTTGTGTCGCTTTATTTTATTACATTCATACCATTAGTAATTAATTGTCGTAACCATTGATGACTAGGATCTAAATCAAAGTGTTTATTCCATAATAAGAAATATCCGCCAGGCTCTAATTCAATAGGAATAGGACGACTAACAAGATCAGTATCTTCAATCATTGCTAATGCTGCAACTGAGGGATAACACATAAATAAATCACTCTGTTCACACAGCTTTACCCCAGCGTAGAAATCGGTCATGTTTACGGCGTTATCAAGTTGTTTATGCTCTAGTGCTAATATTTCATCAAGCAGCCACCGTTTAAGGCCACCAATACTGACTTGTAAATGACGATATTTCAAAAACACATCCAGACTCCAAGGCTCACTCAATGCTGGATGATCTTTACGCATTAAACACACTGGGTAATCTCGCGCTAGCTCAATATAATTCAATGAGGATGGTACATGACGATAATGGCTTGATGAACGTTCATCCCATTCAAAAATACCAATTCCAAAATCAATTTCACAACGTAATAAACGCTGCAAACTATCATCATTCCACGTTTTGCTGGTTAAGCTAATATCGGGAGCTTGTTGTAGCAATTGAGGCATAAAACGAGGATAAGTTAATGAATAAGCTGTTTCTACGAGATCGATATGAAATTGACGTTGACTCAATGCAGGATCAAACACTTCCGCACGTGTTAACTGATTAACCTGTTGTAAAATATCATACACAGAATCTGATAATAACAGTGCTTTCGGCGTTGGTCGCAAACCATAAGGTGTCCGTTCAAACAAAGGATCAGCAAACGTTTGACGCAATTTGGCCAACTGTTTACTCACCGCAGATTGACTTAGATGAAGTCGTGCAGCAGCAGCAGTAACACTCTGCTCTTCTAGCAATACATTCAATATACGTAATAAATTTATATCAAAATTTTTCATTTGCTACTTTCCGAAATATCTAAGCCCACCAGCTACCATCACAACGACTCTATTCTGCCACGCAGATGTTGATGAGCTGCATCTGAAATATCATTCCCCCATACTTGACGTTGTAATCGTTGTGCTGCAACTAACGTTGAACCCGAACCAAAAAAAGGATCAGCGACAACATCACCAGCAACAGAGCTTTGTTCAATTAACGTTTCAAGCAACGGAACGGGTTTTTCTGTTGGATAGCCACGATAAACACGCTTAAATTCAAGTACATCGGGAATAGATAGGTTAGCTAATTTACGCTTCCCTTTTTCAAAGAAAAGAATAAATTCATAACGAGCGCGATAATGATACCCCATACCAATTGCGACTTTATCCCATACAATCGGCTTCCAAAACTTAAACCCTGCCTGCTCTGCTATTGGCTTAATATAGAACATGGTTTCTTGATCACAGAACAAATAAAAATGACTATTGGGTTTTAAAACACGATAAGCTTGCTCAAATAAGGTCTGAAATCGTTGATTCGGAAAAATATCAAACCATTGATTACTTGAGGATTTACTGTTCTTTAAGCGCGTTGTAGTGCCTATTTTTCGATGCTTTTCTAACGACTCATACGGAGGATCAGTAATCAAAAGATCGATACTATTATCCGTTAATGAAGACAGCCATTCTACGGCATCTTGTTGATATAATTGCATTGAAAAACCCACACTAAACATTAAAAAGCAATAACGCCTACACATGGTCGAATAGGCGTTAATTTCGTTAAGTGTTGTAGCAAAAAATGCACAATATAGATAGTAACAAACCATCAAACATCAGTAATTTTAATCAACTGTGCTATTTACCATCATTGTGAGTTTTCTTGCTTCACGTCGACACAGCGGCGTTAATAAGGTCATATTGTTTTTGATAAAGTTATCGACGAATGCAAAATTAATTTGGCTATAGGCATTTAACACTTGCCCCATAGCTTGCTGTACTAGCATCGATTTATCAGCGGCAAGGTATAAAATAGTTTCACTTAAAAGCGCTTCGTTCGTTTGTTGCTTATGCTGTAAGTGTACTAAAACCGATGCTCGTTTCAACCATACACTGTCAGACTCGCGCCATTGAATAAGGTAGCTTTCTAAGTCTCTCTCTTGAAGGATAACTTTACCTATCAAGTTTGTAGCAAGACGATCTAATGTATCAACGTTATCGGCTGTTTCTAACATTTCAAGATAGATACCAAAAGATGCCAACGTTTGGTATTCAGAATAGTATTCACCAGCATCTAATGCTAAATAGCGTTCTTCTCTATAAACACCAGACCATAACCACAACAATAATCGGTGATAATTTTCAATTGTATCAATATGGGTATGTGCAATAGCTAATTGAAATATTTTATGGCGCTTTTCTGAACTAACACCATAAAAAGGTTGTTGAGTATTAAGATCATACTGCATTTTTTTTGCAACAAGTGTGCTGCCTTCTGCTGCTAAATGCTGCTGCATAAGGATAACCATTGGTATAACTAATGACATAGTCTTTCCTCTTTATTAGCTCTCATTACTGCTGAGCATTAATGCAGGTAATGGTTAATAACTTTATTATAATCAACGTTATTGTGTTTTTTTAGCTTACAAAAACTACTACCTTGACTTTTTCATATTGCAGCCAAAATCTCAAATCATTTATTGCAGTTTCGAGAAATTCATCCCTATAAACACAAATAATAATAACATTTATTTATATTTGCACTTTAAGTTTCCACTTATCGCAGTTCAAAATAATAATTATTCTCATTAGTATTCGCTAAAATTATCTCATGTAGGTATCATTGTGAAAACTAAGCTAAAAATCCTTACACTTTGTGCAGCTACTCTTTGGTCACTCCCCTCTTTTGCAGCTACTTATCCTATTACTGTGACCGATGTCGCTGGACGTACGATTACTTTTAATCAACCGCCACAAAATATTGCTCTCTCAACGAGTCGTATTTTTCCGTTGCTTGAAATTATTTATCAACAAGATGCCGCCAAACATTTAGTTGCAGCACGTAATGATATGCAAGTTTCTGCACCTAGCATGTATGCCAATTACATAAAGCATTACCCATCACTCAAAAATGTTGCCAAAATTGGGCTAATTAAATCAGGGGAATTTGATGCTGAAAGATTTATCAATTTAAAACCTAAACCTGATTTATTCATCGTCGACCTGTCCAATATTAAATTGGCACAAGATAACGGCTTATTAAAAAAATTAGCCGCAGCCGGTATTAAAGTCATTGCTGTAGATTTCCGTGAAAATCCAATTAAGAATACTGTTCGCTCGGTTGAATCGGTGGCTAAAGCTGTCGGACGTGAAGCTCAAGGACAAGCATTTGCCCATTATTACCTTGATCACGTTGCCGAACTTCAGAAAAAACTCGCCCAGTACCCAAACTTGAAGCCCAAAAAAGTCTTTATAGAACGAGCTGCCGGCTACAGTGATTCTTGTTGTCGTACCTTTGCTAACGGTAATATGGGCGCTTATATTCCTTTTTTAAAGGCGATTAATATTGCCGATAAGCCACTTGATGGCGCGGTAACAGGTCAAATGTCGCCTGAAACAGTGATCACTGCTCATCCTGATGTTTATATTATGCAAACAACCGGTTGGGTTAATGATAAAGGACAACCAACTCACGGAATTCCATTAGGTTATAACCCTAATCCTGCTGCAATAAAAGCCGCTACATCAGCATTAATGGATCGTGACTGGTTACAAGCTGTCAGCGCCTACCAAACCAAAAATGTCTATTCGATTTATATGCCATTTTATAATTCGCCTTATAATTTAGTCGCAATGGAATACTTTGCAAAATGGATTCATCCCAATGTATTTAAAGATTTAAACCCAGAAAAAACCTTTGAAGAAATGAATAAGCAATTTGGTCACCGCATTGTCAGTGGCGATTTTGGCCAGAATAACTTTAAGGCCATGCAATAATGACATCAATCTTACTTGAGTTAAAAACACATAAAATCCGTAACCGTAACAAAAAAGTAGCATTAATTTGTTTTTTCGTACTCAGTATTATTTGTGTGGTTGCCGATATTTTTATTGGCTCACAAGGTCTGACATTTTCTCAAGTTATCCACGCGCTAATTCATCCTCAAAGCAGTGATATTGCGAGTAAGATTATTGTCTGGGATATTCGTATGCCAATGGCTCTTATGGCACCATTAATTGGTGGTGCCTTAGCCCTAGCTGGCGCACAAATGCAAACCACATTAAACAACCCCTTAGCCGATCCTTATACTTTTGGGGTCTCAGCTGCTGCAGGATTTGGGGCTTCATTAGTGATTACTAATGTCATCGCCATTCCTTTTATTCCTGCTCAATATCAAATAGCGTTAATGGCCTTTGTTATGTGCTTATTAACCACTTTTTTAATTGCCGCTATTTCATCAGTAAAGCGAATATCAATTGAAGGGGTAATGCTGTTCGGTATTGCGGTAATGTTTGCTTACGACAGCTTGCTAACCATGATGCAATACGTCGCCAGTGAAACGCAGTTACAAACGTTAGTGTTCTGGCAAATGGGATCACTTGATCGCGGTAGTTGGGAAAAGATTACTGTACTTGCGATCGTATTACCGATTGTATTATTGATCATGATGAAAGATGCTTGGCAATTATCGACACTAAAAATTGGTCATGAACGTGCGCAAGCGATGGGGGTTAATGTTAAACGGTTACGCGTTAAAACTCTGTTATTAGTGTCTGTTATTACTTCACTCGCAGTATCATTTGTTGGTGCAGTCGGCTTTGTTGGCTTAGTTGCACCACATATTGCACGTATGGTCTTAGGTGAAGATCAACGTTACTTTTTGCCAGCATCGTGTCTTGTCGGTGCAGTATTACTTGAACTCGCCTCTATCGCTAGTAAAAGCATAATGCCTGGAATTATATTACCGCTAACGGTAGTGATGTCGATAATCGGCATTCCTTTCTTTATCTATTTGATCATTAAAAAAGGAGGGCGTTTCTAATGGCACTTGCAATTAATAATATTTCAGTGACATTTGGCGACAAAACAATTCTAGATAGATTGTCACTACCCGTTATTAATGCTGGTGAAATGGTCGCTATTATTGGTAAAAATGGGGCAGGAAAATCAACTTTATTGCGCCATATCACTCAAGACTTACGTCAACATTCACAACAAATATTACTACATGATAAGCCGCTCACTTTAGATAGCATTGGTTATTTACCTCAGGATCATCGTATTTCGGCCACGATTACAGTCGTTGAATTATTAATCACTACCTTAAATATGCGCTCACATTCTTTATTTGCTAAAGCGAACAGTGCTGAAAAAAGCTTACAATTATTAGAGCAAATGGGGATTTTACATTTGGCCAATAAAGTGTGTACTGAATTATCAGGTGGGGAGAGCCAAATGGTTGGACTTGCGCAAGCCGTAGTTAATCAACCGAAAGTGCTCATTCTTGATGAACCGACATCAGCCCTTGATATGCATAACCAGATGAAGCTACTTGATTTTGTTAGACTATACGCCCAAGAAAACCAAGCTTGTGTATTAATGGTTATCCATGATCTTAATTTAGCGATTCAATATTCCACTAAGGTTGCAGCACTGCATCAAGGTCAACTTTTTGCTTATGGCAACCCAATAACTACCATCACCCCACCACTAATTTTATCTGTGTTTGATGTTGATTCACATGTGGCGATTATCGATGAACGTCCAATTGTCGTTGTGAAATCAGCTCGCAATGCTAATTCCAATAAACCTTAGCCATCAAAAAAGCCTATATTAGCATCATGCTTATATAGGCTTTTATTACATACAAACTATGCGTCAACTTAATCGTGAGTCGCGATAAGCACTTTCTTCGCTAATGACATCGCCAAATTATTATCGTAATAAGCCGCTTCATTGATGAAATGCGGAAAAGCTTCATAATCACCATCCCAAAAAATTTCGCTACCATCGAATAACGTGAAGATCGGATCACCTCCATGTAGCGGCTCGAAATCATTATCTTGTACCGCGCGGTGCACCATACCTATACGCTGTCCTTGGTCATCTAACGGTAATGATAACGTTTCATGATAGCGAAATGCTTCATAGCTTGGAATTAATGGTGAGAGTTCATCGGTGTTATATAAATGCACGAAATCAAGAATATGCCTCGTCATTTCATCCATCCATTCAAGAACGTCCTGACGGATCACAGATTGAGGCTGAGGACCAATTTCAACAATAACCCCTTGAGCTGAAATTGAACTCAGGAAGTGATGTTGCTCAACTGAAGTATGATCTTCAAGAACAATGACCGCATCAGGCATATGCATTTTTACATACGCCCCTAATTGACGATTAAAACTATCGGATTGTAACAAAATTAATGAAGGCCCCATGTTACTGGTAGTGTTGTGTAAATCGATAATAAAATCGACCTTAGCATCACCTTTTGGACCAATCTGTTGATTTATCGCTTTAGCTCGGCTCTGTTCGTAACTCGCCAACTCATTATTTTCTAAATCTGCCAAACTAAATTGACGATTAAGATCATGATCAACATACCGTTTATTATCATCATGGGCTTTAGGGTTAGCAAATACTGTCTCAACACTAAAACTATCACGGGCTAGCGTTGTTGATTGCTGCCATTTACGTAATAGGTAAATACCACTAAACTCATTACCATGTGTACCACCCACAACTGCTACTTTTTTTATTTTACTCATCCGTGTGTCCTAATATTCAGTTATTAATTTCAGTGTACTGAATTTAATCGCTATTGGAAGTGTATTTATCAGACAAAAAAGCTATTAGATATGGCTAAATTGGTCGCGTTTGTGCCAATTTCAAATAGGAATGCAGCTCATCATTTTTATATTCGATAGCGGAATGAATACTCACGTAGCGGTTAGCATATACAGCACAGCGATACCGATTATCACCTTTGATTATTTCAATCTCGATAACCCCATCAACTAACTGCCAATGCCCTTGTGTATGAAGACGGTTAAACAGAGTATATTCATCTAAAGTACCATTAGCATGTAAACGTAACTCGGTAATATAACCTGCACTGCAAGTCTTGATCCAATACTGCTCACATATTTCATCAAGTTGAAAATTACGTTTAGTCTCAAGCCATTGATTCATAACTTGCTGAAGCTCAAGGTCTAATGGTGGTAATTGATTAACATCAAATAAGCGTACACGTTCTGTTTCACGATAAAACAATTGCAGTAATTGTAGCGTCTTTTTTTCAAACATCCTTGTTCACCAACTGATTAGCTAATGTTTCGGCTTGCAAGCTGTTATCTTACTAACCGTTTAATACTGTAAGATATTAATAGATAGTAGCAACGGCGACTAACAACTAACGTAATTATGCAGTCAACGTCACATAAAATATGTCAGAACATAAATAGCAATAACCTGCTCGTTATTTACCGTTACATTTGTACTTTGCCTCGTAACTGTTTAGTTTGACCTCGTTGATTTTTCTTATCCATTCTTCGTACCTGAGAACCCTTCGTTGGCTTAGTTGCTCGACGTGCTTTTTGAGTTGTCATTACGCTTTGAATCAATTGTTTTAATCGTGATAAAGCCTCTTCACGGTTCATTTCTTGTGTGCGGTGCTGTTGGCTTTTAAGAACAATCACGCCATCTTTCGTTATGCGACTATCAGATAATTTAAGTAAGCGTTCTTTGTAAAAGCCTGGCAGTGATGAACGATTGATATCAAACCGTAAGTGGATAGCGCTCGACACTTTATTAACATTTTGCCCACCCGCGCCTTGTGCTCGAATGGCTGTTAATTCAATCTCCCAATCAGCTAAGTTGACAGAATTAGAAATCACTAGCATCGATATTTACCCCTTCAACGCTATATTTATATTCACTCTATAATACCACACTCAGCGCCCTAATAAGCGCAGTCTACAAGCAAACAATAACTTGTAGAATATTATCAATTAGCCCACTTCTTTTTATATACAAGCATTTACGCTCACAAATAGTCACAATTGATTAACTCTATTTACAAACCTTGCACTAAGCTGACATTTGAACGCTGTTTTTAATTATGATCGAGGTATTGATATTGCGTCACAAAGAACATCGAGGTTATTACATGAAAAAATTATTACTCCTAGCAGCACTCGTGGTTTCAAGTTCTGTTTTTGCGATGCCTCACGGTAATCCTGCATCTATTTATTGTGTTAACCATGGCGGTAAATCCGTTATTGTTGATGGTCAAGGCTATTGCCGTCTCCCTAGTGGAAAAATGTGTGATGAATGGGCTTTTCAAAAAGGTCAATGTTCATCATCACAACCGAAACAAAATAAATGGATAAAATACTGTGTTAAACATAAAGGCACTGCAATTGGTTCTAATTGCCACTTTAATAAGCAAGGCACAACCTGTGATCTAAAACAATTCTACAATGGCACCTGTAAGAAAAAGCCTAAACACCCAAAAGTGTATTAATTAATCTACTGCCATAAAAATAATGCCCAACCTATTCATAA
Organism: Photobacterium kishitanii; assembly: GCF_003026355.1. Classification (GTDB taxonomy): domain Bacteria; phylum Pseudomonadota; class Gammaproteobacteria; order Enterobacterales; family Vibrionaceae; genus Photobacterium; species Photobacterium kishitanii. The sequence goes on along the minus strand of NZ_PYON01000005.1, from coordinate 114,519 downwards.
TAGGTTGGGCATTATTATTTTCTTAAATTTTAATAACAACAATTAATACTGTGAATTTACGACTACCTCTTCACCGTAAATACCATTTTTAGCAATCGGACGATTGGTTGAATTTGCAGCTCGCATTACACGAATACCAACCGCGCCTGCATCACGAGCAGCGGTAATATCACCATCAGAATCACCGTAATAAACTTTAATATTCTCAGCTTTTATATATGGTGTTTTGGTGTTTGTTGTTTTACTCGAACCTGCAAAAATAACTTTGTGCATATTTTTAATACCAAAGACATCTTTTAGATATTGGGTAGTAATTTCACATTTCGATGGATCGCGACCAGTAATAAAGTAAATATCATCACCACGTTTTTGATGCATTGCGATTAACTCTTTACCTATTTGCTTAGGAAGGCTGAATTTTTCCCAATCACAATTCATTTTATCCCAGAATTTCTGATCTTTTAAATAACTAAAACTGTTAGGGGAAAAGACTTGTTTGCCGCGATAAAAACCTGGAGAACTAAACAACACTGTATCATCAATATCAAAACCGACAGCCATTGGTGGCTTACCTTTGAGTTGTTGAGCAATTTGATCGACTGTCACCCAATCAACACTTTTAGGTTGACCCATTTGCGTTAACTGGATAGTACTGTAACCTGTCTCTGTTGCAGGTACTTTTGGCTCTGCCATTACAGAAGTAGAAACAAGACTAAAGGCTAGTAAAGAAGAAATAGTAATCGCAGTAAATGTCTTTTTCATTTTAGAATAAATCAGCAAAAAAATTGAATAGATAATCTAACTATTCATCTCTACATATAAAGTGACAATTATCACATGACTCATTATTTTATATGCAATATAAGATCCATAAAAAATGAATGTAAAAAATAACATTATTTCGATTGATGATATTTATAAAAATAGTTATCAGTTATTATAATTATTAAGAACTAACATTTTACTGAAACAGATTGAACTAATTTATTCTACTATTACTCTAACCGATAAATATTTATAGTGATTGATAATACAATGAAAAAACTGCTTCTACCTATTATGCTGGGTGCATTACTTACTGGCTGTAATGAAACAACAACCGTTAATAATAATGGTGATTTTACAGCTCAACAAAAAGCACAAATTGAGCAGATTGCTAGCCAATATATTATTAACCATCCTGAAGTGTTAGTAAAAGCTTCAAAGACCTTGCAACAGCAACAAATGCAAGCGCAACAAAATGACGCTAAACAAGCTGTTATTGCGAATGCAGATCAACTTTTAAAAGATAAAACAACACCATTTATTGGTCCTAAAGATGCCAAAGTAAATGTAATTGAATTCTTTGATTATCAATGCATGTACTGTTCTAAGATTGCTGATGTAGTTAAGCAATTAGAAGCTAAAAACCCAGATGTGAAATTCATCTTTAAAGAAACGCCAATTTTCGCATCGCGCTGGGAAGCTTCAAAATATGCAGCAGATATGGGCAACTGGATCTACCAACAAAAAGGTGGCGCTACTTATGCTAAATACCACAATGCTGTATTTGCAACGGGTAAAGATGAAGGTAAATTAACCAAACAAGATATCAACACTATCGCAACCAGTGTTGGCGTTGATGTATCTAAATTTAATGTTAACAATACATTTATGAATAACTTTGAGTTATTTAGTAAATTAGGCTTCCAAGGAACGCCTGCGCTAATTGTTATGCCAAGTAACAACATAACCGAAGATAATATTCATATTATTAATGGTTATAACCCTGATGCGTTAGCAAAAGCAATCAGTGACGTAAAAGCAAGCACTAAATAACCATCGCGGCTATTCAATATAATAAACACAACAAGGCCTTATTTTTGGCCTTGTTGTGTTATTGAGCTTATTTAAGCTTTATTTTAGTAATACTGAAACATCTGCTGAACTTCTTTATAATTCTTGGTTTGTGTTAACGATAGCATTAATAAAATCCGTGCCTTTTGTGGATTAAGCGTACCTGCAGCAACAAAACCATATTTTGCATCATCAACTTCAGCGGCTAATGTCGTCGATCCCGTTGGTACTCGTGAACTACGCACTACCATCGTTCCCTCTTTACTCGCCTTTGCTAATTCATCAAAAATTGCTTTATACATATTACCGTTACCAACACCGGCACTGACAATTCCATCAAATTTAGCATTCACTAACGCGGTTACTGGCAATGGTGATGCATTTGAATAGTTATAGACAATCCCTACTTTAGGTAAACTCGTTAATTTTGACACATCGAAATGCGTCGCCGTCGTATGATGACGTTCTGGCGCGCGTTGATAGGTAACGTCACTATTATGAATATAACCGAGCGGACCAAAATTTGGAGCCTGAAATGTATCAACAGCCGTCGTGTTAGTCTTAGTTACATCCCGTGCATCTAACACCGTATCGTTCATTGCTAACAATACTCCGCGCCCTTTTGAATCTTCATCAACAGCAGTAACAACAGCATTATATAAATTAGCAGGGCCATCAGCACTCACTGCCGTTGATGGTCGCATCGAGCCAACAAGCACAACAGGCTTATCACTTTTAATTGTCAGATCAAGGAAATAAGCAGTTTCTTCCATCGTATCAGTACCATGGGTTACCACAACACCATCAACATCGTCTCGAGCTAATAATTCATTAATACGTTTAGATAAAGTAAGCCATACTTGATCATTCATATCTTGGGAGCCAATATTAGTCACTTGCTCACCAGATATATCTGCAATTTTAGTCATTGCAGGTACTGCTTTAATTAATGATTCAACTCCAACTTGACCAGAAGTATAAGCAGATTCTGTTGCCGATTGCCCAGCCCCTGCAATGGTTCCTCCTGTTGCTAAAATTTTAATATTGGGTAAATCATCGGCAGCGGTAGCCAACGAAGTAATACATAAACCTGCGATCAGCATAGCAACACGGATAGGATTTTTATTCATCACTCACACCATAAGTTATTTTATATAAATTTATTTATGGTATGAATACTATTGTTAATGGAATATTTTTTTGTGCTCAATATCACTGTTTATGCACAACCCTAGTGACCACAATCACACAAGAGTAACAGCACCCACAAACAACAACAAAACACAAACACTTACATAACAAATACTTATTTCTATTTTATATAAGAGCTCGAACTATTACTATTACTCCTTAGTCAATAATTAGTTATGCAATTGCCGTCATAGGATCAATGCTATAATAATCACTTTGACACTCATCACCCACAGTCGTATTAATATATTGTTGGATATTATCAATATTATCCGCTTCCCATAAGCACTGAAAATAGCCTTCTTTTATATAAACAAATGTTGAGTGCAATACCATATTATTTGGTAACCCCACTTCAAAGACAGCAACCTCATTCACATTTTGTTGTAAATTAAAGAGTTGATGTTGACTTACATAAAACATAAAGCGCACACCTTTTAAATAATTATCTATTAAGTGTAGACATAATTGTTCAGTGTATTTTCATCAGTGCAAAATATCACCATTGTATTGGTCGCGTATTGATTGCTCATATCGATGTATATATATTCTATAGATGATAAATATCACACTAAATTTCTGCAAAAATAACCTTACTTTTAATGTGATGAATTACTTTATGGTAAATGGATTAAGCTGCCTAATTACTGATATGTTAGAATTTATTAATAATGATTTTTTATTTTACACTTTTAGTTGGTTATTTATACAATGAGAACAATAACGCACAAATTAACCTCACAAGGTTTTTGGGTGTCACTTTTTATAAGGGGTTAACAAGCATTTTACTGTATCCTAGAAGTCCTTTATATGCTTGCCGCTATAATGCGACCAGCTGAACAAATGCTCCTTACTTAGACATTTTTATGCATTTCAACCAAAATATACCAGTACGCTTCCCTAAAGGGATTTTCGCAATGTGGAGTGTTTACAGCTTCACAGGTGCAGCTATTCTTGCTTCAATCGTGTTCTCACTATTGTTGTTTTTATCTATTGATGATGACCCACTGATGAAATTCCTCTTTGGTGGTTTAGCAGTCATTTTTGAATTGGGTAAATTCTTTGCGTGGTACGAAGTTGGAGAACGCAAAGCACGCCGTAATTACAGCGGCACTTTCACCGCATTTACGTTTTATGCAGTACTAGCGGCTATTTCTATTGGTGGTTCTGTTGGCGGTATTAATAGCGCAACCAATAAAGCACACAGTGAAGCGAACGTGCAACAAAGTAAAATCAATGCGTTTAATATGCAAATTCAAGCTATTGAAAAGCAAATCGATCTAAATAATATTGCCGCTGAGAAGTACATCCAAATGGAGCGCATTGCTTCTGGTGTAACACGTATCCAGAAAGAAAATGAAGCACTACGTAAACAACAACAGCAAATCGCAATTGAACGTGATACAACGCCAATTGTTGGTCAAGGTTCAGTACTTGGACTGATTGATAGCCTAGCAACAACATTCAATGTCAGTAATCAAGCAGCTCAACTTGGCTTGGTTATTTTCTTGTCGGTATTGCTTGATTTCTTTGCCGCATTTTTTGTTGGCCTTATCGGTGAGGAAAATCGTTTCCGCTATCAATTTAAGCGTCAGCAATTACTATCGGTCAATGGTTATAACGTCCAAGATCAACCGCAGTTACTAACTCATTTTGATCCTTCTTCTATAGGCACATCATCTATCACCGATATTAGTGACGAAGATGAAATTATTGTTGAAGAAGTTGAACCAGAGCCGCCAAAAACAGCCTATGAGCAAGCTGTAGAAGCACTCACTAAAAATCAAGTTAACTGCAGTAAACGTGCAGTTAGTCAGTTACTAAAACTGACTACTGACGAAGTTGATGCCATTTTTCACGAGCTATTAACTCAAGGTATCGTAAGTAAAAAACCCAACAACCATTATCAATGGCATGGCACTGATGCTGTAACAAGTTAATTGTTCAATTCAGCCTATTCTTTAAGCCCAAAATAGAGACTCTATTTTGGGCTTTTTTGCACTAAAAAGTGTCAACAATGACATCTAATCAACTGATAATTCGTAATAAGAATATCTCGCAATCAAAATTAATCATCCGTTTATTTATCTCAAGCACAAATTTATAATTACAGGTAGAATCGGCGCACTTTTCTCAGGACAATGTTTTCTAATGATTACTTTTAGTCGTTTCAAGCAAATATTTACTCATTCGCTTATTGCTACCAGTGCCTTAACATTGGTCGGATGTGCTCAGCCTTTATCTACTCTAAAAACGGCAACCCACAGTAATGTCGATAATTTCAATACTTCTTTTTATCAGCATACGCGTCCTTACACACAAGCGAATCCTGATAAAACAGGTTTTTACCCACTTGGTGATGGCCAGGCAGCATTTCTTGCTCGTTTAGCTGTCATTGAAGGTGCACAAAAAACAATCGATGTGCAATATTATATCTACCGTGATGACGCAACCAGTAACTTACTCACTTGGTACTTATATCAAGCAGCAGAACGTGGTGTACGAGTGCGTCTATTATTAGATGATATGCAAAGTCGTGATGATCAAGCCTTAGCCAGCCTATCTGCACACCCAAACGTAGAAGTCCGGTTGTTTAATCCATTTGGTAATCGTAGTTTTAAGCCACTAAGCTTTTTAACTGACTTTGATCGTCTCAATCGCCGTATGCATAATAAATCCATTATTGCTGACAATGTATTTGCTATTACCGGTGGACGTAATATTGGTGATGAATACTTCTCTGCTAATGATAATGTTGAGTTTGGTGATTTCGACCTATTAATGATGGGAAAGATCATTCTTCAGATTTCACGTCAGTTTGATGAATACTGGAACAGTAGACCAGCGACACCTATTGAAGCATTAGTTTCGAAGGCACATTTACCAACAACAGCACAGTTAGCTCAATGGCAACAAGCTCAGAAGCAATATTTGAGCTCTGATTATGCGCGTTCATTAAAGCAACATCCGATGGTAAAAAAGCTATTAAATCAAACACTACCCTTCTACTGGGCTGATGCAGAACTGGTTTATGATACGCCTTACAAAGTAGAAAATAGCCAAGATGATTTATTGCTGCATCAATTATCCGCAATGATCAGCAAGGCAAAAACAGATTTCTTATTAATTTCACCATACTTTGTACCAACAGAAGCGGGTGCGACTGCATTAGCAGCAGCGGCTAAAAATGGCTTAAACATTACTATTGTAACGAACTCACTAGCCTCTAATGATGTCTTTGCTGTTCACGGTTGGTATGCTAAATATCGTCAAATCATGCTTGAAGGTGGCGTTAAACTTTACGAAACCAAAATTGACCCAGAACTTAAAAAGAAGCATTCATGGCTAGGTAGCTCCCGTTCTAGTTTACATGCTAAAACGTTTATTATTGATCGCAGCAAAATCTTTGTTGGATCGTTTAATTTTGACCCTCGTTCAGCCTACCTTAATACTGAACTTGGCGTCTTTGTTGATTCCAAACCATTCTCTGATGTTTTTTATAATAATTTAAATAACTTATTAGAGAAAAGTGCTTACCGTTTAGCGTTAGATAATAACAATGACATTATTTGGATTGATGATATTAATGGTCAACAGCTTGACTCAGAGCCAGACAGTAGCGCAATGTTAAAAATGGGCGCTTGGCTGGCTGGTATTCTGCCGATAGAAAAGCAACTATAAAAAAAGCCCTTCATCACCATTTGGCAATGAAGGGCTTTAATCAATAAAGCAGAATTTAATTAACCTTTAGTACGTAGTACTGTTTTTTTAGATGCATGCTTTTCAATATAATCAATAATCATGCCAGCAATATCTTTACCTGTTGCTTTCTCGATACCTTCAAGACCTGGCGATGAGTTAACTTCCATAACTAATGGACCACGTTCAGAGCGCAATAAATCAACACCTGCAACGCTTAATCCCATGATTTTCGCAGCAGCAACCGCAGTCTTACGCTCTTCAGGAGTAATTTTAACCAATGCAGCACTACCACCACGGTGAAGATTAGAACGGAATTCACCTTCTGCACCTTGACGTTTCATTGCTGCAATCACTTTATCGCCAATCACGAAACAACGAATATCTGCACCACCAGCTTCTTTAATGTATTCCTGCACCATGATATTAGCTTTTAAGCCCATGAATGCTTCAATAACACTTTCAGCCGCTTTACGTGTCTCAGCGAGAACAACACCAATGCCTTGCGTACCTTCTAGTAGCTTAATTACTACTGGCGCACCACCCACCATATCTAGTAAATCTTTAACGTCATCAGGCTTACTTGCAAAACCAGTAACAGGCATACCGATGCATTTACGAGATAACAGCTGCATTGAGCGCAATTTATCGCGAGAACGACTAATTGCAACAGATTCGTTAACAGTATAAACACCCATCATTTCAAATTGACGTAATACCGCTGTACCGTAAAATGTTACTGATGCACCAATACGAGGGATAACTGCATCAAAATCCACTAAATCTTCACCTTTAAAGTGAATCGACGGTTTTTGCGAGTTAATGTTCATATAGCAACGAAGTGCATCAATCACCTTGATTTCATGGCCACGTTGCTCTGCCGCTTCAATCAGGCGAGACGTTGAATACAATGACTGATTACGAGATAAGATACCGATTTTCATTACTATTACTTTTCCTTGCTTTGAATTAGGTAAGAAGCTTCCGGATCAACAATGATACGACCATGCATAGCGGTTCGCCCTAGCAACATTCGAAAAGCCATATTATCACGGCTTGTTAACGATATTTCTATTGGCCATTGTTGACCATTAAAATCAATAGTTGAAACAATAAAGTAGCGTAATTGTTCATCGCCACCAGAGTTTCTCACAACACGCTTGTCAGCAACTTTAGCCATACAAACCTGTTCAATATCAGTATTATTGTGAATCGGGTGTAGCCAGAATTTCACCCACAATTCATCATTTTGAGTAAACTCTTCAATTTTGAATGTATGAAGACAAGAACTACGTGCTCCTGTGTCAATTTTCACATGAATATCATCGACACCAAGATCAGGTAAAGCGGCAATTTCACGCCAACCAACAATAAATTTATTATTTTTATTCACAATTGTTTCTTTATTAATCATTACAATAACCCAAACTTCCTTAACAGCTAACTAAAGCACTTTTATTGAAATACAGCATATAAAACCGAAACTAACAGTTTCTGATTATGAATAGTTAACTGTACTTTAATTAAACTATTATCAATAAATAAGGAAATCATTAACTAACTGAGCACTGAACTGACCTGAATCAGTGCCAATAACGGTGATAAAACCACCATTAGATGACTGTTTTTTAGTAGCATCGTGGTATATATTACCACATATTAGCCATATAGGATTTTTTATTAATCTCATTAAGCAATAAGTTTCAACGTGATAATAGTAATAATCCTCTTTGTTATTCCTAGCCGAGTCTCCAAAACATAACTATTGCTCAGCCTTCAGTATATCTGAATACAATAACAATAAAATACTAGTATATAAAAAGACCATTTTTGATTATTTTAATTCCAATAAAAAAGAGCTGATTATCAATCTTATTTAAATCTTTTCAGTTACAACCTTCACTCATGTTACTCTTTCATTATTAATCAATAAGAACGTATAAACATGTCAGAACTAAAACAACAACTACTATTACTTGGCATGGCTGACTTGCCTGTTGACGCTTCAACCCAGCAGCAATTAGAACAATTTATTTTAGCATCATCGGCGCATTTTGAGCATGTCCGCCAACAACGTCCAAATAGTACATTATTAGACTTATTACTTGGATTTATGACGTTACATCATCAACAAGCACATCAACAATGGCTGCATCAACACACTGCAGCAATAAAAATGAAAACGGTTATTAATAATACAATCGGTAACGATTATGCTTGTCACTTCACTCATCAAGATCAACATTACTTACTTGCTGTAACGCATTTATGGCTAATGGTACAAGGCGCCTCAGGTATTGATTACAGTTACAGCAACGAACAAGCTGAAGCCCAAAGTCACATCATCATTAATGATAAACAGACGATACAACCCACACAGCTTAATACCGAAGTAGAATCGCTAAGATGCAAATTTATGCAATCATACTATTTAGGAAAAAACCATAATAAAGCTAAATTTCGAACCCGCATCAAGCAACTGTTCAGAAAAGCATAACAACGTTATAGCTTATAACTTTAAAATAGCATTAACTGCCTTCTTTAACCGCGCTACTGACTTGTCCTTACTTCATAAATTACCGACAATACGGCTGTATTTATCTTTAATGAAATAAAATCTACTTATTGTCGGTCTCATAGGAAATATTATAAATACTTATCGCTTTAATGTAGATAGTACCTTGGCCCAACACAAAGAATCATATATCGAACAACGCTAAATATCATCACATTGTACGTTGTTTACTTGGAGCTCTAGATTGAAAAAGTTATACCAATACCTCTATTTAACCTTTGCCTTACTAATTACTGGGTTTGGCATTACCTTTTCATCAATAGCAGCGGCTACACCGCAATACACAACAGGTTGGGTTAAAAACCCTCAACATCCACCGGTTGAAGTTAGACTGATGCTTACAGGTCAAAAAGATCCTGCTAAACATACCGTTCAAGGCCTGTTAGAAGTCAAACTTGACACTAATTGGAAAACCTATTGGCGCTCACCCGGCGAAAGTGGTGTCGCACCCTCTATCAATTGGGATATGTCATCAAATATTGCTAAAGTTGATTGGCAATGGCCTTTACCCAAACGCTATGAATTCTTAGGTGTTGAAACGCTTGGTTACAAGCATGACGTTATCTTCCCACTTTCAATTCATATTAAAGATATGAATAAACCAGTATTCCTCGCTGGTAAATTAACTATGTCGTCATGTACTAGCATCTGCGTACTAACCGATTACGAACTTTCATTAGACTTTATCCCAAGTAAGTTAATGCCATCGACAGAAGCGATGTTTCTATATAACAAAGGGGAAAGTCAGGTACCCAAACCATCTCCAACCGTCACTTTAAATAGCCTCTCTTATAATAAAACCGAAAAACAAGTTACGGTTGTAGCGACTAATACTACGGGATGGCAACAGCCCGATGTAATTATTGATGGTGATTCGCAAGCGGCTAAAGACACCTCGTTTCTTAAATCAACCACAACTATAAAAGGTAATACGCTTTACGCGACATTACCTGTCACTAGTTGGTTTGGTACACCAAAATTAGTGGGACAGCCACTGCATGTGACTATTGGTGATCATGATATTGCCGTTGAAATGACCGCAAAAGCGACTGATATACCCGTTAGTATTCCAACTACGGGTAACAATCTTCTAAAAATTATTGGATTAGCCTTACTCGGTGGCCTTATTCTTAATATTATGCCGTGTGTCTTACCAGTATTAGGGATGAAATTAAGCAGTGTTATCTCTGCGCAAGGATTAGCTCGTCGTCAAATTCGCACCCAATTCTTAGCTTCTGCCGCTGGAATTATTGTTTCATTTTGGTTATTAGCTCTATTTCTTGCCGCAATGAAATTATCAGGTCAGGCTCTTGGGTGGGGAATTCAATTCCAAAGCCCATGGTTTATCGCTGCCATGATTACTATTACGGTGCTATTTGGTGCCAATATGCTGGGCTTGTTTGAAATTCGTCTTTCAAGCAATACCAACACTTGGCTAGCAACCAAAGGAGATAACTCTCATTTTGGGCATTTCATTCAAGGCATGTTTGCGACCTTATTAGCAACACCGTGTAGTGCACCCTTTTTAGGCACAGCCGTTGCGTTTGCATTGGGCGCAGATTTAGTGACTTTATTTGCTATTTTCACAGCGCTTGCTATCGGTATGGCTGCACCGTGGTTATTAATTGCCACTTTCCCACAGTTAGCAGCATTAATGCCAAAACCTGGCTTATGGATGGATCGTGTTAAGACACTGTTCGGCCTAATGATGCTCGCAACGTCAGTATGGCTATTGAGCTTGATGACTAGCTTCTTTAACACGGCTACAGTATGGGGATTAGGTGCCGTAATCTTAGTGATTATTTTATGGTTACTAGGACGAAAGAAAGGCCGTAAAACAGTTATTATTACCTTAGCTGTAATGTTACTTGGTGCGGGTGCTAGCTTATTTACTGGGAGTTTAACCGCTAATAAATGGGCAACGCCACTACCGGCCGATCATCACTGGATCCCATTAGATACAGCCCAAATAGCAACAGAAGTGGCGCAAGGAAAAACAGTTTTTGTCGATGTGACAGCACAATGGTGTATTACTTGTAAAGCCAACAAAATGGGCGTGATTTTACAAGAACCTGTTTATTCTGCCTTAGATAATAAAAATATTGTATTAATGCGTGGCGATTGGACTAAACCTTCAGATTACGTTACTGGCTTTCTACAATCACATGGCCGCTTTGGAGTACCGTTTAATATCGTTTACGGTCCTAATGCACCTAAAGGCATTGAACTTCCTGTTATTTTATCAAGTGATAGCGTTCTTAATGCACTCAAAAAAGCAGGTAAATAATGTCATCAAATATCAATAAATCACCTCGCCGTAAATGGCGAGGATGGCTCAAAAGTATTATTATTTTTATAATTATGTTTACAATTGCTAGTACAGCATTAGAAATGTGGCGCAATCGTCATTTAAATCAAATGCAAGTATCTGCAGCAACCCAGCAAGCCTTCACCACAATTGATGGTCAAAAGGTCGATATCTTTAAAGATAGCTATGATCAAACTGTACTTGTGTATGCATGGGCAACATGGTGTGGTAGCTGTAAAATAGTATCGCCGATGATTAACTGGATTAATAATCAATCATGGTTAAATATCAAGGTCGTCACAATCGCGATGCAATCCGGTGATGATCGCCGCTTACATGCCTATCTAAATATGAAAGGATATGATTTCCCGGTTGTAAATATCAATAGCAATTTATTAACGAAGCAATGGAAACTCTCTAGAGCACCGACTATTTTAATCATTAAGAATGGTAAAATTCAAAGTACAACCGCAGGTTTAGTCACGCCTCCTGGATTACTCGCCCGCTTAGCATGGGTTGACATGAAATAATAATAAACCCAGCTACTGCATGTACTCTTTCAACTAGAAAAAGTCATAGAGTAACTGGGTTTCTTTTTAATATTTATTTAATCGCCGTATTTGCCAAAAATGACGCTTCCAATATGGGTTATCTAATCGCGAAATCATAACGCCTTTTGATTGCGAGGCATGTAGAAATTCTGAATTCCCTAAATAAATCCCCACATGGCGTGTATTACGTCCGGTTCGGAAAAAGACTAAATCCCCCTCCTTAGCTGTATTACGTTTAACTTGTTTGCCTTTTTTGACTAATTCTAGTGTCGTTCTTGGCAGTAGTTTTTGATAAACACTTGAATAACCGACCTGCACAAATGCCGAACAATCGATACCTTTCTTCGACGAACCACCATAACGATATGGCGTTCCTTTCCAACTGTGATAGACGCCATCAAATACGCCGTTATCCAACGGTAATGCAGGTTTTATTTGTAGCTTAGGTGGCGGCGTTAGAGACTTAGTTGTTGCAGTTTCATTCACGGCAGGTGTTGAAGAACAGCCAACACTTGCTAATAATACGAATAAAATTAATATCGCTTTTTTTGTAATTAATCCGTTTTTCACTATTTATCCTACAGTCCTTCGGTGGAAATAAATATGTTTAATACAATCAATCAAATATTATCGTTACATTCGCCATGCTAGCGTAAACCATAACCAATAACTGTGGTATTGATTCAATTGTTCCATATATTACTATCTAATCTACCCGATAATACACGAAGAGTTATACCATTCAAGAATGCAAGCTGAACAATAGCATACAATTAGACAATCAAGGTATGTAGCTAATTGGAGGCTTAGCGTATATAGAAATATAAGCAAAAATTCATTACAGTTGATAAAAATATCAAAAAAAAAGCTTACACTAAAGTGCAAGCCAAAATTAACACAATAGAAGAGACAAACATGATGAAATGTCATCAGACTCTACTGTAAATCTTTTCATATTTAATGCGAGAGCTTTAATATCAGTATTAGAGACAATTCACGCCATCTTGTAAATGATCATATTATCAATAACATAGAAACCCTATGAAAATAAGGAAATGAAATATTTCATTATTATTCATAGGGTCAACGTTTTATATTAAATAAAACAATTATAGGTAAAGCTTAGCTACATCTGAAGGCTCTAACTCTACGCCTTCAAGTGAGTCATTCCAGTTCAAACCAACTAAAACACCATCTTCTACTAGAGTGATCATCCAATCTTCAAGAAAAATGTCTAGTGGCAGTTCACTCGGTTGAAATTCTGCCCACTCATCAGCACATTGCGTTTTAGCATCGGCTTCATTTGACCAAAATGGCATCACTTCAGAGTCTTCAAATTCAGAAGAGGCAACAGATAACCAATCACCCTCTTCGTTACGAAGGCTCCAAACAACGCGTGTTGCTTGTGTTTCTGTTACGAACAAAGCTTTATTTGCTTGGATATCTGCAGTTAATTTAGTCATTATTTTCTCTCAATCAAAATGCCATAATCTGGCTTTATCGGTTAAATATATCAACCTTACCCTACCTAGATATTTTATCAAAAAAAACACCTTAGCAGCATTATTATTTAGTAATGATTCACTGTACAGCAACGATAAAAAATGAACAGCATCAATAAATCGCTTTTCTTCACTATGTATATTGACTTATAAGAATTCAATGACAGAATAACGACGAATGTTATCACTTCACACCAGGATGGTATCTAGGGCTCTGAGTGCCACTATTGATCATTCATCAAAATAGCGCCTCAATATTGCAATGACATTGAGGCAATAACCACTCTCTATCTTAGGTGTTAACATGCAATCACGTCGTGCAGGTAATATGCTTGCGGCATTTTCATTCGTTTTATGGGGAATATTACCTCTTTATTACCAATATTTACCTCAAGCAAATACCAATGAATTACTTGCATTAAGACTTATTTTTTCGGTTCCTGTCATGCTCATTGTGATGATATTACTTCGGCAACCCATCCCTGCGATAAAAGATATCGTTGCTGATAAAAAATCATTACTGATGTGCGGTATTGCGGGCATTATAATGAGTGTTTCGTGGTATGCCTTTACATGGGCTATCACTCATGGTGAAGTATTAGCTGCGAGTTTAGGGTATTTTATCAACCCTTTATTTGCTATTGCTCTTGCAATGTTTTTCTTAAAAGAAAGACTCACCAAAGCACAAGTTATTGCTGTTATTTTGGCTATTTTAGGCATTGGCTATCAGGTATGGCAATACGGCCAATTACCTTGGCTTTCTTTAATTATGGGCAGTTTTTTTGCTGTCTATGGTTTAACAAAAAAATACATCAAATATGACGCACTAACATCTGTCATGATAGAAGCGGCTGTACTGACCCCTTTTGCCCTTATTTATATGATATGGTTATATCTTAGTGGTGATAGTGTTGCTCTTACTTCTGGGACAACCACCTTTTTATTGTATGCAGGGGCCGCTCCAGTTACCGTAGCGCCATTGATATTTTTTGCCTTAGCCCTGAATCGTACTAGCCTGACGATGGTAGGTTTAATGCAATATATTGAACCAAGCTTGCAACTTTTATTAGCGGTATTCTTATTCGGTGAAGTATTTGATCATACCAAGGCCATCAGCTTTGGCCTGATCTGGCTAGGTTTAGTTTTTTGTACGCTAGAAGCTTTACCACCTCTGTCTCGACGCAAGAAAGTAACAATGTCAGACCATTAACCATTATTTTTTGATGCCTACGCAAACACCGTGTTTTTGGCGGTGTTTGCGTTTATGCTGTAACAAACTTCACTATGTCTACTATTAATAATGACCACAACTAGTCCTGATTCAGAAATAAAACAATTACAATACACTCTTGCTGAATTTGCTCAACAACGAGATTGGGATCAATTTCATACTCCCAAAAATTTAGTGATGGCATTAAGTGGTGAGGTAGGAGAACTAGTAGAAATTTTTCAGTGGCTAACTCCAGAACAAAGCCAGCAGTTATCTTTAGAAAAGAAACAGCACGCCAGTGAAGAGATCGCTGATGTAATGATGTATTTACTGCGATTAGCCGATAAATGTAATATCGATGTGATGCAAGCCTGCCAACAAAAGATACAACAAAACGCAGCTAAATACCCAATAAGTAAATGCTATGGTTCTGCAAAGAAATATAACGAATTAGATTAGTATCACTCACTAACAATAAAAAAGCTGACTCGAGGTCAGCTTTTCATAAATAATTTACTTTTCACCGACACCACGGTTTTCTTTTTTAGCTAAAGCTATTTTACCAAAACCTAACTTACGAAAGTAACTATCACGATATTCTCGTCCTGCTTTACTACAGGTCGATACAGCTTCAACTTGCTGCTCCATTTTTAGGAATGTCGTTAAATCAATACCTTCAGCAGCAGCTACCGCTTCATGAATGTTACGGTGTATATCAAAAGAGAAAATTAAGCGCTTTTCTTCTTCTTTGTAGGTATAAACAATAGTACGTGACATAACGTCCCCAATAGAGCATAAAAGGAGAGCGAATTTACCGTATAAGGGCTCAAGATGGAAGTAGAACCGTCTTTACTGTAATGATTTACTTTACAGTGTGTTAATTATCAACAGCTTCACACTGCTGTGAAGTGAGTAAGCCACGTTGAAATAGCTCATCTTCAGCCATTGGCTTATAAAAATAAAAACCTTGGATATAACGTACACCTAATGAAGCAATGAAATCTAATTCTGCTTGTTGCTCAACGCCCTCAACCACAATATCTGCCTGAGTAATTTTTCCCAATTGAACAGCTATTTTGAACAACTCTTTGCCACGTTGACTATCAAGGTTCAAAACTAAAGAACGATCAATCTTAACCTTATTAAATTCAAAACGTGATAAGTAAGCCAGTGATGAATATCCAGTACCAAAATCATCTAACGCTACAGAAATACCCAAATGTTGTAATTGTGACATTACCTGAGTGACTTTAGCCTCATCTAAAATCAATAACTCTTCGGTAAATTCTAGTTCTATATGACAAAAAGACAACGAACTATCAATAATACGGTTTTTAAGAGTATTAACGAAATTTTTTGAAAGCACAGTGTCCGGTGAAATATTAATCGATAATTTGAAGTTAGGGTTAACAACAATAAATCTTTCCGCTGCTTTTATCGCTTTATCTAGCACCCATAAATCAAGTTCAGGCATTAATCCTAACTGATTAAAAGCTGGTATAAATGTAGGTGGCAAAATCTGCCCTTGGTGATTCCTAAAACGAATCAATACTTCACACCCACTCACTTTATTATTTTTTATATCTACTTGAGGCTGAAAATAAAGAATAAACTCACCTTCCGTCTGTAGCTTTTCAATTTCTCGTTGAGCGGTAAGATTATTATGTAATGAAGGGATAAAACTGGTTAAACGGGTTTTAACCTCAATTTCATCACTCGTAAATAAACGATTAGAAAAGATATCTGAAACACCAATACCTAAACTACGTTTATCCATTAATCTAAAAAATGGTAAATATATAACTATGCCAAGCACTATTAATAGTAATTGTAATATAGCGCCAGCTATTGAACCACCCGTTGCTACATAACCACTAATAATCGGTGGCATTAACCAACTATGGACTTCGGTTAAGTGTGGCACAATACCAATATAAATAGCACCATAAGCAATAACAAAACTCACCGCAGGCACTAATAAAAATGGGATAATCATAACCGGATTAAATATGATAGGAACACCATATAAAATTGGCTCATTAACATTAAAAAGGCAGAGCAACAAAGCAGCTTTAGCTAGTATTTTATAACCTTTACTTTTCGCAAAAAACAACATGCAGAGAGCTAAACTTAGCATATTACCGCTACCACCGATACCGGTAAAAAAATCATAAAAATTAGTACTTAATATATTAAGATCCGCACCAAAATTATGCCACTCGGTAATATTTACCATAGTAACATTATAGAGTTCTGTTTTATAAGTGTGCAGAATATTATGACCATTAATCCCTATTGACCACAATAAACCACGTAACACTTCATAAATGAGTCCATCAAAAAATGAGGTTGGATCTAACCGGGGAATAAGTGACCAAGAAATTAATGTTGATGCCTGTTCAAATATTTTACGAAATAAGAAACTTATAGATAGTACCATTGAAATAGTGGCAATTGAACCTGCCAACATACTCATAGAAATATCAATAAATGAATCATCCGATTTTATTTTAAATACTCTAATATTTTTTAGCTTAGCAATAATTTCACAAGAAACATACGCAGTCAGTAATGATATTGGAAAGTTATTTGGTAAAGGAATTAATGGTGATATTAAATTCCATTGATAAGAAACAATAAAAAATACCGTTAATGATGTTGCGATCACCGTTCCTTTTGGAATACATTTTACTGCTGATAAATAAGTGGCTAAATAGAAATTAACCAAAATAGGAATCATAATCCCTGTTGTTTGGCCGACATAATGTACTGTTTGACCAAGATCATTAAAATTGAAATGATCACAAACAACTGCAACTAGCTCACAAAATGTCGAAATTAATACCAACGGTAATGCCATTAAAAAAACATTCGAAACTGCAACCAGATATTTATTCGCAGATAAATAAGACATCTTTTTAAACATTGGCATAATATTTTCTGCTTCTATACTAAACGCTTAAACTAAATAGATATAATTAATGGTAACTATATTGTAAAAAAAATCATCTCAAATATAGTCATTTTTAAATAAAGAACAAACAAATTTCATCTAAAAATCAATAATTAGCTATAAAAATACGGTCAATATATTCCACATACAGTTTTAAGTTATAGAAAAAAGCTCAACTGCAGCAATGGCAGCCAGTAACCATTCACCACCTTTTCCCATAGTTATGCACAGAAACAGTGGATAAGTCCATAAAACATACAAATTAAAACACTCGCATAACATCTTTCTTACAAAACACTACTGAACCATAGCGAGTGTCGGTTACTTAATAACCTACTACTAATTATCGATCTTAAAATAATGGATAACCTGATTCTCACTTCCTTTCCATACCAAGGAAGGATTTCGTTGCGTTTGATCATATTTCCCATCAACCATCACATCGATTAAGTTAGCAATTTGTTGTTGTTCTACTGTGAGCTCAGAGAATAAATACCCCGTCCATAGCCAAATATCTTTTCCACTGCACTCTCGACGTACACGTTGTACTAATTTCAATACAGCCGCAACATTTTTAGGATGAAGAGGATCACCGCCAGAAAGCGATAAGCCTCGACGTTTAATACGCGTATCATTAAGGTCATTAATAACCTGATCTTCCATCTCTTGGGTAAACGGATGACCCGCATCTAAACGCCAAGTACTTTGGTTATAACACCCCTTGCATTGATGTACACAGCCAGAAACAAAGAGTGTTACACGAGTACCCGGACCATTAACAATATCGACAGGGTAATAATTGTGGTAATTCATTTTCGATCTCGATTAACTAAAGCTAGCGCCGAATCATTCAAGCAACGCTTACAAATAAAAGAAGTGCTCTAAAGCACTTCTTGTTTTACAACTCGACTGCGTTATTAATAATACTTACATGTGCTTAACGCGACGTTTAACTTCTTCTTGCTTACCAAAGTTAAATGGACGAGCATCTGGACTACCTAAGTAACCACATACACGGCGCGTTACAGAAACTCGTGATGGCTCATGGTTACCACACTTAGGGCAAGTAAAACCTTTACTTGTACAATCAAACTCACCAGTAAAGCCGCAATCATAACATTCATCAATAGGCGTATTAGTACCGTAATATGGTACTCGGGTATAACTGTAATCCCAGACATTTTCTAATGCTTCAAGATTATGCTGAATATTTGGGTATTCGCCGTAACAAATAAAACCACCATTCGCGATATCTGGATATGCCATTTCAAAGTCAATCTTGTCATATGGATTAACTTTTTTCTCAACATCTAGATGGAAGCTATTAGTATAAAAACCACGATCCGTTACACCGTCAACCACACCAAATTCTTTGGTATCAATTGCACAGAAGCGGCTACATAAATTTTCACTTGGGGTGCTGTAAAGACTAAAGCCATAACCAGACTCTTCCTTCCATGCATCTGTTGCGTCACGTAAGCGTTGAACAATAGCTACCGCTTTTTCACGTAGCATTTCACTATCATAAACATGGGTCTTATTGCCATATAATGCATTCACTGTTTCATGAATACCGATATAACCTAATGAAATTGAAGCTCGACCATTTTTGAAGATTTCTGATACATCATCATCTTCTTTTAAACGCACGCCACATGCGCCTTCCATATAAAGGATAGGAGCTACACGCGCTTTTACACCGTTTAAACGAGTAATACGTGTATCCAGAGCACGACGAGATAATGCCAAACGCTCATCTAAAATTTCAAAGAAACGCGCTTCATCACCTTTTGCTTCTAAAGCAATGCGTGGCAAGTTAATACTGACTACACCAAGGTTGTTTCGGCCTTCATGAATCAGTTCACCATTTTCTTCATAAGGACCAAGGAAACTACGACAACCCATTGGGGTTTTAAACGAACCTGTTACTTCAACCAATTTGTCATAGTTTAAAATATCAGGATACATACGCTTAGATGCACACTCTAACGCTAATTGCTTAATATCGTAGTTAGCATCGCCTTGTTTATGGTTAAGACCATCTTTAATTGCAAAAACAAGCTTCGGGAATACTGCTGTTTTATGATTTTTACCTAAACCTGCAATACGGTTTTTAAGAATAGATTGTTGAATTAAACGCGATTCCCACGATATGCCTAAACCAAAGCCAAATGTTACAAAAGGAGTTTGACCATTCGCGGTGTGAAGCGTGTTTACTTCATATTCTAGTGATTGAAATGCGTCGTAGCATTCTTTATGGGTACGCGCTTGTGCAAAAGCAATCGGATCAGCAATCCCCCACTCTGTCGCTACCTCTAAATGCTTAGCATAGCTAACGGTAACATAAGGTGCTAACACCTCATCAATACGGTTAATCGTTGTACCACCATAAATATGGCTTGCAACTTGTGCAATAATTTGAGCAGTTACTGCTGTTGCTGTAGAAATTGATTTAGGTGTATCAATTTCTGCGTTACCCATTTTAAAGCCATGCGTTAACATGCCGTCTAGATCGATCAGCATACAGTTAAACATTGGGAAAAAAGGTGAATAATCTAAATCATGGTAGTGAATCTCACCGCTTTCATGTGCTTTAACAATATCACGGGGTAACAAATGCTGAGTTGCATAATGCTTAGCAACAATACCAGCAAGTAGATCACGTTGTGTCGGAATCACTTTACTGTCTTTGTTTGCATTTTCATTTAACAATGAAGCATTGCTTTGCTCAATTAAGCCACGGATCTCATTATTCAGGCGACTTTTCTTCTCACGAGAAATATCACGATCATGACGATATTCAATATAAGCACGAGCTACAATCTTGTGTGGGCCTGCCATAAGCTGCGTTTCTACCGCTTCTTGAATAGCATGAATATCAACATTCTCTGTATCAGCAAATTGCGCTAATACCGCTTCAGCCACTGAGGTAGCATAAGCCTCATCCATTGTATGACACTCTGAATCGCTGATGGAATTTGCTGCCCCAAGAACG
This sequence comes from Photobacterium kishitanii, assembly GCF_003026355.1. Taxonomy (GTDB): domain Bacteria; phylum Pseudomonadota; class Gammaproteobacteria; order Enterobacterales; family Vibrionaceae; genus Photobacterium; species Photobacterium kishitanii. Next base: position 93,699 of record NZ_PYON01000005.1, on the reverse strand, counting down.
GCTTCTTTTACGCGTAAAACATCGAAGGATACACGGCAACCATCACGCTTTATTACTACAGGATTCACACAAGGCTCCTAAAATCACAGAAAAATGACACTGTCACTTAAACACAAAATATAGTGTTCTATTTATAAGCGGCAACAAGATGTGGTGTATTAGGCGCGATCTGGCGCAAAGAAACCTTGATCGAGATCAATTTTTAGCACGAGCAGTTTGTCTTGTGAACGATGATTATGAAGCGCCACAAATTTTCGAATGTAAGCTTATTTATAAAGCCCATTGTCAATAAATTTATCATCACATTCATTCAATATTTTTAAAAAATTACTTGCCTTTCGTGCAATTCTTGAGACTATCCTCTATTCAATAATCATGGATGTAACACATGGATTTGTCATCACTCAATACGCGCATTGACAACACGATATTTAAAAATCTTCGTATTGGTTTTATTTGGGCATCTAAAATCTCTTTAATCACAATAATGCTCATTACCGTTGTTATTTGGATCGATTTTTTTAACACCAAAAATAATGATTTATTATTAACCACTGTAGGTTTTAGTATTCAAGCACTGCTCTTTGCCCTTGGATGGCTTTTTTTTGCCCACAATAAAACCCTTCAGCATTACAGAATAGTTTCATCTAGTTATGCTTTGTTATTCGGATTAACATGGGGAGGGGCTATTATAAACCTTAATAACTTAGGTCATGCCTATGTTATTGTTGAAATTGTAGCTAATCTATTATTTCTTGTTGTACTACTTAGCTTTTATGCATATCGCACCGCTGTTTATCTCGCAACGATTCCTATTTTAGTTTTTACCACTTGGTACAGTATTGAAGATCCTCGATTTGACCTACTCTTTGCTTTAACCAAGCTCGCTATTACTATAATCATTATTGAATCTGGCCGACAGCTACTCTTTAAATGGTTCACTACTCGCATTAAGCAAGAACATGACAACAAACGTTTGCTAAAACAGCTGGCAAAAATATCTTTTACGGATCAATTAACACAAATTAATAATCGTCGTTTTTTTGATTTTGCAATTAATAAACAAATTATCAATGCAAAGCATTACCACCAACCACTTTCAATTATCTTAATTGATATTGACTATTTTAAACTTTTTAACGACAACCTCGGACATGTTAAAGGTGATATGTGTTTAAAATCAGTGGCGACGACAATCCAAAATAGTTTATTGAGGAGTAGTGACACCGTATCTCGTTATGGTGGTGAGGAATTTGTGGTCTTACTGCCTAATACTGATAACCAAGGTGCACGTTGTGTTGCTCACCGCATTCAACAAAATGTAGCAAGCTTAGCGATTACCCATCCAAACTCTGATATTAGTCAAACTGTCACCGTCAGCCAAGGTATTGCCACATTGAAAGCGAATCAACTTCCTAGTCAATTAATTGATGTTGCAGATAGCTATCTTTATAAAGCGAAGGAATTAGGACGTAATCAATATTACGGCACATAAAGATGAAAAGTGTTAAGGCATTATTACTCTAAACAGTAACTAGCGCCATACTATGGATAATCACAAACTATAAATAATTAAGTATTTAAAATAGATCAGGCATAGTCAATATCAAGCCAATCATGATGATAATAACTATGCCTATTTTCGCCTTGTTACTACTATTACTGCCAATAAGCGATAGCTACGCTCAACCTTTCACTCTCATGAGTTGGAATATGCAATGGCTATCGCTAAATCCCAAATCACCTATCGTACGCTCAGCGGCAGATTATCAAGCCTTAAAACAACTATTTGCCATTCATTCACCCGACATCCTCGCATTTCAAGAGGTAGACAGTACCGAGGCTTTATACCAAGTAATCAATCAACAACACTATAAAATATATCTTTCCTCACGAACCAATAGTCCACAAGATAGTTTTAAAATAAATAATCAATACACAGGATTTGCGATTAAGCATGGTATTGATATTGAAGATATAACTGATTTATCACAACTAAGCTCTCCAGCTATCGCAACAGGTAATTCAATGCCTTTTAAAAACAAATTACGTTATGGCAGTATGATACGTATTACCATTAATAAACAATCAATTATTTTACTTAATCTTCATCTAAAATCAGGTTGTTTTACGGCTAAACAATTGGCCCAACAAAAAGGTAGATCATGTAAAACTCTGGCCCAGCAGCTTAAATTGATTGAGCATTGGGTTAGTACTCAACAAGCAATATCACAACCTTTCATCATTGTTGGTGATTTTAACCACCGCATTAAATCCAGTAAAAAATTTATCGATAAAATTACTAACGATCCAACAACTATCCACCACGTTTCTGCTGCAATTAATGCTAATTGTACGGTAAAGTTAGCCAGCAAAGTAACCCGCTATCGTACCTACAGAACGCTCATCGATCATCTTTTCACGACCACAAATATTAAAGCTCTTAATCAACATCAGATTCAGTATGATAAACAGCAACTATCACAATTTACACTCAGTGATCACTGTCCATTGTTGTTTACATTAGCTGTTCATTCTTCGTCACATACATAACTAATCAGTCGCGTACCCACCATTACAATAACGTACATCGGGAATAATATTATGCTTATTGAGTAAACGGTACATTGTGGCCCGTGATACACCAAGATCTTTCGCCGCAGATGCTACTTGCCCCTTGTGTGCCTCAAGCATAGCGACTAATACATCCTTTTCGGCTTCATCTTTAATCGTTCGTAAACTTTGTTTAATATTATTTTTCTTCGGTAAGTCAAAATGATCCAAGCTAACTTCATTACTATCATTTAATAATGAAACCCGCTTAACTTGATTGATTAATTCACGGACATTACCTGGCCAGTTATATCGAAGTAATAGTTGCTTGGCCTCTTCACTGTAATGCATTGCGAGCGTATTATATTCCTTAGAGTATTTTTGCAAATAATACTCAGCTAATAAAATAATATCAGCACCACGTTCTCTTAATGTAGGTACTACAACATGGAATACATTTAACCGATAATAAAGTTCTTTATTAAAGTTATCATTTTTAACCGCTAGTTCTAAATCGATACTTGATGAAGTAATCACACGTACATCAAAAAAACCTTGATCATTTAATTTTTCATTTTCTGGTTGTTGTAAATAATTAAGCAATTTCAACTGTAATGGTTTAGAAAGCTCTTCGATACCATTGAATAGCACCGTCCCATTAGTAATAATATCATTCGAACTTGTATGTCGAAGTGGATCTAAAAAAGCAGTGCGTTGATCATCTTCTGATAATGAAGAACAATTAATTACAACTATATCGTCATTACGACGTTTACTTAAATTATGAATTGTCTTTGCGATAAGTTCTTTTCCAACCCCTTGTTCACCACTCAAAAGAACATTAACATCAGTCATGGCAACTCTTTTTACCATATCTCTTAAGTGTTTAATCGATTTAGACTCACCATATAATCCAATTTCACATTGATGATTAGCATCAATCCAAGACGTCGACTCAATATCCAACATCCCTAGCTGATGACCTGCCGTGTCTAATAATTGACTTGAGGGTATTGGTGTTGAAAAAAAATCGACACAGAAGTTATTAATGAATTGGCAAATAGAATCAATTCTTAATTGCTCTTTTTTTATTATTGCTATCCATTTAACATGCTTTGTTTTATTTGCACGCTGGGAAATACTATTTAAGCTAAAATCATTATTGCTCAAATCAACAATACAAACACATGGACTATACTCTTCTAATATTGCATCAGCTGTTCGCAAATCATAACAACAATGGGTTTTCCAACCAGCTTGCTCTAACAATGCAATCCAAGGTTCATAAGTACACCCCATAGCAATCAAACGTCCATTACTCTTTTTTTTATCATTTATAGCTACCATTAGAGTCACCCTTTAAGAAAATAGCCATTCTCGATTTATATTAAAAAATATAGGTAACAACAATGTATTTTGCATTGTATCAACGATAAGAATAGCAATAAAAATATACCAATTGAAATTCATTAATAATATAATATTTTATATATTTGTTATATTTCATAGCATTAAGAATATTTAAGATAAAAATAGTCATATAAATTATTTACTTTAAAAAAAGAAAGAAAAAAGAAAATATTGAACTTTATTGTTTTTTTATACATTTAAATATGCATTAAAATACAATTATATAGACATCAACGGAATAAAATAAACCATGATGATGAGCAAAAAAGCAAGGATAATACGAGACCTTACCCTACTTTTGTTTTATCCTTGCCTAAATAATGATATGTAATAAATAGGACGACAGTATGTCTACTCCATTAGATGCTGCAATGATTGAAACAATTTTGAGCTTTGATACTGAAAAACGTTACAAACACTTAGTGAAAGAAGTGGTTGCCAACCGTGAAATATGGATTCTTACCGATGAACATGGTTGCGTTATGCTCAATACTGATGATGAAGATTGCGTACCTGTATGGCCGAATAAAGAATTTGCAGAAGCATGGGCAACCGGTGAATGGGAAACATGTAAAGCAGAAGCTATCTCATTAAATAAATGGCATAGCCGTTGGACTCACGGCCTTGAAGATGACGAACTTGCATTAGTCGTATTCCCAATTCCTGAACAAGAAGGTCTAGTGATCTATCCTGATGAATTTGATTATGAATTAAAAACATTAGCGAATAAACGTCGCTAATTAGATCAAAGTGCCTAATAGGCTAGCATTAAGCTGGCCTTATTTTTAAACGCCCAGCATCTAATAAGGTATATTTTGAATACTATTGTCGAACAAATTAAACAAACACCAGCCAGTATTGATTTTAACGATGTTATTGCTGCTATCAGTAAACATTATCATTATCAACCGGTACGTTTTACTAATGGTCTAGAAAATAATATCATCATCAATCAAGCAGGCACTAACGAAGGATCATGCAAAATATTTGCGTTTGCATACTTACACCAACTATCACAAGCTGAAACTTTAGCCTGTTTTGGTGCATTTTACCGTAAAGATGTCCTTCAACATCCTCAACATACTGATCACCAAAATATTCGTCAATTTATGCTATCTAGCTGGGAAGGGATCACTTTTGACCATTTTCCTCTCACACTAAAAACAGCAATATAAAAGCCATTAAGTCAATTCATACCTAATGGCTTTATATAATAATAGGAATACACCTACAGTGGTTTTTTACAGTGACTGCATTTTTGTGGCGGCTTCATAAAAAAAGGAGAGCGGCTAGCCTGACCACAACGATCACAAAACCTTGTTGATCGAATAGTCAATAATGTTACAGGCACTAATAAAATCAATATTGCAATCATCCATGCTACAGGTGGTTGCATAAAGATAATAAAACCACCAATTACAACATTACTAAACACAGTATAAATTGGCCATAATCGACGCTTTTTAGCCACATCATTACCACGTTGGAATAGCATCACACTTCCCACCGTTAGGCCTAGCCAAATTACAACGAAACCAATTAGTAGATTTTCCTGCATTTTTTTTCCTTAAAAAATATATCTTTAAACACAACACCTATTTAACTAGGTGTCATATAGTTACTGCGTTAAACCACTTTCAATAATTGTTACTCATTGCGTCAAATATTGACAGTAATCTTATTACTATGCCGCATTTTTAGCCGATTTAATAACGACATTTCAAACAAAAACCACATGTAACAAAAAAGTTATCATTATGATGCAGAATACTGTTGATTATATTAATAAAAGTATTATATTTAGCGACAGAACAGGATGTTCATTGAAAATGCCTACTTAGCTGCCATTTGCTAAAGATAGGTTTAAGGAGTGAAAATGGTTACGATTTCATATTCTCAAATAGCGATGCACAATGTGCGCTCTATCGTGCATAACTGCGCCACGCCCAACCGTCTTAGTCTTATTAACGATTGGCGCGATGACAACATTCAACAACCTCATCAGCAATTTGAGGCATTGTATGAACACGCTAAATTCGCGCAAGTAGAACTTAACCAACTAATTAAAAAATCTGCGTTACGTACTGATTGCCACGCAATTCTTCCCGGCCAAAAGTCTCGAATACGTGCCCAACAAAAAATCACAACAGAACTGCATGGCAAGTCCGAAGCATTAACGGATCTCGTACGTGGCTCAATTATTGCTACTAATATTGATGATTTAATCGCAGCTTACGATTACTTAATACAATATACCGATGTTTGTGGAGTTAAAAACCGCTTTAGTCGACCAACAGATTCTGGCTATCGTGATATTAAACTATTAATACGGTTACCAAACAGCCATTTTATTGCCGAGATACAATTGCATCTCAAAAAAATAGCCTCAATAAAAAATGGCGTTGAACATTCAATTTATGAGCAAATTCAAAAAATTGAACGTCAAGCAATGACTGAATCGCGCTTGCTACATGAATTAGAACAACAGAAAATTAAAAAATTGCGTCAACAATCACAGCATCTCTATCACCGTGTGTGGCAGCACTATATGGGCAATAACTGTTTAGCTAGTTAACCATTGATACGGGAATTGTATGTGGTTATGAATGATGTAAATATGCTGTAATAAATAATTCAAAAATATGAATACCAGCACAGTATTCAATTCCCATTCAGGGTAAAGTTATTACTATGTGAACAGATAATAGATAACAACCAACACTCTACATACAAACTTTTTAGTTATGCCCGTTTTAGTATGTTTTGATATTGCACTGCAATATTTTTAGGAGTTGTTTAATGGACATAAAATCTGTTTTACGTACAAGTTTTGTTCTTTTTTGCATGCTCAGCCGCTCTGTTGTGGCTGCGCCAGCTATTACTCCCGCATTTAATACCCACGACCAATCACAAACGCGTCAAACACAAGCAAGTCGTAAAGCCTTTCAACGTGACTTAAGTGGCTTATACAGTATCCAATCATGGAAAGATGATAATCTACGTCAACCATTTAAAAATTTTGACGATCTTTATTTAGCAGCTACTGACGCACAAATTGAATTACAGACATTACTTCAGACTGTCAGCCTTGCATCTACAACCAATATTATTATTCCTAATATTAAATCAGCACAACGTTCTCAACAAAAAATCACGACTGAATTACGAGGTGAAGTAGATAAAATCACCGATATTGCACGAGGATCTATTGTTGCTAAAAATATTCCAGCATTAGTTCAAGCTTATGAATTACTGGCAAAAGAAGCAACAATCGTAAGTGTGAAAAATCGCTTTAAAAATCCAACGTCATCAGGCTACCGTGATTTAAACGTGCTGGTACGTTTACCTAACAGCCAAGTAATTACTGAAGTTCAACTACACTTAAATGAAATATCAACAATTAAAAATGGTCCAGAGCACGACCTTTATGAAAAAATTCAGCATATTGAGCGTGCAGCATTACAACAACAACGTCCATTATCTGAGTTTGAAGTAGCACAGATTAATAAGCTACGACAACAATCTCACCAGCTTTACCAAACAGCATGGTTAGGTTATCTGCAACCTCAAGCCGCATAACATTTATATTTATTGAAACAATAGAGCCCGAGATCGAATATTGAGAACAAAAAATCGAGCGGGCTTTTAGACTATATAATTCCATTTGAACATAAAAAATCCCCTTTCTTAAATCTATCCCTCTTTAAATATCTCATTTATTCATTTTTGAAAATATCATTTGAAATAAAAATGTTAATTATATGTACTTATCAATAATAAATTACGTATATAGATTGGATTTATTCCGATATCGATAAAAGGCTTTATTTGAGCGATATCATAATTACATTTATTTACTCTCAATGACTGCATTTTTTTATCGTGAAAACATTTTCTATCTCTTATTATCCAGCGCTAGATAACGGACGCTTTTCAATATGGAGATAGATAATGGTTACTATTTTTAGCCTTGTAATTATATTCCTTGTAGGCTTATTAATTTATAAAAAATACAACCCGCAAACAACATTACTGCTTGGCGGTATTATAATGATGGCCGCGGCTATTATATTTAGTACTGGCACACCGCTTCCAGAAAATATTTCAAGCGGTAATCAATGGCTTGATATCTTTACATTTCTAAAAAACACCACCGCAAAGACTGTCGGTACGCTTGGTCTTATTATTATGGCTGTTGGTGGTTTTGCTAAATATATGGATCATATTGGTGCCTCACGAGCACTGGTCAATATTGCAATTAAACCATTAGGTTATTTTAAAGCGCCTTATTTAGTTATGGCACTTGGTTATATCATGGGGCAAATACTCAATATCTTTATTCCAAGCGCATCAGGTCTTGGATTATTGTTGATGGTAACGCTTTACCCTATTTTAGTGCGTCTTGGGGTCAGTAAAATGTCTGCTGTAGCAGTTATTGCAACAGCAGCTTGTTTAGATTTAGGACCAGCGTCTGGTAACGTCAATTTAGCCGCTCGTACTGCTGATATTCCTGTCACCGAATATTTTATTAGTTATCAATTACCCGTTGCGATTGCGACTATGATAACAATCGCTACGCTGCACTTTTTTGTCCAGCAATGGTTCGATCGTCGCACAACAACTAATGACAACGTTGAACTTCAAACAGAAGAAATCCAAGTTGCACCACCAGCGTGGTACGCTTTACTGCCGATTATACCGCTGGCATTGATCATGATCTTTAGTCCAATGGCTATCGCAACCGTAAAAATAGATGTTGTAACCGCAATGTTTATTTCAATTGCTGTAGCAATGGTTTGTGAAGGGATTCGTCATGGCGCAAAACCGATCTTTAAAGACATTTTGGTTTATTTCGATAGCATGGGTAAGCAATTTGCACGTGTAGTAACACTGGTTATTGCGGGTCAGGTATTTGCTCATGGTATGAAAGTAATTGGCTTACTTGATACCGTAATCAACTTTGCTATTAACGCCTCAGTATCACCGGCATTAATGATCATTTTAATGGTTATTATCATTACCTTTGCTGCAATTTTAATGGGTTCAGGCAATGCGCCGTTCTTCTCATTTGCAGCAATGGTGCCAGATATTGCTGATAAGGTAGGTATTAATGCGGTTGTTATGCTGATGCCAATGCAATTAGCCTCCGGTATTGCTCGCTCAATGTCACCAATTACCGGTGCAATCGTTGCTGTTGCTGGTGTCGCTGATGTGTCTCCATTTGAATTAGTAAAACGCACAGCCATTCCAATGATCGGTGCATTAATTGTATCAACCACAATGTCACTTATCTTAGGTTTATAACGAATCAACTACACTCAAAAAAAAACCGCATCAAATAAGATGCGGTTTTTATTATTTAATTATTAATCATAATTTAAATACGTTCCCATGGACCATTCACATCACCGGGTTGATTACCTTTAGTCCACCATTTAGCACGGTAGTTATTACCTTCAAAGATAACTTCGTCACCGGCAACATACGCTTTATTTGCAGACCAATTACCAATCTCACCCGTTGTTTCTTCTACCCATACAGCAGCTGTTCCTGGTGTTTCACCTTTGGTCCACCACTGAGCTACATAAGTGATACCATTATAAATAACACTATCACCACCACTATATTCTGTTGTTGGGCTCCATGTATCACCACCAGCGGCTTGTCCTGTCACATTCACAACAACCGTTTGCTGTACTGACGCTTGGCCATCTGTCACAGTAACCACAACAGTTAGCGTTACATCTTCAGTCGTTATTGGTGCTGTCACGGTGATATCAGCACCGCTAGCCGTTGCTACAACCTGTCCTATTGATGAAGAATAAGTTAAGTTATCGCCCTCAGCATCAGTTGCGGCAACAGAGATAACCACATCTTGACCACTTTCAACAGCAACTGTTGCTGGTGCTGTTAATACTGGCGCCGTATTTTCAACAACGCCTGAACCTTTAACATTCACCACCACAGATTTAGTCACACTTTTACGGCCATCAGTCACTTTAATCATTACAGATGTCACCATATCAGTCGCTGTGTTTGGTGCGGTATACGTCACTGTTGCAGTACCATTACCATTATCTGTAATTTGTGCCTCTGGAGAACTAAAGCTTAAACTGTCGCCATCAGCATCTATTGCAGAAACACTAAAACTAATAGTCTCGCCAGACTGTGCAGCTTGAGTGGCTGGTACCGTCAATTCTGGCGCAGCGTTCGGAGTAATATCAGCGCTAAACACATCATCAATTGCTTCTGCTAGGGGTGAACTTAACTTAGTACATTCTTTTAACTTAGTACCGTGGTTGATAAAGGTACCTTCACACTTAATATCGCCGTGTACTTGCCAAACAATAACCCCACCTAAATCGTGATCAACAATGTACTGCGCTTTCTTCTTCATCGAAGGAACATCGTCATAACTTAAGAAGTATTTACCTTTAACAGCATAAGGTACTTCTGCACTCGCATCCCACTTATGCTCCCAACCAGGCGTTGTAACGATATAATTGTAATTTGGTGAGCCTTCAAACTCTTTCCAGTTATCAACATCGACAGCAGTTAACAATGGACCATCAACAGACATGGTATACATACGTTTATCAGTTGGCGCACCTAAATAAGCTTCAGCTTCTGTGGTCTGCACACCTCGACCATAAAAAGCAGCACCGAAGTTAATTTTCTCCGATGGAATGCCCTTTTCTGCCATCCAAATACGCAAGGTATCTAAATCTAATCCAGCATATTCTTCTTCTGGGTATGGGTATAACGGTGCGTTATGTGCAGTAACATTAGACCAACCACCATTAAGGTCGTAAGTCATCATATTAAAGTAGTCCATTGATTTAACGAGGCGAGGCCAATTAAACCCTTCGAGTTTTGCCGTTGATGCAGAGAATGCCGCTGTCAGTAATTTATCAGGACCAATACGTTTGCGAATATCTTCCATTAATTGTTCAAAGTTCGCGAAATCGGCAGGATCTCCCGCAAAATTCATTCCACCAAACCCTGGATATTCCCAATCAATATCAATACCGTGGAAACCTAATGCCATTAACTTATCTAAATCATTAAGGAAACGTTCTTTTTTAACTGGGTCAGCAGCCATTTCAGGAAAATGTTTAGACATGCTCCAACCACCTAGCGATGCCATAACCTTAACACCTTTCTGATTGGCAAGATCAATCAAGCCAGGAGCACCACCTTCTTTTTTCAGTGGAATAGGCATATTACCTTCAATGCCTGTTGGTTCATGACGCCAACCTTTGCCACTTTTCACAAAACCTTGTGCTGTTACCTTGGCTAAATTTTCCGCATCCCAAGGTTCATTAACTGGGTATTGATGAATATATTCCAACTCACCCCACAAAATATGGAAATCCCAGCTAGAATATACATCTGGGTGTAATAATGGCCCAGGCTCTTGTACGCTATCAGGCTTATTAATATCTTTATTACGTAAATCACCACTGTGCAATGTGCCGTCTTTTGCTACTCCAAAAAACGAGAAATTAAGAATAGAGTAAATATCCATATCAACATTTAAATGAGTCGCTTCGCCTTTTACAGAAAAACCTGCACTAGTACCTTTCCATGCTTCCCATTGAGTTAGATAACCAATCACATTCTTATTATGTGCTGGTGCTGCTTGTACTTGAGCTGCTGAACCCGCCAATAAAAATCCAGCAATAATACCTGCAACTTTCGTTTTATTAAGTCCCTTTTTCATTTTGTGCTCCACGTTATGATTGATAGCTACTTGCTATATCAGCTTTTATGAATTCAGCTGATTTTTATAACGATTAGTAATGTTTTTACGCCATTAAGAATCTTGTATCATTGTTATAGATCTTTTTTGGTTTAGCGAAAAAAAATTATCATTTTGATTACAATGATCAACAAAAACACAACAAATGGAACTGGGTTCATACTTTGTCAGCAACAATACGAACAATAAAACATCATTTTGCTATCGATAACGACAAAAAAAAGGAGATAATATTTAGATAAAAATATCATTATAAAGCTGATGGAATTTTTTCTAGACAGATATTTGTTCTATTAGAAAATAAAAGCATAAAAAAACGAGTTGTAAAATACAACTCGATTATTATTTAATTGCTATTGTAATATTATGATTATTAACGAATAAATCGATTATAAATAAACAGTAGAATAAAAGCACCTAACGTTGCAGTGATAATACTGCCAATATTTACGCCAGTTGCATGACCTAAACCAATAAATTTACCTACAAACCCTCCGACAAAAGCACCACCAATACCTAGTGCCATTGTCACAATCCAACCGCCACCATCTTTACCTGGCATTAACCATTTTGCTAATGCACCAGCGATTAAACCTAAAATAATCCAAGATAAAATGCCCATTTTCTTTCCTCAATTGGCTAATTTTTTCACTCTCAAGAGAGATGATGTGATTATGGTATAAGTAGACATATATCACACTATTGAGTTCAATAAAAATATCATAATTATACAAATAGCGTTATTGATCACAGTTATTCGTTGTGAACTACTAGCGCATACTTCCTTACTTCAAGTAAAATACAGTCCGCTTTACAAGGGTTAATGTAATAGCATTTACACTCACTGAAATAGAGAATTACACTTAATGAAGTACCAATGGATTTTATTTGATGCTGACGAAACCTTGTTTCACTTTGATGCATTTCGCGGGCTTCAATTGATGTTTTCTCGGCATGATACCGTTTTTTCTAATCGTGATTTTGAGCAATATGAAGCGATTAATAAACCATTATGGGTTGATTATCAGAACGGTATAATTTCTGCGACCGAATTACAAAATATTCGCTTTGAAACATGGGCTGCAGCGCTGTCGCTATCAACAGAGCAACTGAATACTGATTTTTTAAAAGCAATGGCTGATATTTGTACACCATTAGCTGGCGCTAAATCGATGCTCGAAGCATTAAGCCAACATGCAAAGTTAGGCATTATTACTAATGGCTTCACTGCATTACAGGAAATACGTTTAGAGCGTACTGGTTTAGCCGACTTTTTTGATGTACTCATTATTTCAGAACAAGTTGGGGTCGCTAAGCCTGACGTTAAGATTTTTGATTATGCATGCCAGCAAATGAATATCACTCAGCGCCAACAGGTTTTAATGGTCGGAGATAACCCACATTCTGATATTTTAGGCGGTATTAATGCAGGCATGGATACTTGCTGGCTTAACAGTGATCAGAAACCACAGCCAAAAGGGATTACTCCAACTTATACCATAGCGTCACTAGCTGAATTACAAACCATTTTACTGACTTAAAAATCGATTTTTTGTATTAAAAACTAGATGTCATTATATAACGACTATAATTCAGTTGTTTATATGGCATCTAGCCAGTCAATACTAAAAAAACGTCAAATACTTGTTCATCATGCTTTACAATCCTCTTAATTCCGATTAAGTTTAAACCTCATTTTTCTTAGAGCGTATAGGCTATGTCTCAGAACATTAACAACAATCAGGATGCTATTGCTACAGCAACCAGACCGATTGCTTGTACGCTAAAATCTGTCGTCGTCGTCACTTTCTGACGCTGACGGTTAATTTATTCGTCAGTAACGCTGGCGGATATGAGTTTCATTTCTTATTACCTCTCCAGCATACTGACTCACATTGTTCGCTCTGAATAAGGTATGTCATTTGAAAACAAAAGAACTTGCAGCCATTGGTTTTATGACCTTTGCATTATTTCTCGGTGCTGGAAACCTAATATTCCCCCCTCTGATGGCACAACAAGCTGGTGAAAACTGGTTAATTGCTATCGCAGGATTTTTGCTAACCGCTGTTGGCTTACCTGCGTTGACACTTGTTGTTCTAGGACGGTTATCTTCTGCGGACAAATTAACTGCGGCATTACCAAAATGGATGGATCGTTCATTTTGGTTTTTAGTGTTAACCACACTCGGCCCTGCTTTCGTTTTACCTCGGGCTGTTACGGTTGCCTATGAAATGGGGATCAAACCGTTTTATTCTGGTAATGGCTTAATGGTCTTCTCTGCCGTTTTCTGTGCATTAACATTAGTACTAGCGCTTAAACCAGGGAAACTAGTTGATTATATTGGCAAAGTAATGACGCCAGCACTGATTGCAATGTTAGCATTACTTGCAATTTCTGCGGTTATTAATCCTTTAGGCTCTCCAACAGCAGCAATTGAAACCTACCAAAAAGCACCAACGGTTAATGGGCTTATTCAGGGCTACATGACATTAGATGCGATTGCAGCCGTCGCTTTTGGCTGGGTTATTATTCAAACTATCCGTAATACTGGCGTGAAATGTAATAAAGCAATTTCTTACTACACCCTTCGCATTGCACTCATTTACGCGGTTCTAATGTCACTTTGCTACCTTGCTATGGGATATTTAGGTGCGACATCTTCAGATATTGCACCACAAGCAACCAATGGTGGTGAAATCCTTACTCGCTATGCTGCGGGTGAATTTGGCACGCTAGGACAACTGTTGTTAGCAGCCATCACATTAATGGCGTGTTTAACCACCACAGTAGGCTTAACTAATGCTAATGGTGAGTATTATAAAAACACTTACGGTGTAAAATTTAAACTCAGTGCTACCGTGATTATGGTATTAACCGCAATTATTTCTAACGTTGGTTTAGAAACAATTATTAAAGTAAGCCTACCCGCTATTTTAATTTTATGCCCAATTTCAATATCATTAATTATTTCAACCTTTTTCATCCGTAATCACTCAACGTCAGAGCAACGCCGTATTTCAATAAGTCAGACAATAGTTGTCATAGTTGCAACACTATTTGGTACTATTGATGCATTAAATATTTTAGGTAAACTGCCAACGTCAATAACCGAATTTGCTCAACATTGGCTGCCTTTATTTGCGTCTCACGCATCTTGGCTAGCACCTGTCACTATCACTATTTTAATCAGTAAATTATGTACTCGTAGTCATAAAAATCACGATAGTGTCGCTGTAAACTAGTTTAATCTAAGTCGCCATCATCGTAGGGCTAGGTAATATCTAGCCCTTATGATTAACAATTTTCGTCAAAAAAAGCACTAACTCACAACATAATCAATCGAAATTATTACTATCATTCAAAACAAACACATCAAACTTTACTAACTTGTTAATATTAAACACTTAAATTAGATTTTTTTTACAACTATTAAAAAAAATTTGAAAAAAGTTATTTACAACACTAACTTTTCTTTATATTTTTAAAGGGTAATTCACTCATTCATTAATAGAAGTTGTTAAGTTATGCATTCAACAGCGTTGAAACATAGAGAACAGAAATACTTAGCATCAACCACAACGACAAACGCTTGGGTTGAAGTTGCTTCTATGACGATAAGAAAAACATCTCGAATTATTTCCGCTTTGATTCTAGTGATTATTCGCTAGGCTGGCGGGCAAGCTTCCGTCAGCCGTTGCTGATGGGGGATAGCTTCAACTCTTCATATCTTCTTTCAGCAAACCTGCGGAACCATTATTAACGAAGTAACAGCACTATAATACTTATAACATTAAGTCATTAGTTACTGTTCGACATTCACACAATGCAGGTACAACATTTGAAAACACAAGACTTACTCGCTATCGGTCTTATGACCTTCGCACTGTTTCTAGGTGCTGGTAACTTGATCTTTCCCCCTGCTATGGGTTTGGATGCAGGTACATCATTAACATCAGCAATGAGCGGCTTCTTAGTCACCGCAGTTGGTCTACCCGCCTTTACTATTATTGTACTAGGTCGTATTGGTAGCACTAAAAACCTTACTAAAGCACTGCCAAAATGGTTAGCAACTACATTCTGGATTCTATTATTTACAGCAATTGGCCCAGCATTTGGTATGCCTCGTGCAGTTACTGTTGCTTATGAAATGGGATTAAAACCTTTTTTCAAAGCTGATCATCTCATTGCTTTCTCTATTGTATTCTCTGCCCTAACATTAATTTTGGCATTTAAGCCCGGCAACCTCGTTAATTACATTGGTAAAATCATGACACCAGCTCTGATTTTATTATTAGCAGGTTTAGGCCTCGCCGCTTTCTTTTCACCACTAGGTGCTCCAGCAGCTCCTTATGGTGATTATCAGCACAGCGCAGTTACCAGTGGCTTAATCCAAGGTTATATGACGATGGATGCTATCGCAGCAGTCGGTTTTGGTTGGGTTATCATTCAAGCAATTAAAGCTAAAGGAGTGGTATCACAAAAAGGAATCGCTAGCGTCTCGTTTAAAGTCGCAATGATCTATTTTGTATTAATGGGAAGCTGTTATATTGCGATGGGGTATGTTGGTGCGACTTCAACCTCAATTGCTACTCACGGAATGAACGGCAGTGTAATCCTTACACGTTATGTTGCAGGTGAGTTTGGAGTCTATGGCCAATGGTTACTGGCTGCAATTATTATCATGGCTTGTTTAACGACTACCGTAGGTTTAACCAATGCCTGCGCTGAATATTACCAACAAACATTCAAAGCTTCATTTGGTTTAACAGCAACAATTATTGTTGTGTTAACAGGTATGATTGCTAACTTTGGTCTCGATGATATTCTTAAGGTTAGCTTGCCTGCTATCTTAGTCTTATGCCCAGTTGCAATTGCACTCGTGTTTGCCTCTTTAACCGCTTCTACCATTCATGTTTCAACACTGACTCATTCCTCAGTATTAGTCACTGCCATGGTATTTGGTACTGTTGATGCAATAAGTATTCTCGGTAAAATGCCCGCAGATCTTAATCAGTTCTTTAATGACACATTGCCACTATATCAGGCACATGCCAGTTGGTTACTACCAACTCTATTGATCTTATTTGTGACGACTATCATGGCCCGCTTACCCATCGTAGCGCGTAAGTTCAATGTTGTGGATTACCGTTTAGATTCAACGGCTAAAAATTAATAATATCTCTGTGTAACGATAATTGGGGTTATCAATACCAGACTGTATCCCATCATTAATTAGCTATAAAAAAGCCTCTTACTGCTTCAATAATAAATGAAGAACAGTAAGAGGCTTTTTATTACACAATGATCAACATTACCTTATTCAGGTAAACGTTCACCTGTCATGAATGCGTGCAAAATTTCAGGCGTTAACTCACCTGCTTCTTCTAAACGCTTAAGCTCTGCCACAATTTTCTTTTGGTCATCAATCGATGGAATCGGTAATTCTGGCTCTTTTTCATAATCATCAGGTAACGATAAATTAAGATCGTGCATGGTAAACCCTTGGTTATCTAAATAAATTCTAACTTTCGTGATTATACACTGAAAATTGTCTAGAGTTCAGCTTTACCATACCACGGTAAGCTCAATTACAATGAAGCTTGATGCTGAACAATTAATCGATCCATTGTTTCCTGAGCGCGTAATTGAGCATGTTCAAATGTCTCTTCTTGGCTCATTGGCTCAACAACTTCATAATAACATTTCAATTTAGGCTCAGTACCAGACGGACGCACAACAACGCGCGCACCACCTTCAAGATGATAAATTAGTACATCGCTAACCGGTAAATCAATTGCTTCAACCGATCCATCAGCAAAAGTGCGCAATGAGGTTTTAAAATCCTCAGTGCTATGAATAGCCAACCCTGCAATCGCCTGTGGTGGCGTTGTACGTAATGAATCACCGATTGGCGCAGCGGTTGGATCAAGCGCAATGCTACGCTGGGCATTAATATATAAACCATATTCACGATAAATCGCTTCAAGTTGATCCCAAACAGTTTGACCTTTAGCAGATAGTTCAGCGGTTAGTTGTGCAAATGCTACTAACGCAGATAATCCATCTTTATCCCATACGGTATTGCCAATGGTGTAGCCTAACGCTTCTTCATAAGCAAATAAGAACTGATGATCAACCGTTTGACGTTCCATTGCGACATTAGTGAGCCATTTAAACCCCGTTAATGTTTGATAATATTGTGCACCAAGGGCTGTGGCGATTTTACCAAGTAATGTTGATGAAACAATGGTATTACCGACTAAGCTAGTTGAAGCTTGTGCCTGATTAAGCAAGTAATAACCAAATAATGTACCAACTTGATCGCCAGTTAACATCTGATACTCACCATCAGCACAGCGAACAGCAACCGCAAAACGGTCAGCATCAGGATCATTAGCGCACGCTAAAGTTGCCCCGTGTAGTTTCGCCTCTGCGATCACAAGATCCATTGCCCCTTGCTCTTCAGGATTTGGAAACTTAACCGTTGGAAAAGCACCGTCTGGTTCACGTTGAGCTGCAACACTGTAAACATATTTAAACCCTGCATCAGCTAATAATGTTTCAGCCATATCAGCACCAACACCATGCATTGCTGTATAGGCAATACTAATATCTTGCGGGTTATGATGATTATTCAATAATGGATTCGTATTTATTGCCTTACGGTAATCTTGATAATAAGCATCATCAAGCCATACTAATAAGCCCTTGGCTTCTGCTTCAGCTAAATCCATAAGGTGTAATTCAGATTGGGTAGCTTTATCAATTTCAGCAGCAATACCTGCGTCATGAGGTGGAATGATCTGCGCACCATTATTCCAATACACTTTAAAACCATTATAAGCCGGTGGATTATGACTCGCAGTCACAACAACTGCGGCTGCAGTATGTAAATGCTTAACACCAAAAGCCACAATCGGTGTTGCCGCAACTTTGGTGGTGAGATAAACTTTAATACCTTGGGCTGCTAATGCTGCTGCTGTATCATGAGCGAATTGACGCGAATCTGGGCGGCCATCATAACCAATAACAACACCTTTATGAGCAGCGGCACTATCTGTACGTAATAGATACTGGCCAAGTCCTGTTGCTGTTTCTTGAATAACTAACCGATTCATACGATTAGGTCCTGCACCAACCACACCACGTAAACCTGCGGTCCCAAACTCTAAGCGTCCATTAAAACGATCGGCTAATTCGGCGGTCGCATTATCGGCAACTAATTGTTGTAATTCTTGACGTGATTTAGGGTCAGGGTCACGTTGTAGCCAACGCGTAATTTCATTATTCATTGTTGTTATCCTAGTACGTTTATCATCATCACAACTCAACAATAATGACTGGGTCATTTATGAGACCGCAGACACTACCATCGTACATTTATTTATCATTGCCATCGTATCAGCAATGCAAATGATAAATACTCTCATTAAAATATGCCCTATTTCATTGAATTACAACTGCCTTTAACCAACATTTGATTCGCAAACGATTACCTATATCAATACACATTGATGCTTTTCGTGAACTCTTTTAAAACAGTAATACCAAAAACATCCCTTCGCCAAATATTTTAGGTATAAAAAAAGCCTCTAATGAGGCTTTTTCCATTTAGTGCTATTTACCACATTAGATCGTCAGGAATAACAAAATCTGCATATGGATCATCATCATCAATAATACTTTCATCAACCACATTATTAAGCACAATTGACTCTTGATCACGTAGAGCAATTTTATCCGCTACAGACGCAGGAATAACCTCGTAACCATCAAGATAACGTGCAATAGCAAGGCGACCATTCACTAATTGTGCTTGCATTAGCTTATCAACATAGATCTTCTTAACCGTGGTACCATCAGTAAAGTTATAACCAATATCCCCGCTATTACGATCTAAGCGATTCATTTCAATCAACTGTTTTACTTGCGCTAAAAATGCTTTTTGTTGTGCATCTTCATCTCGCTGACGATTAAGCTGTTTGTCTTTCTCAAGCTGAGAGATTCGGTTCTCCTCAACAGCAGCTTTTGCTTCTTTAGCTTGAGTTCGCGATTTCTTAGTTGTCTTACCCGCTTTTTTTAGCTTTTTCTTATCAATAAGACCAGCTTTTAGCATTTGCTCTTGTAGGCTTAGCTTTGCCATTGAAACTCCATCAATTATTCGTGACGATGAGTGATTATTACACTTATAGATTTATGACGACCATTATCCCTGTTTGGTCTAAAACAGGTCAAGCATTGCTACACATAGATGTGGTCATTAGTTAAATAAATACTAAAGCCAGACAACTATACAACCTCATAAGCAACCATACCGCAAATGCATGTAAAATACATTTTTAGCATTAAAATGTCAGAAAATGCTGATAATTCAATCTGTTTTTTGTATTATTATTAACAACATACTTATTAATAGCCATCAGTAATAGACTCAGCAGAGAATATAACATGAGCTTATTAAGTTTTGTGCGTGACATCAGTATCACGATTTTTAGTAGCCGCATAATGAGCTTATCAAGCAAGGAGTCTTAGTCATGGATATGGTAGAAATAGTTCGTCTTGGTGCACAGTTTTTTAATCAATCACGTGCAAATACTCAAGCTGTTGATGAAAATAGTATTTTTTCAGCACTCTCTCATTTATTAGACGGTGATGATCAAGCTCAACACGTAAACCTCCAGACTGTTATTAAAGCGCTCAATCAAGCAGATTTATCTAATATTGCCAACTCTTGGCTAGGTAACGAAGTTAATGCTAAGATTTCAGCGACAAATATTGCCACTATTTTTAGTACAGAGAAACTTGCCACATTTGCTTCTGAACTCAAAATGTCAGAACAAGATGTCATTTTAGGTCTACAAGATGCATTACCAACCATGATTGATCAGGCAAGCCCTGGAGGTGATATTGATCATAACTTATTAATTCAGCCTGTTGGTGAAATTCATAGCATTGATGATTTAATGGATATTAATAACCTTAAGAGCCTTGCTTCAACCATTTTTGGTAAAAAGTAGCAATGTTAGTATTTATAATCCGCAGTCAATATCTACTCACGACTTTGCGGATTATACTTGCTGAAAATCATAGACTGACCCCAATTTTAAAATATAGGTTAATTCGTCTAATGCAGTATAAGACTGCAATAATAATGACGGATCAGCTAAATCAGCTTCTACTAATCGATCTCGATAATGTAAATCAATCCATTCTCGTAAGCGTTTAAATAATGTATCTGTTAATAATACTGCAGGGTTAACCGCTCGCTGCTCTTGCTCGGTTAATACGACTCTTAAACGTAAGCATGCTGGCCCACCACCATTACACATGCTCTGACTTAAGTTAAATAAATCAATTCGGTTAATACCAACTCGCGCTTGTAATAATTGTTGTACATACTGCCATATGCGTGGGTTACGTTGGCACTCTTGCGGTAAGATCAAACTGACATCACCATTTGGTAAAGTCACTAATTGCGAATTAAATAAATAACTACTGACAGCATCATCAACACTTACGACATTGTCAGGTACTTCTATAATAGAAAAATCCATTCCCATTTTCTGCTGTAGCTGCAGATAAACATCAGCTTGATTTAAAAAAGCATATTGATGACAAAACAATACTTGCTGATTAGCAACTGCAATTACATCATTATGAAACACACCTTGATCTATTAATAACGGATTTTGTTGCGCCATCACCACTTGTTGTGGGTCTAACTGATGTAACCGTACAATAGCAGCACTCGCTTCATATGTTTGACGTGCAGGATACCGTGTAGGTGCTTGCTGATGATGATCAAACCCATAACGCCCAAATACAAACATCTCGACACCTTGCTCACCATGATGCTCACAAAAACGCATGTGATTAGCTGCGCCTTCGTCACCTAATTGTTCTGATGCAGGTAACGGTTGATGATGACAAAAATGATTCTCGTCGTTAAATATAGCCGCTAAAATTCGAGACGTTGTTTGGTTTTCAATAGAGCGATGAAAATGGTTAACTAAATTAGCAGGGGTAAAATGTATACGGCGATCATCTGTATCTGCCGAAGGTGAGACTGTTGCAGCGTTAGCAGCCCACATACTGGATGCTGAACAGCAGCTTGTTAATAACTTAGGTGCTTGCTGTGCTGCTTGCTGTAATACACAACGATCACTACCATAAAAACCGAGTCGCCGTAACACCTGTATATCAGGCCGCATTTGAGGTGCAATAACACCTTGTATAAGTCCTAAATTAGCCAATGCTTTCATTTTATCGAGGCCTTGTAGTGCCGCTCTTTTAGGATTTGATACTTGCTGACTATATGTAAGCGAG
Source organism: Photobacterium kishitanii (assembly GCF_003026355.1). Taxonomy (GTDB): domain Bacteria; phylum Pseudomonadota; class Gammaproteobacteria; order Enterobacterales; family Vibrionaceae; genus Photobacterium; species Photobacterium kishitanii. The sequence continues at coordinate 71,648 of NZ_PYON01000005.1, read as the reverse complement.
GCAATATTACCTGTAGATAAACCACTATAATTATGAGTGGGCCCGACTAACCCATCAAAATTAGCTTCATATGCAATCATCCACTTCCTCCATGATATAAGTCGTATCTCTTTACTATTATAGTCTCCTACTATTTATAGTATTTCAGCATAGGTTAAGATCTAATAGTTTATGATACCTATAAGTAATATTTAGCATTGTTTCCGTGACTAACTCAGCTTTTCTATAAAAAATCGTTAAAAAACGCCATTTAATTATTGCGTAAAGGCATCAACATCCTTTAAAATTAACTCATCCGATGAGTCTTATAAGTATTTTTTATAAAAAATACCAGTTGTGCTACTGTAAATAATAGCTACAATGCCTTGCCCCAAACCCAAGCGCGGCATTTCAAACTAAGGTTATGCTCTATGAAAGTAAAAGTAGTCGATTTTATCAAACGTAAACGTGAAGTGTTATCACATCACCCGTTTGAATTTAAAGACTGGCTATCCCCATCAATCCGTGATTATTGGATTGAGTTCCTCAATAAAGCCAATAGCAGCCATTTTGCAACTTGGGTAAAAGATCATAACCTCGTTTCTATATCTAACGGTGAAGCTGTCTCTAAACCTATTATGGTTGAGATGCACCCAGAAGCCACCAAAGTCATGAATGAGCTCACAGCATCATTAGGTGAAGAAATTCATGTTGGCGAATGGCTAACAGTTGATCAGCTGCGTATTAATAACTTTGCTAATGTTACCGACGATCATCAATGGATCCATACTGATCCACAAAAAGCAGCAGCAGAATCTCCTTTTAAAACAACCATTGCACATGGTTTTTTAACGCTTTCACTCCTATCAGTATTAACTGACAGTGTTGACCCTGCGAGCCCTAAGTTTCCATCTGCAAAAATGACGGTCAATTATGGTCTTAACCAAGTTAGATTTCCTTACCCAGTAAAAACAGGCGTTAATATTCGCGCAAGAACAAAAATTCAATCTGTAACACCAATTAAGCGCGGTCTAGAAATCGTTCAAGAGATTACTGTTGAAATCGAAGGTTGTCGTCGTCCTGCATGTGTTGCTGAATCAGTTATGCGACTTTATTTTTAATTTTAAGCAATCCTATTCCCCAAAAAAGCCGAGTTATCGGCTTTTTCTCTATTTCCAAGAACTCAACCAAAAAAAGCAAAAAAAAGCATTCAATTCATTATGTTATTTATCTTTCTTCTTTTCCTATCTTGATGATCTTATAGTGTAAAACCTAACTTTTCATTAATAGTCATTTACCTAGTGAAGAAGACTGGTATGGTAGCCGAATATTTTTTGGCTAGGTATCATTATGAACAAGTGGATAAAATTCATTCCCCTCATTTTATTAATTGGCTATTTCATCACGTATGATGTATTTAACCAAGTAAGTCAACCAACACCAACAGAACAAACAACGAACAATCAGTAACTAATCTATAAGTAACTATATTTTTATATTATAAATAGCTTAGAGGTAGCATGGTGATCAATCCATGCTCTTACTGACTATCATTTACTGCGTTTATCCCCCTCAGGCTTCAATTCTGTATCATTTCTTTTTAACTATATTTCTTTACCCATACATCACATAATTACTATCAATAAATAACATATAGTAACCTTAACTTGCAATTATCGTTCTTTGCATTCAAAAATTGTGATGCTATTCTTATTTTATGATCTAGAAAACAACAAGATTCTCTAGGCGAGCCATAATTAAAAACATGTTACCAAATCACATTTGTTCCAGTTTATAGGATGTGATTTGGTTTTTTTATTTATAAATCCTACAAAAATTTTCTCTTCTGTATTGACCGCTTTACCTCTTTCGAATGACAAGGTAAATTCATTGCATCCACATTTAGTCAGGTATGCGTGATGTCTTCAAAAATTAGAGTACTGATTTCAGACTCAACTAACCCATGGTTTAATCTTGCTGTTGAAGATGCTATTTTCCGTACAATGTCTACCCAGCAACGGGTATTATTCCTATGGCGGAACGACAATACAGTTGTCATAGGTCGAGCACAAAACCCATGGAAAGAATGTAACACGCTTAAGATGGAACAAGATGGTATTACACTTGCGCGTCGTCAAAGCGGCGGTGGCGCAGTCTTTCACGACCTTGGAAATACCAATTTTACATTTATGGCAGGTAAGCCTGATTACAACAAGACAATATCAACAGATATAGTACTTACAGCACTCAAACAACTTGGCATAAATGGTAAAGCAACAGGCCGTAATGATTTGGTTGTTGAAGATGCAGAAGGCGAGCGTAAGTTTTCAGGCTCAGCATACCGTGAAACAATGGATCGTGGTTTTCATCATGGCACATTATTACTCAGTGCCGATTTAACACAATTAGCTAATTACCTTAACCCCGATAAAAAGAAACTTGCCGCGAAAGGGATCACATCTGTACGTTCACGAGTGACAAATCTCAACCAAATCGTTCATAATATTGACCATAAAATGGTCTGTGATGCCATTATTGATACTTTTTGTGATCATTATAATGAGTATGTTGAAGCCGAACATATTTCACCACAAGCATTACCTGAATTAGCTGGCTTCAATGAAACCTTTGCAAAATTCAGTCGTTGGGATTGGAATTTTGGCAATACACCTCAGTTTACACATAGCCTAGATGAACGTTTTAATTGGGGAGGTATTGAACTGCACCTTGATGTCAACAAAGGTAATATAACTGAAGTAAAACTATTTACTGATAGTTTAGATCCTGCACCGTTAGAATTATTAGAACAACGGCTAATGAACTTACCTTATAATAATGCAGCGATAAGTAATGCTATCAATAATTTAGCCATTGAATACCCACACTATAATGATCTATTAATGGATGTTGATAATTGGTTAAAGAATACTATTAATTAAAAAATAATAACAAGACCGGATTAACACCGGTCTTATTATTGTTAAATAGGTATTATTTATTCCTGGCAATCATCGCTGCATGGGTTTATTTTTCGCTCTTGGCAATTATACGGCTCAATATGAATAATAATATCGACAACCTCATCTAATTCATTTAATAAATGTGTTTTAAAGTTTTCAGTAATATTATGAGCCCGCTCAACACTCATTTCAGGATCAACCAATAAATGGAAATCTAATAAAATTGTACTACCAGTACGGCGGCTTCTTATAGCATGAACTTCTTGAATATCTTTATCTTCTGCTGCATATGCCTGAATTTGTTTTTCAATATCTGAGTCTGCTTTTGCCTCAGTCAACTCTAAAATTGCTGGCCATAAAATTTCAAACGATGCTTTTAAAATCATCGCCGTTACAATTAATGCTGCAATTTGATCTAAATAATGAAAGGTAGGAAAAAAATAATTCGCTATTACTGCGATAGCAACAGGCAATGAACTTAAAGCATCAGAACGATGATGCCAAGCATTAGCATATAATGCACGACTATTAATACTTTTAGCCTGAATTGCAGTCCAACGATAAAGCACCTCTTTCACAACAATCGACAATACAGCAGCACTAAATGCTAATATCCCTGGTTGCGAATGTGATTGAGTGCTGATCGAATGTAGTGAATCCCAACCAATACCAATACCTACAATAGCCAAAATAAAACCAATAAAAATATTAGTTAAAGTTTCAAAACGACCATGACCATAAGGATGTTCTGTATCAGCAGGAGCCGTCCAATAGCGAGAGCCTATTATAATAGCCGTATCGGTAACCAAGTCAGAAAAACTGTGTACACCATCGGCAATAAGCGCCTGACTGCCAGTAAGTTTACCTACGGTAATTTTTATAAATGCTAATGCAATATTTGCAATAGACCCAACCCAGGTGACTTTCTGAATTAACTTAACTGCCGTCTTAGACATAACGCCCCATAAAACATGAAAAATGGATGCGATATGATAACGAATTTAGCTCACAAAATGTGATCTTTTTTACATTAATAACTACTTTACTATTCCGTTTGTAATAGATTGATAACAATGACAATTAATCGTATGATCATTAACCATCCCTACTGCTTGCATAAATGCATAACAGGTTATATTACCAATAAATTTAAATCCATGATGCTTTAGAAATTGACTCAATGCCAGTGATGCAGAGGTTGTAGTAGGAACTTGCTCACTCGACGACCAATGATTAATATGAGGCACACCATTAACAAACTGCCACAATGGAGCAGCTAAACTACCATACTGGCTTTGTAGTCGTTTAGCAGCGCGCGCATTGGTAAATACCGAACGTAATTTACCTTGATGTCGAATTACATCATAGTTAGCAATAATCGCCATTATACGTAATTCTATTTCTTGCTCACTATAAGCCGCAAGCTTCTCAATATCATAGTCTTCAAAAGCTTTTCTATAGCTAGCGCGTTTCTTTAAAATGGTATACCAATTAAGCCCTGCCTGAGCACCTTCCAATGTTAAAAATTCAAATAAATAACAATCATCTTTATGAGGACGCCCCCACTCATTATCATGATATTGGCGTTCTAAATCTGAATGAATAGCCCAATCACATATATTATTTGAATTTGTCATATCACTTCTAATAACAATATTTATATTAATTAACTCTTTTTTCACAAAATAAAAGTAATCAATTTATAAGAATACCTACTACTATAACGCATTATTCTTAAAGTCTTTTAATATAAGTCACTTTCAATCATCGTTATTACCTAAAAATACTTATCAATATCACATTATCCATATTAAATATAAATTTAGGTTTCAGTTTTTTCTCTTTGATGCATACTAACTAGGCCTATAGCATGTACAGATTCATTAAGGGATTAAATGTGAAAAATATTGCGGAGTTCATCGCACAAATAGAAAATGATAAGTGCACATACAATGCTTGGGTATATGCACAAAATGGAAGTTATAAACAATTAAAGAGTAATAATGTTAAAAACAGATATTCATACCTTAGAGAAATGATTGAATGTCATTTGCAAATTGTCGTTGAGCTAAACAATAACAAATTAGAGCACTATTTATTATTGTCAGAGATAAATGTTGCAACTCATATTGTATTTAACAATCAAAAAGTAACTGCGATTGCAGCTTAAAAAATAAATATTTAAAATTAATAATGAAAACTTCGGCTAGTTGACATTTAAGTAAAAACAGATCATTAGGTCTGTTTTTTTTACCCCAAAAAAATATGGTTATATCTTATAACTAAAGGTAATTAAAAGCATATGCTTAATGTTGAGTATAATAACTGCTAATATAATACAAAACAAACCATATTTTATAAAAAAGTGACGTATATCAAAAATATCATCGTGTTTGGGATAAATTATATAGCATCTTCTCTTTTCCAGCTTTACAAGCAGAATAACCTTGTTGCCAACCTTTATTAAAACGCATTGAAGTGTCATTTAAGGTCAGATCTTGGTTATAGCGATGTCCTGCTACTTTTGCTTTCGCAAGTGCTGACTCACAACCTTGATTATAGCCATAATGATAAATACTGTTGTATTCAATATTATTGATATATTTATCGGGTAAAAAACGAATATCGCCATCATCAGTGTGCGTACAGCCGACAATTAACAGTGCTGCACCACTAATTAATATCATTCTTTGTTGCATGCTATCTCCTTTTACCATGCTTTATGTCACTTCTATTAGTCTAGCAATAAATTTTACTATGCACTGAAAATAAGCCACTTCTTGAATCTATAGCAAAAAAAAACCGCCAACATTACTGCTGACGGTTTACTCATTATCCTTAACGGTTAAGGATCTTGTGATTCAGGTTTTGGCAAATAATGCTCAGGTTTTAACCCTAAGAATTCAGGTAACAATGTACCTACAGATATCGATGACCATGTACCGGTTAGTACACCAATAAACATCGCAATAGAGAAACCTTGTAGTGATGAACCACCTAATAACCATAATGAACTGATTGTCATCAACGTCGTACCCGATGTCACCATCGTACGTGAGAACGTTGCAATGATCGCTTCATTGTTTGTTGCTTCAATGTCTTGCTTTGGTTTCGCAATCAGAAGTTCACGAATACGGTCAGCGATAACAATCGAGTCATTCAGTGAGTAACCCAAAATAGCTAGGATAGCCGCTAGTACCGTTAGGTTAAACTCCATCTGAGTCATCGCAAAGAAACCCACCGCTAAAATAACATCGTGCATTAGTGCAAGTAGCGCACCTGCAGCAAGACGCCATTCAAAGCGGTAACTTAGGTAACCTAAGATACAAAGCATAGTAACAAGTAATGCTAAACCACCTTGAGAAGCCATTTCAGCACCCACTTGTGGTCCTACAATACTAGTGTTTAACACTTGTACTTGGGCATGTAACGGATCAAGTACTTGAGTAATTTCTGGGTAAGTCTCACCCTTAGCAGGTACTGAATAGCGTAAAATCCAACGACCAGGTTCATCAGCTGCAATTACAACAACATCTTGTTTAAAGCCAGCATCCATCAGTGGTTCAATTTCACTGCTCGTAATTTGGCTGTTCATCTGTACTTCACTAACAACACCGCCAGTGAAATCAAGACCCCAGTTTAAACCACGAATACAAATGAAGCTGATCGAGATAACCATTAGCGCAATTGACACAATACCGGTCATATAACGCAATTTAGTTAAGTGTGTAATAATCCAATTTTTCATTGCGTTAAACCCTTACATCTCGACGAGAATCACGACCCCAGACCAAGTTAATAATGGCGCGGGAAGTAAATATACCAGTGAACATACTGGTTAGAAGACCTAGACCTAACGTCAATGCAAAGCCTTGAATTGGACCATTACCGATAGAGTACAGAACCACTGCTGTGATCATTGTGGTGAAGTTCGCATCGAAAATTGTACCAAATGCGCTACTGAAACCACGATCAATCGCTTGAGCAAAACTGCGGCCATCTCGAACCATATCGCGAATACGCTCAAAAATAAGCACGTTGGTATCAACAGCCATACCAACGGTTAATACCAGACCAGCAATACCCGGTAAGGTCAATACCGCTCCTGGAATCAAGGCAAGTAAACCGAATAACATGATCATGTTAGTGATCAACGCAATGTTTGCCACCCAACCAAGGCGGCGGTACCACAATGCCATAAATAGCAATGTCACACCTAAACCTAATGCTAGAGCAGCAAAACCATTTTTAATGTTTTCAGCACCCAATGTTGGACCAATGGTACGCTCTTCAACAATAGTTACTGGCGCGGTTAATGAACCTGCACGTAGTAATAACGCTAATTGTTGTGCATCAGCAAGTGAACCAGCACCCGTAATACGGAAGCGGCTGCCTAACTGAGTTTGAATAGTAGCAACACTAATGATCTTGTTAGTTTGTACTGTCTGACCTTTGGCGTTACGCGTATATTCACTGTAAGACGTTGCCATTGGTTGGCCCACGTTATTACGTGAGAACTCTGACATCATGCTGCCACCAGCACTATCCAAAGTAATATTAACTTCTGGCGTACCCATTTCACCCATGCTTGCACGTGCATCGATAATATGATCACCAGTTAATACTGGTTTACGGCTTACACGTACAGGACGACCTTCTTTGTCGTCAATGATCATTGTACTACCAGTACCTTCTTGCTTAACCGCATAGAAAGCAAGGCTAGCTGTTGCACCAATAACGTTCTTCGCTGCCGCAGGATCTTGTACACCTGGAAGCTCAATACGAATACGGTTTTCACCTTGACGCTGTACAGATGCTTCGGTAATACCTAACTGCTCAATACGGCCACGCATAGTTTGCAAGTTCTGCTGTACTGTTAAGTTACGCAGATTAGTTTGCTCATCTTCACGCATAGACAAGACTAAGTTATCGCCTTGACCATTCTTCGCTTGCCATTGTGGATATTGAGTACGAATGTATGTACGTACTTTATCATTCGCAGCTTCACTTGGAAGACGCACAAGAACTTGATTATTATTGGTCAATTCTGAGCGTGCAGCACGAATATCTTGTTTACGAAAATCAACACGAAGATCGTCAGTCAACTGCTGTGCATGCTGCTTGTAAACTTCCTTCATATCGACATCAAGCAAGAATTGCACACCACCACGTAAATCAAGCCCCAACTTAATAGGTTCAAAACCTAGGCCTAATAACCACTTCGGTGCAGCAGGTTCTAATGCTAACGTTAAACGGCTTTCATTATGAATAATGCTGTTTAGCGCTTCTTTAGTATTAGTTTGCTCTTTGGTTGAATTAACGACCACAATAGTACGAGTTGGCTGCTGTTCAATAGTTTTGGCTTCAATGCCATTTTCTTTTAGAACACGTTGAATCTCAAAAGGTGTTGGCATTGAGCCGCCTTTCGCACTGATTTGTACTGCTGCATTTTCGCCATACCAAGTTGGGATCGCACTAAGCAACATAATCGAGACTGTCACAATTAACACAACATATTTCCATGCTGAGTAATGATTCAGAATCTGTTTATTATTCTTTTTTCTCATTATTTTAAGCCATATATCTAGCAACAAGCTCATCTTGTTGCGACCGATAACACATCAGCAATTATTATTAATTTTTATCTTTATATAGACAAACAACTGTTTGTTATCATATTCACAGCCGATAACAGTTAGTATTAATAATAGTTATTGATAGATTTAATACATAAATTAATAGAACGTTTTATGTGTTGATGAAAGCAACATCACTAAGTAAAGCACACCATGCCATAAATGACATAAACGCTAGTAATGTCTTACGCGGTAACGAACGGACGTTCGTAATGTGAATAGAGTAGATTAGATTCTTTCCAGCCGGATACACGCGATGATGTGGATTTTATCGTTAATATCCAATCACTTTGTGGGCTAAGGGGTTCTGCATACCCAATAGTAAGTATAGGTATAGGAGGTAAAGGTAATTCAAACGCCAATTCAAATGTTGGCGGTATATCATCAGCATTATGATAAAAACTACTCAAAGACCGAGTAGATGTATTAATGATATTTTTTAAATTAAGGACTTCTGAACGGTGATGTTTACCACTGTGTAGCGGAAACTTAATATTGGTTGGTGCTGGAAAGTTCCACACTAACTTAGTGTTATAAAACGACACCGGCAAGCCATTGGTACTGACATATCGATCAGTGGGATGCTTTTGAGTAGGAGCTTGTTCGCTCTGATGCTGTTGCGTTGAGGCATGATCTGTTATTGCTGTTATTGCAACAGCAGTAACGTTAAGCATCGGTGTTTCAATAACATCAGTATATACAGGATTGGTCTGAGTGAAGTCCGCATGTGACGATGCCGAAGCAAATGAACTTGCTCCTAAACATAGTACTAATAACACAATACGAAACACAGCTGACAACATTAGGCTTAACTAAACCAATCCATAAAATAAAAGTGAGTGTTATGATAATTGGCAACACAAGTTGTTACAAGCGATTAATCTCGAATAATTAATCCTATTGATAAACCTCACTCATTTGAACAAAACACATACAACTGCTAACCATTTACGCAATAATGCAGTCTGTTATGATGTTACATATTGCTCACAATTAAAACCAAGGAAGTATTAACTATGACTGCAAACGTTGCTTTTTTAGGGCTCGGGACGATGGGCTATTCGATGGCTGGACACCTTGCTAAAGCGGGCTATCACGTTACGGTTTATAACCGTACCCAAGCAAAAGCAGACGCTTGGACAAAAGAATATAATGGTGCGATTGCCCTTACTCCTTGTGATGCAGTGAAAGAAGCAGATATTGTTTTCACTTGTGTCGGTAATGATGACGACGTACGTGAAATTTATAAAGGCCAACACGGTATTTTAGTAACAGCTAAACCTGGTGCTATTTTAGTCGATCATACTACAGCCTCTGCTGATGTGGCGCGAGAAATTGCTGATGCAGCACATGCTATTGGCTGTGACTTTTTAGATGCGCCAGTATCAGGCGGCGAAGCCGGTGCTATTAATGGTTGTTTAACCGTAATGGTCGGTGGTAATGAAGCTGTTTTTAATAAAGCCAAACAGGCTATAGCAAGCTATGCCAAAGCAACGACTTTAATGGGTGAAACGGGTTACGGTCAAATAACTAAAATGGCCAACCAGTTATGTATCGCTGGTGTATTACAAGGGTTATCAGAAGCAATTACTCTCGCCAAAGCCGCAGGGCTTGATATTCACACCATGACAGAAGTATTAAAACATGGTGCAGCAGGATCATGGCAATTAGAAAATCGCGCCCAGACTATGGACGCAAACTTATTTGATTTTGGGTTTGCCGTTGATTGGATGCGTAAAGATCTTGCTATTTGTTTCGATGCTGCTGACAAACTTAATGTGGAGCTACCATTGGCAAAACAAGTTGATTCACAATATGAAAAATTGCAGCAACGCGGATTTAATCGAGCAGATACGTCAGTATTAATTAAACAATTTGATAAATAATCAGCATTGAAATCACGCTTGAATAAAAATAGATAATATTAGAAACAACGAAGCCGTTGTAAGAAATCTTACAACGGTTTCGTGATTCAAGGGATAAATTGCTTGTTTATTCCATTATAACGTAACAAAAATGCCCGCTAAGGTCGCACTCATTAAGTTAGCTAATGTTGCCGCCATCACAGCTTTAAAGCCAAGTCGTGCGACATCACTACGACGCTCAGGTGCCATCACACCAATTGAACCAATTTGAATCGCAATTGAACCAATATTGGCAAAACCACATAAGGCAAACGTGATAATCACTTGTGTATGAGCGGATAAAGTCTGTTTAACTGAAGCAAAATCCATAAAGGCAACAAATTCATTTAAAATTAGTTTTTCACCAATGAAAGTACCTGCAGCCATCATTTCATTCGCCGGAACCCCAACAACAAATGCCAAAGGTGAGAAAATATAGCCTAAAATAAGCTGCATACTTAATGGGGTGGTCGCAAACCATTGTGATAACGACTCCATTCCCATAGTTGATGTTAAACTTGCTAGGCCATAACCGACCTGCTCTAGTCCTGCATTAGCCATCGCAATCACACTAACAAACGCAATTAACATCGTACCAATAGCAACAGAGACTTTCATACCATTCATTGCACCAGCTGCTAATGCATCAATGGCATTACTGTGTTCACTGGTTGCCATTTCAATCTCAACCTGCTCTTCTGGCGTTTCTTGCTCTGGCACTAAAATTTTAGCCATTAACAAACCACCAGGAGCCGCCATAAAACTAGCTGCAATCAAAAATTTAAGATCGACACCGAGACCCGCATAACCACCCAATACTGAACCAGCAACAGACGCCATACCACATGTCATTACCACAAACAGCTCAGAACGGGTCATTTTGGCTAAAAAAGGACGAATAAGTAATGGTGATTCACCCTGCGACAAGAATATATTACCCGTAGCAACTAATGATTCTGCGCGGCTCGTACCTAATAGCTTTTGGATACCACCACCAAGAACTTTAATTACCCACTGCATAATACCGAAATAATATAGTAACGAAATTAATGCACTAATAAAGATCACTAATGGCAGTACTCGAATAGCAAATACAAAGCCACTTTTTTCAATATTGGCTAAATCACCAAATACAAACTTTATACCTACATCGGCGAAGCTCAACAAACCAGCAACACCGTCACTCATTGCACCAAGCATTTTCTGTCCGAGTGGAATGTACAACACTAAGGCAGCAAAACTCGCTTGCAGCACTAAAGCACCAATCACGGTACGCCAATTGATCGCTTTGCGATTATCTGAAAGTAAAATTGCGCATAAAACCAGTATTGCAATACCGGCCAAACTAATTAACAACTGCATTATTTCGTCCTGCTGTGTTTATAAATGGGTGTCGAATAATGAAGGTATTGATTGTGTCGCGGCATCGGAAAAACATTTGCTGAAGACTCAACAAAAGATGGGTATTACGCAAATATGCGCAAACAACTAAAAGAGTGTTCGTCCAATGGTACAACATACAAGTCACCTAAATTAACAAGCTAGTTAATGCCGGTCCAACTCCGTGGGTCGTTCACATATCCTAGTGACAGCTTGTAATAAGGTGGCTGAACGTAATTGTTCTGGCCGAGGCGGGAGTATATAGAGATCTTGATCACATTAAAAATTTAGCATAGTGTTTTTTTACATTTACACATAATTAGCATAAATAATATGCGAAATAATGATATCTAGTCTTGTTTAGTCAGATTTTTTGTACAAAAAAGCCCAGTTATCTGTTTGAATAACTAGGCTTACTTATTAACATACCACTGACAAATATTCGTATATAACAAAAATATATTATTGGTCGTTATTTTGTTAATGCGCTGTTCAACCACTCATCGAATGCCGTTTTAGGCATCGCACCATTTAACATGTCGACCATTTTACCGCCTTTAAATACCATAATGGTTGGAATGCTACGAATACGATATTGTCCAGCAAGTGCCTGTTGAGCTTCAGTATCAATCTTAACGAAACGAGCTGCGCCATCACGTTCATTAGCAACATCAGCAAAGATTGGTGCAAAACCGACACATGGGCTACACCACGGTGCCCAAAAATCAACAACAACAGGTTTGTCACCATTAATTAAATTAGCGAAGTTATCAGCAGTACCTTCGATTGGCATACCATCAAGTAGCTTTTCTTTACAAGTACCACATGTTGCCTCGTCATTAACACGATCAAGAGGTAAACGGTTCATTGCTTTACAATGTGGGCAGCGAGTTGTCATGGTTGTCATAATGAATTTCCAGATCTAATTATAAATTAATTATATTTAATCTATCCCCTTCTTTATCAAAACAAAAGAAGTTTTAACAGATTAAGCTGATAGGAAAAACCTATGAATAGACATCGGTCATCAATAACACCAAAATACTTTTAATGACTGTTTTTTAGCCTCTATTAAATAACTTTTTTGGCTTGATATAGAAGAGTTAACTCAAATATCACACGGATTAAAAGAGCTCACTCTTTTTATCCGTGTGAATGCCGATAAACTCGCGTTCTATTCACCCAATGGCTGTGCTGCTTTATCATTTACATCACTACAAGACCAACCAAAGCCACCGAGCTTAAGAACAAACTGTTTTGCTTTCGTTTCGCAATAGCCAACTTCATGATTAGCACTCCATAAAATTTTATTACTGTCCGGCTTAGTATATTTAACCTCACAAGGCACTTTACTGCCTGGCTGACTATAAACAACTTCAACAGTGCGTTCAGCGCCATCCTTGTGACAAACATATTTGTCTTGCGCATAGACTTGAAAAGATAAAATAGATAATACTAATAATATAATTACTTTCATAATGACCTCAGGGTAGTAACTTCCGCATTAAGTTTAGTCTGGTTAAGAATCAACAGCACAATCTCTTGCATCTCAAACCCTAACATTTGTATGATGTATACCCGATTAACATAAAATAGAATTTTCTAATGACAAACCCTATCTCTGTTCCAGTGAAACGTATTCGTCGTATGCGTCGTACTGCCAATATGCGTGATCTTGTACGTGAACATGAATTTAAATTAGCAGATCTGATCCACCCAATCTTCATTGAAGAAACTTTAACTGAAGAAGTGCCTATTAGCACCATGCCTGGCATTTCACGTATTCCAGAAAACATGCTGGCTGATGAGATAAATACACTTTATAAGCTTGGCGTACGTTACGTAATGCCTTTTGGTATCTCTCATACCAAAGATGAAATCGGCAGTGATACATGGAATGATGATGGTTTACTTGCCCGTATGGTAAAAACAATCAAAGCCGCTTGCCCAGACATGATGGTGATCCCTGATATTTGTTTTTGCGAATATACCACTCACGGCCATTGCGGTGTTTACCATGATGAACATGTCCTCAATGACGAAACACTCGCATTATTAGTTAAACAAAGTATCACTGCAGCTAAAGCGGGCGCTGATATGCTAGCACCGTCAGCAATGATGGATGGTCAAGTTAAAGCCATTCGTGAAGGTTTAGATGCAGCAGGTTTTGAGCATGTAGCTATTCTTGCCCATGCGGTAAAATTTGCTTCTGCTTTCTACGGCCCATTCCGTACTGCGGTTGATTGTGAGTTAAGTGGTGATCGCAAAGCGTATCAAATGGATTGTGCCAACGGCCGTCAAGCGTTAGTAGAAGCTCTACTTGATGAAGAAGAAGGTGCAGATATTTTGATGGTTAAACCTGGTACACCTTATCTTGATGTGGTTGCCAACCTTCGTCGTAAAACTAATCTACCACTCGCGGTATATCAAGTCGGTGGCGAATATGCAGGGATCAAATTTGCTGCATTAGCTGGTGCTTTAGATGAAAAACGGGTGGTGTATGAAACATTAACCGGTTTTAAACGTGCTGGTGCTGATCTTATCGTTAGCTATTACACTAAACAAGTTGCACAGTGGTTAGCCCAAGATAAAGAATAATTTAATTATTACGGCTATTGATTACAACATTTGTTATTTTGTAAATTTATACTCTCCCGTCTTTAAGCATAATTGATCAAATATCTATTATGCTTAAGGCTGGTTCACACGATGAGTGAAATTATGATTTAAACCGTCGAATAATATCTTTATAGCTTTCAATAATAAACGTTCCCAAACCACCGCCCACAGAAGAATCGGCGTACTCTTGCAATGCATACACATAGTTTGAGTTGAATTTCTCTATCGCTTCATCTGCATTGTCTGCAAAAATCACATCATCTTCCACTTCAAAGCCGATTTTTAAGAGCTGTTTTTTTTCAACCATAAAACTATCGCTATCCATTTTGAGATAGGTGAATTTCTTGCGGTCAGTATTTGGCATACAAAAGAATTGAAATTTAGACATCTTAATCTCCCTTTAGATGAATTACTTAAGAACAGCCAATACATCATAAGCATCAATGGTGGCTCATACATAGTGGCTATTATTATAATTCGTTCATCCGTGACTAAGTCATCAAAAAATACACTGTATCAAGACATGCTATCAAGACAAACTAAGTGAATAACCACAGATATAATCCATGGTGAGTTAGCAGAGAGACTTAATTACATTTCCTTCGCAAAATAGGCCATAATTTCAGCTGTAGTCATTTGCTGAGTCTCATTGGTAAAGCAGTAATAACTAGGGCGAGCATCACTAAAATACTGCATCTCCATTTTTAGCCCTTTCAAGGCAGAGAACAAACCAACAGGCATATTATATTCACCTGTTTTTTTCACTTTATAAAATAAATGCGTTCCACATTCGCAGCAAAAACCACGCGATGCCCAAGGTGATGATTGATATATTTTAATACTCTCTTCACCCTTAAATTCCACTTTAGTGCCACATTGCACAGCAAAAAATGGAGCACCACCCCACGTTCGACATGATTGGCAATGGCACACAGTAAACTTAGGATTAATCTCTGTGGCCATAATTTTTACCGCACCACAAAGACAGCTTGCTTCTGAATGAGACATCGAATAATTCCTTAACTAATCATTAATCTGGCTCATCATAATAGCGACCTTAAAAGTACTGTATATAAACACGGTTTAATTCTGTGATGTTTAGCTTAAATAGCACCCTAAACCATACCTAGAAATAACACTGTTAGACATAATTCTACATCTACTTACAACGGCTTTTCACCACTGAGCTTAAGTGACACTCGCCAAAATTTAGGAATAACATAATTGAAAATGGTTATATCACACCAATAAAGACCACGATTAATATATAAAAATAGCGGCTTTATCATCGAAGTCTCACTCAATACACTTCGAATAGGCGTCATCAACCCTTGGTCAATAATGGGGGATAAAAAACCTTCGGTAATAATCTTAGGAGTATTGAAACCACATAATAATTGTTCAGCATCTTGCTGGTTAAAATCATGTACATCAATATTGGCGTGATCCCACCGCATTTGCCGCTGATGTTGCTTAGAAAAATAGCGACGAGTATTATTGATCAAGACTAACGGCTTTTTGATAATATCAATCAGTTGTCCACCATGAGTGGTCGGCTCACCGATAAAAACAAACTCTCCCCCTGGCTTTAAAATTCGTAAGAGTTCTTTCATGAATTTTTTAGGTTCCGGCAAATGATGCAAAAAAGCACAACCAACCACTAAATCAACACTATTATCATCAAAAGGGAGTATCGTCATATCTGAAACAATCGTTTTTATCTGTGTATTCATTAAATGAGCATTTTTATGAGCAACTTCCAAACTACGCTCACTAATATCTACGCCAATTACCTGTTGATACCAATTAGTTGCTGCAAGTTTAACCGCTAAATTTCCGGTTCCAGAAGCGACATCAACAACCACTCCTCCTTTAGGAAGCGTATGTCCTAATACAGACTCTAACTCTTTAATCGTCCGTTGTTGTGATTTATTATCATATGTCGCTCCCATTCTAGCATCATAATTAAATGCTTCTTCTTGATCATGAAAATCTTTATTTAACTTATGAATATAATCTGCATCAATTTTTTGCCGCATGACCAACGTCCTCAAATAATACAAAGACGGCTAACGTCTAAATTTAAGTACATAAATAGTAAATAAGATAGTCAAACCAACCTATCACATGCTTATATGCCAATAATAATAGTTTTATTACTATAGTTTAAAACGTCGATTTAAAATGTCTGGCCGTATCGCAAATAATAATTGCCGTGTTTTTTAAGAGAAAACAAAATGCTTAAAGATAATAAGAAGCAAAAATACTGTACAGATAACATGTATTTTTGCTTCATGGATATTAGAGAGAAGTTGATCCAAATAAAAGGAGGGAATCGTTAATAATTAGCTTTTTAGCTCATCATTAACGGCATAACAAGACCATCCAAAGCTAGCCAATTTTTCAGTAAATTTTTGTGCCTTAGTTTCACAATAGCCCACTTTATGTTGCGCACTCCATAAAATGTCACTCTGATGTTGTTTGGTATATTTAACTTCACACAGTGTCTGACTACCAGGAGCATGGTAAATAACTTCAACGTCACGCTCAGCATGAGCTTTAGTACACACATATTTACTTTGAGCGTATGTTTGAAAAGAAATAACAGCGAGTATTAAAAGTAGAATGTGTTTCATTGTAAATCCAGAATAGAAAATTTAGCGCTAATCTTACTCTTTTTCTCCACTCCAAATACTCAGCATTGTGTCAAATTTATTCCTAAATCCCCCATTCGCACCAAAGCTATTTGATCTATAAATAACAACGACTTAAAACATACAACTAACACTATTAAAGACACCTGTGAAAGACGTTACATTTTACGAAGAAATATAAACTCGACAACATGTGGATAGTAGATTTCCTATCGCCCTCGCGGGCATTCACTGTAGGGAATAACGGTAGCTGTTTGGGGCATAGACAACATCTGCAAACGTCATCGAGTTGGGTGTGGGTTTATTTAGACCAGAAAAAGGGACACCACGATCGGTATCCCTATGCTGAGTTCAGAGTGCGAGCTATAACGGTAACTGTATTGCTCGCGTTAATCATGTAAGTATTGTTACATTGCCTCTGACAATAGTATACGTCTAACATTTGTTGCGTTGTAATGCGGTTAATGAATAATTGGTACATGCATCTCGCCTCTTTGTGTGGCTAATGCGTTGATTCAACCTATACTTAATGCAATAAACCTAACTCTCTTGCCTCTGCAAGGGTTAACCCGCTTGCTTGAATATCGCGTAGCATCTCAATGCGTCGTCGTGCAGCACCTTGCTGCTTCTTGCTATCTGCGATGTTGGTCGCCGAGTCATCTTTATGTTCCCACTTAGATGAAACGGAAGAAATTTCTGAATAATCGATAGAGTTAATAGACACAATACCCTCCTAAAGAAACCTGTGTCGACATGCAGTACTTAGTATCAAAGGTTTTAAATTGAAAAAAGCAAATAACAACAAGTTTGTGAGCAACGCCATATTCGTAATAAAATAACGAAAAAAGACTAGTCATCATTCTATTTATTGCGTAGTTTTGATCGTTCATGCTTACAAATAAAGCATGCTTTAACGCAAATAATTTTTAGCACTATGTCGCCTTTTTGCCTCATGTATTTCTATGCTTTTATTCGCAAAACTCATCACTAAGCCCATAACATCACGTTAATAGTGTTAGAAGTAAAATTATTAACGATATAAATAATTAGTGCGCTGCGCAGTTTCACTATTAACAACAGATTAGGTATCATTTTACAGTCTAAAATGTGAAACTTTACATTACAAAAATTTACCTATAGCTCGCTATCTAAAAAGCGTACCGTTACAAGATAGCTTTAATTAAGGTCTACTATTATGAATGCAATGTTATCTGAACGTGCCCAACCAGGTACTTTATCCAATCCAAATACTTTTGCTGAATACCTCACTTTTGTTTTTAAAACAGATGTGAATGCAGAAGCAGTGAGTGATGCTTTCGCTAAAATTCAGATCATTGAAAAATCTATTGGCCAAAAAGATTCAACCGCAGACCTTAGTTTTACAGTCGGTGTATCTCATCATGGTTGGTCAACCGCTTTCCCAGCAACGGCTGTGCCTGCTTTATTACAAGATTTTAAAGCCATGACTGATGGCGAACGCAATTTCCCAAGTACTCCTGGCGATATATTTATCATGATCAAATCCGAGCGCATGGATTTGAACTATCAGGCAGCTAAATACTTAGCATCAGCATTTGCAGATGTAGCAACATTAATTGAAGATATTCAAGGTTTTAAATACCTTGATAGTCGCGACATGATTGATTTTGTTGATGGCACAGAAAACCCTAAAAATGCAGCTCGTATGAATGCAGTATTAGTCGTTGATGATCTCGATATTCACCAAGGTGGTAGTTATTTAACCGTCCAGCGTTACATTGACCGCCAAGGTTTATGGGATAAACAAGCAACGGAATATCAAGAACAAGTTATTGGTCGAACTAAACTTGATGATATTGAACTAGATGATGACGTAAAGCCTGCTTGGGCACATAACAATAAGAGTAAAGTAATTGTTGACGAGAAAGAAATCAAAATGCTTCGTCAAAATCGTCCTTACGGTAACGCAATGGAACATGGCACCATGTTTATCGGTTTAACGGCCTCTCCTGTTACAATGAGCACATCACTGCAACAGATGATTTTTGCTGATAGCAATGGTGATTATGATCGCCTACTTGACTTTGTTGAAGCAAAAACAGGTACAAACTACTTCATCATTTCACAAACATTACTTGATACTTTTGCAGATTAATCTTAGTTAATAATCTGTAAATTTCTCAGCCCGTTGATGCAACCTGTCAATGGGCTGATTGCATTATAACGCTGATAATTACCACAATTAGCAACAATCAATATACATAAGTGAATCTTCGTCACCAGTAACTCATTGAATCTATTAAAGCTCATTTTTTTTTACAGAATAATGGCTTGCTTCCTAACAAATTCTGTTGTCCCCTATAGACTTATTTATTATTAGCGCTTTTTTATTACGTATATAAAGAGCTTTTTTTCTGGGGGCAAGAATGTACAACACCCTTTTTACCCGCGTATCACTCGCTGCAGTTATCGCTGTGCTTGCGGGTTGTAGTTCACCACCACCACCAAAACCAGCACCTGATTACAGCTTTAAAACAGCGGCCAAAAAATTCATTGCGGCCGATAGCGCACGTAAAAATGGCGTTGTTGTTGATAAAGGTCTGTTTTATCCAAAAGAAACCTTCTCTTATAGCTACCGTTACTGCTCCAATAGCGCCCAACAAGCCCAGCAAGATATCGAACAGTTTAATCAGTTAGCGACCAAAACTTGTACCATAAACAAAGGTTCAATGGTTAATTTAGATACCGGTACATGGTGTGTTCAACATCCAAATACCGATCAGGAAACCCCCCTTTTTGCAGCACGCATTTCCTCCATTGATCTATGGGCAGATATTTGTTCTGATGGTCCCTTCGTCACAATGCGTATCATTGAGAACCGCGATATTCCTCAGACAGCATGGATTGATGGTGCAACATTATTAGGTTATCAACCTTATTCAGTTCATCGTAAATTAATGAGTACTAAAGCTATTGAGCACCTCGATGATGTAACACCACCGCCAGCAGAAGAAGCATGGACAGAGGAGACCGCCTTTATTGCTACACATGTTGGTGAAACTGTATGTATGTATAAAAAATCGCAAGACGACGCGTATGGGGTGACATACAAAGGTACGATTGAAAGTGTGAAAGATGGTAGGGTTCGTGTACTTGCTACACGTAAAATCAAAGGTGATGTACGTATCGCACCAGTATCAACACCATTACCGTGGCATAAAAAAGCTTTTATTGAAGCTGATGCTAAATCTTGGTTTATCTGCCAATAACATTAATTTATTTTACAATAACTTGGCTTATATCGCATAAAAAAACAGCGGCTGTATTTAATAATTAAATACAGCCGCTGTTTTAGCTTCAATAGATATTTTTAATCAATTTACACTATAAATTGATTAAAAAAAGCCAGCGTTTCACATAATGCTTGATTACGAATAACATCTTTTTCCATTAAGATCTCATGGCGTGCATTACGAATAACTTTCATCTTACAATGTTTATTCTGGCAACAAAATCGGTGGTGGCTACTATTGTCAACGATAGTATCACTGCCTGCTTGAAGTAATAAAACCGGAATATCTATTTTTTCAACATCACGAATACAATGATCTGCTGCTTGAATCGCTTGCCATAACCAGCGTGGACTTGGTCCGCCAATACGTAATTCTGGATGAATTTGATATAAATGCTTCGCCCAAACATAACGTAATTTACTTTGGCATAAAGCGTTATTTTCAAACGGCTCTTCGTGATAAGGTTTCTGCCCTAAAACATACGAAGGTTCATGCTGATAATGTTCCATAATCTTAGCTATCGATGATGCAACCAGCTTTAGAGGCACTGGCATATGGATGCCAAACATAGGTGCATTCAATACTACCGCATCAAAATGGCTCTTATATTTTTCGAGATAAAGAGTGGTGATTGCTCCACCCATTGAGTGAGCCAATAAAAAGTGATGCTGGTAAGATTTTTCGTTATCTACAACTTGAGTAATAAATGCATTTAGATCATCAACATAATCATCAAAACTATGCACGTGACCCAGCTCAGGATCTGCAGTTAAGCGGCCAGAAGCACCTTGGCCTCGATGATCATAAGCGTAGACATCATAACCCTGTCGTGAAAATTCAAAGAAAATTTCTTGATACTTCCAAAAGCTTTCATTACGACCATTCACAATCACAATACAGCGAGTATTGATAGGATTAGTCACACTGATCCATTGGATCTGTACCCCATCTTTACCACTAAATGCACTTTGTTTACGCTGCAACCACATACTATGAACGTCATTTTCCATCAATTGCGTAAACACCGACTCCTTGGTTGAAAATTCCACCTTATTTTGGTTCATTTATTAACAACTTCTTAGTAAAGGCCCCTCAAACACATCATTTTAATATGATATTATTTGAATATTAAAATTAAGCATATTTCATTAAATCAGTATCGGTCACACCATGCTTATAATCAGTTTTATAAGGTGCATCTTGAATATTAATATGGCGACCAACGGTATTTAAAAAATACTTACCTGATTGATATCCCAAGCGATAATCCATATCCAGTGAAGCGATATCACTACCAATCATTTTTGATCGTAATGGTTTTTGAGGATGGATTTCAAAAATAGTAACATCATCCGGAGGATTACTTAAAAACTCTTGGGTTTTTCGATAGTTATCTTCATGCTCTAACAACATTTCAATCATACCTGCGGCTTTAGAATTACCTAGAGCACGACGGATATTTGTCATCCAACAATGGTCAAATGAAGTATCGATTGGTACAGTTCGTATCACCACAATGTGACGATAACCCCGCTCATAAGCTTCTTGGACTGGAATTGGTGCGCATAAACCACCATCGACCCAATATTCATTTTGAGAGAAAATAGGTTTTTTATTTAACACTGGCACAGCACATGATGCTTTTAATGCTAATGACCAGTTATCACTGTTTAAGTTAAAATACGATGCCTGATGGCTAGTAACGCCACTTGCTGAAGCTAACACCGTACGTGAACGCATATTCTCACGTCCTTGATGCCAATCAAGCTCAAAACTTGTTTGTGTTTGTTTCATTAACCAATCTAAATCCAATCCTTCCCGACCAAAAATAAACCGATAAACATCAAAAAAGTGATGATCTGTTGTCGCTTGAGTAATAACTTTATATGCATGCTTATATTGGCCACAAATATAAGACGCTAAATTCAGCGATCCTGCTGATGTACCCACCATTAAAGAAAACGGATTAAACTCTGCTTCTAAAAAGGCATCCAACACCCCAGCAGTAAAAATACCGCGCTGACCGCCACCTTCGGTGACTAAAGCTATTTTTGATATATCTGTAGTATCAAAGGAAAGCCCTTCAATATTCTGTACTGCATAAGAGATGTGTTTACCAGTCATAGCGTTTTTACTTTTTAGTGGGCATTTGTCATACAAATTATTTTTAGGAGTGATTAGTATAACCACTGTGGAGTAAAGTATAAATTACCCAAAATAATAACTGATATTCTAAATATGAGCCGCTTGACTCATAGGAGATAACCTGCCTTATATAATTATTCAGTCATATAGGATAAAAATATTTTATTAATATCAACCTGCGCTTTTAGTTTTGCTGCTAACAAATATAGTCCGCCTAATTTACGATGTAAAAAAATCGCATCTGCTGGCGGTGTATGCCAATAACCTTGTTTCATGCTTAACTGACTGCCTGCATCACGAATTCGACCTACCATATCGGATTGACCAAAATCATATATACCTTGATACCTCAGAGGTTCGCAGGCTTGTAAACACAATCCTAATAACGCTTGTTGAGCTTGAGGTTCAATCGGCTGAGAGAAAAAACCAATTTGTTTCAATGCAGTTAACATTCGTGGTTGATCATCAATCACGGCACCAGTCATTAACTGTTGATAACCATCTGCAATATGTTGGGGATAAACCCTTGTGGCACCGAAATCAAGCAGTACTAATTGCTTCGTCTCAATATCATAACGATAATTGGCAAAGTTAGGATCGGTTTGTACTAATCTAAATTCAAACACTTCCCTAAACATCAGGCGAAAAGCAAGTTCAATAATATGATCACGTACTACTTGTGGTTGATGAACTAATTTATCGACATCAATACCACCAACAAATGTCATCGCAAGAATATGTTTAGTCGTCAAATCATCATCAATATCGGGTAATAAATAGCGTGTATCAGTGGCTAATAATTGACGGTATTGTTTTACATATTGCGCTTCAAGTAAATAATCAGCTTCTGCATGAAGTTGCTTTTTAGCCTCATCCAATAACTCAGAGACATCCAACTTTTTTGGGATTAACCCACTGATATTCAATAAGGTAGCAACATTATTTACATCACTATCAATACTTTTATTAATTCCTGGATATTGAATTTTCAGGGCTAATTGACGTCCATCTTGGGTTGTCGCTTTATGCACTTGTCCAATCGATGCCGCTGCAATCGGGTAAAATGAAAACTGACTAAATTGCTGTTGCCAATCACAGCCCCATTGCTGTTCAAGAGAATGGTTTAATTGGCTTATTGGCATTGGTTTAGCATTTGCCTGTAATCGTGATAGCAATTCGGTTAATTCCGGTGGTAATAAGTCACCACCATCCATTGATAATAATTGGCCAACTTTCATTGCCGCACCGCGTAAATCAGCTAATTGATCAGCAACGCGTTTAACATTCGTTGGGGTTAAAATCAATTCACTCACTTTAGGTCGATGACCAGTGGCTAACTGTTTTGCCCCTTCAGCAACCATACCAGAAGCAACTCGTGTTGCTAATGACCCAAGTTTAGCTAACCGTGATAATCGACCACTTGGCACTTTTGAATACTGATTTTTATCATTCATTTAGAGACTCTTTACTATGAACAGCCATCTTTAATCACTGATTGCTGCTATTAATACTATCATAAAAGACATTATCGACGTCTGACACAAAATCACTATAAACAGTCAAAAAAAAAGGCCGATAATGTCCGCTAAAAATAGCTTACATTATCGACCTTTTCTAAGTGCGTATATTAATCGTATTCAGGTTCGTTACGATTTTTAAAATTAACTAATAACCCGAGTACTAACACGACTACTGTTACAATGAAAATTGATTGGAACACATGGTGATACTGCGTTGCCGAAGCAATTAAATCAGCAGTATTCGTCGCTTGCGTACCTGTTGAGGTAAGTTCTGCAATATTTGCTGCTAAATAGTTAGCAACAGAGCCACCCATTAACATATAAATACCCGCTACCGTACCCGTTGCACCTTGAGGGTTCATGCGTGTAATAGCAGATAAAGCTACAGGGTCAATAAACAGTTCCGCAATACCAATCAAGAACAAACCAATAAACAGCCATAAGAACGTTGTATGGCCACTCACCATCGCTAATTTAGACGATAAAGTGATCAAACTAAAACCAGCTGTTAGCAAAAATAAACCCATATTCAGCTTAGTTAAGGTACGTACTGAAATTTGACGCGATGCCAGCACTTTCCATAACCATGCAACTGCACCACCACCAACAATAACAGCAACTGGATTCACTGATTGGAAAAAGGCTGTTGGAATATGGTAGCCGAATATATTCGTATCAATATTACGCTCAATGAATAAGCTAATTGAACTACCACCTTGCTGATCAAACGCCCAAAAAACCATGCCAAATAACATAAAGTAAATGATTGCATTAAGCTTCTTACGATCTTCCGTGCTGCTCTTACGGTATAGACGTAACATCTGTAAAGCAGAGAAAGCCAAAATAACAGCAAGAATATACCCAGCAAGTAAGTCTTGTAATACAAACACTAAACCTATGGCACATACTATCACGCCAAGAATAATCAATTGCCAGTGACTAAAACCAGCGGTCTTTTGACGTAATGCGGGTATATTTGCTTTTTGAACATGAGCAAAATGCTTACGGCCAGTGCTAAAAATAATCAAACCGATTAGCATACCAATGCCTGCAAGAGCGAAACCTACATTCCAGCCCCAACGACTTGCAGCATAACCACAGAATATCGGCGCTAACGCAGAACCTACATTACCCCCGATATAAGAAATCGAGAATCCAGATTCGCGAGCACCTTCATGATCTTTATATAGCTCACCCAATAAACAGCTTGAGTTCGTTTTAAAGAACCCATAACCACAGATAATCAAAGCAAGCGCGGCATAAAGCACCGTATTATCATGGCTAGGAATACTAAGTACAGCATGACCAGCAACCATTAAAGAGCCACCAATGATCACTGACCAATAATTGCCTAAATAGCGGTCAGCTAAATAACCGCCCAAGATCGGAGTAACATAAACCAGCGATGTATAAGCACCGTATAAAGCATATGCGTGGTCGTCAGACATTAAAAGTTTTTGAGTCAAAAAGAGAATTAATAACGACCGCATGCCGTAATAACTAAAGAATTCCCACATCTGTATCGCAATGAGGTGAAAAAGCCCTTTAGGCTGAGAGGATAATTGCATATTGTTTCCTAGGTAAAGGGGCCATAAAGGCTAACGGTAATAATTGTTATTTAATTCGAAATACCGTTGGTATTTAGTACTGAAAATACACTGAACATCAACAAGCTCAAGCTTAATCTTGCTCCATATTTAGTATCTTAATTTTCACACTAATAAAGAGGACTTTATCGTACATAAAAAATGACGCTTAATTATATACTATATGGCGATATTTTCCACTTATAGTTATATTTACCGCACAAAAGTCACATAAAAAATCATTTAACTCTACCTTTCCGCATAATAATTCACTTAAATTTAAGTATAAAAAAGCCGTTAAGTAATCAGCTAGAATATCAACTATCACTTAACGGCTTTTTATTTATTTGTTAAAAACTAACAAATACCAAACAATTATAATGTTAAATCCAATTCATTATGTATTAATACAATGCATTGCGATGCAAATAACATCTTAGGCCCTAAACTGATTTTTTCAGCGCCTAAACGTTTTAAGCTATTAAAACTTTTCTTGGGCATCGGCATATGATCAGTCAGTAAAAAACATGGGTTGGCAGCCAACTCTATATCTCGAATAAAATCACCTTTTTTATCGAGCATATATAATTGGTAATCTTCTGCTAATTCACCAACTAATTTTTCAAAGCTAATAGTACGAACACAAATACCAGGCTCGACATTACGCAACTGCTCTTTATTCATGCCAATAGACTTATCTAACGCATGGGCTATTTTTTCAAGCCAAGCTTGCTCATGAAAACCCGATAAGTTACTAATATCATTAGAACTAAAACTAATAGTGCGAGAGAAATCTTGCGTACTTTCAAGAACTAAATGCACCATAATATCTTCACGATGCGACTGCGCTACAAAAATAGCATTCATTAAAACGTGAGCCAATATCTCAGTGTGAGCGTCTTGTCCAACTGACGCAATTAACAACTTACTGTCGGTTGGGGCTGAACGGGCTCGTAATACGAAAGCGCGCATAATCAATATCCTAGAAATTTAAAATGTTCTCGTTGATCGCCTACTACAGAAAATCAACAATAGATGCTGACTATTATCCTTGGTTTTACAACTGATGTAACCCTAAAAATAAACTCCGTGATCGATAAAAGAATCTATTAGTCATAATTAAAAATAATATCAGCCAAGATCACAAATTATAATCAGCAACTTGTTAATTTCCTTATTAATAATAATAAATAATGGAATCTTCCATCTCATTATAAGAGCTCATATTTATCTACTCTATTATTGCCATCCGTTTATACTGATGACAATTCAAGCAAAGAGTCGCTTCTATTATCAATAATGTCTTCTTCAGGATGAATATAATGAATATTGTTGACCGCTTTATAAATTACACAAAAATTAATACTACCACCAGCCGTGAAAATGGTGCAGCTGGAATAATGCCCTCATCGTTAGGACAGATGCAATTAGCTAAAATATTAGCCGCTGAGTTAACACAACTGGGCTTACACGATATCATCTTACGTGACAGTGCTATTCTTACAGCAACCCTACCGAGTAATAGTCTCAGAGCCATTCCTACCGTCGCTTTCTTTGGTCATTTAGATACCAGTGCTGAACAGAACAATGATACCCATGCACAAATTGTTCATTACACTGGTGGCGATATTGTTCTTAATCCCACATTAAATATCATTCTCAAACAAGCTGAATTTCCAGAACTTAGCCAATATCAGAACCAAGACATTATTGTAACGGACGGTACTAGTTTATTAGGGGCTGATGATAAAGCCGCTATCGCTGCGATTATACACGCACTTACGATTCTGATTGATAATCCTGATATTGAACATGGCGATGTTAAAGTCGCATTTTTACCAGATGAAGAGCAAGGCTTACGCGGTGCAAAAGCCTTTGATGTTGACTCTTTTGGTGCTGATTTTGGTTACACTCTAGATTGCTGTGGCATTGGTGAATTTGTTGATGAAAATTGGAACGCGGGTGATGTTGTCATCACTTTTATCGGTCAATCAGCACATCCAATGTCAGCCAAAGGCAAACTTAAAAACTCACTGCTGATGGCACACAAGTTTATTGCGATGCTACCGCCAGGAGAAGCCCCAGAATATACTGATGGCCGTGAAGGTTATTATTGGGTAAAAGATCTGAACGGTAATAGTGCTAAAACCGTCTTGAAAATGGATGTTCGAGATTTCACTCAACAAGGCTACCAGCAACGAATGAAGTATCTGGCTACATTAGCAACAAACTGCCAAGCCTTATGGGGCGATGCTGCTGTTACTATCACCCTTGCAGATCGCTATCAAAATGTTGCTAATAGCCTTCAAGGCGATGCCAGCTTTCCAATTGAAATAGCTAAACAAGCCTATGCACGTAATCATATTAAAATGAAAACAACCCCAATGCGTGGTGGTTATGATGGCGCAGTATTGTCCCAAAAAGGCTTACCTTGCCCTAATATTTTTACTGGTGCGCACAACTTCCATTCTATTTATGAGTATTTACCAGTGCCATCATTACAAGCGGCAAGTAATGTAGTGGTCGATGTAATTCGCATTACTGCTGAGCAATATGGGAAATAAAGCGAGGGTTTAAAGGTGTGTCATTCTAATAAATAAACAAATAAAAAACGGGCGAGTTACTAAGTAACTCGCCCGTTATAATTTTTGATTACGCTACGATTAACGTAGGATCATTTGGTCACGCTCAGGACCTACTGATACCATCTTAACAGGAACACCCATTAGTTCTTCAATACGAAGTACATATTGTTGTGCGCCTTCAGGTAGTTCTTCAAACTTACGACAACCCGTAATGTCTTCTTCCCAACCCATCATTTGCTCATAGACTGCTGTTAATGATGCAGTTTGAGGCCAAATTGGGTTTTCAGTGTGATCACCATTGTAAGCAACACAGATTTTAAGATCTTTCATACCGCTTAAGCAGTCAATCTTAGTTAATGCGATTTCTGTCGCTGCTTGTAGCTCAATGCCATTACGTGTTGCTACTGCATCAAAGTAACCCATATCACGTGGGCGACCAGTTGTAGCACCGAACTCTTTAGCATCTTCACGGAATTGATCTTGATCTTCCATTGCAGTGATCAGAGTACCAGTACCAACTGAAGAACTGAATGATTTAGCAACGGCAATAACACGCTCAGGGTGAAGTGCTGGTAAACCACTACCGATACCTGCATAAGCTGCAGTTACGTTAGAAGATGTTGTCCATGGGTATTCACCATAAACTAAGTCACGACCAGCACCTAACTGTGCTTCAAACAATAATGTTTTGTCTTCTTTTTGTAACGCTTTTAGTGGCTCAGTAACGTTACAAATGCTGTCACGCCAAGGTTGAGACACTTCAAGTAGCCACTCTGTCATTTCTTCAGCAGTTTGCGTAAACTCCATTGATGGGTATAACGCTTTAAGCTGTGGCAATTTCCAATCCATCATAAATTGGATACGCTCAAGTAGTACTTCAGGCTGATTTAACCAACCAACAAGAATACCCTTCTTCATTACACGGTCGCCATATGCAGGTGCGATACCTTGACGAGTTGAACCGTATGCACCAGCACCTAGACGTTCTTCTTCTAGGGTGTCTTCTAGTGCGTGTAATGGTAGACATAGTGTTGCACGATCAGAGATGCAAAGTTTAACTTCAACACCTGATGTCGCTACTTCTTCGATTTCTAGGCTTAATTTCTCTGGGCTGATAACCATACCAGGGCCTAAAACAGCGATACAATCAGGGTTAAATACGCCGCTTGGTAATTGGTGTAGTTTAAATGTACCAAAATCGTTAACAACAGTATGACCTGCGTTATTACCACCTTGGAAACGAATACTCGCTGAAGCTTGGTCTGCTAAATAATCAACAATACGACCTTTACCTTCATCACCCCAGTTAGCACCAACAACAACAATAGACGACATAATTTAAACTCCTCAAAAGCAAGACCTCTATCCTATGATCAATGACGCAATAAAAATAATTAATAATCGTTATTAACTTGATAAGAATCTCTTATATGGCGTACATTAGTGATTGAGTTTATTCTGGTAATATTACTATCAATAATAGCGTCTGAACCAAAATAAGAAGGTAAAAATGGTAGATTTGCATTGGCTTAATACATTCGTTGCACTTTCTAAGCACCAACATTTTGGAAAAACAGCCGCAGCGCTTCATATGACGCAACCTAATGTTAGTCTTCATATTAAACAACTAGAGCAAACAACACGGGTTAAATTAATCGAAAGAAATCCATTTCGGTTAACTCAAGCGGGTGAGCGGTTACTTAAAAGTGCTGAAAACACTTTAATGGAATTGCAAGTTTGCCAAGCAGATCTTAATGCGATTAATGAACTAAACCAAGGTACGCTGACTATTGCGGCAAGTGACATTATCTCGAGATTATTACTTATCAGCCCATTTCAGGCGTTTAAAAAAGAATATCCTGGTATTGATTTATCACTTTTTAATACCACCTCGTCACAAGCAACTGAACTCGTAAAAAGTGCCAAAGCTGATTTAGGTTTTGTGATCGCCCAAAAAGAAAGCCAGCCATTGCATTTTATGGAACTACGCCAGGTTAAATGGTGTGCATTAGGTAATGGTTTAGAGCGTTGGCAACAATTATCTCATAATCCAAACGCAGTTATTGAACCACAACCTCTTGCTGCAGAAGAGCCGACATTGATTTTATTGGGTCATGATACCCGTACCCGCGAATTAATAGATTTAGCCTTACCAAGCTTACAGCTGGCCAAATATCATGTTATGGAAGTCGGCAGTGTTGATGCACAAATAGACTGGGCTGAAGCGGGATTTGGCGTTGCTATTGTACCGAGTTTTTCATTACATTCGAAACTACACCTACAAACCACAATTACACCATTACCGCACTTCCCCACCACGAGTCTTGGGTATATTGTGCGTCAAAATCAGGTGTTATCACGCGCTATAAAGCAATTATTACGCTGGGTCGATGATGAAATCCAACGCTCACAATAATGAGATAATGGCTAAAATACATAAGTGTTAATCATCAGATGCAAAAATGCCCTGATAACTCTTATTGATAAATAAGAGGCTCTTCAGGGCATTTTCTTAAAAATTAATTGTCGTCGTTTTGCGTAAGAGTATAAGCATCCGCTAAATCACCCGTAACACGCTGGCCTTTTTGATCTAGCCGGAAAATACGATGTTCGCCAACGAAATACTTCACTGACTGATTACTGCTAAGGTTTAACGTAATGGTATCACCACGGTCATTCCACTTAAACTTACCTTCATTAACAAACGGCTTAGTATCTTTACCTTGATAAGTTTCATTTAAGACAAAAGTACCGTCTTTGTTTAAGGTTAAGCTCGTTTCAATTCCAGAACAATCACCACAAGGCTGAATGCCTGTATATTCACCCATCCAATCTAATGAGTTTTGTGCATTATGCGCTTCTGCTTGTTTCGCAGCAGCCGCACTCGCACCATCTTTTGCTTGATCACAACCTGCAAGTGCAAGTACGACCATCACAGCTAATAAACATTTTTTTTTCACCGTAATACTCCTTGTGAAAAAAAGAATAACCGAGCAATAATAGCTCGGCATCTTAGTGTAAGTATCAATACTTTTATTAATTTATATTATTGATTAATTAGTTAAATCAGATACTTTTTTTTCTGCTGAATCAACAGATTTATCCATCATATCAGCAGCATCACTTGTCGCAGCTTTGGTTTTATCCATAGCAGCATCTTTTACTTCTGTTGCCGTGTCGACAGCATCAGTAGCGGCATTTTTCATCGCATCTTTTGTATCAGCAGCGGCCTCTTTAGAAGCATCAATAGCATCAGATGTTGCATTTGCAGCATCACCTTTTAACTCAGATACTTTATTTTCAACAGTATTAGCTGAATCAGAAACGGCTTTCTTAGAATCTTCTACTGCAGTTGCTGAAGTATCTACTACATTATTTTTAACTTCTTTCGCTTTATCAGCTACTTTACCTGCGGTATCTTTTACAGCATCAGCAGAACTTTCAACAGCTTTAGTCGTTGAGTCTAGTGCTGAATCAGTTGTTGTGACAGCATCATCTTTTACTTGGGTCGCTGTTGCTTTTACCGAAGCCGCAGATTCTTTTGCTGAATCGTGGCTTGCTTGATCACAACCAACAAGCACTAAACCAGCGATCGCTATAGCAATAATACTTTTCTTCATATCAACTCCTGTAAAACTCACATTAAAATATAACCTTAACAGTATCTACCATCAGCATGAAAAATATATCTAGTTAACGTCATGTCAAAGTCAATAATAGGTCATTTTTTTTCATTATGCGGTATTAAATCTGTTTTATTTATAAAAATAAAACCACAAATATGAGAAATAACATTCATATTTATTAACGATTACTGGCAGTCAAAAAACAAAATATCACTTATTACGTAACATCTTTTCTTATTATAATAAGTTAAACGTCACGCTATTTAGAACGTCTATCTGAAACAAAATTAACGTAAATATAATTGGCTATTTAATGTGGTGGTAAATATGAAAAATCACATGAAATGAACTCATAGGCGTCATCGCCAAATAACATACAACTCTTTTGCACAAACACCACTTGAGAGCCAATAGGACAATATAATCCATCTTGAATATCAATATTAATCATACTATTTGTTTGATCAGACATAACCTGTAAATGAAACTTACCTTCACTTTGAAAAGTGTCGCTATTAACGTTCACTACTCTTCCAACTACAGCTTCTGTTTTATAAGTTCGTCCTGCAACAATAATTAATAATATAGTAAGGATAAGCAAAGAAGCGCCTAAGGTTAAACCTACCTTCTGTGAAAAACGCATACAAACCTCACTTACAACGAATGAATAGCACTTACAATTAACAATAAATTCACATACATACTACAGTGATACAATTGTCATTTACAAGTAAAATCAATGAAATTTTATCATCAAGACACTTTAGGTGGAAAATGAATAACTTCCCCTTCAGCGGTTAATATATCAATAACACGGGGAGATCCCTGCTCATCAAGATACAATTCACCAATCGCACTTTTATTAATTAATCGATGGTGGCCAGCAACATCTGGATCGCGCTTTTTAATCAGCAAACGTTTTCGCTTAGTAAACCAATTTAAAGGAGAATGTGGGCTATAGAGACAACGATCCATCCAATCACAAAAACGTAATAATCGATTCGGAAATTCGTTTTTAAGTCCACTGCAAGTTATTTGAAATATTTTAAACTGCCCTTTCAAATTACGTAATGTAATATCGTAAGCAAATGAGTAATGCACATCACCCGATAAAATAATAAAAGTCGTCGGCGTTTTAGTATGAGTAAAAATACTTAACAAGGTATTAGCAGAACCTGGATGTGCCATCCAATTCTCAGCATCTACCACTAATGGTTGGCCTAATAGCGTCATTATTCGTTGTAGAGTTTCAATAAATTTAACCCCAAACATCGGCGCAGCAGAAACAATAATTACTGCTGATTCATGCAATAGTTCTTGTTGTAATTCAACTAATGCCTCCCAATCCATCAGTCCTGACGGGCGATTTGCATTAGACTCTGAACGCCAACGTCGAGTACGAGTATCTAACACCACCATCTTAGGTATTGTTGAAATCGTATAATGCCAATCTTCAAATCTGTAAAAATACTCAGCTAAAGCATCTTGTGCTTGTGGCGTCGGATGGTTAAAAAATGTCAGGGCTAAATCTAAACATGCTTGGGTAAATTTTTCAGGGGCATTCCCCCATCCCTGACATAACCAATAGCTAATCAAGGCATTACCAATAATACGACGTGAAAATAAATTATTGTAAGCCGCTGTCTCCCAACGACGATTTAATTGAAAATCGTCTGTAATATCATGATCATCAAAAATCATATACGTTGGAATATGAGCCATTAATCGACGAACCTGGCTAAGACCTGCAACAAATTCATCAATAATCGGCGCTTCATGATCCCATG
Source organism: Photobacterium kishitanii (assembly GCF_003026355.1). Classification (GTDB taxonomy): domain Bacteria; phylum Pseudomonadota; class Gammaproteobacteria; order Enterobacterales; family Vibrionaceae; genus Photobacterium; species Photobacterium kishitanii. The sequence goes on along the minus strand of NZ_PYON01000005.1, from coordinate 37,995 downwards.
TTTGCTGCCACTTAAGTGATACCGCAACACCGGCATTACAGTAACCATTACGCGCAAAACGATTGCGATCAACAAACGGCCATAGCGCCGGAGACCACACCAATAAATACATTGCAAAGAATTCACTAAAGCTAATTAAATGGTTTTCACATTCACGCGAACTAAAAATAGGTGTTGTTGTTTTAGGTAAGCAACGTCGCCACCAGCTTTCATCATTAACATAATGGGGTAATAATTTATCGCGCCCATAAATATTTTGAGGATGTTGATACAAGGCCGTGGTATCAACAATTTTCGCCTCTTCAAAAGTCTCATCAGGTAAACCTAACAATAATGATATTTGTTCAATAGCATCCAACATTGGCCCAGCAACATGATCCGCATAAATTTGATCACCGCTCATCATTAATAAACTTGGACGTTCACACGATGCTAATCCATTTACTTTATTATCAGCAGCAACCAAACTATCTTTACTAGGATAATGGGGGTTACGGCATGAGCCATGCAATACATAATCAGCGCGCTTCTGAATAACGACACTCAAACGAGATTCATTGTCATACAATAAATCTGGCATTAATTCGGTTAGTGAACCTTCAGCTGTCATTATCTGATATTCAAGAGGGGTATCTTGTGGAAAGTCTCCCATAAAACGTGCAAGTACAACCCATGCATGTTTACCGATTTGAATTTGCTCGGCCGTATTAAATGTAGCCTTATAAAAAGGCGTATCTTCTGCAGCCATAAACACACTAAAATCAGCCTCAAACTTACGTGTCGTGACTAACCATAGTGTTAATTCTTGAGCGGTTACTTTACGTAAAATAGGTCCAGCCACAATCAATGGTAAAGGATCTCTAGCTACGATATTTTCCATTACTTTTGCTACCATATACAAATAATAAGCTGTTAATTATGTTGGGCAAACATGGTCTTAAGTTCTTGATACATCCAACGCAGTACTGGACCATTACCTTGATCGCGTCGCTTTACTAATCCCATGTCAATCCAAGGTGAGGTTGGAATATTTTCTATTGATAGTCTCACTACCCCATCTTTAAATATTGAATAATTAAACACATGGTCAGGTACAAATGCCCACCCCATATTTCTCAAGACAAACGCCGTGATCGAATAATAACTATCGATATGCCAATAGTTAGCTGAAAGAGCATCAGTGTGGTAGTAACCCATACGATCACAAATCAATAATTGTCGATATTGACTCAGCTGCTGCATCGTTGGAGCAGATATTTTTGCTAACGGGTGGTTTTTAGCAACAATAAGCGATGAATTAAACTCACAAATAGGTGTAAACTCTAGACTACTTGGTAAGGTCTTACTAAAAAACAAAATCCCCAAATCAGCTGTTAAATCATTAACTTGACTTGCAATATCATCTTTTGAGCCACTAATAATGGTTAACTTCAACAGTGGAAAGGTGGCTGCTACACGTTCAAAAAATTCTTCAAATACTGTTGTTGGAGTGGCTTCATCCATTGCAATAGTAAGCGATACCTCCTCACCCTTAGTTAAGGTCAATGCACGAGATTGCAACCGATCACATTGCGCTAAAACGATTTTAGCTTCTTCATACATTTGTTCTCCCGCAAGAGTAAGCACAGGTAGACGCGCGCTGCGATCAAACAAATCAAAGCCTAAATCCGCTTCAAGATTGCTGATTGCGGTACTTATACGTGATTGTGCCTTACCTATTCGTCGAGCTGCGCCTGAAAAAGAGCCTTGTTCTACTGATATAACAAATGCATTAAGTTGATCTAATGTCCAATCCATCACGCTCAAACCATCCGAAAATAAGATAGATATTATCTTTGAACAATCTAATAAACAAGGATAATACTGTGACTAAGACAATGAGGCACCTTATGCAATTCACTCACTCACCACCGCCAACGCTCACCATTAGCCAAAATTTTTGGCGTTATGCGATTCCATCTATTGCGGCGATGCTCGTAACGGGACTATATCAAATTGTTGATGGCATTTTTGTTGGGCATTATGTTGGTTATCAAGGATTAGCAGCCATTAATATGGCGTGGCCAATTACCTATTTATTATCAGGCTTAGGTTTGATGATTGGTATTGGCGGCGGTACGCTGATTTCAATTGCTCGAGGAGAAAATAATCCACAGCATGCACAACGAGCATTAGATCACGCGGTACTATTAATTGCCGCAGTCAGTGTAATTGCATTAGTGTTATTTGTTCATTTTGGTGAAACATTGTTAACCATTCAAGGTGCAAATCACACGATAAAAGCATTAGCACTCCAATATGTTCAAAGTTTTGGTTGGGCGGCATTTATTACCATTTTTGCCGGTGCAATCCCGATGCTGATTCGTAATGATGACAGCCCCAAAATAGCCACAGGTTTATTAATTGCAGGCGCATTAACCAATATTGCACTGGATTATCTGTTCATTGGTATTTTTAAATGGCAATTACAAGGTGCGGCCATTGCGACCATCATTGCACAAGCTGTCACTGTTATTGGCGGGATCATCTATTTTTGTTCTTCATATTCTCCACTCCGCATCCATTTAACAATGAAAAATATTCGATTCAACCACTGCTGGAAAATTGTCAGCCTTGGCTCATCAGTATTAATCATGTATCTCTATGCCAGCTTTGTCGTCGCTTTGCATAATTACCAATTTATGCAATATGGTACCGAACTTACGGTTGGTGCATTTGCGATTGTTGGTTATATGATGACGTTATATTATCTCGTTGCCGAAGGTATCGCAGAAGGTATGCAGCCACCTGTTAGTTATTACTATGGGGCTAAAAAACCGCAAAATATTAGTAAAACAACCTATTTAGCAATTAAGGTGACAATTATTGCGGGTATTACGTGGTTTGCATTATTGTATAGTTTCCCTCGTGCATTAATTGGGTTATTTAACAGTGGTAATGCTGCTCTCACCTCAGAAGCAATTGCTGGTATTAAACTACACTTATTTGCGATGTTTTTAGATGGCTTAATTGTCCTCGCAACCGTGTATTTCATGTCAGTTGATAAAGCAGGTAAAGCCTTAGCTATTTCAGTAAGCAACATGTTAGTACAGTTGCCATTTTTATATTTCTTACCGCAGTGGTTAGGTGTCAATGGTGTATGGCTATCGATGCCATTATCAACAATATTGTTAAGCTTTATTGTGCTACCAATGGTGTGGAGTGACTTACAACAGCGTAATAAAATTGCACCATCAATACCGCAACCTGCGGTGTAATCTATTCTTTGAACGATAAACAATACTGCGGATAATAATGATATTATCCGCAGTTATTTTTATATATGCCTATTTTACAGACTAAGCTGTGATTTTATCCAGGCAGCAATATCTTTAATTTGTGGCATACATACATGATGTTCCATCGGGTACGTCCGCCATTGAGGGTGATAACCCGCTGCAATCAAATCATCACGAGCCATTTCACCCAATTTAGGCACAACCACAGGATCATAACTACCATGCATGATCTCAATATCAATGTCACGGTTGGCATCGCTGTACTGAATAATATTTGCCGTTGGAAAGTAGGTTGATAACGCAAGTAGACCCGCTAATGGTTTTGAATAACACAAAGCGGCATGATAGACCACAGCCCCACCTTGGGAAAATCCTGCCAAAATGATCCGCTCTGATGCAATGCCACGATTGATTTCACGTTCAACAAGATCAATCACACGTTGAGCCGAGTGCATCAGTTGATCGACATTAAGCTTACGTGCCACATCCAATGAAATAATATCGTACCATGCCGGCATCACAGCACCGCCATTAATAGTGACGGGAATAGAAGCCGCATGAGGGAAAATAAATCGTACCGGCATGTCGGTCGGCAACTGTAATTGTGGCAGTATTGCTTCAAAATCATGGCCGTTAGAGCCTAAACCATGTAGCCAAATAACACTCGCTGTCGCACTAACGGTTGGCTCTACTTCAACACAAGGTAAATAGGTTATATTCATATTTTTATCCTTTATAAACCTTATTCACTATATCGCTGATTTTATTGCCCGCGCAAGTCGAGAAGGGGCTAATGTTGGATTCGGATCTGTCTGATTAAAAAATTCACTCACCACATCGACAATAGCTGATTGAACATCAGCTGTTGTGGCTAAGTTTTGTGAAAAACTTGGCACTAAATCACCTGATAATGAAGCTTGCTTAAACGCTGTCATCGAATCTAACGCACACTGATCAAATGCCGACATATCCATATCTAATCGAACTGGAATCGAGCCTTTATTTAAATTGAATACCCGCTGAAAGGACGGCATTAATAATGTTTGTGCCAAGTCATGCTGCGCAATATTATCAGCTTCAGTACCTTTTAATTTAAAAAACGCCAAGCTATCGATATTAAACGTAAACTGATGTTGAGTACCAGGCGCTGGTACACATAAATAATCTTTACCTGGCAACTCTCCAGCTTGGGCAAATTCACCTTTAGCCCAATCCCCCATAAACTGCATTGCAGCTTGGCCATCAATCACCATTTCTGTAGCAGAGTTCCAATGGCGTCCTTTCGCCTGTGGATCTATATAGGCTTTCATCCGTTTAAACTGCTTAAATACCTCTACCATTTTATTGCTATTGATAATTGCCATATCAAGATCAACAAATGCTTTACGGTAATCAGCAGAGCCTAATACTGCTAATGCTATGCTTTCAAACAAGGTCGTATCTTGCCAAGGCTGACCGCCATGCGCTAAAGCAATAAATCCTGCAGCTTTAATTTTATCTGCCGCGATAAAAAAATCAGCTAGAGTTGTGGGGACTTTTGCATCGGCAGCTTGAAACACTTTAGGATTAATCCATAACCAATTAACCCGATGTACGTTAATAGGCACAGCCACATAATGATTATTATATTTCATAATGTTAGCCACAACGGGAGGCAATACTTTATCCCAGTGCTCTTGTTGAGCAACATCATCAAGCGATGTGAGAAAGCCTAGTCGCCCCCACTCTTGAATATCATGCCCTTTAAGTTGGGCTGCTGTGGGTGGGTTACCAGATACTGCGCGCATTTTTAACACCGTCATTGCACTTTCACCACCACCACCAGCAACAGCAAAATCTTTCCAACTATGGCTTTGCTGCTCCATCATCTGTTTAAGCACTTTGGCTGATTTTGCTTCACCACTTGATGTCCACCAGTGCAACACCTCAACTTGTCCTGCGGCCATTGCTGATGTCGCAGGTAGCCACGCTAAGACCGATGCCAACATAATATTTTTTAGTTTCATGTTTTCTCTTTCTTTAAGCCAGTGCTACCGGCAATACTCGTGGTAATACAACCACAACAATCAACCCTTGTGTTAAACCATTTTTAATCACTAATTTACCACCATGGGCATGAATAATATTACGCGCAATTCCCATCCCTAAACCATGGCCTTCGGCATCGGTTGCTAAACGAAAATAAGGTTCAAACACTGCTGATAATGACGATTCAGGAATACCTTTACCTTGATCGGTGATCGTCATAATAATTTTATCTGGTTTGTCTACTACCGCCACAGTGACTTTGTCGCCATACTTAACCCCATTATCAATTAAATTACTGAGACAACGTTTTAGGCCTAATTCTTTCCCCATCATCGGAGCGATAGTTAATATCGGTAAAACCACTTTGGTATCATGATGATTATGGCGTTCAGCAATACTTGCCAATAATAAATTCAAATCAATTGGAACAATATTTTCATGTAAATCTGTATCTTTCACACACTGCAATGCCCCTTTAACCATCATCTCTAATTCATCAAGATCATGATTAAATTTATCAATTTTCTTATCATCATCAATTAACTCAACCCGTAACCGTAACCGGGTAATAGGTGTTTTAAGATCATGAGAAATAGACGAAAATAGCTGCTCTCTATCCTCAATATAACGTCGTAACCGCAGTTGCATGCGATTAAATGCTTGAGTGGCCATCACCAACTCCGTCGCCCCTTCTTCCTTCAGTGGTGGTTGATAAATATCGAGGCTTAAGGCATTGGCTGCATCAGCCAACTGCTTTAACGGCTTTATTTGACGGCGCACCATGATATAAGTAAACATCAACAACAAACTGGTAATAAAGACCAAAAACAAAATTTGTTGACGGGTGATCACTTCATCTTTTAAGTTCATATAAGGTGCTGGTAATAATGCGGCAATATACAGCCATTGATCTTTTTCTAATTCAATTTGAACCACTAATATAGGCGGGTTTAATGGTTCTAAACTTAAAGTATTATGAACCCACGATCGTGGTAGGTCGCTTAATAAAATATCATTTTTAAGCACATGTAGTGTTTCAGGACGAGAGAATTCAACTTTTATCGTCGGCAAACGCGGCAATTTTTGGTGCAACACTTTTTCAAACACCGAAACAGCCATCTGTTTTTGTTCTGAATTAGCAATCGGCTTAATATGAATCTCTTCATCATTAAAAGAAACAAAAAAGCGAGTCCCGCCCATATTACGTAATTGATCTAATACGATATGGCGATATTGCATCGGTAATGATTGGAAAAAAGTCACCGTGGATGCAAACATGGTTGCCATACTCGCTGAAGTAGATTGCAATCCATCTAAGTCTCGCTGTTTCGATTGGCTATACCAAATCGCAGTTGCAATAACTTGTGCCAAAAATACGGCTAATAATGTTAACCACAATGTTCTCGAAACTAATGATTTCGGGTACAACACTTTCCAATTCATTGACCATTATCCATATAGTAAAAAAGTGTGATCCTCATACCAGCAATCACACTTTATCCAACGCTATTATTATTATGTTATGCGTCTTCGTAAACGACATCAGCAGTAAAGATATAACCATTACCACGACTGGTTTTAATTAAACGTTGAGTACGTCCTTTATCACCTAATCGATGTCGTAAGCGGCTTAAAGCAACATCAATTCCACGCTCTGAAGGTAAGGTGTCACGGCCTCTGGTCGCATAAGAAATCGTGTCACGATCTAATATCTCTTGTGGACGAGATAAAAACAGCATCAATAATGAGTAATCACCACCCGTCAGTTCAAAATCTTGCTTGGTATCGAGATCAAATAAGCAATGAGTGGTAGTATCAAGTCGCCAATTAGAAAAACGAATAAATTTAGCTTCAGTTGATAATGGTTGACTTTCCATTGGCTTTATTCGTCTTAATAAGGCTTTAATTCGTGCTAATAATTGGCGAGGACTGAACGGCTTAGCGATATAATCATCAGCACCAATTTCAAGGCCAATGATCTGATCCATTTCGTCAGAGACCGCAGTGAGCATAATGATAGGTACATTCGAACTTTTACGAATATACTGACACAAGGTAAAACCATCATCACCTGGCATCATAACATCTAATAAGATCAAATCAGGATAACCGGCCGCTAAACGCCGTTTCATCTCTTCACCTTCCGCAGCAGTAATCACCTCAAAACCGTTTTTTGTTAAATACTCATCCAGTAATTCACGGATTTCTTGGTCATCATCAACAACGAGTACCGTCTTAATTGCCCCCATTTTACTCATCCTTCACTGATACATATTTTATTATTATTTTTAACCATAACCGTTTGTGATTTGATTATAATGCTCATTATTACATCATTAACTGCCACAATTTGAATGTTGTGATGTATACCTTTACTACATTAAGCAAATCTTTATATGGCTTATCTTTTGTTGCAACACTACATTTGACCATCAACTATCATAAAAGTCAGTAAATGACGTCGTTTTGATGATAAAACCGTTACCTTACTAACAAATTACACTATTAATTATAGAAAATCAGTAGTATAAAATTGAGTAATATTCAGCATAACATCTAGATATGGCATTTTAATATCACTTAAAGTGCAACTATGATTATAAATCAGCAAGCGCTCCCTTTACCTTAGCAACAACTTCTGGTGATACCCATTGGGCCCATATTGCTTCATATTGGTTAAGGAATTCCGCCATAACTTGCTCGCCATCAGCATTATTATTTACCTTCCATGCCATTAAGTTATTCATATCTTGATTTGAAAAACGACGAGCTGACAAGTATGCGGTAATCTCAGGCGCTCGCTGAGCAAATTTAAGGGTAACAATCGTATCGACAGCGCGAGGGGGGAACATCGTTATTTGAGGATTTTTACAGTTAGGTTTTTCAATACATTCTCTAAAATGTTCACGATCAACGCCTGAATTAAAGTCAACTCGTACCATTTTATAATTACCTAATACTGCCGTTGGTGACCAATAGTAACCAATCCAAGGTAACTTTTTTGCATAAGCATGAGCAATGGATCCTGATAATCCAGTTACGGCATCTGTCGGTGTTAACTCAAAACCGGCTTGCTTAAGATCGAGGGCATTAAACAAATTCGTCACTGCATTTTGACAACGCCAATCAGGTGCACAGCTAAAAAAAGGTTGTTTATTGCCAAAATCTGAACGTTTAAATAAATAACTGTGCTGCTTAACTCCAGCAATAGTCGCTAATGATGGCTCTTTTTCTACCATATAAGCCGGTACCCAAAACCCCTCTAAGCCACCTTCATGCAATACTTTACCGACAAACTTAATTTTATCTTTTTCAATGCCGTGCTCCAATCCCCCTTTCAATGCATTGCGCCACATTTCAGGAATAATGTCAGGCTTACCTTGGATTAGAATAGATTTCGCAGCAAGGATCGTTTCGCTCGGCACTAGCTCTGTCTCACACCCAAATCCATGCTGTAAAATAAAACTATCGACATTAGCGACAAAAGTAGCTGAATCCCAATTCATATCTGCAATAGTTACCTTGCCACATTCTGTCGCATGTACATTAAACGTTATCGCAAACAATACCATGAATACTGTCAGTTGCTTGAGCATCAATACTCTCCCATCTATCACTGCTTAAATGCAATTTATTACTACCATTCTAAACAACCTCAATATCAAACACCAAAAAAGAAACCGCCAAATATAAAAAACACCCTTAACAATAACGTCAAGAGTGTTGGGCTTTTACAATGCAACAAAAACTTTACAAAAGTTACATTATTCTCGCGGAGTAGCTTGATCGCTTAATGCTTCCGCTAATGTTGAACGCGATAATCGTCCCGTAACATCTCCTTCCTCATTAATAACAGGTAATGGATGTTCGTTATCTAGTGTCTCAGGGATCACTGTTTCCAGTAATGCATCCGTTGTTATTGCAGGTACGGTTTCTAACATCGATTGATCAATGGCTTTGCTATAATCAGATTCCTTTACAAGCTCTAAGGTTTCTTGCGTAATCACGCCTTGATAACCTTCTTCATCAATAAAATACCCATAATCATCTTTCGCATTACGCATTTCTGTTACAGCTTCACCTATAGTTTCTGCTGAAATTCTTACACCTTGTGGCTTCATTACTGTTGCAACCGTTAATGCACGAGCACGATTAACATCTTTAACAAATGCTTCGACATAATCATCAGCAGGGTGTAATAAAATATCGACGGGTTTACCTTGTTGCACCAATTTACCATCTCGTAAAATAGCAATACGATCCCCTAACCGTAATGCCTCATCAAGATCATGCGTAATAAAAATAATTGTTTTATGTAGTTTTTCTTGTAATTCAATTAACTGATCTTGCATCTCACTACGAATGAGTGGATCTAATGCCGAAAAAGCCTCATCCATCAATAATACTTCGGCATTAGTACATAACGCACGCGCAAGTCCAACCCGTTGTTGTTGACCGCCAGATAAATTGGCTGGATAACTTTGCTCATACCCCGCAAGCCCAACCGTGGTTAACCATTGCTGTGCTTGTTGTTGCCACTGTGCCGTTTTCGCCCCTTGAACAGATAAACCATAGCCAACATTCTGTAATACCGTTCGATGAGGCATTAAACCAAACCGTTGAAAAACCATCGACATTTTATGACGTCGAAAATCTTGCAGTTGCTTAGCATTTAAGGTCATCACATCCGTATTTTCAATAATAATACTGCCTTCGGTTGGTTCAATTAACCGATTAAAATGACGTATTAATGTTGATTTTCCCGATCCTGATAGACCCATAATGACAAAAATCTCACCGGGATAAATATTCAAATTAATGTCACTTAACCCTACGGTATGACCGGTTTCAGCCAAAATAGCATCTTTAGACTCCCCGGCTTTTACTTTGGTGAGCACTTGCTTATCTTTAGGACCAAAGATCTTATACAAATTTTTAACTTGAATAAGTGGAGTACTGCTTTGTTTATAACTCATTTAGGCGTCCCTCCTAAATGTTGCTGACTCCGCTGAGCATAGCTTTGAGAGATACGGTCAAAAATAATGGCTAATGCCACAATTGCTAATCCGTTTAGCAACCCTAAGGTGAAATATTGATTAGTAATTGATTTAAGTACTGGTTGCCCTAAACCTTTAACGCCAATCATCGATGCAATAACGACCATCGCCAACGCCATCATAATGGTCTGATTAATACCCGCCATTATATTGGGCATCGCTAACGGTATTTGTACGCCGAATAATCGTTGCATCGGACTCGCACCGTAAGCTGTAGCAGCTTCTAATACTTCTTCGTCTACTAATCGAATACCTAAATTGGTTAAACGAATAACAGGAGGAACTGCATAAATAACAACAGCTATCACACCAGGGATTTTACCTATTCCAAGTAACATCACCACCGGGATCAGATAGACAAATGCAGGCATTGTTTGCATGACATCAAGCATTGGCGTCACAATACGTTGAATTCGATCCGATCTCGCCATCGCAATGCCTGTCGGTATACCTATCGCGATTGCGACCAATGTCGAGACTAAAATAATACTCATGGTTCGCATAGTATTATCCCACATGCCAAAAACACCAATCAGCACAAAGGAAATCACAACGCCGAGTGATAATTTCCAAGAACGACTAGCAACATAAGCGATTCCCGTTAACACAGCGATAACTAGCCACCATGGCGTTGCCAGCAACAGTTTTTCAAACCAAATTAAAAAAGCCAGTAGCGGATCAAAGAAGCTCTCAATGGTATCGCCATATTCTCGAGAGAATGCACGATAGCTACCATCTAATGTTTTCCTAATTTCAACTAACTGTGCTCGTTCAAGTTGAGGAAATTCTGTTAACCATGAATCATTTGACATAAGTATCATCCATTTACTTATAAATCTTTTAATGCGCCTTTAACTTTCTTAGCGACGTCTGTTGATACCCATGCCGTCCAGATAGCTTCATGATTAGTCAAAAACTCAACCATCACGGCTTCACCATCAGCTTGATTATCTTCCATCCATGCTAATAACCCATTCATTTCACTATTGGTAAATGAGCGTGCTGATAAATATTTCACGGCATCACTTGAACGATCAGCAAATGAAGTGGTAATAACAGTATCAACCGCTGATGGCGGATACATGGTTACTTTAGGATCGGTACATTCAGGATTAGTAATACACGATGAGAAGTATTTCGCATCTACACCAGAACCGAAATCAACTTTAACCATTTTATATTTACCAAGTACTGCTGTTGGTGCCCAGTAATAACCAAACCATGGTTGTTTACGTTCATAAGCTTTTGCAATTGACCCCGATAAGCCAGCACCAGAGCCTGGATCAATCAAATCAAATCCAGCTTTAGCTAAATCAAGTGCTTTAAATAAATTGCCTGATGATATCTGACAGTTCCAACCCGCAGGACAACCATAAAATGCAGATTGATCAGGATCCTCTGGGTGGGTAAATAGTTTGGCATTCTTTTTTATGCCTGCAATGGTCGCTAATTCAGGCGTTTTTTCTACCATATATTCAGGCACCCAAAACCCCTCTTCTCCACCATCAGAAAATGTCGGCCCGGCAAATTTTAATCGCCCTTCTTTTACACCACGATCGAGTGCACTCTTTAATGAATTACTCCACATTTCAGGCGCAATATCAGGTTCACCTTTTTCAATCATTGATGTACCTGTCGGCATGGTGTCTCCCGGCACTAATTCAGTATCACAACCATAACCATGCTGTAGAATAAAGCTGTCAACATTGGCAATTAAAGTTGCTGAATTCCAATTCATATCTGCAATAGTAACTTTGCCACATTCCTCAGCATTAATTTGTGTTGAAAAACTTGCCATGAATAAAGATGCTAGAGCTAATTTACGCATAAATAACTTCCCTTTATTTATCTACCACTAAACATTAATAATACTTAGTAGTCTAAACAAATAACAACCACAACACAAAGAACAACAACAAATTAAAAACAATTTAGTCACATAATCGCATCAAATTGTATTGATTCAATCCTAAACAACAGCTCTTTTTCACTAAATATAAATACGACTTTTTATCGTTTTTATTGCTAATTTTGCTTATCATGACGCAAGTATTTTCTTAGTAATGGACAATAACAATGTATAAATTAGTCGCACTCGATATGGATGGCACATTACTGAATTCAGATGGCGCTATCTCAGAGCACAATAAACAAGCTATTGCAGCGGCGCGAGCTCAAGGGGTATATGTTGTATTAGCATCTGGCCGCCCTATTGAAGGCATGACATGGGCTTTAAAAGAGCTCAATATGAATAGCGATAATGATTTTGTACTGTCATATAACGCTTCTTTGATACAGCGAGTTGCTAGCCAAGAAGTAGTCAGAAGCCAAACATTAATCGGTAGCGATGCAAAAGCAATTGCAGCAATTGCTCACGATCTTGGCGTTCATGTTCATGCATTCTCCCGCCGTCAAGGACTGATTACTCCACAACATAATTATTATACTGATCACGAAGCTAAAATTAATGGCCTAACTATTACGTTAGCCGACTTTGCAGAGCTTGATGATAACGAAGAAATTATGAAAGTAATGATTATTGATGATGCTGAACGTCTTGAAGCCGCAATAGCACAATTACCACCAGCTCTATATCAGCAATATACTATTGTAAGAAGTGCACCATTCTTCCTTGAGTTTATGCACACTAACAGTAACAAAGGTGTTGGTGTTAAGGCGCTAGCTGATTTTTTAAATATTAACCAAGATGAAGTAATAGCGATGGGTGATGCAGGTAATGATCATCATATGATCGAATTTGCAGGTTTAGGTGTTGCGATGGGAAATGCAACGGAAGAAACCAAAGCAATTGCGAACTATATTACTGACACTAATAATAATAGTGGTGTTGCTCAGGTTATTGAAAAATTCATTCTTAATGCTTAACCTCTAAAAATACGCACAAAAAAAGCCAGCAGTGCTGGCTTTTTCTTTTCGATTATTAATTTAATTATTTAGCAAGAGTAACTGTATCAACATCAATAGTACGTACAGTCCAATCTTTATCTACTTCACCACGAATAATAACTTTAGTGGTTGGTGTTACTGTAATACCATGCCAATCTTTATGATCGATTTCGATTTTAATTTCACCAGTTGCATCTTTAAACATGTAATCTTCTTTACCGATTGAAGATACAATGTGGCCGGTAAGTTCTACTGCGGCATTATCATCAGCATGCGATGCAGCCTTTACTGTATTTAATACAGGAATAGCACTCGGACCATTAAAGCCACCTTGTGCTTGAACAAGTGGGGCAGCTTCAGTTGGACCATTAAAGCCACCTTGTGTTGATTGCGTTGCTGCCATCACTGACATTGATGAAAGCATAATAACTGAAGCTGCAAGTAATTTTTTCATTTGTCTATATTCCACAGGGTTATTTAAATGAGAACATAATCTCTTAGATGCATTAATGATAAATACATGTCTTTTTTGAAGTATAACTCTAAGCGATTAATTACAGCAATAGTATTCTATTCAACAAAGTTAGGATATAAAATCACGATTAAAACACCTAAGGTAATTCTTTAACCTTATACGATGCTAAAAATACCGACACCACCGTTTCTATATGATCTTCAAGTACCTTACCTTCACTATTCGGTAATACATTCATTACTTGCGGCCAAAACAGTAATCCTTGAAATAAACTCATATAAATACTAGTGAGTAACATAAGATTTTTATCAACCAAGCACCCTGCGGCAATAGCTTGCTGAAACCAATCAGTAATAGCTTTAGTACTATATAAATCTTTAATCAGATTCATTGCTAATTCAGGTTGACGTAAAAACTCCACCACAATAGTGCGCGATAGCGGAATACCGTAAGTCGAATACAATATATCTGCTTCACGACGTGTAATTGCAGTTAGCTGTTCAGTCAATGTAACAGTTGGATCAAACTCGTACTTTATATTTTCAGCAACGGATTCCTGAATAATCGTCAATACTGAAACAAATAATACTTCTTTACTTTCAAAGTGACGATATAACGTACGTTTAGAGACCGCAGCTTCGGTTGAAATACGATCCATATTTGCTGCTAAAAATCCGTGCGTTATAAACTCTTCTTTAGCTGCCTCTATGATTGCTAGATGCTTGCGTTCCGTTTGTTTCATCCTTAATCCATTCCTTATCATCACTATCTTTTAGTTAATTTTATGAGCTCAGTCTAACAATCTGCAACAAAAAAGTACACTCAATAGTTTACAATTAGTTTTTTCTCACTAAAATGCAGTCTTAGTTTACTTTAATGGTGACTTAACATGATAAACCATCGTTAATCATCAACCTAATGATAGTGGAGAACACGGTGAAAACTCATTCAGCAATGTCCAATGTGACATCGTTAACAATCAATAAACTGGCTATAGCGGTTAGTTTATCTTTAGCGGTAGTGATGTTGTCAGGATGTGACAGTAAGGAAGAAACAACTGTCACCACGCCTATCATTAGGCCAGCTCTCACTCAAATTGTTATGTCAAAAGCTGACACTAGCTTAAGTTTTAATGGCGTAATTCGCTCAGCAGAACGGGCTGATTTATCATTTCAAGTTAATGGCCGTGTTAGTCATATTTTTGTAAATGAAGGCGACAAAGTACATAAAGGTCAGTTACTCGCGAAATTAGATCCTAAAGATGCCCAAACTGCCTTTACAACAGCACAACTTGAGTTAAATAACACCAAAAAAGACTATTTACGTGGTAAGTCGATTTATGAAAGTTCACAAGCAATTGCTAAGAGTGATCTAGACGAGCTAATGACGCGTTATAACTTAGCGCAAAATCGCCTTGAAAATGCTAAGAATCAACTAGCTTACACTCAATTAATCGCACCATTTGATGGCATCATTGGCCGTAAATTAATTGATAATCACGTTCGAATTCAAGCTAATACGCCAGTCTTAACGTTGCATAATCTTGATGATCTAGAAGTAGTCGTTAACATTCCAGATACCGTGATGCTAACGGGTTTGAAATGTGAAAAAGCTAACGCTGAGATAACCACGATTCCCGGCCATTTATTACCGTTAAGTTTACGTACTTACTCAACTCAGGCCGACCCTATTACACAAACATTCTCGATTGTTTTGGGATTGGATGACTCAAAAGGATTAAATATCCTGCCAGGCATGCCAGTCAGAGTAACCCCGAGTGTTGATGAGTGCCCTGAAGACTATAGAGATAATAAGAACAACCCACTAACTGTACCGTTAACTGCAGTCGTACCTGATAACCAAAACAAACAATTTGTATGGATTGTGAATACCAATAACATCGTCGAAAAACGCTATATCAAAGTTGGCACTATTAATAAAAACTGCATTACGGTTCCCTCAGGTCTAAAAGCTGGCGAACGTGTTGTTATTGCAGGCGTATCAAAACTTAAAACTGGTATGGAAATTCGCCCATATACAGATAACACTCAGGACGGAGCATAAAATTAATGGATATCGCTCGCTATACCATAGCTAAGCGCACCAGTGTGTGGGTGATGATTGCCATCATTCTAATTGGTGGCTATATCAGCTATCTAAAATTAGGCCGTTTTGAAGATCCTGAATTTGTGATCCGCCAAGCGGTGATTATCACGCCTTATGCCGGTGCAACAGCACAAGAGGTTTCTGATGAAGTCACTGATATTATTGAAGGTGCTGTCCAGTCATTGCAGGAACTGAAAGAGGTTAAATCAGTTTCAAAGCAAGGTATGTCTGAAGTAACTGTTGAGATAAAACTTGAGTTCGCAAAAAACCAAGCTGATCTTCAACAAGTATGGGATAAGTTGCGCCGTAAAATTAATGATGCCCAGCGTCAATTACCTCCAGGTGCAGGTCCATCGATTGTTAACGATGATTTCTCTGACGTTTATGCGCTATTTTTTGCGGTAACAGGCGACGGATTTAGTGATAAACAATTATCTGAGTATGTTGATAGTCTTCGTCGTGAACTTGTACTTGTTCCTGGTGTAGCAAAAACGGCAACACTTGCAGAGCAACAAGAAACTATTTTTGTTGAGTTCACAAGCGAGCGTTTAGCTAAGTTTGGTCTCTCAGTTGATAATGTATTATCAGTATTACAAAAACAAAATATTGTTAATGTTGCTGGCAGCCTAACCTCAAATGGTATGCGTATTCCTGTCATGCCAACACCAAATGTAAATTCATTTAATGACTTGAGAAATCTTCAAGTTGGTATCGGTGATAACCACACCGTATTACGCCTCAAAGATATTGCTAATGTTAAGCGTGGTTACCAAGAGCCAACATCAATGTTGATGCGCTATAACGGTGAGCGTGCGATTGGCTTTGGTATTTCTAATGTTACTGGCGGCAATGTTGTCGACATGGGTGATGCGGTTAAAGCTCGTATTGCTGAATTAGAAAGCCAACGTCCACTGGGTATGGAACTGAATGTTATCTCGATGCAATCAGATTCAGTGCGTGATTCTGTTACTAATTTCATCGATAACCTCATTGCAGCCGTTGTGATTGTATTTATCGTACTGTTGCTATTTATGGGGATTCGTTCAGGGATCATTATCGGTTTTGTATTAATCCTAACCGTAGCAGGTACCTTGTGCATTATGTTGATTGACGATATCGCCATGCAACGTATTTCTTTAGGTGCATTAATCATTGCCCTAGGAATGCTGGTCGATAACGCGATAGTAGTCACTGATGGTATTCTAGTTCGCTTACAAAATAATGAAGATCGTGACGTTGTTATTCCTGAAGTTGTTAATGCCACTAAATGGCCATTATTAGGTGGTACTGTTGTTGGTATCTGTGCATTTAGTGCTATCGGTCTATCACCTTCCGATATGGGGGAATATGCCGGTTCATTATTCTGGGTAATCCTTTACTCAATGCTATTAAGCTGGTTGTTTGCAGTAACAGTTACCCCGTTATTGTGTCATCAGTTCTTAAAAGTCAAAGTAAAAACGGGGGCTGATAAACCAAGCAAAGTCGTTAATGGCTATAAAGGTTTATTAACATGGGTACTTATCCATCGTAAAACGACAGGTTTGTTACTGGTTGCGACTCTTTTAGGTGCCGTTTGGGGAGTTAAATTTGTTCCTCCAGGGTTTATGCCTGAATCACAGCGCGCCCAATTTGTGGTTGATGTGTACCTACCACAAGGTACTGATATAAAAAATACGGAAGCTGTTATTGCTCAAATAGAACAAGACGTTAAACAAAAATCAGGCATCAGTAATATTTCAAGCTTCATTGGTGGCGGTGGTTTACGCTTTATGCTGACCTATGCACCAGAAGCACGTAATCCAAGTTATGGTCAATTACTGATCGACATTGATGATTACCGTAACATTGCGCCATTACTGGTTGAACTTCAAACTGAACTTGATCATAAATACCCTGAAGCATCAATCAAAGTATGGAAGTTCATGCTTGGTCGCGGCGGCGGTAAGAAAATTGAAGCCGGCTTTAAAGGCCCTGATAGTAAAGTATTACGTGAACTTGCTGAGCAAGCAAAAGCAATTATGCTAAGCGATCCGAACTTGATAGCGGTACAAGATGACTGGCGTCAACAAGTACCCGTAATCAAGCCAGTATATTCAGCAGAAAAAGCGCAGCGTTTCGGTTTAACTAACCAAGAAATAAGCCAAGCGATTGCACAAACATTGAATGGTCGTAACATTGGTGTTTACCGTGAAGGTAATGATTTGATCCCTATCGTAGTACGCGCACCAGATAACGAGCGTACTCATGAGCGTGCGATTGAAAACACCGAAGTCTACAGCCGTATGGTGAATGGTTTAATTCCGGTTAGCCAATTAATAGAATCGGTAAATGTCGCTTGGGAAGACGCAATCTTACGTCGTATTAATCGTATTCCAACGATTCTGGTACAAGCCGATCCAGCGCCTGGTGTATTCACGGCTGATGCGTTTAATGATCTACGTGGCAAAATTGAAGCAATTGAATTACCACCAGGTTATGAGTTGACATGGTACGGCGAATATAAAGCATCAAAAGACGCGAATGTGGGTCTTGCTACCTCTGCCCCTTATGGCTTTGCAGCAATGATTTTAGCAGTGATCTTTATGTTTAACGCAATTCGCCAGCCTTTAGTAATTTGGCTAACAGTACCATTAGCTTTAGTCGGGGTCACGGTAGGTTTAGTGATATTCCAAACCCCATTTGAGTTTATGGCGATTCTAGGCTTCTTAAGCTTAATCGGTATGATGGTGAAAAATGCTATCGTATTAGTTGACCAAACCGATGTTGAAATAGCGGAAGGTAAAACACCGTATCAAGCGATTATTGATTCTGCACTTAGTCGTGCTCGACCAGTATTACTTGGTGCCTTCACAACAATTTTAGGTGTTGCACCATTGCTGATAGATCCGTTCTTTAAGAGTATGGCTGTAACGATCATGTTTGGTCTGTTGTTCGCAACCATCCTAACATTAGTCGTGATCCCATTACTCTACGCAGTATTGTTCCGCGTTAAGGTTGAAAAACCACAAACTTAACAATAACAACTAAAAAAGAGGGAGTGACATCACTGATGTTCACTCCTTTTTTTATATCTGATTATATTTAACAGCAATAAATATCAGCGCTTTTGCTTAATATATTCAATAAGATCAGCCGCTAAACGTCGCAATACACCAGGTTCTGGTTGAGTATGAGAAAAAGTACGCAGGCCATAAATTCCCATCACTAAAAATTGTGCTAAGTGCTGGCTATCACACTGGTTACTAATTTCATTAGCCTGTTGTGCAAGTGCAAGTTGCTCAGCTAACGTCTGCTGCCATTGTTTCAACATATGACTAATAGTATCAGCCACTTCAATATCTTGTTGCGCAAGCTCACTCAATGCTTTTTGCAATAAACAATCTTTAATCTGCTCACGCTCACACTCATCAACGACTTGCTCAAGATACGTTTCAATCGCACTTATTACTGAGACCGATTGAGAAAACAAGGCAACAAACTGAGCATAACGTTGATCTCGGTAATGTTCTAACGCAGCTAATAGCAACCCTCGTTTATTGTTAAAAGCACAATAAATTGAACCGGGATGAAGCCCTGTTGCTTGTTTTAAATCTTGCATACTGGTATTGCTATAACCCTTGGCTATAAAAACATCCATTGCCGATCGTAATACTCGATCACGATCAAATTCAGCACTACGCATAATGACTCTCTTCTGCTTTACCTATTGTTAGTTTACTGAATATTGAACAATCATTCAAAAAACTCTTGAATGATCGTTCAAATAAGTCTAACTTGAACGGGCATTCAAATTAGAGGCAATAATCATGCTCGATACCCTATTTCATCCTTTTGTACTCAACGATACGCTTACGTTAAAAAACCGTATCATTATGGCGCCATTAACACGCTGCATGGCTGATGATGACTTAATCCCTACACAAGCGATGGTCGATTATTATGCACGCCGCGCCGATACTGGGCTTATTATCTCAGAAGCTATTTTAATTCGTGCTGATGGTCAGGGTTATCCACATACTCCTGGCTTATTTACACCAGAGCAAATTAATGGCTGGCGTAATGTTACGGATGCTGTTCATCACAATGGCGGTAAGATTTTTGCACAACTATGGCATACCGGTCGTGTAGCTCACCCATTCTTTTTTGGTGGCGAATATGTTCTCGCACCTTCAGCTATCGCACTTGAAGGCACTTTACCAAGAATGCGCGAGCTAACTTACACAACGCCTAAACCTGCAACTAAAGCTGAGCTTGAACAACTTGTTGCTGATTTTAGTCAAGCAGCAGCGAACGCTATCGATGCTGGTTTTGATGGCGTCGAAATTCATGGCGCAAATGGTTATTTGCTCGATCAATTTCTACACTTCAACACTAATGTTCGCGATGATGAATTTGGTGGTACGCCAGAGAATATGGCTCGTTTCCCACTGGCAGTGATTGATGCTATTAGTCAACGCATTGGTCGTGATCGCACAGGTTTACGTTTATCTCCTGGCGGTTACTTTAATCTTGAAGGTGACACACGCGATCGTGCGGTATTTGATTATTTATTACCTGAAGTTGAAAAACGTTGTTTAGCGTATCTGCATGTTGGTATTTTTGATGACAGCATGAACTTTGAATATCTTGATGGTAGCGTATCACATTACATGCGCACCCATTATCAAGGTACTTTAATTGGTGTCGGCTGCTATAGCCCACAAACAGGCAGCGATGCAATTGAAGCTGGCAAATTTGATTTACTCGCGATTGGGCGCCCATTAATCGCCAATCCAGATTATGTTAGCAAAGTACAAGCGAACCAAACATTGGTTCCATATAACGATACTATGCTTGCTCAATTAGTATAATTTTTATATTACGCCTTAATATCACATTATTAAGGCGTTTATTTCTCTGCTTATAATAATTTAGAGATAAATAACGAAAAATCATTGTTTGCATTTGTATCGATAGACAAAAGCCTAGTTTAGCTTTTATGATAACAATAGCTAAAATAATAATGATAGAAAATAATGACGAATATCCGACAGAAACAATCTAGCCCAAAGATACTATTAGCGAGTTTATTTATCGCAACAAGTGGCTACACCTCTCACGCATATGCAGATGAATCCACCTCATCTACTATCAACAACTCTCTAAATTACAGCAGTGATAATGCGTTACTTTTAGAGCAATATAAAGATAACTTTGTTCTACCTTTCTATTATACTCAATCTCCAAATTACAAAGAATATCAATCAGTTGTACCAGATGACGGTAAACTAAGTAAATATAATGTCAATTTTCAAATCAGTTTAAAATACCGCCTTCTTTCAGGTATTTTATATGATAATGACCAACTTTTCTTTGCCTATACCCAGCGCTCAAATTGGCAAGCCTATGCATCATCGGCTTTCTTTAGAGACACAGAGTATGAACCTTCTGTTTTTTGGACCTTCCCCACAGAGACGACATACAGCAACAATTTTCACTACGCGGGGAGTACATTAGGTTTAGTTCATCAGTCTAATGGCCGTGGTGGTGAGCAAGAACGCAGCTGGAACCGAGCTTTTATTGATATGACCTTCAAAAAAGATGCCCTAACATTAAGTATTAAACCTTGGGCACGACTCGATTTTGGAGCCAAAGACTATAACAAAGATATCACTAACTACCTTGGCTATGGCCGTGTCAGTATGAATTGGAATATTGATGGCAAGACAATGATCACCTTCACGGTACGAAATGCACTCGAAAGTGGCTTCTCTCGTGGCTATGAAAAGGTCACTCTGAATTTCCCTATCTATAAACGTCTACGCGGATACCTAATGTTTGAAAGTGGCTATGGCATTTCTATTTCAGACTATAACCATTATGACAATGCCGGTGGTATTGGCTTCTCATTTTAATTAGATGGTTAAACTTATTTTTTATCTCTAGCATATAAGTGCATATAAACAACACACATAATAAACTAGAGATAAAAATAATAACTATTCCTTAATTCGATATTAAAAATACTAAATAGCCTCAAAAAAACACTCGCCTTCTTAGCTTTAATATGAAAGTATTAATATTATATTTTTTCTTTAAATAATTATGTCTTTACTCATAGAATAATATATGTTTTAAATAACCTTACTGTAAAACGGGGGATTTCCCCTACCTATAAACATTACTATTAAAATAAATTATTGATAGAATGAACCTGTGAATATTAATCAATCAACGTACTTATCTGTACTAATTCACATGTTATCTTTATCTCCCTACCCTGCAGGCTTAAAATCGAAAGATGGTATTTTTGAATATGCCAATGATGCTTATCGAGATCTTGTTAATGCCCCGCCAGATATAAAAGGGTTAAAAGATAGTGACTTACCATGTGACACAGCTGCATTTGCCGACGTTTTTGTTGAGCAGGATAAATTATCATTAGCGCAAAATAAAACGATAGTAACCATAGATGTACATAACTACTCTTATGGTATAGATGCATATACGTTTACTAAACAACCCGTTATTATTAATGGTGAACCTTGGGGGATTCAATTTACAGCAAGCAAAGTAAAAGATTGGATAAATATGACCTCTTTTGCAGAGGTACTTGCTGCTGATAAATCAAATTTATCATTTAGTACAACTCGGCCATCAGAACCAAAATTAACACCATCACAAGAAATTGTTTTATTTTGGTTATTACGAGGTCGACAAACGAAACAAATAGCACAGCTAATTCATCGGACACCAAAAGCAGTCGAAAAACAAATCGCAAATTTAGTCACTAAATTTTCTTGCTATGGTATTTCAAGTCGATCAGGACTAATTGAATATGCTCGTGGCAATGGTTGGTTATCATTAATACCAGCCCAACTGTTTAGGACCTCAATGTCTATTATTATTAACAATGATGAACAAATGGATTAAGCTCACAAAAATCACGGTAACTTAGGCAAAGGATTGTTTAGTTACATTACTTTGCCTCTATAATCCCGCCAATTATCTTCCTTCTTATTATTGGCACACCATGCGTATAAAAATCAGTTTAATAGCAACGTTACTGTTTGCTTCCGGATGCAGTTCGTTCGTTACACAAGATCCTCTTCCTCAAGCTAGTTTAATTATTAAAAATGGTCAAATAATCACCATGAATGGCCAAAAACAGCTGATTAACAATGGGGTGGTTGTTATCAATAACGACACTATTATTGCTGTTGGCGATCAGACGTTATTATCCAAATATCAAGCAACACGCATTATTGATGCCCAAAATGGTATTGTGATGCCTGGGATGATAAATACCCATAACCATTTACCTATGATTGCTTTTCGAGGATTAGGTGAAGAAGGTATTGAAAACCGTTTATTTGCCTATTTCTTTCCTCTTGAAAGCGAAAAACTAAGCCGTGAACTGATTTATCAAGCTACCCGCCTTGGTGCAATTGATTTAGCACAAAGTGGTGTCACTACCTTTGCTGACATGTATTATCACGTAGATGAAATGGCTAAAGCGACCAAAGAAGTCGGTTTGCGTGCCGTCTTAGGCGAAACTGTCATTAAATTCCCAGTTGTTGATGCAAAGCAGCCATATGGTGGCCTTGAATACGCCCAGAAATTTATTAGCGACTATAAGAATGATCCTTTAATTACCCCCGCTTTTGCTCCTCATGCCGCCTATACCGTTTCAAAACAAAAACTACAGCAAATCAGTGCACTCTCTCAGCAATTAGACGTCCCTGTATTAATTCATGTCGGCGAGTTTGGTAATGAATCAGGTCGTATTAATGATAATCCAAAACAGTTAAGCCCTGTTGCTTGGCTTAAAGATATCGGAGTGCTTGATAAGCGCATGGTACTTGCACATGCTATTCATGTTGACCAAGCTGACATCGATTTAATCAAGCAATCAGGGGCAGGTGTAGCATATAACCCAATGGCAAACGCTAAGGGCGCTACAGGCATTGCACCTGCATGGGAAATGTATCAACAGCAATTGCCAATGGGTCTAGGTACAGATGGTCCTATGAGTTCTAATCAAGTTGATCTATGGCGTACACTGAGTTATGCAGCCAATATGCAACGCTTAAAGCATAATGATCGAACCATTATGATTCCCGAGCAAGTGATTGAACTTGCAACAATCGGTGGTGCTCGTGCATTGCATATGGATGATAAAATTGGCTCACTTGAAATTGGTAAAAAAGCTGATGTCATCATAGTTGAAACCCAATCGGCCAACATGATGCCCAATTATAACCCTTATGCAACCTTGGTATATCAAGCTAATCCAAGTAATGTCAGCACCACCATTGTTAATGGCAATATTGTAATGGAACAACGCCAAATGACACAGGTCGATACAGCTGATGTTACTCATCATATTCGTGCTATCGAAGCTGATATCGCTGAGTTTGCTAAAGAGCTGGCGAAAAAAGCCATTACCTCTCCAAGCCTGATGAAATAATCGCTAATCCTTGTTTAATCATATTTAGACCCCTTATAAACAGCAGCGATGCATATATAAGGGGTAATCTTATTCCCGTCACGGACTCAGCAATTTTTACTGCAAAAACAAATCAATTTTGTTCAAAATGAGAATAACCGCACCAAAACCAGTTAACTTTGGTTATGGTTTTTATCTTTCCGTAAATCAATACGGTATGATAGCAATCAATCAATGGTTAGCGGGTATTAAGACATGTATCATCAAACACTTAAAAAATATTTTGGCTTTGATTCTTTACGCCTCGGGCAAGAAGAAGTGATTACCCGTGTCCTCAATGGTCATTCTGCGGCCGCGATATTCCCAACAGGGTCTGGAAAGTCATTATGTTATCAATTACCCGCGATTGAATTACCTCACCTTACTTTGGTCATTTCACCACTATTAGCATTAATGAAAGATCAATTAGACTTTTTAGCCACTAAAGGTATTCCAGCCGCCTCAATTGATTCCAGCCAAACATGGCAACAGACACAGCAAGTAATGCAGCAAATTCGCCAAGGTGAAATCAAAGTATTAATGATTTCTGTCGAGCGTCTAAAAAACGAACGTTTTCGTCATTTTATTGGTCAAATCCAAATTTCATTATTAGTCGTTGATGAAGCACACTGTATTTCAGAATGGGGGCATAACTTCCGCCCAGATTATCTGAAACTGCCACATTACCAACAAGCTTTAAATGTACCGCAAGTATTACTACTCACAGCAACAGCAACTCCTGCAGTTATTCA
The DNA here is from genome assembly GCF_003026355.1 of Photobacterium kishitanii. Taxonomy (GTDB): domain Bacteria; phylum Pseudomonadota; class Gammaproteobacteria; order Enterobacterales; family Vibrionaceae; genus Photobacterium; species Photobacterium kishitanii. The sequence continues at coordinate 12,925 of NZ_PYON01000005.1, read as the reverse complement.
AGATATGCAGGATAAATTTGCCATCGACAAAGATAATATTATTGTGACAGGCTTTTATCGCAGTAACCTTGATTTAACGGTATTAGCGGCTGATGAAGATGAGAAAATAGACACGCTAAAACACCAACTCTCACAAGGTAGTAATGAACCCGCGATTGTCTATGTGACCTTGCAGCACACCGCCGAACAAGTGGCTGATGCCCTCACTCGTAGTCACTTTCCTGCACAAGCCTATCATGCTGGTATGGATGCGGAGCGTCGGCATAGTATTCAACAACAATTTATGAATGGCGACATTAATTGCATCGTCGCAACCATTGCTTTTGGTATGGGGATCGATAAATCCAATATTCGCCAAGTCATTCATTTTGACTTACCCAAATCAATCGAGAATTATAGTCAAGAAATTGGCCGCGCCGGACGAGATGGCGAAGTTTCACAATGTACCGTCATTGCCAATAAGTCTGGACTCAATGTATTAGAGAATTTTGTATTTGGTGACACTCCAGACCGCAGTGCTATTGCTTATATTTTACGTGAAATACAAGCACAAGAGCAGCAATGGGAAATCATGAGTGGTCGCTTATCTAAAGACAGTAATATTCGGTTATTGCCACTAAAAACATTATTAGTCTATCTTGAAATTCGTCATATTATTGAACCAATGTTTACCTATTTTGCAGATTATCGCTACAAGATGAACATTTCACAGTATGACATTGCGCAACGTTTCCAAGGCGAACGTCGTCAATTTATTGAAACAATTTTTGCTTGCTCACCAAAAGCTCGAGTTTGGCATACTTTAGATATGGATGCGCTATGGCAGGGCTACCAAGTCGATAGAAAACGCGTTGTCGCTGCCATTGATTATTTACACGAACAAGGTTGGATCACCCTTGAAAGTAAACAAATGACTGATGTTTACCGTATTAATCAACATCATTTTGATATTGAAACAGAAACAGAAGCGTTATATCAATTATTTCAACAAAAAGAGCATAGCGAAATTAATCGTATCGAAAATATGATCGATTTTTTCGAAAGCGAAAGCTGTCTAAGTCATAAATTAGCAAGTTATTTTGCTGATCATCATGCACCACAACAATGTGGCCACTGCTCAGTCTGTCGTGGTAAAAAAATCACCTTACCAGCTTTACCAACACTACCTGAGATTAATGATCAACAAATTACAATATGGAGTGATGCCTTTATTCAACGTAATGATACCGCGCCATCAATGGCAGCTATCACTCGTTTTCTACATGGCATGAGCACCCCATTAAACAGCAAAATAAAAGCCAAACAACTTGAAGGATTTGGAGTTTTAGAAGCCTATCCTTTCCAACAAACTTTCGCCCATATTTGCCGCTTATACAATAGCAACTGTTGAATAAATAACCAGCAAGTACCCTTGTTTAACGCTTAAATAGCTAAAAACTGACTTTTCATATTAATCAATAGCGATCTGCCTCACATCGCTTTAAGATGCTTAGACTAACTAATAGGAAGTAAAGTTATGACTACAGAAAGAGAAGAATACCAACCATGTGATGCTTGTGGTGTTTCAGCTGAAATGGGTTTTATGATCAAAGAAAATGATGATATCGCCGATGTACATGTTTTTGCTAATGGTAAAGCAGCGCTAGAATTAGAGCTTGCAAACTACCTAACATTAGCAAAACAAGTTAATGCTAACATTAAAGTAGAAACAACACCTGTTGATGAAACAAGTACAGAATTAACAGCACGTATCCAGTTTGAATGTAGTGCTGAAAAGTTAATTTTCGAACTAAAAAGTCGCTCTCTAGCGAAATAAGTTATCAAAAAACATAAGCTATCACTTTGATAACAAATGAAGCCAGTAGACAGTTTTATTCAATGAATAAGATCTGAGACTGGCTTTATTATTAACTTATAGTATTACTTATTTTGAGATAAGGTCGATTTTTGTGTTTGTTGCAACACGACCCATTTTAAAGCACCATTTAGCTCAATATTCGATATCGGACGACATTCTAATTCAATATTTCTGGTACTGATAATCGCGCCTAATGAATAGGCTTTTCCTGCATATAGGCAATGACGTTGTGGTAAATTACTTAACTGCAATTCTGCAACCGGTTGAATTGTTACCATCTGTTCGGTGCCATATTGCTTTGCATCACTGATAGTCACAAAACCAATAGCACCTATCATCACCAGCAATCCATGCTTTAAAAAACGCATACACCATCCTTAAAGACCACAACACCATCAATCATTAGCACCTGCGAAAATATTAATAATCAATTACGCGTGGCAATAATTTTGCTTGTGAAATCCAATCTTCTACTGCTGAAAGTGGCGGTAATTGACGAACTAATGCTTTAGCCTCATTAACTTCAACTATTTTAGTATGCAAATTTTCAGCATTACGTTGTGCAAGTTCTGGTACCGTATCAACACCTGCTGATTCTAATAAATCAGCATATTGAGTACTTACCCCTTTAATTCGTGATAAATCTGCACGATTAAGCCATTTTAAAATAAGTTTACCGCTAATTTCTGTTTTTTCAGCCAACATTTTACGGCCACTTGGCTTTGCACCTTGCTCTAATAAATGTGCAACCGTGGTAACACCAATAGCTTCTAGCTTTGACGCGTAAGTTTCACCAATACCTTCAACACTAACGAGTTTTGTCATTACTTTCCCCTAGTCTTTTTTAGTTATACCTATTTGAAAAATATAGCCAATAAAAACCAGAACACCGCATGATTTACGAACAAAACACTCAATTAAATTCAAAGATAAACAATAAAACAAAAAAAATCTTTTAAATCATAATATTAAAAAAAAAATTAAAAAAAAGCCCAGAATAATCTGGGCTTCAAAAACAGTGACATGATTAAGAAAGAGGCAATACCTGCTTCACATAATCACCTGGTGCAATATATAGCGGAGCATAAGTTTCGCTACCCATTGCACGTGGCGGCACTTGCTCTGCAGGGCTAAATTCTGTTAGCCATACATTCCAATGCGTCCACCAAGAACCTTCCTGACGCTTTGCACCAGCTAACCAAACTTCAGCATTTTCTTCTTTACTGTCATTAACCCAGAAGCCATATTTGTTCTTCTGAGGATGGTTTACAATACCTGCAATATGGCCTGACTCGCCTAAGACAAATGTTGATTTCCCACCTAGTTGCTTAGCACCGCGGTAAGTACCTTGCCATAAAGCAATATGATCTTCTTGTGTAGAAATAAAGTATGTTGGTACTTTAATCTTACTCAAATCAATGTACACACCACCAACTTTATAGCCTTTACTGTCAACTAGCTTGTTTTCTAAGTAGAACTGACGTAGCAAGGTGTTATGACATTTAGCCGCAACATTAGTGCTATCACCATTCCAGTAAAGTAAATCAAAATCAATTGGACTATTACCTTTCAGATAATTATTAACGTAATAGTTCCAGTACAAACTATTTTCACGTAATAAACTGAAAGTCACGCTCAATGACCGTCCATCCATAAAACCATTTTCAATATTTTGAGCTTCAATTGCCGAAATAATTGGATCATTGATGTAAGCACCAATTTCACCAGGCTGAGAGAAGTCTAATAATGTGGTAAAGAATGTCGCTGACTTAATACGGTTACGCATACGTTTCGCAGCATAATATGCTAACGTCGTAGCTAATAGCGTACCACCAATACAATAGCCTACTGTATTGATTTGTTTTTGGCCGGTAATGTCTTCAACCGCATCAACCGCTTTAACAACACCATCTAAAACATAATTATCAAAATCAATGTCTTTTAATGATGCATCAGGATTACGCCATGACATCATAAATACTGTATGGCCTTGCTCTACTAGCCAACGTACCATTGAATTGTGCTCACGCAAATCCAGAATATAGTATTTATTAATAAATGGCGGCACAATCAAAAGCGGCGTTTTATTAACAGCTTCAGTCAGTGGTTTATACTGAATTAATTCAAATAATTCATTTTTAAAAACCACTTCACCTTCAGTGTTCGCAATGTTAAGACCAAGTTCAAATGCACCACTATTAGTCATTCGAATTTTTAGTACATCAGCACTGCTTTGCAAATCTTCTTGTAGCAACTCCATCCCTTTAATCAAGTTTTCACCGTTAGTTTCAACAGTCAATTTAGCTAACTCGGGGTTGGTTGTTACAAAATTAGTTGGTGACATCGCATTGATAGCTTGACGTGAAAAAAAGCCTAAACGTTCTTTAGCTTTTTCATCCACCCCTTCGATTGAATCAATTGTGTCACGCATTGTGTTACTGAATAGCAAATATGATTGCTTAATATAATTATAAAAAGCTTCATTTTCCCACGCAGGATCACTAAAACGTTTGTCATCTTTTGCTGGCTTAATAAAGGCGCTTTCTGCTGTCGTATTACCGATTGCAACATTCTGCCAAATCTTTACTTGATTTTCCCACCAATCCATTTGGACTTTAGCTAAAGCGCCAGGCTGAGCAGCCGCTTTCTCTAAAAATTCAGTGGCATCTTCCAAGTTAATATCATTAAGCGCTTTAGTTACTGGGGTATTCATGGCTGCCTTGCCGGAGTCTAACTCCTTCCACCATAACTGGTTCATATCTTGGAGCTTGGCAAAGTAGTCCGAAAAGAAGTGATTGTTCATAACAAAAACCCTGTACTTGGACTAAGTAATCAGCCATATAATCATCTTATATGGCTGATTGATATAAGTATTAGATAATCACACTGCACACTAAAATGTAGTGCAATCTACCGTAACTTAAATAGCAGGTGTTGCTTGCTTAACGTTATCAGCAACAAGCTCTTCAACTTCAGTTTTGAAGCTTTGTGCTACAGAAGAAAACTTATTGCTATCTTCTAGAAGCTGTTGAGAAAGCTTAGTTAATGTTTCAAGTTGTTGACCATTAAATGCTGTTAGTGACTGAATATCTTTCACTTCGCTTACTGCTTTAAGTTGCTTTAAGCCAAGATCACTGTAAGCGCGAACAGCTGACAATTGAAGCTCAGTTAGTTGCTCAACATTTTTAGCGAATACTTTGTTGAATTTTGCGTATGGTGCTAGTGTTTTTTCTGTTTGCTCAGAAAAAGATTTAAACATTTCCGTATACATAGAACATTCCTCATTGATAGTAATAAAGTGTAATAACATTGTCCGTATTACACTGATTGTATTAGTTTATTTACTTACACACGTTTTAAAATAACAGCTGTACCCATACCGCCACCAACACATAATGTTGCCATGCCATATTTGTCATCACGACGGCACATTTCATGCAGCAAGCTAACAAGAATACGGCTACCAGATGCACCTAGAGGGTGACCCAGTGCAATTGCACCACCATTTACGTTCGCACGTTCAACTAAATCTTCCACTTTAGTTCCGGTTGCTTTAGCTACTTCATGGAAGACACCTAATGCTTGACCAGCAAAAGCTTCATTAAATTCAAGAAGATTAATATCTTCAATTGAAAGATTTGCTTTTTCTAATGCTTTAAGTACCGCAGGAACAGGACCTAAACCCATGATCTCTGGGGCAACACCCGCTTGCGCGTAGCTTTCAACTTCTGCTAACGGTGTCAAATTGTATTTAGCAACAGCTGCTTCAGAAGCAACAATAATTGCACTTGCGCCGTCATTAATACCTGAAGCATTGCCCGCAGTAACAGAACCGTCACGATTAAAAGCAGGGCGTAACTTAGCAAGCTCTTCAATAGATGCATTTGCTTTCGGATATTCGTCTGTATCAACAACAACTGTTTCGCGACGAGTAACAACTTCTACAGGGCAAATTTCAGCAACGAAGCGTCCTTGTTCAATTGCAGCAACTGCTTTTTGCTGACTAGCAAGTGCAAAATTATCTTGCTGCTCACGTGTCAAACCTACTTTAGCTACCACGTTTTCAGCTGTTACACCCATATGGTAGTTATTGAAAACATCAGTTAAACCGTCAGCAACTAAAAGGTCCGTTAATTCAAGGTTACCCATCTTCTGACCATCACGGATCTTTGATGATGCACAAAATGGAATTTGTGACATATTTTCAGCACCAGCAGCAACGATAAGATCTGCATCACCCGCTTTAATATGAGCAGCAGCATCCATTAATGCTTTCATGCCACTACCACAAACCATGTTTAGTGAATAAGCCGGAACCTCATTTGGAAGGCCAGCATAAATAGCAGCTTGACGTCCTGGTCCCATGCCTTGACCAGCACCAACCACATTTCCTAAAATAACTTCATCAATCGCATCAACGGGTACGTTGATTTGCGCTAATGCACCTTTAATTGCAACCGCACCAAGCTGTGCTGCAGAAACTGATTTTAACGCACCATTAAAACTACCGATTGGGGTACGTTTTGCGGCAACAATGTATACCTTAGCCATATTTTGAATCCTTTCTATATGTAATTTATTATTATGTTTTTATTATAAAGGTGCACAATTAGTGCATGTATAAGCCGCCATTTACTGATAGTGTTTCACCAGTAATATATGCCGCAGCATCACTTGCTAAAAAGACAACTGCTGCCGCAACTTCTTGAGGTTGCGCTAAGCGTTTCATCGGAATTTCTGCTTTAATTGACTCTAAAACTTCAGGCTTAATTGCTTCAACCATTGCTGTACCGGTATAACCAGGGGCAATTGCGTTCACAGTAACACCTGAACGTGCACCCTCAGCAGCTAACGCTTTAGTAAAACCAATCATGCCTGCTTTCGCTGCAGAGTAATTCGTTTGTCCAAATTGTCCTTTAAGACCATTAACAGAAGTAATGTTAATAATGCGTGCATTACCACGTTGGCACATTGAATCAAATAAAGGTTGAGTAACATTGAATAGACTGTTGAGATTCGTATTAATCACATCATTCCACTGCTCTGCGGTCATACGTTTGAACGTAGTGTCCTTAGTAATACCAGCGTTATTGACCAAAACATCAATATGACCTTCTTGCTCTAATAATGCTGTTAACGACTCTTTACAAAATGCAGTGTCTACGACATCTAGTGGCAACAATTTCACAGATTCAGCTGAGTAATTATTTTCCTTAAACCACTCTTGAGCTGCTTGCTCACTATTAGGACTATAAGTGGCTACAACACGAAAGCCAGCGTCAACTAAAGCCTGAGTAATTGAAGAACCGATACCACCTTTAGCGCCAGTCACTAATGCTACTTTTTTCATTTCCAAGGCTCCTTCCTTTTGATCTTGCCGTATTTATTTAAATAAATTATCAATTTAGTATTTTGCTATGCGTTTGTTACATTTAGTAAGTAGTTACTCAATATAACACATGTTAATTACAAACACATTGCATATGCCGAACATAACAACACAGATGCATATTTATGGCAAGCAAAGGAATTAACATTTTTAAAACTATTAATCATCGTTATTAATAATAAAATCAATAAAATAGAAATGAGAACAATAAATTAACATAAGATTTTATTGTAATAACCATAAAAAATAACAATAAGACCTTTAATAACAATAAATTACTCTCAATAGATGACGGCTACTCAAACAGCAATTGTTGCTTATTTGTTGCAAGATAAATACAGGAGATAACAAGATTAGAAGAAAGTGGTCGGATGACGGCTAAAAATAAAAACTATCACCTCATCTTGAAAATGTTGCAAAAACGTCACTAAATTATAAATTATGGCCAACAGATTGAATCTCAAAATATCGCCCAAACATTAGTAGTTAGACTATTTCAAATATCGAAACATAAATTTCATACTCACATTTGCTCTCTTTGGATAATTAAGTGTGAACTTAATCAAATTTTAGTAGTCCGAAAAAAAACTGTTTCATCTTCAGTATTTTGAATATCAAAGGAAATATCCGTATGTTAGCGAGTACATTTCAACGTCTAAATGATTACCTTCAAAGTCAGGTTATTGGCCAGCCGAATTTAGTAAAACAGCTCTTAATTGCTTTACTTGCTGATGGTCATATTCTTGTTGAGGGTCCTCCTGGATTAGCAAAGACTCGTGCTGTAAAAGTGCTGGCTGATTGTATTGAAGGGGATTTTCATCGAATTCAATTTACGCCCGATCTGTTACCATCAGATTTAACCGGTACTGATATTTTCCGTCCAGAAACAGCTGAATTTACATTTCAACCAGGACCGATCTTCAATTCATTAGTCCTTGCCGATGAAATTAACCGTGCGCCAGCAAAAGTACAGGCAGCAATGTTAGAAGCAATGGCTGAAAAACAAATAACCGCGGGTCGAAACACCTACCCTTTGCCTGAATTATTTTTAGTGATGGCAACTCAAAACCCCATTGAACAAGAAGGTACTTATCCATTACCTGAAGCTCAGTTAGATCGCTTTTTACTACAACTAAATGTTGATTATCCGAATGCTGAAAGTGAACTTGAAATTCTGCGCCTTAATCGCGGCGAAGCACTGGGTGTAGAAAAAGCAGAGCAAATTCGTATTAGTCAAAATGATATTTTTGCGGCACGAAAAGAAATATTAAACATTCATATGGCTGATGATGTTGAGCATTATATTATCCGTTTAGTGATGGCAACCCGAGAACCACACCGCTTTGGTGAACAGTTGCAATCATGGTTACAAATGGGTGTCAGTCCACGTGCAACCTTAGCGCTTGATCGTTGCGCTCGCGCCCATGCTTGGCTAAGTGGACGTGATTTTGTAACCCCTGAAGATGTTCAAATTATGGCTTATCCAGTGCTACGTCACCGTTTACTATTAAGCTATGAAGCGCAAGCTGAAGGGATTGCTGCAGATCGAGTTATTGACACTCTCATTTCACAGGTTGCCAGCTTATGAAGCCAACACACATCAACGTAGCGCTGCCACCCCATAGCGATGGCGTCAATGTGTGTCTAGCAGAGCTACTGCAATACAAAAATCAGGCAGTAAGATGGTTAGCTCCGGCAAAAAGCATCTGGTCACAGCTTAATGGACACCATCAAAGCCGCCATAAAGGTCGTGGCATGAATTTTTCTGAAGTGCGCCCTTATCAAGCGGGGGATGATATTCGCTCCATTGATTGGCGGGTTACTGCACGTACAGGTAAAACACATACCAAGCTGTTCACCGAAGAACGTGAACAACCGATCATGTTATTTATCGATCTCAGCGCCAGCATGCAATTTGGCTCTCAGCTAATGCTTAAATCAGTACAAGCTGCACATTTTGCCAGTTTATTAAGTTGGTTAGCTATCGACGAACAAGATCGTGTTGGTGCGGTTATTTATAACGGCATTAATACTATTGAATGTAAACCTACAGCACGCCAGCGGGGACCATTACATATTATTAATGCCTTAATTTCAGCTCAACAAAATGCCTTACAAGCAATAGATAATGTTAATAGTGAAGGCTTCTCAACGGCGCTAAAACGATTACATTATCTATGTCCAAAAGGCAGTGAAATTATTGTTATCAGTGATTTTTATCATTTAAGAACCACGGATAAACGTCGTCTAAGCCAACTTCGTCAACATAATCGAATTCAATTTGTCCAAATTTCTGATCCACTAGAACAAGGACAAACACAATTTCGCGGCTATGAACATGTGACAGATAGCCACCAAACAGCGTGGCTTGATTTTTCGGCAAAAAAAACACGTGATTCATTAAGCCAACAATATCAAACACATCAGAATTTTATTAGTGAAATGGCAACCTCACTCGCTATACCATTGCACACCCTCTCAGCAGCGCAATCATTATTGCAGCAGCTTGGGGCGCACTCTCAAGGGATAAGGTAATGACTCAACCTACAGCACCAGCATTACCCCTCGCGGATATTCATCTTCACACAGCACCGAGCTATTGGCCGCTTGCGTGGGGATGGTGGGTAGTGATTATCGTTAGCCTTATTGTAATTTTCATTGCCGGGTATCAACTCCGCCAACGTAATCAGCACTTAGCAGCAAAGCAAGAAGCGATAACGTTATTAAAAACCTTTCAACCAGAAGGAGGGTTAACCGCGATGAATACCTTATTGAAGCAAGCAGCATTGAGCTATTTTCCGCGCGCAACGGTTGCTCCTTTAACTGGTGTGCAATGGCTAACGTTTCTTGATCTGCATTTACCCACTAAACACCGTGGTTTTGTTGATCAACAGCAATTATGGCAACAAGGACTTTTCTCCTCAACGCCATTAACAGCACAGCAATTTAGTGATTGTCAGCAACAAGCATTGTTGTGGCTACAGCATGCTCTACCAGCAAAAGCCAAGAGCAATGAAAGTAATGCTAGTGTGATCACCAAGGAGTCATCCAATGTTTGAGTTTGTGTGGCTATGGGCCTGGGCTTTATTGCCATTAGCGTGGCTAGTTTATCGATTCAGTAAACCTGTCGCGCAACCTGCTGCAATCCATCTGCCGCAATTACCGCAAGGTGTAGGGAAACAACAACCGAGTTCGATTATTCGAAAAGTACTAATGACATTAGTATGGGTAAGCTTGGTATGTGCTGTTGCACGCCCAGTATGGTATGGCGATCCGATTGAAATAAAACCAGAGCACCGTGACATGTTATTAGCTGTTGATCTGTCTGGATCCATGGCGATCCCAGATATGGTTACTAAAGATGGTCAAAGTATTGATCGTCTTACGGCAGTAAAACATGTGTTATCTGATTTTATTGCTAAACGCAAAGGCGATCGATTAGGGCTAGTGGTTTTTGCAGATCATGGTTATTTACAAACACCATTAACCTTTGATCGCAAAACTGTTGAGCAACAACTTAATCGTACTGTACTTGGTTTAATTGGCCAAAGTACTGCTATTGGTGAAGGGCTTGGTGTTGCAACCAAAACCTTTATTGATAGTAAAGCACCACAGCGCGTGATTATTTTACTCAGTGATGGTGGTAACACTTCAGGGGTTATTGGCCCTATTGAAGCGGCAAAACTGGCCGAAGAAAGTGGTGTTAAGATTTATACCGTTGGTATTGGTGCTGATAAAATGATTCAAAAAGGCTTCTTCGGTGATCGAGTGGTTAATCCCTCTTCAGATCTTGATGAAAAGACGTTAAGCAAAATAGCATCAATGACAGGTGGTGAATATTTCCGTGCTCGAAATCCACAGCAACTTGCAAAAATTTACGATGTTATTAATAAACTTCAACCAGTGAACAATGCTCAACAAACTTGGCGTCCACGTGATGAGCTATTCCGTTACCCACTAGCATTTGCATTGCTCCTATCTGTTGTTATCGCTTTCATGAGGAAACGTCATGGCTGATTTTACCTTTATGCACCCACTGTGGTTTGCAGCGTTAATTCCCTTGATCATTGTTCTGCCATGGTTAAAAGGCAAAGCACAGCATTCTGGCTTAATTGCGCCTCACCTCGCAGAAAAACTAGGCCTGACTCAACAACAACCCAAAAAATGGCCAATAGGTTTATTAGCATTAGGATGGCTCATTGCAGTTATTGCAATGGCAGGTCCTAGCTGGCAAAAAGTCAAACTACCAGCCTATAACCTCAGTGGGGCGCGCGTATTAGTCATGAATATGTCGCAATCAATGTACGCGACTGACATAAAACCTAATCGTTTAACTCAAGAAAGATTTAAAGCATTAGATATGTTACCTGGCTGGAAAGAAGGTAGCACTGGGCTGGTTGCTTTCGCAGGAGATGGCTACGAAGTAAGCCCATTAACGACAGATAGCAGCACATTACGCAATTTAATTCCAAGTCTGTCACCTGAAGTAATGCCTATTGCGGGTAATAATGCCGCTAAAGGGATTGCAGAAGCAATACGATTACTCAAGCAAGCTGGTCACAATACCGGTGACATTATATTGATGACTGACGGTATGACCAAAACGGTTGCTCAACAAGCATTAGCAGAACTCAAGGGAACGCATTATCGAGTCTCTATTCTTGCAATGGGAACCGTTGAAGGCGCACCGATTCAGCTTCCTAGCGGCAATTTATTACTAGAAAATGGCGCGCCAGTAATGAGTAAAATTGATATTGGTACTTTAATGTCAATTACTGATAGTACCGGTGGCATATTACAGATGGCACAAGCGACCGATAATGATGTTAATGCGATTGTAAACTTCACAGCCAAGCCATTAGCGAGTGGTAAAAAAGGCCACGAAAAAGAACTACAAGAACGTTTAAATGGCGGCTTCTGGTTACTTCTTCCATTGTTATTATTAGCTCTACTCGGCTTTCGTCGTGGCATTGTTTTAGCGGCAATGTTTGTTTTATTGCCTATCGATCATGCACAAGCAAGTCCATGGACAAATACTAACCGTCAAGCCTATGAGATCTTTACTGATGGCCACTATAAACAAGCCGCACAAGATTTCACGTCACCGCAATGGAAAGGCATTGCTGAATATAAAGCTAAGCAATATGACCAGGCGATAGAAACACTTAAACCGTTGCAAGATCCAACCTCACAATACAATTTAGGTAATGCCTACGCACAAAAAGGTGACTATAAACAAGCAGCTGCAACTTATGAGAAAGTTTTACAACAGCAGCCTGATTTTTCTGATGCTAAAAAGAACTTGGCTATTGTTGAGCAAGCTGAAAAGCAACGTCAACAACAGGAAGAACAAAAGAAACAAACTAATAAAGACCAACAAGGTAATAAAGACCAACAGCAACAACAAGGTCAGCAAGGCAATAAAGACCAGCAGCAACAACAAGGTCAGCAAGGCAATAAAGACCAGCAGCAACAACAAGGTCAGCAAGGCAATAAAGACCAGCAGCAACAACAGGGTCAGCAAGGCAATAAAGACCAGCAGCAACAACAAGGTCAGCAAGGCAATAAAGACCAGCAGCAACAACAAGGTCAGCAAGGCAATAAAGACCAGCAGCAACAACAAGGTCAGCAAGGCAATAAAGACCAGCAGCAACAACAAGGTCAGCAAGGCAATAAAG
>NZ_PYON01000049.1 GCF_003026355.1 Photobacterium kishitanii | reverse complement strand
AAGCTAATATTGGCAATATCAGCCGCATCTTGGTCAATCGAACCGGTGACTTCAACCGTGTAAGAGCCATCGGTGGCAATAGTTACCACCATCACGGGCTTATCGTGGCTATCAACCACGGTTAGCACATTGCCTTCTACAGTAAAGGTGGTGGCTTCACCATTACTGGTGATAGTGCTTAAACTTGGCTGCTCTGCGTTGAAATCAATCTGATGAATCGCATCTGAGCCAATATCTAATGGCACTTCACCATGGATAATCTGACCTTGTTGGCTTGATTCATTAATCGTAGTGCCAGTATCAGTACCAAACTCTGGGTTAGCGCCGTCTTTAATCGTGATATCAACATTGGCCGGTTTTTGCAGCCAGTCACCATCGGTATCTTGCACCTGAATCGGTACATCGATAGTGATCTTATCGTTCACACTATCAACTAAACCTTGGTTACCGTTATCGGTGTGATTTAACGTTTTTTCTTGAGTGATGGTGACATTAACCGCCACATCATGACCATTCGCCGCTTGTACTGCTGACAATGATACCGTCACAACCAGCTCGCCATTGGCTGTTAAACCAATTAACTCACCCGTTGCACTGTTATAATGAAAACTGATCGCTTGATGATCACCAGTGGTTAACTCTGATTCTAATTCAGTGATTAGCGATGTCAGTTGTTTTGGATCGATGGTCACTTTTGTTGGATCGAGACGGTCTGCACCGGCTTCAATCGCAATGGTGGTAGTGCCAGATACTGGGTAGCCGTGTTCGCTACCCTGCGGGGTTAAATCCCCTTCGGTGATCGTCACTTGCCCCTGCTCATTACCTGCAGCATCGCTACCATCTTTAA
>NZ_PYON01000048.1 GCF_003026355.1 Photobacterium kishitanii | reverse complement strand
TATCAATACCGAATACAGGGTTCGCACCATCTGTAATCGGAATATCAATCGTGGCCGAGTTATCTAGTGGATCACCATCGGTATCTTGCGCTTGTACGGGGACTTTAATCGCAATGTCATTGCCATTAACCGTTACAAACCCAGCACTGTCACCAGAGGCATTATGATCCAGCGGCAATGCTTGAATAATCTTGATGTCAACGTTAACGTTTTGACCATCTTGCTGAGATGTTAATTCAACCCGCACAGCAACGGTATCAGTCCCTGCAAGAGTACCAACCAAGTTACCATTCGCATCAACCGTAAACGTCAACGCGTGACCGCCTGAAGTCAGTTCAGCGTTAAGCTCTTTAATTAAGCTTGCTTGTTGGCTTACATCAATCGCAGCCGATGACGCCACTAACCGATCTTCACCCGCAACCAGTGTTAACTGTCCGCTTTGTTCCACAGGGTACGTGGTATCAATGCCACCAGTGCTAGTACCGCTACCATCCACATCACGATCACCTTCTGTGAGCGTGATATCAATGTTCTCACCACCAACCGCATCAGTGCCGTCATTAATGGTGATATTTAATTCACCCTGAGCGGTATCACCGTCTTTATCGGTTGCCGTCACAGCCAGTTTAATCTCAGCAATATCGGCACTGTTTTGATCAACAGCTCCAGTTACTTTAACGGTATAAGTGCCGTCATTAGCGATCGTCACCACCATCACAGGTTGTGACTGTGAACCAACCACCGTTAGTACATTGCCGTTGACCGTAAAAGTTGTCGCTTCACCATTACTGGTGATATTAGCAAGACCGTCTTGCGCGGCATTAAAGTGAATAGATTGGATATCATCCGAGCCCACGAGACGCTC
>NZ_PYON01000047.1 GCF_003026355.1 Photobacterium kishitanii | reverse complement strand
AACAGATTTTATCGTTGCTTGGCACCACACTTCAAAAGAGAAGAAATGGTGCCTCGAGGCGGAATCGAACCACCGACACGAGGATTTTCAATCCTCTGCTCTACCGACTGAGCTATCGAGGCAACGGAGCGCATTAAAAAGGTTTTTAGCCTTGTCGTCAATGGTTTTTTTTCAAATAGTTATTAAGATTATCTTTTTTGCACTGATTGCTGTTATTTTGCACTTAATTGTTGGTTTTTCCGGTATTTGTTCGTCACTACGAGAGGCGTTCATGATGAGGTGAAAGTTTTACGAAAACAGTATTTGATAAAAATTAATGGTGGCATACAAATCTAATTTATCGTCATTCCCTACCAGTGAATGCCCGCGAGGGCGATAGGGAATCTACTATTCGCGTGTTGTAGATTGATTATTTTAGCTGATGTCTTTTAGGCTCAATAACGCTGTGAATAGATCACGGATTGCCCTCGTACCTCAGCTTCCGAGATGACGGATAATAGATCGTGTTATTCTTATTTGACTCCCTCTACTGGACTTGAACCAGTGACATACGGATTAGCTGTCCGCCAAGCTTCTCATAAAGTGTCGCCAACTGAACGAAGAAGGAATTATCGAGAGGGTATAAGAGCCTGATCAATGCAGTTTTGTTTTGCCAAAATCCAGACGTAAAAAAGCCCGCAATTGCTTGCGGGCTTTCTTATTTGGCTCCCTCTACTGGACTTGAACCAGTGACATACGGATTAACAGTCCGGCGTTCTACCAACTGAACTAAGAGGGAATTATTCTTCATTCGACACGACATATCGTATCAAATTTTAATATGGTGCCTCGAGGCGGAATCGAACCACCGACACGAGGATTTTCAATCCTCTGCTCTACCGACTGAGCTATCGAGGCAAACACAGCAATTAAATTGCTATTTTTGCATT
>NZ_PYON01000046.1 GCF_003026355.1 Photobacterium kishitanii | reverse complement strand
CTTCCGGCGAGGGAGTTTTTCACTCCCTTTATCGTTACTCATGTCAGCATTCGCACTTCTGATACCTCCAGCACACTTTACAATGCACCTTCAACGGCTTACAGAACGCTCCCCTACCCAATGTGAATAAATTCACATTGCCGCAGCTTCGGTGTATAGCTTAGCCCCGTTAAATCTTCCGCGCAGGCCGACTCGACCAGTGAGCTATTACGCTTTCTTTAAATGATGGCTGCTTCTAAGCCAACATCCTGGCTGTCTGAGCCTTCCCACATCGTTTCCCACTTAGCTATAACTTTGGGACCTTAGCTGGCGGTCTGGGTTGTTTCCCTCTTCACGACGGACGTTAGCACCCGCCGTGTGTCTCCCGGATATTACTTACTGGTATTCGGAGTTTGCAAAGGGTTGGTAAGTCGGGATGACCCCCTAGCCTTAACAGTGCTCTACCCCCAGTAGTATTCGTCCGAGGCGCTACCTAAATAGCTTTCGGGGAGAACCAGCTATCTCCGAGTTTGATTGGCCTTTCACCCCTAGCCACAAGTCATCCGCTAATTTTTCAACATTAGTCGGTTCGGTCCTCCAGTAAGTGTTACCTCACCTTCAACCTGCCCATGGCTAGATCACTCGGTTTCGGGTCTAATCCTAGCAACTATGACGCCCAGTTAAGACTCGGTTTCCCTACGGCTCCCCTAAACGGTTAACCTTGCTACTAAAATTAAGTCGCTGACCCATTATACAAAAGGTACGCAGTCACCCAACAAGTGGGCTCCTACTGCTTGTACGTACACGGTTTCAGGTTCTATTTCACTCCCCTCACAGGGGTTCTTTTCGCCTTTCCCTCACGGTACTGGTTCACTATCGGTCAGTCAGGAGTATTTAGCCTTGGAGGATGGTCCCCCCATGTTCAAACAGGATATCACGTGTCCCGTCCTACTCGATTTCACTAA
>NZ_PYON01000045.1 GCF_003026355.1 Photobacterium kishitanii | reverse complement strand
TAGAAGCATGGGACGCTGAATTCCCTGGTTTCGAACACGAAACTGAAGGTGCAGAGATCGAAGACGGTAAATACCACGTTCTTTGTATCAAAAAAGACGCACTATAATCGCCTAACGCGATAATGTGACTACCCTATCAATCCCTCGCTAATTATAGCGGGGGATTTTTTTATACCTACTAACCAATATTTCTAGAGCCCCAATCAGTATTTTTACTTAGACGGCATTCTTTTAAATACAAATTAAATTTCTCTTAACCTAACAATAAAAAAATATTTCTTTATTTTTCGGTGAATTTATTCCCAGTATTTATGCATAACTATTATTCATATATTTAATATATCTTTAATTTCCACCTACAACAACCTTCTCAAGCTATTGTAAACAAAGATTTTTAATCGCAAAAAAACGCAATAAATGACACATTCTTGAAAGGAATGGTCGAATAACGATACTTAATGTGATGACGATCACTAAAAATGCAATAATTCATTCCGTTTTTATGGTTTTATTTTTATGAAAACGGCGCATTATATGTCTCGAACACAAGGTTAAGAGTTCGGCTTAAAATATAACTTTTATAACGTTTACAGTTAAAGAGTTATATTTTAATTATTTTATTACTAAACAAATTTAATAAAATATTTAAGTGTTTATTACTTCCATAATAAACAATTCACCATGGACTTGGTTTTATTTCAATTAAGATAAGCTCTAATTTAAATAAGGTTTATCATTCCTCTAATCGTAGGTGAATATAATGTCATCAGATACTGGCACTAAAAAAATGGGTCTTGTCGGCTTAACTGTACTTGTTGCAGTTAACATGATGGGTTCCGGTATTATTATGCTACCAGCAAGCTTGGCGCAAGTTGGTGCAATTTCGATGTTATCTTGGATTGTGACCGCGTTAGGCGCAATGTGTATTGCTTATACATTTGCTAAATGTGGTGCATTTTGTA
>NZ_PYON01000043.1 GCF_003026355.1 Photobacterium kishitanii | reverse complement strand
AGCTTACATGATGCACACTTCAACATCACCACTATACGCAATCTGTGCGTCTAACGATGTTGCTGCGAATATGATGAAAGGCGAAAGTGGTCTATCGCTAACTAACGAAGTTAACCGCGAAGCGATCATCTTCCGTCAAAACATGCGTCAACTATTCAACGATTACACGGCTGAAAACGATTGGTTCTTCAAGCCTTGGAATGCTGAAACTGTTACTGAAATGAACGGCGACAAAGTTAATTTCGAAGATGCTTCTGTTGAGTCACTAATGACTATCCAACAGAACTGGAAATTGACTCCTGGTGACAAGTGGCACGGCTTTGACGAAATCGACAATGACTGGTGTATGCTTGATCCAATCAAAGTTAGCTTGCTAACTCCAGGTCTTGACGACAACGGTAACTTCCTAGAAACAGGTGTTCCAGCAGCACTTGTAACTGCATACCTAGGTCGTTTCGGTATCGTACCAACTCGTACCACTGACTTCCAAGTAATGTTCCTATTCTCAATGGGTATTACTAAAGGTAAGCGTGATACATTGATCAACACCTTGTTGTCATTCAAGCGTCACTACGATGCAAACGCAGATATCGAAACATTACTGCCTGAGCTAGTCGCTTCTGCTCCAGAAGTTTACCGCGGTCTTGGTCTTAAAGATCTTGGTAACAAGATGTTTGAATACCTAGTACGTCATAACCCAAGCCAAGTACTAAACCACGCTTACTCAAGCCTTCCAGAAATGGAAGTGAAGCCACGTACTGCTTACCAGTTCGTAGTATCTGATGACGTAGAACTAGTACCTTCTGACAAGCTTGTTGGTCGTGTTGCAGCGAACTCTGTTATTCCTTACCCACCAGGCATCCCAATGCTAATGGGTGGCGAAAACTTCGGTGACGAAACAAGTCCTCAAATCCAGTACTTGAAAGCACTAGAAGCATGGGACGCTGAATTCCCTGGTTTCGAACACGAAACTGAAGGTGCAGAGATCGAAGACGGTAAATACCACGTTCTTTGTATCAAAAAAGACGCACTATAATCGCCTAACGCGATAATGTG
>NZ_PYON01000042.1 GCF_003026355.1 Photobacterium kishitanii | reverse complement strand
TGCACCAGAAGTAGATAGCTTAACCTTCGGGAGGGCGTTTACCACGGTGTGGTTCATGACTGGGGTGAAGTCGTAACAAGGTAGCCCTAGGGGAACCTGGGGCTGGATCACCTCCTTACCTAAAGACTTTTCTGTTTTATGCAGTGTCCACACAGATTGCTTGGTCGAAATGTAAAAGAGCCAACATAAGTTGCCCAACAACTTATGTTATGAACATTGTCCCGTTCGTCTAGAGGCCTAGGACACCGCCCTTTCACGGCGGTAACAGGGGTTCGACTCCCCTACGGGACGCCAATGGGTCGTTAGCTCAGTTGGTAGAGCAGTTGACTTTTAATCAATTGGTCGCAGGTTCGAATCCTGCACGACCCACCATTTCCTTTCCACGAAGGAAAGCTAGTTTGATTTTACTTTTTAAAGTGAAAGCAAATAGCAACTATCGTGGGCGATTAGCTCAGTTGGGAGAGCACCTCCCTTACAAGGAGGGGGTCACTGGTTCGAGCCCGGTATCGCCCACCACTTTCTCTTTATAGAGAACTTCTCCTAAAGAAGTAAAACTTTAAGGGGCTATAGCTCAGCTGGGAGAGCGCTTCGCTGGCAGCGAAGAGGTCTGCGGTTCGATCCCGCATAGCTCCACCACTTTTTAAATGCATTCTGAAGAGTGTAATTAAAAAGTGGTTTTCAATAGAAAATTGCATGCTCTTTAACAATCTGGAAAGCTGACTAGTAAATTCAATCGAAAGATTGATTTTAAAAAATGTTTTTATCTTCGGATAAAAACGAGTTCTCAAAACAACACACATTCAAGTGTCTTGTATCGAGTCCGGCGAAAAACCAATGTTTAATATTTTCTTGATCGGATTATTAAACGCAAACCTTGGTTAGTTGAACATACAAGACCTCTTGGGGTTGTATGGTTAAGTGACTAAGCGTACACGGTGGATGCCTTGGCAGTCAGAGGCGATGAAGGACGTATTAACTTGCGATAAGCCCAGATTAGGCAGTAAAAGCCACTTGAGTCTGGGATTTCCGAATGGGGAAACCCACTAGCATAAGCTAGTATCATTAACTGAATACATAGGTTAATGAAGCGAACCGGGGGAACTGAAACATCTAAGTACCCCGAGGAAGAGAAATCAACCGAGATTCCGGTAGTAGCGGCGAGCGAAACCGGATTAGCCCTTAAGCTAGTTCTGCGTTAGGTGAAGGTTCTGGAAAGT
>NZ_PYON01000040.1 GCF_003026355.1 Photobacterium kishitanii | reverse complement strand
GGCTTGATTCATTAATCGTAGTGCCGGTATCAGTACCAAACTCTGGGTTAGCGCCGTCTTTAATCGTGATATCAACATTGGCCGGTTTTTGCAGCCAGTCACCATCAGTATCTTGTACCTGAATCGGCACATCGATAGTGATCTTATCGTTGACACTATCAACTAAACCTTGATTACCGTTATCGGTGTGATTTAACGGTTTTTCTTGAGTGATGGTGACATTAACCGCCACATCGTGACCATTCGCCGCTTGTACTGCAGACAATGATACCGTCACAACCTGCTCGCCATTGGCTGTTAAACCAATTAACTCACCCGTCGCACTGTCATAATGAAAACTGATCGCTTCATTAT
Organism: Photobacterium kishitanii; assembly: GCF_003026355.1. Taxonomy (GTDB): domain Bacteria; phylum Pseudomonadota; class Gammaproteobacteria; order Enterobacterales; family Vibrionaceae; genus Photobacterium; species Photobacterium kishitanii. The sequence goes on along the minus strand of NZ_PYON01000040.1, from coordinate 1,161 downwards.
TACCAGTGGTTAACTCTGACTCTAACTCAGTGATTAGCGATGTCAGTTGTTTTGGATCGATGGTCACTTTTGTTGGGTCGAGACGGTCTGTACCGGCTTCAATCGCAATGGTGGTAGTGCCAGATACAGGGTAGCCGTGTTCGCTACCCTGCGGGGTTAAATCCCCTTCGGTGATCGTCACTTGCCCCTGCTCATTACCTGCAGCATCGCTACCATCTTTAATGGTGATCACTACTTGGCCGCTGGCGGTATCGCCATCGTTATCAGTCGCCGTCACGCCCAAGCTAATATTGGCAATATCAGCCGCGTTCTGGTCAATAGAACCGGTGACTTCAACCGTGTAAGAGCCATCGGTGGCAATAGTTACCACCATCACGGGCTTATCGTGGCTATCAACCACGGTTAGCACATTGCCTGCCACAGTAAAGGTGGTGGCTTCGCCATTGCTCGTTATACCATCAAGGCCTGACTGCTCAGGATTGAAATCAATCTGATGAATCGCATCTGAGCCAACATCTAATGGCACTTCACCATGGATAATTTGACCTTGCTGGCTTGATTCATTAATCGTAGTGCCAGTATCAGTACCAAACTCTGGGTTAGCACCGTCTTTAATCGTGATATCAATATTGGCCGGTTTTTGCAGCCAGTCACCATCGGTATCTTGCACCTGAATCGGCACATCAATGGTGATCTTATCGTTCACACTATCAACTAAACCTTGGTTACCGTTATCGGTGTGATTTAATGGTTTTTCTTGAGTGATGGTGACATTAACTGCCACATCATGACCATTCGCCGCTTGTACTGCTGACAATGATACCGTTACAACCTGCTCGCCATTGGCTGTTAAACCAATTAACTCACCCGTCGCACTGTTATAATGAAAACTGATCGCTTGATGATCACCAGTGGTTAACTCTGATTCTAATTCAGTGATTAGCGATGTCAGTTGTTTTGGATCGATGGTCACTTTTGTTGGGTCGAGACGGTCTATACCGGCTTCAATCGCAATGGTGGTAGTGCCAGATACAGGGTAGCCGTGTTCGCTACCCTGCGGGGTTAAATCCCCTTCGGTGATCGTCACTTGCCCCTGCTCATTACCTGCAGCATCGCTACCATCTTTAATGGTGATCACTACTTGGCCGCTGGCGGTATCGC